>NZ_JAWHPK010000001.1:0-1263766 GCF_032587795.1 Pseudomonas syringae group sp. 247E2 | reverse complement strand
CGTTCCTGCGCAAGGCACTTCCAGCGAACGCTCAATACATCGAAAAAGCCACTAATTGGCATCAGGGCTGATGCCAGTCTGCGCGGGCAGTCTGTGCATTTCGACGTCATCAGCAACAAAAGTCCGCTGGGCGTGCTTCCGGTAGAAAAAATAGATAACCCCATACACTGGCCTTTTCTCGACAGAGGTCAGTTCAAGAATACTGACTATTTTGGAAAGCTCTCCAATCAACCTGTCCGCAATGCGTGCGAGGACTTTACCTATCCGCTAATGCCTCCGGAGGATGAGGCTGTCGTATGGGAGACATGGGTGCCCCTTGACAAAGAAGCAACGTATCTTGAGCTACAAATATGGTACTCCAGCAGCCTCATAAAGTCAGGAAAAGAGGATACCGGATATCTGTTTCAGCTTGAACTAACTAGTGAGGTAAAGACCACATTCGACGGCCTGATCAGTACCGAACTTGAAATAAAGGCAACTAGCCGAATTGGCACCTTGACACTCGAAATAGCAGAGTAAAAATCATGAAAAAAAATAACTGCCATACCTGCTCCCCAAAAGAGCTTGAAAGCATGACTGACGCGTTACAGATTAATAGTAAACCCAAAAACTATCTGAGTGGCGAGGACGTCTTGAATTGGTCAATAACAACTATGGCAAGATCGCCTAATGAAATACTTTTGACTGAGCTGATTACAATAACCATCTGTGCATGCCCATCACTATTTTTTGTATGGATTGGCCGGGATATATACTTAGACAGTCCTTCCGAGGCACTGTTTTTGGTGTATACATCCGCAGGAGCGGCTCTCTACCTGATTGCATTGATCATCCGCCAAAAAACCATCTACAACTACACCCTGAAAACCGACGGTGCCACAGTCGAGTACTACCTCCACTATCCCGACTTCGCCTCCGCACTTTTCAAAGGCATCGCTATTTTCGTCATCCTGGCATTCGTCCTCGTCGCCCCTCTCACCGGATCATTGCTCTTCCTGATCGGCCCAGTGGCGATGGCCTTTATCACAGCCATCAAACTGCTGAACTGGGAAAACCCCGTCCACTATCGACAAACCGCCCCGTGGCATTTGCATGAATTTGTCACGGTTGATCACAAACGTCTGATGGTCATTATCCATTGCGAGGATATAACCAGCGGATTCGCCGCGCGTTTTCCCAGCAAGGCGCTTATGGACAAATACCTCGCGTTTCTGCGCAAGGCACTTCCAGCCAACGCTCAATACATCGAAAAAGCCACTGACTGGCATCAGGGCTGATGCCGCTCAGGCTTGAGTCATCTACGCCTCAAGCCTGAGAAAGCAATCAATGCGCAATTGGCACAGTAAAGCGGAACTCGCTACCCTCACCCAACTGGCTTTGCGCTCCCAGTTCTCCGCCGTGGGCCTTGATGATGCCTTGGGAGATGTATAAGCCCAGACCGGTGCCGGTCGGGTTGCCCTCCTTGACGGTCCAGTAGCGTTCGAAGATGTGCGGCAGTTGCTCGGGTGGGATGCCCTCGCCGGAATCACGCACGGTGAACACGATTTCAGTGCCGTTGGACATCGCCGCCACGCCGATCTTGCCCAGTTTCGGGGTGAACTTGATGGCGTTGCCGATCAGGTTGGACAGCACCTGGAACAGGCGCTCCGGGTCGGCCTGGACCTTGAGGTCGGGCTCGGCATTGAAGGAAATCTCGATGGATTTGTCAATCGCCAGCGGGGCCAGCAAGGTGTAGGCCTCTTCGAAAATCTGGCTGACTTCCAGTGGCTGCGGTGTGATGGTGTAGCGGCCTGCTTCGATTTTCGACGTGTCGAGCAGGTCTTCAAGCAACACATTCATGCGGCTGGCTGCTTGCTGCATGGTGTCGATTGCCGTGGAAATACGCCGCGAGGTGTGTGGCCCATCGGAGCTGAACGACTTCTGCATCATTCCGCAGAGCATGGAAATGACCGTCATCGGGTTGCGCAAGTCATGGGAAACGACCGCTACCAGTTCGTCACGGGCACGAACGGCCTGTTGCTCCTTGCGCACCTGGCGGGCAAGGTCGTTTTCCAGCGCGGAGCGGCGCAGGTCGTTAGCTGCAAACACGTCGCCATGGCTCCACTTTGGCGCAATCCCGGTCATTTCGACCTTCCAGATTTCAAACGATGTGCGCGGCCGAAGGCGCATACCGCCTTCCGAGCTTTCCATGTTCAGCGGTTTGTTCGGATCACCGCTCCACTGGACGCTTTCCTTGACCTCGGAACGAAACCAGATCACGCCGTTATCCACAGGTTTGGGCAAGTTCATGGCCAATACACCACTGGCGACTGGCTGGTAAGCTTCCCCGGGCGCGTAGACACTGGAAAGATGATGACTGGCATACACCGGCTCGCCGCCTGCAATCATCCATGTGTGCAGCGCACGTATATCCGAAACCTCCGGGCAGGCCCCGTAACAATGCGTCTGCCGGTCTTCGATGATCGCGACGCCGGTCGCACCGACCAGATCCATCAGCAATTGCGGCTGTTGTGCCAGACCGTCAAAGACGTTTTCTTCGGACTCGGCCATGGCTTGATGCAGTTGCTCAAGCGCTCTGACTTTCGCCTCGCGCTGACGGCTTATTTCCAGAGCTTCCATTGCGCTGATCTGCAGCGACAACACCTGACCTATCGCCTGGCAGGCACTGCGCAGTTCGTGGGACACGTACAACGGGGTACGGTGCCCGCAACTGATCAGCCCCCACAACTTGCCGCCCTGAATCAGCGAAACACTCATGGACGACAGCACGCCCATGTTTTTCATGTACTGACAGTGGATCGGCGAAACACTTCGCAGCGTCGAAAAACTCAGATCGAGTTGCTGCTGAGTGTCGGGGCGCAATTGAGGCACCAATGGCACCGGGGTGTAATCGGCATCAGGAATAATGCGCAGCCAGTTGCGGCGGTACAGTTCGCGCGCCTGCTCGGGAATGTCCGACGCCGGAAAGAACAGGCCGTTGAAGAGTTCCATGCTGGGTGCAGACGCTTCAGCGATCACCTGACCATGGCCTTCTTCTTCAAAACGATAGATCAGTACCCGGTCGTAACCGGTCATACGCTGGATCTCGCGGACACTGACTTCATACAGCGTTTGCAGATCACTCGCAGCGTGCAACTGACGCAACATACGGCCCATGTTGCCAGTGCGCTCGGTATAACTGACCGCTTGCGCGTCCTTGTCCTGAATCTCGAGTTCCAGAACCAGTACCCCCTGATTGCGGTGCATCAAGGCTTCGAACTCGATGCCATTGACCGTCATCAGCAAGCGTTGCGCATCAACGAACGAATCATGAGCGCTGGCGCTTCTGATCACCTCGGCCCAGCCGGCCCCCAGAACATGCTCGAGGCCTTTACCGAGAACGTGTTCGGGTGCATGGCCCAGCACGCTCTGCACATTCGCACTGACCTGCAGGATCGTCAGGTTTGGCTCTTCCAGAGTGAACAACAGACCGTGAGGCTGAATGGCTCCGGGAAACTGAATAGGCTCATCCGCACAATTGGCCAGGAGGACTTCAAAAGCGTCCTTGTCGAGTTGGCTCATAGCAGTACCTCTTGACCATCGAGCCATTGCTCGAAACATGCAAATGTGGACTGCGCCGCAAACGCTGCGGCGTCAATAAAAACAACTTCTCGCGGCACTGCATCCAGGTGGTTCAAAAACGCCCTCCAGCGTGGCCCGGTATCGGCACCGTAAACATCGAGAAAGGCCGCTCCACTCTGCTCATCCAGACCCAGTCGCCTGTTTATTTCGCGCCGTAACACCTGCCCGCCCAACGTTGCACCTTCAAGGACGTACATGACTCCCAGGCATGAACCGGGCGTATCCACTGCTGGCAGTTGCTCGCAGCGAGGCAGTTGCCTGATGTCGTCATCAGACAGACCCAGAGCACGCAGGTCCTCGACCAGCACAGCGGTTTTGACCCGATCTTGCGGGATAAGCTCCGCAGGCATCAAGGCACTGTCGTGCAATGCAGCTTCAAGCGGTGCATAAAAGCCGTAATAAGCCTTAAGCAAGCGAAGGTAAAGAGCATGATCCAGCGCGGGTGAAAAAAACGGCATGCGTTTTTCGAGCTTAACGTGAAGCTGACTCGTTTCAGCACGCAGTGCAGCAAGCAATTTCGGCGAGGTAACACATGAAAAACTTGCCGGCATCCAGGAAGGCTCTTGAGTGTGCAATAGACAAAAAACGCATCCGAGCGAAAACAGGCCGCCAAAATACAGATTCGAAGCAAAATCCGACAGTTTTTTCCGGTATTAGCGATGAAATACCATAATCCACCAGAAAAATAGCCAGTGCCTCGGGCAGCTGTTTATACCGCCCGAAGAACTTGCTCTTGACTGGTGACGATAGTCGAAAACAGCGCCATGTACGTCTTTAATCCGTGCAGGGTTCACATTGGCAAGCACTTTAACATCATCAAATACAGATGCCATCATCACGCAAGCATACGGCCTTGACCATAGGCTTGCGCAATATCCTGCGCCTGGCGTGGTTCGGGTGATCAGCGCACGTTCTGATACAGCATCATTCGCGAGGTTTCATGCAGGCCGCGAGTGAGGTCACGCAGCCGCTCGAACTCTTGCGGGTTCTGCTCGGCGACGTTATCCAGCGGCGTGAGGGAAGACAGATCGTGAAGCGTGGGCGAACTGCCATCGTGCTCCATTTGCAGCAGGTAGTTACGGGTGACACCGCCAATCAGCGGGAACGTGCCTTCACGCAGTACCAACGGCACCACACGTTCGCCTTCGGGAGCGGGCTGCTGAATGTCACGGCCCATCGTGCCGCTGGTGAATGGCATACCGGTCATTCCCGCCAGTGTCGGCAGTAGATCCGCAAGGCCGACCGCGTCATCGACTACCCGGGTGCCCAGCAGGCCGGGCGCATGAATCAACAGCGGAACGTTATTGCTCTCCAGCCCCAGTTGTTCGAACGCCGGGGCCATGTGCGGGATCTGGCTGATGCGTGTGTTGTGATCACCAAACAGCACAAAGATGGTGTTTTCGTAATAACCGCCCGCCTTGGCCAGTTCCATCAACCGACCGATATTGAAGTCCAGCAGACGCACCGCGTTGTATTGCTCCACGCTTCGCGAACCGGCGGCCTGCACCTGCTCCAGTGTCTTGTCGCTGACCTGAAAACCATCGTTGTCTTTGGGGATGGTGAATGGCCGGTGATTGCCAGCGGTCTGTACGTAGGCAAAGAACGGTTTGTCAGCTGGCAACGCGCGCAGAATCCGGTCGCTCTCCTTGAACAGATCCAGGTCGGAAATCCCCCACACATCCACCTGCGGCGACTTCCAGTCGCGCTCGTCGTAAAGGCGCACGTCATCGATACTGCGGCGGATCAACGCGTTCATGTTGGCCCAACCGGAATTGCCACCAATCATGTACAGCTTCTCGTAGCCCTTGAAGTCATTGATGATGGTGTTTTGACGCGTCAGCAGCGGATGACGCGTAGCCGTTTCCTGGCGGGTGACATCGGGCACCCCGGTGATGCTTGCCCAGACCGTTTTTGCGGTGCCGGTCACCGGCACATAGAAATGCTTGAAGAACCAGCTTTGAGTCGCCAGGTGGTCCAGATTCGGCGTCGGGTTCAGCGGATTGCCGTAGGCACCGACAGCACTGGTGCCCAGTGATTCAAGCATGACGAACATGACATTCGGCGGCCGCTCGCTGCGCACTCGGTAAGGCTGCACAGGCTGGTGACGCTTGAAGTTCAAGGCCTGCGCATCTGGCTGCTGGACACCCAGATAGCGCGCGACCGACTCATAGTGTTCACGCACCTGGGCTTCATCGAAGTGGGACTGGGAGACCTTGAGCGTGTCGTACAGGAACAGCGCCGGGTTGAGCCCCAGTGCCGCGACCTGGCTGTTGCCGGAAAAGAATGCATCGCTCCAGCGCAACGGTACGGGATTTTCCAGATTGAGATTCTCGACCCGGCCCAGCAAACCGAGAAAGGTCGCACAGACCACCAGTGCCGAACCCCAGACCACGGACCAGCGATTGAGCGGCCGGGCCTGGCGGTCCAGAGTGACACGTTCAAGCCTGAGCAGCGCCCAGCCAAGCGCTGCAACGGTCAGCAACCAGCCAGCAGTGATCCACAGCACCGGATAGGTCTGCCAGAGCATGTCCCGGGAAATCTGCGCATCCTCCAGATAGCGCATCACGCTGGCGTTGAGCCTGACCCCGAGATAGGCGTAATGACCAAAGTCGACGATATGAATCATCGTCAGAACAGCCAGCGCAACAATCAGATAGCCTCGCGCCAGCCAGCGCAAGACCGGCTGGCTGACCATGTTCCAGCGCGGCAACCAGAGCAACACTGCGACCGGCAGCAGTATCAGCAGCGCCAGACGCAGGTCGAAACGCACGCCGATACCCAGCGTCTGCGCAACCTCGCCATGGGTAAACAGGGCGCCCGGCTCGACGCCAGAAAATCCGAAGAAAAACACCCCCCTCAGTAACGCCGACAGCAGGAATACCAACATGACCGCGCCCAGCCAATAATGCAGGCGTCGCGATTGCAACCAACTCATCGTCATTCCTCTAGACATTGCCAGCAGACAGAGTGGCCGAACGGCGCGACTCCGTTGCCCGGCGATAAACAAAACGGATGCCCAGGCTCAGCAAAGCCCCGCAGCAGTACAGGGCGAGAAGCGGGTCAATCAGGTAATCCCAATAATTTTCCGACGGTTTGATACGAAATGTGAATGCCAGCGTCGCAGCAGCCAGCATCACTACAGCCAGCGCATTACGCATCAAGACCAGCCCCAACGCGATAACGGCGACAATAATGATCATCGGTCGCGGATTGTAACCCCAGCGGTAGGGGTCGAAGTAAGTCAGACCCAGCGTGGCCGGATACAACGTCAGCGCCAGCACAGCGAACACCAGCAGCATCACCCATCGCCGGGAAACTGCCATCGGTCTGAGCACACCCAATCGCTGCAAGGTCAGCCAGCCCAGCACCACCAGACTGCTGATTGCCAGATCGTCGGTCAGGCTGCGAGCGTACGACGCCATCGACAAACCGTCGAATGAAATAACGCTCAACAGCGAGGTCGCTGCCAGCAGGCCACAGCGCCACCATAACGATGCGGTCAGCGGAGCCAATAGCACAAACAGGGTCCAGGCAAACGCCAGATGAGCCAATCCCAAAGCGATCATAAAAGTTGCTCCGCCAGCCAGGCCTCGTTGAAGCTGACATGTTTGATGAAGGTGTTATTCCACGAGTAGACCAGGTGATACAGGCCGTCCGGGCTACGGATGAAGTACGGGTATTCGTATTCGAAATCACACCCCTGCGCGGAACAGACACGCTGGTCCAGATTGCTCAGAAACTCGGCTTCCATCGGTTGGCGACGTGCGCCACTGGAAGCGCGAAAGCCTTCGCCGATGGCAGCCTTGTAGGCTTCCAGGGCAAACGGTGTACCCAGCGGATCGGGTGACTTGTCCAGATCCGGCAGTGGCCGCCAGACCTTCATCTGCTCGTCGGTGCTGTACAGGCTGAGCTTGAAGCGACCTTCGCGCAGGTCATTCAACGCCACCAGCAAGCCCTTACCCGGTACGCCGACGGCGGCCAGCGACGAGTTGGGATTGCTGGGTGTCAGCGGTTGCGGCTCGCTCCAGGTCTGACCGCCGTCTTCGGTACGGCTGGCCAGTACCCGGTGAAACGTCTCGCCGGCATAACGCAGCAAGGCTACGGCGCGTTGGCCGTCCAACGGTACGACGGTGGGCTGCAGGGAATTTTTACCGCGGCTGATGCGAAACTTGTCGATGACTTCGCCATCTGCGCTCAGATACAGGTATTCGGCAAACTTGCCGAGAAACTCGTGGTAGACCGGCAGGCCGATCGAGCCGTCGGTATGAAACACCGGCGCGCCACGTACCAGCGTGCTGATGTTCAAAAACGGCGATGTCACCAGCTGCCACGGCGGCGACCAACTGACCCCCATATCGCTGGACACCATGGCATTGACAGTACTGCCCGCCCAGCCGCCGACCGAGACTGACACGTAGAACAGCCACAGGCGATTGTCCGGAGCCAGCGCGATCACCGGGTTGCCCAGTTTGCGGATGTATTTGCCAGTACCTGACTGAGTGGACGCCCGGGTCGCCAGGACCTGCTCGCCGCCCCATTCACCGTTGGACGCATCGAACCGCGAGGTACGTATTTCAACGTCTCCCGCGCCTTCGCGAGAACCGGCGAACCATACCGACATGAGGTCGCCGCCAGGCAATGCCGTCACGGCTGACGAATGCACGAAATCGTCCAGATCAGAAGACGCGAAACGCGAAATGTAGGATGCCTTGGGTGCCACACTTTCAGCATCGACCGGTGCGGTGCTCACGGCAAAGGCAGATATCCGGTGCTGTGGATGGCTTAGCCATGCACTGAGAAAAATCACTACAACAATCAGGCCTGCGCTCCATGCAGTCAGGTTTTGGGAAATAACACGCATCAGGAGGCATCACTGTGATGAAGGGCAAGGAGGTGGTTTCAGCGATGGCGATCTTCAGGTAACGGACGTCGTTTGCCTGTCAGCATCGACAAGGGCAGGTTGTCACGCACTTGAAAGCTTTCGAAGATGGCCGCGGCCATGTGCAGCACTACCAGGGCACACAATGTATTGGCGAGAATTTCATGAGCCTGCAAAGGCCAGTCAGCACCCCACAAGGCATCAACTTCCTCCATCAGGAAGCCGGTCAGGCCCATGCCGAAGATCAGCGCCATCATGAGTACCATGACCAGCGCACCGAGCGGAGAATGACCGAGCCTGTGTACCGGCTGCCGGTTGATCAGCGACCGGACATGCGCACGCAGGCGCGCCGGGCTCGGCCAGAAATCGCTCCAGCGCGCGCTGGCTGGTCCGATAAATCCCCACACCACTCGCACCGCCAGCCAGGCAACCGCGTAATAGCCCAGCCAGACGTGCCAGTCGTCACCCGCCTCATTGAAGAAGTAATTGGCAACGAAAACACCCGCGATCGAGATATGAAACAGTCTGACCAGCGGGTCCCACAGGCGCAGGGAAACCCGGTTCATTACTTGATCTCGGTCTTGACCGCTTTACCAGTGACCGGATCGTGATAGATCTCGACCTTGCGCTTGTCCTTATCGAAGCCGTAAATCTCGTAGCAGTTGCCGTCAGTCACTTTGAACTTGCTGATCTCGTAACCCTGAGCCTTGAGCTGCTCCTGGAATTTGGCCTGATCCTGCCATTGGGACTTTTCAGCGGTGGTGCATTGCGGACCGGCAAGGGCCAGCGGGCTGGCCAGCAACAGGGAAACCAGCAGGACTTTACGCATGACAGATACTCACAGGCAGTTAAGGAGCCGCTACTGTGCGAAACCAGTCTTAGGAAAAGCTTAATACGCAACAGCTCGTAACATCTTCCCGGACACACGGCACTTCGCGACGCTGCCTGCTGACGGCATGATGGCGCCCTTCTCACCCTATTCATTGGTCACAACCCTATGCGCCTGCTTCTTGTCGAGGATGATCGTGCGATTGGCCAAGGCATCCGTGTGGCCCTGAACACCGAGGGCTACACGCTGGACTGGCTGGAAGACGGGCTGAGCGCGCTGCACGCCCTGCGCAGCGAACCCTTCGACCTGTTGCTGCTCGACCTCGGCCTGCCGCGCATGGATGGTTTCGATCTGCTGCGCCAGTTGCGCGCCGAAGAGCTTGCCCTGCCGGTGCTGATCCTGACCGCGCGCGACGGCACCGCCGACCGCATTGCCGGCCTGGACGCCGGTGCCGACGACTACCTGATCAAGCCGTTCGACGTCGATGAACTCAAAGCCCGGGTCCGGGCTTTGCTCAGGCGTAGCCAGGGACGTGCGCAGCCGTTGCTGGAACACGCCGGTATCAGCCTCGACCCGGCTTCGCAGCAGGTCAGTTTTCAGGGCAGCGAAGTGCCGATGACGCCAATGGAATATCAACTGCTGCACCAATTGATGATCCGCCCCGGCAAGGTGGTCACCCGCGAGCGCTTGTCCAATACCCTGTATGGCTGGCAGGACAAGGTCGAAAGCAACACTCTGGAAGTGTTGATTCACAACCTGCGCAAGAAACTGTCCACCGAACTGATCCGCACCGTGCGCGGCGTCGGCTACCTGCTGGAGCTCAAGGCATGACCTCGGTACGCGCGCGCATTCTGGTCCCGGTGCTGGTGCTGTTGCTGCTCGGCGACCTGGCGATCAGCCTGCTCGCGCTGCGCGACAGCCATCACGAAATAGAAGAAGTCTACGATGCGCAACTGGCCCAGAGCGCGCGCCTGTTGCAGGGTGTGCTGCGCCAGCGCGCTACGGGTGAGCAGGATCTGGACAAGCTTTATCAAGCGTTCGATCAGGCCATGAGCCGGGTCGGTACCAGTGGCGTTGCCCATCCGTACGAAACCCGGCTGACGTTTCAGGTCTGGCGCACGTCGGGCGAGCTTTTGGTGCGTTCGGCCGAAGCGCCGCTGCTCAGTGCGCCTCCCGCAGAAGAAGGCTCGCATGATCTGGTCGAGAACGGGCATGAGTGGTGCGGCTTCCTCCTGGCCGACCCGCAGCAGGGTTTCCTGATCTGGGTCGGTGAGCGCGACGATGTGCGTCAGGACCTGATTCAGCGCATTGTCAGCCACACCTTGTGGCCGACGCTGATCGGCGTGCCGCTGCTGGTGGTCGCGATCTGGCTGGCGATAGGCTGGGGCCTGCGCCCGTTGCAGTCGATGGCCAGGGTTATTCGCCAACGCGATGCCGAAAGCCTTGAGCCGCTTGATATAACACCGCTGCCCAAAGAGCTCGAACCCATGCAACACGCGCTCAACCGTCTGCTGACCCAGATCGAAAGCGTGCTGGAGCGCGAGCGGCGGTTTATCGCCGACGCCGCCCACGAACTGCGTACACCGCTGACCATTCTGCGCATCCACGCACAGAACGCCCGCCAGGCTGAAACCCCGGAACAGCGTCTGGAGGCACTGGATTTTCTCGTGCACGGCGTCGACCGTGCTGCCCGTCTGGCCAGCCAGTTGCTGACGATGGCCCGACTTGAGCCGCGCCTTGAAGTCAGCCAGTTACAAACCTTTGAACTGAACACTTTGGTGCGCGAGGAAATGGCCGAGCTCACGCCGCTGGCACTGGAGAAGCGTGTCGATCTGGTGTTCGAGGCGGGCGATGACTGCGTGATCCACAGCGACCCATCAGCCATCACCATCGCACTGCAGAATCTGCTGACCAACGCGCTCAACTTCGCCCCGCCGGCCAGCGAGATTCGCGTGATGCTCAACCGCCAGGAAGACGGCAGCGCACATTTGTCAGTCGAAGACGCAGGGCCGGGTATCGACGAGAAACAGAAAGCACGCCTTTTTGAACGCTTCTACAGTCAGGGCCACAGCAATGGCGCTGGGCTGGGGCTGGCGATCGTCGACATGATCGTGCGCAAACTGGAAAGCAGCCTGCACCTGCGCAATTCAGCGCAGGGCGGGCTGTGTGCGGAGCTGCGAATCAAAAGCAGAATGGCTTGAAAACCAGTCGACTCAGAGCACCACGCGTAAGCACTGGCCAGCGTGATACAGCGTGAAACCGGCGTCGTAAGCCAGCGTACGCAGGCCATTGGCCGAGACCTTTTTGCTGCTGGAAAAGCTCACCGGCAGCGCAGTTGCGTCGTTGCTCAGCAGGTAATCGGCAAAGCACTTGCCGATCAGCGTTCCGGTGGTTACGCCGCGGCCATTGAAACCGGTCGCGGCCAGCAGGCCGGGCGCAGGCTCGAACAGACGCAGCAAGTGGTCTGGGGTGAAACCGATGCGGCCAGTCCAGGTGCTCTGCCACTCAACCCGACCCAACTGGGGAAAGTAGTGCTGCTGGATGCGATCAGCCCACTGACGAATAAACCACAGCGGATAATTGCCAGCGTTGCCAAGGCTGCCCAGCACCAGTCGCCCGTGGGCATCGCGACGAATACTGCTGAGCACCGTGCGCGTGTCCCAGGAACCCTGCCCGCCACGCAGAATGCCCGCCTGCTCGCTGCCGCTGAGCGGCTGTGAAGCGACCTGATAGTAGTAGCCTGCGAAGATGTGATCCTTGATGTCGGTCCACTCACCTTCGGTGTAGGCGTTGGAGGCAATGATGACCTTCTCGGCGCGCACACTGCCCGCGGCGGTGGACACTTTCCAGCCATCGGCAGTGCGTTGCAGCCCGTTGACGGGAGACTCGCCAAACAGCTGACCGCCCAGCGCCACGACATTGAGCGCCATGCCTGACACATACGCCATCGGGTTCACCGTACCGGCACGGTGATCGAGCAACGCACCGCTGACCTTGTCGGTGCCACAGGCGTCTTCACAGGGTTTTCCGGTCAGCAGTTCGACCCTGGCACCGCGCCGCTGCCACTGCTCGGCACGGCTGCGCAGATCAGCCAGTCCTTTTGCATTGTGGGCCATGTGCAGGTTGCCGGTGCGGGTGTCCTGACACTCGATGCGGTACTTGTCGATAGTCGAAAACACCAGCGCCGGAGCCGCGCCCAATGCGCTATTGAGGCGGCTGGCCTCGACACTGCCCAATACCTTGTCCAGTTCGTCGGGTGCCACCCAGGTGCCTGCATTCACCAGACCGACGTTGCGCCCGGAGCCGCCATGGCCGACCTGATGAGCGTCGACCACGCACACCGATTTTCCGCCTTCCAGCAACCGCAACGCCGCCGACAAACCGGTGAAACCTGCACCGATGATGCACACGTCGGCGCTTCGTTCCCCAATCAAGGCCGGACTGACCGGACGTTGCGGAGTCAATTGTTCCCACAGACAGCCTTCAGCAAACTGCACCATCGAAAAGCTCCAGCAATGTCGGCAATAAGCGCCCGGTTCACATCAGTCGAAAACGATGCCCTGAGCCAGCGGCAACTCGCGGGAGTAGTTGACGGTATTAGTCTGCCGGCGCATGTAGGCGCGCCACGAATCGGAGCCGGACTCGCGCCCTCCACCGGTTTCCTTCTCGCCACCAAATGCCCCGCCGATTTCCGCACCGCTGGTGCCGATATTGACGTTGGCAATACCGCAATCGCTGCCCGCGGCACTCTGGAAAGCCTCGGCTTCGCGCAGGTCAGTGGTGAAAATGCACGACGACAGCCCCTGAGGTACTTCGTTGTTGAGGCGCAAGGCTTCTTCGAAGTCGTCGTAAGCCAGCACGTAGAGAATCGGCGCGAAGGTTTCGTGACGCACGACTTCGCTCTGGCCAGGCATTTCGGCGATGGCCGGTGTGACGTAATAGCCGTTCGGGTATTTGTCCTGCAACTGACGCTCGCCACCGAACACCTGACCGCCCTCGTCGCGCGCCTTGGTCAGCGCATTCTGCATGGCCGAAAATGCTTGCTGGTCAATCAGCGGACCGATCAGATTACCTTCACGAGGATCACCGACACGCACCTTGGCGTAGGCCGCTTTAACCCGGGAAAGCACTTCGTCCTTGATTGAGCGATGCACAATCAGACGACGCAGCGTGGTGCAGCGCTGACCGGCAGTGCCCACGGCGCTGAACAGAATGCCGCGCACGGCCAGGTCCAAATCGGCGCTGGGGGCCAGAATCATCGCGTTGTTGCCGCCCAGCTCCAGGATGCTGCGCCCGAAACGGGCAGCAACACGCGGACCGACTTCGCGGCCCATACGGGTGCTGCCGGTGGCGCTGATCAGTGGCACGCGCGGGTCATCGACCAGCGCTTCACCGGCGTCACGATCACCGATCACCAACTGCGCGAGCGCTGCGGGTGCATCGCCGAAAATCTTCAGCGCCTTGTCGAACAGCGCCTGGCAGGCCAAGGCGGTCAGCGGAGTCTTTTCCGAAGGCTTCCAGATCACCGGGTTGCCGCAGACCAGCGCCAGCGTGGTGTTCCAGGCCCAGACCGCAACCGGAAAGTTGAACGCGCTGATCACGCCGACCACACCCAGCGGGTGCCAGGTTTCGCGCATGTGATGACCGGGACGCTCGGAGGCGATGGTCAGGCCGTACAACTGACGCGACAGACCGACGGCAAAGTCGCAGATGTCGATCATTTCCTGCACTTCACCCAGACCTTCCTGAGTGATCTTGCCGGCCTCGACCGATACCAGTTCGCCCAGATCAGCCTTGTGCTCACGCAGCACTTCACCAAAGATCCGCACCAGCTCGCCACGGCGCGGTGCCGGTACTGTGCGCCACTTCAGAAACGCGCTGTGGGCGCTGTCGATGCGCGCCACGACCTGCGCCTTGCCTTCAAGCGTGACCGAGGCAATCTGGCTGCCATCAATCGGGGTGTAAACCGGATAGTCCCCTTGTGTGTGGGCACTGTTCGCCACGCCCAGACGTGCTAATAACTCGGCAACCATGTTGATTCTCCTGTCATGGAAACGGTGGAAATCACTGATGAACCCAGTATTGATCCACTCGGGGCTGACCCACAAACGACGTTTTTGAAAAACATGATTCCTTTTAGGAATGAACTGCCTGCCATTAACAGCAACGAAAGCCGCTACATCGGGAATTATTGGAATGACCCGGTGATTTTATTTCGTTTGCGAGCGTTGCCCGATGTTTGTTTGGATAAGGCCATCATGATCCCCCGAAGTCAGGTCCAGGCCGATGAGCGAACACATCAGCGAATCCATTTCGTTTGTCCACAGCATAACGTTGTCCCACGGCCGCAATGCCGAAGTATGGGACACCACCGGCAAGCGTTACATCGACTTTGTCGGCGGTATCGGCGTGCTCAATCTGGGGCATTGCAACCCTCAGGTGGTCACGGCCATTCAGGATCAGGCGGCAAAGCTGACCCACTATTGCTTCAACGCTACGCCTCACGATCCGTATATCCGCTTCATGCGGCAACTGACGGAGTTCGTACCGGTGAGTTACCCGCTCAGCGGCATGCTCACCAACAGCGGTGCGGAAGCGGCGGAAAACGCCTTGAAGATCGTACGTGGCGCGACGGGCCGCACGGCTGTGATTGCCTTCGATGGCGGCTTTCATGGCCGAACACTGGCAACCCTGAACCTCAATGGCAAGGTGGCGCCCTATAAACAGAAAGTCGGCGTGCTGCCCGGCCCGGTGTTTCACATTCCGTTTCCCAGCAAGGACAACGGCGTGACCACCGAGCAGGCGCTCAAGGCACTGGAGCGACTGTTCAGCGTAGAGATCGATGTCAACGATGTGGCCTGCATCATCTTTGAACCGGTGCAGGGCGAAGGCGGTTTCCTGGCCATGGAGGCGGATTTCGCTCAGGCGCTGCGAGCGTTCTGCGATGAACATGGCATCGTATTGATCGCCGACGAAATTCAGTCCGGTTTCGGCCGTACCGGGCAGCGCTTTGCGTTCAGCCGCCTGGGCATCGAGCCGGACCTTATTCTGCTGGGCAAAAGCATCGCAGGCGGCATTCCGCTGGGCGCCGTGGTCGGTCGCAAGCATTTGCTCGACAACCTGCCCAAGGGCGGGCTCGGCGGCACCTATTCCGGCAACCCGATTGGCTGCGCTGCGGGCCTTGCCTCGCTGGCACAAATGACTGATGCCAATTTGTCTACCTGGGGTGAACAGCAGGAAAACGCCATTGTCTCGCGCTACAACGCTTGGCAGGCAGGCAAGCTGTCGCCTTACCTGGGCAGGCTGACCGGCGTAGGCTGCATGCGCGGTATCGAACTGATCACAGCGGATGGCGAGCCAGGGACCCGGCAGCTTGCCGACCTATTGGCCTCAGCGAGGGACGCTGGCCTGTTGTTGATGCCCAGCGGCAAGTCGCGGCACATCATCCGCCTGCTGATCCCGCTGACCATCGAGCCCGATGTTCTGCACGAAGGGCTGGATATTTTCGAGCGTTGCCTGGCAGCGCTGGCTTGAACACGTACGGAGAAACCATCCTGATGAGCACTGCACGCTTTGCCGACCCGGACCAGATCCGCGCGGGCTTTTCTCGCGCCATGTCGCAGATGTACCAGCACGAAGTGCCGCTATACGGCACGCTGATGGGGCTGGTCAGCGAGGTCAATGCGCAGGTCATGAGCCGCGACAGCGAGGTGCTGAACAGCCTGCGCCAGACCGGCGAGATCCAGCGGCTGGACATGGAACGCCACGGTGCGATCCGCGTCGGTACGGCTGAGGAACTCGCCACCCTCGCCCGCCTGTTTGCGGTGATGGGCATGCAGCCGGTGGGTTATTACGACCTGACCGAAGCCGGTGTGCCGGTTCACTCCACAGCTTTTCGTGCCGTGCATGAACAGGCGTTGCAGGTCAGTCCGTTTCGGGTGTTCACCTCACTGCTGCGCCTGGAACTGATCGAGAGTGACAGCCTGCGCGAGTTTGCCAGTCAGGTGCTGGCCAAGCGCAGAATCTTCACGCCCGGTGCCCTGGCGTTGATCGACAAGCATGAGACAGACGGCGGGTTGAGCGAGCCCGACGCTGCCGAGTTCATTCAGCAGGCGCTGGAAACCTTTCGCTGGCATAACACGGCGACGGTCTCGCTTGACGAGTACCAGAAGCTCAATGTCCAGCATCGCCTGATCGCTGATGTGGTGGCATTTCGAGGTCCGCATATCAATCACCTCACCCCGCGCACGCTGGATATAGATGCGGTGCAAAGCGGCATGCCCGGCAAAGGCATCACGCCCAAGGCCGTGGTTGAAGGGCCACCGCGTCGCCAGTGTCCGATTCTGTTGCGCCAGACCAGCTTCAAGGCGCTTGAAGAACCCATTACGTTCATTGGTCAGGGGGGCAGTCAGTCGGGCAGTCATTCGGCACGCTTCGGCGAGATCGAACAGCGCGGCGCAGCCCTGACGCCCAAGGGTCGCGCGCTGTATGACAGGCTGTTGAACGAAGCTCGCGACGAACTGGGTGAGTTTCCCAACGAAGCCAACGCCGTGCGCTATGCAGAATTGCTGGAAAAGGCATTTCAGGCTTTTCCGGACAATCATGATGAAATGCGCACGCAGGGGCTGGCCTACTTTCGCTACTTTCCGACTGAATCAGGCATTGCCGAGCGTGCATCCGGCAGCCTGGAGCAGCTTGTGGAAGCAGGTCATGTGCGTTTCGAGCCGCTGGTGTATGAAGACTTTCTGCCAGTCAGTGCGGCAGGCATCTTCCAGTCCAACCTGGGGGACAACGCGCAGGCGCATTACGCGACGAATTCGAACCAGCAGGATTTTGAGCGGGCGTTGGGGCGCAATACGCTCAACGAACTGGAGTTGTATGCGGACACCCAGCGGCGCTCGCTGGAGGAATGCGCCAAGGCGCTTGAGCTGAGCAGTCCCGCTTACTAGTGGGAGCAACCAGAGCTGCATGCCTGCGCAGAGCGCCAGCACGATAGTTAAGATGATCGTTCCTCACGCTCTGCGTGGGAATGCAGTTCGCTACGCTCTGCGTCGCAAAAGAGGACGCAGAGCGTCCGGAACGGCATGCGGCTCGGAGCGTCGCACGATAGTCACTTTCAAGGGCCGTGTAGCCCTTTCTGTGTTCTGTTTAACGCAACGATAAATAAAATTCGCAATATTGGTGTGCAACCTCGCGCTATGCATACTGCGATTGCGTGTGGACAGCAAAGTGCCGTATTCAAAGGCTCATCCCTTCAAATAACGCACCCTGTAATCCCCTTGCAAAGGCTCGAAGCAGCCTGGGTCCGGATCACGTTCAGACCTCATAAAAATACTCTGCCGGATAACGGCCTCCATGACTTCATGGACTTTCCAACGCTGCCCTGGCGCCTCATCGCGCCGACCTGAAAAACAGAATAACGATTGATAAGGCCTGAAAAAGGCCATTCAGCAGGCAAGGGGATCACCATGCAAAACTCACACGCTGCAGTGTCGGGCGACAATCAGGCCGTTTCATCGACGGTGAAGCTGTATCTCTGGGCCGCCGTTATCCTGATCATTGCCGAGATGATCGGTGCCGTCAGTATCCCGCTGGGCCCAGGCAAGGTGGTGCTGCTACCGATGGTATGGGCGCTGTTGCTGGGCGCGATGGTGGGTATCGCCAGTCGCCGCCTGCCAGGCAGCATCGGTATCGATCACGGCATCCAGCTACGCTCGGCCTCGATCCTGCAACCCGCCCTGCTGATTTTCATTGCCAAACTCGGTCTCGTCGTCGGCGGCTCGCTGCCGGTAGTGTTCGCCTCGGGATGGGCGCTGGTGTTTCAGGAGTTTGGTCACTTTGTCGGCACCGTGGTGCTCGGCCTGCCGGTCGCACTGCTGCTGGGCATCAAGCGTGAGGCAATCGGCGCGACGTTCTCGGTTGGCCGCGAGCCCAGTCTGGCAATCATCGGCGAGCGCTACGGCATGGACTCCCCGGAAGGCCGCGGCGTACTGGCCGAGTACCTGACCGGCACCCTGTTCGGTGCGCTGTTTATTGCCATCGTTGCCGGCTTTATCGCCAGCCTGGGGATCTTCCATCCCAATTCGCTGGCGATGGGCTCGGGCATCGGCTCGGGCAGCATGATGGCTGCTGCAGCCGGTGCAATTGCCGCGCAGCAAACACCGGAAGTCGCCAAGGAGGTCATGACGCTGGCGGCGGCATCAAACCTGATCACCACCACCATCGGTACTTATTTCACCCTGTTTATCTCCCTGCCACTGGCAGTGTGGGGCTATCGGGTGCTGGAGCCGCTGATCGGCCGCACCACCAAGGCGTCCATGACTGATGAAGGCCTGCGCCACAGCGATGTGTCACTGGAAGTTCCGGAACTGGGCTGGGCGGGCAAGATCAGTGCGTGGCTGGCCGCCGGTGCACTGGCGCTGATTGCCAATTATGTCGGCTACAAGACGCTGTCGGCCGATGCATTCACCGGCATGGGTATCATGATTTTCTGTGCCTTCGTCGGCGAAGCGCTGTGCAACCTGATCCGTCGCAAGATCCCGGCAGTGTGCATGGTGTCGCTGGTGGCGATGTTCCTGACTTCACCGGCCTGCCCCTGGGCGGCCGAGATTGCCCGGATGACCAGTTCGATCAACATGCTGGCGGTCATTACCCCGATGCTGACCTTTGCCGGCCTGTCGATTGCCAAGGACCTGCCAGCCTTCCGCCGTCTGGGCTGGCGAATCGTGCTGGTATCGTTCCTGGCCAACTTCGGTACCTTTATCGGCGCCGTGCTGATTGCAGAGATGTTTCATTGATTCTGGAGCGGACTAGATCACTGCTTCGTTCACCAGCCAGTCATGCACGGCGCGGCGTGCCGG
The DNA here is from genome assembly GCF_032587795.1 of Pseudomonas syringae group sp. 247E2. Taxonomy (NCBI): domain Bacteria; kingdom Pseudomonadati; phylum Pseudomonadota; class Gammaproteobacteria; order Pseudomonadales; family Pseudomonadaceae; genus Pseudomonas; species Pseudomonas syringae group sp. 247E2. Next base: position 1,244,577 of record NZ_JAWHPK010000001.1, on the reverse strand, counting down.
AGTAGAGAGCGCCCCTTCGCGATAGGCCAGGACGTATTTCTTCCTGGCCTTGATCGGATGCCCGAACGGCACAATCAACAAGCCTTGCTCCAGTTCGTCGGTAATCAGCGCCTTGCGGGCAATGGCCACGCCCATGCCCATGCGCGCGGCGTCGATGGTCAGGTGGTTGCGGTTGAAGGTGTGACCACGGCGCACGTCGATACCATCAGCGCCGATGGCGGTCAGATAAAACTCCCACTCAGCGTATTCATAGCTGCCGCGCCAGGCAGTGATGTCATGCAGCAACGGAAAGTGCACCAGCTGGCTGGGCGTATCGAGTGGCGGCTTGCCCACCAACAGGCTTGGCGAACAGACCGCAAACAGCTCCTCTTCCAGCAATGGAGTGGTCGACAGCCCCGGATAGCTGCCGTCGTTCAGGTCGATGGCCAGATCGAAATCGTCATCGCGCAACGACCCGCTGCTGTCTTCGGCAATGATCCGCAACTGGATGTCCGGAAACGCTTCCTGCAAGCGTGGCAGGCGCGGCATCAGCCATTTGCTGAGGAATGAGGGGATGCAGCGCAACTTGAACACTCCGCCGATGCGCCCGGAATACAGCAGACGCAGCTCTTCACTGATACGGCTCTGCACCTCGTTGGCGACCACCGCCAGACGCTGGCCTTCGGCGGTCAGCTCCAGCCCGCGCCCGACCCGGTGAAACAGCGCGAAGCCCAGGCGCTCTTCAAGCTGGCGCATCTGCTGGCTGATCGCGCCAGGAGTGACGTGCAGCTCTTCGGCGCACCGGGTGAAGGAAAGATGTCGGGCTGCGCAGGCGAACACCTGTAACCAGGCGTGCATCTGTGCGTTGAAGATTCTGCTCATTGAAGAGTTCCGCTAAAGCGTTGCATAGCAACAATCGTTTGTCGTTTCGACAGCCGAAGCCAAAGATGAGTAACAGAAAAAGGGGAATACCAAATTCCCGTGCATCATCTCACCTGAAGGACCTTCGTGATGGCTATCAGCGTCTTCGACATGTTCAAAATCGGCATCGGGCCGTCCAGTTCTCACACCGTCGGGCCAATGCGCGCCGGGGCACTGTTCGTGACCGAGCTGCGCAACCAGAACCGGTTGCACAGCGTAGAACGGATCGAGGTGCGATTGTACGGCTCTCTGTCGGCCACCGGCATCGGACACGGCAGCGATCGCGCAACAGTCATGGGCTTGATGGGCGAATGGCCGGACCAGATCGACCCTGGCCAGGTCAACCAGCGCATCGACGCGCTGCGTGCCGATAACCAGCTGATGCTGGCGGGCGAGCAGGCCATCACCTTCGTCTGGGAGCGGGACATGTGCCTGCTCAATGAAAACCTGCCGTACCATCCCAACGGCATGACGCTGTGCGCCTACGGCAAGACCGGTGAAGTTTACGAGCAGACCTACTATTCGGTGGGTGGCGGCTTTGTGATCGATGCCGAACAGGCAGCCAGCGGCGTGCTGGACAACGACACTACTGTTCTGCCTTACGACTTTTTCAGTGGCGCGCAGTTGCTGAAGCTGTGCAAGACCCACGGCATGAGTATTTCCGAACTGATGATGGCCAACGAGAAGGTATGGCGCAGCGAGGAAGAAATTCGCGAGAAAATAATGGTCATCTGGGCCGCGATGCGCGCCTGCGTCGACAAGGGCCTGCTTGAAACCGGCATCCTGCCCGGCGGGTTGAACGTGCGCCGTCGCGCCTACCGCCTGCATCAGAGCCTGCAGAACCTCGATAACCCGAACGTGATCGGCTCGACCCTGAGCGCCATGGAGTGGGTCAACCTGTTCGCCCTGGCGGTCAACGAGGAAAACGCCGCGGGCGGGCGCATGGTGACTGCGCCCACCAACGGCGCGGCGGGTATCGTGCCTGCGGTGCTGCATTACTTCATGAAGTTCAAGCCTACGGCCAATGATGACGACGTGGTGCGTTTCTTCCTGAGCGCTGCTGCGGTCGGCATTCTGTGCAAGAAGAACGCGTCCATTTCCGGTGCCGAAGTGGGTTGTCAGGGCGAAGTAGGATCGGCCTGCGCAATGGCCGCCGCTGGCCTGGCGGAAATTCTCGGTGCCACGCCCGAACAGGTGGAAAACGCGGCGGAAATTGGTCTGGAACACAACCTGGGACTGACCTGCGACCCGGTTGGCGGGCTGGTGCAAATCCCTTGCATCGAGCGCAACGCGATTGCTGCCGTGAAAGCAATCAACGCTGCACAAATGGCGCTGCGCGGCGACGGCGAGCACTTCATCTCGCTGGACCACGCCATCCGCACCATGCGCGATACCGGCGCGGACATGCACGATAAATACAAGGAAACTTCACGCGGCGGGCTGGCAGTCAATCTGATCGAGTGCTGATCGGCTCAGGCGTTTACTGATTCAACAGTGCCGAGCCCGAATAGAAGATTCCGCCCAGCGCGATCAGCAGCAAGGTCACGCTGGAGGCGACTTCGATCTTGCGCTTGTACTTCAAGGCCAGCTTCTGACGCATCAGGAAGATGTAGGCAAACAGGATCGACAGGTCAATGATGATCCACAGCAACGACAACAAGGCAATGCTGCCCTTGAACGATTCGGTGACGTGAATGAACTGCGGGAAAAACGAGACGAAGAAGATGATGTCCTTCGGATTGGAAATCCCCACCAGAAAACCGGTCACCAGCCCGCTGTGCCTGCTACGCGCAGGCAACGGCGCTGGCGCTGCTTCAGGCGGCGTCGGGGCGTAACGCAACGCCTGTTCCAGCGCCTGCATCGACAGATAGGCGATGAAGAAACAGCCCACCAGGCTGATCCAGTTGAGCATGCTTACGCTCACCGACAGCGTGCCCGTCAGAATCAATGCCGCGACCAACACCAACACCAGTGATGCCCAGTTGGTGCCCAGCGCCGTCAGCATCGCGCGTTTCGGCCCGCACGCCAGGCTGGTATTGACGATCAGTGCCACCACCGGACCAGGGGTGATGATCAGCATGAAGACGCTGAACATGTAGATCAGCAGCAACGATATATCCATGGGTACTCAACGCTCGTTCAAATGGTCAGTCTTGTCGACTTTGATATGCAGAGGACAACGGGACAGTGAAAGCCCGCCTTCTTCATACAGTTGGTATTGCTTCCATTCCAGGCTGCTACGGTCGCCGAAAAAACCCAGCGTGTCGGGTACCACGCCGTTGTTGTAATCGGCGATTCGCTGGCGAATCTTTTCCCTGACCTTGCGACCACTTTCCGTCTCGGCGCTTGCCACCTCGTCAAAGTTCTCCCGAGGGTTGACCACAAACACAATGTGCCCACCCAGCGAACGGCTTTTCATCGCGCTGTGACGGGGAAAGCTCATGTTGATGAACATCGGCAGTCCGGCGAAGTGATAGGTCCACTCGAACACTTCAGGGTCTGTGCAGGCTTTGGCCGGCCAGGGCGTTCGGTCACCGTCATGTAAATGCTGCAAGGTGGCCCACGCATAGGCCTGCTCTTCGGCCAAGGTGTTGAAATCGGTTTTCTCGAAAATGACAATCAACGGGTTGAACAGGCGATCTTCAAGTGGCGTGTCATTAACGAACTTTACGTACGCTTCCATGCCGTCACGTAGCGCTTGTTGCTCATTCTCACAGGGGATGAACAGCAGCAGACAGCTTCCGGACTTGTTGGCACGGCGGCCAAACAGACAAGGAAAGCCCTTGTCACTCAGCACCTGCTCGAACTGCCTGTAAGCCTGAACCCTCCAGCCCATTTCCAGGGCGGTGTCACTTTCCAGCAAATGTCTTACAACAGATTGGCGTAACAGCTTTTCGGACTTGGGCAGCATATTCCCTCACGCACGCAGCAGATAAGAACACCGCCTTATTGTTTGATTTTTACGACAGTGGACGAGCCGGCGATTCTGACCGGAGACGCGTGCGCGGAAAAATGGAAAAAGGTGTAACCTACTATGACAAATAATCATGGTTAGTTATCACATGACTGAACGTATACCGCCTCTTTACGCGCTGAGAGCCTTTGAAGTCGCGGCTCGATCATGTTCATTTACGCGTGCTGCGCAGGAACTCTCCCTTACCCAGAGTGCCATCAGTCGTCATATTCGTACCCTGGAAGAAACCCTTGGCTGTCGATTGTTCGAGCGCAATGGCCCGCGGCTTTCGCTCAGTGACGAGGGCCGGCGGCTGTCCAGTCAACTCAAGATCGGCTTCCGGATTATCGAGGACGCCTGCCAGCCATTCCGGGGTCAGGGCGCGAATCTGCGCCTCAAATCACCGTCCACCCTGACCATGCGCTGGCTGCTGCACGCGCTGGAGTCTTTCAAAAAGCCTGCGCCCGCCCTGCCGGTACAGCTCTCCAGCGTGTGGATGGACTTTGATAGCGTGGACTTCTATTCGGAGCCTTTCGACTGCGCGATTCTGCTGGGCAATGGCAGCTTTGGTGCCGAGGTGGAAACCTGCAAGCTGTTCGATGAGTGGCTGATTCCGATCTGCTCGGCAGACACGTTAGGCGACCAGCCGTGGGGAACAGAGAGGCTGCAGGCTGCGGAACTTATCCATCCTTCCAGCGACCGCCGCGACTGGCGGCGCTGGCTGAGCCGGATGGACCTCTCTGGTCAGGTGACGTTGAGCAAAGGCAAGGTGTTCGACACCCTTGATCAGGGCATTACCGCTGCAGTCAGAGGGCACGGTGTGTCGATTGGCGATCTGTTTCTGGTCGCTGATGACCTGAACGAAGGTCAGGTCTTTCTGCCGTTCAACTCGGCGGTTGGCACCGGAGATGCCTATTACCTGGTCTGGCTGCAGGACAGCTTCAAGCGCCAGCGAGTACTGGAACTGCGCGACCACCTGCTGACCTGCCTGCCGGACATATCCGGTATTGCAGTGGAGTTGCTCGCGGCACCTTGAAGGAGTCCGTTCCCGGTGGGAGTGAGCTTGCTCACGAAGAAGCCGGACAACCCCATAAAAAGGGCGTCTGGACCATTGCCTTCGTGAGCAAGCTCACTCCTACGGCATAGTATGCAAGCCATTCAACTCAGCGGCAGACACTGCTCCACCAGCGATGTCCAGACCGCCACACCCGGTTCGATCACCTGGTCGTTGAAGTCGTAATACGGGTTATGCAACGCCGCCGACGGTTTCTCGCCATCGACGCCCATCCAGATGTACGCACCCGGGCAGGCATGCAGCATGAAGGCGAAGTCTTCGGAGGCCATCGACGGGTTACAGCCCCACTGCACGTTGGCCTCGCCGACTGCGGAGACTGCTGCACGACGGATCGTGGCTGCTGCTTCGACATGGTTTTCGGTCACCGGGTAGCCGACGTTGTAAACCAGTTCGCCGCGCACGCCGAAGGCCGTCGGCAAACGCTCGACGAACTCGCCGATCAATCGCTGGACCTTTTCCCGCACAGGGGTTTGCAGGCAACGCACGGTGCCACGCAGCGTGGCGGTTTCCGGGATCACGTTGATCGCCTCTCCGGCATTGAACTGAGTGATGCTGACCACCGCCGAGTCGAGCGGTGACAGGCGCCGGGAAACAATGGTTTGCAGCCCCAGCACCAGCTCGGCTGCGGCCACGATCGGGTCATTGCCCTTGTCCGGCATGGCCGCATGGCTGCCCTTGCCAGTCAGGGTGACTTCGAAGGTGTCCAGCGATGCCATCATCGGCCCTGGATTGATGACCACCTTGCCAGCAGGCACGCCCGGCCAGTTGTGCAAACCGTAGATCGCTTCCATCGGAAAGCGCTCGAACAGACCGTCTTCGATCATCCGTTGCGCGCCGCCGAGGTTTTCCTCGGCAGGCTGAAAGACAAAATGCACCGTGCCGGCAAACCGGCGGGTTTCCGACAGGTGCCGGGCGGTGGCCAGCAGAATTGCCGTGTGGCCATCGTGTCCGCAGGCGTGCATGCAGCCCTTATGGGCCGACTTGTGCACGCTGTCGCCCAGCTCCTGAATAGGCAGGGCGTCCATGTCGGCGCGAATGCCGATGGTCGGGCCGTCGCCATTGCGCAGGGTGCCGACCACGCCAGTACCGCCCAGACCGCGGTGCACCTGAATGCCGAAGCTACTCAGCAGATCAGCCACCTTGTCCGAGGTTTTCAGCTCCTGAAACCCCAGCTCCGGCGCAGCGTGGATCGTGCGGCGCCAGACAGTTGCTTCGTCGATCAGTGTCTTTGAAATGGGCATGTACTTACTCCAGACTCGCGCCGTAGCCAAAACTGGCGGCAGGCTTGGCGGCGGTTTCGACCCAGACGCTTTTCACTTCGCTGTACTCGCGCAGTGCATCCAGGCCGGAAGAACGGCCATAACCACTTTCACCATAGCCGCCAAACGGCGAGCTGACGTGGATAGTCTTGTAGCCATTGACCCAGAACGTCCCGGCACGCACCTGTCTGGCAACGCGATGGGCACGCCCGACATCACGGGTCCAGACGCCACCGGCCAGGCCAAAACGGCTGTCGTTGGCGATGCGGATCGCGTCTTCTTCATCCTTGAACGGAATCGCTACCACCACCGGGCCGAAGATTTCTTCCTGCGCACAATGCAGCTCGTTGGTGCCCGCCAACACCGTCGGGTTGACGTAATAACCCGGCTTGTTCGGGATCGGATCAGCCTGCTCGCCAACCAGTCTTGCGCCGTCTTTCAATGCGCGCTCGACCATGCTCTTCACATGGTTGTACTGCTTGGCATTGTTGATCGGGCCGATCTGGGTGTCCGGGTCGCCGGGGTCGCCGACCTTGAACTGAGTCGCCGCCACCGCCAGAGCGTTGGTGAACTTCTCGAAAATCGATTCCTGCACCAACAGCCGTGAGCCGGAGACACAACTTTGCCCGGCACCGGAGAAAATCGCCGCCTGAGCGCCACGCAAGGCCACTTCCAGATCCGCATCGTCGAATACGATGTTGGCTGACTTGCCACCCAGCTCCAGCACCGCGGGAATACAGCGCTGCGCCGCAGCCACGGCGATATGCCGACCGGTCGCTGGCGAGCCGACGAACACCACTTTGCGGATGTCAGCCTTGGCAATGAACGCCTGGCCGATGGAATGGCCGAAACCGGCAATCACGTTGACCAGCCCTTTCGGTACGCCCGCGCGCTCAATCAGCACACCGACCATCAAAGAGCTCAGCGGCGTCAGTTCCGACGGTTTGAGGATGACTGCGTTACCCGCCGCAATCGCCGGGGCGATCTGCCAGCCGCAGGTGAAGATCGGCGCGTTCCACGGGGTGATCTGCAACACCGTGCCCAGCGGTTCGTAGGTCACGTAGTTGAGGTGGGTGGTCGGCACCGGGATGATTTCGCCATGCAGCTTGTCTGCCCAGCCGGCGTAATACTCGAACATCTCGGCTACCTTGAGCACTTCAACGCGGGCATCGCGGATCGGCTTGTTGGCGGTCAGGGATTCGATCTGCGCGAGGTTTTCCAGTTCTTCACGAATCAGATTGCCTACCTGATACATGGCGCGACCCCGCGCCTGAGCGGTCAGCGCCCACCATTGCTGCTGCGCAGCCTTGGCCGCCTTGTCGGCGATGTCGACCAACGACTCGTCAGCGTCCGGAAAGCTCAGCAACAGGCTGTCGTCATGGGCATTGCGCACTTCAACCGGCGCGCCATGGCCTTCAATGAACTGGCCGCCGACGTAGCTGGCAATGACACTGCGATCGCCCCAGTAAGGACGCATCAGTTCAAGAATTTTTGCAGTGCTCATCGCTTATTCTCCATGACCGTAAAGTTTGCCATCGGTGCGTTGCACGATGGCGCAGAAGTCTTCGTTGTCCGCCAGGGTTTCACTGCTGGCCTGCCACAATTGCGCGACGACGCGCGACAGCGGCAGGTCCATGTCGAGGCTGTCCGCCAGATCGCTGGCCAGGCCGACGTCCTTGCGCATCAGGCCCATGGTGAAACCCGAGTCATAGGCCTTGTTGAGTACCCAGGTCGGGAACATCACTTGCGTGGCACCACTGCGTCCCGAGCCGGCATTCAGGCCCTGCAGAAGTTTTTCCGGATCGACACCTGCACGCGCGGCCATCGCCACGGCTTCGGCAGTGCTGATCAGGTGGCAGGCGGCGAGCATGTTGTTGGCGATCTTGGCCACATTGCCTGCGCCGCACTGGCCGACGTGCACGCGTGTGCCGCTCATTCCTTCCAAAATCGGCATGGCGCGCGCAAGATCGGCATCTTCAGCGCCGATGACCATCGACATGGTGCCGGTAGCTGCGCCTTTCGGGCCGCCCGAGACAGGTGCATCGATAAAGGCAATGCCGGTTTTGGCCAGTTCGGCGGCGACCTTACGGCTCATTTCCGGTGTTGATGTGGTGGTATCGACCACGATCAAGCCCTTGCGACCGAACTCGCTGATACCGCCCGCACCAAGGCACACCGACTCCACATGCTCGGCCTTGGGCAGCGACAGGATCAGAATATCCACGCCTTGAATCAGTTGTTTGCGGTCGGCAACCGGCTTGACGCCTTTGCTTTCAGCCTGGGCCAACGCAGCCTGCGACAGGTCGAAGCCGCTGACATCAAAGCCCTTGCCCGCCAGCGTGGCAGCCATGCCGCCGCCCATGTTGCCCAATCCGATCACACCTGCTTTCAAAGTCATGTCTGCATCCCGGTCAAAGGTTTTGTACGAATTCGAGAACGACGCTGCGAGCCTTGTCGGCGAGCAATGTGCTGATGATCCGAGTATGGACAGCGCTCTCACCTCTCAGCAATAATCCTCAAATCGAATTTATGTTGCCTTTAGCGCAACACAGAGCCTCTACAGGAGCCTTATGAGCCTGGTGCAAGATCGACGCATCCTGTATTTCTTCGAAGCCGTGCGGCTGGGCAGCGTCAGGGCTGCCGCCGACTTCCTCAACGTCGCGCCCTCGGCGGTCAGCCGCCAGATCGCGCAACTGGAACAGGAGCTCGGCTCGCCATTGCTCGAGCGCCATCGCCGAGGGGTCAAACCCACTGAAGCAGGCGACAAGGTGCTGGCCTACTACCGCCAGCGACTGACGCAGCAGGAGGTCCTGCTGGATTCGATCCAGGCGCTGAAGGGCCTGCACAGCGGCTCGGTGACATTGGTGTCCGGAGAAGGTTTTCTTGAAAGCCTCGCCCAGCCGCTGGCCCGGTTTTCCGAGCTGTACCCGCGCATCGAACTGCTCGTGAACGTTTGTGGCAGTAACGAGGTGATTCGCCAGGTGGTGGAGGACGAAGCGCATATCGGCCTGGTCTTCAACCCCGCTGCCGACCCGAAAATCCGCTCTCACGCCCATCAACGCAAGCCAGTGTGCGTGATCACCGCACCCGATCATCCGCTGACGCAAGAGCAGGCTCCGATAGAGCTGCGGGCACTGGAACACTACCGTGTCGCGCTGCCTGCTGTGTCTTATGGCATTCGCCAGATTCTTCTGCAGGCCGAACATCAACTGGGTATTACAGTGCAGCCGACACTGACCTGCAGCACCTTCGCCATGCTCAAGCATTTCGCCATGCAGGGTGGCGTCACGTTGTTGCCGACCTTTGTTGTGGAGGAGGAGATAAAGGCCGGAAAACTGCGCGCCCTGCCCTTGCAGCATGAGGTGTTCAGCAGCCCGCAGACGCATTTGATCAGCCGTCTGGGTCGGCAGCTCAGCGTCGGTGCCAACCGCCTGATGGGCATGCTGTTGCAGGACATGACGGCGTTTCGCAATTGACCTACCGTTAGTCCCGCTTCGACCAATCGCGCTGAACCAACAAAATCCTCATGGTTCATCTTCAGTACGGATCAGAACTTCTGCTGCCATCGAGGATTAATCATGAGAGCTTTGACTTACCACGGCGCGAACAGTGTGAAGGTCGACACAGTGCCGGACCCGGAAATACAAGAAGCTGACGACATCATTTTGAAAGTCACCGCGACCGCAATCTGCGGCTCTGATCTGCACTTGTATCGCGGCAAGATACCCACGGTGGAACACGGCGACATATTCGGCCATGAGTTCATGGGCATTGTCGAAGAGACTGGCCCGGCGGTCACCGCTGTGCAGAAAGGTGATCGCGTAGTGATCCCTTTTGTGATTGCTTGCGGCAGCTGCTTTTTCTGCAACATCGACCTGTTCGCAGCCTGTGAAACCACCAACACCGGGCGCGGCGCGATCATCAACAAAAAGTCCATTCCGCCAGGGGCAGCACTGTTCGGTTTCAGTCATCTGTATGGCGGCATTCCCGGCGGTCAGGCTGAGTACGTGCGCGTGCCAAAGGCCAATGTCGGCCCGTTCAAAGTGCCGGGCACACTGGCTGACGAGAAGGTTCTATTCCTTTCCGACATCTTGCCCACTGCCTGGCAGGCGGTAACCAATGCGGGCATCGGCCAAGGTTCGAGCGTTGCCATCTATGGCGCTGGTCCAGTGGGTCTGATGAGCGCCGCATGCGCGAGAATGCTCGGCGCCGAGAAGATATTCATGGTCGATCACCATCCGTATCGCCTGGCTTATGCGCAGAAAACCTATGGTGTGATCCCGATCAATTTCGATGACGACGATGACCCGGCCGACACCATCATCCGTCAGACAGCTGGCATGCGCGGCGTGGACGGTGTGGTCGATGCAGTCGGTTTCGAAGCCAAGGGCAGCACCACCGAAACCATTCTGGCCACGCTGAAACTGGAAGGCAGCAGTGGCAAGGCATTGCGTCAGTGCATCGCAGCGGTAAGGCGTGGCGGCGTAGTGAGCGTACCGGGCGTTTACGCAGGGTTTATCCACGGTTTCATGTTCGGCGATGCGTTCGACAAAGGCCTGACGTTCAAGATGGGCCAGACCCATGTCCATCGCTTCATGCCTGAACTGCTCGAGCACATCGAAGCCGGACGACTCGAACCGGAAGCCATCATCACCCACCGCATGTCGCTGGAAGATGCTGCGAAAGGTTACAAGCTGTTCGACAAGAAGGAAGAGGATTGCCGCAAGGTAATTCTGACTCCGGGCAACAACACCATTGTGGTGCCAGACGCCACGACAGAAGCGCTGATTGCGGGTGGCGTGCCGGCCATGTAAGGCGCACCCTTGGTGCTCAAGATCGGACGCAGAGCGTCCAGAAGTGTGCTACCACGCGGAGCGTGGGAGTGATCGCCACACGCTCCGTCGCTAGAGAATGCGGAGCGTCCAGAAGATAGTGGTCGTTGAGACTATCGTTCCCTACGCTCCAGCGTGGGAATGCCGTTCTGGACGCTCTGCGTCCGATTTTTGTGCCGCGGAGCATCACCCAAAGCGTGTGTCAGTGCATTTGCGGACGCACATTTTATCGGCTCAGGTAGGCAAATCGCCCTTTGAACGGTTTGCCGATGGGGTCGGCAAGGTCGCCGTGTTTGCTGGTACTCAGCCCAAGGTCCACCAGCGACTCTGCCAGTTTCACCGCCGCCGCCACGCCGTCGATCACCGGCAGACCAATCGCTTCACTCAATTGCCTGCCCAAATCCGCCATCCCGCCGCAGCCCAGTACAATGGCACCTGCCCCCTCTTCATCGCGCGCACGGCGAGCCTGTTCGGCCATGCACTCGATCAGTTCGGGCCCGCTCTCTTCCAGCGCCAGTACGGGTAGATCGATACAACGTACCGAGGTGCACAGTTCGCTGAAGCCATAGCGCTGCAACAGGTGCTCGGCGATGATCCGAGTTCGGGTCAGCGTGGTGACCACTGCGAAGCGGGTGGAAATCAGACTGGCCATATGGAAAGCCGCTTCGGCAATGCCGATAACAGGTGCGCTGGCGTACTCGCGGGCTGCCAGCAGGCCAGGATCGCCGAAACAGGCGATGATGTGCGCGTCGACCTGTTGCTCACGGCCTTTGCGTATCTCTTCCAGCACGCCAAGGGTCGCTATCGCTTCGTCAAAATGGCCTTCGATAGACACCGGGCCATCATCGGGACTGCACGCAAGAATCTGCGTACCGGGGCGTGCAATGGCTTGCGCCGCGAGGCCAATCTTGTGGGTCATGGCTTCGCTGGTGTTGGGGTTGATCACTTGAATACGCACCGGAACTCCTTCAGCGCCGTTTGAAAATGCTATGAAAATCTACTGTCTCGCTCACCGGTGCATCTACATTCAGGCTGGCGCGGATACGGCGCAGATGCTCGGCCATCCACTCGCGGGCCTGTTCGCCCTGCCCGGCCTCGAGCAAGGTCAGCAAGTCAACGTGCTGACCACAATCACAGCCGACGCTGCGCCGCGAACCGTAAACCGCCACGATCAGCGAAGAACGCGTAGTGAGCTGCGCGACTTGCTCGGTCAATACCTGATTGCCCGCCAACGCGCTCAATTGCACATGAAATCTGGCCGACAACTGAATAGCTTCGCTGTGACGCCCGGCGTGTTGCGCCTCATGTTCCTGTTCACAGAGCGCACGCAGTGATTCCAGACGCTGACCGCCTGCCCGTGCGGCGATATCGGCCATCAGCGCGGGTTCGATCAACTGCCTGGCACCCAGCACATCCTGCGCTTCCTGCGCCGACGGTTGCGCGACCTCTGCGCCGCGCTTGGGACGCAAGGTCACCAGCCGTTCCAGGGCCAGGCGCTGCAAGACCTTGCGAATGCCGGTCCGGCTGATCTCGAACACTTCAGCCAATGCGTCCTCGGGCAAACGCGTGCCTGGCGCAAGCCGGTGCTCGACGATTGCTTCCAGTACGTGCTGATAAATTTGCTCGTCGCGGCCTTTTTCATCGGCAGCGGGCGTCAGGAACAAGGGAGCGCTGGCAGGTCGAGTCATGGTTTCAGATCACTTTTTCGGTACAGATCGTATACAGGAATAGTGCCCGATGTACCACTTGATGAATAGCGCTATCTAAGCCGCCAAGCAACGCCTATGGGCTGGGCAGCCTGCAAAATCGCACCGAAAATGGGCCATTGCGCTCCGTTAGTGTGCGCTTTAAACGCTATGACGGACGTGCCCACTGTGCTGACTTTTCTGGACTGGAACGCCAGCTGGCATAGCGCGCATTGACTTTTTGCCTATGAAAAAACGTATGGCACATCTTTTGCGTACACGATCGTATACAAAAATATCATCGATCGTACCCCGATCCCGCCACGATCCATCGAGGGAGTAACGCTATGACAGACCAACGCCCGGCCGGATACAGCCCGCGCCTGCACAACCATGATCTGGGGCCGGTGCCGCAAAAGTGGACCTGGTACAACATTCTGGCGTTCTGGATGAGCGACGTGCACAGCGTCGGCGGTTACGTTTTCGCCGCCAGCCTCTTCGCGCTCGGTCTGGCCAGCTGGCAAGTGCTGATTGCGCTGCTGGTGGGCATCTGCATCATTCAGGTGATTGCCAATCTGGTCGCCAAACCCAGCCAGCAAGCCGCCGTGCCCTACCCGGTCATCTGCCGCCTGGCCTTCGGGGTATTCGGTGCCAACATTCCTGCAATCATCCGCGGGCTGATTGCAGTGGCGTGGTACGGCATTCAAACCTATCTGGCGTCCAGCGCACTGGTGATCGTGGTTCTACGCTTCTTCCCGGAACTGGCTGCGTATCAGAACCTGACCTTTCTCGGGTTGTCGTGGCTTGGCTGGCTAGGTTTTCTGGCGTTGTGGGTGGTCCAGGCTGCTGTGTTCTGGACCGGCATGGAATCGATCAGACGCTTCATCGACTGGGCCGGTCCTGCCGTTTATGCGGTGATGTTCGCGCTGGCAGGCTGGATTGTCTGGCGCGCCGGTTGGGATAACATCAGTTTCACCCTGGCTGAAAAAGAGTTATCCGGCTGGGCGGCGTTCGGGCAGGTGGTCATGGCCATCGCGCTGGTGGTCTCATACTTCTCCGGCCCGACCCTGAACTTCGGTGATTTCAGCCGCTATTGCCGCAGCATGGCTGACGTGCGTCGCGGCAATTTCTGGGGCTTGCCGGTGAACTTTCTGGCGTTCTCGCTGGTGACGGTGGTGATTGTCTCTGGCACGCTGCCGATTTTCGGTGAAATGATCCACGACCCTATTGCCACCGTAGCGCGTATCGATAACACCACCGCCGTGCTGCTCGGCGCATTTACTTTCGTGACCGCCACTGTCGGCATCAACATCGTCGCCAACTTCGTTTCCCCGGCCTTCGACTTTGCCAACGTGGCCCCCAGCCGCATCAGCTGGCGTGCAGGCGGCATGATTGCTGCCGTAGCTTCGATCTTCATCACGCCCTGGAACCTGTTCAACAACCCTGAAGTGATCCATTACACCCTGGACGTGCTCGCGGCCTGCATCGGCCCACTGTTCGGCATCCTGCTGGTGGATTACTACCTGATCAAGAAGCAGCAGATTGATGTCGACGCCCTGTTCAATGACACGCCAAGCGGTCGCTACTGGTACACCAATGGCGTGAACTGGATCGCGGTCAAAGCGCTAGTGCTGACGGCGCTGGTGGGTCTGTGCTTTACCTTTGTCGAGTGGTTCAAGCCCATTGCCAACTTTGCGTGGTTCACCGGGTGCATCCTGGGTGGCGCGCTGTTTTATGTGATGACCCGATGGTCGCCCGTGCAGACTGCCAACCTGCCTGCGCCTGTCGGCCAGAACTAAGAGCTACTGTAGGGGCGCTGGCACCTGACCGGGACCAGCGCCTGCACGTTACACAAACACCGGTCGCCTCGCGAAATCAGCGCTTTCAGCTGGCTCGGCAAGCTCGATATGACCTGAAAGCACTGCCCAGACTGCCTCCGTACAAAATACTGCACTTATCAGGTGATATTAATTTAATATCACTCTCAGGCCAAACCCATGGAATGATGAAGTGTCACTGATCGCCTGTAAGGCCTGGGGCACAAAATAGAATAAAATTTGTACAACTTTCAGGCCGCTGCGCTGCCCTATGACTGAGTCTTTGTGAACCAGGCGTTCAAGTGGGTCGATAGTGATGAGCAATGATGTTTCCGGCGGCATGCCATTCGCCCCCCAGCCACTCCCGCCTTCAGAGCAGGAAGCGGCCGAGCAGCTACAACTCGCCCTTGATTCAGGGGCAGTTGTCGGCACTTGGGTGTGGGACATCATTGCCGATCAGTTGACCGGCGATGAGCGTTTTGCCCGGACCTTCGGCTTGTGCCCGAAGCTGTGCGCCAAAGGCTTGCCACTGGAGCTGGTGATAGCTTCCATTCATCCCGACGATTCGGCCAGAGTCGACAAGTCAATCGAGGACGCGCTTCAGAACAGCGAAACCTACCGATGCGAATACCGGGTTCTGCATGAAGACGGCCTTTATCGCTGGGTTGAAGCCAGCGGAAAAATCGAGCGTGATAGTCGCGGCAAGCCTGTTCGCAGTCCGGGCGTATTGCTTGATATAGACAGCCGTCGCATGGCTGAAGACGAGCGCGACCGGCTCAATGAGTTGCTGAGGATATTCACGGCTGCCGTTCCGGGCGTTGTCTACGCCAAGGATCTAGAAGGTCGCATGCTGGTCGCCAATCGTGGCACCGCTGAACTGATCGGCAAGCCGCCCGAGTTTTTCATCGGCAAGACGGACCTGGAGTTTCTGGATGATCAGCAACAGGCACGGGTGCTCATGGAAACCGACCGCCGGATCATGCAGAACAATGTCAGCGAACAGATCGAAGAACAGGTCAACCTGCCTGACGGCTCTGCAGCGACGTGGCTCTCGACCAAAGCGCCCTTGCTCGATGAAAACGGCGAGGTGATCGGTCTGATCGGCTCGTCTGTTGATGTCACCGCCAGAAAAAAAGCCGAAGAAGCGGTCAGAGAACTCAATCAGACACTCGAACAGCGCATCGAACAAGCCGTTTTCGAACGTGAGCAGGTCGAAGACGCCCTGCGCCATTCCCAGAAGATGGACGCCGTCGGACAACTGACAGGCGGCATCGCACATGACTTCAACAACCTGCTGGCCGGCATTTCCGGCAGCCTTGAACTGATCACCAAACGACTCGCTCAAGGCCGTGTCGGTGATGTAGACCGGTACGTGTCGGTCGCTCAGGGCGCAGTACGGCGCGCGGCTTCGCTGACTCACCGGCTGTTGGCGTTTTCGCGGCGTCAGAACCTGTCCCCGAGAGTCACCAACGTCAACGTGTTGATTCAGGACATGGAGGAACTTATTGCACGCACGGTCGGCCCGGAGATAGATATAAAAGTCGTCGCCCACGATGACTTGTGGCCTGCACTGATCGATCATGCCCAGTTGGAAAGTTCGTTGCTGAACCTGTGCCTGAACGCCCGTGATGCAATGCCCAGTGGCGGGCGCATCGTCATCGAAACAGCCAATGCGTCCATTGAAGAATGTACCGACCCTGACCATGGCATTCCTGCCGGCGAGCACCTGAGCATCCGTGTCACAGATACTGGCATGGGGATGAGCCCGGACACCGTCGCCAAGGCGTTTGAACCGTTCTTCACCACCAAACCGATTGGCGCCGGAACCGGCCTGGGCCTGTCGATGGTCTACGGTTTTGTGCGCCAGTCCGGCGGTCAGATCCGCGTCGAGTCGGTTGAAGGTCAGGGCACCAGCGTGGTCATGCACCTGCCACGCCATATTGCTGAAAATACTCCACGCGCTGCCGAGCCCGAAATAACCGAAGAGCCAGCGCACCACACCGGCGAAACCGTTCTGATCGTTGATGACGAGCCGTCGGTCAGAATGCTTGTCGCCGAGGTGATCACCGGCCTGGGCTACAACTGCCTGGAAGCAGGCGACGCTCAGTCAGGTTTGCAGATCCTGCAGTCAGATACCCGCATCGACCTGCTCATCAGTGACATCGGTTTGCCGGGCGGCATGAACGGCCGGGAAATGGCTGACGCTGCGGGCGACTGCCGACCGGGGCTGCCGACCCTGTTTATCACTGGCTACGCCAAGACTTCAGTGCTGGACGACTGCCACCTGCGGCCCTGCACACAAGTTTTGACCAAGCCGTTCGGGCTGGATGCGCTCGCCGGGCGAGTGACAGGCCTGATCGGCGCGGATGCAGCCACTCGCTGCTATTGATAGCGTGCACCCTACGACACCCGATGGCCGGTATTTTGTGGTCAAGGGACAACTCTGGCGATGTTCCAATCCGTCCCTGAGCGAAGAGGTTCGTCAGCGATTAGTGAATGAGTTGATGGATGCCCGGCGCGAGGTCAAGGCAGCCAAGGCAAGCGCGGATTCAGATGCACTGAAAGCCGCCCGGGCCGGGGTTCACCAGGCCAAGGTTGCACTTGGGGAGCGCGGCGACGTCTGGTGGACTGACGGGGCGAGGGATTTCAATCGGTGCAAGGTGGAAAACACGCCATATGCGCAGTGGTATGTAGGGTCAGAAGCACAACGATCGGCTAAGTAAACGCCTTCGATACAGCGGCAAACCTCATTCATTACTATTCACCGCCCCGCTTGATCATCGGATTAGGCCTCGCCTTGCCCCTGAGGCGCTGTGATAGACGCTCCGCGAAGCATTTATATGATAACCAGCATTCATTAATCGGCGCGCCCGCCGATAAACCGCTATTGCTTTCGCTGTACTTCACCTCTCGGCACTCCCCCTCTAAAGGCCCTTATCGGCATGACAAAATCGCTAAAATTCAGCCATAAAATCCTGTTGGCGGCGTCTCTCGTAGTGATCGCCGCATTCACCCTGTTCACGTTTTACAACGACTATCTGCAACGCAACGCCCTGCGTCTGCAATTGAAGGAGAACCTGAATCAGACGGGTGACAGCACCGCAGGCAACATCCGCAACTGGCTTTCAGGGCGAATTCTTCTGGTAGAGAACCTGGCGGAAAATGCGTCTTCGCCGCAATCAACCGACGCGCAGAATCTTGCCCTCGGCCAACCCACGCTTATCGCCACCTTCATGAGTATTTACCAGGGTAAGAGCGATGGTTCTTTCGTCACTCAGCCGCCTGATGACATGCCGGCCGACTATGACCCCAGGACCCGGCCGTGGTATGTCGATGCCGTGCGCGCAGGCAAGACGATCCTCACCGAACCGTATCTGGATGCTGTGACCAAAGGGTTGATCGTGACCCTTGCCACACCGGTCAAAAGTGCATCGGGTGTATCCGGGGTCATTGGCGGTGATCTGAGCCTGGAAATACTGGTGAAAATGATCAGTTCGCTGCGCCTTCATGGCGACGGCTACGCGTTTCTGGTCGATGCGAATGGCCGCATTCTGGTCCACCCGGACACTTCGCTGGTAATGAAAACGCTGGCAGAAGTCTACCCGGCGAATACGCCGAAATTGTCCCAGGACCTGAGCGAAAGCGAGCATGCCGGAAAAGCTCAGATTCTTACGTTTGCCCATGTAGACGGGCTGCCTTCCGTCAACTGGTATGTGGGCGTGGCGATGGACAAAGAGATCGCCTATGCATCACTGGGCGAGTTCAGAAACTCGGCCATCGTGGCGACTGTCATTGCGGTGGTGCTGATCATCCTTCTGCTGGGAATGCTTCTGAGCGTACTGATGCGGCCGCTCAACCTGATGGGCCGCGCCATGCACGATATTGCTGCCGGCGAAGGTGATCTGACCAAACGCTTGACGATTCAGAGCGAAGACGAGTTCGGGTATCTGGGCAACGGCTTCAACCTCTTTGTAGAACGAATCCACGACTCGATGCGTGAAGTAGCCTCCTCCACGGTACAGCTCAATGAAGTTGCCCAGCGGGTAGTGAATGCCTCCAACTCGTCGATGCTCAATTCCGATCAGCAGTCCAACCGTACCAACAGCGTGGCCGCAGCCATCAATGAGCTGGGCGCTGCAACCCAGGAGATTGCCCAGAACGCCGCGCGCGCCTCTGGCCATTCAAGCGATGCACGCACGCTGGCCTCGGACGGTCAGGACGTGGTCGGGCAGAACATCGCGGCCATGAGCCGCCTGTCAAAGCGCATCAGCAACGCAAGTGAACAGATTGAAACGCTCAATACAAAAACCGCCAACATCGGCCAGATACTTGAAGTGATTACCGGCATCTCTCAACAGACCAACCTGCTGGCCCTTAACGCAGCCATCGAGGCGGCACGCGCGGGTGAAGCCGGCCGAGGTTTTGCCGTGGTGGCCGACGAAGTACGCAGCCTGGCCCACCGAACGCAAGAATCGGCGAGCCAGGTGCAAGAGATGATCGAGCAGCTGCAATCGGGCGCTCGCGAGGCTGTTGCGCTCATGAACGAAAGCCAGCGTGAAAGTGTTGAAACGGTCGGCATTGCCAACAAGGCCGTTGCAAGCCTTGAACACGTTACCGAACGCATTGGCGAAATCGACGGCATGAACCATTCGGTTGCCACGGCGACCGAAGAACAAACTGCCGTTGTGGAAGCGATCAATGTGGATATCACAGAGATCAATACCCTGAACCAGAAAGGCGTGGAGAACTTGAACGCTACCCTGCGCGCCTGCACTGACCTTGAACAGCAATCCACCCGCTTGACGCAGCTGGTGGGTAGCTTCCGTATATAACGCTCAAGCCGCTGCCAGAGAATTTCTGGCAGCGGCTCTACATCCCGACTGCCAGGAAGCACGCGCAACTAAGGCAACTGCTGTTCAATCACCCCCAGCCACCCCATGCCGGGATAAGTCTCAAAGCCAGGGGTCATTGAATACCCTTGAATGCTGTTGTTGGGCAGTGTGCTGTAACCGGTGGCCTGCCCCGCCCTGGTCTGCAAGTCGATACTGTGGCCCAACGGGCTTTGGGGGTCGGAACTGGCAATTATCCTGTGGCTGGCATCGACCATCATCACTCGGGTGCGGGTGCGCTCTTCATCACTCAGACGCACGCCATTGATCACCGAGTCCGACTGATTCTTCCAGTCAAAGAAAATCCCGATGACGCCGATCACAGGTGAGTGTTTGCCGGCGTTACTGCGCACGGCTGCACTGAACGCACAGGTTTGCGAGCCGTTGAGCAAGGGCTCCACAGCGACTTCACCGGCAAAGTATTGATCGCCAGACGAGTGCCGCACCGCCTGCTTGAACCAGGTCGCCTCATTTACATTCGCACCGATAACCTTGTCGAAGGTATCGGGCCGACCGGACGCAATCACGCAGCCGGTTGTATCGGCAACCCAGATGTCCAGGTACACCGTATAACTGTCCAGAATGACGCCGAGGCGCTCACTGGAGTGTGCGCGACTCTGCGCAGTTGGGGTCATCAGTACATCAACCAGCGATGCATCGGTCGCCCACCAGCGAACATCGCACGTGCGCTCATATAGATTGCGATCAATGATTTCGATCAGGTTCAGTGCGAGGTCTGCCAGCCGTTGACCTCGCACATCAAAACACATGCCCTTACCAAGCTCGGTCAGTTCATTGACCGATGCTTGCAGGTCTTGAGTCAGACCGCTGGCAATCTTCGAAATCTGCTCGGAGATATTCTTCACCTCCTCGGCCACCACCGCAAAACCCCGACCGGCTTTACCTGCATGCGCCGCTTCGATCAGCGCGTTTATTGCCAGCAATCGAGTCTGGCGGGTGATCAGTTGTATATCGCTGACGCCACGAGTTGCCAGAGATTCCACTTCACGGGACAGGGTCACAATTCGTTCGGGTTCGATCATTTTCTTTCTGCTTCAATGAGTTACCGTAGGCGGCAGCCATCGCACAATCGTCGTGCAAAAAACAGAGGGAAAGAAGTTGTCATTCTCAAGGGCGCGGAAGTCTGGGCTTCCTGTTTTTATCGACTGATGTCGTAATGCCCTCAACCCCGCTAATGTAGTTTTGAAGGTCGACAATCTGCAAGCATTGCGCACGGAACGTTTGCACGACGGGTTTAAGAAGCATGTATGCGGAAGGGCTTCGGGCTGAGTGCGAACGCTCAGCTGTTGACGCTTTCGATCTCAGACTTTGTTGCTTGCACTACAGCCTCGCCCACCTCGGTAAGACCGAAAATAATATGCTGCACATAGGGAAACGAAGCGTCACAGGGCAATACGGCACCTGAAATCAACAGGCCTTCTTTCACAAGAGTATCGATCATCTCCATGAATTCCCCTATTGCCGGAACCGCTGGCTGGAGACGAATCAAACTCAGGTACAGCTGACCAGACGTCATCTTTCCAGGGCGGAAAAAATGGGCGCTGTCAACGATCTCCAGCACGGCCAGCTCATCGGAAAAATGATGATTGCTCACAGTGACCTCCAGCTTCAGGAACCACGACCCGCGTCTCCAGCCAGGTCATGGTTCAATCGGCGTTGGCAAGTGACTATCCGGCTTCAGAAACTCCATCACTTCAGCAGTAACGGAGGGGTGATCAATCAGCCGGTTATGGCCCAGCCCTTCCGTGGTAAAAAGACGTGCTCCGGGCCATAGCTTTGCGAACCGGGCACCCTTTTCCCACGGGGTTTCGCGATCTCGGCGGTCATGAATAACAAGCGCTGGACGATCAAGCAACTGCAGTCGCGCAGAAGCGTCGTAATCCGCGAAGCGGCGGCCGCTCAGCGCATGCAAGTATCCTTCAAAAGGTGCGAAAACCTTGTGCGCGATACCAAAAGTTTCAAACTGATGAAGCGCGTTGTCAGCCGGGGCCAGGAACGGCGCAATCAACACAAACCGGTCGGGACGCCACTGCTCTTCCTGAGCGAAAATGATTGACGAAGCGCCCAACGAATGAGCGATCACGGCCGCAGGCTTTCCGAAATGGCGTCCTACCTGCTGAAGCACTTCCACAAACTGCGGCATGTGGCTGATATCGCCAGAGCTTAATCCATGGGCAGGCTGATCAAAACCAACCACCGCATAGCCCATCGATCGTAACAACGGCACCCAGCCGACAAAACGCATCGCGTAGCTTGACCACCCATGGGAGAACAACACATAAGGTTGACTGGAAGGATCTCCCCACACGTAGGTGCAGATCTTGATCCCGTTCAGTTCCAGAGTACCCGTTTGCACATCCGCCGATGCGCTCAGCGCAGCGGCAGCCTCGGCACGTCCTGCGGCCTGGGGTGTCACGAAACGTCGGGCAAGGTATCTTCCGGTGGGGCCAGGTAGAATACGGCTGGCAAGCATGAAGGTGCCCCGCAGCGTCAATAATCGAAGCCTGTTGGTAAGTTTGCTCATCGGTATTCTCCGCACCAGCCATAAGACCTGGAGCAATTAGAGCAGCCTATCTTGTCACTGACAAGATAAGCTGTACGATGGCTATATAACTTTTATTTCATGACAGGGAGCTTCGTATGTCGACCTCAGATACCCCGCGTACTTACCACCATGGCAACTTGCCGACCGTCTTGCGGCAGGCGGCCTGGGACATCGTAGGGGAAGCAGGCATGCGAGGACTCTCACTGCGTGAATGCGCAAGACGGGCGAACGTTTCACACGCCGCACCTGCGCACCATTTCGGATCTCTGGAAAACCTGATGGCAGAGGTGGTGGCCGATGGTTATGAACGGATGGTCGACGCTATCCATGCCGCGCAGCGGGACCTTGGCGACTGTGTGCTGGGCTGTGGGATAGGCTATGTCAATTTCGCTAAAAACTACCCACAGCATTTCCGGTTGATGTTCGGAATGGGCGGGGTCAACCGCACATTACCCAGATTGCTCACTTCAGGCGAAGCCACGCTGCAACTGCTTCGTCAGTCGATACGTACAGCATGGGTCGCAAAAAACGGTGCCGAACCAGACTCGACAGTGCTTGAGCAACGCACCTTCCTCGCCTGGAGCACTGCGCATGGATATGCCTCATTGGCGATCGACAGAAAGCCGGACGAACTCTCTGTGGCCTCGGCCGAATCGATACTCAAACCGATGGCGTCTTTTTTGCTTACACCATAGCGCTCCGCGCCCCGCAAAAGCGCCCGGGCCTATATGCCCACTTCGCCCTCTGAAACGCCCTCTGCGCCGCATCTCCCGAGCGGCCAAAGCGCCTGCGCGCGAGATTTCTCTTCGCCCCTCTCGCCTATGAATGCAGGCGCACACAACCTCGCCATATTTTGATGTCGACCAACATCAATACGTTGACATTTTAGATTTTGATCGTAATCATAACGCCAAGGATCAATTGGCAGGGCCCTTCTGCGTCAGCGTCGAAGGCCCTGCCGGGTGACCGACAATCGCAGGCGCAAACGCCTGGCTGCCCTTATTGCATTACTTGTCAGGACATCACCAATGACTACTCTCTCCACTGTTCTCATCACTGGCGCTTCCAGCGGTATTGGTGCCATTTATGCCGAGCGATTTGCCCGTCGCGGCCACAACCTGGTGCTTGTCGCACGTGACAAGCCACGCCTCGATGCTCTGGCAGCAAGGCTGGGTAAAGAAAACGACGTATCTGTCGAAGTGCTTCAGGCCGACCTGACCAACTCTGCCGACCTCGCAGCGCTTGAAACTCGCCTGCGCGACGATGCCCGGATCGGCGTCCTTATCAATAACGCAGGTATTGCTCAGTCCGGCGGATTCATTGAGCAGAGCGCTGAGGCCATTGAAAAGCTTGTCGCCCTCAACATTGTTGCGCTGACGCGCCTCGCTGCCGCAGTGGCCCCTCGCTTCGCGCAGTCCGGTACCGGTTCAATCGTCAACCTCGGGTCGGTGGTGGGCTTGGCGCCAGAGCTCGGCATGACCGTTTACGGTGCCACCAAGGCTTATGTGCTGTTCCTGTCTCAAGGCTTGAACCTGGAACTGGCACCCAAGGGCGTGTACATCCAGGCGGTCCTGCCGGCAGCTACCCGCACCGAAATCTGGGAGCGCGCCGGGATCGACCTCAACAGCCTCCCCGAGGTAATGGACGTTGAAGAACTGGTCGATGCAGCGCTGGTGGGCTTCGATCGTCGCGAACTGGTGACCATTCCGCCACTGCACGTTGCGGGTCGTTGGGACGCGCTTGATGGCGCGCGGCAAGGGTTGCTGTCGGACATTCGACAGGCGAACGCCGCAGAGCGCTATCTGACCAAAGCCTGAAACCAGGGTACCCATCATGAGTAGCTCAAATCTGCAGACTCATTCGGCACAGTCGTTTGTCCAGGCGCCTAATAAAATCGCAACAGTCGCAGGCATTGCCTTCGCCTATCGCCAGTCAGGTTTGCGTGGTGGCGTGCCGCTCTTGTTGCTCAACTACTGGGGCGCGGTACTGGACGATTTCGACCCGCGCATTGTTGATGGTCTTGCTACCAGGCATCACGTTATCGCCATCGACTATCGCGGGGCTGGTTTATCGACCGGCACCGCGCCGCTGACGATAGGCGAGATGGCTCGGGACACCCTCGAGCTGGTGCGGGCAATGGGCTACAGGCAAGTGGATCTGATTGGCTTTTCAATGGGCGGTTTCGTGGCCCAGGACCTGGCATTGAAAGCACCCGATCTGGTACGCAAAGTTATTCTGGCAGGCACCGGACCGGCAGGCGGACACGGTATCGAGCGCATAGGTGCGCTGTCCTGGCCACTTATTCTCAAAGGTTTGCTGAGGCTGCGAGACCCCAAGGTCGATATGTTTTTCACCTCCACGCCAAATGGCCGACGCGCTGCCAGAAACTATCTGAGCAGGGTGAAGGAACGTACGGTTGACCGCGACAAGCCGCCAACGCCTCGCTTGCTGCTTCGCCAACTCAAAGCAATCAAAGCCTGGGGCAAACAACCCGCGCAGGATCTTGCACGCCTGCGGGTGCCTGTACTTATCGTCGTCGGGGACAGCGACGTCATGGTCGCAAACGAGTTGAGTCGCGATATGAGCCAACGTCTCCCGCAGGCGCAACTGGTGGTTTATCAAGACGCAGGCCACGGTTGCGTCTTTCAGTATCACGCCGACTTCGTCTCAACGGCTCTGGAGTTCCTTGCATAAAGCGTTCGAACTTCAACTGCACATCGTTTTTAAAAACAACCCATCACTGTCAGACGACCCTGGAAACCTAGCGTCATGAAAGCACTTACCTTCGAAAGCTATGGCAAGTCGCCTGAAATTGCGATAACGCATGTACCTCTGCCGACCATCAAGCCTGATGAACTGTTAGTGGAAGTTCACGCGGCCGGGTTGAACCCGATCGACAACATGATTACTACAGGCACGTTCAAGGCCGTCCTCAAGTACGAATTACCCGCCATTATGGGCAGCGATCTTTCCGGCGTGGTCATCGCGGTAGGCAAAGCCGTCACCCGTTTCAAGGCGGGTGACGCCATTTTCGCCAGCCTCTTTGACCTCGGCAAAGGTAGCATCACCGAATTTGCAGCCGTGCCTGAGCACGCTGCTGCACTTAAACCGGCGAATCTGGATTTCGTACAAGCGGCCTCTATTCCAATGGTCGGGCTTACATCCTGGCAAGCCTTGAAAGAACGCGCCAATCTTCAAACCGGCCAGAAGGTATTCATACCTGCGGGGGCTGGAGGCATCGGCACCTTCGCTATTCAACTGGCTAAACACCTGGGGGCCAACGTCGCCACGACCACCAGTACCGGCAATGTAGAGCTGGTGCGCAGCCTGGGTGCAGATGAAGTGGTGGACTATAAAAAGCAGGCATTCGAGCAAGTATTGCGCGACTACGACCTGGTGCTGGGTACAACGCGAGGAGACACGATTAAAAAAGCCGTCGGCATCCTCAAGTCAGGAGGTTTGATCGTATCCCTCGTCGGGCCACTGGATAAGGCGTTCGCCAAGGCACGCCGGATGAATGCCTTCTTCACTTTCCTCTTCGGGCTGATGAGCCACTCAATCAGGCGCCGTGCGAAAAAACACCACGTGACCTACTCGTTCCTGTTCGTACGCCCGCAGGGGGCTCAACTCGAGAAGATTGCCGTGTTACTTGAAAGCGGGCAAATCAAACCCGTCATTGACAGGGTCTTTGCGCTTGAGCAGGCCAAAGAAGGACTTGAGTACCTGGCCCGGGGGCGTGCCAAAGGCAAAGTAGTTGTGAAGATCAGGTAAGTGTCGGTGACCCGCGTTTTCAATTCCCCACATAAGCAACTTGTCGGCCCCCAGCCTTTTGAACACTGGAGCATTACATGAGCACATCTTCCGGAAAAACGGCCATTGTCACCGGTGCATCATCCGGTATCGGCCGCGCAACGGCCGAGGCGCTGGTGCGCTCGGGCTATACCGTATTCGGCACCAGCCGCAAGATTGGCGAAAGTGCAACGCAGGTATCCATGCGTACTTGTGACGTAACTGACGATGACTCGGTCAGCGCGCTCGTTTCCAGCGTACTTGCGCAGACCGGGCGGATCGACCTGCTGGTCAACAATGCAGGTATTGGCCTGATAGGCGGCTCCGAGGAATTCTCGATACCCCAGGTGCAGGCGTTGTTCGACGTCAATCTGTTCGGCGTCATCCGCATGACCAATACAGTATTACCGTCGATGCGCGAACATGGCCAGGGGCGCATTATCAATATCGGTTCGATTCTGGGCTTGATACCCGCGCCCTACTCTTCGCATTATTCGGCGGTCAAGCATGCGCTGGAAGGTTACTCGGAATCTCTTGATCACGAAGTGCGCGCCTTCAATATTCGCGTCTCGGTCATTGAGCCGGCTTTTGTACGAACCGTCTTCGATCAAAACGGCCTTGAGCCGGACCGGTTATTGAAGGAATACGATCAGGCCCGAGCAGGATTCAAGGCGTTGCTCGCCGATGTAATGCCGAAAGCCGATTTGCCGGAAGTGGTGGCGGCTGTAGTGCTTAAAGCGGCGAGCGATGTACTCCCCAAGCGGCGCTACACTGCCGGCAAGACAGCCCGACAAATCAGCATGCTGCGTCGCTTTGCACCTGCCGGGGTGTTTGACAAGAGCCTGCGCAAGGAGCTTCGTTTGCCGGTTTGAAATGCAGGTGAGGCGGTCACTTCAGGGGCGGTGCTTGAGCTGGACAGCCGGGGAATGCAGGGGCGTAAGATGACAATTCAGACACCAGACCACACCGCTGACCAGCAAGGCAATGGCCGCCAGCTCATAGCCGTCGGGTAGCCGGCGCTCCCATAAAAAACCGAAGACGAGCGCCGCCAGCGTTTCAATCACGAGCACTTGCCCGCTGAGTGCCAAGGGCAGAAGTCGGCTCGCCTGATTCCAGCAGGCACCACCCACCACCGAAGACAAAAGCGCAACGCCACCGGCCACCACGAGAAAATGCAGCCATTCGGAAATACCATAGGTGCCCACTTGAGAACCCAGGGCCGGCGCTGCCAAAAGCAGTGATTGAGCGCCCGTCATGACCCCCATAAGCAACGCCCAGTCATGCGCGGAGACGTTGGTGACCTGCACCAGCCGCCGGGCATTGCTCACCGCAAACCAGCTCCACGTCAGCAACGCACCTGACGCGCATAAAATCCCGACAATATTTGCCGCTGTATCGGGCCTCTCGTCATTGATCAGCGCGTGCCAACTGATAAGCACAACGCCCCCCACTGCGCAGCACAGTGAGGGGAAGAGCTTGCGCAGAGAAACGGCATTTGCGTCATGACGACCTGCCAGGGTTACGAGCACCGGAATAAGTCCGACAATCAACGACGTTGTGGCGATGCCGACCAACTGCACGCCTGTGCCCACTAGCGAGTAGTAGATGAGGTTGCCGATCAGGCTAAGCCAGAAGAGTGACTTCCAGTCGGCCAGGGTGAGACTGGCGCAAACACGCCGCCAACGCAGCATCAGCAGGGCCGCAGAAATGGCGCCGTAGCAGAGAAATCTTATGACCGCGAACTGCACACCGCTCAAACCTGGAGTCAGCTGCGGGCCCAGGAAAATCACGCCCCAGCACAGACCGGCGCAAACGCCATAAACAATGCCCTTGGGCAATGATCGATCAGCAAACATTTCACCTGCGCTCCAACGCCTAAAGCATGAAGTCTGGAGCGTCGGGCCTGGAGGGTCTTGTCGGTAACTGCGGAATTTTTTACCCGGACTGTTTTTGCGCTTTACGATAAACCGCCGGGGTCGTAGCGCTCAAACGCTGCATGGTGCGCGTCAGCGATGCCTGATCGGAAAAGCCCGCACGCAAGGCAATCTCGGCTATCGGCAGCGAGGTGCCGCGCAACCACCGTTCAGCCTCCTGTATGCGTAGTTCAGTCAGCCAGGCTTGAGGACTCATCGCGAATAATTGCCGGAATCGCTGGTGCAGCTGGCTCATGCTCATGTTTGCGACTTGGGCCATGGCCTGATTGCTCCAGTGTGCCTCAGGATTTGCTCGCAGACGGGCTATCAACTGCTCTATCGGGGACGAAAAACGGCAGGTGTCCGAGCCAAGGGACGACAGAAGCAGAGGGCCCAACTGTGAGGCAGCAATGGCCAGTTGCTGGTTACCGATCAGCTCGGCGAATTCGATAAGGCGACGGGTCGCGGGCGAAACAGGCACATATATTTTCTCGGCCAGACGCCCCATCTGGATTGTCTCCAGCGTCGTCGGTGCGCAGTCCAGCACCAGAAAACGGCTGTCGACGTGAGTGTCCTGCGAGTGCCGCGAACCAGGCTTTACCAGCGCGGCCAGTGACTGATCGATAAAGCCACCGCGACCGTCCACGTCAATTTCCATTCGGCCACGAATCGGCAGTACCAATTGAGTATGGTCGTGGCAGTGCTGAGGGCTTTGCGTCTTGTAGCTGCGAACTTCAAGGCTTAAAAACATTAGTGCACCCCTTGCCGTCGGGTGATTCGAGGTCTGGCGTTCCATAGTGTCTGCGCGCTTACAGGTTCAGCGGCGTCAGCAACAGGTCAACTGGCTGGCAATCCTGATCCCGCTTGATCAGCATCTACTTAAGCCGGCAGCGGCCCGCAGGCACGATAGGTATCGATCAGCGTATCAAAAAGGGCAATGTCTGACCGGCTTCTCGCAATGAGTTGAGCGCCCGCCACAGCCGAAAAAATCGCCTGCGCCCGCACCTCGCTGGCCGCTGGCATACACACATTCGCCGCCACCAGAAGCTTGCTCAGCCAGGCAATATTGACCTGGGCAAAAAGCTGAATTTCCTGAGTCATCTCTGGCGGCAATTTATCGGTTTCAGCGCCGATAAAACTGCCCAGACAAAGGCGATTTTCAGCCTCTAGCGAGCGGCGGAAAATTTCCGGGAAACGGTGCAGCGCTTCGACAGGGTCTGGTGTTTCTTCAGAAATAGCCTCAAGAGCAGCAGCACCGTCCTGCCAGTAGCGCCTGGCAACCGCCACACCCAGGTCAGCCTTGCTTGGAAAGTGGTAGTAAATACTGGCTGGTTTGATTCCAACCTGAGCCGCCAGATCGCGAAAGTTCAGGCCGTTATAACCCTGAGACTGAGCGATGTTTCTCGCGGCAAGCAGAATGGCCTCTCGTGCGTTGATGGTCATCGTGGTGCCTTGTGCTTCGGACAGGTTTCTGCAAACGGGCGCATGCTAATTCAAAAACCTGACTGTTGTCAGGTAGAACGGTTGTGCGAGGCACGGGGAAGTCGAGAACGCCATGCAATGACGGTCCCGACGATAATGTGCGCGCGCAACAGGTCGGTCACTCGGCCGGCGAGTCCAGTTCGGGTATACCGCTGCTGCGATCAGCATAGGCGGCCTGGAAACCCGGGCGTTTCTGCCAGCGCTTCCAGTACAAGTCCAGGAACTCGAAACGCTCATCCAGCGGCATGGCGTTGACCGGAAACTTGGAGAAGGCAATGGCGGTTGCAAGGGTGATATCCGCGAAAGTCGGCGCCTCGCCGCCCAACAGCCACTCGCGGCCATCGGAAAGATGACGGTTGACCAATGCGGCGTGTGTCAGCGCCTCTTTGCGGCAGTGCTCGCCCCATGCTTCGTTCTTCGTCAGTTCAAGTTTGAAGCCGAGCCCGGTGTGCAATACATGAAACGCGGTAACGATCCGGTAGAGAATATGCACCCAGATCCGGTTATCCCACATGTTATCAAGGCCTTGTTCCAGAGCGCCTTCCCCCATGATCTTGCGGCCCGGATAAGACTGATCCAGATAGCGAGCGATAGCGGCGGTCTCGGAAATGAAGCTGCCGTCTGCCAGTTCAAGGGTGGGCGTTTCTCCCCAAGGGTTCATATTGAGATGACGCCAGCCACGCTGCTCTCCGCCGGGGGTCATGTCGTAAATAGTCTCATCGAACTGATCGGCAATGCCTTTTTCGTGGATGAACAGGCGCAGGCGCTGGGGGTTCGGAAAAGCCGAAGGAGATGTGAAAAGTCGCAATCTGGAGGTCATGGTCGGGCCTGTGAAATGGAGTGGGCATCTACCTAACAACTGTTAGGTCGATAGACCGTAGCACACTCCTGAGCCCAGTCAATACCCTACCTAACATTTGTTAGGTGGATGACCGTAGCGCCCTATTTTCGCTGGCCCGTGTTTTCAGCGCTCAAACACGAAGTCCTTGATATTCTATTGGCTGCGCTCCAGAGACTCGTGAGTGCAGCTCAAGACAGACAAGGCCCATGCCTGAAATACACAGGTCTTGCCAGGCCGCTTAGTGCAAAGAAGGGAAAATAATGCAGCACGCTTCGCTGAACCGTTTTCATACTGGGCTGCTCGCCTTGCTTTTGCTGTGCGTGACCTTGCCAGCCATGGCCCAGAATAGCCCGGCGCCTCAAACCGATAGCACCAGTAGCGCATCCCCAGCAGTGGATGCACCGAGCCTGGATGACTTGAGCGAACAACTGGATCAGATCCGTCAAAAAGTGACGGGCAGTGCCAACGATGACCTGCTTTCAAGCCTGCGGCAGGCCGCTTTGCAGGTCCAGAAACAAGCCGACAATCTGACTGCCCGACAAGCTGTCGACATCGAACACTTGAATGATCAGCTCAACATTCTCGGGCCGGCGCAACCGGACGAGGCGCCAAGTCTGACCAGTCAGCGCAAGACATTGACCGCTCAGAAAAACGCGCTGGTCAATGATGAACGCCAAACCAACACGTTAAGCCAGTCAGCCCGTGATCTGGCTACGCAGATATTCAATCTGCGCCGCAGCCTTTTCGATTCGCAGATAAGCACGCGGACAGCGAGCCCGCTCAGCTCGGCGTTCTGGTCCACGCTGATTCGTCCTACCGATGACGACCTGGGACGCTTGAACAGACTTCTGGTGGATGTCCGCCAAGTGCTCAGCAGCACGCTGGCACCGGAAAACCGTGTGCAATTCATCAGCATCGTAGTCGCCGCGCTGTTCGTATGGGTCGTTGTTCGCCGCCTGCTGGAGCGCTTGCTGATCTGGTCGATGATTCGCTGGCTACCCGAAGGCCGCCTGCGGCGCAGCGCCCTGGCACTGGCTGTAGGGCTATCGACCATTCTCACCATTACCGTTGCCACTTCCTTGTTGCGCTGGGGGATCGTGCGCAATGCGGTGCTCAGCAACGACGTGGTCAACCTGCTCGATCAGGTGCAGACGCTGATCACTTTCTGCGCTTTCATCGTCGGTCTGGGCCGCGCGTTGTTGATGCGGGCACACGCCTCATGGCGTCTGCCGCAAATCCCTGACCAGATCGCCACGGCACTGGGCCGCTTCCCGCCAGCCCTGGCGCTGGCGCTCATGATCATCGGCACGCAGGAACGCATCAACAGTGTCATAGCCAGCAGCCTGGCCCTGACGGTGGCGGTCAATGGCCTGACGGCGCTGGCGGTTTCGCTGGTGTTTTTCTACGCTCTGGTGCGGTACCGCCGAACCCGCCGACGCTTCGAGCTGGAGCGGCCAGCAGGCTTCGTCGGACTGCTTCCCTTTATAGTTGCGGTATGGGTCGGCCTGAGCTTGCTGGCGTTGCTCAGCGGCTACCTGACGCTGGCTTACTTTCTGGCAGTGAAACTGCTTTGGGTGAGCGTGGTGGCGTCCACTGCGTATCTATTGATCGCCTGCTTCGGTGACATCTGCGAGACCCTTCTGTCGCCCAAACAACCTGGCGGCATGGCGTTGGGTTCGGCGCTGGGCTTGTCCGCCCGTCACCAAGCCCAGGCAAGCACGGTACTGGCAGGCATAGGCCGTACCCTGCTGTTGCTTACCGCATTGCTGCTGGCTTTCCTGCCTTCGGGTTCCAGCCCGGGCGACCTGCTCGCAAGTTTCACTCAAATGGACGTCACGTCCAAATCCCTGGGCAATCTGAACATCGTCCCCAGCGATATTCTGATGGCACTGATTTGCCTGGTCGTCGGCCTGCTGGGCGTGCGGGTACTCAAGGAGTGGTTCGGAGAACGCCTTCTGCCCGAGACCAACATGGACGCGGGCATGCAGGCCTCGCTGGTGACCTTGATCGGCTACATCGGCTTTGTGCTGGTGGTGGCCGTGGTGATGTCCACGCTCAAGATCAGCCTGACCAATTTGACCTGGGTGGTCAGTGCGCTGTCGGTGGGGATAGGTTTCGGCCTGCAAGCCATTGTGCAGAACTTCATCTCCGGCCTGATTCTGCTGACAGAACGCCCGGTCAAAGTCGGAGACTGGGTAAGCCTGGCGGGGGTCGAAGGCGATATTCGCCGGATCAACGTCCGCGCGACCGAAATCCAGATGGGCGACCGCTCGACAGTGATCGTGCCGAACTCGCAGTTCATCACGCAAAACGTGCGCAACGTCACCATGGGCAATGCGTTGGGGGTGGTTGGGATCACGCTTACCCTGCCACTGGAAACAGATGTTCTGCAAATACGCGAGCTGCTGTTACAGGCCTTTACCGAGCACGAAGCGATACTCGACACGCCTGCGCCTTCAGTCACCTTCAAGGACCTGACCAATACCGGTTTGATCATCAGCGCCAGCGGCTACGTAAACAGCCCGCGTTCGGTGGGAGGTGCGCGGAGTGATCTGTTGTTTACGGTCCTGGGGCGTCTGAGGGAGCTGGGTATAGCGCTGTCTGCG
The DNA here is from genome assembly GCF_032587795.1 of Pseudomonas syringae group sp. 247E2. NCBI lineage: Bacteria > Pseudomonadati > Pseudomonadota > Gammaproteobacteria > Pseudomonadales > Pseudomonadaceae > Pseudomonas > Pseudomonas syringae group sp. 247E2. The sequence continues at coordinate 1,211,970 of NZ_JAWHPK010000001.1, read as the reverse complement.
CCGCAGAGCATGGTATTGATCAATGAGGGGGCTGGGAAGGAGGTCACGGAAGAGTCGGTGACGCCTTAGCGTAGGAATGAAATGCGTGGGCAGCCATCTGAAGACACTAGGGGAGATCCCTGCGGACGGCCCGTAGCTCCAACGGTTAGAGGCGAGTCCGACGTTCCGTGAATGCATAGTCTTCCTGGCAATCTCCTGAAGGATCTGATTCGACGCTGGTGTAATGGACGGTGTCGGCATCGAGGAATTTATAGCTGTAGACATCTGGCGAGGACACGCCAACCGTCTTCATGGCATTCTTTCCGTTAGCTGCTGACCATGTCCCATGCTCGACCTGGATCCGCTGGGTTTGCTGAGCGTCCCGATAGAACGTAACGGTGAATTTTCCGTCTTGTTGAAAGTTGGTATTCCAAGACAAGAACTGACACTTACCGTTTGCCTCTCGCAAGCCCTTCCACGATCCGACCAGAGCTAGATCATTTGGAAGCCTGCTAGCTGCGCAGCCGCCAAGCACTGCTGCAAGGACGATGATACTAATTGATATGCTCCGTTTCACCTGAACTTCCTTCTTCAAAATAATAGGTAACGCGACACCAAAATGCATACCGGATTGATATCGACCGTCGGAAGGAAATCTTTGTATCTGCGACACAAATCCCACCTAGCAGAAAATGAGGATTGGGTTTAGCGAGGCATCTCTGGCGAGCAGCTCCACGGCAGCAAGGCTTCGTAATCTTCTACCGATGCAGCTGCGGCAACCGCTCAAGTACGTGGCGCAGCTACGTATAAGCCTCTTGGCCGTTGAGTTTGGCGGTCTCGACCAAACTGTAGATCTGGGCGCTGGCCGTGGCGCCTTTTGGCGTGTCGCTGAACAGCCAGGCTTTTCGTCCGATGGCGAACGGCCTGATTGCTCTTTCGGCAGCGTTGTTGTCGATGGGTAGAAAACCAGCTTCGATATAACGCTCTATCCGGCTCCAGTTGTGGGCCAGGTAGTTCACCGCTTTACCCAAGGCACTTTGCGACGTGACCTGCGGCTGCGTTTTTTCCATTGATGCTTTCAGCTTCGTCAGCTCAGGCAGGCTTTTTTCCTGAAGACCGATGTAACGCTGCTCATCGCTGACATCCTTGAGTTCACGCTCGATGCCATACAGTTTGTTAATGCATACCAGTGCAGCATCAGCGCGGCCCGTTTTGCCTTGAGGCTGCACTTTCTTCGCCTCCACGAACTAGCGTCGTACATGGGCCATGCACACCAGACGTTCCACTCCCGGCTGCAACGCCAAAGCGTTATAGCCCGCGTAATCGTCGGTCATCACGTAGCCCCGATAACTCTCCAGCAGGCATAGCGGCACTTCCTGCGCACGGCTGGTGGTGTAGTCGAACAGGACGACTTTTCGGTCTGGTGGTCCTCTGGCTTGTACCCACATCTAGGATTGGCTGGTCGGGTCACGATCTGGCTCTTTTAGTACCTGGACTCGGGTTTCATCGCAGTGGATAAACGGACTTTCGAATAATCGATCACGCATCCAATTCAACAGCGGCTGCAAGTGCTCGCTGCACTGGATTACCCAGCGCGCCAGCGTCTGGCGCGGTATCTCGATGCCATGTCGACTCAGCACCGTTTCGAAACGATGCAGGGGCAAACCGTCGACATATTTGGTGGTCAGCAGCATGGCCAGTACGCTCGGACTGGCAATGCTCTTTTCGATCAACTGAGCCGGTTTGTAAGCCGTGAACGGTGCCGTTTCGCAACCGCGGCAACCGTAGACTTGCGGATATGTTTAATCACACGGATCTGCATCGGCACTATATCCAGCTGCTCACTGGTTTCGTCGCCGATGACATGCTTGCGGCAACTGCAGGCACAGGTCAGTTCGTGCTCGGGCAGTTCGTGGATGATTTCAATGCGAGGAAGATCAGCCGACAGAGGTTTGCGTTTACCACGGCCTTTGACCGGTGCAACGACCTCTTCGTCAGCGTCGCCGACGGGTAGCATCGGCTCGCTTTCGGGTTCGTTGAACAAGGCGAGCTGCGGCGTGTTGGGTTCGACCGTCTGTTCGGACTTGCGTCCGAACAGACGGCCGCGCAGTAACTTGATCTGTTCTTTAAGATCGACGATATGCCCCTTGTCAGTCGTGCGCTCAATCAGTAACTGCGCGAGCAGTTGCTTGAGCAATACAGGGTCATCTGGAAGATCTTCGGGCATGGAAATCAGGCCCGAATTATACCTGTCAGGCGACCAATCCTAGAGTTAAAACCTGATGAGGGCGGTTGCGCCAGAGATCAAAACCGTCAAGCAACCAGTTCAGTTCCTGAACCGTCAGCACGATGGCTTCGTCTGTCTCATCGGGAGATGTTTTGAAACGCTCGGACTCCAGGCGCTTGAGCCAAAGGCAGAAGCCGTTGCGCTCCCAGTAAAGGATTTTCACTTGGTTACGAGGGCGATTCAGAAAAACAAAAGCACGGGGTCGAACGCGGCAACTTTGATGTCCAGCTCGACCGGTGCAGCCAGGCCGTCAATAGACTTTCGAAAGTCCACCGGTTTGGGGTAGAGGTACACTTTTTCGACTTTGGCGTCGGGTCGCATCATGAGGTGCTGACTCCTGAAAAGAATCGGGAGCACAGCATCAAGCTTCAATGGCTGGTTGGGAATGTGGGGGTCATGAGGCGCTTACGAAGATCCTACGTGACTACTAGTCAACTAACAAAACTTAAACGCCCCTCCGTGATAAATCCAGGACGGGGCCTTATTTTTCCTAAAACCCAAACTTCGCTATACATCGAAGCTTGCGCTCAACTACCAACAAGAAGCAAATATTATTATACGCTTTTCTACGAGAGCGCGCACCATCAAAGCACATCAAGCAGGGAGATAATAGCATTACAACGCATAGCAATGACCGAATAAAACCGGTCATTGTTATATCTAACACTAGCGGACTTTTAGTATCTTTTCCAGCTCGTTAAGCTGCACATAAAATCCGAGATCCGAGTTATTCTGAAGTGTGTAACAAACCTGCTTTAGATAGTCATGACCACGCCCACTTCTGTTTGCCTGAGTAATAAGTAGCCGGAATACAGATTGAGATTTAGTTAACATTGCAAACGCAATGGGGTTCAGTTGTCTCTCGAAAAATAGTCCAACCACACCGGCGCGTATTCTTTGGCATTTATCCCAGTCTAACCAAAAATATGTGGAAGGAAGACGTGAGTCTAGTAAGCCCCACGCTTCTCCAGATAATCGACTAACTTCAGCAGCGCTATGGACGGTCATAAAACTGATGCACGCCAGCTCTGCGGAAAAACTAGAAGACTCACCTAGCGCTCTGCTTAATAAAAAAGAATTTAAATAAATTTCAGCATCTTTGGGAATATCCCCTATTGCAGCTCGATAGCTTTTTGCCCAAGGATCAGTGCCTGCTCTACTTTTAATTTGATCAGGGTATATATACCTTGAAATAACATACACCATATACTTGCTTTTTTTGGTCTCACTGAGCAAATATTCTGAAACTGCGCTACAATCAGCAGCCGCAAACTCTACCCATAGAAAAAAATAAGCTTGGTCATATAAGAGTGGGTTCTGACCTAGCACTTCAAGAGTAGTAGTCGAGCCGAAACGGCGTATTACTTCAGAGGCTAAATCAATACGCTGCGCCGAAATAATTGCTGCCAGTATCTTTTCAGCCAATATTTCTTCGACATCTGCCAATGTAAATCCATGTCTTAGGCTGGAGTAAATTTTCCAGAACTCCTTTTCCTCCAGTATCTCTTTACGGAACTTTATCACCAAACCGGCTAAGTGAGGAAGTTCTTTTATTTCTTCAATTAACTCTAGCACTGGCAATGTTTGAAGCAGTGTTTCCGCTATATTCGATAATATTCCATTACTATTGATAAGATTGAAAAACTGGTAGCGGTTACGCTTCCATAGGACCAAACCAATTTTCCTGTAGTTATCAATAGAAATCCTTTCTGGAATTAGCTCCAAGTTTGAAAAAATAAAGTCAATCGAATGGTCGTTTATTATTTCTATATTAGATAAAGCTGCTTCAGCTACGTAAGCTCTTGCTGCTTTAGCTTGCGTAGGTCCAAATTCAGTCTCTAATAACAACACTGCTTTTTCGATAGTTTCAGGTTGCCTATTAAAGCTCTCAGTAAGTAAGGACAGTTCACACAACGGTCGAAATGCAGCTCGACCTGTCGCAATGTCACCGCCTATAAAACGTAAGAACGTGCGTAAGCCAAGATTGTCCGGGCCGAATAAATCATTCAGAGCAGTATCAACCCAACCGACATCTGATTTCAAATAGTTATCAGAGTCTATAGAATTGGAAAAACGAGCTCGAACAGTGCGATCGTTAGAAGATAAAACTTGCAAATCAAAAATATTGCCTTCAACTGATCTATCGGATGATGCGAAGGTACAAAATCGAAAGGCCCGTCGCAATCGAGGCCATTGCTGAAGCCATATCGCGAGTACTACTTCATCAACGTTAAACTCTGAACTACGCAGAGCAACAATCTTACTCTTAGGTGCGCCATAAAGCCCCCCTATTACTTTTTGAGCCCACGTAAGAGCGAATGCGTCGAAGCTTTTATCAAACCCATTTTTCGGAATCGTTATTGGCTCGTTGTAATCAGCGACTTTGGAGTCAATAGGTCTGCTAAACAGTTTAAGAAGTACGTCATATGACTCAAAAGTCGCCAGATCTGCGTAGTCAATAAGAAGTGTATGAGTCCAGACGCAGCCAGGCCTCGACATTTCGGGAGCTAACCACGTACGTGCAAGTGCATACATGCCTGAGTCTGGAAGAGGGTATCCTGTCAAGTATCCTTCTTCATTAATTCGAGCACCAGGACCGGAAATATCGCTCAGCACTAGCATAGTTTTTATGTCTTTAGGCTTGAGGGCTATCGACGACGCCAGCTGACGATGGCCGTCAGAGTACCCGTGCAGTGTTTGGTTTAACCGCACTCGACTCTTATCTTTTACTTCATGAGCCATGCGAGAGGCTCCGTTATGTCATTTGAACTTTCTTGGTCTTTCTTAACTAGTTTAATTCTCAAAGAGGGAGAGTCGAGACCTCTGAGTCTTTCAGCATCGTCACAGGGCCTTGCTCCATCATCGGTGTTGTCGTAATCTCCGCCCTGCGCACTAATGCCATAAACTTGCCATGACCAGTCATCGGAATCGCATGTCAAGTATTGAGCAAGTAAAGGAAGCTTTTCAGCGAGAAATTCTTGCGGACTTAAGCCCTCATCTTCTGCTTTATCCCAAGCCGAAAATATTATTGCGAGTTTGCGTGGGCCGATATCTAACGGATCAGTTCGAAGAAGCTGCAGCAAATCAACTAACTGTACTTGCGTAGGGGCATGCCGTGCGTGCCACTCTACTTCTTGACCTTTCGGTATTTCAACATTGAGATGCCGACTAAGTGCTACTTCATCTATGACCCATTGAGGAGCATTGATAGTATCAGAGTGAATGAACAACAAAACACCGTCAGCTTTCATTACATCAGCAACTTCCTGCTCGCAATCCCGATCTTCCCACATACGAAGGTATGCTTCGCCCGGAAGATCAGGAAAAGTAACACGCAGCGACGACTTCTGAGCACTCATCAGATTCATGCTAACGATTCGGCTACCACCGACAGCTGTCCGCTCTTGTTTTTTTGCATCTCTCCAAAGTGCAGCGATTTCATTTAAATATGTTAGATCTCCCGAGCGTAAATTTCCAAAAGTCAGGGAAGTTTTGAACTCTCGCTCTGTTACCAGATGCCATAAAGCAGCAAGGAACGTCGTTTTTCCCGATGCAGGCAATCCAACAATCACAACTGACTGATCAGTCATATATCCCTCATTTATTCTTCAAGCTGTCTGAGCCGAGCAAAAGCTCTTTTTGGAAAAATAGTAATAGTCGCTGGCTCAGCTATAGGTGGAGCTGGATCTTTCCAGAAGTCCAGTAGCTCGTCTACACCAGTCCCTCTTTTTATCTCGCCTGTTTTAGGGGAAGCGGCAACTTTAAAAGATACAATCGTTGTGAAAATATTTGGAAAGAGTTCCTCGATTTTATTGACCAATTTCGAGAACTCGCTTAACGCTCGTTCTTCATTTGGGCTACCAATTATCTGGTCGATCTTTGTTAGCACTACCGCCAGTCGCTGTCCGTTCTGAAGTGCACCGCCATCAACCAAAGCCTGGATAATCATGATCACCTCACTGCGGAGGTTATGGCGAGCTCCCGAGTCAAGATGCCGCTGCCCATCCACAAGGAGTGTAAGAGTGTCTGCTCTTTGTACCTCAGGGAAATCAACCCCCGTAGATGTGTCGTCTGCTGCGCCTTTGTACTCTTCCCCTGCGCGGTCAGCTAGTGCAAGTGTTAATGATTTGGCCAGTCCGGCTCCCGAAATGTCCAAGTGATAGAATCTCACTTCTCCGCGCCTAGTACGATGGATATGCGGACTAGTTCGTCTAGAGGCAGACCGGGCATCGTGACAGGTTTGCTCAAACGCATGAAGAGTTACTGATCGCGAAAAGCTTATATTGCCTATAGGCCCCTCTTGGAAAAGCTCATAAAGCCCTGCTATTAGGCTTGTCTTTCCAGAATCACTGGGTCCTATAATTGCTATTACCCGAGTCGGAGCTGCGCGTAAGAGCATTGAGGCGTCTTCTAAGCTTAAGGTTTCGGCGCTGCGAAGTTGAACACAAGGTGCAATGACCTCGACCTCGTCGGCCTCATCCTCCTGGCTGAGTTCTTCAGGATCAGAACCAAATTGTAGGCACGCCGTTAACTCGAAGCCTTCTACGCACCGACCTGTTTCCGATACTCGGCATTCAGGGTTCCCACATTTGAGTGTCAGTTCTTCGTTTGACATATATCACTCGAACATAAGCAGGAGGCGTTCACGATAGAAAAGCGTGCCCAAGACTATAGGTGTAAGCTCTTTGTCAGCAATATTGGTAACAGCAGCCCAATTTGGTACCCAAGCATCACCGCCATCCGTTTCGAGTTGTCTTTGTATGGCAAAATGCAAAGGGGTAGTCACTGGGGAGATACTTTTACTGAAAAAAGTCTGTAACCATGTTTTTTCAGCAGAATTAATTGCGGCACTGATAGATATTTTTTTACTGCCTTTCAATCCTGCTCGTGAGAGTAATGACTTAATCGAAGCCGGGCCTGGAGTTAAGGTTGTGGAATCGGATAACTCCTTGGCAAACACCAACGGCTGTAATTCCGTAGGTAACGCATCGAAGGCTTTATCATAATCAGTGCTATGTTGCCCTATAAGCCACCATAGCATCTGAAGCTCTTCATCTTGAATTTTTACAAAATTGCAAAGAGATCTAATAGTTTTCGTTTGGCGCTGTGCCGTTTGATTGATTGCAGATGTCGTTGCGCTACTTGCTAGTTGGAGCGCAAGAACCATGCCTGCTACATCGGCAGTTTCTTTTAATTTGGCGATTGCTGGTTCAAAATCTGCTTTAACTACTCCAGACGTAGTAGCCAGAGCAGGACGCTTACGATGAAATTCCGCCGCTTTTAAAATTGCATTTTCTGCTAATATGCAGAGATTCATGGGCAGATCGGTGCCTCTTGCACCTGCGAATGAAGTCGTGGTGACTGCAAGTGCAGCGGATGCACCTTCTCCACTATCTAACTCCATGATTATAACTAAGCAAATACCTGCAAGGACCTGCAACTCGCGATCGTTTCCATGAAGCTCAAAGGTATCATCAATATCTTTGAAAGCTTTTCGAAACAACTCAATCGCGTCAGCATTGGCTTTTTGCTTCGTCTGATATGCAAGCCGGATTAACGCCTCGATGGTTTCGCGGTCAAAGTCCTTCGCCACGGCTAAAACCCCCTCCCATCGAGCTTGCCGTCGGGTTATTTCATCACCAAATCCAATTACACTGATCCATCGAGCAAATTCTGGATGCATTTCCCGAACAGTACTATCGACCATGATTGATCTCCTTTTCAGCTACTTCATTGGCGAGAGCTTCAAGCAACCCACGTTCTCCCGCACGAAGCAAAGCTCGTCCATAACGTTCAGGTTCCGGCAATTTTAGCTCGCTTTTTTCGATCAACCCAAGCTTCAAAGAGACATCTCTACGCTGGCTTGCTGTTAGCTTCCAAAAGCGAAACACCAAATTTCTTGTGTGCTCATCGCTCATAGACGCCTCCACACTATCATTGGGCAGTTCTATAGCTTCAGTTCTTTGTGCTGCTTCTACTCTAACGGGTGGTAGCGAAACGGGATGACTCAAATTTCGACTAGGGAAAGCAACGCTATGGCTGAATATTTCACCCGCCGTGCCGTCCGCCATAGGGCGGAACATTTCGGGATTTGTCTGCCAGGCAAGAAGGTGCGAATCAATTAAAAGCTTTCGTTCAGCACCGTACCCTTCAACTTGTACATTGACTAGATTGTACCCAGGCTGCCAGCCAGGCTCATAGCGATCAGGGTTCACAGCCCCTGCTGCCAGCCTTACATAGCGGCGATCCCTAGCAATTCGCTGGCGATGCTTATGGCCGAACATGTGTATTGCTGCTCGTCCTTGTACAGCATCTTCAATTTCGTCGTGGTCTTTAAACCAGTCAGGTGGATGGTGGCTCATCACCAAATTTACGACGTCTTCCACTGGATCCAGGATTGTTTGCAATGGGCTGAGGTATAGGCTTTCGCGTGTGTCGTCTAGGCCATGTATGCCCGACAAAATGGTAGAGGTCAGCCCGTGAATCCTAAGCGTCACCCCATCATCTAGTTCGAGGCTCTGCTTCCAGTACAGACGTTCAGGTGGAAAAACCTGACAGCTAAATATCTTTGCAAATTCGTTGTATGCAGCCAGTGGCTCCAGCAGCGTACGCCCAGTCTCAGCGTTCATAAACTGAGCCCGCAAAAGTCTTTCACGGCGCTCCGCGGGGGCACTGCTAATCGCAGCTTGAACGTTTTGGACAGCGAGAGATTTCGTAATCACTGAACGGTCGACGTCATGGTTACCTGGCACGACGAACACCCGTTCTATAGGACAGCCCGATGCTTCTGCTAATTCCTTCAGCCATGCGAGTGCGGCAGTGTACTCAGCTTCGATACCTCGAAAAGCAATGTCCCCCCCAACCAGAATTGCACCCACTGAACCCAATGTACGAACCCGCTCTTTCGCATCGCTGATCAGGCGCGTGCGGTACACCCGATCAGGGTCCATGTCAGGCGTATTGCATTCTGGGTAACGAAAATGGATATCTGCGATTTGAAGAAGCAACATACGGCGAACCTTTCCTGTTCTTTGCGCGAAAAGGTAGCATTTTAATATTGCTCTCGCATCAGTTCGTTTCCGAATGAACCGTAAGACTTCGCCGTTCAGGAGGTGTTATGGCGCTTAACATTGGTGACTGCTTACGCTTTTCTGGGCCAGCGTCCCGCTGGAGCGCAGTGTTGGCTAGTCCACCGAGCGGGAAACTCATTCATCACCAGGCTTCGCGGCTTGCTTGGCAGCACGTTCTTGCGAGAGTTCGACTCTCCGGCAATCGACCAGTGTCACATGCGTTTTAAACATCTGCGCAGCGTTTAAAGTGGGAGGGTGCTCATATGCTCAAATGATCGCCTCGGCCAGAAGCCGCATCATGCGGGAATAGCGATCAATCCAACCGACCGCTGCGTATGCTTACCTCAATCGCGGCAAGCAGCGCGCCGAGGCAAAGAGCGGAGGTGTAATGCTCGACCTAGAACGCGAACGTCACCAATGCCCCTCAACCAATACGCATGCGCGGCTGAACAAGTCTTTTGGCAGTCGACAAAGGAAGGGAGCTATGTGGCAAGGGCGTCAGGTTGATCGTATGTCTGCGCCATACACCACTAATAGACGAAGATCTGAAAGGAGCCTAACCGCATCCACTCTGCACGCACGAGAACTTAGAGAATCATCAGAAAATGCTCTAAGCATTGAATTGGTGTCCCAGGCGGGGTTCGAACCTGCAACCTTCCCCTTAGGAGGGGGATGCTCTATCCAATTGAGCTACTGAGACACTGCGTGCCAGCACACCGATCGGTGCCAGCGAGGACGGCGTGCATCTTAGCGACATGTGCCGCTTTTGTCATGTCGTCATTGCCCTTCAGAGCTGTAGCCGATGTCGCCCCGAAACACGGCTGAATAAACCGATCATGCAATTTGCAATCCCCCAAAAAGCCATCATTGCAAAACGCACTGCACCCGACTTTTTTTCAATTCATATATCATTGATTTAAAAGGAATTTTTATCATTTTCCGATTGGCATGCAGACTGCATTATCAGTATCAGTGAACACATCTCCTCCCAAACGGTCGGGCACAGGTACTGGAAAATGAACAAGACTCTCTCAGCGTTGAATGCGGCAGCTCTGGTGGCTCTGGTGGCATTTCATTTTCATGACTCCGGTGCCAGTGACACGCAGGTCACCGCACCTGCTCCTGTTCATCACCAGATCAGCCATGCGCCTCAGTTGGCTATCATGACTGACCGCATTGCCAGCGCAGCGGTATTGGCCAATGACGATGATGATTCACTTCAGATGCCACGCGCCGAGCAGCGCTGGATTTTCTGAGAACGTTTGAACCAGCCATTTTTTATAGAGAGAGTAGCCATGTCAAAATCCGCGTTGTCATTTCTGGTCCTGGCGATTATGGCTGTGATCGTTGACTTGTTGCTCCCTGTTCAAGCTCACACCCTGAGCATCGCTGCCAACATCGCTGCAGGCGTGTTCGCCAGTCTTTTTGTAGTAGCGCTTTTTCTCGGCCGTCGTATCAAATTTGACCCTGTGCTTCGCTAATCTAAAAGGCATAGCACCAAAAGCTCACAACCCTCTCGCTCAACCCGCTTATCGCGCCGAGCACCGCGCTCATATCCTCCAAATCCTCCTCTCGCCCCGCCCTCGCAACCCTTGGTCGGGTAGCTTCGTTTGCGCTGAATTCCGACCTACTCTCAGAGTCAAATGGCCATGATGGCAAAAAGAAGCTCGGTGACGTGCCCGGTTATTCAGGGGCAAATGCGAAGACTTTGCAAATTTGCTCGCATTTCTGATAATTGGTGCTGGCCAAACGCCGCCACCTGAGTCAATATTTGTCACAGAATTGACGCCAAGGATTCGACGTATTACGGCATGATGTCGGCCCCTTGGAACCCCGGTTGAACATTTGGCCAAAATGACTGTCTCACGATGACAATCTTGCGGCCACTTGCTAGAACCGCTTCCCCTGAACTAACCGGTTAAATATATGAGCCCTATGAAACAGGCTACTTATTCCAGCCGCACGGCTGACAAGTTCGTCGTTCGCCTACCAGACGGCATGCGTAATCGCGTGCAAGAGGTAGCCAAGAATCATCACCGCAGCATGAACTCGGAAATCATTGCTCGCCTCGAACAAAGCCTGATTCAGGAAGGCGCACTTGGTGATGAACCAAGCCTGCGTCTTGACAGTCCTGAGCTGTCCTTGCACGAACGCGAGCTGCTGCAACGTTTTCGTCAGCTTTCACATCGTCAACAGAATGCACTTGTTTCGCTGATTGCTCATGACACGGAACTCGCTTCCGAAGAGTCCTGAGACTTGGTGTAACAGACAAAGGCCAGCGAAAGCTGGCCTTTTTCGTTGTAGCCTTTTTCGTTAGTAGTCGTAGGCCTAGTGGCAGTACATGGCAAGCCGAAGACTTCGTCAGGGCATAAAAAAACCGCCTGATCATGGCGGTTTTTTTATTTTAAGAGCCTATCTTGAAACAGAAAGCTTAGAGCAGAAAGATCGTCGCCAACCCCAGGAAGATGAAGAAACCGCCGCTGTCGGTCATCGCCGTAATCATGACGCTTGCCCCCATGGCAGGGTCTCGCCCCAGGCGCGCCAGCGCCATAGGGATGGAAACGCCCATCAGCGCCGCCAGCAAAAGGTTGAGCGTCATGGCTGCGGTCATGACCACGCCTAGCGACCAACTGCCGTACAGCATGTAGGCAACCACGCCGATCACCCCGCCCCAGAGCAAACCGTTGATCAAGCCGACAGCCAGTTCCTTGCGCAGCAAGCGGGCGGTATTACCGGTATTGACCTGATCCAGCGCCATCGCGCGAACGATCATGGTGATGGTCTGATTACCGGAGTTGCCACCAATCCCGGCCACGATAGGCATCAGTGCAGCGAGCGCCACCAGCTTCTCGATGGAGCCTTCGAACAGGCCGATCACGCGCGAAGCCAGGAAGGCCGTCACCAGATTGACTGCCAGCCAGGCCCAACGGTTGCGCAGCGAACGCCATACCGAAGCGAAAATATCTTCTTCTTCGCGTAGACCCGCCATGTTGAGAACTTCGCTTTCGCTCTCCTCACGAATCAGGTCGACCATTTCATCGATGGTCAGACGGCCGATCAGCTTGCCGTTCTTGTCCACCACCGGCGTAGAGATAAGGTCGTAACGCTCGAAGGCCTGTGCCGCATCGTAGGCATCGTCTTCCGGGTGAAAGCTGACCGGGTCGTTGGCCATGACTTCGCCAACCTGCTTCTCCGGATCATTGACCAGCAGGCGCTTGATCGGCAGCACGCCCTTGAGCACGCCTTCGGAGTCGACCACAAATAGTTTGTCGGTGTGGCCCGGCAGCTCTTTCAACCTGCGCAGGTAGCGCAGCACCACTTCAAGGCTGACATCCTCACGGATCGTCACCATCTCGAAGTCCATCAGCGCACCGACCTGGTCCTCGTCATAGGACAAAGCCGAACGGACACGCTCACGCTGTTGTGAATCCAGTGCCTCCATAAGCTCGTGAACGACATCACGGGGCAACTCGGGAGCAAGGTCGGCCAGTTCGTCGGCGTCCATGTCCCGTGCCGCCGCGAGCAACTCGTGATCATCCATGTCGGCGATCAGGGTTTCACGAACGGAATCGGATACTTCAAGAAGAATGTCGCCGTCACGCTCAGCCTTGACCAGCTGCCATACGGTCAGACGATCTTCCAGAGGCAGGGCTTCGAGGATATAGGCGACGTCGGCAGAGTGAAGGTCTTCGAGCTTGCGTTGCAACTCGACGAGGTTCTGCCGGTGAACCAGGTTTTCTACACGGTCCTGATGCTGACCTTCCTGACGATGGGTCAGATCTTCAACAATACGCTGGCGCTGCAGCAGATCGACAACCTGAGCCAGGCGATCCTGCAAGCTTTCCTGCGTTTTTTTTACTTCTCTTTCGGTCATAGGCGAACTCCACTCCCAGCAGCGGAGCACGCCGGGAGATCAATCAGTTAATTCATGATTGTTGAAAAACATTATTGAGTAACGACTGGGTAAGTCCATGGAGGTGTTCCACAAGCCCCGGCGGAGCTGACGGGCGCAATGATACACCGCTTTTAGAGAAGCGCATGCGAGAAATTCGGCCTATAACAACCGTTTGCAGCACAAACCTGTAAAACTCTGTGAGCTGGCCCGGCCTCGACGTCACATTCAGCCAAGAAAACATGCTCGCCGCCTCCAGAGGCTGCGGCTAGGCTTGCACAACACCCTGTCATGGAGGACTTGAGCATGCGCACAGCCGTTCATATATCCCTGTGGAGCGCTCTACTCTGCGCTCCTGCACCCGCGACCGCCAGCACTGTTCATCGCTGCGAAGACGCTTCCGGAAAAATCATGTTCACCACTCTCGGCTGTCCCGAAGGCCACAGCACCAGCATGCAAAGGGCCTTCAATGCGCCACCGGGAACCAACATCGATCTACTCCCGCCCGCAAACCTTTCAGCGCCAACACGCAGGAAGCCCGCGAGCCAGGAACTGGTCGTGGTCGGCACGCGCGATGATGGTTGCGGCAACCGCCTGAGCGCCGAACAGCGTCGGGCAGCTATCATCAACCAGCGCACACCTCCCGGCATGACTATGCGTGATGTCGAGAGCCTGCTGGGGCGTCCGGACAAAATCACCAACCGTAATGGCGAATTGCATTACGTGTACAACCAGAAAAAGGGCCGCAGCAACAATGTGACATTCGACGGGAACGGATGCGTTAAAGGAAAACGCTAGAAAGCAAAAAGCCCACATCTTTCGATGTGGGCTTTTCGTTGTATGGTGCACTCGACAGGATTCGAACCTGTGACCGCTCGGTTCGTAGCCGAGTACTCTATCCAGCTGAGCTACGAGTGCATTGGTGTTTTTAGACCAGATCACCTCTGGTTGAAGCCAGTTATCGGAAACCTTGTAATTTCTTACAACACTTCAAACAACTTTAAATGGTGCACTCGACAGGATTCGAACCTGTGACCGCTCGGTTCGTAGCCGAGTACTCTATCCAGCTGAGCTACGAGTGCATGTGTTGGTGCCGCGCATTATAGGTCGTAAAATTATTTAGTCAAGCACTTTTTCTAGTAAATTCAACAACTTACCGATCAAGCCCAATTTTACGCACTACATAAATAATGGCGGAGAACGGGGGATTCGAACCCCCGACACCCTTTTGAGGTGTACTCCCTTAGCAGGGGAGCGCCTTCGGCCACTCGGCCAGCTCTCCGCAACACGGGGCGTATAATAACCACCCTTTTCCCCGTTTGCAAACCAAAAATTCAATAAAAATTAATGGCTTGGTTCTTCGTCCTTCTCTTTCTTGATGCGAAGGTAAATCTCTTCACGGTGGACAGCGACTTCCTTGGGCGCATTGACACCAATACGCACCTGATTACCCTTCACTCCGAGCACGGTCACGGTAATCTCACCGTCACCAATGATCAGGCTTTCCGCGCACCGACGAGTCAGAATCAGCATACTTTTCTCCTTACGCCTTTATTCAGGGACAACAGTCTGCAAACCAGTAGGCATCGACCTGTAGCACAAGGCCACAACCCTTACCTGTGTATCGACTAACGCAAAGAAAACCACAGCCTTTCTGCGCAGCACCCGAAAGACGCGGTCAGACCGCGCCCTTCGACGACAGGATCACTCACCCTGCCGCGGAGCATCCAGCTCAAAAGCCGTGTGCAACGCGCGCACAGCCAACTCCAGATACTTCTCTTCGATGACCACGGAAACCTTGATTTCCGACGTGGAGATCATCTGTATATTGATACTTTCCTTGGCCAATGCTTCAAACATACGGCTGGCAACGCCTGCGTGCGAGCGCATGCCGACGCCGACAATGGACACCTTGGCGATCTTGGTATCGCCGGACACTTCACGAGCGCTGATCTCACGCGCGGTGGACTCAAGCACCTGCAAGGCCGCCTGATAGTCGTTGCGATGGATCGTGAAGGTGAAATCGGTGGTGTTATCGTGCGAGACATTCTGCACGATCATGTCCACTTCGATATTGGCCGCGCTGATCGGGCCGAGAATCTTGAACGCTACGCCGGGGGTGTCTGGCACACCACGGATGGTCAGCTTGGCTTCATCGCGGTTGAAGGCGATGCCGGAAATGATCGGCTGTTCCATGGATTCCTCTTCATCGATTGTAATGAGGGTGCCCGGCCCCTCTTTGAAGCTGTGCAAAACGCGCAGCGGGACGTTGTATTTACCGGCGAACTCGACCGCACGGATCTGTAGCACCTTGGACCCGAGGCTGGCCATTTCCAGCATCTCTTCGAAGGTAATCTTGTCGAGGCGCTGAGCCTGCGACACGACACGCGGGTCGGTGGTGTACACACCATCGACGTCAGTGTAGATCTGGCACTCGTCAGCTTTCAGCGCTGCGGCCAGCGCAACACCGGTAGTGTCCGAGCCACCACGGCCGAGGGTGGTGATGTTGCCGTGCTCATCGACGCCCTGGAAGCCGGCGACCACCACCACACGACCGGCTTTCAGGTCGGAGCGGATCTTCTGGTCGTCGATCTGCAGGATGCGCGCCTTGTTATGCGCGCTGTCGGTAAGGATACGGACCTGATTGCCGGTGTAGGACACCGCAGGCACGCCACGCTTCATCAGCGCCATCGCCAGCAGCGCGATGGTGACCTGCTCGCCAGTGGAAACGATCACGTCCAGTTCACGGGGAACCGGCTGATCACTGATCTGCCTGGCCAGCTCGATCAAACGGTTGGTTTCGCCGCTCATGGCCGACAGCACGACCACAAGGTCGTCTCCAGCCTCACGGAATTTCTTGACCTTGTCGGCCACCTGCTCGATGCGCTCTACAGAGCCCACCGAGGTGCCGCCAAATTTCTGTACGATTAAAGCCATCTCAAAGCCGCCTCAGAACCCGTTAAGAGCACCCATTAACCCATTCAAATCCTTGCAAGGCCTGCCGGCAATCGACAGGCCTGCAGACTCGACTCAGATACCCTGCTCTACAAAAGGAACGGCCAGTGCCAGCGCTGAATCCAGCGCACCTGCATCGACACCACCGCCTTGAGCCATATCAGGACGCCCACCGCCTTTACCACCGACAGCGGCAGCCGCCTGCTTCATCAAATCACCGGCTTTGAGTTGGCCAGTCAGGTCCTTGGTCACGCCTGCGACCAAGACAACCTTGTCCTCATGAACACTGCCGAGCAGGATCACTGCGCGGCCGAGCTTGTTCTTCAACTGGTCGACAAGCGCCAGCAGCGCCTTGCCGTCCTGGCCATCCAGGCGCGTAGCCAGAACCTTGACCCCTTTGACATCCAGCGCGGCAGCCGACAGGTCGTCGCCGGCGGCACTGGCTGCCTTGGCTTGCAGTTGTTCCAGCTGTTTTTCCAGCAGACGGTTGCGCTCAAGCACAGCCGTCAGCTTGTCCAGCAGGTTGTCGCGATTGCCTTTGACCAGCGTCGCGGCTTCCTTGAGTTGATCTTCGGCCGCATTCAGCCAAGCCAGCGCAGCAGCACCGGTAACCGCCTCGATACGCCGCACACCTGCAGCCACACCGCCTTCACTGACGATCTTGAACAGCGCGATGTCACCGGTGCGGCTGGCGTGAATGCCACCACACAGCTCGACGGAAAACTCGCCGCCCATGCTCAGTACGCGAACACTGTCGCCGTACTTTTCGCCGAACAGCGCCATGGCGCCCTTCTCCTTCGCCGTGTCGATATCGGTTTCTTCGGTCATTACCTCGGTGTTCTTGCGAATCTCGGCGTTGACTATATCTTCCAGCGCACGCAGTTGCTCGGGCTTGATCGCCTCGAAATGGCTGAAGTCAAAGCGCAGGCGCTGACTGTCGACCAGCGAGCCCTTCTGCTGAACATGCTCACCCAGCACCTGACGCAATGCGGCGTGCAGCAAGTGAGTGGCCGAATGGTTCAATTTGGTTGCATCGCGAACTTCATCGGCCACCTGTGTTTCAACCTGGGCGCCAACGCTCAGGCTGCCGGAGGCCACAACACCGTGGTGCAGAAACGCACCGCCAGTCTTGGTGGTGTCACTGACATCAAAACGCACATCACCGGCATGCAGGAAACCACTGTCGCCGATCTGACCGCCCGATTCGGCATAGAACGGGGTAGTGTCGAGAATCACCACGCCCTCTTCGCCTTCATTCAGGTGAGTGACCGACTGACCTTCTTTATACAGCGCCACAACGCTGGCGCTGCCAGTCGTTGCAGAGTAACCGGTGAACTGCGTGGCGACGTCGACCTTGACCAGGCTGTTGTAGTCCATGCCAAACGAGCTGGCCGAACGGGCGCGCACGCGCTGGGCGTCCATTTCACGCTCGAAGCCGGCTTCGTCCAGGGTCAGATTGCGCTCGCGGGCGATGTCACCCGTCAGGTCCATCGGGAAACCGTAGGTGTCGTACAGCTTGAACACGACTTCACCCGGCACCACGGTGCCCTTGAGGTCAGCCAGATCCTGTTCAAGAATTTTCAGACCCTGTTCAAGGGTCTTGGCGAACTGTTCCTCTTCACCTTTCAGCACGCGCTCGATATGCGACTGCTGTTGCACCAGCTCAGGGAACGCAGAGCCCATTTCAGCCACCAGCGCAGCAACGATCTGGTAGAAGAAACTGCCCTTGGCACCCAGCTTGTTGCCGTGACGGCAGGCGCGCCGAATGATGCGGCGCAGCACATAGCCACGACCTTCGTTGGAAGGCAGCACGCCGTCCGCGATCAGGAAACCGCAAGAACGGATGTGGTCCGCCACGACCTTCAGCGAAGCCTGGTTGTCATTGCTGCAACCAATGGCCTTGGCCGACGCAGCCAGCAGGCTCTGGAACAGGTCGATTTCATAGTTGGAATGTACGTGTTGCAGAACGGCACTGACACGCTCAAGCCCCATACCGGTATCGACCGACGGCGCTGGCAGCGGGTGCAGCACGCCATCTGCAGTCCGGTTGAACTGCATGAATACGTTGTTCCAGATTTCGATGTAACGGTCACCGTCTTCTTCCGGCGAGCCTGGCGGGCCTCCCCAGATTTCAGGGCCGTGATCGAAGAAAATCTCGCTGCAAGGACCGCACGGGCCGGTATCGCCCATCGTCCAGAAGTTATCGGAGGCGTAAGGCGCGCCTTTGTTGTCGCCGATACGAACCATGCGCTCGGCAGGCACGCCGATCTCTTTGGTCCAGATGTCGTAGGCTTCGTCGTCGGTCGCGTAGACCGTGACCCAAAGCTTTTCCTTGGGCAGGTTCAGCCATTTCTCGGAGGTCAGGAAGGTCCAGGCGTAGGTAATGGCATCACGCTTGAAATAGTCACCGAAGCTGAAGTTGCCCAGCATTTCGAAAAAAGTGTGGTGACGAGCGGTATAGCCGACGTTTTCCAGGTCGTTGTGCTTACCACCGGCACGCACGCATTTCTGACTGGTAACGGCGCGGGTGTAGGCGCGTTTTTCCTGGCCCAGGAAGCAATCCTTGAACTGGTTCATGCCTGCGTTGGTGAACAGCAGGGTTGGGTCATTGCCCGGAATCAAGGAGCTTGAAGCAACACGGGTGTGGCCTTGCTCTTCGAAGAAGCCAAGGAAGGCTTCACGGATTTCTGCGCTTTTCATAGGTTCTTCCACGGAGACTGCGGCCAGAGGCAAGTGCAAAACGTCAAATGACGTAGCGACGGCAAAGGGCCGCATTATATAGGCGTTGCGCCCTCGGTACAGTGTGTTTGTGCGATAGAAACAAGTAACTGGATTATCGTGATCTCATGAGTGTTCAAAGGCTGCAAATGCAGCGATGACCTGTTCAACCTGCGCACGCGACACATTCAGATGGGTCACCATGCGCAGCCGCGCTGCGGCTGTGAGCACGATGCCACGCTCGGCGCAGAACGCCTTGAGTGCTGCAGCGCGCTCCCCAATCTGCACGTAGACCATGTTGGTCTGCACCGGCTCGACAGCGTAGCCGAGCCCGCTCAGGCCTTCGGCCAGAAACGCAGC
Source organism: Pseudomonas syringae group sp. 247E2 (assembly GCF_032587795.1). NCBI lineage: Bacteria > Pseudomonadati > Pseudomonadota > Gammaproteobacteria > Pseudomonadales > Pseudomonadaceae > Pseudomonas > Pseudomonas syringae group sp. 247E2. The sequence continues at coordinate 1,192,709 of NZ_JAWHPK010000001.1, read as the reverse complement.
ATTGGCATGGTCATCCGCCAGCCGCTCGACCTGATGATCCAGCGCGTAGAGCCCTGCGGCAGCCAGCCCTCCGGCCTGACGCATGCCGCCACCGAGCATCTTGCGCAGGCGACGCGCTCTGGCGATCAATGGCTGCGATCCGCACAGTACCGAGCCGATCAGTGCGCCCAGGCCCTTGGAAAGGCACACCGATACCGAATCGAAGTGCCGGGTAATCTCGCGAACATCGACGCCCAGCCTGACCGATGCGTTGTACAGCCGTGCGCCGTCCAGATGAAGGGCGAGGCCTTTTTCCAGCGTCAGTGTGCGTGCGGCGGCCAGGTATTCCAACGGTAGCACCTTGCCCTGCATGGTGTTTTCCAGGGCCAGCAGGCGTGTGCGGGCGAAGTGAAAGTCATCGGGTTTGATGGCGTCGAGCACCTGCTGCAGGTCAAGGGAGCCATCGGCCTGCACCTCCAGTGGCTGCGGCTGGATGGAACCCAGCACGGCTGCACCGCCGCCTTCGTACTTGTACGTGTGGGCCTGCTGGCCAACGATGTATTCATCGCCACGCTCACAGTGCGCCATCAGCGCCAGCAGATTGCTCATGGTGCCTGACGGGACAAACAACGCGGCATCAAACCCGAGGCGCTCGGCGAGCGTCGCTTCGAGCAGGTTGACGGTGGGGTCCTCACCATAGACGTCATCGCCGACGGGCGCACGCGCCATGGCATCCCGCATACCGGGCGTAGGCAGAGTCACTGTGTCGCTGCGCAGATCGATGACAGTCACGAAAAAGCTCCCTGAAGTTGAAGATCGATAATGCATGCAACCTTTGGCTTGCAACAAGGCATTACTGAGGCCACAGCACATGATAATCAAGCGCCGTCACTCTCGATACTCTGTGCCCTTATAAGAAAAAGGTAGGTGCACCGTACGAAAGTGTCCATGCATGATCCGGCGAACTGTGATAAAAATCCTGCGCCGGCCACGTAAAGTGCCGGCAACGTTCTCAGGGCGGGGTGCAATTCCCCACCGGCGGTAATGGCGCGCAATGCGTCTAGCCCGCGAGCGCTTGGGGGTCGCAGCTTTGGCTGGCGATCGGCAAGGTCAGCAGACCCGGTGTGATTCCGGGGCCGACGGTCATAGTCCGGATGAAGAGAGAGCGGGATTGGTGTCTGCAAGAACGTCTGCAAAACCTCACCATGAACGACATCGTTCAGGAGGCTTTCCTACGCGACTTGAATCCCTTTCGATCCAAACGCCCTGTTTTTTCCATAAACAGGAGTCAGAACACGTGCAACCTACTGCAATCGACAGCAAAAGCAAAAGCCACCCGAACGAACGCGTCGCCTTCATCCAGGCCTGCTGGCACAAGGATATCGTCGATCAAAGCCGTAAAGGTTTTATCGCCGAGATGGCCAATCATGGCTATGCGGAAAGTGACATCGACATCTTTGAAGTGGGCGGTGCCTTCGAAATTCCGCTGCATGCAAAACTGCTGGCCAATACCGGCCGTTACGCTGGCATCGTCGGCGCTGCACTGGTAGTGGACGGCGGCATCTATCGCCATGAATTCGTTGCGCAGTCAGTGGTCAGCGCGCTAATGCAGGTCCAGCTGGAAACCGAAGTACCGGTGTTTTCCGTGGTTCTGACACCGCACCACTTCCATGCGGGCGAAGAACATCAGAAGTTCTTCTTCGATCACTTCTCCCACAAAGGCGAAGAAGCGGCCAAGACCTGCGCTGACACCTTGAACAAGGTACGCAGCCTGCGTCGCCTGGACGCTCAGCAAAAAGCGGCCTGCTGAAACGCGTAGCAGCGGCACGAGAGGCGTTCATCAGGACGACTCTCGTTGCGCAGGTTCTACGTCGCAAAGAGGACGCAGAGCGTCCAGAACGGCATGCCGACGCGGAGCGTCGCACGATAGTCGAGATTATCGCTCCTCACGCTGCAGCGTCGTACGATAGTTGAGATTATCGTTCCTCACGCTCTGCGTGGGAATGCCGTTCTGGACGCTCTGCGTCCGATCTTGAGGGTGCCAGGCGATCAGCCAAGGCTACCCGCATCAGTCGGCACAATCAGAATCCCCGCCCGCAGGCCGTTTTTGACCTTCGGGTTGGGGAAGATGATTCTCGCGCCATCCTCCTCCACCACCCAGCGTGAACCGCCCGCGTCTTCGGCCAGCACGTAGCCCTTTTCCAGCGGTGAGAAGTTTTCTACAGCATCGGCGAGGTTGAACGTGAATGCATCGGTGCGCTTGATGACTTCGCGCGCCACGCTGAACAGTTGCAACCCCTCAAGATTTTCATCCAGCTCGGGCTCGCGGCCTTCGATGATCTGCTCCAGACGCAGACGCAGCGGCGCAAGGTTGACCTGTTGGTTCTGGCCGAACGGCCGGGCCTTGCCCAGTTCCAGAGTGAAGGCCTCGGCACCCAGCTGATCGTAGGTATAGGCGCTGAACACAATGGACGGTTTGTTCTGCAGCAACACCGCACTCATCCCCGCAGCACGCAGCCGGGCCAGTTCGAGACGCGAGTGCTGACGGCCTTCTTTCCACGGGTACAGCGCGAACTGCTCGATCTTCGAACCGCGAATGGCAGTGTGCAGGTCGTAATGCAGGCGGTAGCGATCCGGCAGGCTGAAAAAGCTGGCGGCCAAGTGCTCCAGCTCGCAGGCACGCAGGGCTTCTGCACCGCCACTTTGCTCGTGACGACCGTTGAACAGCCGATTGACGTCCTGCTCGACAAACCGGGTACCGCGCCGCATGGCGTCGGGATTGCCAAACAGAAACAGAATACGTGCGCGCGGTTTAAGGTCGCCGCGCGCGATGCTGCGGATCAGCTCATCCAGCAGCTCGATGGGTGCAGTCTCGTTGCCATGAATACCGGCAGAGAGCAGCAGGTCCGTGCCATTGTCACGGACCTCCGGCGGGCGGACCTCCAGAGCCCCCTCGCCCATCCATCGCATTCGCACGCCTTCGACGGTCAGTTGAGTCTTTTCCGCTGGCTCACGTCCAGCCAGGGTCAGTTCAAGCAATTTGCCGAGGGCGAGCATAGGGCAACTTCCTTAGTGGTTGCAGTCAGGACCGTGAACGTGACCGTCTTCGTCGGCACCTGCGTCGGCCGGTTCCATTTCCAGTTGCAGGCTGACCAGGTTGGTTGCCAACGGGCGCAGCAGCAGGTTGGCGTACTCGGCATCGTCTTCTTCGACATCAACACCGATCAGCAATTGGCCACGGCCATCCTGCTGAATCCACAGCTCCTTGCCCTGCCAGATAATGGCAACGCGGGTGCAAGAGGTTTCCAGCTGGGTGCCATCGGTGTCTTCAAGGATCAGTTGCAGGGCGTCGCTCATAGTCGGAATGCTCTAGATAAAGAAATCATGCGCCAGACATTTGCCCGGCGCGCAGGGTGTTTCAATTCAGTTGAAACGGATAGACGGCACCCAGTTTAAGGATTTGCGTCAGTTCATCCAATGCCGTACGGCATTCGGTCAGCAATCGGGGATCGGCCAGATCGTTTTCACTCATGCGATCACGGTAGTGCCTGTCGACCCATTGCGTCAGCGTGTCGTACAGCGGCGCGGTCATGATCACGCCAGGGTTCACCGCAGCCAGCTCGGTTTCCTTGAGCGCTACACGCAGTCGCAGGCAGGCAGGGCCGCCGCCGTTCTGCATGCTTTGCTTGAGATCGAACACTTTGACCTGGGCGACCGGGCTGTCATCGGCAATCAACCGCTGCAGATAAGCCCAGACGCTCGCATTGGCCTGACACTCCTGCGGCACGATCAGCAGCATCGAGCCGTCCGGGCGTGACAACAACTGGCTATTGAACAGGTAAGAGCGCACCGCATCCTGCACCGAGACCTCGGCACGCGGCACACAAATCGCCCGCAACTGCCCGCCGACACGGCCGAGTTTGTCGCGCAGCTCATTAAGCATTGGCTCGGTGTTGAGGAATGCATCCTCGTGATAGAACAGCACCTCACCGTTGCCGACCGCGATCACATCGTTATGAAATACACCTTGATCGATGACAGCCGGGTTCTGCTGAGCATAAACCACGCCACCCTCGCTCAAGCCATGCAAACGCGCAACAGCTCGTGACGCTTCCAGGGTCTGGCGGGCCGGATACTTCTGCGGTGCCGGGTAGCGAGTATCGAACGCACTGCGGCCAAAAACGAAAAACTCCACGCCGGCCTGGCCGTAGTCCTGACAGAAACGGGTGTGGTTGGCTGCGCCTTCGTCGCCGAACTGCGCGACTGGTGGCAACGCAGGATGATGGGCAAAGTGCTTTGCATCGGCAAACATCGCCCCCAGCACGCGGCTGGTGGTCGGGTGTTCGATGCTGCGATGGTATTTGCAGTTGAGGTTGGCTGCCGTGAAATGCACGCGCTCATCTGCGGTGTCGGCACTGGGGCTGACCGTCGCCGCGTTGGCCACCCACATGCTCGACGCCGAGCAACTGGCAACCAGCAATGGCATATCCTGACGGGCGGCTTTTTCAATCACCTGTTCATCGCTGCCGGTGAAACCCAGCTGCCGCAAACCGGCCACATCGGGGCGTTCCTGCGGTGCCAGCACGCCCTGGGTAAAGCCCAGGTCCATCAGCGCTTTCATTTTCGCCAGGCCTTGCAGCGCCGCCTCACGCGGGTTCGCGCATTGCTGGCTGTTACTCTGGGAGGCGACATTACCGTAGGACAACCCGCCGTAGTTGTGGGTTGGCCCGACCAGACCGTCAAAATTCACTTCACAGGACTTCATCGGCAAGGCTCCGTGGATCTGTTTTTATAAGCAATCGTGCGCACCCTGTCAGCTCAGCCTGATGCCGGGGGTCAGTGTCGTCGGCAGGGTCAGGCTGCCCGTCTCCAGCGAAGCCACCGGATAGGCGCAATAGTCGGCTGCGTAATAGGCGCTGGCGCGGTGGTTGCCCGAGGCGCCGACCCCGCCGAACGGTGCGCTGCTGGCGGCGCCGGTCAGCTGTTTGTTCCAGTTGACAATCCCGGCGCAGCTGTGCAGCCAGAACTGCTGATAGCGTGCTTCGGAGTCCGAGAGCAAGCCTGCCGCCAGGCCATAGCGGGTGGCGTTGGCTTCGGCGATGGCGGCGTCGAAACCGGCGTAGCGGATAACCTGCAACAGCGGGCCGAACAGCTCTTCGTCAGGCCGCTCGGCGACCGCGCTGACATCGATAATGCCCGGCGTCAGCAGCGCTGCTCCGGCCTGCGGCTGACGCATTTCCAGCAAGGTCACTGCGCCGTTGGCGAGCAGGTTGCGCTGCGCGTCGAGCAAGGCGTGTGCGGCCTCCAGTGAAATGACCGAGCCCATGAACGGAGACGGCTGCTGATCGAACGCCCCCACCTCGATAGTCGCGCTGACGGCCACCAGCCGCGCCAGCAAGGCATCGCCCCAGTCGCCCTCGGGCACCAACAGGCGACGCGCGCACGTGCAGCGCTGGCCTGCAGAAATGAACGCCGACTGAATGATGGTGTAAACCGCTGCGTCGATGCCCTGAACCTGATCAACGATCAGTGGATTGTTACCGCCCATTTCCAACGCGAGAATTTTGTCGGGACGCCCGGCGAACTGTTGGTGCAGCGCATCACCGGTGCGGCTTGAGCCGGTGAAGAACAGCCCGTCGATGCCTGGGTTGGCAGCCAGTGCGATACCGGTTTCGCGCCCGCCTTGCAGCAGGTTGAGAACACCGGCAGGCAACCCGGCTTCGATCCAGCACTTGACGGTCAGTTCGGCGACTTTAGGCGTCAGTTCGCTGGGCTTGAACACTACCGTATTGCCCGCCAGCAAGGCCGGAACGATGTGCCCGTTAGGCAAATGACCAGGAAAGTTGTACGGCCCGAACACCGCGACTACGCCATGTGGCTTATGGCGCAATACTGCGGTGGCATCGCCTAGCGGCCCGCTCTTTTCGCCGGTTCGTTCGCGATAGCTCTGCACCGAGATGGCAATCTTGTTGACCATGCTGGTTACTTCGGTCGCTGACTCCCACAAAGGCTTGCCGGTTTCTTCACCGATGCAATGCGCCAGTTCGTCGGCGCGGCCCTTGAGGCTGGCAGCAAAGGCCTCCAGCACAGCAATGCGCTGATCCAGAGAGCGCTGCGCCCAGGCGGGAAATGCCTGACGCGCAGCCTGCACAGCGTAATCGACTTGTTCTGCTGTAGCGCTTTGCCCGGACCACAAAGTTTGCTGGCTCACCGGGTTCAAAGAATGGAACAGCTCGCCCTGCCCGGCCTGCCATGCACCTGCAATGTAGAGGGTACTCATCAAACGCCCTCCCGCGCCGCTGACAAAGGCACGGCGCGCACGTTGTCGCCTGCACTCATGCGCAGCCGCTTGGCGGTTTGTGGCGCAACCACCAGCGTGCCAGCGGCGAAACGCGCAGCGCCTACCGTAATGCGGCAGTCTTCACGCTTGCGGTTGTAAATCAGAAACTGCGGCGCATCGTCACCTGGCGTACCGATGGCCAGTACCAGCGCCTGGCTGTCCTTGATTGCGCGAATCTTGCCGGTCTCGCACTCGATGGCAGGCCCAGCATCGAAGATGTCGACGTAACCCTGATACGAGAACCCTTCGCCCTTGAGCATGGTCAGCGCAGGCTCGGTGTCGGCATGCACGCGGCCGATCACATTGCGTGCGTCTTCGGAAAGAAAGCAGCTATAAAGCGGAAATTTGGGCATCAGCTCGGCAATGAATGCCTTGTTGCCAACGCCGGTCAGGTAATCGGCCTGACTGAATTCCATCTTGAAGAAATGCCGACCCAGACTTTCCCAGAACGGCGACCGGCCATTCTCGTCGGACATGCCACGCATCTCGGCAATGATCTTGTTACCGAACAGCTTCGGAAATTCGGCGATGAACAGCATGCGCGCCTTGGACAGCAGGCGGCCATTGAGGCCATTGCGTGAATCGCTGTGCAGGAACAGCGAGCACAGCTCGGAATTGCCGGTCAGATCGTTGGCCAGGAACAGGGTCGGGATTTCCCGGTAGATGTTCAGTTCCTGCGAAGCACTGACCGTAAGGCCGACCCGGTAGTTGTACCAGGGCTCGCGCAAGCCGACCGCCCCGGCGATGGCAGAAATGCCGACCACCCGACCATCGTCATCTTCAAGCACGAACAGATAGTCGGCATCGCCGCGCTCGGCTTCTCCGCGAAAGGTCTTTTCAGCCCAGCCTACCCGGTGCGCGAGACGCTGCTCATTGGCGGGCAGTGTCGTCAGACCGGCACCGGTGCTGCGCGCCAGCTCGATCAGCGCAGGCAGGTCACTGCTGCGTACAGGACGAACGATCATGTTATCTCCTCAGCGGCTCATCGAGAGCCTTGAAACTCGCTAATCGGCTATCGAACGTCTGGCTCAGACCGCGACGATCCGCACACTGGCACCTTCACCAACGCCCAGTGCGTCGGCGGCCTGCAGGCTCAGCACCACCGGTCTGCCAGGTGCCCAGTCCAGTTCCAGGAGCACCGCGCGGTAATCCTGCAACAGGCCGTTGGCAACCAGATAAAGACGCCCGCCTGTGCCGACATCGCTGCTTTGCGCGGTTTCGACCTTGACCGGCACCAGACGGCTCTGCGCGATGGACCGGATTCCGGATACCTTGGCATGCAGGGTCGGACCACCGTCGAAGATGTCAATGTAATGGTCGGTTTCAAAGCCTTCGCGCATCAGGATGTCGAAGGTGATCTGCGCACGCGGATGCACCTGGCCCATGGCCTCCTGCGCAGCGTCAGGCAGCAATGGCACGTAGATTGGGTAATGCGGCATCAGCTCGGCGAGGAAGGTCCGGCTTTTCAGACCGCACAGACGCTCGGCAGCGGCGTAGTTGAGATCAAAGAAGTTGCGCCCGATGGCATCCCAGAATGGCGAATCGCCCTGCTCGTCGCTGTAACCGACGATCTCGGTGACCACCGAATCGGCAAAGCGCTCGGGGTGACTGGCGACAAACAGCAGACGGCCGCGCGAATTGAGCTCCGACCATGCCGTGCCGACCAGTTCCGGGACCACGTAGAAACTGGTCAGCAGGCTGTTACCGGTCAGGTCGTGACACTGGGACAGAACATGGATCTTGTTATGGATTTTCAGTTCGCGGGAAGCATGCACGAAGGTTTCGTTGCGAAAACTGTAAAACGGCTCGGAGTAGCCCGCCGAAGCAACAATGCCCGAGCAGCCCACCAGCTTGCCGCTTTCGCTGTCTTCGAGCACGAAGAAGTAGGTTTCTTCACCGTTGAAGCTGACCTCGGCGGCGAACGATGCCTCCGACGAGCCGATCTTGTCGGTCAGGCGGCCAGCATCGTCGGGCAAGGACGTGACACCGATAGGGCTGTCGGCAGCGAGGCGTTGAACCTCGGCCAGATCAGCCATTTGCGCAGGGCGCATCACCAGCATGGTGCCACTCCTTGTAGATCGACCGGCATTTACGACCGGCACTGGTAAAAGCACCACACGGCATCGTGCCGCACAGCACAGGAAAATGTCCGGTGTTTGCCGGTCAGGCAGACACCGGGATAAAGCGGATGAATCAGGACGTCAGCTTGGCGATGGCACGCTCGAAGCGGTTCAAGCCTTCTTCGATGTCTGCGTCTTCAATCACCAGGCTCGGCGCGAAACGGATTACGTCGGGACCGGCCTGCAGAATCATCAGATCCTGGGCTTCAGCGGCGTTGAAAATGTCCTTGGCCTTGCCTTTCCAGGCGTCGGACAGCACGCAGCCGATCAACAGGCCCAGGCCGCGCACTTCGGTGAACACGCCATATTGCTGGCCGATGCTCTCCAGGCGGGTCTTGAATTGCTGATGCTTGCGCTGCACGCCAGCCAGCACTTCAGGCGTATTGACGACATCAATCACCGCTTCACCGACCGCGCAGGCCAGCGGGTTGCCGCCATACGTGGTGCCGTGAACGCCGACCGCAAAGTGTTTGGCAAGTTTTTCAGTGGTCAGCATGGCCGCCAGGGGGAAGCCGCCACCGATGCTTTTAGCGCTGGAAAGGATGTCCGGGGTCACGCCGTAATGCATGTAGGCGAACAGATGACCGCTACGGCCCATGCCGCTCTGCACTTCATCGAATACCAGCAACGCGTTGTGCTCGTCACACAGCTTGCGCGCGCCTTGCAGGTATTCCAGCTGGCCCGGCAACACGCCGCCTTCGCCTTGAATCGGCTCCAGCACCACAGCGCAGGTCTTGTCGGTAACAGCCGCTTTCAACGCTTCAAGGTCGTTATACGGCACGTGGCTGATGCCGGTGATTTTCGGCCCGAAACCATCGGAGTATTTCGGCTGGCCACCGACGCTGACGGTAAACAGGGTGCGTCCATGAAAACTATTTACGGCCGAAATTATTTCGTATTTTTCAGGACCGTGCAGGTCGTGCGCCACTCGGCGCGCCAGCTTGAAGGCCGCCTCGTTGGCTTCAGCGCCCGAGTTACAGAAGAACACGCGCTCGGCGAACGTCGCATCCACCAGCTTTTTGGCCAGACGCAGGGTCGGCTCGTTGGTGAAAACGTTGGACACATGCCAGAGGTTGTTGGCCTGCTCGGTCAAGGCACCGACCAGCGCCGGATGGCAGTGGCCCAATACGTTGACGGCGATCCCGCCCGAGAAATCCACCAGTTCGCGTCCCGCCTGATCCCAGACCCGGGAGCCCGCACCGCGCACGGGAATGAACCCGGCCGGGGCGTAATTGGGGACCATTACCTGGTCGAAATCGGCGCGTTGCACCGCAGCATGCTCAACGGACATCGGAGTCTCCTGATGAGGAACGCCTGCCTGAAACTGGCGAGCGATGGAAAGATTGTAAGGACTGAATTGTGTTCGGCCTTGCCGCCAGGCGACAACTTGTTACAGCGCAAAACCGGGTTTTTTCAAGGTTTTCGGCAATGCGACATATTGCGTCACAAAGGCGCAGTTTAAACGGATTGAGGCCGGCCTGTCTGGACCAGAGCTGTCGCGGCAGCACTTCTATCGCGACAAGACAATCAACCGCGCTCGGCAGGCACCGGCGAAAGTTCGAACGGGCTGCTGCTGCGTCGCTGGTTACGGTCTTCACGCGGCGTGGCGCCGAAGAAGTTGCGGTAGGCACTGGAGAAGTGCGGACCCGAGGAAAAACCGCACGAAAGACCGATCTGAATGATCGACTTGCTGGTCTGCATCAACATCTGACGCGCCTTGTTCAGGCGCAGCTCCAGGTAATACTGACTGGGTACACGGTTGAGGTACTGCTTGAAGATTCGCTCCAGCTGACGGCGCGACACACACACGTGCTGGGCGATTTCGTCAGTGGTCAACGGCTCTTCGATGTTGGCTTCCATCAACAGTACAGCCTGGGTCAGCTTTGGATGGCTGGAGCCCAGACGGTTCTGCAACGGAATGCGCTGACGCTCGCCGCCTTCGCGAATGCGCTCGACCACCAGTTCCTCGGAAACCGCCCCGGCCAGCTCGGCCCCATGATCACGGGACAGCACCGCGAGCAGCAGATCGAGCACCGACATGCCACCACAGGCAGTCAGGCGATCCCGGTCCCAATCGAACAAATGGCTGGTGGCGATGACCTTGGGGAAGCGCTCGGCGAAGTCGTCCTGCCAGCGCCAGTGCACGGCAGCGCGATAGCCATCCAGCAGGCCCAGTTGCGCGAGCGGGTAAACGCCCGCCGACAGCCCGCCAATCGAACAGCCGGCACGCACCAGTTGCTTGAGCGCGCTGCCCAGCGCCGGAGCCACGGCTGCCGGAGGCTCATCAGCGAGCAGAAACAGCTTCTGAAAACCGTCCAGTCGCCCGGTCCAGGGCTCGCCCGGCAATTGCCAGGCTCCGGCAACCGCTGTCGGCTCCCCTGCCTCGGCCTGTAGAAACGACAATTCGTAGACCACTTCAGGATGAACGCGCTGAGCGACACGCAAGGCTTCCTCGGCAAGTGCCAGAGTCAGGGCTTTGGTGCCAGGCCAGACGAGAAAACCTATTCGATGGGCAGTCATTGGGACATCCGATACGTATTGCCGCAAAAGCCGAGCCTCAGAAGATGGCTCGATCTGGAACATCCAGGTCATGTCGCGCGTCGCGCAGCATGCCCTGTTCTGCCGTAAAAAGGCATCGCCATGCGATGCCGATCGTCACTTGAGGCTGCCGGACAGGAACTGCTGCAGACGCTCGGTCTGCGGGTTGGCCAGTACCTCGCGCGGGTCACCACGCTCCAGAACCACACCCTGGTGCAGGAAAACCAGCTGGTTGGAGACTTCCCGGGCAAAGCCCATTTCGTGAGTCACCACCACCATGGTCCGGCCTTCCTGAGCCAGCCCCTGCATGACCTTGAGCACATCACCAACCAGTTCAGGGTCGAGCGCCGAGGTAGGCTCGTCGAACAGCATCACTTCAGGTTCCATCGCCAGCGCGCGGGCAATGGCCACACGCTGCTGCTCGCCACCGGACATGTGTCCTGGATAAGCGTCCTTACGATGGGACACGCCGACCTTGGCCAGGTAGTGCTCGGCTTTTTCCAGCGCTTCCTTTTTCGACACGCCCAGAACATGAACCGGCGCTTCGATGATGTTCTGCAGCGCCGTCATGTGCGACCACAGGTTGAAGTGCTGGAACACCATCGACAGACGTGAGCGCATGCGCTGCAACTGTCTGGCGTCGGCAGCTTTCAGACCGCCGTCCTTGTTCGGCACCAGCTTCAACTCTTCGTTGTTGAGCAGGATCTTGCCGGCATGGGGCTGTTCGAGCAGGTTGATGCAGCGCAGAAAGGTGCTTTTGCCCGAGCCGCTGGAGCCGATGATGCTGATGACATCGCCAGCTTTGGCGGTCAGGGACACGCCCTTGATCACTTCGTGACTGCCATAGCGCTTGTGCAGGTCCTGCACTTCCAGTTTGTTCATGCTTTGGGTTCCCACAGAACGGTCAATCACTGAGCAGACGTCCATGACGCAGCGCGGTGCGCCCCGCCACTTTGGCCAGCCAGAAACCTGGTTGAGCGTAACGAAGCCGCTCGATGGCAAACAGCACCCCGGCAGTATTCGCACAAATGGTACTGACCTGATCGGACAGCGGGTCGATGACTTCGAACAGCGCATCGCCGATTTCGACTTTATCGCCTGCGGCACGCAGGAATGTCACCACGCCAGGATGCGGCGCATAGAGCAATTCGGTACCTTCGAATGGCAGACCTTCACAGGCTTGATGTGCCGGCTGCGGCCAGTCACCGCTGATAAAACCCTGTTCGGCCAGAAACGCCAGAATGCCTTCGGCGTGCGCTTGAGCCTGAGGCTTGCCGGTGTCGGCCTGACCACCCAGCTCGATAGTGGTCGCCAGACACGCCAGCGGGATCTGCGCCTGCGGGAAGGTCCGTGACAGACGCAACCACGGCAGCGAACAGGCTTCATCGAAGGAACTGCCACCGGAATCCTCGGCCAGCAGTGCCACCTGAATATTCAGGTGCGCCGACAGCGAGCGCCATTGCGGCCAGTGCTGTGGCAAGGCGTACATGTGCAGCGCGGCATCGGCATCGCAATGCAGATCAAGCACCACATCAGCGATGCAGGCATGCTTGAGCAGGATGCGCTGCATGCCTTGCAACTCCGATTGCGCGGCAGGCAAGCCTTCAAGTGCAGTCATCATCGCCTGACGAATCAATTGGGTATTGGCGCGCGGGTCATCGCCCAACTGGCCTTCCAGCAACTCGGCGACCGGCTCGCTCAGCTCGGTGAAGTCACGGTTGAAATTCTTGCCGCTGCCGAACTCGAAACGCCCCTGGTGCGCACCTTGCAGCAACTGCCCCAGCCCCAGCGGGTTGGCCACCGGCACCAGCTCGACGACGCCCTTGAGCGCGCCTTGCTGTTCCAGCTCGGTCAGGCGTTTCTTCAACTCCCAGGCGGTGCGCATGCCGGGCAGTTCATCTGCGTGCAGACTGGCCTGAATGTAGGCTTTTCGCTCGCCAGTGCCGAAGCGAAAGACACTCAGCGTGCGTTCGGTGCCGAGGGTGCTCCACGGCAATACATGATCGATTCTTTGCATTTCAGACCTTCCGTGGGGCCAGATAGCCCAGCCAGCGGCGTTCGGCAATTTTGAACAGCCGCACCAGAATGAATGTCAGGCACAGATAGAAAACGCCTGCGGTAACGTAAGCCTCGAACGGCAGGTAGAACTGCGCGTTGACCGTGCGGGCAGCGCCGGTGATGTCGATCAGGGTCACGATGGAGGCCAGACTGGTCGTCTGCAGCATCATGATGACCTCGTTGCTGTACTGCGGCAGCGCCCGGCGCAAGGCCGACGGCAGCAGAATGCGCCGATACATTTTGGCCTTCGACATGCCCATGGCCCGCGCAGCCTCGATTTCACCGGCCGGCGTGGCCTTGAGGCTGCCGGCAATGATCTCGGCTGTATAGGCGCTGGTATTGATAGTGAACGCCAGACAGGCACAGAACGTAGCACTGGACAGCCAAGGCCATAAAAAGCTTTCGCGCACCGCGTCGAACTGGGCCAGCCCGTAATAGATCAGGAACAGCTGGACCAGCATCGGCGTGCCGCGGATCACATAGGTGTACAGCCAGGCCGGCATATTGACCCAAGGGTTTTTCGAGACCCGCATCAGGCCCAGCGGCAACGCCGCGAGCAGCCCGAACGCGAGGGAAATCGCCAGCAGTTTCAGGGTGGTCAGCAAACCGCCGAAGTACAGCGGCAGGCTGTCCCAGATCACGTTGTAGTCAAAGATCATAGGTCAGCCGCCCTCACGCCTACCGAGTAGCGTTTTTCGAGGTAACGCAAGGCGAGCAGCGACACGCTGGTGATCACCAGGTACATCGCCGCAACCGCCAGAAAGAAGGTGAAAGGCTCGCGGGTGGCATCGGCCGCCTGCTTGGCCTTGAACATCATGTCCTGCAGTCCGACCACGGAAATCAGTGCAGTGGCCTTGGTCAAGACCAGCCAGTTATTGGTGAAACCGGGGATCGCCAGACGAATCATCTGCGGCACCAGAATGCGGAAGAACACCTTGCCACTGCTCAGGCCATACGCCATGCCGGCTTCGGCCTGCCCCTTGGGGATGGCCATGAACGCACCGCGAAAGGTTTCCGAGAGATAGGCACCGAAGATGAAGCCCAGAGTGCAGATCCCGGCCAGCAAGGGGTCAAGATCAATGTAGTCATCAAAACCCAGCAGCGGCGCAACCCGGTTGAGCAGGTCCTGACCGCCGTAGAAAATCAGCAATATCAGGACCAGATCGGGAATGCCGCGAATTACCGTGCTGTACAGATCGCCCAGCCAGGCAATCCAGCGTACCGGCGACAGACGAAGCGCCACGCCGATCAGACCGAGAACGATCGCCAGAGCCATCGACGACAGGGCCAGCTGCAACGTCAGCCAGGCACCTTCGAGGATGACAGCTCCGTAACCTTTCAACATGATGTGCGGTCCTCAAGCGTGGAATAAAAATGGCGCAAGCCAGGCAATTCTGTTTGCGCCATTGATCAGGATCGGTATGACGACTTACTTGCCGTAGATATCGAAGTCGAAATATTTGTCCTGAATCGCTTTGTACTTGCCGTTGGCACGGATGGCTGCAATGGCGGCATTCAGGCGCTCAAGGTTGGCCTTGTCACCCTTGCGCACGGCGATGCCGATGCCGTCACCGAAGTATTTCGGGTCGGTAAACGATGGACCTGTGAACGCGTAACCCTTGCCTGCGTCGGTCTTCAGGAAACCGTCCTGCAGCAGGGTGGCGTCGGCGATGGTGCCGTCCAGACGACCCGCACCGATGTCCAGGTAGATTTCGTTCTGCGAACCGTACGGCGTCACTTCCACACCTTTGGGAGCAAGAACTTCACGGGCGAAACGCTCATGGATCGAACCGCGCTGCACGCCGATTTTCTTGCCCTTGAGTTCCGCCAGGCTGTCGCTGATCACGGTGCCGTCTTTCATGACCAGACGGGCCGGGGAATTGTAGTACTTACCGGTAAAATCCACAGACTTCTTGCGGTCGTCGGTGATCGACATGGACGAAAGGATCGCGTCGATCTTGCGCACTTTCAGTGCCGGGATAAGGCCGTCGAATTCCTGCTCGACCCAGGTGCACTTGACCTTCATTTCTTCACACAGCGCATTGCCGATGTCGTAGTCAAAACCGACGATGCTGCCATCCGGAGCCTTGGAAGCGAACGGAGGGTAAGCCGCTTCGATGCCGATTTTCAGCGGTTTTTCATCAGCAAAGATCGGCTGGGCGAGCACGGACAACGCCATCGCGCCAATAAGCATGAGCTTCTTCATTTCCAGGACTCCATCGGTAAAGCACGACAAGTGGCAAAGTGAGCAAGCGCCCAATGTGCGAAAGGACATCTCGGGGGAGAGCGACGCCGGGGGCGTGACACCGCATTGGTGGCTCACGGACCTTCGGCGAATGACGGGCATTTTAACGACAGGCTCGAAGTCGATATTTCTTCAATGCGACAACTAGTTACAGATGCACCGAAAAACCCACTACCAGCTATTGACGAAGCATATTTATGCTGATCCAGCAGAGCCAGCTAAACCTGTCATAACAGCAAAAAGCGCGCCCATTATTGGCAAACCCTTCTAATCCGGCAAGCCCAGCGTTCCATATGACGGATGAAACGCCCTGATGCGTCGCAGCTTCCTACAAGAAAGCCAGAGAACGTCCCACAATGAAGCACCGTCCGACAACGCCGTGTAAACCCGTAACAAACCGATATATATCTCGTTTCCGATACCGGGCCGCACAAACAAAAGCGCCCCGCCCGGCGTTCACCGGACGAGGCGCGCTCAGTCAATGAGAGGTCAGGCAGCGTTCATGGTCTTGTGCGTGTCAATCAGGTGCTGCACCACACCCGGATCGGCCAGCGTCGAGATGTCACCCAGCGCATCGTACTCAGCGGTGGCAATCTTGCGCAGGATACGGCGCATGATCTTCCCCGAACGGGTCTTCGGCAATCCAGGCGCCCACTGGATGAAATCAGGCGAAGCAATCGGGCCGATCTCCTTGCGCACCCAGTTGCGCAACTCAGTGCGCAGCGCGTCGCTCGGTTCTTCGCCACCGTTGAGGGTGACGTAGACGTAGATGCCCTGCCCTTTCAAGTCATGCGGCACACCGACCACTGCGGCTTCGGCGACTTTCGGGTGCGCAACCATCGCGCTTTCAATCTCTGCGGTGCCCATGCGATGGCCGGAAACGTTGAGCACATCATCTACGCGCCCGGTGATCCAGTAATAGCCGTCCTCATCGCGACGGGCACCGTCACCGGTGAAGTACATGCCACGGAAGGTCTTGAAGTAGGTGTCGACGAAACGGTCGTGATCGCCATACAGCGAGCGTGACTGACCCGGCCAGGAATCGAGAATCACCAGATTGCCTTCGGCCGCGCCCTCGATGAGGTTGCCCAGGTTGTCCACCAGCGCCGGAATCACGCCGAAGAACGGACGTGTTGCCGAGCCCGGTTTCAGCGCTGTTGCGCCTGGCAGCGGGCTGATCAGAATGCCACCGGTTTCGGTCTGCCACCAGGTATCGACAATCGGGCAGTTCTGTTTGCCAACGGTGTTGTAGTACCAGCCCCAGGCTTCAGGGTTGATCGGCTCGCCCACCGAACCCAACAGACGCAGACTGGACCCGTCGGCACCTTCAACGGACTTGGTGCCCTCGGCCATCATGGCGCGGATCGCGGTCGGCGCGGTGTAGAGGATATTGACCTTGTGCTTGTCGATGATTTTCGACACACGCGTGATGTCCGGGTAGTTCGGAACACCTTCAAACAGCAGTGTGGTTGCACCATTGGCCAAGGGGCCATAGACAATGTAGCTGTGCCCGGTTACCCAGCCGACGTCGGCGGTGCACCAGTAGATTTCGCCCGGCTTGTAGTCAAACACACGCTCGTGGGTCAGCGCCGCATAAAGCAGATAACCTGCGGTGGTGTGCAACACACCCTTGGGTTTGCCGGTCGAGCCCGAAGTGTAAAGGATGAACAGCGACTCTTCGGCACCCATCTCTTTTGGCGCGCAGGTGCTGGAGGCCACTTCCAGAAGCGAGTGGTACCAGATGTCACGATGACGGTTCCACTCGATCTCGCCACCGGTGCGCTTGCAGACAATGACTTTCTGCACGCTGCTGGTTTCCGGGTTGGTCAGGGCACGGTCGACATTCGCCTTGAGCGCAGTCTTCTTGCCACCGCGCAGGCCTTCATCCGCAGTAATGACCACCTTGGAACTGCAATCGATGATCCGGCCAGCCAGTGCTTCCGGCGAGAAACCGCCGAATACCACCGAGTGAATCGCACCGATCCGGGCGCACGCCAGCATGGCGACCACCGCCTCGGGGATCATCGGCATGTAGATAGTGACGACGTCACCACGGTGCACGTCCTGGCCGCGCAGTGCGTTGGCAAACTTGCAGACTTCGGCGTGTAGCTCGCGGTAGGTGATTTCACGGTGCTCGGAAGGGTCATCGCCTTCCCAGATGATCGCAATCGTGTCGCCGCGCTCTGCCAGATGGCGATCCAGGCAGTTATAGGCAACGTTCAGCGTACCGTCGGCGAACCATTTGATATCGACCCGATGGTCGTCGAACGAGGTTTGCTTGACCACACTGAAAGGTTTGATCCAGTCGAGGCGCTGAGCCTGTTCACGCCAGAAACCATCAGGGTTGACCACCGACTGCTGGTACATGGCCTTGTAGGTCGCTTCATCCGTCAGCGTAGTCGCTGCGACTTCTGGGCGGACGGGGTACAGGGAAGCTGCACTCATCTTGGTTACCTCGGTGGATAGTTGTTGTTTTATGCACCCGTTGTATCCCGCCCCACCCGGTGGGGCCATTCGACGTTGGTATTACCGGGCAAGGCCGGAGCCTCAGGCGGCCTCCGGATTATTACCGTTTTGATGAAAGCGCTTATCCAAAGTCTTTATATATGTCGTCTTGCAACAGGCCTAGAATTCATCTCGCCAACACGGCAACTATCAGCTGCCCCCACGCAGCCCGCTTCTAGATATCAAACAGAGTTCGCACATGACGCTAAAAGCGTGATGCAGACGCGCTCACTTTCAAAAAGGTAAAACACAATGAAAGCTTTATTAGTGACATTGGCACTGTGCGGTGTCAGCAGCTTCGCCATGGCCGAAGAATCGCAGACCAAAGTTGCTGCCCAGCAAGCCCGTGTCGAGCAATACACGTATGGCACTCATCTGGATATCGCCCGGGTTATTTCCATCAGCCAGATCCCCAATGTCTGCGAAGTGGTCCCGGCGCGCATGGTCTATGAAGACTCGCAAGGCGCAAGGCACACCATGAGCTACCAGGTGATGGGCAACGGCTGCAGTAACGGTTGATGCTTTTCGCTATTACGACCCGTGCTCGACGCCTCGCAGATATTGATTGCGGGGCGTATACACGAGCGTTGATTGCCGGGCGGTCAATCAGCGGATTGTTGATCGACTGCGTGCCGGTCTGACTCACGCCCCAACTCATAGCCACGCAACTTGTTGGCAATGGTTGTATGTGACACCCCCAGGCGTTTGCCCAATTGGCGACTGCTGGGATATTGCGCATATAAATGTTCCAGCACCGATTTTTCGAAACGCCCGATAATAGCGTCCAGCCCCCCTTCCAGAGACACGTCGCTCAGCCCTGGCCGCACACCGTAATCCGGCAAACGAATATGCTCGGCCTGCACCTTGCTGCCGTCACACAGCGATACAGCCTGAAACAATACATTTTCCAATTGCCTTACATTTCCGGGCCAGTGGTATTGACTCAGGCGCTTGATGGCACCCGGCGCAATGCTTGGTAACGGGCAGCCGATCTGGCGGCTGGCGTGATCCAGAAAGTGCTCCACCAGCGGCTCAAGACCGTCCAGACAATCGCGCAACGGCGGTATGTGCAGCGACAGCACATTGAGGCGATGATAAAGGTCCTGCCTGAAGACCCCTTGGGCGCATAGCTCCGACAGGTCGACCTGGGTCGAACACATCACACGCACATCGAGAAACATGTCCTCGTCGCTGCCGACGCGGCGAAAGCTGCCGTCCTGAATGAAACGCAGCAGCTTGGCCTGCATGCGCGTACTCAGCTCACCCACACCATCAAGGAACAGCGTGCCGCCTGCTGTCAGCTCCAGCAACCCGAGCCGGCCTTCCGCTCGCGCGCCCTCGAACGCACCGGGGTCGTAGCCGAACAGCTCAATCTCGGCCATGGACTCCGACAGCCCGGCACAGTTGAGCGCCATCAGCGGTGACTGGCCACGCGGGCTGGCCAGGTGGCAGGCACGGGCGAGCAATTCCTTGCCGGTGCCGGTTTCGCCCTCGATCAGCAGCGGCGCATCCAGTGGTGCCATGCGCCGCGCCTCGCGGACCACCGCAGCCATGACCTTCGAACTCTGAAAGATGCTGTCAAAGCCGCGTAACTCCTGTTTGCGCACATGGTAGATGCGCTCACCAACCCGATCAGCGCGGTGCAGGGTCAATACAGCCCCGGCCATGGCTTCGCTGTCATCGTGCTCCGATTGCAACGGGGCGATGTCGGCGAGAAACACATCGCCGCGCACCTTGACACGCAGACCATTGATCCGCGACTGGCTGGCCCGCACCAGCTCAGGCAGGTCGAAATCCTCGGCATAGCGCGACAGCGGCATCCCCGGCACTTCATCGACCCGCACGCCCAGCAACTGCGCGGCTGCACGATTGGCTGCGACGATTGCACCGGCCATATCGATGGACAGCACAGGGAACTCCAGCGCGCCGAGCAAGGCATTGAGCTCCATGTGCCGACGCTCGCTGGGCATCAGCCCGACGCGCTTGACGCCGAATACACCGGTGATCGCCTCAAACTTCGGGCGCAGGGCCTGAAACTGCAGATTGATCAGGTTCGGGCAATGCAGATAGATAGCGTCGCCATGCTCGCCCCCCACTTCACCACGCGCCACGTTGACGCCGTAGGCCACCAACAGATCGAGAATGTCGCGAAGAATGCCGATCCGGTTCTGGCAATGCACCTTGATGCGCATGATTCATTCGCCCCTGTGAGCATGGTTTTTTTAGAGAGTGGCAAAGTTTTCCGTCAACAATACGTTACAGACGCACGCTTCGCGAGAGAGCAATCTGCTGAATTCCTGACCCAAGGGAATCAGTCGTAAAGTTTTCGTTACGAAATCTGGCGACAGGACGGGAGCGCGACGACTTTCACAGGCAGACCCATCGTCGAAAGCGGGTTATTCCTGCAGGCAGGCTTTTACAAAAATACGTTCACAAGAGCAGCCTTTCGAGGACATCAGCATGGCCCAGACGCTTTACGTGGCACGCGAGCCGGACGCTTCAGGCTTCATTGATTACACAGCTGCCGAACATGCGGTATGGAACACCCTGATCACCCGGCAGATGACGATCATTGAAGGTCGGGCCTGTCAGGAGTATCTGGACGGTATCGAGCAACTGGGCCTGCCCCATGACCGTATTCCGCAGCTGGGTGAAATCAACAAGGTGCTGGGTGCAACCACCGGCTGGCAGGTTGAGCGAGTGCCAGCGCTGATCCCGTTCCAGACGTTCTTTGAACTACTGGCCAGCAAGCGCTTCCCGGTGGCGACCTTTATTCGCACCGAGGAAGAGCTGGACTATCTTCAGGAACCGGACATCTTTCACGAAATCTTTGGTCACTGCCCGCTGCTGACCAATCCTTGGTTTGCCGAATTTACCCATACCTACGGCAAACTCGGCCTGAGCGCGAGCAAGGAACAACGTGTGTATCTGGCCCGGCTGTACTGGATGACCATCGAATTTGGTCTGGTCGACACACCACAGGGGCGCAAAATCTACGGCGGCGGTATTCTTTCTTCGCCCAAGGAAGCGGTTTACAGTTTGTCATCAGCCCCCGAACACCAGCCTTTCGATCCGCTTGAAGCGATGCGCACACCGTATCGCATCGACATTCTGCAACCGCTGTACTTTGTCCTGCCGGATTTGAAGCGTCTGTTCGATCTGGCGCAGCAAGACATCATGGCGCTGGTCGGGCAAGGCATGCAGTTGGGCTTGCACGCTCCCAAATTTCCACCTAAAACCAAAAGCCACGCCGCCTGACCCTCGGCCCGCTATCCGAAAAGGACCCTCTGCTTATGACCACCTTGAATCAAGCTCACTGTGAAGCCTGCCGTGCCGACGCGCCGCAGGTCAGCGAAGCCGAATTGCCGGAACTGCTCAAGCAGATCCCGGACTGGAACATCGAGGTCCGCGACGCGGTGATGCAGCTGGAAAAAGTGTTTCTGTTCAAGAATTTCAAATGGGCGCTGGCGTTCACCAACGCAGTGGGCGAAATTGCTGAAGCGGAAGGCCATCACCCGGGCCTGTTGACCGAGTGGGGCAAAGTGACCGTGACCTGGTGGAGCCACTCGATCAAAGGCCTGCACCGCAACGATCTCATCATGGCCGCGCGCACTGACGAAGTAGCCAAGGATGCAGAAGGCCGAAAATAAAATGTTCAACGGGCCGCAGACCCTGCTCACGCGGTCTGGCCCAATGAAATCAAGCTCGTCAGCGCCTCGCGAGATAAAAAGCCGGACAGTAAAAAAGCCATTTTGTTTCACAATCAGGGCAATCGGGGTAAAAAAATATCCTGATTGTCATTTTCGGTGGGTTATCCTGCGCAGGCTTTTTTAAAGCACGGTTCTATCTGCAACCCCTTGCGAGGAGCGACGACGATGCATGAAATCCCTAACTTCCCACCAGGCCAACAGGAACCACAACAGTCGACCCTGGCTCAACAGGAGCTTGGTCAACCTGTCGCAATGAAAGCAGCACCCTCGGCTCAAGACAGCCAGAAAGCCGGAAGCAAAGACTGAAGGCGATTGTTTTCAGGCGTATCGAAAAACGGTTCTGCCGATTTTCAATACGCCTGGAAAACCAGTAACAGGCAAACAGCAGATTTTTATGAGCGACTTCACTGAAACGCAGGCCAATGCCCTGATTGGCACCGCCGAGAAAATGATCGAAATCTGGTCACGCCTCAGCCCGGAAAAGCAGAGCGCCCTGCTCGCCCGTTTCGGTACTCAGGAAAACGCCTTGGCCGCGCTCGTGACAACACAGCTTGTCGCCCCGGCAAACAAATAATCCTCCATTCGCCGTTTATTTCACTTCGTTGCACCTGCATGACGCGATGCGTCGGTATGATAAGCACTTCGAGAGCTTGCTAAGGGTTTTTCCCTGCCCGCTCGAACGCCATACCCGCACAGAATGAAAGCCTGCCCCATGCCCGAGACACAGCAAACCACGCCGCAAACCCCTATGGCTGTTACCCAAACCGTCATTTCCATTGTGATGTTCACGTTTATCGGCTACCTGAATATCGGTATTCCGCTTGCCGTACTGCCAGGCTACGTCCACAGCGATTTAGGCTTCGGCGCGGTTATCGCAGGCTTGGTGATCAGCGTGCAGTACCTGGCGACATTGATCAGTCGACCATGGGCGAGCCGTATCATCGACAATCTAGGCAGCAAGAAAGCCGTGCAGATCGGCCTGACCGGCTGCGGACTGAGCGGTGTGTTCATGCTGGTGCCGGTCTGGCTGGACAGCTGGCCGATGGCGAGCCTGGTGATTCTGCTGATTGGCCGGGTGATTCTCGGCAGCGCGGAAAGTCTGGTAGGTTCGGGCTCGATTGGCTGGGGCATCGGCCGGGTCGGCGCGCAGAACACTGCCAAAGTGATCTCCTGGAACGGTATCGCCAGCTACGGCGCTCTGGCCATCGGCGCACCGCTGGGTGTCTGGATGGTTGACTCACTCGGGTTATGGACAGTAGGTGTCAGCATCATGCTGCTCTGCGCACTCGGCCTGTACCTGACCTGGCACAAGCAGGCCGCACCGATTGTGCCAGGTGAACGGCTGCCCTTCATGCACGTACTGGGGCGAGTGTTTCCACACGGCATGGGCCTGGCGCTGGGCGGCATCGGCTTCGGCACCATCGCCACCTTTATCACCCTGTATTACGCGAGCAACCACTGGCCGAATGCGGCGCTGTGCCTGACGCTGTTCGGTGGCAGCTTCATCGCGGCGCGCCTGCTGTTCGGCAACCTGATCAATCGTCTGGGCGGCTTTCGGGTGGCGATTGTCTGCCTGTCAGTGGAAAGCCTGGGGCTGTTGCTGCTCTGGATGGCCCCCACTCCGGAGCTGGCACTGGCTGGCGCGGCGTTGACCGGTTTCGGGTTCTCGTTGGTGTTTCCCGCGCTGGGCGTGGAAGCTGTGAACCTCGTCCCTGCCTCCAGCCGGGGCGCTGCGGTCGGCGCTTACTCGCTGTTCATCGACCTGTCCCTGGGCATCACCGGCCCACTGGCAGGCGCGATTGCCGCAGGCTTCGGCTTTGTCTCGATCTTCCTGTTTGCGGCGCTGGCGTCACTTACCGGGCTGGCGTTAAGCGTCTATCTGTACAAGCAGACGCAGGTGGTACGCCAGTGATGATCTGTTCCGGTCATCGCTCCCGCGCTCCAGAACGGCATGCGACGCGGAGCGACGCACGATAGTTGGGATTATCGTTCCGCACGCTCCAGCGTGGGAATGCAGGTCTCGACGCTCTGCGTCGCCGAGAGGACGCAGAGCGTCCGGAAAGGCATGCGACGCAGAGCGTCGCACGATATTCGGGCTGATCGTTCCCACGCTCCCGCGTGGTAACGCCGTTCTGGACGCTCTGCGTCCGATCTTGAAGGGCCAGCTGTACTCAGAAATCCACTTTCCCGCGTCCAGCCTTGATCGAGCCGCGTTTGCTCTTGGACTCCAGGCGGCGGGTCTTGGAACCCAGGGTCGGCCGTGTCGGGCGGCGTTTCTTTTCGACTTTGGCGGCGTTGACGATCAGTTCGCTCAAGCGCAATAACGCGTCGGCGCGGTTCTGTTCCTGAGTGCGGTATTGCTGGGCCTTGAGCACGATCACACCATCGCTGGTGATGCGACTGTCACTCAACGCCAGCAGCCGCTCCTTGTAGAACGGCGGCAGCGACGAGGCGTTGATGTCGAAACGCAAATGCACGGCGCTGGAGACCTTGTTGACGTTTTGCCCACCCGCGCCCTGGGCGCGAATGGCCGTCAGCTCGATCTCGGCGTCCGGCAAATGAACATTGTTGGAAATCACCAGCATCGGGGCATCTTCTTTTCTGCAACAGGCACAGTTATTTGCCAGTCTCGGCATTCACGACAACGCTACGCCTGTTCTTGGCTCGATAACACACCCACATGACCGCCAGCCAGACCGGTATCGCGTAAACCGATATCTGGATGCCGGGAATCATCAGCATGATGCCAAGGATAAACAGCACAAACGCCAGACACACGTAGTTACCGTAGGGATACCAAAGCGCCTTGAACAGCGGCACTTGGCCGGTACGGTTCATGTGCTGGCGGAATTTCAGATGCGAATAGCTGATCATAGCCCAGTTGATGACCAGCGTGGCCACTACCAGCGACATCAACAGCTCCAGCGCCTGCTGCGGCACGAAGTAATTGAGCAGAACCGCCACCACGGTCACCGCGGCAGACGCAAAGATAGCCTTGACCGGCACCCCGCGCCTGTCGACCTGCGCCAGCGCTTTGGGCGCATCGCCCTGCTCAGCCATGCCTACCAACATGCGGCTGTTGCAATAAGTGCCGCTGTTATAGACCGACAGCGCTGCAGTCAGTACCACGAAGTTCAGGATATGCGCCGCCGCATCGCTACCCAGCATCGAGAACACCTGCACGAACGGGCTGCCGCTATAGGAGTCACCCGAGGCATTGAGGCTGGCCAACAGGCTGTCCCAGGGTGTCAGCGACAACAGCACCACCAGTGCGCCGATGTAGAAAATCAGGATGCGGTAGATGACCTGATTGATCGCCTTGGGGATCACGGTCTTCGGCTGTTCGGCCTCGGCAGCAGTGAAGCCGAGCATTTCCAGACCGCCGAACGAGAACATGATGATTGCCAGCGCCATGACCAGCCCGCCGACACCATTGGGAAAGAATCCGCCATGCTCCCAGAGGTTGCTGACCGACGCCTGCGGGCCGCCACTGCCACTGACCAGCATGTAACTGCCCAGCGCGATCATGCCGATAATCGCCACCACCTTGATGATCGCGAACCAGAACTCGGTCTCGCCGAACACCTTGACGTTGGTCAGGTTGATGGCATTGATGAGAATGAAGAACGCAGCCGCTGAAACCCAGCTCGGGATGTCCGGCAGCCAGTAATGAATGTACTTGCCGACAGCAGTCAGCTCCGACATACCGACCAGGATGTACAGCAGCCAGCAATTCCAGCCGGACAGGAACCCGGCGAAACCGCCCCAATAATTGTGGGCAAAATGGCTGAACGACCCGGCGACGGGTTCTTCGACGATCATCTCGCCCAGCTGGCGCATGATCATGAAAGCGATGAAGCCACAAATCGCATAACCGAGAATCATCGAAGGCCCGGCCGATTTCAGCACGCCCGCCGACCCGAGAAACAAGCCAGTGCCGATAGCGCCGCCCAGAGCAATCAGCTGAATGTGCCGATTCTTCAGACCGCGCTTCAATTCACCCGAGGGTGCAGTTGTTTCACTCATTCGATAGCTACCTGATTGTTCTTGTTCTGTGACCGAAAAGGACCTGCCGCGCTCGTGACGCAACAGAATTGCAGCACCCCGGACGGGTGATCCGAAGTATTGAGCAGCAATGATTCACAGAAAAAAGCGCGGCATTGTACACCTGCATCCAGGTTGAGATTTGAAACAGGGAAATGAATGCAGCGGGGCTGTATGACAAGGTTTTTCACATCGCCAAAAACGACAACGCCAGCCCTGGGGGCTGGCGATGCCATTCATTCACACCACAGGATCACTCAGGCTTGCGACGACCGAAGCCAGGACGCTGACCCGAACCTGCCGGTGGACCGCGACGCTTGCCTGACGGCGCATCGTCGTTGACCAGCTTGATGCCGACACGCTTTGGCCCAGGCTTGGCCGGGCGCTTATTCATCTCGCTCGGACGCTCGGCGACCGGTGTGCCACGGCTGTTGTCTGCCGGACGCGGTGCACGCGAACCGGGCTTGCCCGAGTCCTTGCGCGGCGAAGGACGCTGCGTGGAGTCGCCGCCACGCGGACGATCACGTTCGCTGCCGGTAATTTGCGGCTGACGCGGTGCGCGATCGCCGGTCGCCGGAGCGCCAGCAGCCGGACGCAAGGTGCGAACGCGCTCGCCTTTGCCCAGAGGGCGCGACGATTGACGCTGCAGACGTTCCATCTTGTCTTTGGTCTTGGCATTCATCTGCGGCTGGGCCACAGGTTGCAGACCGACTTCGGCAGCCAGAATGTCGACTTCGTATTGGCTCATTTCGCGCCAGCGGCCCATCGGCAGGTCGGAGTTGAGGAACACCGGCCCGTAACGCACGCGCTTCAGACGGCTGACCACCAGCCCCTGGGATTCCCAGAGACGGCGCACTTCACGGTTACGACCTTCCATTACCACGCAGTGATACCAGTGATTAAAGCCTTCGCCGCCCGGTGCCTGCTGGATATCGGTGAAACGTGCCGGACCGTCTTCAAGAATCACACCATTCTTGAGGCGCAGCAGCATGTCGTCATCGACTTCGCCACGCACACGAACCGCGTATTCACGGTCCATTTCAAACGACGGGTGCATCAGGCGGTTGGCGAGTTCACCGTCGGTGGTGAACATCAGCAGACCGGTGGTGTTGATGTCGAGACGGCCGATGTTGATCCAGCGACCCTCTTTCGGGCGCGGCAGACGATCGAACACGGTCGGACGACCTTCAGGGTCGTCACGGGTGCAGATTTCGCCATCGGGCTTGTTGTACATGATCACGCGGCGAACCGTTTCGGCTGCTTCTTCGCGCTTGATGACGCGACCATCGACACTGATGGCGTCATGCAGGTCGACGCGTTGACCGAGGGTCGCGTCCTTGCCATTGACCTTGATGCGGCCTTGGGTAATCCAGGCTTCTACGTCACGGCGTGAACCCACGCCAATGCGCGCCAGAACCTTCTGCAGCTTTTCGCCTGCGGGTCCGATTTCCTGGCTGTCCTGCTTGTCTTTTTCACTCATCTGGGCACCTCCCGGTGTGTCGAATCAGGGCTGGCCGAGAACCGGCAAGACCTGTGCCCGGCACGCTATGGATAGCGGCAGGGCGAAATACTTGAAAGCCCGGGCGACACTTGATCGCCGAGGGTCGGCCATCATACGCCCCTGCGCCGGTTTACGCATCCAGCGTCAGTGGCAAATGCCCGAATCACTTCTTCTTTTTACGACCGGCGGTCTTGAGCTTCGCCAGCCGCTTGGCAGACTCCTCGAGTACCGTGCGCTTGTCATCCTTGTCGAGTTTCTTCCAGGCCTTGATTTCACGCTTGCTGCGGCCACAGCCCAGGCAGATATCATCATCGAACTTGCACAGGCTGATGCAGGGGTTCTTGGTCGAACTCATGGGCAGCGGGTCTCATGGCGAGGGATATAGTTTGTGACTCTGGTCAGGCGTATGAATTCGACCGAAGTGCGCTGGGCATTGTGCACGACAGTTCTGATTACCGTTCCGCACTCCAGCGTGTGAATGCAGTTCTCGACGCTCTGCGTCGCCAAGAGGACGCAGAGCGTCCAGAAAAGCGCTACCACGCGGAGCGTGGGAGCGATAATCAGGAGCCTTTATCCTCGTCGCCATCCTCGCTCTCGATCTCAGGCTCCGCCCGCAGCAGGTCATCGAAATCGGTCTTGAGGCCCTGCTCCATCGAATCCAGCTCCACCAGCAGGCTGCGGAAGCTGGTTTCGTCGCGAGGTGCTTCGGGTTCCGCTTCCGGATCGAGGCTGGCGTCGGCCAAGGCCTGCAGGTGCGCGGGTACGGGGGCGTCTTCGAAATCCAGGACCGGCTCGGTTTCCATCTCGCGCAGGTCGGCCAGCGGCGGCAGCTCGTCCAGGCTTTTGAGGTTGAAGTGATCCAGAAAACCCTTGGTGGTGGCAAACATCGCCGGCTTACCGGGCACGTCACGATAGCCCACCACCCGAATCCACTCGCGTTCCAGCAGGGTCTTGACGATGTGGCTGTTCACCGCAACACCGCGCACGTCTTCAATTTCGCCCCGCGTGATCGGCTGGCGATAAGCGATCAAAGCCAGGGTTTCCAGCATGGCGCGGGAGTAACGCTGCGGCCGTTCTTCCCACAACCGTCCGACCCAAGGGGAGAACCGGTCACGAATCTGCAGGCGATACCCCGAGGCGACTTCCTTGAGTTCGAAAGCACGCCCCTCGCAAGACTTACGCAGCACCTCCAGCGCTTTTTTGAAAATCGGCGGTTCGGGACGCTCGCCCTCTTCGAACAGCTCATACAGCCGCTCCAGTGTCTGCGGCTTTCCGGAGGCCAGCAGAAAGGCTTCAAGCAACGGGGCCAGTTCACGCGGTTCGTTGAGGTTCATGGGTGTGTTCTTGCTCTACTCGGCTCGCGCCCGGACATGGATCACCGCAAAGGGCTCGTTTTGGACCAGCTCGACAAGGGATTCCTTGACCAGCTCCAGCACCGCCATAAATGTCACGACCACGCCTAGACGACCTTCTTCTGCGGTAAACAGCTCGGCGAACGGTACAAAACCGCTGCCCTTGAGACGTTCCAGCACGTCGCTCATGCGCTCACGCGTCGACAGCGCCTCGCGGCTGACCTGATGGCTTTCGAACATGTCGCCGCGGTGCAGCACTTCGGCCATCGACATCAGCACTTCTTCAAGACTGACATCCGGCAGCAACTTGCGCGCGCGGGCTTCGGGGGCGTCCAGTTTCGGCACGATGACATCGCGGCCGACCCGGCTCAGGCCGTCAATACCTTCAGCAGCGGCCTTGAAGCGCTCGTATTCCTGCAGGCGGCGAATCAGCTCGGCGCGCGGGTCGCCTTCTTCCTCTTCGACTTCCGCCGAGCGCGGCAGCAGCATGCGCGACTTGATCTCAGCCAGCATGGCGGCCATGACCAGGTATTCGGCCGCCAGCTCCAGGCGCACGGTTTTCATCAACTCGACGTAACCCATGTACTGCTTGGTGATCTCGGCCACGGGAATATCGAGGATATCGATGTTCTGTTTGCGGATCAGGTACAGCAGCAGGTCGAGCGGCCCCTCGAACGCTTCAAGAAAGACCTCAAGCGCATCGGGCGGGATGTACAGGTCCAGCGGCATCTGCGTGACCGCACGCCCGTAGACCAGTGCGAACGGCAGCTCCTGCTGGGCGTCTGCCTGGCTGTCGACGGACTCGACGACGGTCATTAAGCGCGTTCACCGAACGGCGTTGGATCACCGCAGCCAACCCGAACCACTTCGGGCTCTCCACCAGCCAGGTTGATGACTGTGGACGCCGAAATACCGCCGATCCCGCCATCAATGATCAGGTCCACCTGATGCTCGAGAATCTGGCGCATCTCGTAGGGATCGCTGAGCGGCACAGTGTCACCCGGCATGATCAGGCTGACGCTCATCAGCGGCTCGCCCAATTGCTCGAGCAAGGCCTGGGCAATGGGGTGGCTCGGCACGCGCAGGCCGATGGTGCGGCGCTTGGGGTGCAGCACCAGGCGCGGCACCTCGCGAGTGGCGTTGAGAATAAAGGTGTACGGCCCCGGCGTGTGCGCCTTGAGTGCGCGGAAAGCGCCGGTGTCGACCTTGGCAAAAAGCCCCAGTTGCGACAGGTCGCAGCACATCAGGGTGAAGTTGTGCTTGTCGTCCAGCTGACGCAGACGGCGGATACGCTCGATGGCGCTCTTGTCACCGATCTGGCAACCCAGCGCATAGGACGAATCTGTCGGGTACACCACCAGCCCGCCGGCTTTTATGATTTCCGCGGCCTGTTTGATCAGGCGCGGCTGCGGGTTTTCCGGATGGACCTGGAAAAATTGACTCACGGTAACTTCCTGTTCAGACGGCGGCAGTAGGCTGTTCATGTTTGAATCTGCACCACAAAGGCGGTAGATCTTCAGGCACGGGACGATAAGTGCCGATCTCGCCCCAGTTGCCAGGACCGTGGAAGTCGCTGCCGGCAGTAACCAGCAGACCGAACTCGCGTGCAAGGATGGCAAGGGTCCCAACCTGATCGGCAGGCTGCATGCCATTGACCACTTCTATGGCGTGTCCACCGGCCTGGACGAAATCGCCGACCAGTTTACGCCGTTTACTGCGAGTAAAGTCATAATGTGAAGGATGCGCGAGGCTGACCCATGCACCCGATGCCCGCAAGGTGGCGACGGTTTCTTCCAGCGTTGGCCAGTGCTGCTTCACATCGCCCAGTTTGCCAGCCCCCAGCCATTTGCGAAACGCCTCGGCGCGGTCCTTGACGAAACCTGCGCGCACCATGAAGTCAGCAAAGTGTGGACGCGCAGGCGCATTACCGCTGTCACCCAGCTCCTGCTGGATCGCGCGAGCACCTTCCAGCGCGCCAGGCATACCTTTGATCGCCAATTTGCGGCTGATTTCTTCAGCACGCAGCCAGCGTCCCTCATGCAAACGGCTGATAGCTTCAGTCAGCGCCGGGGCCTGGGTATCGAATCCATAGCCCAGAATATGGATGGTCGCACCGCCCCAGGTGCAGGACAGCTCCACCCCGTTGACCAGCTGCATGCCCAATGAATGCGCTACCGCGCGGGCTTCTTCAAGCCCTTCGAGGGTGTCGTGGTCGGTCAGCGAAAGGACGCGCACGCCGTTTTCATGAGCACGGGCAACCAGTGCCGTGGGCGAGAGCGCCCCGTCGGAAGCGGTGCTGTGACAGTGCAGGTCAACATTCATAGTGGTGCTTTCGTGTTCATTGATGTTTGTTATTATGCCGCCACATCCTGCTTCTGGCTGCCATTGTGAAACAATTCATCGACTTCATCCCGCTGCTCCTGTTTTTCATCGTTTACAAAACCGAGCCGCGTGCCGTGGATATCCTCGGCAATACCTATATGGTAGGCGGCATTTTCAGCGCAACGGCGATGCTGATCATCAGTTCGGTGGTGGTCTACGGCATTCTTTACCTCAAACAGCGCAAGCTGGAAAAAAGCCAGTGGCTCACACTGGTCGCCTGTCTGGTGTTTGGCAGTCTGACACTGGCCTTCCACAGCGAAACCTTCCTGAAATGGAAAGCCCCGGTGGTCAACTGGCTATTTGCCGTGGCTTTCGCCGGCAGTCATTTCATCGGTGACCGCCCGCTTATCCAGCGCATCATGGGCCATGCATTGACCCTGCCAGCGGCGATCTGGACCCGGCTCAACATCGCCTGGATCGTATTCTTCCTGTTCTGCGGCGCGGCCAACCTGTACGTGGCCTTCACCTATCAGGAGTTCTGGGTCGACTTCAAAGTATTCGGCAGCCTGGGCATGACCCTGATCTTCCTGGTCGGCCAGGGGATCTACCTGTCACGCCATCTGCACGACACCGCACCCAATACGACCAAATCCGAGGACTGACATGCTCTACGCAATCATCGCCACCGACGTCGAAAACTCGCTGGAAAAACGCCTCAGCGTGCGCCCGGCACACCTTGAGCGCCTAAACGCGCTCAAGGATGAAGGCCGTCTGGTGCTGGCCGGCCCACACCCGGCAGTCGACAGCAACGACCCGGGTGCTGCCGGTTTCAGCGGCAGCCTGATCGTGGCCGAGTTTGAATCGCAAAGCGACGCCAAGGCGTGGGCCGAAGCCGATCCATATGTTGCGGCAGGCGTTTATGCCAATGTCGTGGTCAAGCCATTCAAGCTCGTCCTGCCCTGATCACCTCCTCTGACACCCTTACGGCTCTGCCTCAACCGAGGCATAGCCGTATTGAACCCCGCCTCTTGCTCATCCTTCCTGACACCCTGCCGATACCCTGCTCAATGTGCGAATTTATACGGCTCGGTAAAAGGGAGTTCAGATGCGTTCAGGTACGTGGTGTCTGTTGGCAGTTTTGATGGCGACAGGGTTTCAGGTGAACGCCGAGACGGTCAATGAGAGCGGCGCAGTGCAGCCTTTGCACCTGCCCAGCCCCGCCAATCAGATTGCCGACCTTCAGTTGCGGCTCAAGGACAGCGAGCGTCAGCGCGACGAGCTGACACGGCAGTTGCAAAACGTCGATCCGGAACGCGACAACGCCTTGTTGACACGTTTGCGCCAAGAGAACCAAAAGCTCAAGTTGCAGCTCAAAGAAGCACTGTCGGCAGCGCCTCCTCGCTTGCTGACCGAGCAACAACAATGGTTCGTCGCAGGCGGTGGCGTTGCGATGTTCGCCCTTCTGTGCGGTATATTGGTCAGCGGTTGGCGTAGGCAACGTCGGCAGTGGCTAAATTGAGTGAGTCATGAGCGAGCTGTTACTAATTGATGATGATCAGGAGCTGTGCGAACTGCTGAGCAGTTGGCTGAGCCAGGAAGGCTTTCAGGTGCGCGCCTGTCACGACGGGGCCAGTGCGCGTCAGGCTCTGGCCGATGCAGCTCCGGCGGCCGTGGTGCTGGACGTGATGCTGCCTGATGGCAGCGGCCTGGAACTGCTCAAGCAATTGCGCAATGACCACCCGGACCTGCCGGTGGTCATGCTCTCGGCACGCGGCGAACCGCTGGACCGCATTCTGGGCCTTGAACTGGGCGCTGATGACTACCTGGCAAAACCCTGCGACCCGCGTGAGCTCACCGCCCGCCTGCGCGCCGTGCTGCGTCGCAGTCACCCGGTGGCGTCGTCTACGCAACTGGAACTGGGTGACCTGACCTTCAGCCCGATGCGCGGCGTGGTCAGTGTCGACGAAAAGGAACTGACCCTCACCGTCTCCGAAAGCCGTCTGCTTGAAGCACTGATGCGCCAGCCCGGCGAACCACTGGACAAGCAAGAGCTGGCGCAACTGGCGCTGGGCCGCAAACTGACGCTCTACGACCGCAGCCTCGACATGCACGTCAGCAACCTGCGCAAGAAAATCGGCCCTCACGCTGACGGTCGTCCACGCATCGTCGCCCTGCGCAGCCGCGGCTATTATTATGCTTTGTAAGCAACTGCCCCCTTACACAAGCTTTACCAAGCGCTGACTGCGCTTGACCTTGATCTCCCTAAACTGGGCTCATCGGCATCGAGCCGCACTAGAGACAAGGAGATACACCATGCGCAAGACCCTGATCGCTTTGATGTTTGCCACTGCCCTGCCGACCATTGCCATGGCCGCGCCACCAGCGCCACCTGCCGGTGGCCCGGATGCTGACGCACCTGCCATGCACATGGATCGCGATGACCGCGGCCCTGGCCCTGGCCCACGTATGGATCGCGGCCCTGGCCCGATGGGACCGATGGCCGAGCTGGACCTGACACGTGAACAGCGTCAGCAGATCGAACGCTTGATGCGCGAGCAACGGCACGAGCGCCGCGAAATCACTCAAAGCTACCTGGAAAAAATGCCTGCTGCCGACCAGAAAGCAATGCACGACGAAATCGAAGCCAAACGCTCCAAGACCGACAGCGAAGTTCGTGCTCTGCTGAGGCCTGACCAGCAGAAGCTGTTTGACGAAATCAAGAAGAAAGAAGATGAGCGTCGCGCCGAATGGGCCGAGTTCAAGGCCTGGAAAGCAGCAAAAGCGGCAAAAACGCTGTAATCATCAGGCCTCGCGGCCCGATAAGCTGAACACAACCCGGCATGCACGCGCATGCCGGGCTTTTTTACTGAGACCGAGGAAATCCCGTGCGTTCATTGTTCTGGCGAATCCTGGCCAGCTTCTGGCTGGCCATAGCTCTGGTAGGCGGCCTGTCGGTGCTCATGGGGCACATGCTCAATCAGGATGCGTGGATCCTCAGTCGTCACCCGGTGCTCAACTCGTTGCCCGAGCAGTGGACGCAACGCTTCGAGGACAAGGGCGCGGATAGCGCTCAGGAATTTCTTCAGGAGATCAAACGTCGCAATCGTATCGACACACAAGTGCTCAGCGACAGCGGCGAGCCTATGGTGCGTGGCACTTTCCCGCCGCGCGCAGCCGCGCTGGAAGCTCGACAGCAGGCCGACGAGGATCAGGGCCGCAAACTGCCCTGGCGCCGTCTGGCCACCGAGTACAGCAGCCCGAAAACCGGTGAAACGTACCTGTTCATCTACCGCGTTCCACACCCGGAGCTCGACGAGTGGCACCGCCAGAGCCTGATGTGGCCGCTGAGTGCGCTGGGCATTGCACTGGTGGTGCTGACCCTTTTCAGCCTGTTCGTGACACTCTCGATCACCCGACCGCTGAGCCGTCTGCGCGGCGCTGTGCATGATCTGGGGCAGACCAGCTATCAGCAGCACAGCCTCGGCCAACTGGCCAATCGGCGTGACGAGTTCGGCGTGCTGGCCAAGGACTTCAACCGCATGGGCGCGCGCCTGCAAAGCCTGATTGGCAGTCAGCGCCAGTTGCTGCGCGATGTGTCTCATGAATTGCGCTCACCGCTGGCCCGATTGCGCATCGCCCTGGCGCTGGCTGAACGTGCGGAGCCCGCTGAGCGGGAAAAGCTCTGGCCACGGCTGGGTCGTGAATGCGACCGACTGGAGGCGCTGATCAGCGAGATTCTGGCCCTGGCGCGCCTCGACGCCGAGCTTCGCGGCCCTGAGCCTGTCGACCTCGAAGCACTGCTGCAGCACCTGAAGAACGACACCCAACTGGACGGTATCGACCAGAACATTCGCGTCGAGGTGCAGGACAACCTGCAGTTCAAAGGCTGGCCGGACATGATCGAACGTGCGCTGGACAACCTGCTGCGCAACGCGCTGCGCTTCAACTCCACCGGTCAGCGCATCGATCTGCAGGCAACTCAGGTCGGCGATTACGTCCGTATGAGCGTCCGCGATCATGGCCCGGGGGTTGCCGACGAACATCTGGCACAACTGGGCGAGCCGTTTTATCGCGCGCCCGGCCAGACGACGCCGGGACACGGTCTGGGCCTGGCGATTGCAAAACGTGCAGCGGAACGGCATGGCGGCAGCCTGATACTGGGCAATCACCCGGACGGCGGCTTCATTGCCACGCTGGATCTGCCCAGAGAACCGCTCAGCTCATCATCTGTTTAGCCTTGCCACTCGCTGACAAACCCGCCAACGTCGACTTTCGGGGCTTCGCGCGGCGGGTTCTGCGGGGTGCCGAGGTATAGAAAGCCAATTACCTCTTCGTCGGCCTCAAGCCCGAACCCTTTGGCGACGTGTGGCGTATAGCACAGCTCACCCGTCCTCCAGACCGCGCCGACACCCAGTGCATATGCCGCCAGCAACACGCCGTGGGCGGCGCACCCGGCGGTGATCAGTTGTTCCGAGCGCGGAACCTTGAAATGGTCTTGCAAGCGAGCGATCACCACCACGACCAAGGGTGCGCGCAACGGTCCCAGACGGGCCTTTTCCAGCGCCTGCGGGGTAATCTCACCGCTACTTTGCTGCAGCGCTTCCACCAGCAGCTCGCCCATGCGATCACGCGCCGGGCCTTCGACGGTCAGGAAACGATAAGGCTTGAGCTGTCCATGATCCGGTGAGCGCAGCGCCGCACCGAACATGATTTCCCGCTGCGCAGCATCCGGGGCCGGGTCGACCAGTCGCGGAACCGATACGCGATTGAGCAAAACGTCGAGCGCCTGCATGGGCGGTCTCCTTGAAAAGTGATCGAGCATTCTAGAGCCTGTTTACCGTCAATAACGAGTGCGACGGACAATTCCTTACCCACTCTGTCGAACCCTGCCCCTGGCTGCACTGGTTTACATGCCTTCAAGCGCGGGTAGAATGGCGCCTTCCCTCACACCCGCCCGAGCCATTCATGTCGTTGCCGACCTTTCGCATCATCGGTTTCATTATCGGCATCTTCCTGATCACCCTGGCTGTCGCCATGATCGTGCCTATGGCTACGCTGGTCATCTACGACCGTTTCGAGGACCTGCGCGAGTTTCTGTGGGCCAGCGCCATCACCTTTATCGCCGGCCTGGCGCTGGTGGTGCCCGGACGCCCCGACAACGTCCAGTTGCGCCCGCGGGACATGTACATGCTGACCGTCTCCAGCTGGATCGTGGTGTGCATTTTCGCCGCCCTGCCCTTTCTGCTGACCCAGCACATCAGTTACACCGATTCGTTCTTTGAAAGCATGTCAGGCATCACCGCCACCGGCTCGACCGTACTCAGCCATCTGGACAGCATGTCACCGGGTATTCTGATCTGGCGTTCGATGCTGCACTGGCTTGGCGGTATCGGCTTTATCGGTATGGCCGTGGCGATTCTGCCGTTGCTGCGTATTGGTGGCATGCGCCTGTTCCAGACCGAATCGTCGGACCGCTCGGAAAAGGTCATGCCCCGCTCGCACATGGTGGCCAAGTTCATTGTGCTGGCCTACGTCGGTTTTACCGCGCTGGGCAGCCTGGCCTTCTGGGCGGCGGGCATGAGCCTGTTCGATGCGATCAACCATGCGATGTCAGCCATTTCCACGGGCGGGTTCTCCACCTCCGACCTGTCGCTGGCCAAGTGGCCGCAGCCTGCGGTGCATTGGGTCGCGATTGTGGTGATGATCCTCGGCAGCCTGCCCTTTACCCTGTATGTCGCGACCCTGCGCGGTAATCGCAAGGCGTTGATCAAGGATGAGCAGGTGCAGGGGCTGATCGGGCTGCTGTTGGTCACCTGGCTGGTAATGACCGTCTGGTACGCCAACACCACCGACCTGCCGTGGACCGAGGCGCTGCGTCACGTGGCCCTGAACGTGACGTCGGTGGTGACGACTACCGGTTTTGCGCTCGGTGACTACAGCCTGTGGGGCAACTTCTCGCTGATGCTGTTCTTCTATCTGGGTTTCATCGGCGGCTGTTCGGGCTCGACGGCGGGCGGGGTGAAGATCTTCCGCTTTCAGGTCGCCTATATCCTGCTCAAGACCAACCTTAACCAACTGATTCACCCACGCGCGGTGATGAAGCAGAAATACAACGGCCATCGACTGGACGACGAAATCGTTCGCTCGATTCTGACCTTTTCGTTTTTCTTCACCATCACCATCTGCCTGATCGCATTGATGTTGTCGCTGCTCGGGCTGGACTGGATGACTGCACTGACCGGCGCTGCCAGCACTGTGTCCGGCGTAGGGCCGGGGCTGGGCGAGGTGATTGGGCCTGCGGGCAACTTCTCTACCTTGCCCGATGCTGCCAAATGGATTCTCTCCGGCGGCATGCTGCTCGGCCGCCTGGAGATCATTACCGTGCTGGTGCTGTGTGTGCCGGCGTTCTGGCGGCATTGAGGTCTGGCTGGGCGCGGGAGCAGACCGGGCGACGCTTCGCTTAGTCGCGAAGACGGCATTTGATTTATCGTTCCCAAGCTCCGCATGGTAATGCAGTCGCACTCTGCGTCGTCAGTGCCATCGCGGTTGAAAAGCGCCCTGGGGAGGTTTGGCCAAGGCTCGGTTCAGCCAGGCGCATAGCAACTAGTGCCCGCCCCCCGCCGCTGGCCCCGCCTTGGCGCCAAACGGCGGTTTGGCCAGCCAGACCAGCAGTATCAGCCCCGCGAATACCCAGCCCAGCAGGTAGAAATAATCCACCGTGGACATCATGTAGGCCTGCGCGTTGAGGGTGCGTTCCAGCTGGGCGTAGGCCTGCGGGCTCGCGCCGCCCAGACTGTCGAGGGCGTGCCGGGTTGTCGGGTCGAAGGTGCTGATGTTTTCACTCAGGTAAGCATGATGCTGGTTGGCGCGACGGATCCAGATCCAGGTGGTCAGCGAGGCTGCGAAGCTGCCGCCCAAGGTGCGCAGGAAGGTCGCCAGTCCCGAGCCGTCGGCGATCTGATTGGGCGGCAGGTCGGACAGCAGAATGCTCAGGGTCGGCATAAAGAACAGCGCCACACCAATGCCCATGAACAACTGCACCATCGCTACGTGCTCGAAATCCACGTCGGTATTGAAGCCGGCACGCATGAAACAGCTCAGCCCCATCGCCAGAAACGCCAGCCCTGCCAGCAGACGCAAGTCGAACTTGTGCGCGTACTTGCCGACAAAGGGCGACATCAGCACCGGCAGGATGCCAATCGGCGCGACGGCCAGCCCCGCCCAGGTCGCGGTGTAGCCCATCTGGGTCTGCAACCACTGCGGCAGAATCAGGTTGATACCGAAGAAGCCTGAATAGCCGCCGATCATGACCAGCGTACCGATACGGAAATTGCGGTAGGCAAACAGCCGCAGGTTGACGATCGGGTGCTTGTCGGTCATTTCCCAAATCACGAAGAAGACCAGCGCGACCAGCGAAATCAGCGAACCGAAGATGATGAAGTTCGACTCGAACCAGTCCAGATCATTGCCCTTGTCGAGCACTATCTGCAACGCACCGACACCGACAATCAAGGCCAGCAAGCCGATGTAATCCAGCGGTTGATGAGCAGTGCTGACCGGCCTTTTAGCCATCTGCGAACGCACCACCAGCACAGCGAACAAGCCGATGGGGATGTTGATAAAGAAAATCCACGGCCAACTGTAACTGTCAGTGATCCAGCCACCGAGGATCGGCCCGGCGATAGGCGCAACCACCGTCACCATCGCCAGCAATGCCAGCGCCATGCCCCTTTTCGCCGGAGGATAAACCGCGATCAGCAATGTCTGGCTCATCGGATACAGAGGACCGGCCACCATGCCCTGCAACGCCCGGAACCCCACCAGTTCCGGCATGGATTGGGAAATGCCACACAAAAACGACGCCATCACGAACAGAATGGTTGCCCACAGAAACAGCTTCACCTCACCAAAGCGACGACTGAGCCAGCCGGTCAGCGGCAAGGCAATCGCGTTGCTGACTGCGAACGAGGTAATCACCCAGGTGCTCTGCTCGGAGCTGACCCCCAGGTTGCCGGCGATGGTCGGCAACGCCACGTTGGCAATCGTGGTATCGAGCACCTGCATGAAGGTCGCCAGCGACAGACCGATGGTGCACAGCAACAGGCTTGGCGGGGTAAAAGAAGCGGGGGCGTTGTTGCTCATCGCAAATCCCTGAAGACGAGTGCGACACCCCGGCCAAGTGGCCGGGGTTCACGGATTGGCGGTTCAGCGCTGAACGGCAGTCTTGCCACTGGAAGCACTGTTCTCGTGAATCAGACGGGCGATCAACGCATCAGCGTCGGCCAGCTGCGCGGCGTAAACCTGAGTGCTGAAAGCGGCCTGCTTGCGCGGCTGTTGCGCCAGCACCGGACCGCTCTGGTCATGCAGATTGACCTCGACGGTGGTCGACAGACCGATGCGCAACGGATGCTTCGCCAGCTCTTCAGGGTTGATATGTACACGGACCGGCACACGCTGGACGATCTTGATCCAGTTACCCGTCGCGTTCTGTGCCGGCAACAGCGCAAAGGCACTGCCGGTGCCTGCGCCCAGGCTGTCGATGGTGCCGCTGTACTTCACATCGCTGCCATACAGGTCGGAGCTGATCTCCACTGGTTGACCGATGCGCATCTTGCCCAGTTGGGTTTCCTTGAAGTTGGCATCGATCCACAACTGATCCAGCGGGATCACAGCCATGGTCGCGGTGCCCGGCTGGATGCGCTGGCCCAGTTGCACGCTGCGCTTGGCCACATAACCGGTGACCGGCGCTACCAGCGTACTGCGTGCATTGGCCAGAAAGGCCTGACGCAACTGGGAGGCAGCAGCCTTGACGTCGGGATGTGAAGAAACAACCGTGTCATCGACCAGCGCCACGCTGGTGCTCAACTGCTGCTGAATGTTGTTCAACTCACTTTGCGCGCTGGTCAGGCTGTCTCTGGAATGCGACAGCTCTTCCTGGGAAATCGCCCCGCCCGCAGCCAGACTGCGCCGACGGTTGTAGTTCTCCTGAGCGGTCTGCACGGCGGTGCGCTGCGCAGCCAGTTGTGCCTTCATGCCATCGACATTGCTGTACAAACCACGCACCTGACGCACAACCTTACCCAGATTGGCCTCGGCGCTTTGCAGCGAAACTTCGGCATCGCTCGGGTCGAATTTGAGCAACACCTGCCCTTCGTGCACCAGATCGCCGTCGTCGGCACCAATGCTGATAACGGTTCCGGTAACCAACGGGGTGATTTCGACGACATTGCCATTCACGTAGGCGTCGTCGGTCTCTTCGCTCCATTGGCCGTAAAACTCGTACCAGGCCCAGATGGCCAAACCAAGAATCACGACGATGACGGCGAGCCCGATCAGCAGGAACTTGCGCTTGCCGGGCTTCGGCGTTTGCTGCGAGGACGGGGCAGATGTGTTTTCAGTGGCGGCAGTGGCCATGGCAGTTACCTTTTTATCAGCGAAGCGGCGAGACAGGAACGAGCGGCAGGCGCACGCCTGCCGACAGGTCTGCCGCTCAGCTTTTAGCTTTGGGGTTGAAGCTCAGACGAGTCAGGGTGATGTGGTCATCGGCGGCCACCAGTACCTTGGTGAGAATCCTTGTCAGGGTCTCGACCTCATCACTGTCGAGCGCTGCAAAGGTGTCATTCATGGCGTCCGCACCAATCTGCGGCAGCAGGTCCGAGAGCGCCTGCCCCTGCTCCGTCAGCGCCAGGCGCACCTGGCGACGATCAGTCGCTGACCGCTGGCGCACGACCAGCCCTTTCTGCTCCAGACGATCGAGCATGCGGGTCATCGAACCGCTGTCCAGCGACAGGTGACGACACAATTCCACAGGGGTGTCGGTCGAGAACTGGGCAATGATGATCAGCACCTTGAACTGCGCGAACGTCACGTCATAAGGCAGCAGGTACTTGTCGAGCATGCGGTCTTTGAGCGCATTGGTACGACCGACCAGCAGCCCGATCAGG
The DNA here is from genome assembly GCF_032587795.1 of Pseudomonas syringae group sp. 247E2. Taxonomy (NCBI): domain Bacteria; kingdom Pseudomonadati; phylum Pseudomonadota; class Gammaproteobacteria; order Pseudomonadales; family Pseudomonadaceae; genus Pseudomonas; species Pseudomonas syringae group sp. 247E2. The sequence goes on along the minus strand of NZ_JAWHPK010000001.1, from coordinate 1,152,051 downwards.
CTGGAATCGAAATTGTCGGGGCTGAAATGTTTCAAGAAGTCATCCAGATAGCTGCCTAGGCAGTGATTGCAAAATATTACTGCCTAGGCAGCCGTTGTCAAAGCATTTATTAGCTTGCTTACTAAATACCCATAAAAAAACGACCGCTGGCAAGGCGGTCGTTTTTGAAGGTGCGCGCGGGGAATCAGGCGGCGACGGGCACACCACTGTGAAAGCGAAACTCTTCGTCAGGGCTTTCGATCAGCTCACGCTCGGCCAGACGGATTTCCTCGATCTTGGCATCGACATCAGCCTTGTCGCCGTAGCTGTAAGCCAGCTTGAGATAATCCTGAAAATGCCGCGCTTCGGATTTCAGCAGGCCGCCGTAGAATTTGGCCAGTTCTTCGTCCAGGTGAGGCACCAGCGCAGCGAAGCGCTCACAGGAACGGGCCTCGACAATGGCACCGACGATCAGCGCGTCGGTCAGTCGGTAAGGATTGTGATTGCGCACAAGTTTGCGCAGCGCTCCGGCATAACGCGCCGAGCTGATGTTGGCCATAGGGATCTGGCGCTTTCTGATGATGCTGATCACTTGCTCGAAATGGCGCAGCTCTTCCCGAGCCAGACGCGACATCTTGCTCAACAGGTCGAACTTGTCGTTGTACTGAAACATGAACTGAAACGCAGCCCCGGCCGCCTTCTTCTCATTGTTCGCATGGTCGATCAGCAAGATATCCAGGTTGCGCAACGCGGCCTGAACCCAGCTGTCGGGGGTGCGGCAAAGCAGAAAGGCTTCGATTTCGGGGATCGGGTACATAAGCTCACAGAATGACAGAGAGACAAAGCCCGGCATTATACGAGGAGCGACGATGCCTCGCGATACAAATGCATGCAGTGAAGGACGGCTGCCTGATCAGGCCCCGAACGCATCGCGCAGAAAGCCCGGTGCGATGTAACGCTGATAATGCGCCTCGGACAGCAGGAAAAACTCGCGATCGATCGCATCGCGCAATTCCGGCAGCGTCCAGTCACGAAACTCCGGCAGCAGCACAAAGCCGTAGGCCTCAACCTGACTGATGACCCGTGCGCCGCGCGCGATCAACTGGTAGGCCCAGCAATACTCGGACTGGTGCGGCACGAAACGGATCTTGCGCTGGGTGAGCTGCGCGCGCAGCTTGTCGGCATCGAAGACTTCAAGCTTGGCAGTCATCACCTGGACCAGCAATTGTTCCAGACGCAGCCATACCGCTCTTTTTTCATCCTCGTTATAGCCGTTCCAGTGGATGACCTCGTGGTGGAACCGCTTGCAGCCACGGCACACCAGGTCCCCGTAAACAGTGGAGCAAAGGCCGACGCAGGGGGTTTTGATAATGTAATCAGGCATGTCAGGCAGGACTGGGGAAGGCGAAACAGGGGCTCATGTTAGCCCTTTGTCTAAGCAAGTTCACCCCCGAAGATGTAGGGGCTAACTTACCTTTAGCGAAGTTTTGGCGTAGAATCAGCGAGCCTTTTAAGGCGCCAATGTCCGTTGGAAGCTGTTTTCAAAGCGTCACGAGCACAGTCAGGTTAACCCCGCATTGCGGCGTCGACAGGCCATTCCCTCATCAAGAATGGCCGTGTCGACCGTCACTCCCCCCGTTCTGCAGGCGTAAAACTTTGAAAACAGCTTCTGTTAGGAATCGCCGACACCCTGCCAACAAGGCTCAATAAGCCTTGCGTGGGTACGGACGATTTCTGGATGAGCGTCCCGGACACCCATTTGGGACCACTGATGAGGGTTAATACTGTGCTTGAAGCCTACCGTAAACACATCGAAGAGCGTGCCGCCCAGGGCATCGTGCCCCAGCCGCTTAACGCCGAACAAACTGCAGGCCTGGTCGAGCTGCTGAAGAATCCCCCGGCTGGCGAAGAAGCTTTCCTTGTCGATCTGATCACCAACCGCGTTCCGCCAGGCGTTGACGAAGCCGCTTACGTCAAGGCCGGTTTCCTGTCTGCCCTGGCCAAGGGCGAAGCCACTTCTCCCCTGATCGACAAAAAACGTGCAACCGAACTGTTGGGCACCATGCAGGGCGGCTACAACATCGTCACTCTGGTTGAACTGCTCGACGACGCCACCCTCGCGCCGGTCGCCGCCGAACAGCTCAAGCACACCCTGCTGATGTTCGATGCCTTCCACGACGTGGCCGAAAAAGCCAAAAACGGCAACGTTCACGCCAAGGCTGTCCTGCAGTCCTGGGCTGACGGCGAGTGGTTCAAGAAGCGTCCGACGCTGGCCGACAAGATCAGCCTGCGCGTCTTCAAGGTCACCGGCGAAACCAACACCGATGACCTGTCCCCGGCACCTGATGCCTGGTCCCGTCCGGATATCCCGTTGCACGCCCTTGCCATGTTGAAAATGGCCCGTGACGGCATCGTTCCAGACGTTCAGGGCTCTATCGGCCCGATGAAACAGATCGAAGAAATGCGCGGTCAGGGTTTCCCTATTGCCTACGTCGGCGACGTGGTCGGTACCGGTTCCTCGCGTAAATCGGCAACCAACTCGGTACTGTGGTTCTTCGGCGACGACGTTCCTTACGTGCCGAACAAGCGTGCCGGTGGTTTCTGCTTCGGCAGCAAGATTGCCCCAATCTTCTACAACACCATGGAAGATGCTGGCGCCCTGCCAATCGAATTCGATGTCTCGAACATCAACATGGGTGACGTGATCGACGTCTACCCGTACGCCGGCAAGGTGTGCAAGCACGACAGCGACGAAGTCATCACCACCTTCGAAATGAAGACCCCGGTGCTGCTCGACGAAGTTCGCGCAGGCGGCCGTATTCCGCTGATCATCGGCCGCGGCCTGACCAGCAAGGCACGCGCCGAACTGGGCCTGCCTGAGTTCGACCTGTTCAAGACCCCTGACCAGCCAGCCGAAAGCACCAAGGGTTACACCCTGGCGCAGAAGATGGTCGGCAAGGCGTGCGGCGTTGCAGGCGTTCGTCCTGGCACCTACTGCGAACCGAAGATGACCACCGTCGGTTCCCAGGACACCACTGGCCCGATGACACGCGACGAGCTGAAAGACCTGGCATGCCTGGGCTTCTCGACCGACCTGGTCATGCAGTCGTTCTGCCACACTGCAGCCTATCCGAAGCCTATCGACGTCAAGACGCACCACACGCTGCCTGACTTCATCATGACCCGCGGCGGCGTTTCCCTGCGTCCAGGCGACGGCATCATCCACAGCTGGCTGAACCGCATGCTGCTGCCGGACACCGTCGGCACCGGTGGCGACTCGCACACCCGCTTCCCGATCGGTATCTCCTTCCCGGCCGGTTCCGGTCTGGTGGCGTTTGCCGCTGCCACCGGCGTCATGCCGCTGGACATGCCTGAGTCGATCCTGGTTCGCTTCAAGGGCAAGATGCAACCCGGCATCACCCTGCGTGACCTGGTTCACGCCATTCCTTACTACGCGATTCAGGCTGGCCTGCTGACCGTAGAGAAGAAAGGCAAGAAGAACGCATTCTCCGGCCGCATCCTGGAAATCGAAGGCCTCGACAACCTGAGCATCGAGCAGGCTTTCGAGCTGTCCGACGCCTCTGCCGAGCGCTCGGCTGCCGGTTGCACCATCAAGCTGGCCAAAGAGCCGATCATCGAATACCTGAATTCGAACATCACCCTGCTGCGCTGGATGATCGAACAGGGTTACGGTGATCCGCGCACCCTGGAGCGTCGTGCTCAGGCGATGGAAGCCTGGGTTGCCAACCCGGAGCTGCTGGAAGCCGACAAGGACGCCGAGTACGCCGAAATCATCGAAATCGATCTGGCCGACGTCAAAGAGCCTGTGCTCTGCGCGCCGAACGACCCGGACGATGCCCGCCTGCTGTCTTCGGTACAGGGCGAGAAGATCGACGAAGTGTTCATCGGCTCCTGCATGACCAACATCGGCCACTTCCGCGCTGCGGGCAAGTTGCTGGATCAGGTCAAGGGCCAGCTGCCAACGCGTCTGTGGCTGTCGCCGCCGACCAAGATGGACGCTCACCAACTGACCGAAGAAGGCTACTACGGCATCTACGGTAAGGCTGGCGCGCGTATGGAAATGCCGGGCTGCTCGCTGTGCATGGGTAACCAGGCACGCGTGGAACCGAACTCGACTGTAGTGTCGACGTCGACCCGTAACTTCCCGAACCGTCTGGGTGACGGCGCGAACGTCTACCTGGCCTCCGCCGAGCTGGCGTCCGTTGCTTCGATTCTGGGTCGCCTGCCGACCGTCGAAGAGTACATGGGCTATGCCAACCAGATCGACACCATGGCAGCGGACGTGTACCGCTACCTGAGCTTCGATCAGATCGCCGAGTTCCGTGAAGCCGCTGCGAACGCCAACATCCCGGCCGTTCAAGTGTAAGCACGAAAGCAGGCGTTAAAAGAACCCCATCCTTGTGATGGGGTTTTTTTGGTTTGAATCATCCCCGTACATATATTTTTCACATCCGGATGGCTATAGTAGCGGCCCTTGTTGGGGAGTAGCCTGCTCTTGACTCCGGTCACTGAGCGTTCGCATCAACATTCTCGGCTGCATGCCGTGGTGCGGACACCTTCTGGTTGGCGAGACCAACGATGCATCCATGCCTAAAGTCGGGCGTGTGGTTGCGTCGTTGACTCATAGCCCGACTGGATATAACCGTGAACCCGATTTCCCTCCTCTTTCTCGCGCTTGCCATGTCCACGGACGCCTTTGCTGCGGCCCTTGGTAAAGGGGCAAGCCTGCATAAACCGCGCTTTATCGAAGCGTTGCGTACCGGTTTGATATTCGGCGCTATCGAGACCATCACTCCGGTGATCGGTTGGGGCATCGGCCAGGTCGCTGCCCGCTTTGCTGAAAGCTGGGACCACTGGATCGCCTTCACCTTGTTGCTGGTGCTGGGCCTGCACATGATCTACAACGGCATCAAGCACGATGACGATGAAGAGCAGGAAAAACCCGGCTCACACTCCTTCTGGATACTGGCAGTCACCGCATTCGCCACCAGCATCGATGCACTGGCGGTCGGCGTAGGCCTGGCGTTTGTCGACGTCAATATCATGGCCGCAGCGCTGGCTATCGGCCTGGCCACCACCGTGATGGTTACCATTGGCGTGATGCTCGGTCGCGTGCTCGGCACCATGGTCGGCAAGCGCGCTGAAATCGTTGGCGGCATCGTGCTGATCGTGGTTGGCGCAACGATTCTTTATGAGCACTTGTCTGCGGCGGCCTGATTGAGGGCCCGAGACCTATAAATGCAGAATCGAGTAGGAGGCGGGTTCACACCCGCCGTCCTCTCACACCACCCCCCGCCGACCAGCCAGAACCTTTCAGGCACTAAGATTTGTTACCACTACAACGATGTCACCCAGCACAGCCAGAAATATAGATGACATCCCGATCAGATTCTCAAGGCACTACGCGAAAATTAAGACTTCTCCTACAGACCACCTTTCACGTTTCCGATAGCCTCCCATGCGTCAACTAAACGCTGGTTATTGTTTACGGATCAAAGACATAAGGACGGCCTGCAATGATTTTTTCAGCTCGATTGGGTGACAAGCACGCCTGCCCATTGCCGGGTCACGGTACAACGCCAATCACTTCTGCATCCGGTGACGTCAACATCAACGGCATGGGCGCGGCACGTGTGGGTGATACCTGTGGGTGCGGGGCGGTCATCACTTCGGGTTTCCCCTCTATTCAAGTGAATGGCCGTCCTATGGCGCACCTGGGAAGCCCAACCAGTCACGGCGGGACAATCATCACGGGCTCCAATAATGTTGGTGGCGGCTTCGTCATGGGTGACGCGGGTGGCGCGACCATTATTAACTTCATGGCGCTGGGGGCCTTACGACCAGACGGTTCCGTGGACGACGAGAAGATGGCGACCTTGTTGGCTGACCCGAAGCTCACGGAGAAAGCCTTGGCGGCGAACGCTTTGGTAAATCCAAATGCGGCCCGTGAGAAACCTGAAGAGGAAGCTGTACCAAATGATGGACCTGAAGGCTGTACGCATCCGAACATGATGGAAAAGCTGGCGACCTACATCGCAGACGAGATGAACAACAATATCCACCACTCCTCCGTCTTGAAGATGAATAAGCTGCTCAACTATGACGTTGCGGAAGAGACTCGTAAAAAAATGGACCTGCCTTGGTACGCCCAAATAGGGAACACCAGCCCTCAAGCTATCGGCGCTTCAAACGTGGCGGCAGCCATGATCCTTTGGACTGAGCGAGTAGGCCAGGGTCGTGATTGGGACCACAAACCAAAGATCCACGCGAAGTTTGGCAGGTATCGCCATAGGCAAGGCAAGTACGACTACTACTACGATATTTGGTCCAACATTCATTACGGCTATGTGGGCATGGCCGGAGGACTCAGTGAGAGCGTCCTTTTAGACGGCGCGGGTGTCGAGCAGATTGTTTCTGATCAATTACGACGGTGGGGAGAGCAGATATTCGAAGCCAAAGAAGATCAGAGACTCAAAGGACCTCATGCCACTGAGGGCGTAGAAGGGATGCGCGCATGGGATGACGTCCCGGATCGGATTTCTATTAGCATTGGCGTTAAACTCTTCTATGAGAATCCAAACGGAGGCGTCACGGCAAGAATGATCATGGACAAAGTACTCGCTGTCACACCGTCAGAATGGGGAGATGGCGCCAGTGTCCATGTCTGTGAAAAATATTAAGGCCCGGTATCTTATTGGGGCATTCATAGTTATTCCAGCGCTGTTCTGGTACGTGGCGACCCCAGTCGTTCGTGTCCATTATTCTAAAGAAGCTACAGACGAGCTTCGTGTGATTTGGAACACCCAGCACAACATCCATAAAGAAGGAATGCTACCGGGTCAGGGCACATACGATACCGGGCATATTTTCCCCAATGAGAAATTCTTTATGAACTTTGATTGGTGGAATGAAAAGAGTCTGCGGAGGTGTATAGCAATTACGCCAAAATGGGGCGGCGTGATCGACATCTACCTCGATGGCAGAGGCCGCATCGAAACTGCTAAAACTGGCCCTGACGTTATGGCTCGCTTGAAGAGATGTGAGGGTGACGCTGATCCTTTCCGGCCTTAAGGTGCCCAACCAGCCGCCCAAGAATGGGGAACACGTGTTATTGAGCACAAATGCAAAAAAATCAAGGTCCGTTACTTGTTCCTTTTCCTATTGATAGCTCCGCTGGTGGCTTGGTATTTTGCTGCTCCCGGCGTAATTGTCCACTACCCTAAAGAAACCCCGAACGAACTGCGCTTAATTTGGAACACTCACGACCAGATTACACGACAGCGAATGCTACCGGGGGAGGCGACATCGGAGTTTGGTCATGTATTCCCTGATAAGAACTTCTTCATGGTGTTCTTTTGGTGGACCGACAGAGGTTTACGAAAATGCATCGACATCACACCTAAGCGCTGGGCAACGATAGACATCTACCTTGATAGGCTGGTAGGGTCGATATCGAAAAAACATCTCCTAAGGTTATTGCCCGGCTGAAACAATGTGTGGGTGAATCTGACCCCTTTCTGCCCTAAAGAGCCCTGCCAGCAATACAAAAAAGACAATCAGCACGGCCATCATGCAGACCGAGACGACCTCCTTACGGAACACCACATCCAAGCTGGTTGCGCTTAGGCGCAACGCGCCATGCTTGTCGCACCACAAAAAAAACCGCATCTCTCGATGCGGTTTTTTCATGGCTCTACCGGTTACAAGCGGATCAGATCGTGAGGCTCTGCCCGCTCATGGCCAGGTCCAGCAGCTCACGGTTGGCAACGGCGTACATGGCGTAATCCGTGCCGCTTGCCGCACGAAGCTCGACCAGCATGGCACGCCAGCGCTCGACCATCAGCGAGTGCTGTTCCAGCCACAGGGCCAGACGCGCATCGATTTCCGAAGGGCCGTCAGCCATTTGCAGGACCGACACGGTGATCGCCCGTTGCTGCCAGTCGACATCGTCACGGAACGCTTCACGCGCCAGGGCCTGCCAGTTGTTTTCCACCGGCAGGCTGCTGATCTGTTGCAAGTACCAGGTGATGTCCAGCGCGCTGCCCACGGCAAAGTACGCCTTGGCCACGTCGGCAGCGTTCTGCCCGGTAACGTCGGAGGCTTCGATGATCGGCAGCAGCGTGTACAGATGCGTCGTACCCGCCACCATACGCGCCAACAGTTCCGGCACGCCGGCTTCGACATAAGCCTGATAACGCGTCTGCCAGATCTCGCGGGTAGGGCCGTCTTCCAGCAACTCGTCAAGCTTGAGGCCCAGTGCAGCAAGGTGCGGACCGAAGTGCGCCACGTCACGACCGGCATCCAGCTCGTTGCGACGGCTGCGCAGGAACCAGCGCGTCGCACGACGCCCCAGACGCATCAGTTCATCCATCAGCGCCAGCTGGATCTCGGCGGAAACCTTGTAGTCCAGCGCTTCGATCTGACGGAACCAGTGCGGCAGGTGGAAGATGTCGCGCACAATCACGTAAGCACCAGCCACAGCCGCAGCACTCATACCGGTCGACTCCTTGAGCCGCTGCACGAAGGTGATGCCCATGTGGTTGACCAGATCGTTGGCAATCTGGGTGCTGACGATTTCGCGTTTCAGACGATGACTGCGCATGGCCGTTGAAAATCTGGCACCCAGCGACGGCGGGAATGCAGTTTCCATATCGCGCGCCAGATAATCGTCATCCGGCACTCGGGATTCCAGCAACGCTTCCTTGAGGTCGATCTTGCTGTAGGAGATCAATACCGACAGTTCGGCACGGCTCAAGCCCTGTTTGGCCGCCACCCGCTCGGCGATCTGCTCTTCAGCAGGCAGGAACTCAATGGCGCGGTCGAGCTTGCCACGGGCCTCCAGGTCATTCATCAGACGCTTGTATTCAGCAATCCGCTCGTAAGCACGGCGTGCTGCCAGCGACAGTGCCTGAGTCTGCTTGTAATTGTTACCCAGCACCAGGTGGCCCACTTCGTCGGTCATGCTTTCGAGCAGCTGGTTGCGCTGCTTCTCGGTCATGTCACCGGCCTGCACCACCTCATTGAGCAGGATCTTGATGTTCACTTCGTGGTCGGAGCAGTCCACACCACCGGCGTTGTCGATGAAGTCGGTGTTGGTCGCGCCGCCATTGAGGCCGAACTCGACACGGCCCAGCTGGGTCATGCCCAGGTTGCCGCCCTCGCCCACCACCTTGCAGCGCAGCTCGTTGCCATCGACGCGCAGCGCATCGTTGGCCTTGTCGCCCACGTCGGCGTGCGATTCCTCGCTGGACTTGACGTAGGTGCCGATACCGCCGTTCCACAACAGATCGACCGGAGCCTTGAGCAGCGCGTGGAGCAATTCGGTCGGGGTCAGCTTGTCAGCCTTGATGTCGAAGCGCGCCTTCATCTGTTCGGTAATGGCGATGCTCTTGAGACTGCGCGGGAAGATCCCGCCGCCAGCGGACATGATGCTGGTGTCGTAGTCGGTCCAGGACGAGCGCGGCAGATTGAACAGGCGCTGGCGCTCGACAAAGCTGCTGGCCGGGTCCGGATTCGGATCGATGAAAATGTGCAGGTGGTTAAATGCGGCAACCAGTTGCAGCTTGTCGGACATCAGCAAGCCGTTGCCGAACACGTCACCGGCCATGTCGCCGATGCCGATCACACTGATGCTGTCCTGCTGGACATTGATGTCGCGCTCACGGAAGTGACGCTGCACGCCTACCCACGCGCCCTTGGCGGTGATGCCCATCTTCTTGTGGTCATAACCGGCCGAACCACCGGACGCGAACGCGTCACCCAGCCAGAAGCCGTAGTCGATGGCGATGCCGTTGGCGATGTCGGAAAAGGTCGCGGTGCCCTTGTCGGCTGCGACTACCAGATACGGGTCATCGTCGTCATGACGCACCACATTGACCGGCGGTACCAGCACACCTTCCTTGAGGTTGTCGGTGATGTCCAGCAGCCCCGAGATGAAGATGCGGTAGCAGGCAATCGCTTCAGCCTGCACCTCATCACGGTTGCCAGTGGTCGGCAGACGACGCGGCACAAAACCGCCCTTCGCGCCGACCGGCACGATGACCGAGTTCTTCACCTGCTGGGCTTTTACCAGGCCCAGCACTTCGGTACGGAAGTCTTCTTCGCGATCAGACCAGCGCAGGCCGCCACGCGCCACGTTGCCGAAGCGCAGGTGCACGCCTTCGACACGCGGCGAGTAGACGAAGATTTCAAACTTGGGCACCGGCTTTGGCAATTCGGGGATCAGGCGCGGGTTGAACTTGAAGCTGAAATAGCCCTTGCTCTGCCCGTTGGCATCAGCCTGATAGAAGTTGGTCCGCAGGGTGGCCTTGATCAGGTCCAGATAACGACGCAGGATGCGGTCTTCGTTGAGCACCTGAACGTCGTCCAGGGCAGTCAGAATCGCCTGTTCCAGACGCAGCTGCTTGTCATCCAGATCGTCGGAACCCAGCTTGCGCGCCAGGTAGAAACGGGTCTTGAACAGACGCGTCAGCTCGCGGGCAATGTCGGTGTGGTTATTCAGGGTGCTGGCGATGTAGCCCAGATCGAAGCCCAGACGAATCTGCTTCAGATAGCGCGCATAGGCACGCAGCAGCGCCACGTCGCGCCAAGGCAGACCGGCAGTCAGCACCAGACGGTTGAACGCATCGTTTTCGGCGTCGCCGCGCACGATATGCACGAACGCATCCTGCAAGGTGTCATTGAGCTGCTGAATATCGAGGTTCAGACCTTCGCCATAGGTGAAGGCGAAGTCATGAATCCAGAATTCGCGACCATTGGCGTGGTGCAGGCGATACGGGAACTCGCCCAATACACGCAGACCGAGGTTTTCAAGAATCGGCAGCACATCGGAAAGTGCCAGCGGCGTGTCGGCGTGATACAGCTTGCAATGCAATTGCTGGCGGCCACCAGCCAGTGGCTGATAGAAGCTCATCACCAGCGGATTGGTTTCGCTCAGGCTCAGCACGTGCTGCATGTCGACCACCGCCGAATGCGCAGCAAAGCGCTCGCGGTAGCCGGCCGGGAAACCTTTCGGGAAATCGGCCAGCACGTTGGTGCCGTGGGCCTCGCCAAAGCTCTCGACCACCAGACTGGCGTAGTCGTCTTTCCACGAGCGGCAGGCCTGAATGACTTCGTTTTCCAGCTGGGCAACGTCGATGTCCAGATTGACCTTCGGATCGACCCGCAGGATCAACTGCACACGCGCCAGCACGGATTCAGAGAAGAACGTCCAGAACTCGCAATCGCTGGCTTTCAGGCGATCCATCAATACCTGCTGGATCTTCTGACGCACTTCGGTGGAGTACACGTCGCGCGGCACATAAGCCAGGCAGTAGCAGAAACGGCCGTATGGGTCCTTGCGCAGGAACACGCGAATCTTGTTGCGCTCCTGGATCTGCACGATGGACATGACCGTAGTGAACAACTCATCCACCGGCGTCTGGAACAGATCGTCACGGGGCAGCACTTCGACGACCTGCGCCAGCTCCTTGCCCAGGTGCGCCTTGGCGTCGAAACCGGAACGGCGCTCGACTTCTGCGACCTTGCGACGGATGTACGGGATCTGCCGTACGCTCTCGCCATACACCGACGAGGTGTACAGGCCCATGAAGCGACATTCCTTGATGACCTTGCCCGAGGCGTCTATCTGCCGGATCGACACGTAATCCGGATAGGCCGGACGGTGTACGCGGCTTGGATGCGCCGCCTTGGCAAACGACAGCAGCACCGGCTCTTGCAGGTATTTCACTGCGTAGTCTTCGATGTGCAGCTCTTCGCGGGTCAGACCGGGGCGTAACAGTCGGGTCAGCCCCAGGAAAGACGACTCGTCATACACCAACTGGCCGCCTTCGGCGTCGTTGCGTACTTCAAACTCTTCATAACCCAGAAAGGTGAAGTGGTTATCCACCAGCCATTGCAGGAAGACCTTGATCTCGGCCTTCTCTTCGACGTCGGTATTGGATTCGTTGGCATCGATACTGGCCAGCAGCTCATGCAGACGCGCTTTCATCGGCCCGAAGTCTTCGACGGCAGCACGCACCTCGCCCAGCACCTGCTCCAGCTCGCGAGCCAGCACATTCAACTCGCTGACGTTGGCGCAGCGGTCGATCTCCAGGTACATCAGCGATTCCTGCAGCACGTCCTCGCCGGTGGTGCCCTTGGGCAGCAGCTCCAACAGTTCGCCAGCAGCGCCGCGACGCACGCTCAGTACGGTGGTCTGCAGGGTGTGGATGCTGTAACCGCGACGGTTCAGCTCGGTACGCACGGAGTCGACCAGAAACGGCAGGTCGTGATGCAGCACTTCAACGGCAGTATGAGTCGACTGCCAGCCGTGGCGCTCGTAATCAGGGTTGTAGACCCGGACCTGCGGGTGAGCGTGTTCGAAACGCTCCAGCAGGCGCCATGCGGACAAGGTGCAGCCTGCCAGGTCGGACAGACGCCGCTGGGTGAGTTCGTCGAGGGAAATGATGCCGAAGAATTGCTCGGCAAACAGCGCCACTTGTGGCAGTGCCTGTTCGCTGATGTGCTGAGCCAGTGCCGCTTGCAGTTGATGCTGGAAGTCGGCCTTGCTGGCTGCGGTGAAGAACGCCATCTGTGGTACTCCGCTTTGGCTTTTATTGGGGAGGCTTGAAGAAGGTGTTGCGACCGGTGTGCCCTTACATTCACTTGCGTGGGCATAACCTGATCGAGTGTAAAGCTAAAGTACTAACGCGCGCAGTGTCAGGGTAGTCACATTTGAATGCGGGAATAAAAAAAGCTGCGCGCATCCGACACCGTACACCACTCGTCTGCCATGCAGCTTAACGAGAGCTGACGGCGTGCTGCTTACGAGGCTGCGACATATTCGGTCATCAGGTCGCGTTAAAATCCGCACGATGGTGCCAAACATCCCCGACAAAATTTACTCGGGACTGGCAAAATCCCCCTCACGCCTCAGTTGCCAAGACCCGGAGCCACATCATGCAAATCAAGACCGCCAGCCTCATCGCCAACCCGTGCGACGACGAATACGACGACATGGCGCTGCTTTGCTGCCACGCAGAGAACGGCGTGCTGTTTTCCCTGACCCGCTTCCCGGACGAGAACGAAGTGGAAATCACTGTCAGCGATGAAAAGTCACTTAATGTGTCCAGCCTGAAAGTCAGCTTCAGTGCCGAGCGCCTGTTGGTGGAAATCACCCCGGAGGACGCGAAGCAGCTCGATGGCCACCACCAGTATGAAATTCTCCACGGCACCGACGCAGCCGAGCTGCAGGATGTTCACCACACGTTACAGATCATTCTTGAAAACGTGGGCGAGTACACCAGCACGATCAGTTAACGGGCAAAACCGCTAGAGTGAGTACTTCGCCGTAAAGGAGCCCGTCATGAACCGCATTTTCGACGCACACTGCCATATCATCGACCCGCACTTCCCGCTGATAGCCAATAACAGCTACCTGCCGGACCCGTTCGGCGTCGGAGACTACCTTGCGACGGTCCAGCCGCTGGGCGTTCAGGGCGGCGCGGTGGTGTCCGGGTCCTTTCAGGGCTTTGATCAGGGTTATTTACTTCAGGCGCTGCGCTTGCTGGGGCCGGGCTTCGTCGGTGTCACTCAACTGCCCGCCAGTGTCACCGATACTGAACTGGACACCCTCAATGCTGCAGGCGTGCGCGCCCTGCGTTTCAACCTCAAGCGTGGCGGCTCGGAGCAGCTCGACCAGCTGGAAGCGCTGGCCGTGCGAGTGCATGAACGCGCAGGCTGGCATTCGGAGCTGTACATCGACTCCCGAGAACTGGCAGAAATAGAAACCCGTCTGCTGAAGTTGCCAGCGATCAGCATCGATCACCTGGGATTGAGCGCCGAAGGATTGCCCGTGGTGCTGCGACTTGCCGAGCGCGGTGTGCGGGTCAAGGCCTGTGGTTTTGGACGCGTTGACTTTCCGGTGCGCGAAGCACTCAGGGATATCCATGCCGCCAATCCAAATGCGTTGATGTTCGGCACCGACCTGCCCTCCACGCGAGCGCCCCGCCCTTTCCAGCCTGACGATATCGAATTGCTGATCGACGCACTGGGTGAAGGCGGCGCCCGTCAGGCGTTGTGGGATAACGCCGCTGAATTCTATCGGCTCTAACCCTGCCGCATTCGACGGCCTGACCCTGTCGTCCTACACGCCCATACACAGAACATGTAGGGCAATTCCCAGTTAAATGACGTATGCGTCTCTAAATGCAATAAAAAACGCGGTAGTCGTTAGTCGATACCTGCCTGGATGGATTAAAGTATCGCCCCCAGCTCAGCAGTCACCAGACACAGCTGATCACCCTGCCAGGAACCGTCACCGATGGAACATCGTGAAGCGCTGATTGCGCTGCGAACCTTTCTTTCAACGCAGATCCTTGGCCAGGAAAAGCTGATAGAACGCCTGCTCATCGCCCTGCTTGCCGACGGTCACATGCTGGTCGAAGGCGCACCCGGCCTGGCCAAGACCAAGGCCATCAAGGAACTGGCAGAAGGCATCGAAGCACAGTTCCACCGCATTCAGTTCACCCCCGACCTGCTGCCTGCCGACATCACCGGTACGGAAATCTATCGCCCTGAAACCGGCAGTTTCGTATTCCAGCAAGGGCCGATCTTCCACAATCTGGTACTGGCCGACGAAATCAACCGTGCGCCGGCCAAGGTTCAGTCAGCGTTGCTCGAAGCCATGGCCGAACGCCAGGTGAGCGTGGGCCGCAGCACCTACGACCTGTCACCGCTGTTTCTGGTCATGGCCACCCAGAACCCCATTGAGCAGGAAGGCACTTACCCGTTGCCCGAAGCCCAGCTCGATCGCTTTCTGATGCACGTCAAGATCGGTTTCCCGGATGCCGCCGTCGAACGCAAGATCCTGCAACAGGCGCGTGGCGAAGCCCTGAATGGCGAAACCAAGCCGGAACGCCGTGTCAGCCAGCAGGCGATCTTTGCCGCACGCAAGGAAATTCTCGGCCTGTACATGGCCGATGCGGTCGAGGAGTACCTGGTGCAACTGGTCATGGCCACCCGGACCCCGGCCAAGTTCGACCCGGAGCTGGCCGAGTGGATTGCCTACGGTGCCAGCCCGCGTGGTTCCATTTCGCTGGACCGCTGCGCCCGCGCACATGCCTGGCTGGCCGGACGTGACTTCGTCAGCCCCGAAGACATTCAGGCAGTGTTGTTCGATGTATTGCGCCACCGGATCATCCTGTCGTTCGAAGCCGAAGCTGCCGGTATCGATCAGGATCGCGTGATTCAGCGCATTCTCGACGTCGTGGCCGTCGCCTGAGCCCATGCAACCCTACCTGATCCCCCAGCCGGGCATCCGCGTCAGCCTCAGCGAGCTGATCGAAATGCGTCATCGGGTGCGGGAAGTGCAGCTGTTCTCTACGCCCAGCCAACGCAGCCCGTTGATCGGCCTGCACCCCTCCAAACTGCGCGGGCGCGGCGTGGATTTCGATCAGGTGCGGGTCTATCAGGCTGGCGACGACGTGCGCAGCATCGACTGGCGCGTGACCGCACGCACTCAGGAGCCGCACACCAAGCTGTTCCACGAAGAACGCGAGCGGCCGATTTTCATTCTGGTGGAGCAAAGCCGTCGACTGTTCTTCGGCTCCGGCCTGATGTTCAAGTCGGTACTCGCGGCCCAGGCTGCCGCGCTGATCGGCTGGGCAGCGCTGGAACACAACGACAGGGTCGGCGGGCTGGTGTTCGGCGATAACGAGCACTACGAGATCAAGCCCCGACGCAGCAAACAAAGCCTGTTGCAGTTGCTCAACCGACTGGTGCGGGTCAATCAGTCACTGCACACCGAGATCCCGGCGGACCGCGATGCCTTCGGCACTGCGCTGCGTCGCGCCCGGGAAGTGCTGCGCCCTGGCAGCCTGGTCATCGTTTTGTGCGACGAACGCGCCCTTTCCGATGCTGCCGAACAACAGTTGAGCCTGCTGTCACGCCACAGCGACCTGCTGTTGCTGCCATTGTCCGACCCACTGGACCGCGCGCTGCCCGCTGCGGGCCTGCTGCGCTTTGCCGAACGCGGCGCGCAGCTGGAACTCGATACCCTCAACCCCGAACTGCGCCGCGCCTACCGGCAGCAGGGCGAAGACCGCTCTGCGCGCTGGGAATTGCTCGCGCAGAAACTGCGGGTATTGCTCATGCCCTTGAGCACCCAGGCGGAACTCGTTGAACAATTGCGCGAATACCTCAACGCAAAGCGTCCGGTGAAGCGCAAATGAATCCGCTTGATCAGCTCGAGCCGCTGATTGCTCCCGATGCCGTCGGCTTTTGGCCGCTTGCCCCGGGCTGGTGGCTGCTGCTGTTGCTGATCCCGGCAGCAGGCTGGGGCCTGTGGCGTTTGCGTGTACTGCTGCCAGTCAAGGCGCGCAAGGTTCGCAGCGAACAACCGCTGGACCCGGTTCGCCTCGCCGCCCTGGCGGAACTCGCCAGCTTGCCCAAGCCATACGATGGCGCTCCGGCAGGTGCCTGGCTGCAGCAGATCAACGGCTTGCTCAAACGCCTGTGCCGCAACCATTATCCGCATAGCCAGAGCCACACGCTGAACGGCCGTAAATGGCTGGCATTCCTCGACAATCGCTGTCCGGCGGCAGGCCTGACGCGCTGGATGATTCTGGTCGAAGGTGCCTACAAGCCCGAGTGCAAGCTGGACGACAAGGCGATCACCGGGCTGACTCAGGCGGTCGATACCTGGATCCGCAAACATGTTTGAGTTCGTCTGGCCCTGGGTTTTCGCCCTGCTGCCGCTGCCGTGGCTGATGCGTGCCCTGCTGCCCATGGCCGACAGCGGCGAGCCGGCGCTAAAGGTCAGTTTTCTCAGTGAACTCGAAGGGCTGAGTGGACGCCGCGCCAAGGCCAATCTGCCGGTCTGGAGACAGCGTGCGCCCTTTCTGCTGATCTGGCTGTTGCTGTTGATTGCCACCGCGCGACCGCAATGGCTGGGCGAGCCACTGCCAGTGGCTGCCAGCGGGCGCGACCTGCTGGTGGCGGTCGACGTGTCCGGTTCCATGGACTACCCGGACATGCAGTGGAAAAGCGATGAAGTCAGCCGACTGGTGCTGGTGCAACAGTTGCTCGGTGACTTTCTCGAGGGCCGCAAGGGCGACCGGGTTGGTTTGATCCTGTTTGGCACTCAGGCTTTTGTCCAGGCACCGCTCACCTATGACCGGCGCACTGTAAGGGTCTGGCTTGACGAGGCAAAAATCGGTATTGCAGGCAAGAACACTGCGCTTGGCGATGCTATCGGTCTGGGCCTGAAACGCCTGCGCTTGCGCCCGGCCACCAGCCGCGTGCTGGTGCTGGTCACCGACGGTGCCAATAACGCCGGTCAGATCGATCCGATCACTGCCGCGCGGCTGGCTGCCGAAGAAGGCGTAAAAATCTACCCTATCGGTATTGGCGCGGACCCCGACAAGGACGCGCTACAAAGCGTCCTCGGCCTCAATCCGAGCCTTGATCTGGACGAGCCGACGCTCAAGGAAATCGCCAGTCTCAGTGGCGGCCAGTATTTCCGTGCTCGCGACGGCGACCAATTGGAAAAGATTCGCGCCACCCTGGACAGCCTGGAGCCGGTTGCCCAGCAACCCACCCAGGCACGTCCGGCGCAGACGCTTTATCAATGGCCGTTGGCAACAGCCCTGCTGTTGAGTGTGCTACTGGTGCTGCGTGAACTGTGGCCAAACAATGCGCTGCAACGCCTGCTGACTGTCGTGCGCTCCGTCAAATGGCGTGAGCGCGTCAAAAGCCTCTGGAGGTCGCGATGATCGCCTCTCTGTGGCCGCACTGGTTTCGCCCCGAGTGGCTGCTGATCCTGCCGTTGCTGGCGCTGTTGATCTGGCGGCTCTGGCATCGGCAGAAACGCGCCGGACGCTGGCAAATGCTTCTGCCGACCCATTTTCATGCCGTCCTGCTCAACGGTGGGCGCGGCAGCAACAGCAAACTGCCGTGGATCGCACTCGGGCTGGCATGGCTGCTGGCGCTTTTCGCGTTGCTGGGCCCCAGCTGGCAACGCGTCGAACAGATCAGCCAGAAACCGGTCGATCCGCTGGTGGTGATACTTGAACTCACCCCGCAGATGCTCGCCACCGACACTGCGCCCACCCGCCTGGAACAGGCGAAACGCAAACTGCTGGACCTGTTGCAAAAGCGCAGCGATGCGCAGACCGCCATCGTCGTCTATGCGGGCAGCGCGCACACGCTGGTGCCGCTGTCCGATGACCTGATCACCAGCCATAATCTGCTGGAAGCCATCAGGCCGTCGATCATGCCCATGACCGGCCAGCGTGCCGATCTGGCGGTCCAGAAAGCCCTGCACCTGCTGAAACAGGGCGCACTGGGCCAAGGGCGAATTCTGCTGATCACCTCTTCACTTAGCGAACAGGAACGTCAGGGCATCCGTACGGCGTTGCGCGGGCAATCGCCGCCGTTGCTGATCCTTGGCATCGGTACGGCTGACGGCGCGCCGGTCATGCAGGAAAACGGCAGCCTGCTCAAGGACGATCAGGGCGCCATTCTGGTGTCGCGCCTGGACAGCAACAGCCTCAACGAATTCGCCGATCAGGTCGGCGGCAGCTATCGTCAGGCACGAGGCGATGAAGAAGATTTGCGCAGCCTTGGCCTGCTGGCCAGCCCCCAGCACATGAGCAGCGACGGGCAGGTCGTGCAACTCGATACCTGGGCCGATCAGGGCCACTGGTTCCTGCTCCCGCTATTGTTGATCGCAGCCCTGGCTGGTCGGCGCGGCTGGCTGTTCTGTCTGCCGCTACTGTTCATGTTTCCGCAAAACAGCCAGGCGTTTGAGTTTCAGGACCTGTGGCTGCGTCCCGATCAACAGGGCCAGCGGCTACTGGAACAGCATCGGCCAGCCGAGGCCGCACAACGCTTCGAAGACACGCGCTGGAAAGGCGTGGCCTTTTACCAGGCCGAAGACTATGTCAGCGCCGCCCAGCAGTTTGCCGAAGGCAACAGCGCCGCCGACCATTACAATCGCGGCAATGCCCTGGCGCGCAGCGGCGAACTGGCAGCAGCACTGGATGCCTACGAACAGGCCCTGGACCGCCAGCCGGAGTTTCCCGCTGCACAAACCAACCGGGCGCTGGTACAAAGCCTGCTGGACAAGGCCGATGTCCAGAAGCCTGCCGAGGATGAACAGAACAAGGCCGATCAGGGCGAAGAAGGCCAGCAAGCGTCACAGGACCCCAACAGCAGTGCATCGCCAGCCGATCAGAACCCGTCCCGCTCGGATCAGCCCGGTGCCAGCGAGAGCCTGCCGCCAGACGTCAGCGGTCAGGCCACCTCAGGCGAATCGGCGGACGACGAGCAAACTACCCGCCCACCGCTCCAGGCCGCAGACACCCCTATTACCGGCGAGCGGCGTCAGGAACTGGAACAGTGGCTGAGGCAGATTCCGGATGATCCGGGCGAGCTGCTGCGGCGCAAATTTCGCTACGAACAGCAACATCAGGAAAAGACCCGATGAGTCGCGTGTACACCTTATTGATCGGCCTGCTGCTGAGCCTGATCAGCTTGTCATTGCAGGCTGCGCAACTGACCGCCAGCGTCGACCGCACGCGCCTGAACGCCGGGGAAACTGTCGAGTTGACGCTGGAAACCGACGATGTCACCCAGTTTGGCAAGCCGGACATGAGCGCTTTGGAGAGCAGCTTCGAGGTGCGCGATACGCGTCAGCTCAACAGCCTGAAAACCCTGGACGGCAGCAGTCAGGCCACCACTCGATGGATCGTTACCCTGCTGCCTCGCGAGACCGGCAGCGTGTTGATCCCGTCGTTGCAACTGGGTGAGCTGAAAAGCCAGCCACTGACGCTACAGGTTCTGCAAAGCGAGCCCCAGGACCCAGGCAGCCATCTGGCGTCGATCTTCATCGAAGCGAGCCTCGATCAGGACAGCGTCTATGTTCAGGCCCAGACCGTGCTGACCCTGCGCGTCTACCACTCGGTGTCGCTGTTCGATGACAGCAGCCTGAGCCCTTTGCAAGTACCGGACGCACGGGTCGAAAAACTGGGTGATTCGCGCACCTACGAAAAGCTGATCAATGGTGTGCGTCATGGCGTGATCGAAACACGCTACGCGATCTATCCGCAGCAAAGCGGCGTGCTTAAGATACCGGCACAAGTGTTCAGCGCTACGCTGGTGCAGACGCCTGCCGAAGGCTCGCAAGGCCAGGAGGCCAGCCCGTTCGGCCCGCAACCAGGTCGATCGGTACGGGTCAAGTCCGCCGAAGTGCCGTTGACCGTCAAACCCAAACCCGCCGACTACCCGGCTGATGTCGCCTGGTTGCCGGCGCGCAGTATCAGCCTTGAAGAGAGCTGGAGCCCCGAGCCAGGCACCACTCAGGTCGGCGACTCACTGACCCGCACCCTCATACTCAAGGCCGAAGGCCTGGCCGGTGCGCAACTGCCACCCTTGCCGCCCACCGAAGTGCCCGGCCTGCGGCGTTATCCGGATCAGCCACAGCTGCGCAACCTGCCCAGTGAACGTGGCCTGATCGGCACCCGCGAAGAACGCGAGGCACTGGTGCCAACCCGCGCCGGGGCAATTGACCTGCCTGCGGTTGAAGTGACCTGGTGGAATACCCGTGAAGATCACCTGGAACACACCAGCCTGGCCGCACGTACCCTGCAGATCAGCAGCAACCCCGGCCTGGCAGTGGACACGCCGGTGAACAACGACATGAGCGGCGTGACGGTGATCGGCCCGCCGGTCTGGCCGTGGCAACTGAGCACGCTATTGCTGGCCTGCACCACCTTTTACGGTTTCGCCCTGTGGTGGCGGGCCCGCGGGCAGCCGGCAATCGCCCGGGCCGTGCAGACCGGGCCCAGCCCGCGTACCGTCCTGGATGACCTCAAACGCGCCTGCCTGGCCAACGACCCTCAAGGCACCCGTCAGGCACTCGACGCGTGGGCACGCCAGCAGCCGGAAACCCTGGCCGAAATGGCCGCGCGTTTCGTGCCGCTGTCCGATGCACTGGACGGTCTGAACGGCGCGCTTTATAGCGAGACCGGCAAGCTGTGGCTGGGTGAAGACCTCTGGCGCGCCGTGCGCAAGCTGCCCGCCGCCGAACATATCAAGGACCCGGCAGGCGATGCCGGGTTGCCACCGCTGTATCCCAAGTGAGGATGCAGCTCAGGCAACACCTCTACACGACAAGGTAAACCAATGCGTCTGTTTCACACCTCTGACTGGCATCTGGGTCAGAACCTGCACGGTCAGGAGCGGGATTTCGAACACGCCTGCTTTCTGACCTGGCTGCTGGCCCGTCTGGCCGAACGAAAACCTGATGTACTGTTGATCGCGGGCGACATCTTCGACACTGTCAACCCGCCGGTCAAAGCGCAGGAACGCCTGTACGACTTCATCGTCAACGCCCATGAACGGCAGCCGCTGCTGACCATCGTGATGATCGCAGGCAACCACGACTCCGGCTCGCGTATCGAACTCCCTGCACCCCTGATGCGCCGTTTGCGCACACACGCACTGGGCAGGGTAATGTGGCTGGACGACGGTGTGCTGGACGCCGAACGCCTGCTGCTACCGTTGCCGGACGCCGAAGGCAACGTCAAAGCCTGGTGCCTGGCGCTGCCCTTCCTGCGTCCTGCCGAGGTCACCGGCCCGACGCTGGGTGACGACTACCTGCGCGGTATTGGTCGGGTTCATGAGCTGCTGATCGAAGCAGCCAACCTCAAGCGCCAGCCAGGTCAGGCACTGATCGCCATCAGCCACGCGCACATGGCGGGCGGTTCGGTCTCGGAAGACTCCGAGCGCAGCCTGATCATCGGCAACGCCGAAGCCCTGCCCGCCAGTCTGTTCGGACCGAGCATCACCTATGTCGCGCTTGGCCATTTGCACAAGCCGCAACGAGTCAATGGTGAAGAGCGCATTCGCTACAGCGGCTCGCCGATCCCGCTGTCCTTTTCGGAAATCAGCTATCAGCACCAGATTCTCGAGATCAATTGCGACGGTGAGACGCTGACCAGTGTCGAGCCGTTGCTCATCCCTCGCGCCGTCAACCTGCAACGCCTGGGGCCTGCGCCCTTGGCCGATTTGCTGGTACAGCTCAAGGCGCTGCCGGACATTGACCTGCTCGCCGACCCGGACCGCCAGCCGTGGCTGGAAGTGCGCGTGCGTCTTGATGAACCGCAACCGGACCTGCGCAACCAGATCGAAACCGCGCTGCAAGGCAAAGCCGTGCGGCTGGTGCGCATCGGTGCTGAATACGCCGGTAAAGGCAGTGCCGACGGCAACGAAGGTGAAGCCGCCCTGATCGAGCTGGACCAGCTCACGCCTCAAGAATTGTTCAGCCGTGCCTGGCAGGACAACTTCGGTAGCGAGGTCGACGAACAGACCCTGACCGATTTCGCCACGCTGCTGCGTGAAGTCCAGCAGGAGAGCGAACAGCCATGAAAATCCTTGCCATTCGCCTGAAAAACCTTGCCTCGCTGGCCGGGCCGTTTGAAATCGATTTCACTGCCGAGCCGCTGGCCAGCGCCGGTCTGTTCGCCATTACCGGCCCGACCGGCGCAGGTAAAAGCACCCTGCTCGACGCCTTGTGCCTGGCGCTGTTTGGAGCGATTCCGCGGCTGAGTAGTATCGGGCAGTCCAAGGTCCCGGACATCGACGGCGACATCACCACCAGCGACCCGCGCACCCTGCTGCGGCGTGGCACGGGCAGCGGTTACGCAGAAGTGGACTTTATCGGCATCGATCAGCGCCGTTATCGCGCCCGCTGGGAAACCAACCGCGCACGCGACAACGCGACCAAAAAGCTGCAGGCCAGTCGCCAGATCCTGACCGACCTGGACAGCGAACAGGTGCTCAGCAACCAGAGCAAGCGTGAATTCGAGCAACTGATCGAGCACCGTCTGGGGCTCAACTTCGAGCAGTTCACCCGTGCCGTGATGCTTGCCCAGAGCGAGTTCAGCGCCTTCCTCAAGGCCGACGATAAGGAACGCAGCGAACTGCTGGAGAAGCTGACCAATACCGCCATCTACAGCCAGCTCGGGAGGCGCGCCTACAGCAAGAGCAAAGAGGCCGAGGAAGCGCTTAAAACCCTTACCGCCCAAGCCAGCAACATCGTCCCGCTGGCTCCGGAGCTGCTGGCCGAACTGGAGCAACGCCTCAACGACGCACAGCAGCAGCTCAAGGCGCACCAGGCACAGCAAAGGCAACTGGAAATCAAACAGCAGTGGCTGATCGAGCTACACCGCCTGCGCGATGAACAGCTTGCCGCGCAGGAGGCGATCACCCGTGCTCAACAGGCCTGGGACGACCAGAGCGGTGCACGTCAGACCCTTGGCCAACTGGAACGCCTGGGCCCGCAACGCCACCGTTTCGCGCGTCGGGTCACGTTGAACGCCCAGCTCAACCCGCTGGCGGAACAGATTCTTCAGCATCAGCAACAGCAGGCTTCGCTGCAAGATCAGCAGCGACAACTGGAGACCCGCCGCACCCAGGCGCAGGCCAGTCTGCTGGAGGCCCAGCAAAACCACAGCAGCGCCAAGCCACTGTTGCAGCAGGCTTCTGACACACAGAACACGCTTAACCACCTGGCTCAGGAACTGACCAAGGTGTCTGACCTGCATCAGCAAACCGGGCAGCTTTGTACTGAGGGTCAGGCCAGCCTGAACATTTTGCTCGACCAGCAGCAACAGGTTTCGCAGCGCCTTGAACGTATTGCCGGGCAGCTGGAGCACAGCAGCGAACTGGCCCCCCTGGCTCAGGCCTGGAGCGCCTGGCGCGACCGGCTGAAATCCCTCACGCTGATCGCCAACCGCCTCAAGCACGGACAGAGTGAACTGCCTGCACTGCAGCAACGTGCCAGCACGGCTGATCAACAGTTGACCGAGCAACGCAACGCGCTGGAATTGCTGTACCGCGAAGCCGATTGCGAAGTGGATGCGGTCACCGAACAGGTACAGATTCTCGGCAGCCTGCTGCAGGATAATCGCAAGCAGCAACGCGCGTTCGAAGACCTGGCTCGTCTGTGGACCAGCCAGCAGGACGTAGACCGACAACTGGCCGATCTGGCGCAGCAACAGCAAAGCGCTCAGCAGCAACGCGAACAGCTCAACAGCGAAGGCATTCGCGTTCGTGATGAACTGACCGTCGCCGAACAGACCCTGACCGTTACCCGGCAACTGCTGGAACGTCAACGCCTGGCCCGCAGCGCCAGCGTTGAAGAATTGCGCGTCCAGTTGCAGGACGACCAGCCCTGCCCGGTCTGCGGCAGCATCGAACACCCTTGGCATCAGCCGGAAGCGTTACTGGAAAGCCTCACGCAACATGATGACAACGAGCAGGCCAGTGCGCAGAAGGCGGTGGACCAGCTGACCGAACAGCGCAACCAATTGCGCGAGCAGGTTGGCGGCGTGATCGCCCGCCAGAAAGAGCTGCTGCGTCAGCACGAACAGCTCACCCTGCGCCATCAAACCCTGGCACCGGACCTGGAATCTCATCCCCTCGCGGCTCAATTGCTCGACCACGACCCAGGCAGGCGTGACAGCTGGTTGAGCCAGCAATTGAATAACCTGAGCGAAGTCATCACCCGTGACGAGCAACGCCAGGAAGCGTTGCTGACCCTGCAGAAAGACGCCGCCCGCTTGCAGCAGCAACTTCAGGCAGCCACAGAAGCCAGTCAGACTGCGGCGAGCCATGTTGCCGAGCAGCTCAAGCAGCTGGACGTCGACAGGCAGCGGCTGGACGAAGAACTGAGCGCATTCACGCCGCTGGTCTCGCCACACGTGCTTGAAGGGCTGCGCAGCGATGCATCGGCGACAGTGATGCAGCTTGAGCAGCAGGTGACTCAGCGGCTGGATCAACTTGAACAGCAACACGAAGAGCAACAGGAGCAGAGCGAGCGCCAGCAGAAGATCGAAAAGCAACAGATCGAGCAGCAGACTCGCCTGCACCGCCAGACCGAACTGGCGCAGGAAGTCGCCCGGCTAGGCGAGCAGCAACAGGCCAGCCAGCAGGCACTGACCGGCTTGCTGGGCGAGCATGCGACTGCCGAGCACTGGCAACAGGCGCTGGAAAACGCCATCGAGCAAGCCAGGCAAACCGAAAGCTCGGCCGCCGAGGCTCTGCAGCAGATTCAAAGCCAGTTGATCCAGCTGGCTGCCGAACTCAAGTCCGCCCAGCAACAACAGCAATCCTTGCAGCAGGAACTGGCTGAACTTGATGTGCAGATCAGCGAATGGCGCGGCCAGCATCCCGAGCTGGACGATACCGCGCTCGACACGCTGCTGACCTACGATGACGCGCATGTCGAGCAACTGCGTCTGCAACTGAACGCTACCGACAAAGCGCTGGAGCAGGCAAAAGTATTGCTGCAGGAGCGCGATCAGCGCCTGCAACAGCATCAGGCGCAACACAGCGACCTTAGCGACAGCACGCAACTGGCGGCAGCGCTGCAACAGGCCCATGAACAGTCCGCGCTCGGCGAGCAGCAATGCGCCGACCTGCGTGCCGAACTCAGCGAAGATCAGCGCCGTCGCAACGCCAACAGCGAGTTGCAGGCGCGCATCAACGATGCCAATAACGAATACCTGCGCTGGGCACGCCTGGCATCGCTGATCGGCTCGGCCGAAGGCGATAAATTCCGCAAGATCGCCCAAGCCTACAACCTTGACCTGCTGGTCCATCACGCCAATGCGCAGCTCCGGCAACTAGTGCGCCGCTACCGCCTGAAACGCGGCGGCAGCATGCTCGGCCTGCTGGTCATGGACACGGAAATGGGCGACGAACTACGCTCGGTTCATTCGCTGTCGGGTGGGGAAACCTTCCTGGTCTCGCTGGCGTTGGCGCTGGGACTGGCGTCGATGGCCTCCAGCACGCTGCGTATCGAATCGCTGTTCATCGACGAGGGCTTCGGCAGCCTCGACCCGGAATCGCTGCAACTGGCGATGGACGCACTGGACGGCTTGCAGGCACAGGGTCGCAAGGTCGGCGTGATCTCCCACGTACAGGAAATGCATGAACGGATTCCGGTGCAGATCAAAGTGCGTCGCCAGGGGAATGGGTTGAGCACAATCGAGGTGGGTAACTGAAAGACCTGTGACGCGGAGCGTCACGAACGGAATTCCCACGCTGGAGCGTGCGGAACGATAATCTCAACTATCGTGCCGTAGCTCTGGACGTTTTCAACTATCGTGCGGCGCTCCGCGTCGCATGCCGTTCTGGACGCTCTGCGTCCGGTCTTGAATACGCCATCGCCGTCAATGCTTTCGCGAACAGGCTCGCCTGACATTCCGTGCATGGTCTGCCGCGCAGTGGGCAGTAAGTCGCAGGGACCTGTGTTGGCGAACATGCTCGCGAAAGCGTGACGGCTGATGAATCATTGAGCGGATTTGTGATCCAGCGCTGCGTAGAAATTAGCGCTCTGTTGCAGGTATTTCGAGGTGTAGGTCTGAGTGTAGGTTTGAGCAGCGTGGGCTTTTTTGTCAGTTACATCGACACTGGCACTGGCTGGAAGCGCGACGCTTGCGGAAACAGCCGATGCAGCAATGATGGAGAAAAGATTGAAATTCATGTCGGTCACCCCTCGTTATCCGGTTAGCGTTTGCTTGAAGTGTCAGCCGTCTTGGCCGTGACTCAAACTTACGCCCGAGGGTGGTTCAGCAGAAATCTTTTGTAGCACTAACCCATATCATCAAGAATGATAACGGCTCCAGCCCTTGTATCTAGAGGGCTGGAGCTGGAAAGGCTTACTTGTCAGTCAGAAAACGCAGATAAGAAGGTGAATCTGCATCAAATTTCTGCACCGTTTCACCGATCTTTCCGCTCTGCGGATCACGGCGCACGGTCACGATCTGGTTGCTCTTCTGATTGGCGAACAGCATGTACTTGCCAGTCGGGTCAAAGGCGAACTCGCGTGGCTCCTTGCCTTCCAGGGAACGGCGCTGAATTTCTTCCAGCTTGCCGCTGGCCTGATCGATCCGGAATACCACGACCTGATTCGCGTCACCCCGATTGGTCACGTACAGAAACTTGCCATCCGGTGAAGTGTGCAAGGCGCCACCACCGTTTTTCTCTTCCACGCCCTTGTTCTTCATGTCGACCAGTTGGGTCTGCTTGAAGACGCCGTCATGATAGTCAAACACCGCGACCTGCGCCGTCATTTCCAGCACCAGCCAGGCATGCTTGCCATCAGCACTGAACAGGGTGTGACGTGGTCCGGAGCCACCCGGCAATTGCACGGTCGGCTCCTTGGCTGGCTGCAGTGGCTTGGGCTGGCTCGCGTCGTAGCGATACACAAACAGCTTGTCAGCGCCCAAGTCAGCGCTCACTACGTACTTATCATCCGGGGTCGGCACGGCCAGATGCACATGGGACGACATCTGCCGCTCACTGTTGACCTTGCTTCCAGGACCCAGCGGCAGCACCTGAACGGCTTCGCTCAACGTGCCGTCCTTACCCACCGGCACCACGGTCAGCGCACCGCCCGGTTCAGGGTTTACTGCGTAGTTGGCAACGAACAGGTAGCGGCCGTCATAACTCAGGCTGGAGTGCGTCGGTTCTTCACCGCGGCTTTGAACCTGATTGATCGGCGTGATCTGACGGGTTTTCGGGTCGATTGCAAAGCTGCTGACCTTACCGACCACATCTTTTTGCCCTGGGCCGTTTTCATTGACCGCGAACAGATAACGCTGGTCTCTGGAGACGGTCAGCCACGAGGGGTTTTCGGTTTTGACCACTTGCAGCGGCTTGGCATCGATCATCCCGGTTACGCTGTTGAAGGCAAAACGATAGATCCCTTCACTCTTGCCTTGTGTGTAGGAACCTATCAGCAATTCAGTATCGGGCATGGCTTGGGCCTGCAGGGTAAACGCGCTCATGGCACTGGCAATCGCCAGCCACGGCAGAAATTTATGGGGCATGGGGGCATCCCTTTTTGTCGAAATTATTGATGCCTGTTACGGCACTGTCGGGTCTATGACAGCGCCAGCCCGCATTTACTCAATCCTGCGCGGAATCATCTTCATCGGAGGGGGTAAAGGCATCCAGGCAGATGATCCGGTGATCGGCGTTGCCGTCATTGATCACCCAGCTTTGCAGGGATTCATCAAAGGTCGCGGCGTCGACTTGGGCTTTGCTGAAGCGCCATACCTTGCGCTCGCGGCCGTCCATGCATTCGACGTTCAGTTCATCGCCCAGAGAGAAATCCCAAGCGTGCAGACCGTCGATTTCCAGCATGGTAGTGGCTTCAAGGGCGGCAAGCAGTGTGGTGGGTGTGGTAGTCATGAAATTCATCCGGCCAGCAAAAGCTCGAATGATAGGGCAAAAGGCAGGCGTAGATACAGTCGGAGCGTGAGTAGAGCCGTACCAGCGCCGAGCGCTGGCACGGTGAGCAATCAAACAGGGACTGCGCTTACAGCTTGCCGATGCCGCCCGGCTGAAACACCGGCTCGCTCGGTGCCAGGCCGTTGACCAGCGGCTTGCCGAACTCGGCCTGACTGATCTCGAAACGATCGCCCGGCTGGGTGCGCACGCCATCGGCAAACGACAGGGTCGCGGTGCCGAAGAAATGCACATGCACATCACCGGGCCTGAGGAACTGGGCGTATTTAAAGTGGTGATACTCAAGGTTTTCCAGACTGTGGCACATGTTCGCTTCGCCACTGAGGAACTCTTTTTCCCACAGCACCTTGCCGTCGCGCCAGACCCGGCTGGTGCCCGACAGGCTTTGCGGCAAGTCGCCCACGCGCAACTCCGGCCCGAACGAACAGGCACGCAGTTTCGAATGCGCCAGATACAGGTAGTTGCGACGCTCCATGACGTGATCGGAGTATTCGTTACCGATGGCGAAGCCCAGGCGATAAGGCTTGCGGTCATGACCGATCACATACAGGCCGCTCAGCTCGGGCTCTTCCCCGCCATCTTCGGCAAAGGGCGGCAGCGAAAACGAATGTCCGGGGCGCACGACAATGCTGCCATCACCTTTGTAGAACCACTCTGGCTGAACACCGGCCTGCCCCGCAGCCGGCTTGCCGCCTTCGACGCCCCATTTGAAAATACGCATGGTGTCGGTCATCGAAGCTTCGTCTCCGGACTGCTGGTGCATCTTGTCGCGTGCCGAAGCACTGCCCAGATGGGTCAGCCCGGTGCCGCTGACCAGCAGGTGCGCCGGATCAGGATGGTCGAGCGGCGGCAGGATCCGCAACTCCTCAAGCAACTGCGAATAGTCGTGCGTCTCGCCAACGCCACGCTGCTCGACCTGGTGCGCCAGAGCCGAACCCGCCTCGATTGCCGCCAGCGCCAGCTCGCGAACACTTTCGACACCCTGGACCTCACGTACCTGATCACCGTCGACCAGACCGACCCGG
Organism: Pseudomonas syringae group sp. 247E2; assembly: GCF_032587795.1. Taxonomy (NCBI): domain Bacteria; kingdom Pseudomonadati; phylum Pseudomonadota; class Gammaproteobacteria; order Pseudomonadales; family Pseudomonadaceae; genus Pseudomonas; species Pseudomonas syringae group sp. 247E2. The sequence continues at coordinate 1,122,724 of NZ_JAWHPK010000001.1, read as the reverse complement.
CGCTGACCGTCGCTCAATTCAAACTGTACTAACCGCATGAAATTCTCCTTCCAGATAATGGGCCGCTGAAAACCTATCTCGCCTTGGCACTCGCCGCGAAGTCGGACACTGGCAGCACATGCTTGCGCTCCAGCACGTGATAGACGATGCCGGTCAGCAGCAGCCCGAAGACCATGACGCCCGACAGAAAATAGAGGCCCGATGCCAGGCTGCCGGTGATTTCCTTCAACGCACCGATCACGAACGGCCCGATGTAGCCGCCCAGGTTGCCGACCGAATTGATCAGCGCGATACCGGCTGCGGCACTGGCACCCGCGAAGAACCGCCCCGGCAAGGTCCAGAACACTGCCGTGCAGGAAAACAGCGCGAACGCCACGACGCACAATGCAGCCAGCTGCGCCACCGGCAGGGTCAGCCAGGCGCTGCAGAACAGGCCGATGGCACCCAGTACATACAGCACGGCCAGATGCCCGTAACGGTCGTTGAGGCGGTCGGAACTGCGCGGCACGATCAGCAGGCCAATGATGCCGAAAATGTACGGCACCGAAGACACAAAGCCGGTGGTCAGATCACTGCCACCGAACTGTTTGATCAGCGTCGGCAGCCACAGGCCCAGACCGTAGATACTTAAGGTCACTGGCAGATAGAACAGCGCGAGAAGCAACACACGCTTGTCTTTCAAGGCGTGCAAGGGATTGCCGTGGCGAGTCTGGCCGTATTCTTCCAGGTCCTTTTTCAGCTCACCGGTCAGCCAGTCTTTCTCGGCCTGGTCCATCCATTTGACCTGTTGCGGACCGTCCGGCAACCAGCGCAGCACCGGCCAGGTCAGCAGAATCGCTGGCGTACCAATGACGATGAACAGCCATTGCCAGCCATGCAGACCGAGTATGCCGTCCATGCCCAGCAAGCCGCCGGAAACGGGCCCGGTGATCATCATGGCGATGGGTTGCGAGAGGATGAAAAGGCCAAGAATCTTGCCGCGATGGCGCACCGGAAACCATTGGGTGATGTAGTACAGCACGCCGGGAAAGAATCCCGCCTCGGCTGCACCCAGCAGAAAACGCATCACATAGAAGCTGTGTGGCCCCTGCACGAAGGCCATGCCGATGGTGATTGCGCCCCAGGTGATCATGATCCGCGCGAACCAGCGACGTGCGCCGAAACGCTCGAGCATCAGGTTACTGGGGATCTCCAGCAGGAAGTAACCGATGAAGAACAGGCCGGCACCCAGCCCGTAGGCGGCGTCGCCGATACCGATGTCCGCGCCCATGTGCAGCTTGGCAAAGCCCACGGCAGAGCGGTCTACATAAGCGATCAGGTACAGCAGGATAAGGAAAGGAATCAGTTTGAACGTAATGCGGCGTATAAGCCGCAGTTCCTGGCTCATGTAGGCGGTCTCCCATTGTTTTTGTTATGGAACCTGCGGGGATCGCCTCTGTGCCTGGGGGCTGAATAACGCAGCACATGCGCCAGGATGATCCCTCGTCTACGACCGACTATATAGTAATACTATTTAAACTGACAACTCTTCCAATACGCGTTTTTTAGGCTTACCTTAGCCAGCAGTATCGCCATTAAGTCTTACAATAAGAGAGCCGATCATGTCTGACTCCGATAAAAAACCGACCCTCCGTTCTGCCCAGTGGTTTGGCACCGCTGACAAGAATGGCTTCATGTACCGTAGCTGGATGAAGAATCAGGGTATTGCCGACCATCAGTTCCAGGGCAAGCCGATCATCGGCATTTGCAATACCTGGTCGGAGTTGACCCCCTGCAACGCGCATTTCCGGCAGATCGCCGAGCACGTCAAACGTGGTGTGATCGAAGCAGGCGGCTGGCCGGTCGAGTTTCCGGTGTTTTCCAACGGCGAATCCAACCTGCGCCCTACCGCGATGTTCACCCGCAACCTGGCGAGCATGGACGTTGAAGAAGCGATTCGCGGCAACCCCATCGATGGCGTCGTGCTGCTGACTGGCTGTGACAAAACCACGCCTGCCCTGCTGATGGGTGCCGCCAGTTGCGACATCCCCGCCATCGTCGTGACTGGCGGACCGATGCTCAACGGCAAGCATCAGGGCAAGGACATCGGCGCCGGCACCATCGTCTGGCAGATGCATGAGTCCTACAAGGCCGGCACCATCAGCCTGGATGAATTCCTGTCCGCCGAAGCCGGCATGTCTCGCTCGGCAGGCACCTGCAACACAATGGGCACGGCCTCGACCATGGCCTGCATGGCCGAAGCGCTGGGCACTTCATTGCCACACAACGCCGCCATTCCTGCGGTGGATTCGCGACGTTACGTGCTGGCCCACATGTCCGGCATGCGTGCGGTGGACATGGTTCGTGAAGACCTTCGCCTGTCGAAGATTCTCACCAAGGCCGCATTCGAAAACGCCATCCGGGTCAATGCGGCCATCGGCGGTTCGACCAACGCCGTTATTCACCTGAAGGCGATTGCCGGGCGCATCGGCGTCGACCTGGACCTGGACGACTGGTCGCGCATGGGCCGCGGTATGCCGACCATCGTCGACCTGCAACCCTCAGGGCGCTTCCTGATGGAAGAGTTTTACTACGCCGGTGGCCTGCCTGCCGTGCTGCGGCGCATGAACGAAGCCAATTTGCTGCCCAACCCGGATGCCCTGACCGTCAATGGCAAGAGCATCGGCGAAAATACCTGCAACTCACCGATCTATGGCGAGGACCAGGTAATCCGTGCGCTGGACAATCCGATTCGCGCTGATGGTGGTATCTGCGTATTGCGCGGCAACCTCGCCCCCCTCGGCGCAGTGCTCAAACCGTCTGCCGCTACACCGGCACTGATGCAGCATCGTGGCCGGGCGGTGGTGTTCGAGAACTTCGAAATGTACAAGGCGCGGATCAACGATCCGGATCTGGACATCGACGCCACCTCGGTCATGGTCCTCAAGAACTGTGGCCCCAAGGGTTATCCGGGCATGGCCGAGGTCGGCAACATGGGCCTTCCGGCCAAACTGCTGGCGCAGGGTGTGACCGACATGGTGCGCATTTCCGATGCACGTATGAGCGGCACGGCCTATGGCACAGTGGTTTTGCATGTGGCACCGGAAGCCGCAGCTGGCGGTCCGCTGGCGGTGGTCAAGGAAGGTGACTGGATCGAGCTGGACTGCGCTGGCGGACGTCTGCATCTGGACATCCCACAAGCTGAACTGGATGCACGCCTCGCCGATTGGCAGGCACCGCAGCAGCTGTTACTCGGTGGCTATCGCCAACTGTACGTGGACCGTGTGATGCAGGCGGATCAAGGCTGTGACTTCGACTTTCTGGTCGGTTGCAGAGGTTCAGAAGTGCCTCGCCACTCGCACTAAAAGAAGCGGCGGTCCCTTGTTCTGGCGACCGCCGTCACTGTTGTGCGATGGTATGATGCCCAGCAATCACTGCCAGGACCCAATTGCGCTCTCATGGATTATCGAAAGCCTTCCGACCGAAAAAGCATGCACGCGCGCATTGTTCAGGAACTGGGCATGCAAATCGTATCCGGCCGTTTCAAGCCTGACGAAAAGCTGCCTGCCGAAGCGCTGCTCTGTGAAGAGTACGCCGTCAGCCGCCCGGTACTGCGCGAGGCCACACGGGTTCTGGTCGCCAAGGGGCTGGTCTACTCGCGGCCGCGTGTCGGCACGGTGGTCAAGGCCCGACGCGAATGGCACCTGCTGGACCCGGATGTGCTGCACTGGGTGATGCAAAGTTCGCCGCAGAATGAATTCTTCAACCTGCTGACCAGTGTGCGCGCAGTCATCGAACCGGCTGTTGCAGCACTGGCTGCGCAACATGCCACGGACGCAGAAATCGAGTCGATTCACGAAGCCTACCTGCGCATGGAGGCCGCGCCGACCCCGGAAGACCTGCTGCAACCCGATCTCGACTTCCACAGCCGCATAGCCGATGCCACCCATAACGACCTGCTGGCGCACTTGTGCAACATGCTGTCGCTGGCGTTGCGCGAAGCACTCAAATACTCCAACAAACGCCCCAACCTGCACGAACTGGCCATGCCCCGCCACAAAGCCATCCTCACCGCCATCCAGAACCGCGACGCGCTGGGCGCACGCCATGCTTCGCTGGTGCAACTGGACGATGCGCGCAATGCGCTGAGTGTGGTGCTGGGTGGCGGTTGATTGGCTCGACTGAGTCGATAACTCGTTGAGCCTGTGTATTCGCCGTGTTTATTGATCAAATAGGGCGAATCCTCCTTATTGCTGGTACCCGCCTCTGAATGTTCTATTTCTGTGGGAAATATCCAGACTATTTGTAAGAGCGTTATAAGCCCAGCGTAAGCTCAGTCCTTAATTATCGCAAATGACGCTCCGCCATTTCCGAAAACATAAGGTAATGATATCTCTCCCTGCCTATTAATTAAAACGCTGCGCCTGTTCATAAACGTCGATTAAACCTATCAGACGTCAGAGACTCGTGCAGCTGATAAAAAAGTGTGCAAGGAGCATTGCATGAAACTTCTGGCTATCGTTCAGGGCGATACAACAGACCACGGAGGGTCTGTTATCAACGGCGATCAAACAAAGCGCATCAATGGTTTCCCCGTGGCGCACAGGGGCTGTGACGTCATCTGCCCACTGCATGGTGCCAGCAAAATCATCGGAGAAGAAAACAACTTTCATATCGAAGGAAACATCATCGCACTGGAAGGCGACCTGACCAGTTGCGGGGCTCGGTTGATATCCAGGCAACAAAGTTTCTTTCGGGTTGAGAGGCAGTCGAGTGTTGTGCAGTCTGCGCCCGATCCTTCGGTTGGTAATGATCAGGAGGCGGCCAGCGAAAGTGTGGTGGATCGGGTTGTGCATTCAGTTAATTCGCTGGTGGGCCAGCGAGAGTCAATCATGTGCGACGAACGTTTTCGTCTGTTCAATCAACAACGCTCCAGCCTTGGTCATCTGGGCTATGTGGTGATGCAAGACCAACGCTGCACCTGCGTTGGCGCGCTTGACCTGCAAGGCTACAGCCGCAGCCATAAAAGCCCGGCTGTCATCGCACTGCAACTCGCAACCACCGCCCCTTGGCCGGTCATGGAGTAACCTCAATGTCTCTGAACGATTTCCAGCGTACCAACGCCTTGGGCCCCGACACTTACTTCGCCTTGCCCCAAGGCGCCTCACACACCTACGCCCCGACAGACACCCCGGCCAAAGAAGTCATCATCCAAAGCCTGGCCCTCTCCCGCATACCCGGAGCCATGCGCAACATGGGTTGGAACACGGCAGCGGCGCTGATGCAGCGATGGTTTGACAGTCCAGCGTGGGAGATGCCGGAGGAGTGGAAGGAGCCAAAAACCCAACCTGACCCTTTGAGCTTACCTGCAATACAGTGTGACGAAAGTATTGTAAAAATGGAGTGGGCAATGCAGTTTGAGCGTTGTCGGGAAGCAGTAGATGAGGCCGAGTCCATCGTATCCTCGGCAAAAGCGGTTGAAAGATTGAGAAAACTTTTGAAACGTGCCGGATGGGATGAGAATAGCTCATTTGAACTGGGCAACAACTTACTGTCTTCTCGGCAGATAGATGTTTTATCCCAAGTAAATTTTCGTATATTCGGCAGTACGTGGGACTCACTGGACGATATGTACGGTGCGCTGGGGTCTGCAACACTAAAAGTTGGTGTTACAGGACGAGCTTTCAGTAAGAAAAATTTCATCACCCAGCAGACCGAGCTGTATTTCCAGATAAAAAACCTAGGCTTCTACATACGGGACCATTACGACTTTAGCGGATTACAATATCTCGGCACGTGGACAGAAGATCGCGTGCTGACCAAGGCAGAAACCGCTATAGCCTTGACGCCACAAGGAAATCTGGTCATCCGTTTAAAAGACGGACCATTTGCTGCAGTTACAAACTCCCACTTTCGCAACTATCGTAGCGACACAGGTCAAGGGGGCGATTTTTTTATTTACTCAAACATTTTGTGGAAAAAATCTGATCAGATCATAAAGTTGGGAGTCCGTAAATGAAACCACTTCCACAACGGCTCAAATTTTTTATAGCCTACATTATTATCGCCGGTAGTCTCTGGACCGCATCGGAATGGTGGGAAAAAGGGTTAGCGGAACGCTCTGGCGAGCCTGACATAAGCCCTGGAGGCTGTTACAGAGTGGAGCTGTTCAAACCACTCTGGGTTCTTCCGATGATGTTTCATTCGATGCCACACCCGGATAGTGAGGTGCCAAGAAGGTGGCTACCCTGGTGGGAGTACCCTGCGTTTTTTCGGCTCTATGATCATCGCACTGGCGAGTTGATTTCAGAGACAGAGGTTTACGATCTGGCGTCAGCGAGTGGACCGCTGGACTGGGGGGGCGGATCGGGTGAGGTATCGGCTGGAATGATCTCAATTGGCCCCAATCTCCCTGATTGTCTGGGTGACCGCCCTACTCCAGTAAGCCCTCAATAACGAGAGCATCACGATGCTGGACGTTTTTAAATGATCGTTCCAACGCTCAGGACGCTCTGCGTCCTGTCCCAAGTAAGCGACGCGGCGCAAATTTGTGACGCAGAGCGTCACGAACTGCGTGCCAACGCGGAGCATTGGCACGATAGTTAATAGTTAAAAGGACCCAGAGTTACAGGCCGCCACAGCCTTAATGTGAAAACAGCGAATTGCCCACTTTCCCCGCCATCTTCTCCGGTTTGATCAGAAACCGTGCCAGCGCGGGCAGCAGCCACAGTGCGCCGAACATGTTCCACAGCAGCATGAAGGTCAGCATCAGGCCCATGTCGGCCTGAAACTTGATTGCCGAGAAGATCCAGGTGCACACACCAATGGCCAGGCAAAGGCCAGTAAACAGCACGGCCTTGCCGGTGGACTTCAGGGTTTCGTAATAGGCTTGCTGCAGCGGCAGACCGGCGCGCAGGAAGCTTTCCAGGCGGCTGTAGATGTAGATGCCGTAATCGACACCAATCCCCACTCCCAACGCCACAACCGGCAGGGTCGCGACCTTGACGCCGATGCCCATGAACGCCATCAGCGCGTTACCCAGCACCGAGGTCAGCACCAGCGGCAGGACGATGCACAGGGTCGCGGCCCATGAGCGGAAAGTGATCATGCACATGGCTGCCACGCAGAGGTAGACCAGCACCAGAATGACCAGCTCGGACTGCCTGATGACCTCGTTGGTCGCGGCCTCGATCCCGGCATTGCCTGCGGCCAGCAGGAACTGCAGGTCCGGCGTGTCGTTCTCTTTGGCGAAGTCCTGGACGGCATGTACGGCACGGTCCAGGGTTTCGGCTTTATGGTCGTTGAGGAATACCAGCAGTGGGGCCAGGGAACAGTCGGTGTTGTACAAACCATCAGCGCGGGCGATGGAGTTGTTCAGCACGTCTTTGTTGCGCGACAGGCTTTCCCACTTCAGGTTGCCCTCGTTCATGCCCTTGATGACCTGCTTGGAAACGGTCACCAGCGAAATGGCTGACTGCACGCCTTGGGTGTTTTCCATCTTCCAGGCCAGTTCGTTGATCGCTGACATAGTCGAATACGCCGAGCAGCCCTCGGGGGCTGTCTTGACCATGACCACCAGCACATCGGAACTGGTCGAGTAGTGATTAATGATGAACTCGTTGTCCTTGTTATAGCGCGAGTCGGGGCGCAGCTCAGGGGCGCCCTGGTCCAGATCACCGATCTTCAGGTTCTGGCTGTACCAGAGCCCGCCACCGAAGGCCAGCAACGCCAACACAATCGACACCGGCGCGACTTTGGCACTGGCAAAGTTCGACAGCAGTCGCCAAAAAGGATGCTCGCAGACCGCATCCTGCTTGCTACGGCTCACCGCCCGTTTGCTGATACCCACGTAGGAAATGGCCACGGGCAACAGAATCAGGTTGGTGAACACGATCACCGCAACGCCTATGGACGCGCCGATGGCCAGTTCGCGGATCACGCCGATGTCGATGATCAGCAACGTGATGAACCCGACGGCATCAGCCAGAATGGCGATCATGCCCGGCAGAAACAGCTGACGAAACGTGCGACGCGCAGCAGTCAGAGCGTTTTCGGCCTCGCTGGATTGCAGGGCGATACCGTTGATTTTCTGCACGCCGTGAGAGATGCCGATAGCAAAAATCAGAAACGGCACCAGCATCGAATACGGGTCAATACCGAAGCCGACGACGTGCATCAGCCCCAGTTGCCAGATCACCGCAATGAGCGTGGTGCTCAGAACCGCCACGGTACTGCGGATACAACGGGTGAACCAGATCAGCAATACCAGAGTGATCAGAAACGCGATGCCAAAGAACATCACCACCATGAACAGACCGTCAATCAAGTCGCCGACTTTCTTGGCGAAACCGACGATATGAATCTTGATATGGGGGTTTTGTGCCTGGTATTTGTCGCGGATCTTCTCTTCAAGCTGATGAGAGAATTGCTGGTAGTCCAGCGCCAGCAAAGTGCCCTGGTCTGCCGGGTCCGGGTAAGACTCCTGCAGCGGAACCTCAATGATGCTCGACCTGAAATCGTTGGCGACCAGTCGCCCGACCTGCCCGGACTTGAGCACGTTGTTGCGTAACTGATCCAGACTGGCGTCCGAGCCGTTGTAACTCTGCGGTATGACTTCGCCCCCTGCAAACCCCTCTTCCGTCACTTCGGTCCAGCGCACGCTGGGGCTCCAGAGCGATTTGAGACCGGAGCGGTCCACCCCGGGAATGTAAAACACCTCGTCACTGATCTGGCGCAGGGTCTCCATGTACTCTTTGGAGAAAATATCGCCATCCACCGCCTCGACAGAGATGCGCACGGTATTGCCCAGGTTCGCCAGATCGTTGCGGTGCTTCATCATGTTCTGAATGAACGGATGAGACAGGGGGATCATTTTTTCGAAACTGGTGGAAGGCCGAACCTGCGTGGCCTGCCAGAACAGAAAAATACTCGCCAGCAGACAAAGGATAATCACCGCGGGGCGATGATTGAAAATCAGGCGTTCAAGGAAGGTTGCCTTTTCGTCCGAGTGTTGCGTGTGTTGAACAGTGCTCATGCCGGAATGTCCCCGCCCTGAAAGGTCTTATTGTTGGGTCGTATCGGCGCCCGTCGGCGAGGTGACGCGCACGCCGCCTTGTCCTACCAGAATCAGATTGCCTTGAAGGTTGCCGGTGACCCCGGCCAGCGAGATGCGATCGGGCCGATTGAACACCTCGAACGTTTCGCCATCATCATTGCTGCGCATGACGCTACCGCCGTTACCGACCAGCACCAGCGAACCATCGGCCAGCAATGTGGCGCTGGCCAGACCGAACTCGACCGGGCCGCGTGCGCCCTTCAGTTCTATAGGCTGCCAGCTGTCACCAAAATCGCTGGAACGAAACAGATTGCCGCGCAAACCATAAGCCAGCAGCGTAGAAGGCTGAGCCGTGCCGATCACGCCGAATAGCGAGCCTTGATAGGGGCCTTCGAGTTTCTCCCAGGTCTGCCCCTGGTCATTTGAGCGAAACATGCTGCCCGCCTCGCCGACAATGAACAGGCCTGCGTCTTTGACCTGAGCAATGCTGTTCAGGTGATACTGGTCTTCGTTGTCCAGCCGCTCGCTGACATCTTCCCAATGCTGACCGCCATCAACGGTGCTCAACAGCGCACCGTAAGCGCCCACGGCAAAACCGGTGTCGAGGTCCTTGAACCAGACGTCCAGCAGTGGCGCCTCGCGCTTCAAGTCCTCGAACTGCTTGCTCCAGCTCTTGCCACCATCGTTACTGGCCAGTATCTGTGCGTCATGACCCACCGCCCAGCCATGCTGTTCATCCACGAAAAACACAGCCGTCAACAGCTGGCGGGTCGGCACGCGAGCCTGGCTCCAGGTCTTGCCTTGATCATCGGAGAACAGAATATGCCCATGATCACCCACCACGACCAGCCGTGCGCCGGCATGGGCGACGTCCAGCAACAAACCGCGTGAGGCTCTGGCCGATTCGACAGCATAAACAGCCTTGTCTGCAGCAGCGGCTGATGTCGATGCAGAGTCGGACCCGGCCGTTGCAGAGACGGCAAAAGAACATGAAGTAAAAATCGCCAGGGGCAGGCCCGCGTATAACCGGATGCGTCGATGGAAAGGGGCACGCATGAACTTCTCCGCTCTTATTATTATCAGGTGGCTGCTATCGACTGCGGGTATCAACCGACTCGTATTGACCCGGACGTCCACACCCGTCCGGCTTTACCTGTGTGGAAGACCGTTCATCCTAGGCAGCTTTGCAAATGCCTGACAATCGACATGTCGTTATCTTTTGTTAAGCGCGCAAATGTGATTGATGGATCATCACGATGGTTAATCGCGCAGCTTCCCCAGACGCCTGTCAGTGAATACCCCGGCGACGCAATGCGGCGGGTTTGAAGGCATTTACGCTGGGCACAGGCTGGGAGAAATCACTGGTACCGGGCTCCTGATTGTCCAGGTTCTGTACGTGGTAACGGCGTGCCTGCAAGTCATGGAAAACGTCCAGTGCAGACCAGGTGGTCGGTAGCTCGTAATAGTTTTTCAGGTACGCCATGGAGACCCGCCACAATTGCCCTCTGCCGTCATATTGATCGACAACTGCGGCCTGCCAGCTGTCTTCATCCAGGTACAGCGTGCGCCGGGAGTAGACGTGCCGCGCGGTAGGTTTGAGCCTGCCCTCCACCACCCATACACGATGCAACTCATGGCGCGTATAAGCCGGGTTGAGGTGGCCGACCTGCAATAACTGTCGGTAGGTAATATCAGGGCTGGATATCCGGTAGTTGTTGTAAGGAATATAAATTTCGCGTTTGCCCAGCAACGTCCACTCGTAACGGTCCGGCGAACCATTGAACATGTCGGTATCATCTGCGGTACGCAACCCCTCGGAGGCCGGGATCGGCATATCGTAAGCCAGACTCGGCGCCCGTCTTACCCGACGTTGCGCAGCACTGTAAGCCCACGCTTGCCGAGGCTCCTGCACCTGATCAAGTGTTTCATGGACCAGCACGGCGGAACCGGCCATGCGGGTCGGGCACTGGATAAACGACAGGTAATAAAACAGCACATTATCCAGACTGGCAAAACTGCCCGCGGGGTCATAAAAGCGGAACAGCACTTTCTGACGCGAGGTGTTTAATTTGAAACTGCCGTCACGCTGTATGGCGACCTCCGAAGTCCCTCGCACCACGTAATGACCGCGATAGCGGGCAATATGATTCCACACAGCCTGAATACCCTTTTCCGGAACAGGAAATGGAATGCCGCCATAGGCATCGATAAAACCGTTACCGCCACCGATCAACCGGGCGTTTTGTGCATTATGCCGTGTATTATCGTACACCCATTGCGGTGCCGACCCGGAACGTCGGGTGGTGTATATCGGCATCTGATAACTATCAGGCCAGGTTTCGAACATCGCCACCTGCCCAGGTGTCAGGTAGCTGCGATAGTGCTGCATATTGGCGTGCGTAATAGTGAACAAGGGCTTGTCTGCGGCATACGGGTCGACATGCCGCGTACCTGAGCCCTTGTATCCAGGCGGAGGCTGAGTGATTCCGCCGCGCCATGGCGGGATGGTCCCTGCTGCGTTACCCGCCACCTCGCCTCCCAGCGGTGTCAGGCGGTTTCCGAGCAGCGTAGCGTCAGCTGCCAGACTGGTGTTGAGCGCGAGCAGCATCGCCAGCGCGAACCCCGGCAGTTGTTTCATGAGCATGTGGGCTCTCCTTGCGTGGCCTGTCCGGGACAAGTGTCCGAACTCAGGCCGATAGTATTTGCGATGTATACGAGGTGTCGTGAGAGACGAATAGACTTACCGTCCGTTCATAAAGACTTATTAAACGGACGAACCCGTCAATGTAATTATTGATCCCGCGAACACTGTGGAGGTCAGGCAAGAGTCTGTAGGAAACTTCCTAAACTTACGATACTTTACAAGATGACCGACACAGCAGGCACCCAGAGTTGTCCGCAGTAATGCAACGCGAATGCCAATAAGCGTGAACATACAGATCAACATAGAGAGCCGGTACAGATCAGTTCATTAACGGACCTTCTGTATCGCCAGAATTAAAAACACGAGCACAGCCTGTTTGATTGTCAGACATCGCATCAAAATAGTAACCGGTTGATGCCGGTCATTGCGGACTCTATAAACGTTCGGTAACAGCGAGGGTGTTACGTGTATTGGACAAGTAACACTTATTGAGAATAAGCAGCGTTCAGTCGATGACCACGTGGGGCAGGAACCGGCTGGTGTCCTTGGTGATCAGACTGTGGTCTTCGCGAATGCCGATTCCGGAGGCAAGGTCGCCGATGACCCAGGAGCCGATCAGCGTGTAGCTGTCACCGAATCGCGGCAGCGGCGAGTACGCCTGCAAAATATAAGGCGCATCAGTGTAAGGCCCATCGACTGAAATCACCTGATCGCCAGGCGTGCGCATTTCAATGTTGGCACCTTCACGGGAAAAGTAGGGTTTGCGTACCCAACCCTTGGGAACCGGTCTGCTCGGGTCCTGATCGACGCGCGAAGGCAGCAGGTTCGGATGGCCCTCATTGAACTGCCACAACAACGGCAGAATTCCCTTGTTGCTGAGAATCGACTTCCAGGCAGGTTCAACGAACTGAGTGCCACTGGCTGGAACGTGCTGGCCAAACTCCTCGTGAAAGATATGTTCCCAGGCGTGAAGCTTGAACAGCCGCTCGATCCAGCGTCCGTCCAGGTCGACAAAACGCCCCTCGGCACTGAGCCCGATGTCCTCGATATCGATATGCCGGGCATCAATGCCCACGTGCGCAGCCATGCGCCGCAGAAAGTCGGTAGTACCACGGTCTTCGACAGAGCCGGACATCGCCGAAAAGTAGAACGGGCTCGCCCCCGGAAACTCGGCAAACGCCCGAACAAGATCCTCGGCAATCGAATTGAACTGGCTGGCATGCGCGGGCAGAACACCGCGCGCCATCTGCTCGTCCAGCCAAAGCAACTGGAACGCACCTGCCTCCATCAGACTGGTGGGCGTATCGGCATTGATTTCGTACATCCTTGCCGGGCCCGTGCCGTCGTAGGCAAAGTCGAAGCGCCCGTAAAGATGTGGATGCCCCTGTTTCCATGACGCGCGGATCACATCAAAGAACGCTTCCGGAATCGCCAGGCGGTGCAACAACTCTTCGCTGTCCACCACCCGCGCGACTGCGTCCAGACACATCTGGTGAAGTTCCTGGGTAGGCACTTCAAGGTCGCGGGTAATCTGCTGCTCGGTGAACAGGTAATACCCGCGCTCATCCCAATAGCGCTCGCCGTCGATGGTGTGAAAGTTGAACCCTTCACGTTCCGCCGTTGCGCGCCAGTCCGGGCGTTCCTCGATACTGATCTTTTTCATGGCCCGGACCGTCAGCCTCCGAAACTGCTGCTGCCACCGCTGCTCTTGCCGCCCCAGCCACTGCGTGCCGAGGCCTGGCTGCCGAAGCCGCCGCGCGAGATAGTCGACGACACAGAGGACGAGCCGGAGCCCGAACTCCCCAGGTTACGCCCCAGTGTGCTCTTGCCATAGCTGCGATCCGGACTGGATTGCGCCTGGGTCGAACGGCCAAAGGTTTTGCCGCGATCAATCTGACTTGGCAAGGACGAGCTGTAGTAACCGCCGCGGTCATCGCGCGTCTGGTAGATAGGTTGCGAGTAATAGCGATTGTTGCCGAAGCCATTGCTGAGCAGATTACCGATCAGCAGACCGGCCATCAGCCCGGTGGTGCCGCTCATGCCTGCGGGAGCGGACTGGGCGACTTCCTGATTGGCCCGGTCCAGCGCCTCTTTGGGCACACGCCCGGAAAAACCCAGCTCAAAGCCGCCGAGTTTCGGCATGTACTTGCCATCCGAAGTGACCTGGCAATAATCCGGTACAAAGTCCGCGTCGCAAGACGCCTTGTCATCATAGGTCGGCGCTATGCGGCGATGGTCGGACAGCGCCTGCATGTAGGCATCCGAACAGACATTTACCGGCACTTTGGCATCAACGCACTCCTGCACCGAACTGAAGTTGGCCTGCGCGTTGAAAGTATCCTTGTCTTGCGACGGGCCACACCCGGCAAGGGCCAGCGGAAGCGTGCTGGCAAGTACCAGCTTTACTGAACTGCGTCTCATCGTGAGTCTCCTTGTTCAAGGCTGCCGTCAGACCGAAGGGGTCATGCAGGCTGCGTTGAGAAGACCGACGCTGATTGCGACGCTGGCCGAGTAAATGGCGGCAGCCATTTCGCCCTTGGCAATACGTGTCGACAGGCCCTTGAGCACCAGGCTGGTAACACCGAACGCCAGCAGTTGCACAACGGCTGCAATCACCACCCAGACGATCACATCCAGAATGCTGATGCTGTAACTGATGATGTTGCTGGCTGGCAGTGCGAAACCGATCAGCGAACCACCCAACGCCAACGCGGCAGCACTGTTGTTCTCGCGGATCAGCGCAAATTCCTTGTGCGGCGTGATCCTGCTGTAGATGAACTGGAACAGGGCGAACAGAATGGCCGCTACCAGAATGTACATGATGAAGCCAATCACGGCAGGGGCATTGAGCGACATACGCAGCGCGTCGATCATGAAGATTTCCTTGTCAAAGAACGTTGATATCAGTGGATTGCAGCGTTATGCCAACGGCCGTGGTGAGGGTAATGCTGCCCTCTTCGTCTTCCTCGACGGAAAACAGCAGAAACTCGCGGCGGTTGATCAGCCCCGTTTCGCGGGCGTACAGCATGCTCAGGTGTTTGACGCGATACGCAGCATCAGGGCTGACAATGTCCTCATCCAGCGGCGTCAGCTCGGTCTGGCCGGGCGACGTGCCCCATTGCCGTTCGAATACCTCGCCATCGTGTTCGTAGGTGGGCAGGCCGATCTTCGACGAAGGACCGGTCAGGCGCAGCAACTCATCCTTGCTGGTGATCGGCTCGGCGCTGTAGTAACCGAACAGAATGATGTCCTGCACGTCTTCCGGATTGGGGCCGTTGCTGACCACCTGCAGGAAGTAGTCCTCGTTATCCAGGTAGAAGCGATGCAACGCCATCGACTGGCCCAGATCTACGCGCCCCACGGCCCAGACCTTTTCATCGCCTGGAACAACCACTTGCGAATGCCCGTCGAGCAACAGCTTCAACGAGCTGTCCAGACACAACATGCGACCGGACGCCAACCCTAACGGGCTGACCGTGCTGACGGATTGCACGCCATCACGACCTGATGCCTTGGGTGCTTCCAGCCCCATGGCACGTTTGAACCAACTCATAGTGCAGTTCCCTTGAAGTCGACTGGAGCCGGTATGGACATGTCTTCAACCGGAATAAACACACTGTTCAAAAGACTGGCTCACTTCTGCGCCAGCAATGCCTTGGAATGCATCAGCCACGCTACACAAATACCCGCCAGTGCGCCGGCAATATGTGATTCAAACGATATGCCAGCTACCGGGACAAAGCCGAAAACCAGTCCGCTGTAGCCCGCCAGTACCAACAGCGCGACCAGCACGCTGGCGATACTGCGCTGATACCATGCCCGCGCGAGCAGGTAAGCCCACAAACCAAAAATCAGACCGCTCGCACCGACATGGATATTGCTGCGACCGAAGCTCCAGACCAGCAACCCGCCCAGCAGACAGACCAGCCCGGCGACCCACGCATAACGCCTGACACCCTCGGTGGCGACCAGCCAGCTCAGCACAATGAACGGCAGCAGGTTGCTGAGCAAGTGCTGAATCGAACCGTGCAGAAAAGGCGCAAACACAATGCCGCGCAACCCGGTCGCATTGCGCGGAATGATACCGAAATGAATCAGGCCGTTGCCGGTGATCGAGTTCAGTACTTGCACCGCAATCATAACTGCTGCCAGGGCGAGGATGACCTTGAGTCGTTTGGAAAACTCCATTCACCACCCTCGCCTGCCCTGTGGCGTCGCTTACTGAGCCGGCGTCTGGTTTTTGGCTTTCAGACGTGCCAGCACATCTTGCGCACCGCCACTTTTGGCACCAATACCTGCATCCTGCAGACGACGCTCCAGATCGCTGCCGCTGGACTGGCTGGCCAGTTCTTCGGCCGCTTCGAGCTTGGCGTCCTGTTCATCCTGACGTTGCTTGAGACGCGCCAGCGAGCCTACTGCGGTTTCGACTGCGCCGCTGGCACCACCGGTTGCAGTGGCCGTTGCAACGCGAGCTTTTTGCACGGTTTCACGGGCCTTGGCCATCTCGACCTGCTGCTTGAGGCTCTTGATTCGCGATTCGGCCTTGACCACCTGTTCTTGCAGCAGGCTGACCTGCTTGTTGAACTGATCGGCCAGTTCCTGCTCCTGATCACGCAAGGCCTCGATCTCGGCGATCTTGTTCGCGCACTCCACAGCCAGCGCTTCTTCACCCTTGTTCAGAGCCTGCATGGCGCGGCCTTCCCAGTTGGCGATGCTGGTGGCGTGTTCTTCAAGACGCTGTGCCGAGAGCTTGTGCTTGGCCTTGATGGTAATCAGCCCGTCGCGGGCCTTGACCAGCGCATTGTCGGCGTCACGAATTTCCTGATCCAGAATGCGGATGGCATTGGCATCGGCAATCGACTCGCCCACTTCGGAAGCGCCACCACGAACGGCGGTCACCAGTTTTTTCCAGATACTCGTAGTCATGAATAGTCTCCGCCTGACAGCGCTGTTCAGTAGATGAAATGATCTTCAAAAGCATCGGCCGCACGGATCACGTTGTCCGCGAGGGTAAGGATTTCCTGCACGACTACTGTGAGCGACGATGCTGCGCTCAACGCGCCAAACAGGCAGTAGACTTCCTGACCGTCACCCAGCTTTTCGATACCGACCGATGACAGCGGAAACAGATCGCGGCTGCGCAGGACGACATCGTTGAACGCCTGCACGTTCTTGATCTTGTTCACTTCGATCAAGGTCGCATCGGCGAGAATCTGCTCGCCTTCCACGGCGATGTAGATCGGCAGGTCGCCGTAGTCGGCCATGGTCAGCCTGATTCCCGAGGCATCGCCCTCGGTCACATCGAGCTCGATCTTTCCATTCGTCACCAGCTCCAGTTCGCAAAGTGCCTTCTGCAGAGAGCTGATGGTCCAGTGGGTATTCTCGGTCATGAAATCCTCCAGTTTTATTCTGTCGCCCAAAAAGGGCTGTCTTAAGGCTTTTTCAATGCCACGCAGGGCATCGACGTTCTCGGGCCGGATCCAGAATTCCCGCTTGACCAGCCCCGCCTCTTTGAGTCGCAGACGCATTTCACGCATGTAATCGGTGGAGCTCTTCGAAGCCTTGGCCGGGACCGCTGCGTTATCGCCCTGGGTTTTACGAGGCATTGGCGCTTCCCCCTTGCTGCTGGCCGTGGATCAGGTGAGCAACGTATCAGATGTTTTTGAAGATAGATACGCATCACATGTGAGATTTTTATGGACGCCAAAATTCTCGTTCCCACGCCCCGCGTTGGCACGATAGTCAAAACACCGCACGGCGACGCACACTCCAAAAAAAAGCGCTGTCCGCATCAGCGGACAGCGCCTTTCTCACAAGTGCCTGTCAGGCACTGGGCAACCCTTATTCAGCCAGGCTTTTACTCACCACTTCATACACGTCCGCCGACAGTTTGCCGGAGGCGAGGATACGCTCCAGCTCGGCCTTCATCAGCGCCTGACGGGCGCTGTCGTATTTGCGCCAGCGGGTCAGTGGTGCCAATTGGCGGGAGGCGATCTGCGGGTTCAGGGCGTTCAGCTCGATCACAAGGTCCGCGAGGAAGCGATAGCCGGAGCCGTCCGCTGCGTGGAAATTGATCAGGTTCTGCCCGGCAAATGCACCGATCAGGGCGCGGACCTTGTTCGGGTTCTTGATGCTGAATGCAGGATGCTTCATCAGTTCCTGCACGCGTTGCAGGCCGCCCGGCTGAGTGCTGGCCGCCTGTACGCTGAACCATTGATCCATGACCAGCGCGTTGCTTTTGAAGTTCTCGGCGAACACGGCGAGCGCTTTGTCGCGTTCGGCCGTAAACGGCGAATTGACCAGTACAGCCAGCGCAGTCAGGCGTTCGGTCATGTTGTCACTGGTATCGAACTGGTCGATGGTCGCCGCCAGTACTTCAGGTTTGCCGCTAAGCATCAGGTACGACAGCGCAATGTTCTGCAGCGCGCGACGGGCGAAATGCGTGGACTCGGCGACGTATGGCGTGGCCCTGGATACCTCGCGGTTGGCCTTGTAGCGCGTCAGCAGACTGTCAAACAGGCCGTCGGCCAGTTGCTGGCGAGCAAATTCGCGAGCGGCGTGAATGGCATCGACATCCGCCACCTCGCTGATCTCGGCGAGATAAGCCTCACCCGGCAACGAGAGCATTTCTGCGACCATCGCTTGATCCAGACGCTCATCCGCCAGCACGGTGCCCAGCGCAGTGATCAAACGCTGGTCCATGACCAGTGCCTGACCTTGCTGGTGCTGACCGATCAGCTCCTGCAATACCTGAACCGACAGTTGCTGACCGGCATCCCAACGGTTGAAACCGTCGCTGTCGTGTTGCATCAGGAACATCAGTTGATCACGGTCATACGGAAAGCTCAGCTTGACCGGCGCAGAGAAACCGCGCAGCAGTGACGGCAGTGGCTTTTCGGCAACGTCAACGAAGGTGAAGGTCTGCTCGGACTCGGTAACCGAGAGCACTCGCGTGGTGCTGGAAGCTGCGGTTTCGTCCGCCAGACGCAGAGCAATTTCGCCGCCTTTGCTGTCCAGCAGCCCCAGTTCGACCGGAATCACAAACGGCTGTTTCTGATCGCCAGGCTGGCCTGGTGTGCTTGGGCAGCTCTGCCGGAAAGTCAGGCTGTAGGTTTTCGCAGCAGCGTCATACGACTCGCTGACCGCCAGACGCGGCGTACCCGCCTGGCTGTACCAGCGCTTGAACTGGGTCAGGTCGACGCCGTTGGCGTCTTCCATGGCCTTGATGAAGTCGTCGCAGGTCACGGCCTGGCCGTCATGACGTTCAAAATACAGATCACTGCCCTTGCGGAAGCCTTCGGCGCCCAGCAGGGTGTGGAGCATGCCAACCACTTCCGAACCCTTTTCGTAAACGGTCAGGGTGTAGAAGTTGGAGATTTCGATGAAGCTGTCCGGACGCACGGCGTGGGCCATCGGGCCTGCGTCTTCGGCAAACTGGTGAGTTCGCAGGTAAGCAACGTCCTGAATACGCTTGACCGTGGCCGAGTTCATGTCCGCCGAGAAACCGGCGTCGCGGTACACCGTGAAGCCTTCCTTGAGCGACAGCTGGAACCAGTCACGGCAGGTCACGCGGTTACCCGACCAGTTGTGGAAGTATTCGTGGGCAACGATCGCTTCAACCCGCTGATGCGCGGCATCGGTTGCGGTCTCGGCACGTGCCAGCACGGCACTGGAATTGAAGATGTTGAGGCCCTTGTTCTCCATCGCGCCCATGTTGAAGTCGTTGACCGCGACAATCATGAAGATGTCCAGGTCATACTCACGACCGTAGGTTTCTTCATCCCAGCGCATGGATTTCTTCAGGCTGGTCATGGCGTGCTGGCACTTGTCGACGTTTTCTGGCTCGACATAGATGCGCAGGGTCACTTCCCGCTGGCTCATGGTGGTAAAGGTGTCTTCGATGCACCACAGATCACCGGCCACCAGCGCGAACAGGTAAGCCGGCTTCATGAACGGGTCTTCCCACGTCGCCCAGTGCCGTCCGCCCTCTTCTTCACCACTGGCAATCGGATTGCCGTTGGAAAGCAGAATAGGGAAATTCTGCTTGTCGGCGCTGAGCGTGGTAGTGAACTTGCTCATCACGTCGGGGCGGTCGAGGTAGTAGGTAATCTTGCGAAAGCCTTCGGCCTCGCACTGGGTGCAGAACATGCCGCTGGATTTGTACAGGCCTTCCAGCGCGGTATTGGTTTCAGGATGAATGCGCACGGTGCTGTCGACCGTGAAACTTTCGGCTTGCGGATGCAGCGTCAGGTGATCTTCTGCCAGTTGATAATCCGCAGCGCTCAGCTCCACATCGCTCAGCTTGACCGAGACCAGTTCCAGATACTGACCGTCCAGCACCAGCGGCGGCAGGCCTGCGCCGCGCTCGGGGTTGCGGCGCATGACCAGTTGGGCGTGGACCAGCGAGTGGTCGTCGAACAGTTCGAAGGTCAGGTTCGTCTCATCGATGAGGTACTCGGGAGCCTGGTAGTCCTTCAGGTAAATCATTTTCGGTTGCTCGGTGCGCATGCTGGAATCCTTCTACTGATGCACGGCCAGCTGATAGGCCGTGTACTTGCGAATATTGATCACGCCGGTATCGAAAATCAGGTATTGGCCCTTGATCCCCAGCAGCGTGCCCTCGGCAATCGGGTTCTTGTCCAGGTTGAAGCTGACAATCTTGGTCGGATACGCCTCGACCGGGTAACGAAACTCGACAGGCTCGGCGTCATGTAGCAATTGGATGGCTTGCAGACCGAATCGTTCTTGCAATCCCAGCAGGCCCGCGCCGCAACTGTCGAACAATTCCTGGCGAATGGCCTTGAGATCGACCGGCTGGGCATCACCTTTGAGCAGCGCACGCCAGTTGGTACGGTCAGCCACCTGACTGCGCAGCAAGTCTTCGACAAAGCCTGACTGCTGACGGGTGGCCACACGCAGAATCGGCAACGCCTGACTTGCGCCCTGATCCAGCCAGCGGGTCGGCAACTGCGTGGACCGGGTAATACCGACCTTCACGCCTGACGAATTGGCCAGGTAGACGATGTGATCGGTCATGCAGAACTGTTCGCCCCATGCCGGATCGCGACAGGTGCCCTGATCGTGATGGCATTTTTCCGGGCTCATGATGCACATGTCGCATTGCGCCAGCTTGAGCATGCACGGGTAGCAGTAGCCCTGGCTGTAGCTGGACTTGGTCTTGCGCCCGCAATGACTGCAATGAATGGCACCAAGAAACTCCAGGCGCAGCATCTTGCCGATCAGCGGGTTGACCGCAATCTCAGTCTCGCCCAGGCGAAAAGCGTATTGCACACATGACGCATCATCCTGACGCGCCGACATTTTGTTGACTGCTCCGCGACCAATTTCGATCAATGAATAGCATCCGATTTGAACAGGATATTGGGCACTGGCGCTGATTTGGAGGCGCATTCCTGCGGTCCCATGTAGCCCGTGCGCTGGTCTTCCGGCAGGTTCTGCACTTCCCAGGCGATCAGCGCCTGCAACGACAGCTCACGCTGTTCCTGAGTAAGCTTGCGGCCATCGGACCATTTGCCGATTTCCACGGCCAGCTTCAGGCTTTCGTAGATATCCGGGGTGATGTTTTCGATCATTTCTATAAAAGACGACATGGCGCACTCCAGAAAATAGCGGGTAATTTTACGACTTGCGGCGCGCAATCGCACCGCCGACCAGGCCGGTAGCACAACCGATGATCAGACCGCCGACGTGCGCGCCGTTGGCGATCTCGCCGAAACCGAGCATGCTCACCAGGCCGGACAGGCATAGCGCCAGCCAGATGAGCATCATGATCAATACCCCGCGCGGCAGGCGATAGACCGGGTTGGGCGCCAGCATCTGGAAAATCCAGCAATGCCCGAGCAGGCCATACAGCACGCCGGACAGTCCGCCAAACAGGCTTGGGCCGCTGAACAGGTACTGCACGTAATTTGAAACAGCTGAAAACAGCAGCGTGAGCAGCAATAAAGACAGACCGCCCTGACGAATTTCGATGCGCCTGCCCAGTTCCCAGAACCACATGCCGTTCATGGCCAGGTGCAGGATGCCGAAGTGAATCAGCATAGGTGAGACGATCCGCCACCATTGCCCGGCGGCCAGGCTGTCGGACAACGGCAGAAACGTCGCGTACTCGCCACTGATCCGGAAATCCTGAAAGGTCAGCCAGCGGATGGCTTCAAGGTTGTCCCCCAGCAACGTCATGCCCGCCACCAGCAGGGTGACCAGCAATACCAGGGCCGTTACCGGGCTGTTGCGTAGCTGCTCGATCAGGCCCGGCGGCTTGTACGTCACGTTTGGGGCGTCTTGCGCCAGTTGAAAATGCTCGTCCCCTTCAGGAAAGCGCGTGTACAAGTCGCGCACCTCATCGGCCAGTTGCGGCGCATCCGGCACCCAAAGTACCTGCTCGCCAGCCTCTTCGCTGACCCTGTGGGGAATCCGCAAGCGCTGCAACAGGCTGACAAACCCGCTCAGGTTGGTGGTCAACGGCAACCGCAGGACTGCAACAGCACTCATTCTGAAACCTCGGGACGCTGCACGTCGACCCAGACGAATTTGTCCGGGTCGATCTGTGTTTCCTGGTCCAGCCGATAGGCGACCAGCTTGCCGTAGAGCACGGCGCTGTAATCCAGACAGGCCAGATTAGGCCGGATAGGCGCGGGGACGCCGCTGCGCCAGTAATGACCGACAAACAGCAGCGGCTCATTGATACCGTAACGCAGCAATGCGTTTTTTTCGGACGTGGACAGCGGGGTCTTGGCTACGCCTTCAGGCAGCGCGTCGGGCTGAAATACCACGTCGCCATAGGTCTGCGGGTCATCTTCCCAGAACTTGGTACGAAAAAACTCGCGGGTCAGCCCGTCGCCGCCGGTCAGAGTAAGACCGTGCGGCAAACGCATGTCGGTGCCGCGCAGCAGACGGTTGAACACATTGCTGGCGAAGCTGCCGGGCACTGCCGAGGCCTGGACAAAATGCTTGTCGATACAGCCGGTGCCATGCAGGCCGCGCAACGGATCGATCAGAGTCGCATCCCAGCAGGCATGCACCACCCTGAAGCGACCGGCGTCCATGTACAGCGGCAGCTCATAGAACCAGTTGACGAACTCGCTCCATTCATCCAGGTAGCGCTCGAACTGCGCCAGGGTTTCGCCGATCAGCCGGGCATGGCGCGGGGTGTGCTCACGCACGAACTCATGACCGCTTTCCGGCAAGGCTGGCGTCATCCAGCCCAGCGCGTTGAACTCATGGTTGCCCATGATGCACAGGGCATGACCGGCCTGAACCATATCGCGGACGATATGCAGCGACTCGCGAATACGCGGGCCACGGTCAATGATGTCGCCGAGGAAAATCGCAATACGCTCAGGGTGACGCCAGACGCCAGCCTGCAGACGGTAGCCGAGAAGCTCCAGCAAGTGCTCCAAGGTATGGGCGCACCCGTGCACGTCACCGATCAGATCGTAGCCACGCGCCGGATCGAGCATTAATCGCCCCCGCCGCCGAGCTTGCTGCCCCAGCCGAGCTTGGTGCGGCAGACTTCGTAATAATTGTGATCCAGCGGGTGAATCAGACGCAGCTTCTGCGGTTTCTTGCTGACCGTGATGGTGTCACCCGGTGCGCAGGTAAAGTGATTCTGGCCATCGCAGGACACTTGCGGATAAATGGTCATGTCCTTGGACACCACGATTTTCAGCTCGCTGTTGCCGTCGACCACGATGGGCCGCCCGGACAAGGTGTGCGGGTACATCGGCACGATAACGATGGCGTCGAGCTTGGGATGCATGATCGGCCCGCCCGCCGACAGCGCATAGGCTGTCGATCCGGTCGGCGTGGCGACGATCAGGCCATCGGCCTTCTGACTGCACACAAACTGACCATCTATATAGATCTCGAACTCGATCATGCGCGTGGACTTGCCGGGGTGCAGCACAACGTCGTTGAGCGCATCGCCCTGACCGATGGCCTCACCGTGGCGGCGCACTTCGGCCTGAAGCAGGAAGCGGTTTTCGACCAGATAGTGCCCGTCGAGCACTTCAGCGCATTTGACCTCCAGCTCGTCGGGACGAATGTCGGTCAGAAAACCCAGGCTGCCGCGGTTGATACCCAGTACCGGAACATTGTGCCTGGCCAGTGCCCGTGCAGCGCCTAACAGGCTGCCATCGCCACCGACCACGATGACCATGTCACAGACTTCACCGAGCATCTTGCGCGACGAGGTTTGCAGGCCATGACCGGGCAGGACTTCGGCAATCGTCTCTTCAAGAATGACGTGCAGGTGGCGGTCCAGCAGGAATCTCTTGAGTCGGCGAACGGTATCGAGCACCTGAACACTGCCCAGGCGACCGATGATGCCGATATTGCGAAATTGCTCCATGAGGCTCCTGCTGCGGTTTCGAGACGACTTAAAACAGCGATTATGGGCGAAACGGCCCGGTAGCAGCAAACCGGCACGTAAAGATCTAGCGGAAGGCCTTATAACGAAGTGCTTCAATCAGCCGATTGGCTCTGAACGAATGAGCAAATTCCCGCAAAAAACCCGGATTTTCCTTACATACCCCACACAAGGTATTCATTAGCTTCGTCCGTTTTCAATACACCTAAGGACGACACATGACTCCCTCAGGCCGCCAGGGCGACATGCACCTCTGCCCGTTGCCGGGCCACGGTTGCACCCCGATTGTCACAGCCTCCTCCGACACCCTGATCAACGGCATGCCCGCCGCCAGAGTAGGCGATCTGTGCGGCTGCGACGCGGTGATCGTCACCGGCTTTCCCTCGATCCTCATCAACGGTCGTCCGATGGCCCACCTGGGCAGCCCGACCAGCCACGGCGGAACGATCATTTCCGGCAGCCCCGATGTGGGTGGCGGCTCCGACTTCGGCGATGCCGCTGGCCCAGCCATCGATTTCTCCAGGCTCGGCATCCTTCGCAAGGACGGCACACTGGACGAACCGAAGCTGAATCAGCTTGTGAACGACCCTGGGTTGCAGGAGAACGCCAAAGCGGCTGAAGCACTGTTCTCATCTGCAACTTCCAACACGGCCATAGCGCCAGCCTGCAACCACCCGGATCAAATGGAAGAACTGACCCGCTACATCGCTGACGAGATGAACCACAGATACCCAAGAGCAGGTGGGGTAAAGGAGTAAGAGTGCACTCATGCTTCAGCGCGACTGAAAACGAGGGCACTGCATGAACCGAAAAATCCTGATACACGCCATTGCCCGCTGGCCGAAGTTAACGGCGACCTTTCTCATCCTCGCACTATGGGATTTCGCTACGCCCTACGTAAGCGTCTATTACTCAGACAAGGCAGACGGAGAGCTTAGCTACACATGGATTACCGATCATCGCATAAGCAGAGGTGGCATAGAGCCTGGAGGAGCAACTGGGAACAGCGGCCACATATTTCAAAAAAAAGATTTCTTCATGTATTTCCAATGGTGGGACAACGCGGGAATCAGCGGTTGCGTAAACATAGATCCGCAATGGCCAGAGACTACAATCTTCATAGATGCCAACGGCCGCATCGACCTGAACGTCAAGGGGGCAACCGACGTCAAGCGATTCTCGCCCTGCCCCGGTGAAGACGCTGATTTTCTCGGACTGGCCAGGCCCGTTGAATAGCACCGCATCTTTTCGCCTTCACAATCAGCTCACCTGAACCTCAACTCACGCTATCCTCGGCACATGACCCTATTCCCAAGCCTGATCGACCTCCCCCGCCAACTACGGCACTCCGAAGTGCGCGACCTTGCCTGGGTGATCCTCGCGCCGCCCATGCTGGAAGTCGCGCCGTGGCCACAGCGTCATCCGCTGGCCGGCAGTGACTGGGTACAGGACCCGCAGCGATTGGCAGACTTTCTCTGGCAACTCGACCGTGACAGTCGCCCGCTGGAAGACTGGCTGGCGCTGGCAACCACACGCCGGCTGGGCCGCTATTACGAACGGCTCTGGCAGTTCGCAGTGCAGCACGCGCCGGGGGTGGAAATCATTGCCGCCAACCTGCCGATCCGGCTCGGCAGCCAGACGCTGGGCGAACTGGACATGCTGCTGCGTGATCGTGCAGGCGTGCATCACGTTGAACTGGCAATCAAGCTCTACCTTGGGCCGCAGGACGGAGACGGCCGCGATCCGGCGTGCTGGCTGGGGCCCGGCTGCCAGGATCGGCTGGACCGCAAGCTTGCCCACCTGAGCCAGCATCAGTTGCCGATGTCTGCACGTCCGGAAAGCCGCGCGGCCCTGGCAGCGCTGGGTGTCGAGGCCTTCAGCGCGCAGTTGTGGCTGGGCGGTTATCTGCTGTATCCGTGGCCAGGCTCATGCGAATCGCCCGCAGGTGTTCATCCGCAGCATCTCAAGGGCCGCTGGTTGCATCAACGTGACTGGAAACCGTTTGTGGCGCAGAGCAGCCCCGGACGCTGGCAGCCCCTGCCGCGTCATGCCTGGCTGGCACCAGCGCTTTACCACGATGCGTGGAGCGATCAGCAACTGCGCGACTGGCTGGCCGAACTCGACCCGCTGGCTCCGGCGCAATTGCTGGTGCGCCTGAAAGAGAATACCGAGGGCAACTGGGAAGAAGCCGATCGCTTGTTTCTGGTGTCGGACATGTGGCCGAATCTGGCCGACACCAGCCACCTGCTCAACTCAATCGAAGTGCCAGCGCAGCCAGTGTAATCAGCAACACCGGCACGGTCAGTACGATGCCGACCTTGAAGTAGTAGCCCCAACTGATGGTGATTCCCTTGCGCTCCAGCACATGCAGCCAGAGCAGCGTCGCCAGACTGCCGATCGGGGTAATTTTTGGCCCCAGGTCGCTGCCGATCACGTTGGCGTAGATCATCGCTTCCTGAATGGCCCCGCTGGCATGGCTTGCATCAATGGACAGCAGCCCGATGAGCACGGTGGGCATGTTGTTCATGATCGAAGACAGAAACGCCGTCATGACGCCGGTGCCCATCGCTGCGCCCCAGATGCCATAGCCGGCAAACCAGTCCAGCAGACTGGCCAGATAACCGGTGAGTCCGGCGTTGCGCAGACCATAAACCACCAGGTACATACCCAGCGAAAACACCACGATGTGCCACGGTGCTTCTTTCATCACCTTGCGCGTCTTGATCGTATGCCCTTTGGCGGCAATGGCGAGCAGCAGCAACGCGCAGACCGACGAAATCGCACTGATCGGGATGCCCAGCGGCTCAAGAGCGAAACAGCCCACCAACAAAATCAGTAGTACGGCCCAACCGGCCAGAAACGTAGCGCGGTCATGGATAGCCGTTTCGGGCTTGTCCAGATGTTCGGGCTCGAACTCGCTGGGAATATCCCGACGGAAATACCACATCAGCACGGCCAGAGTGGCGGCGACACTGGCCAGGTTCACCGGCACCATGACGGCTGCGTAACGGTTGAAACCGATCTTGAAGTAATCCGCCGAAACGATGTTCACCAGGTTCGATACCACCAACGGCAGGCTGGCCGTATCGGCAATGAAGCCGGCCGCCATGACGAATGCCAGGGTCGACGCAGCGGAGAAGCGCAACGCCAGCATCATGGCAATGACGATAGGCGTGAGAATCAGCACGGCACCGTCGTTGGCGAACAAGGCTGATACCAGCGCACCGAACAGCACGAACAGGGCGAACAGACGACGTCCCTTACCCTTGCCCCAGCGCGCCACATGCAGCGCGGCCCAGGCAAAGAAACCCGCCTCATCCAGTAACAGCGTGATAATGATCAGCGAAATGAACGTCGCCGTGGCATTCCAGATGATGCCCCACACCACAGCGATGTCGCTGAGGTGCACAACCCCTGTCAGCAACGCCAGAACCGCCCCGAGTACCGCACTCCAGCCTACGCTCAGGCCTTTGGGCTGCCAGATGACCAGCGTAATGGTGAACAGGAAGATCAGCGTTGCTATCAGCATTATTTGGTCCGGGGCAGAAGAATGGCGAGGAAGCCAAGCAGCGGCAGGTATGAGCACAACGTGTAGACGAACAGAATGCCGTGGCTGTCAGCCAGATAGCCGAGCAAGGCTGCGCCAATGCCGCCGAAGCCGAACATCAGGCCAAAGAAAAGCCCGGCAATCATGCCCACGTTGCCAGGTACAAGCTCCTGGGCGTAGACGACGATGGCGGAAAAAGCCGACGCCAGTACAAATCCAATGATCACGCTGAGCACGCTGGTCCAGAACAGGTCTGCATAAGGCAGGGCCAGGGTGAAGGGTGCAGCGCCAAGGATCGAAAACCAGATCACAGCCTTGCGGCCAATGCGGTCGCCGATCGGACCGCCGAAAAAGGTCCCGGCCGCCACTGCGCCCAGAAACAGGAACAAGTGCAACTGCGAGCTGGCGACTGAAAGGTCAAACTTCTCGATCAGGTAGAAGGTGAAATAGCTGGTCAGGCTGGTCATGTAGAAGAACTTGGAAAACACCAGAAATGCCAGCACTGCCAGTGAGGCAATCACGCGTTTCCTGGACAGGCCATGAGTGGCCGCCTGGCCTGCCTTGAGCTTGAACAGGTTGAGGTGCGCGCGATACCAGCGGCTTATCGCATACAGCAAACCCAGCGAGAACAATGCGAACAGGCCGATCCAGGCCACGTTGCCCTGGCCGAACGGGATGATGATCGCCGCCGCCAGCAATGGCCCGAACGCGGAGCCGGTGTTGCCGCCCACCTGAAAGGTCGACTGCGCAAGCCCATAACGACCACCGGAAGCCAGTCTCGCGATACGCGAGGCTTCCGGGTGGAATGTCGACGAACCGATGCCGATCAAGGCGGCAGCCAGCAGAATCAATGGAAAACTGCCCACCATCGACATCATCACAATGCCGACCAGCGTACAGATCGACCCTACAGGCAGTACCAGGGGGTTAGGATGGCGGTCAGTGTAATAACCGACCCAGGGCTGCAGCAGCGATGCTGTGATCTGAAACGTCAGGGTAATGAGGCCGATCTGGGTGAAGCTCAAGTCGTAGCTGGCCTTGAGCATCGGGTAGATCGACGGAAGAATGGCCTGAATCAGGTCGTTGATCAGGTGAGCAAGGGCAACGGCACCAATAATGCGCATCACCAGCGGGCTGGCTTGAGGGGGGGTCGAGGCCTTCGCCGTCACAGGCTGAGCGCTGGTCGCCATGGGTATTCATCCGTAAAAAGGTTTTCAGGTTCCCCGGACGGATGATTACAAGATGTGTCACGCGTACCAAGGCGCGCCAATGTGCCATTTTTCAGGGCAACTGTGCCATGTTTTGTTGCGTTTTTGCTGACGGGTCGAGAACTGCTCCGCGCTGCACAGCGGTTCTGTGATGTCAGGTGGATTGAGGTTCGGCTCAGACTCTCGTTCCCACGCTCAGCGTGGTAATGCCTTATGCCAACGCGGAGCATTGGAACGACAGTCGGCTAAATTTGTGTATAACAAGAAGAACCAACACGAGGGTGCGCGCCGTGGATACCATCAAGCGTTTCTCAAGCTTTGCCGAGTTCTATCCTTTCTACCTCGCTGAGCACAGCAGCAGTACCAGTCGGCGCCTGCACTTTGTGGGCACCTCATTGGTGATCTTCCTGCTGGCGTTCGGTGTGGGCAGCGGTCGCTGGGGGTTGTTGTGGTTGTTACCCGTCGCGGGTTATGGCTTCGCCTGGGCCGGGCATTTCTTCTTCGAGAAAAACCGGCCGGCCACGTTCAGGCATCCGTTCTACAGCCTGCTCGGCGATTTCGTCATGTACCGCGATATGCTGTTGGGCAAGGTGTCGTTCTAGCCGGTTTAATCAGGCAACCGTTTCGCTGACCGGCTCCTGAACCACCGGCTGGCTTGCTTTCAAGTGCGCGTCCGCCAGACGAAACAGTTCGATAGTGCCGTCCAGGTGTTCGATCAGGGCGGTACAGGATTCAACCCAGTCGCCGCAATTGAGGTATTCCACGCCGCCCACCTGGCGAATTTCCGCATGATGGATGTGCCCGCAGACCACGCCATCCAGGCCGCGCTTCACGCACTCGTGGGCGATGGCTTCCTCGAAATCGCTGATGAAATTCACCGCACTCTTGACCTTGTGCTTCAAGTAAGCCGACAGCGACCAATAACCATAGCCGTACTTGGCGCGCCAATGGTTCAGCCAGCGGTTGAGGGTCAGGGTGAACTCATAGGCCGAATCGCCGAGAAAGGCCAGCCAGCGGTGATAACGGGTGATCACGTCGAACTGATCGCCGTGGATGACCAGAAGACGACGACCATCGGCCGTCACGTGCTCGGCTTCGTCCACCAGCTGGATGTTGCCCAGAACCAATTTGGAGTAACGACGCAGGAATTCGTCGTGGTTGCCCGTGACATAAATGACTTCGGTGCCACGCTTGCTCATGGTCAGCAGCCGACGGATCACGTTGGTATGCGCCTGCGGCCAGTACATGCCGCCGCGCAGCTTCCAGCCGTCGATGATATCGCCCACCAGATACACCTTGTCAGCCTGATAGCGCTTGAGAAACGCGGACAAGTGTTCGGCCTGGCAATCGCGCGTGCCCAGATGAACGTCGGAAATCCACAAGGTGCGCACGCGTTGTTTGCGGCTGGGTGTGGCGAGCTGAGCACTGGTCATGGGATGACCTCCGGCAGGGTTTCCAAGAGAGTGGAGCATGCCGGTTAACCGAATGTGACACGTGCGTGGCGATGTCGTGACAATGGCCTGTATTACTGAGGACTGGCGGGAGTATGACGGTCGTTGTGGCCCAGATCACGGGCCGGGTCGATCTGGTCGCGGAGCCGCTGCTTGAGCACCTTGGCCTCGGGAAAGCCGCCGTCGGCCTTGCGTTCCCAGAGTTGCACGCCATCGCAGGTAATGCGAAACACACCACCGGTGCCCGGCTGCAACGAGACCTTGCCCAGGTCGTCACTGAACGTGCTCAACAGCTCCTGGGCGAGCCAGGCGGCGCGCAATAGCCACTGGCATTGAATGCAATAGGTGATAATGACTTCGGGCTTTTCGGCAGACATGGACGTCCCTCCAGAAATTCAGACGCCCATGATACGCACCCTGCGCAGGATCAACGAGCATTGGCGAAACGACGCAATGCACTGAGCGTCACGTCGTGGGCTGGCTCCTGCGTTGCAGTATCGGCAGACTGCGTCTTCACGCCCAGCAAACCCAGCAAGCGGCTACGAATTGCCTGAAACCCGGCCTGCCCGCTGTCACGTTGGCGTGGCAGGTCGACGCGGATGTCATCGGCAAGTTTACCGTCGGCCAGCACGATGACCCGGTCAGCGAGCAGGATCGCCTCATCGACATCGTGCGTTACCAGCAGCACCGCCGGGGTGTGCTTGCGCCACAGGTCGATGATCAACTGGTGCATGCGAATGCGGGTCAAGGCATCGAGGGCGGCGAAAGGCTCGTCGAGCAACAGCAGTTTCGGCTCTCGGACCAGGCCGCGCGCCAACGCTACACGTTGCGCCTCGCCACCGGATAATGTGGCCGGAAAGGCATTCAGCCGATGGGCCAGACCGACTTCGGTCAATGCTGCTTCGGCCCGAGCCTTGGCATCGTTGATGCGCAGGCCGAGAACCACGTTTTTCCAGGCGCTTTTCCACGGCATCAGCCGCGGTTCCTGAAACACCGCGGCACGTGCCACCGGCACACGCAGCTCGCCACTGTCGATGTCGTCCAGCCCGGCCAGAGTGCGCAGCAAGGTGGTCTTGCCGGAGCCACTGGCACCCAGCAAAGCGACAAACTCGCCCGCGGCAATGTCCAGGTCCAGCCCGTCAATCACCCGTTGTGGGCCAAACTGGCGAACCACGTTACGCAACTGAACCGGGGGCGTGACTGATGAAGTGTTACGCAACTCAAGGGTCGCCATGCTCAATTCCTCACGAAGGTCGGTCGCCAGGCCAGCGCATAGCGCTCCAGCGTGCGAATGATGCCGTCGATCACCAGGCCCAGGACGCTATAGATCAACAGGCAGATAACGATCACATCAGTGCGCATGAAGTCGCGGGCATCGCTGGCCAGAAAGCCGATTCCCGCGGTGGTGTTGATTTGTTCGACAAACACCAGCGCCAGCCAGGAGATACCCAGTGAATAGCGCAGCCCGACAAAAAAAGAAGGCAGCGAACCGGGCAGAATCACGTGCCAGATCAGCTCGCGACGGCTCAGCCCCAAGGTGTTGGCGGCCTCGATCAGTTTCGGGTCGATGTTGCGGATGCCGGAAAACAGGTTCAGGTACACCGGAAAGGTGGTGCCCATCACGATGAGCGCCACTTTGGTGAATTCACCAATGCCGAACCAGAGGATGAACAGCGGCACCAGTGCCAGCGACGGAATGGTGCGCAGCATTTGCATCGGCGAGTCGAGGGCGATTTCGCCGCGCCGGGAAAGCCCGGTTATCAATGCAGCCACCACACCAATACTGACGCCGATGCTCAAGCCCAGCAATGCGCGCTGCAGCGATACCCACAGGTGCACGGCCAGTTCGCCTGAAACAATCATCGACCATAGCGTACCGCCGATCTGCGACGGTGCGGCGATCACTCGGCTGGGCAACAGACCGGTTTGTGAGGCCAGTTCCCAGAGCAGCAACAGCGCCAGCGGGCTGAGCAGACGCAAAACAGGGCCCGGCACTTGCCGACGCTGGCGATGCTGTTCAGAGGCGCGACGCTGTTCAGGCTTGTTGACCAGCAGAAAACCGGGGTCGGCGGGGTTGAGCGTTGTGTCAGACATGGGCGCATCCTTTCTGGGCAAATCGGGCATGACGCACCCGACGCAGTATGAACACCATGCTAAGAGCATAAGAAAGCCGAGTGAAATTCTATTTAGCTCTAAGCTAATAGTTAAAATATTTGATTACCGCTAAAACTTATAATGCATATTTTTTATAATTAACTTAGACCAAAATCGAATTTCACAGCCCTGTCTGCTTGCCTTTATGGTGCTTCTCGACAAGGTCGAACGGACCTCAACCATTGGCAGGAGTTTTCATGAGCATCGAATTCATTGGCTATATCGCCACGCAACCCGGTTCTGAAATCCACCCGCGCAGCGGCGCGACCATCCAGCCCGACTACGTGAAGACAGTGGCCAAGGCTCATGAAGACGCAGGTTTTGATCGTGCGCTGATCGCGTACCACTCCAACAGCCCGGACAGCACACTGGTGGCCGCGCATGCCGCCAGCGTGACCAGCACACTGAAATTTCTTGTCGCGCATCGTCCCGGTTTCATCTCCCCCACCGTGGCAGCCCGGCAATTTGCGACGCTGGACGTGTTCAATGGCGGGCGTACCGCAGTGCATATCATTACCGGTGGCGACGACAAGGAGCTGCGCGCCGACGGCAGCCACATCGGCAAGAACGAACGCTACGCGCGCAGCGATGAATACCTCAGCGTGGTGCGTCAGGAATGGACCAGCGACAAGCCGTTCGATCATCAGGGCACCTACTACCAGTTCGAGGGCGCGCACTCGCTGGTCAAGTCCCCGCAGCAGCCACACATCCCGCTGTACTTTGGCGGTTCTTCGGCAGCGGCGATTGCGGTGGCTGGCAAACACGCCGACGTCTATGCCTTGTGGGGCGAGACGTACGAACAGGTACGCGATGTGGTCAAACAGGTGCGCGCCGAAGCCGCCAAACATGGCCGGACCATTCGTTTCAGCCTGTCGTTGCGCCCGATTCTGGCCGACACCGAAGAACAAGCCTGGGCACGCGCCGACAGCATTCTGGAAAAAGCCAAGGCATTGGCAGACCGTAACGGCTTTGTCCGTCGCGAACCACCCAACGAAGGGTCGCGTCGCCTGCTGGCCGCAGCGGCACAAGGTTCACGACTGGACAAGCGCCTGTGGACCGGCATCGCTGGCCTGCTCGGCGCACAGGGCAATTCCACGTCGCTGGTCGGCACCCCGGAACAGGTCGCCGAAGCGCTGCTGGACTATTACGACCTGGGGATTACCACCTTCCTGATTCGCGGCTTCGACCCGCTGGAAGATGCTATCGATTATGGCAAGAAGCTGATCCCGCTGACCCGCGCACTGGTGGCTCAGCGTGAACGGCAGGCTCGCGAACAAGTGGCCTGATTCAACGCCATGCGGGCGGGCGAGGCTTCTGACTGAAGACTGCCCGCCCGCAATGACGTTTTCAGGCGGCTGCTGAAACCGGCTTGAGGGAGCGCGCCACCAGCGCGCCAAAAGCCTCGACCGGTGCTTGCAGATTGCCCAGGAAACGTGGGTAGAACAGCCACAGGTCCATCACCGGTTTGAAGTCCTTGAGCGGTAGCACCACCAGTTGCTCGCGGTGAGCGCTGCGCTCCAGCAACGGCCTTGGCACCAGACCCAACCCCATGCCATCGGCTACCAGCCCCAGTTGCAGCTCGGTGCCGAAGGTTTCCAGATTGACCTTCATGCTCAGCCCCTGATCGGTCAGCGTACGCTGCAAACCTGCGCGAAAACCGCAGCCGTCGGGGTTGAGTACCCAGCCCTGCTCGTAGCAATCCGCCAGCTTGCCGGGCTTTTTCGGCACCAGCCCCTTGGCGCAGACCACCACCAGTTCCATCTTGCCGATTGACTGACCGACGATGTTGTCCGGAAATATCTTGCCAGCAGGGAACAGCGCTGCCGCAGCATCCAGCTCACCGTTTTCGATTTTGCCGATCAGGTGACTGCCCCAGCCGGTGCTGACCTGGGCGCGCAAATCCGGGAATTCTCCGCGTAGCTGCTTGAGCGCATCGAGCAGCACCACGTCACCGATGGTTTGCGGCACACCCAGACGCAACAGGCCGCTGGGCGGCGTGTCGCTGGCCACCAGCTCGCGCAACGCATCCATCTCGCGCAGGATTGCCAGGCACTTCTGGTACACCTGGATGCCCATCGGCGTTGGCTTGAGCGGCTTGGTATTACGATCGAACAGCTCGACCCCAAGGGCCTGCTCGAAATTCTGCACCCGGCGAGTAATCGCCGGCTGGGTCAGATCCAGCGATTCAGCGGCATGGCTGATCGACTGACAGCGGATGACTGCAACGAACGCATCGATATCATCAATTTTCATTCGGACCGCACATAAAGAAGAGAAGAAACACAGGCAAAAAGAATAGTCCCGGCAGACGTCCATTCATAGCCCGTCCAACAGACCGACGCTAGATTTCACGCATTGCAGCACGGAAGTAAAAGACGTTTTCGTTATAACCTAATCATTAAAAAATAGCATATTAAATATCCATATTATGCTTATATCAAACCATTCCCTGACCCTGATCTGGAAATGGACATGACTCAGAACCTACACCCGGAACGACTCGGGGCCTTTATCGACGCGCTGGGCGAGCTGATTGGCAGCGAGCCGCACGAAGGCGATCTGTTGCGTCGCGGCGGCAAGCTGCTGGCGCAACTGGTCAGCCACGATGACTGGCTGGCAGAAGAATTTGCCGTACCCGACCCCGACCGCTATCAGCAATTTCTGCTGCATGCCGACCCGCAGCAGCGCTTTTCAGTGGTCAGTTTTGTCTGGGGGCCGGGGCAACGCACGCCGATTCATGACCATCGCGTCTGGGGCCTGATCGGCATGCTGCGCGGTGCCGAGCATTCACAGGGCTATACCCGCAACGCGCAAGGACGCCTGGAAACCAGCGGCCCGGCAATTCGCCTGCAACCCGGCCAAGTCGAAGCGCTGTCACCGAAAAGCAACGATGTGCATCAGGTCAGCAATGCTTTCAACGATCAAGTGTCGATCAGCATCCACGTTTACGGCGCCGATATTGGCACCGTGAAACGTGCGGTCTACGACCTGGACGGCACAGAAAAACTGTTCATCTCCGGCTATTCGAATGCCGCAGCCATCACCCACGCCACTCAGGATCAGCCAACAGGGAGCCCCGCCCGATGACCACCCCCGCCACCCGATCATTCGCCGACGTTCGTCAGGCATTGCTGGACCGCCAGGAACTGGCCTTGGTAGACGTCCGCGAAGAAGCACCCTTTGCCCAGGCCCATCCTCTGTTTGCGGTGAACATCCCGTTGTCGAAGCTGGAGCTGGAGGTGTTCCCGCGCATCCCGCGACGCGACACAGCCATAACCCTGTACGACGATGGCGAGGGCCTGGCGCAGGTTGCGCTGCAACGTTTACAGGCGCTGGGCTACAGCGATGTGAGACTGCTCGACGGCGGCCTGCAAGGCTGGCGTGAGGCTGGCGGCGAGTTGTTCATTGATGTAAATGTGCCGAGCAAGGCGTTTGGCGAACTGGTGGAACACCATCGCGCTACCCCGTCTCTGGCGGCTGAAGAGGTCAAGGCCCTGCTCGACAACAACGCCGATGTAGTGGTGCTCGATGCCCGGCGCTACGACGAGTACCAGACCATGAGCATCCCCGGCGGCATCAGCGTACCGGGCGCGGAACTGGTGCTGCGGGCACGGGAGCTGGCACCGGACCCGAACACCCGAATCATCGTCAATTGCGCCGGTCGCACGCGCAGCATCATCGGCACTCAGTCACTGGTCAACGCGGGCCTGCCCAATCAGATCAATGCGCTGCGCAATGGCACGATTGGCTGGTTACTGGCCGGTCAGACGCTGGATCATGGTCAAGACCGGCGTTTTGCAGCAGTCAGTGAGGAAACCCGCGAAACCGCCAGTGCCGATGCGCGCAAGGTGGCTGATCGCGCCAAGGTCAAACGCGCCAGCCGCGCTGACCTGCAACGCTGGCAAGCCGAGACTTCGCGCACCACGTACCTGTTCGATGTGCGCACACCGGAAGAGTTTGCCAAAGGCCATCTGCCCGGTGCGCGCTCCACACCGGGCGGGCAACTGGTGCAGGAAACCGATCACTTCGCCAGCGTACGCGGCGCACGAATAGCCTTGGTGGACGACGACGGCGTGCGCGCCAACATGTCGGCTTCCTGGCTGGCGCAACTGGGCTGGGACGTGTCGGTGCTCGATGATCTGCATGCAGCAGACTTCAGCGAAACGGGTGACTGGGATGCGCCGTTCCCTGCGCCACCGCAAGTGGAGGCGATCAGCGTCGAGACGCTTGTTCAATGGCAGACACAGGTCAAGGTGGCGGTGCTGGATTTCACCGCCAGCGCCAATTACGTCAAACAGCACATTCCCGGTGCCTGGTGGACCTTGCGCGCCGACCTCAAACAGGCGCTGGAAAAAATACCTGCCGCCGACCGCTACGTATTGACCTGTGGCAGCAGCCGGCTGGCGCGCTTTGCCGTGGCCGACGTCGAAGCGCTGACCGACAAGCCGGTGTTTTTGCTCGATGGCGGCACCGCCAGCTGGATCAAGGCTGGCCTGCCGTTGGAGCATGGCGAAAGCCGACTGGCCTCGCCACGCATCGATCGCTATCGCCGCCCGTACGAAGGCACCGATGCGCCGCGCGAAGCCATGCAGGCCTACCTGGACTGGGAGTCTGGCCTGGTGGAGCAATTGGGCCGGGACGGGACGCACGGGTTTTACGTGATTTGAGCGTGAGGAACGATAAGTGTCTGGCCGACCGATCAACTCAATGGAGAAACACCTCAATGCTGCCTTTTTTCAAATCACCTCTACCGCTCAAAAGCCTGCTGCTGGGCGCGTTGCTCAGTGTGCTGGCAGGCCAGCAGGTGGTCGCTGCCGAGCAGGCTCCGCTGTTGGTCGCCAATCAGAAGTCGCTGCTGAAAATACTGTTGCAGGTCTCCGGCGAACTCAAGGACGTGCCTTACGAGATCCAGTTTTCCGAGTTCCCCTCGGCGGCCCCTCTGGGCGAGGCATTGAACGCTGGCGCTGTGGATATCGGTGCGCTGGGTGATGCGCCCTATGTGTTCGCGCTGGGCGCAGGTGCGCCCTTGAAAGTGGTCAGCATTACCCATGCCCAGGGCCGTTTCACCACGGCGGTGCTGGTCTCGAAGGACTCGCCGATCAAGACCGTTGCCGACCTCAAGGGCAAGCGCATCGTCACCGGGCGCGGCTCCATCGGCCACTACCTGGCGATCCGCGCCCTGCATGAAGCCGGGCTGAAAACCAGTGACGTCACCTTCATCAACCTGCTGCCCAGCGAATCGCGTCTGTTGCTGGACAGCGGCGACGCCGATGCCTGGGCGACCTGGGACCCTTACACGACGATTTCCATCGCGCAAAGCGACGCTCGTGTGCTGGTCAGTGGCAGCGAGTTGCTGAGCAATCACCTCTACCTCGCCGCCACCAGCAAGGCCATTGAAGGCAAACGTGCCCAACTGGATGATTTTGTAGCCCGGGTGGAGCGCGCCTTCAACTGGTCCAATGCTCATCCCGAAGAGTACGCGGCCGCTCAGGCGAAGGTCACCGGCCTGCCGCTGGCGGTGCATCTGGCGGTGGCCAAGGCGACGAAAATGCAACGTACGCCGATTGATGATCAGATCGTTCAGGGACTGCAGAACACTGCGGACACCTATCTGGCTGAAGGCATCCTGACTAAAAAAATCGATGTTTCAACCGGCTTCGACAAGAGCTTCAACGCCTCACGCGCGCAGATCGCTCAGGCTGCCACGCAATGACCGCTGCCTAACCGCTGCGAAAAGGACCCCGCATGACACTCTCGACCCTGCGCCCTACCCCGCGCCAGCATTATCCGGCAGCCGAGTCGGCTGAAGACTTCAGCGAACGACTGGCTACGCTGACCGCCACACTGGCTGAAACTGCCGAGCAGTACGACATCAGCGCCCTGTTCCCTCACGCCAACTTTCAGTTACTGCACACCCACGGCCTGCTCGGCCTGACCGTACCGGCTGAACTGGGCGGCGGCGGTGCCGATCTGCCGCGCGCGCAGCAAGTAGTCAGCGCAGTAGCCAAGGGCGAACCGTCGACGGCGCTGATTCTGGTCATGCAATACCTGCAGCATTCAAGGCTGCAAGAGAACCGTAACTGGCCGAGCCATCTACGTGTACAAGTTGCCGAAGAGGCGGTACGCGAAGGTGCGCTGATCAACGCCCTGCGCGTCGAGCCTGACCTGGGCACCCCTGCGCGTGGCGGCCTGCCGGGCACCGTCGCCCGCCGCAGCGCCGACGGCTGGCGCATCAGCGGCAGCAAGATCTACTCCACCGGCAGTCATGGCCTGACCTGGTTTGCCGTGTGGGCGCGCAGCGACGACGATGATCCGCTGGTGGGCAGCTGGCTGGTCCACAAGGACACGCCGGGCATCAGGATCATCGAGGACTGGGACCACTTGGGCATGCGCGCCACCAGCAGCCACGAAGTCCGCTTCGACAACGTGCTGGTGCCGCTCGATCATGCCGTCAGCGTTAGCCCGTGGAGCGCCCCGCAATCCGAACTTGATGGGTCGGGCATGCTGTGGATGTCGGTGCTGCTGTCGTCGGTCTACGACGGCATCGCCCATTCCGCCCGCGACTGGCTGGTGCACTGGCTGGAACAGCGCAAGCCGTCCAACCTCGGGGCTACGCTGTCGACCCTGCCGCGCTTTCAGGAAACCGTCGGGCAGATCGACACCTTGCTGTTCGCCAACCAGAGCCTGCTGCAGTCCGCGGCCCAGGGCCACACGCCCGCACAGCATGCTGCACAGATCAAATACCTGGTGACCGGTAATGCTATCCGTGCGGTGGAACTGGCCATCGAGGCCTCGGGGAATCCGGGACTTTCACGCAGCAACCCGCTGCAGCGCCATTACCGCAACGTGCTGTGCGGCCGGGTACATACGCCGCAGAACGACGCGGTATTAGCCAGCGTGGGCAAGGCGGTTTTTGCGGCGCGTAATAAAGAGCAGTAAAACGCACTCAGAGCAGTGACGGCGGCTCGAACGCCGTCACCGGCGGCAGTGCCTGATCCCATTTGACGATATCCACCGACGCGGTCTGCGCCGCACACCCTTGCGACAGGCTGGAAGCACCGATGTCCTGGGTGATCACATTAGGGTTGCCGTGCTTTTCCAGACTGCCCGGCTCGCCATGCACCAAAGGATCGAACCAGGCACCGGTGGCAATCTGCACAACGCCAGGCCGAATACTGTCCGATACGATTACTCCAGCCAGAAACGCCCCCCGCTCATTGAAGACCTTGGCCACATCACCATCGACCAACCCGCGCATTTGCGCATCCAGCGGGTTCAGGGTCAGCGGCTCGCGTGCCTGAATTTTCGAGGAACGGCTGTAGCTGCCGTGGTCGTACTGACTGTGCAGGCGGGTTTTGGGTTGATTGGACAGCAGGTGCAGCGCGTGGGTAGACGCAGGTTTATCCAGCCATACCGGATGGCCAGGACAGTCCGCATAAGCGAAGCCTGCGATGCGCTCGGAGAAAATTTCGATACGCCCGGACGGCGTCGGCAGTGGATGCGCGTCAGGGTCATCGCGAAAGGACTTGAGCAGTACGTTATCGGTCTGGGGATAGTCTATTTCCAGTAATCCGTCACGCCAGAACTGTTCGAAATCCGGCAGGGTAATACCAAAGGTTTCAGCGCGCTGCCGAGACTCATCGTAAATAAAATGCAGCCAGGCCTGGGCATCACGTCCTTCGGTAAACGCCTGCGCCACACCCAGCCGCTCGGCCAGCCCGGCCAGAATCGAATAGTCATCACGAGACTCGCCCACCGGCGCGATGGCCTGCTGCATCGCAATCATGAAACGATCGGACGCCGAGCTGCCGATGTCATTGCGTTCCAGCGCCGTGGTGGCTGGCAGCACGATGTCGGCATAGCGTGCCTGAGCGGTCCAGAACTGCTCGTGAACGATGATGGTTTGCGGCCGCTGCCACGCTTCCAGCAGCCGATTGAGGTCTTGATGGTGGTGAAAGATATTGCCACCCGCCCAGTACACCAGGCGAATATCCGGGTAAGTCTGCTGCTGCCCGTTGTAATCGAAGGGTGTGCCGGGGTTGAGCAACATATCTGTCACCCGCGCAACCGGAATGAAGTCCTTGACCGGATTACTGCCTTGGGAAAAGCGCGGCCCGGAGAACGCCTTGCGGCCGCTGCCGGTGTTGTTCATGCAGCCATAACCCAGGCCAAAGCCGCCACCAGGCAAACCGATCTGCCCCAACAACGCCGCCAGGGTGACGGTCATCCAGAACGGTTGCTCGCCATGTATAGAACGTTGCAATGAATAAGCGACATTGATCATGGTGCGTTTACTGGCCATGCGCCGCGCCAGGTCGACAATCTGCTGCGCAGGGATATCGGTCAATGCAGCGGCCCACTGCGGGTCCTTAGGCTGGCCGTCGACGTGACCCAGCAGATAATCGCGAAAACGCTCATAGCCCACGGTGTAGCGCTGAACGAAATCTTCGTTGTGCAGCCCTTCGCTGATCAATACCCAGGCAAGCGCCATCATCAACGCCGTGTCGCTGCCGGGGCGTACCGCCAGCCACTGGTTGTGCGCTGGGCCAGCCAGGTCATCACGCAGCGGGCTGACGTTGACGAACTCCACTCCGGCGTCGGACATGCGTTGCAACGCGTCGGCCAGCAGATGGTCACTGGCACCACCGGGGCTGGTCTGCGCATTCTTGGCGGGCAATCCCCCGAAGGCGACGAACAGCTCGCAGTGCTCGGCGAGGTTTTTCCAGGACGTATGCGCCGCCAGCAGCCAGTCCATGTTGCCGACAATGTGCGGCATCAGCACCCGCCCGGCCCCCAGGCTGTAGCTGTCGGTACTGAATACATAACCGCCGATGCAGTTGAGGAAGCGATGCAACTGGCTTTGTGCGTGATGAAAACGCCCCGCGCTGCCCCAGCCGTAACTGCCGCCAAAAATTGCCTGATTGCCATACTCGCCTTTGACGCGCTGCAACTCACTGGCGACCAGATCCAGCGCCACCTCCCAGGAGACCTCGACGAACGGCTCCTGCCCACGCAGATCGGGTCGCCCGCCGGCTTGCTGAAGAAAACTGCGACGTATCGCCGGGCGCATGACGCGTGTGGGCGAGGTAATGGCATCGGCAACCGAATCGCCAATCGGTGAAGGGTCCTTGTCCCACTCCGCAGGCAGCAGGGCTTTCAACTTGCCTCCCTCGACCTGCGGGCGATAAACACCCCAATGCAATGACGTAAAACTCATGGTGAAGGCTCCAGGACAAGGCAGTCGTTCAGCGGGCAACCTGCGCCTGGCTGTCCAGCGCCGCATTGAACGACTCGTCAAACACGCTGGCAGCAGGATAGCGTTTGGTCAGCCCGGCGTGGTTGAAAAAATCGATAGTCTGCTGTGCGCCTGCCACCACTTGCGGGGTGATCGGCACCACCACGACCTGAGCGCGGGAAAACCAGCGGCGCGCTACTTGTGCATCGGCTTTGGTCAGCGCAGCCCAGGCGTTGGCGTAGATTTCATTGTGCTGCGGGTCGCTGACCGACCAGGCGCGCGCGGCTTGCAGGCGCTGCAGGAAATCGCTGATCTGCGCGCGCTTGTCCTTGATGGCCTGATCGTTGGCGACAATAAAGCTTTGCGCAGGGATCAAGCCGTCGGCAGTTGCAATGATTCGTGCGCCCTGACGCTCCTGTTGAGTGACATAGGGCTCCCAGGTCGCAATCGCGTCCACCGAGCCGCCATCCAGCGCGTGAGAGGAATCCAGTGCACTAAGGTAGCGATAGTCCACGGCATCGCGGGCGACACCCGCCTTGTCCAGCGCGGTGAGCATCAATTGCTGGCTGAACGAGCCCTTCCAGATGGCGACTTTCTTGCCGGCCAGATCCGCGACGGTTTTGATCGGCGAATCCTTGCGCACCACAATCGCAACGCCGTCGAGGTTCTGCCGCGATACGCCGATGACCTTGATCGGCGCACCCAGCGCGCCCATGAACAGCGCAGGCGAATCGCCCAGCAAACCGATGTCCAGGCTACCGACGTTCAACGCTTCGGCGACCGGCGAGCCTGCGGTGAACTGCTTCCATTCAAGCTCGTAGGGCAGATCCTTGAGTACACCGGCCGCTTCCATCACGGTCCGGGCGCTGTAACTCTGATCACCGACAATCAGGTCGGCAGCCTGGGTGTTCAGCGTGGCCACAAGGCCCAGCGCCAGGCCCGTCAGCAGGCGTTGGCTCCAGCAGATGATAGTTGTCGGCACAGGCAGGGTCTCCAGAAGCATCGGGCAGATCGAATTGATCGGCAACGACCCTAACACCCGAACAAAAATTAGCTAAATTCATTTTTGTTCTAGCCTAAGATGCAAAAAAATTATCTAAACCTGTGCGACGAAGCGCTCAGCCAGGCGGTTCATTGAGCTCGACACCTGATTCCAGACGTTCGCGCAGGAATTCGATGAATGCCTGCACTGGACGTGAGGCCTGACGGTGCTGGGGATAAACCGCTGACAGCGTCAAGGGCTCGGGCCGCAAGTCGTCTAGCACCCGCACCAGACTGCCGTCACGCAGCGCCGCGCCAACAATGAACGTCGGCAGGTAGGTGATGCCCAGCCCGGCCACCGCCGTGTCTCTCAGCAGCTCGCCATTATTGGCGCGCATCCGCCCGCTGATGTTCAATATCAAAGGCTTGCCCTGCACCTGAAAACGCCATTGCGCCTGACGGCTGTGGCCATAGGGCAGGCAATCATGAGCGTGCAGATCTTCGGGTTTTTGCGGCGTACCGCGCTCGGCCAGGTAGGCAGGGCTGGCGCAGTAGACCCGATCAATCGAGGCAATGCGCCGGGCGATCAGGCTGGAGTCTTCCAGCACCCCGATACGCAGCACCAGGTCATAGCCTTCGCTGATCAAGTCCACCGCACGGTCGCTCAGGTCCACCTCCACCGCCACGTCGCGGTAGCGCTGCAAAAACAGCGGCAGCAGACAGCCCAGATGCGCAACGGCAAACGACAGCGGCGCACTCAGGCGCAGGGTGCCGCGTGGCTCGCTGTTCTGCCCGGTAATCCCCTGCTCGACCTGTTCGACCTCGGCCAGCAGGCGCAGGGCAGACTCGTAATAACTCTGCCCCAGCGGCGTGACATCCAGACGTCGCGTCGAGCGGTTGAGCAAACGTACGCCCAGCCGTTCCTCCAGTTGCATCAGGCGCCGACTGACAAATTGCTTGGACAGGCCCAGCTTGTCGGACGCCGCCGTGAAGCTTCCGGACTCCATGACCTGGCAGAAAATCCGCATGTCTTCAAAAGGGT
Source organism: Pseudomonas syringae group sp. 247E2 (assembly GCF_032587795.1). Taxonomy (NCBI): domain Bacteria; kingdom Pseudomonadati; phylum Pseudomonadota; class Gammaproteobacteria; order Pseudomonadales; family Pseudomonadaceae; genus Pseudomonas; species Pseudomonas syringae group sp. 247E2. The sequence goes on along the minus strand of NZ_JAWHPK010000001.1, from coordinate 1,079,040 downwards.
TCATGTGTCGTGGCCTGAGTGAACGCTGGGTGCTGTTCGACAGAGCGTAACGTGCCAACCGGCACTGTCAACCACAGCGAGACAGTCATTCATGTTCCAGCTACTTATTGCGACAGTCGATAAGCCGTAACCTTTGTCTCACTTGATCGATTGCTGAATGTGCAGCGTCGATAGACGGATGGAGAAAGAATCATGCTGACTCTTCGTAAAGCTTCCGACCGCGGCGCTGCCAACCATGGCTGGTTGAAATCCTTTCATACCTTTTCCTTTGCCGGTTATCGCAACCCTCAGGAGCAGGGCTTTTCCGATCTGCTGGTGATCAACGACGACCGCGTGATTGCGGGCAAAGGTTTCGGCCAGCACCCACACCGTGACATGGAAATCTTTTCCTACGTTCTGGAAGGTGCGTTGGAACACAAGGATACGCTGGGCACCGGGTCGGTGATTCGCCCTGGCGACGTGCAATTGATGAGTGCCGGCAGCGGCGTGGCGCACAGCGAGTTCAACCATTCGCACACCGAGGGCGTGCATTTTCTGCAGATATGGATCGTGCCGAATGTTGCAGGCGCAACCCCGAACTACCAGCAGGAGCATTTCAGCGCTGAACAGAAACGCGGTCATTTGCAGCTGATCATTTCGCCAGAAGGCGAGAACGGTGCGCTCAAGGTCCGTCAGGACGCTCGTGTGTATGCCGGTCTGTTCAATGGCAATGAAACTGCGACCCTGGAACTGGCTGCCAATCGATATGCCTACGTGCATGTCGCCCGTGGCAGTGTGGTGCTCAATGGGCAGCCGCTTGACGAAGGTGACGGGGTGCGTTTGCGTAACGAACAGGTCATTAGCCTGAGCGAAGGCGTTGACGCAGAAGTGTTGGTTTTTGACATGCGGCCCAATGAACTGCCGCAAATGCCCTGATGTATCGGGCCCGTTACTCGGACCGACATGGCGTTTCTTTCACTTGATCGACGCCTGCGCCTGAGCCACGCTTCGCCCGACAAGGCATAGTATTCACCCCCCTGCCCTTGCCGGGCAGCGGGCCGGGTGGGTCAGCGCTATCGAGCATCAGGCGAGGAGAAAACCGTGGCCAGTGATCAACTTGATTGTGTCCTTTTGAAACCCGCCAAACCCTCTCAAGGCAAGCAGGGTATGGATTATCAGGTCGGCATCTCCGCACAAAGTGCAGGTGCCCGACATATCCATATGCAGCTGCTGACAATTGCCCCTGGAGGCAGGGGCAAGGCTCACAAACATCAGGAGCATGAAACCGCCATCTATGCCCTGAGTGAAGCCACCGGCTGCTGGTATGGCGAGTCGCTGGAAAAGCATGCCATCGTGGAAGAAGGCGACTTCTTTTATATCCCGGCGGGAATGCCGCATGTGCCCTATAACCGCAGCAACGAGCGCGAAGCAAAGGTTCTGGTCGCGCGTACTGACCCCAATGAGCAGGAGAGCGTGACCCTGATGCCGGAGCTCGACGAGTTATTGGCATCCAGACAGGGCTGAGCGTGACATGCGGGAAAGATGATCTTTTATAAAGATGCTCAAAACGCACAAACAAAAACGCCGCTCTGATGAGCGGCGTTTTTGTGAATTTGGAGCGGGAAACGAGACTCGAACTCGCGACCCCGACCTTGGCAAGGTCGTGCTCTACCAACTGAGCTATTCCCGCAATATGGCGTCCCCTAGGGGACTCGAACCCCTGTTACCGCCGTGAAAGGGCGGTGTCCTAGGCCACTAGACGAAGGGGACACTGCCTGAAACACAATGGTGTGTGTTTCAGTTCCAGACATCATCCGAAGATGTGTTCTGGTTTCACTCAACCTTGCCCTGAGGCAAAGCTGCTTAAAATTGGAGCGGGAAACGAGACTCGAACTCGCGACCCCGACCTTGGCAAGGTCGTGCTCTACCAACTGAGCTATTCCCGCAATGGCGTCCCCTAGGGGACTCGAACCCCTGTTACCGCCGTGAAAGGGCGGTGTCCTAGGCCACTAGACGAAGGGGACACACGTACAACATTCACTACTTATTTGCGCTACGCTGTGTGCTTTACGCTGTAAGTGGCGCGCATTCTATGGATGGATTGAGGGGTCGTCAACCCCCATGTGAAAATTTATTGAAATCAATAACTTCGATGCCGTTCGGACGCTGACCGACTGTCGCCAATCGTTCAGCTGCCTAATCTATATAGAAGAGATGCCGACAAACTCCAGGAGGGACATCTATGCGCAGTAGTGCTTAGCCACTACACTCGCACTAAAACTAATTGAACAAATGAGGTTTGCACAGTGACTCCACTCATGATCACGCTGATGGTATTAGCAGGTATCGCTCTGCTCATCGCGATCGGCTACCTGAATCACGTCGCTGAAAACGGCAAACTGGAAAAGGCCCGCACCAAGGTCGAACTCAGTGATCGCTTGCGTCGCTGCAGCGAAATCACCGAAGTATTCCCCGGCCAGTTGATGTCGCCAGCCTTGAAGCTGCTGCTTACGCGTCTGGAACTGAACGTCGTGCAGCGCATGCTCAGCCTGGACAAGGGTAACGCTCAACTCAAGCACCGCATCGGCGAGCTGGAAGAGCAGATCGGCAAAGGCGAGCGCATCGACATCCCCAACCCGGTCACGCCGATCCAGACCGAAGCCAAGGCCAAGGACGTGCGTTTCCTTCTGGAAGCCCTGCATGGTCAGGTGACCCGAGCTGCACATGACGGCTTTCTGCAAACCAGCGAAGCCAAACACTGGATCCGCGAAATCCGCACGATTCTGGTCACGCTGCACATCGAGTTCTTCAACAACCTCGGTCAGATGGCCCTCAGCCAGGACCAGCCGGGCCAGGCTCGTCTGGCGTTCGAACGCGGCGTGCAGTATCTGCGCAACCAGCCGGACCCGGTGACGTACCAACAGCAGTTGCTGGCGATGGAGAAACAACTGGCCCGCGCCAACTCAATGGTACTGACCAATACCGCGCCATCCGAAGACGACGACAACGCGCTGACCGAAGGCCTGAAGGCAGACGAAACCGAATCCGAATGGAAGAAGAAAGTCATCTACGATTGATAACTGCCCCGCCGCTGCCGGACCTGTGCTCCGGACAGCGGCAGGTCGAGCGACTCAACAGTCGGTCGATGCCAGAAAGATAGCCGCCAGACGTTCGATCCCCGCCTGATCCACCTCGTTGAAACGCCCCACACTCGGACTGTCCAGGTCCAGCACGCCGATCAGAAGCCCATCCTTGACCAACGGCACCACCAGCTCGCTGTTCGATGCGCTGTCGCAGGCGATGTGTCCGGGAAACTCGTGAACGTCCTGAACACGCTGGGTTTGCCGACTCTGCGCTGCTGCCCCGCAAACGCCGCGACCAAAGGGAATGCGCACGCACGCAATCTGCCCCTGAAACGGACCCAGCACCAGCTCTTCGTTGCGATTGAGGTAAAAACCCGCCCAGTTCAGATCGTCGATCTGCGTATAGAGGAATGCCGAGAACTGCGCGGCATTGGCGATGAAGTCGCGCTCGTCGGCCAGCAATGCCTCAAGCTGGGCGGCCAGCAGACCGTAGCCATTGAGGCCGGCACCGGTGTTTTGCAAATCGATCATGTGTGTTGCTCCAACAATTCAAGTCCTACCCAGTAACGTGCAAATTGATACGCGCAGCGGCCATTGCGATTGCCACGCGCGGTCGCCCAGCGAATCGCAGCCTTTTCCAGGCGTTCGTCGCGCTGCCATTGCAAGCCGGCTTTGTCTGCCAGTTGCGTGATCCAGTGCTCGACCACGTTCAGGTAATGCTCCTGAGTGAATGGATAGAACGACAGCCACAGGCCGAAGCGGTCAGACAATGCGATCTTGTCTTCCACGGCCTCGCTGGGGTGCAACTCGCCGTCGACGTGCTTCCAGTCAACGTTGTCGCTTTCCTTTTCGGGCACCAGATGGCGGCGATTGGAGGTGGCATACAGCAATACGTTATCCGGTGCCTGCTCCAGCGAGCCGTCAAGCACGCTTTTCAGTACGCGATAATCACCCTCGCCCGACTCGAACGACAGGTCATCGCAGAACAGTACAAAGCGCTGCGGCAGTTTGTGCAGTTGTTCGACCACACGCGGCAAGTCGCCCAGATGATCACGCTCGATCTCGATCAGGCGCAGACCGGCCGAGGCGTGCTCGGCCAGCAGAGCGCGGATCAGGGACGACTTGCCGGTACCGCGCGAGCCCCAGAGCAAGGCATGGTTGGCAGGCAGGCCATCGATAAACTGACGTGTATTGCGCCCCAACTGATCGCGCTGCAGGTCGACGCCGATCAGATCGGTCAGGCGCGTATCCAGGCTCACCTGCAACGGCATCAGGTAGCCGCTACGACCCTCTTGAACCCAGCGCGCCGCAAGCGTCTGTGACCAGTCGACCGGCTCGCGCACGGCTGGCAAGAGCGGTTCCAGCCGGGCCAGCACGGCATCGGCGCGTTGCAGAAAAGCATCCAACCGAGAATCCACGGGATCTCCTTATATTTAACTGATTGGTCAGCAGTGCCTATCAGCTATGCTTGGCCAACCAGAAGTGGCAGTAAGTACTCATGGATATATCGCTCAAAAACAGGCTTTCGTTCAAGCAGGCGCGCCTGGCTGTATTGATCGGCTTCGCGCTGGGGACCTTGCTGAGCCTGTTCCAGATTGCAATCGATTATGCCAGCGAAGACGCGTCCATCAATCGTGAAATCAAATCACTGCTGGAAATCATCCAGAACCCGGCATCGCGCATTGCCTACAACATCGACTCGGAGCTGGCTCAGGAGCTGACACTCGGGCTGCTGCGCTCGCCTGCCGTGGTCAGCGCGAGACTGACCGATAACAATGACGCCGTGCTCGCAAGCGTCGAACGCCCCATGGCGACAGGGCGTTATCGGGTGTTCAGCGATTGGCTGTTCGGTGAAAGCCGCCAGTTTCAGGAAAAACTGCACCTTAACCATTTGCCGGATGAAACCATCGGCACACTGTACCTGACCGTGGACACCTTCGCTTTCGGCAGCCACTTTCTGCAGCGCGCCGAGATCACTCTGCTCAACGGCTTCGTGCGTAGCCTGGCGCTGGCCGGCATTCTGACCATTCTGTTCTACGCCACCCTGACCAAGCCGCTGGTAAGGGTGATCCGCGAACTGAGCAGTCGCGACCCGCGCAACCCCGACCAAGGGAAAATAACCTGCCCGCCTCACCATGAGCAGGATGAAATCGGCGTATTGGTCGCGACCTTCAATCGTCAATTCGAAACCATGGGCAGCGAGTTCTCCAGACGACGCGCGGCCGAAGATCGGCTGACCGAACATCTCAACGAGCTGGAAAACATTGTTTCGGCACGCACCAATGAGCTCAAGGCCAGCAACATACGCCTGCGCGAATCCAACGAGGAACTACAGATAGCGCGCAGTACGGCGCTGGACATGGCCCATGCGCGCTCGGCGTTTCTGGCGCACATGAGCCACGAAATCCGCACCCCGCTCAACGGCCTGCTTGGCATGCTGGCGCTGTCACTGGACAGCCCGCTCAGCGCCGAGCAGCGCCAGCAACTGATGATCGCCCACGACTCCGGCAAGGTGCTGGTCGAACTGCTTAACGATATTCTCGACATGTCCAAGTTCGACGCAGGTCATCTGGAGATCGAGCGCATTCCCTTCGACCTTGGGGTGTTGATCGAGGACACCGCCAACCTGCTGTCACAGAATGCGGCCCCCAGCGTGGAGCTGACCTGCCTGATTGCGCCGGACTTTCCGGCCATGGTTACTGGCGACCCTACCCGGGTGCGGCAGATCGTCAGCAACCTGCTGTCCAACGCACTCAAGTTCACCCGTTTTGGGCGCGTGGATGTGCGTCTGACTCACCATAAAGATGTCAGCGGAGAAAACCGGGTACACATCGAAGTCCGTGACACCGGCATCGGGATTGCGCAGGACGCCCAGGCGAAAATATTCCAGCCGTTCACTCAGGCAGAAACCGCCATCACTCGGCAGTATGGCGGCACCGGGCTGGGTCTGGCGCTGACCAACAATCTCTGCGAGGCCATGAATGGCACGCTGAGTATCCAGTCACAGTCCGGTTTCGGCAGTCAGTTCTGCGCCGAGCTGCCGCTGCCGGTGCATGTGTCCGCAGTCACTCAGACCGCGCTCAGGGGCCGGGTCACTGTGGTCAGCTCGGCTGGCAGCGGCCTGGTGGAGCTGCTTGGCAACCTGCTGCCAACCTGGGGGGTCGATCTCAAGCGACGCAGCATTGATGATCGCCCGGAAGACGTGGACCTCGACAGCAGCCCGGACCTGGTCATTACCGACTGCCCCGAATGCCTGTTTGCGATTCGCCCCACTACACCCGTGCCGATCCTGCTGGTCACCGCCTATGGCAATTTCATGCCCGGCGAACAGGTTACAGCCCTTGCCCCGCTGCAACAGCAGGCTCGACCACTGGCGCGCAACGCGCTTTACCACACGCTGCGGCGTGTACTCGGTCAGGAAGAGACAGGCGTCAGGGACACAAAAGCGCCAGAGCAAACAGCTCAGCGCATGGCCAGAGTACTGTTGGTGGAAGACAACCCGGTCAATCAGCTGGTGGCCAAGGGCATACTTGGCAAGCTGGGGTGCGAGGTGATCATCAGCAGTCACGGCGGCGAGGCCTTGGAACAATTGGAGCAAGGCCACTTTGATCTGGTGTTGATGGACTGCAACATGCCCGTCATGGACGGCTATGAAGCCAGCCGCCAGATCCGCAGCAGCGGCCGCTGGCCAAACCTGCCGATCGTGGCACTTACCGCCAACGCCATGCCCGATGAACGTGAGCGCTGCAAGGCGGCAGGCATGAACGACTACCTGGCCAAGCCATTCCGGCGCGCCGAACTGGCGGGCATTCTGGACCAGTGGATTCCCATCGCTGATATCCGCTGAAACGGCTTAGCGCAGCAGCGCTTCGATTTCACCGGTCAGTTCCTCGGGCTTGGTCAACGGGGCGAAACGCTTGACCAGCGCGCCATTCCTGCCAATCAGGAACTTGGTGAAATTCCACTTGATTCGCTCGGTCCCCAGCAACCCCGGTGCCTGCTGCTTGAGCTGAACGAACAAGGGATGGGCCTGAGCGCCGTTCACGTCGATCTTCTTGAACAGCGGGAAGCTGACCCCGTAGTTCAGTTCGCAAAACCCGGAAATCGCGCCCTCGTCACCCGGCTCCTGCTTGCCGAACTGATTGCAAGGGAAGCCCAGCACTACCAGCCCTTTATCCTTGTAGTCCAGCCAGAGTTTTTCCAGGCCTTTATATTGCGGGGTAAAGCCGCATTTACTGGCCGTATTGACCACCAGCACCGCCTTGCCAGCGTAGTCGGCGAGGGTTTTCTGTTCTCCCTTGATCGTAGTGACCGGGATACTCAGCAGGTTTTCGCTCATCAAAAGAGGCCTCAAGACCAGGCGGTGGCGGGATCTGAATGTGAGCACTGACCTTAGCCTGCAACGGCGTGCGGCGCACGCCAATTTTCGGTATTGATACAGGTCGATAAGCCCGGAGCCGCTGCGCGCAGCGGCACAGCAATCGCCCGGCTACTGGCGAGGGACCAGGTCCAGGCACACCGAGTTGATGCAGTAACGCAACCCGGTCGGTGGCGGACCATCGGGAAACACATGACCCAGGTGAGCGTCGCATTTGGCACAGACCACTTCGGTACGAATCATGCCGTGGCTGACATCGCGCACTTCGACCACCGCGCTACCTTCCAGCGGCGCATAAAAGCTGGGCCAGCCGCAGCCCGAATCGAACTTGGTAGTGGAATCGAACAGCGGCTCATTGCAGCAGATGCAGTGGTAGACGCCTTCTGTCTTTGTCTCGTTGTACTTACCGGAAAACGGCCGCTCGGTGCCTTTCAGGCGGCAAACCTGATACTGCGCCGGGTCGAGCATCTCTTTCCACTCTTCAAGCGTTTTCTGCAACTTGTCCACAGGTACACCTCCGAATTCGAAAAACCCCGATCTGTACCTTTTCCACAGATCAGGTGGCACGTATGATTGCGCCAGGTCAGACGTCAGTCTGGCACCCGCGTTTGTCGCATACAAACCCATTTTCATGGCGAACGTGCTGCGACCTTCATTGCAAGCCGGCAACAGCTCGTCCATTTTCGGGATCATCACCATGCAGTTCAACAAATCGAACAAGCTCGCAAACGTCTGCTACGACATTCGCGGGCCGGTGCTCAAGCACGCCAAACGCCTGGAAGAGGAAGGCCATCGCATCCTCAAGCTGAACATCGGCAACCCGGCACCGTTTGGTTTCGAGGCGCCGGACGAAATCCTGCAGGACGTGATCCGCAACCTGCCGACTGCCCAGGGCTACAGCGACTCCAAGGGCCTATTCAGCGCCCGCAAGGCTGTGATGCAGTATTACCAGCAGAAGCAGGTCGAAGGCGTCGGCATCGAAGACATCTATCTGGGCAACGGTGTGTCCGAGCTGATCGTGATGTCGATGCAAGCATTGCTCAACAACGGCGACGAAGTGCTGGTTCCGGCACCCGATTACCCATTGTGGACTGCGGCAGTGGCGCTGTCCGGCGGCAGCCCGGTGCATTATCTGTGCGACGAGCAGGCCAACTGGTGGCCAGACCTTGAAGACATCAAGGCCAAAATCACGCCGAACACCAAGGCCATGGTGATCATCAACCCCAATAACCCGACCGGCGCAGTGTATTCCCGCGAGGTATTGCTGGGCATGCTGGAGCTGGCTCGCCAGCATAATCTGGTGGTGTTCTCCGACGAAATCTACGACAAGATCCTCTACGACGACGCCGTGCACATCTGCACTGCCTCGCTGGCACCGGACCTGCTGTGCCTGACCTTCAACGGTCTGTCCAAGTCGTATCGGGTCGCAGGCTTCCGCTCCGGCTGGATTGCCATTTCCGGACCGAAACACAACGCACAGAGCTACATCGAAGGCATCGACATCCTGGCCAACATGCGCCTGTGTGCCAACGTGCCGAGCCAGCACGCCATCCAGACTGCGCTGGGCGGCTATCAGAGCATCAACGACCTGATCCTGCCGCCAGGCCGTCTGTTGGAGCAACGCAACCGCACCTGGGAGCTGCTCAACGATATTCCCGGCGTCAGCTGCGTCAAGCCGATGGGCGCGCTGTATGCATTCCCGCGCATCGACCCGAAGGTGTGCCCGATCTTCAACGACGAAAAATTCGTCCTCGACCTGCTGCTTTCTGAAAAACTGCTGGTGGTTCAGGGCACCGCGTTCAACTGGCCGTACCCTGATCACTTCCGCGTCGTGACACTGCCACGTGTCGACGAACTGGAGCAGGCCATTGGCCGCATCGGTAACTTCCTGAAAGGTTATCGTCAGTAAACAGACATCGTCCCCTCTCGCGCCGCATCCCTGCCCCGACCTGTTCGGGGCAGTTTATTTGTGACCTGCCAAAACAGCATCACCGCCCTGCCCTCACCCCCTCAGGCATCGACCACTCTGGCTCAGGCGCCGTTCAGCTTTGCGGGATTACCATCGATTGCGTGAAGAGGACACAGTTTGAAATAGTCCCTCTGTTGAATAGCAGCGGGCATCACCTTATATACCCGGCATCGAGTTACATATTTACCTGAGGAGAACGTTTCGACCATGATGCGCATTTTGCTGTTTTTGGCCACTAACCTTGCGGTCGTGCTGATTGCCAGCATCACCCTGAGCCTTTTTGGCTTCAATGGGTTCATGGCGGCCAACGGGGTTGATCTGAACCTCAATCAGCTGCTGGTTTTCTGCGCTGTGTTCGGTTTCGCGGGCTCGTTGTTCTCGCTGTTCATCTCCAAGTGGATGGCGAAAATGAGTACCGGTACTCAGATCATCAGTCAGCCTCGTACCCGCCATGAGCAATGGTTGCTGCAGACCGTTGAACAACTGTCCCGCGATGCGGGTATCAAGATGCCGGAAGTCGGTATTTTCCCGGCGTATGAAGCCAACGCTTTCGCCACGGGCTGGAACAAGAACGACGCACTGGTTGCGGTAAGCCAGGGCCTGCTCGAGCGGTTCTCGCCGGATGAGGTAAAAGCTGTACTGGCGCACGAAATCGGCCACGTTGCCAACGGCGACATGGTCACACTGGCGCTGGTGCAGGGTGTGGTGAACACGTTCGTGATGTTCTTTGCCCGCATCATCGGTAACTTCGTCGACAAGGTGATCTTCAAGAGCGAGAACGGTCAGGGTATTGCCTACTACATCACGACGATTTTCGCCGAGCTGGTATTGGGCTTTCTGGCCAGCGCCATCGTCATGTGGTTCTCGCGCAAACGCGAATTCCGCGCTGACGACGCAGGGGCTCGACTGGCCGGTACGGACGCGATGATCGGTGCGTTGCAACGCCTGCGTTCCGAACAGGGCGTACCGGTGAACATGCCTGACAGCCTGACGGCGTTCGGCATCAACGCCGGTCTGAAGAAAGGCCTGGCAGGGCTGTTCATGAGCCACCCGCCGCTGGAGCAACGTATCGAGGCGCTGCGCCGCCGCGGTTGATTCAGGGTTTCGAGATGACTATCGTGCCGGCGCTCTGCGTCGGCACGCCGTTATGGACGCTCTGCGTCCGGTCCTGAGTGCATGGCACGGCAGGAAAGGCGGCACGGTCGTAAAAGGCTGCGCAATGACCAATATCGTGCTGTCCCAGGTCCCGATTGACCTGCGCCTGATGAAAGCCAATCTACCCTGCCTTCCAACGCTGCAGCCAAAACTCCGCCTGCATGAAACCTCCTGAAAATTAGATCAAAAAGCGCCAGAACTTATATTAGATTTAGATCATGAGAATGACCGACTATGGGGCATTCTCATATTCTGGAGCTGTAAATGTTCCCAAGCCTGTTTATTTCCCATGGCTCTCCCATGCTCGCGCTGGAGCCCGGCGAGAGTGGCCCCGCCCTGACGCGATTGGCCGCCAGCCTGCCCAGGCCTCGCGCCATCGTAGTGGTGTCTGCACACTGGGAAAGCCACGAACTGATCGTTAACGCCAACCCTGAGCCCGAGACCTGGCATGATTTCGGCGGCTTTGCGGCTGAACTGTTTGCGGTGCAGTACCCGGCGCCAGGTCTGCCTGAGCTGAGCCGCACGATAGTCGAGTTGCTGGCCGCCAGCGGTCTGCCCGCACGCATCGACAGCAGACGACCGTTCGACCATGGTGTCTGGGTGCCTTTGTCGTTGATGTACCCGAACGCCGATATTCCGGTGGTGCAGGTCTCCCTGCCCAGCCGCCAGGGCCCCGAGCTACAGACACGAGTGGGCCGCGCGCTGGCCAGACTGCGCGCACAGGGTGTATTGATTATCGGCTCCGGTAGCATCACGCATAACCTGCGCGATCTGGACTGGAACGCCGGCCCCGGAAGCACAGAGCCATGGGCTGCGACGTTTCGTGACTGGATGATCGACAAGCTGCAAAACGACGATGAAGCCGCACTGCACCACTACCGCAGTCTCGCCCCCCACGCGATGCGAGCGCACCCGAGTGACGAGCATTTGCTGCCGCTGTATTTCGCACGCGGTGCAGGCGGTGTCTTCGGCATTGCCTATCAGGGCTTCACCATGGGCGCGCTAGGGATGGATATCTACCGCTTCGATTGATCCCGAAAAGATCCGACCGCCCGAATTCGAGACAAAAAAATCCCCGAACCAGTCGGGGATTTTTTATTGACCTATCAGCTCAAAAGCCGATCAGTCTTCGCGATAGCGACGCAGCTTGAGCTGCTTGCCAGCAACACGGGTGTCCTTGAGCTTGGTCAGCAGACGCTCAAGACCATCTTCCGGCAGCTCGACCAGGCTGAAGCTGTCACGCACCTGGATGCGGCCGATAGCTTCGCGGGCCAGGCCGCCTTCGTTGAGGATGGCACCCAGCAGGTTCTTGGCAGCGATACCATCACGCGCACCCAGCGCGGTACGGCAACGAGCACGGCCTTCGGCCAGCGGGACCGGCGCACGACGCTCACGCTCAGGACGATCACCGCGATCGCTGCTGCCGCTACGCTCTGGACGATCACCGCGTGGAGCGTTGTTCGGAACCAGCGGGCGCTCGCGCTCGATAGCTGCCAGGGTCAGAGCCTGACCGTTGGTAGCCTTGCGCAGCAGTGCAGCAGCAAGGGCACGCGGGCTGCAACCGATGTCGGCAGTCAGACGATCCAGCAGATCGCCATGAGTCGATTCGGCATCGGCAACCAGTGGCGACAGGCTGTTGGTCAGTTTCTTGATGCGGGCATCCAGAACGGCCTGGGCATCCGGCAGGCGGACTTCAGCAACCTTCTGACCGGTTACACGCTCGATCACCTGCAGCATACGGCGCTCGCGAGGAGTTACCAGCAGCAGTGCACGACCTTCGCGACCGGCACGACCGGTACGGCCGATACGGTGAACGTAGGACTCTGGATCGTAAGGCATGTCCACGTTGAATACGTGGGTGATACGCGGAACGTCAAGACCACGGGCAGCAACGTCGGTCGCTACAACGATGTCCAGACGGCCATCCTTGAGGGAATCGATTACGCGCTCGCGCTGGTTCTGAGCGATGTCACCGTTCAGTGCAGCAGCCTTGTAGCCTTTGGCTTCAAGGGCGCTTGCCAGGTCCAGGGTCGCCTGCTTGGTGCGGACGAACATGATCAGGGCGTCGAAGTCTTCGACTTCCAGCAGGCTCAGTACAGCGGAGGTCTTCTGGTCAGCGTGAACCAGCAGGTGAGCCTGCTCGATCGCGGTAACGGTCTGGGTCTTGGTCTGGATCTTGACGTGCTTCGGATCGCGCAGATGGCGCTCGGCGATGGCACGGATCGACTGTGGCAGCGTTGCCGAGAACAGTACGGTCTGGCGGGTTTCAGGCATGGCCTTGAAGATGACTTCGAGGTCGTCCATGAAGCCCAGCTTGAGCATTTCGTCCGCTTCATCGAGAACCAGATGGTTCACGGTTGCCAGGACTTTCTCGTCACGACGCAGGTGGTCGCAGAGACGGCCCGGGGTGGCGACAACGATTTGTGCGCCGTTGCGGATGGCCTTGAGCTGCGGGCCCATTGGCGCGCCGCCGTAGACCGCTACAACGGTCACGCCCGGCATTTGTTTGGCGTAGGTCTCGAACGCGGTGGCAACCTGAAGTGCCAGTTCGCGGGTCGGGGCCAGGATCAGTGCTTGCGGCTCGCGCTTGCTCGGGTCGATGCGATGCAGGATAGGCAGTGCGAACGCGGCAGTTTTACCCGTACCGGTTTGCGCCTGACCAATCATGTCGTGACCGGCGAGAATAATCGGGATCGATTGCTGCTGAATGGCCGAAGGCTCTTCGTAGCCAGTGGCGACGACTGCTGCAACGATATTTGGATGAAGTTCGAGAGCGGCGAAGCCGCCGATTTCCTGGGTCATGGGTCTGCCTCTAGTGCATCCGCAAAGACCCATGCTTCAAAGCTGCGCGTGCCGTGTACGACCTTGAGGTCACCCTGGCTGCTTTGTCGGCGGGGATTTGCGAAAACGTTTGATGAATGGATCGTCCAGGCTAGTCCGTTGTGCGAACAAGCAACCGAAGCTGGCTTCGGGGTACTGCAATACCTTGACGAGGGCCCTGTTAAGGCCGGCGCGCACTATACCGGAAATATGCACCTTAGTGAGTCTTTTTTTGCGAAACATTGCGCCATCCTTGAGCAACCCAAGGCCCTTGGTCCGGGCAGAGGGCTGGCCGACAAGGGCGCGGGCCCGAGATTGCGGGCGTTGCCGCTTAAACGTTTAATCTGCTCTTGCGGATGGCCGGTATCCCGACCTGCGGGGTGTGGCGAATTGTCTCACCCCTGATTTCAGACCAGCCAGCACATGCCTCCCCCGCTCAAGTCGCGGAACGGACCGCCCTGATCAACGACTCCAGCGAGTACCCCAGATGCGGCGCAAGTGCCTCGGCATGCGAACTCAATGCCTCGATATCCAGCGTCTGATCGAGGTCGGCAGGCACGATCAGAATGACGTTGCCCTCCTTTACCGGCAGCTCCCAGTAATGACGGTGGTACAAACCCCGCAGCAAGGCCGCGCCCAGCGGTTTACCGTCGTCGGTGGCCCACTGGTTGATGATCAGCCAGCCACCGGGATTGAGGCGTTGCTGGCAGCCCTGCAAAAAATTCCAGGCCAAATGCCCGACGCCCGGCCCGACATCGGTGTACAGGTCGACAAAGATCAGGTCGGCAGGCTCTGCGCTGTCCAGCAACTCCAGCGCATCGCCGATGCGGATATACAGACGCGGGTCGTCATCGAGCCCCATGAACTCCATGGCCAGGCGCGGCACATCAGGGCGCAGCTCGATGACTTCCACGTCTTCAAGCGGCAGGAACTTCATGCAGGCCTGGGTCAGGGTACCCGCACCCAGCCCTAGAAACAGCGCGCTGTCCGGCGCATCGTGACACAGTGCGCCGATCAGCATCGCGCGGGTGTAGTCGTATTCCAGCCAGCTCGGGTCAGCCGTAAACGTGCAGCTCTGCTCGATGGCCTCGCCAAACTCCAGAAAGCGATAATCCTCTACTTCCAGCACGCGGATCATGCCGAAGTCGTCGTGGACCTCGGCCAGAATTCGTTCTACGCGCTCACGCTCTTCCGTCATTACCGTTCCTGGTCATCGCTGCGCCGAGCGCAAAACGCGAATTGTCGGGCAAGCGCGCGGCTTTGTCACACATTGCCGGGCGTGATGCCGTCCCGGTGGTCTGCCCTACGCTGGCAGAGCAACAGCGAACTGCTAACATGCGGACCCGATTGCACAACCCTAGAGCCAATAATGAGCCAACCCTGGAGCCCCGACAGCTGGCGGGCACTGCCGATTCAGCAGCAACCTCACTACCCTGATGCCGCGCATCTGTTGAAGGTCGAACAGACCCTGGCCAGCTATCCGCCGCTGGTGTTTGCCGGCGAAGCCCGAGAGCTGCGCCGCCAGTTTGCCGAAGTAACCCAGGGTCGCGCGTTCCTGCTGCAGGGCGGCGACTGCGCGGAAAGCTTCATGGAGTTTTCCGCCGCCAAGATTCGCGACACGTTCAAGGTGCTGCTGCAGATGGCCATCGTCATGACCTTCGCAGCCGGTTGCCCGGTGGTGAAAGTCGGACGCATGGCCGGACAATTTGCCAAGCCTCGCTCGGCAAACGACGAAATCATCGACGGCGTAACGCTCCCGGCGTATCGCGGTGACATCGTCAACGGTATCGGTTTCGATGAAAAAAGCCGTGTGCCGGACCCGGAGCGTCTGCTGCAAGCCTATAACCAGTCCACCGCCACCCTGAACCTGCTGCGCGCCTTCGCACAGGGCGGGTTTGCCGACCTGCATCAGGTACACAAGTGGAATCTGGACTTCATTGCCAACTCGGCGCTGGCCGAAAAATACAGCCAGCTGGCGGGACGCATCGATGAAACGCTCGCGTTCATGCGCGCCTGCGGCATGGACAGTTCGCCGCAACTGCGTGAAACCAGCTTTTTCACCGCCCACGAGGCATTGCTGCTCAATTACGAAGAAGCCTTCGTGCGGCGCGACAGCCTGACCAATGATTACTACGATTGCTCGGCACACATGCTGTGGATCGGCGACCGTACCCGGCAACTGGATGGCGCGCATGTCGAATTCCTGCGTGGGGTGAACAACCCGATCGGCGTCAAGGTCGGCCCGAGCATGAACACTGACGACCTGATTCGCCTGATCGACATCCTTAACCCGGACAACGATCCGGGCCGTCTCAATCTGATCGCGCGGATGGGTGCCAACAAGGTCGGCGATCACCTGCCACAGCTGATTCGTGCGGTTGAGCGCGAAGGCCGCAAAGTGCTGTGGAGCTCCGATCCGATGCATGGCAACACCATCAAGGCCAGCAGCGGCTACAAAACCCGCGACTTTGCGCAGATCCTCGGCGAAGTGAAGCAGTTCTTTCAGGTGCATCAGGCTGAAGGCACTTATGCCGGAGGCATCCATATCGAAATGACCGGGCAAAACGTCACCGAATGCATCGGCGGCGCCCGCCCCATCACCGAAGATGGCCTTTCGGATCGCTACCACACCCACTGCGACCCGCGCATGAACGCCGATCAGTCACTGGAGCTGGCGTTCCTGATTGCCGAAACCCTGAAGCAGGTCAGGCGCTAAGCAGAGCAAACCGCCCGCTCAGCGCTTGAGCGGGTCATCCCAAAACGGACGCTCGGCTTCCTGCTGAATGTCGGCCCTGCTCAGCCCCAGGTCCTTAAGCGTGTCATCACTCATCTGCGCCAGATAGCGGCGCTGACGATGCAGCTCCAGCCAGCGCTGCAAGTGATGCTTCAACCACACCAATGCCTTGCCAGGCTGAGCATGCCCGGCAGCCCTTGCGATCAATACACACTCTTTTTGACCATTCATCATCTTGCCCTCCGTGTGAGATGACTAAAGTCTCGCGCCTGACCCAAGATCAATCCAACGAATGTTTCTTATGCAATACATCTTTGAAATTGATGTATTGATCGACCCAAATGTGCTGCCGCTCACACCGGCAGTCGATAATTATTTAAGTGCCCACTTGCCCCGACAGACAGATAACCAATATATAAAAACCCAAGCCAGACATGCAGCAACCTTACAGCAAGCCAAACGCTTTCGTTATTACAGAATAGACTAGCGTTTCAATTGACAGGCCCCGTGAACGCTCTAGAATTCTGAAAACAGCTTCTTGGGTAACTACTATAAAAACCATTATACCAATGCCCATTATAAAAACGGCTGACACCCGTCCATTGAAGATAATAGCTAACCACTGAGGGTGCTAAGAGACGCCCCCTAAACGAGAAGACGTGCATCGGTAATATGTGGCGTTCTGGAGAAACACATGGGCATGGAAGCCAATCGCATTTTATTCAACGCCGAACCGTTTGGATTCGGTCCCTCTGCGGCAATTGCCGCCATTGCACCTTACTTTATAGGCAGCGGCTGCCATGCCTACGCGGGTGAAGGGCACTCACTGGATCTGCAAAAGCACCTTCCCTATCGAAAAATCCATGACATGACCGGAAGCAGCCCGAGAGACTGGGATAAATTAATCTCTGATGTCGATATCGTTGTAACAGCCATGGATCTCGACATAGCAATTCGATCACTGTCCTTAGGTAAACGCGTTGTTTTTTATGATGCCTTGACCTGGTGCTGGCAAGCAGAAACACGCTGGCCCCGCATCGAAGAACTTATTCACCGCCCTCGCTTGCTTTATATTGCCCAGAACTTTATAGGCGTAGTTGAACGCCTGGCGGGCATAAAATCAAAAAATCACTTTGTCGTCCCGCCCATTACATCCCGAGCCAGGTACGCACCTCGAAATAGCCAGTCCAACGTTGTCCTGCTTAATCTGGGCGGACTTAAGAACCCTTATACCGATGAGGCGATGCTTATCGACTTTGCCCGCGCGATTACGCTCGCCTTGCGTGCAGCACTCGATCAGGGGGTGAAGCTTCACATCGCCACCAGCCAAACAATCGCAGAAGCACTGGCATCAGACGATGCCAGCACTTACCCCCTTACGGAGGTCGCCCGGATGATGCATGACTGCCAATTTGCAGTTTGTACACCTGGCTTGGGCAACATCTACGAATCGGCTGTTATGCAAACACCGGTCATATGGCTGCCGCCGGTCAACAATACGCAAGGCCTTCAGCTGGCTCATCTGCGCAACGCCGGTATGGTTGACGCGGAGCTAGGCTGGGAAACGCTGGGCGTCAACATTGATTACACAACATCCACACAAACCTGTCTGGCTAGCATCGACGAGGCAATTTCAACACTGGGAGACATTGAGCGAAGTGCCGTTCTCAATGAAAAAATGGCAGTTGCAGTTGCCCGCATGCGCCAGTGCACAGGCGGCAAGACTTCTCGGCTGATCGAACGCTTCGGCAGCGGAGGTGACGCAGTGGCCGCTCAAAAAATCAGGGAATGGATAAACGTACCCGAAAACGGAGATCGCTTATGAAAATTGCCCAGGTTGCCCCTTTGTTCGAGGCGGTCCCGCCTCAACGCTACGGAGGTACGGAGCGAGTGGTGTCCTACCTCACTGAGGCACTTGTTGAACTAGGCCACCAAGTGACGTTGTTCGCCAGCGGCGACTCATTGACGTCTGCAGAGCTTGATGCAGTCTGGCCCGCCGCTCTGAGGCTCGATTACGGAAGCTTCGACGTCATCAGCCCGCACCTGGTCATGATGGAACGCGTGAGGCGTCGTGCGCAGGAGTTCGACATTATTCACTTCCACCTGGACTTCTACCCCTTCTCCCTGTTCAGCCGCCAGCCCACACCGTTTGTTACCACCTTGCATGGTCGAGTCGATCTGCCCGCACTCAAACCGGTGTTCAACACCTTTGCAGACATGCCGCTTATTTCGATTTCCAACGCTCAACGCAATGATCTGCCAGCCGCCAACTGGGTGGGCACGGTGTATCACGGCTTGCCGCTACAACTCCATACACCCCGGCAAGTGGAAAGGACATACCTTGCTTTTCTGGGACGAATCACGCCTGTGAAGCAAGTCGATGCGGCCATTCGCATCGCCCAACAATGCGATATCCCCATCAAGATTGCTGCCAAGATAGACGCCGTTGACAGCGCTTACTTTGAACGAGACATACGTCCGCTATTGGATTCTCCGCTGGTCGAATACATAGGTGAGATCAATGAGCAGGAAAAAACCACTTTCCTGTCAGGTGCCTTGGCACTTTTGTTTCCTATTGATTGGCCAGAGCCTTTCGGTCTGGTCATGATCGAGGCAATGGCGTGCGGTACTCCAGTGATCGCATTTCCCTCCGGCTCAGTCCCGGAAGTCATAGAAGACGGAGTCACAGGCTTCGTTGTCCGCAACGAAGCAGAAGCGGTAGCCGCCGTCCATAAGGTGGGCCAGCTATCTGCCATGCGAATACGCGAGCAGTTTCAAAAGCGTTTTTCAGCGCGTCAAATGGCCGAAAACTATGTCCATGCCTATCAGTCACTCATTGACCGGTCCTCATCCTGTTAAAAGTCGTCATCGCAAAAAATAGAGCTGACGCATAAGATCAGCTTGAAGAATGTTTCTTATGCAGTCCATCTGGGAGATTGATGGTTTGGCCAGCTATCCAGGCATCGATACAGAGCTGCTTCGTACCTTTGTGGCAATTGCCGACCACGGCGGTTTCACCCGCGCAGGTGAAGCCGTGAACCGCACTCAATCGGCGGTCAGCATGCAAATGAAGCGTCTGGAGGAGGATGTCGTACAGCGTCAACTGTTCCAGCGTGAAGGCCGGACCCTGAACCTGACGGCAGAGGGGCAAGTGTTACTTGGCTATGCGCGGCGCATCCTCAAGCTGCACAGTGAGGTGTTCAATACGCTGCGCGAGCCACACATGATCGGGGTGGTAAAAATCGGCTCGCCCGATGACTACGTGATGCGCTTTCTGCCCGGCATTCTTTCGCAGTTCGCGCAGGCCTACCCGCTGGTTCAGGTAGAGGTGCATTGCGAACCGTCCGACCTGCTGCTACAACGCAATGACCTGGACCTGACCATCGTTACGCGCAAGCCCGGCACCGAGATCGGTACGCTGTTGCGTCATGAGCGTCTGGTCTGGATGGAAGCCAGCGGTTTTGCTCCGCATGAGCAAAACCCCATTCCGCTGGCGATGTTCAATACGCACTGCTTCTGTCGCGACTGGGCATGCAACGCACTGGACAGCGTGGAGCGTGATTACCGCATCGCCTACAGCAGCTCCAGCATGGCAGCAATCACAGCAGTGGTCAGCGCGGGCCTGGCAGTCACTGCACAGTTTCAAAGCCTGATCACTGCAGATTTGCGCATCATCGGCGCGGCCGAACAATTGCCCGAGCTGCCAACGGCCAGCATCGTACTGCTGCGCAATCCGAAAAACCCCTCGCCCATCACCGAATGCATGGCCGACTACATCATCGACGGCTTCAAACCTTGAGCGCGAGAATGACTGCGCAGAGCACCAGAAACACGCAGAACATCAGGCGCAGCGTTCGCTCCGGCAGCGAATGCGCCAGTTTGACACCCCAACTGATGCTCGCCAGACCACCAATGGCCAATGGAATGCCCATCGACCAGTTGACGTGATCGTGCAGCGCGTAGGTAACCAGCGTGATCCCGGTGCTCGGGGCTGCGAGGGACAGCGCCAACCCTTGCGCCACAACCTGTGTCGTGCCAAACACGCTGGTAAGAATTGGCGTGGCCACCACTCCCCCGCCAACGCCAAACAGACCTCCGGTCATACCGGACCCGACGCCCAGCAGCCATAGCCATTTTTCGTGGCGCAACCCGCTACCGGCCTGATGGCCGCGCCAATACATCTGCGCCACGTTGAACACGGTCAGAACCACTAGAAAGCCGACAAAGCCCAGGCGCATGCTTTGCGGATCCACGCGCACCGCCAGCAGCGACGTCAGCCAGGCAAAAATAAAACTGGGAACAATCAACGTCAACGCATTACGCAGCAAAATCCGGTTGCGCTGGTTATAGCGCCACAAGGCGAGTAACACGTTAGGCAGCACCATCAACAACGCTGTCCCTTGCGCCAGCTGCTGATCCAGACCGAACAGCACACCCAGCGCGGGAATTGCCACAAGACCACCACCGATTCCGAACAGCCCCCCCAGGGTGCCCATCGCTGCACCCAGTAACACAAACATCACAATTTCAATCACACTACGTCCCCGCCCAGTCAATGGCCAAATGCTACGCAGTCCTGCGCGCAACCAACACCCGGTGTTACCTGTTTTTTTTGCGCGCGGCGCGAACTGTCAGCGCTTTGAGCCTGCACACTCGAAATTATCTGGCACATTAAAGAATGCAACACTAAGTTAAACTCATTCGACTGAGTTTGAGGACCTGATATGAGTGCCGAAGAAAACCCTGCCCACGCTGCACCTGCCGATTGCGATTCGCTGCTGCTGGATAACCAATTGTGCTTCGCCCTGTATTCCACCTCATTGATGATGACCAAGGTTTACAAACCGCTGCTGCAGGCGCTTGGGCTGACCTATCCGCAGTATCTGGCAATGATGGTGCTGTGGGAAAAAGACGGCCTTACCGTAGGTGATGTCAGCACGCGCCTGCTCACCGATCCGGGTTCTCTGACACCTTTGCTCAAGCGTCTTGAGGGCGAGGGCTTTATCAGCCGCACCCGCAGCAAGGAGGACGAACGCGTGGTATTGCTGCACCTGACTGAACAAGGTCGTGCACTGCAACACCAGGCACTGAGCATACCCGGCTGTATTCTGTCGGCGAGCGGCCTGAACATGGAAAGGCTTCGTGACCTGCAGACACAGTTGCTGGACTTGCGTGACCATCTGCACCAGAGCCTTTAAGACAAAGGGTCACGCCCACCCGGACTGACCTGTTGCTCGTCTCGCCAAAGCCCCGCACATCAAGGGGCTGGCAAGATTTACAGCTGCCCGCCCTGGTAGCTTTCCTCCTCCGGAAAAAACCTCTTTCGACTTTTCGCAAAATTTAGCTTGCGCGCTAACTATCCTTGGACTACCTTTGCCCTGCACTTAGTTAGCGCGCAAGTATTTTGCGCAATGAAACCTACCGAACGAGGAAAAATCATGGACACTCTTTACACCGCAGTTGCAACCGCCACAGGCGGCCGTGATGGTCGTGCCGTATCCAACGACAAGATTCTCGACGTCAAACTCGCCACTCCGAAAGAGCTTGGCGGTGCTGGCGGCGCAGCCACCAACCCGGAGCAACTGTTCGCTGCCGGTTATTCGGCCTGCTTCATCGGTGCCCTGAAATTTGTCGCCGGTCAGAGCAAACGCAGCATCCCGGCAGACGCCTCGATCACCGCCCACGTAGGGATTGGCCAGATTCCTGGTGGTTTCGGTCTGGACATCGACCTGCATGTCAGCCTGCCCGGCCTTGAACAAGCCGACGCTCAGCAACTGGTCGATGCCGCTCACGTGGTCTGCCCTTATTCCAACGCCACACGCGGCAACGTCGATGTGCGCCTGCATGTAACCGTCTAACCCACCGGCCATAGATACGAACATGAGCAAGGGAACGAACATGAAGACCTTCAGCAAAGTCATGACGGGTACGCTTCTCGCACTGTCCATCGGCAGCGCGTTTGCCGCAGGCGATCCTGCCATCGAGCACAACACTCAGGCTTTTCTCGATGCCTTGAATTCGGGCACTGGCAAGCCCATTGAGCAGTTGTCGCCGAAAGATGCCAGGGCCGTGCTGGTAGGAGCACAGGCAGGGGTCAAACTGACGCTGCCCAAAGCCGATGTCAGCGAAAAGACCATCAACGTCGATGGCCAGCCGATCAGCCTGAATATCGTGCGCCCTGCTGGCGTAAAAGGGACCTTGCCGGTTTTCATGTTCTTCCACGGCGGCGGCTGGGTACTGGGTGATTTCCAGACCCACGAGCGACTGGTCCGCGACCTGGTCGTCGGCTCGGGCGCGGTAGCGGTGTTCGTCAATTACACGCCTTCACCCGAAGCGCATTATCCGACGGCGATCAACCAGGCTTACGCAGCAACCAGATGGGTAGCTGAGCACGGCAAGGAAATCAACGTCGACGGTAAGCGCCTGGCTGTGGCGGGTAACAGCGTGGGCGGCAACATGGCAGCGGTCGTTGCACTGATGGCCAAAGAAAAAGGCACTCCGGCGCTCAGGTATCAGGTGCTTCTGTGGCCGGTGACTGACGCCAACTTTGATAACGATTCATACAACCAATACGCCGAAGGCCACTTCCTGACCCGTAACATGATGAAGTGGTTCTGGGACAACTACACCACCGATGCCGCGCAACGCAACGAGATCTACGCCTCGCCGCTGCGCGCCACCACCGAGCAACTGAAAGGTCTGCCACCGGCGCTGATTCAGACCGCCAGTGCCGACGTGCTGCGTGATGAAGGCGAAGCCTATGCGCGCAAGCTGGACCAGGCGGGCGTGCCGGTCACGGCGGTACGTTACAACGGCATGATCCATGACTACGGTCTGCTCAACGTGGTCAGCCAGGTCCCGGCTGTTCGCTCAGCCATCCTGCAGGCGTCTCAGGAGTTGAAAGAACACCTGAAATAGCGCCCGAAATAACGGCAGGGGCTCAAACTTCAGCCGTAAAAAAACCCGCAGCAATGCGGGTTTTTTGCGTAACGGGGTTACAAAACCATGCTTACTTCGCACGACCTTTGTAGGAACCGCCTTCACGGGTATCGATCTCGATCATGTCGCCGATTTCGATGAAGTCAGCAACGCTCAGCTCGGTACCGTTTTTCAGTTTGGCAGGCTTCATGACCTTGCCCGACGTGTCGCCACGAGCGGAGCCTTCGGTGTAGTCGACCTGACGCACGATAGTGGTCGGCAGTTCTACGGAAACCAGACGGTCTTCGAAGAATACGGCTTCACAAACGTCGGTCATGCCTTCTTCGACGAAAGGCAGAACGCTTTCGATGTCTTCGGCGTTCAGCTCGTACATGGTGTAGTCAGTGGTGTCCATGAACGTGTAGGTGTCACCGCTGATGAAAGACAGAGTGGCTTCCTTGCGATCGAGGATCACATCGTCCAGCTTGTCGTCGGCGCTGTAAACGATCTCGGTCTTGTAACCGGTCAGCAGGTTTTTCAGCTTGGTCTTCATGATTGCGCTGTTACGACCGGATTTGGTGAATTCAGCTTTCTGAACCAGCCAAGGATCTTTTTCGAGACGGATCACGGTACCGGGTTTCAGCTCTTTACCAGTTTTCATTGCATATATCCGAATTTGGATGGAATTAACCAAAGGCTCTGTACGAGAAACAGCCTGCGCAGGCCTTTTTCGTACAGAGTCTTGTATCAAGGCCGCGTATCATAGCGAATTTCCATAAAACTGCACCAGCGCCGTGGCAAGATCAGTCTGTGCGGCTTGTTGCAGGCACCAGTGCCCGGCGTGCTTTTCAATTTCAGCCCAGTGTTCGGTGAGTGCCAGCCAGCTTTCGCCCAGGTCGCTGCCGATATTCCAGTTCTGCCAGAACTGATTCACAGCATGCGCTGCCTCAGGCGCAAGATCCGCCAGGTAGAGCGCTAAAAACGCATCAAGCTTGGGCAGGTGCGCGTCGTCTTCCTGCTGATAGATGTGCCAGAGCATCGGCCGCCCCGCCCATTGCGCACGGACGAATGAATCTTCGCCACGCACGACGTTGAAATCGCAGCTCCACAGCAGTTGGTCGTAGCGCTCCTGGCGGATGAACGGTAACACCTGAACCGTCAGCCCTCCCCTTACCTGCATGAAACCTGCGTGTAACTCATCGTCGACGCCCAGCCAGCGCCGCAGATCGGCGAGAATGCGTCCCTCCGGCACCAGCAGGTGATTCGGCCGAGTGTCGCTGGCCAGCGCGTCAAGCCAGCTGCCCAGCCCGGGATTTTCATAGGCAAATACCGAGATCAAGCGGGCATCATGCAACGGCTCGACACCCAACCCCTGCAAGAAACCTTGCCTCGCGGCCTTGTCTTGCTGAAATCGATGGCGCTGTTCGATCAGGTTTCTTTCGCGCAGCAGGCCACCCGTGGCGTCGGAAAAACCGGGAAAGAAAAAGAACTTCTTCAAACCGTTCAACTGTGGCGAAGGCAAACCGTGGCAACCCGAGACCCAGTCTTCGGCGCTGAGGTACTCAAGGTTCAACCACAGCGGCCTTGGCGAACGCTGCAGCATCGATTCGGTATAGGGCGTCGGCAGGCGGCAGGCAAAGGCCTCGATGACCACGTCAGGAATATCGCTGTTTACCCATTCAGCGGGCCATTGGCACACCCTCACGCCCTCTTGCCATTGCTGCAGAGCCTGAGGATCAGCGTCGGGACACAAGCGAACGAAAGCCGACAGGTCGTCGATCCATAAACGCACATGCAGACCCTGCTCGGCAACCAGCTGGCGTGCCAGACGCCAGGTCACGCCGGCATCACCGTAGTTGTCGACTACGCTGCAAAAAATGTCCCACGAGACTTTCATCGTGGCTCCCTGAGGCTGGATGGCAAAAACGTTGATTGTCGTTCAGAACGCCCCGTTGCCACCAGCCTGATGCCACTGGACAGCACAGTTTTCATGCCCGGCCATCAGGCATGGCACAATCGCATCTGTTGCCCTGCAAGGAGTTCAGCCATGTCATCCACTACCCGCCGTCGCGACCTGTACGTGTCGTTGAAATTGATTGTCTGCATTGCGCTGGGTATCTGGCTGGGCGCAATGGCGGTGTTTCTGACCGCCCTGCTGTATTACAAAAGCCTGCCCCCGGCGCAAACCCAGGCGTTGGAAAACGCCGCCGCCCAGCTCACCGCCCCGCCTGCGCAAAAAACTGCCGCGCCGTCCGGCCCGGAGACTGAAATGTTCCGCAAATACGAGCAAAGCCTGCGTGAAAGCGAGGCCCGTCAGGCCCGTGAACAGGCTCAGGAACAACAACAGCGCACCTTCAACCGTTCCAAGTGTGATTTCTGGATACAACAGGACCGCACTGCGCCGAGCGAAAAAAGTCGCGCCAGCATCAATCAGTACTGCGGATAAACCATGAACAAGCAGGACGTGCTGCAATTGATCATCGACAAGCTGGAAATCGATCTGGACATCGCGCAACGGGCGGCACAGACCGCCTACGAAACGGCAACCCACGAAGAGAACATTGCCGAGAACAAATACGACACGCTGGGACTGGAAGCATCGTATCTGGCAGCAGGCCAGGCACGACGTGTCGAGGAGATTCGCCAGTCGCTGGCGGCGTATCGGAAATGGTCGCTCAAGCCATTCGATGAATCACGCGGCATTCAGACCGGTGATCTGATCGCTGTCGAAGCCTTGGGCGGTCAGACGCAATACCTGTTTCTCGGCCCTGATGCTGCTGGCCTGAAGGTCAGCGCAGGTGAACAACTGGTCACGGTCATCACTGCCAAGGCACCGCTGGGGCAGAGCTTGCTGGGAAAATTCGAAGACGATGCCGTACAGATTGTCATCAACGGCAGCGGACAATCCTATGAGATCACACAAACGATGTGACACACCCGGCATCTGCAGGGTTGATTGCACCAAGTTTTTGTGGGTAAGGTGAAGCGTCGCAATCACCACCGCAACCGGGGCAACATCAAAGCAAACAAGGACTAAAACCCAAGGAGATTTTTCATGACGAACGTCATCGCTTTCCCTGACGCCCATGAACGTGATCGCCTGAAGTCCAGTCAAGATCCGGCGTTGAGATACCTGAACAAGAAAGAGCGACAGTTGATCGACCAACTGCGTTCCACCAGCCATGCGGGACGCCAGTACGTCTATGACTATGCCAGCATCATGCATTTGTCCAGGCCGTTGTATCCCGAACCTGTGGATTGACCCTGATTGCAGAACCTGGCCAAAGGCTGCGCCGGTATATCGGCGCAGCTTTCTGGGTTATGTCTGCCGGGTTCAGCGTGTCAGCGAAAAGATCAGTGCAGAGATCGCCACCACACCGGCGGCCACCACAAAGTAGTTCGACCATGCACCTGCATATTTGCGCATGGCTGGCACCTTGTAGATAGCGTACATCGGCATCAGGAACAGCAGAGCTGAAATCACCGGCCCGCCCAGGGTCTCGATCATGCCCAGAATGCTCGGGTTCAGCGTTGCGACCAGCCAGCACACCACCAGCATGAAGACTGCTGTCAGACGATCCAGAGCCTTTGGTGCAGGACGACGCCCGGTTTTCAGAACCAGCCCTTTCAGGCCCTCGCTTGCACCGATGTAGTGGCCGAGAAACGACTTGGAAATAGCCACGAACGCAATCAGCGGTGCCACGAAGGCGATGGTCGGGTTGTTGAAGTGGTTGGCCAGGTAGGAGAGGATCGAAATGTTCTGTGCTTTGGCCTCAGCCAATTGGGCTGGCGACAGCGTCAATACGCAGCTGAACACGAAAAACAGCACCATCACCACCATCAAACCGTGGGCACGGGCCAGTATCTGCGAACTGCGCACCTCGGCGTTTTCTCCATACTGACGTTTTTGATCAACGGCAAACGCCGAGATGATCGGCGTGTGGTTGAAAGAAAACACCATTACCGGAATGGCCAGCCACAAAGTAGGCAGGAACGCCGAAGGCTCGGGAAAGGTGGTCGCGGTACTCAGGATGCCACCAGTCCAGTGCGGAATCAGGAATACCGCCAGAAACAGCAGTGCGACGATGAACGGGTAAACCATCAGGCTCATGGCCTTGACGATGATCCGCTCGCCACAACGCACCACGGCCAGCAGGCCCATGATCAGCACGAACGCCAGCGCTGCGCGTGGCGGCGGCGCTATGTGCAACTGATGCTCAAGAAAACTGCCCACGGTATTGGTGAGGGCCACGCTGTAGATCAACAGGATCGGAAAGATCGCAAAAAAATACAGCAAGGTGATCATCGCGCCGGCGCTTTTGCCGAAATGCTGCTCGACCACTTCAGTGATATCGGCCCCTTCACGCCCGGACAATACGAAACGGGTCAGCCCGCGGTGAGCATAGAACGTCATGGGAAACGCCAGCAGCGCCAGCGCCATCAGTGGCCAAAAACCACCGATGCCTGCATTGATGGGCAGGAACAGCGTACCTGCGCCAATGGCAGTACCGAACAGTCCGAGCATCCAGGTGGTGTCATTACGGTTCCAAGAGGCGATGCTCTCGGGAGCTACATCCAGGCGTTCTACGACGCCGTTAGCCTGATCATTCATCCGGTCGACTCTCCGTGGCCGGTTTATCAAAAAGGGCAGCGCGTCGAAAAAGCCGGCAGTTCAGCGCTCCCCTCGAAAACAGCGGGCGAGATTCTCCGGGATTAACGCCAGAAGTCAAAGGCTTGTAGGACAACAATTTCCGGACTGTAGGCAGGTAAACCCGTGCACGCCTTCTGCATAAAGGGCTGGCGAATGATCGACCTCTTGTCGACGACGTCGTGGTTTTACAGGACAGCGCGCTCAGTGAGCACCCGTGCCTGCATTCTGCGCGGGAACAGTTTGCGTTTTTCAGCCAGCCTCACTCATTAGCTGGATAAGCAGACAGGCGTTCTTTCACTTGATTCCGGTACAAGTTCTCATCACGATTGAAAGCCTGCTGCATCGATTCATCTATCCATGTATAAATGCTGTTACACATTGGCCCATCTCTGGAGACTCAGCGCATGCGTTACGCGCTCGATCATAAGGCCCAAACCCATCAACGTATCGTCAAGGAAGCGTCCATGCGCTTTCGTCGCGACGGCATTGGTGCTACGGGCTTACAACCTTTGATGAAGGCACTAGGCTTGACCCATGGCGGTTTCTACGCGCATTTCAAATCCAAGGATGATCTTGTTGAACAGGCACTGAGTCACGCCCTCGACAATGTAAAAGGAATCACCAGCGACGTTTTCGCCAGACAGGACTCGCTCAGTGAATTCATTGATCTCTACCTCTCTTTGGACAGTCGCGATCCACCAGACGGCGGCTGTCCGCTGCCGACCATGTGCCTGGAACTGGGTCAGCGCGACCAGCCCAGCGCGACGACGGATAAAATCATTCTTCACTTGCTGGAACTGTTCGATCAGTCTCTGTCGCAGACGGGTACTGAATCCAAGAGCCTGCCAGTACTGTCTACCCTGGTAGGCGGCGTGGTACTCGCCCGCAGTGCTTTTAACGAAGAATTGTCGCAGCGCATTCTGGACACGACCCGGGACTATCTCAAACAGGAGATAAAGAAGAGCGCCAACTGACTTATCGAAAGCAGAACGTTATCAAGATCCGTTCTCGATAAAGCGTGCATAAACAGACAGGCCGATCATCGATCGGCCTGTCTGTTTAGTGGATAGAGCAAGAGTTAATCAATTGCCAGCTTCTCGCGATTCCTCTCCAGAATAGCCTTGCCAATGCCCTTTACTTCGATCAATTCATCGACGGAGGTAAACTCGCCATTGGCGTCCCGGTAAGCAACGATGGCATCGGCCTTGTTTTTTCCTATACCCGCCAGTTCTTTCTGAAGCATTTGCGCATCAGCGGTATTGAGATTGACCTTATCGTTACGTTGCTCGTGAACGGCAGCGGGCGCTGCGTTTTCCATGGTGGCGGGCGACACGGCGGAGGAAGACGGTGCCGCAGTGGCGTTGACCGCAACCGAGGCACTGGTAAGCAAGGCAAAGATCAAAGCACTGAAGATACGGGTTCGCATAGATAAGGCTCCATAACAGTTAAAGGCAGCATTTCACATGCTGTGCCTGAAACTTAGAGCACTGCTGCCGCCTGGAAAAGAAGTCGAGCGTTGCTGTCTATGTCCAGATCAATCAACGTATGTCTGCCGTTGCCGGGCACTCGGTAATCGTTGATCAAATCACGGTTCGCCGCTGCGCTCCTGATACATCCAGTCAACGATTTCACCTTCCGGCGCATACCCGTTTACGGTTTCTCGCAGTAATTGACGCACGCTGTTGTAATCGTCGCGGTCCACCGCATCCAGCAGTTTTACAAGACGGCCCTTCAAGACATCCCACTGCAGGAAATCTTCATTCGCACTCATGATCATCGGGTGCTCGGTGGCAACGACGTTGTCCCCGATCAACAGCTCTTCATAGAGCTTTTCACCAGGACGCAGCCCGGTGAATTCGATGGAGATATCTCCCTGCGGGTTTTTCTCGGAGCGAATGGACAGACCGGACAGGTGGATCATTTTCTCGGCCAGTTCGACAATCTTGACCGGCTCGCCCATGTCCAGAACGAACACATCCCCACCATGCCCCATGGAACCCGCCTGAATGACCAGCTGCGCGGCCTCGGGGATGGTCATGAAGTAACGGGTGATCTTGGGATGCGTCACCGTCAACGGTCCGCCTGACTGGATCTGCTTGTGAAACAGCGGAATAACCGAACCGGACGACCCGAGCACATTGCCGAAACGAACCATTGTGAAGCGCGTCTTGTTGACCTGATAAACGTTGGCCTTGTCACCGAATATCACCGGCGCGGTCTCGCGACTCAGCGCCTGCAGTATCAGTTCGGCAAGGCGCTTGGTGCTGCCCATCACGTTGGTCGGGCGCACTGCCTTGTCGGTGGAAATCAGAACGAAGTTGGAAACACCCGCCTGCAACGCCGCCTGTGCGGTATTGAGCGTACCGACGACGTTATTGATGACTCCCTCGGCAATATTGTGCTCGACCATAGGGACATGCTTGTAGGCTGCAGCGTGATAGACCGTGTCGACCTTCCAGGTTTTCATGATCGACAGCAGCTTGGGGTGATTGCGTACCGACCCGAGTATGGGCAGCAACTTGACCGAGAGAGACTCGCGAGCCGCTCGCTGCTCAAGCTCGGTAAGAATGCTGTAGAGGTTGAACTCGCTGTGGTCGAGCAACAGCAACTGGGTGGGCTGCAACAGTAATATCTGTCGGCACAACTCTGAGCCGATCGAGCCGCCTGCGCCGGTTACCAGCACCGTTTTGCCCTTTATGCAGTGCTCAAGCAGGTTGTCCCGGGCCGGAACTGCATCGCGTCCCAGAAGGTCCGCGATATCGACTTCCTGAAGATCGTCTACCTTGACCCTGCCGGCGGCAAGGTCCATGAAGCCGGGAACGCTTCGTACGTGGAGCGGAAAGCCTTCCAGAAAGCCCAGAATTTCCCGGCGACGCCCGCGCGATGAAGACGGGATCGCCAACAGGATTTCCTGAGCACCAGTGGAATCTATCATTCGCTGGATATTTCGGGGCTTGTAGACCTGAAGGCCGGAAATCACCCGATTGGAAATCGACTCGTCATCGTCAATGAACGCCACCGGATGCATAAGGCGTCCCATGCGCAAGGCAGCAACCAATTGGTTTCCTGCCGCGCCAGCGCCGTAAATGGCGACCTTCTGCAGACCGTTGTCACTCTTGGCAAAGGGTACGTGTTGCGCTGCGGCGAACCAGTCGCCGAGAAAATACTGCCGCATGGCCAGGCGCAGGCCGCCGATCATCACCATGCTCAGCCACCAGTAGTTGAAGATGACCGAGCGCGGCACCAATTGCTGGTGATTGCTGTAAACGTAGACCATGCAACCGAGGATCAGAGAGGACATCGTGACGGCCTTGATGATCGCAATCAGGGCGTCGTTACCGAAATAGCGCATCACCGCGCGGTACATGCCAAAACGAATGAACAATGGGATAGCAGCCAGCGGCGCACTGATGAAAAGCCAGGTATGTTTTTCCAGAGGATTGATCAACTCATCAATTCCCAAGCGCACGACAAACGACATCCACAGCGCGAGCCAGACAAGAAGAACGTCAGCAGCGACCTGAATTATTCGCTTTTTGCGGCGTGGTAGAGCCAGCAAACTGGCCCGCAACCTGCTCATCAATTGTTTAATGCTCCGTTATGATACCGGCTGAACCATCACCTCATACCAGTATCTGTGAAACAGCTACGAGCCTGAGACAACCAGAAAACCGCTTCGTTACCTGATTTCCGCCTCACCGGCGCGGAACCTTAGCGCCAGAAAAACAAGAGGGATGTACGCAATTACCGTCCATATCAGCCCTTCGCCATCGCCCAGTGCCACCCACATCGCAATAGGTAACAACCAGACCAGATTGATCAGCCCCACAGCCAGCGTGACCGGCGAATGCCTGCCGTAATGACGTGACGCGAACTGATAAGCATGGCTGCGATGGGCCTCATAGAGCTTTTCCTTGCGCAACAGACGCCGGACAAGCGTTACCGTGGCGTCGACAATAAACACACCCAGCAGAATCAGCCAGGACCAGAGTAACTGAGGCGAGGCCCAGGAACCCTGAATGGATAGCACACCGAGCACTATTCCGAGAAATCCGCTGCCTGCATCGCCCATGAATATCTTCGCCGGCGGAAAATTCCAATAAAGGAAACCGGCAACGGCGGCGGCCAGCAAAAGCACCTCCAACGACAGCCCGACATAGTCACCGAGCGCATAAATGATGCTCATGCCCAGGCACACCGTAACTGCCTCGATACCGGCGATCCCGTCAATACCGTCCATGAAGTTATAAAGATTCAACATCCATACCAGGTAGAACGCCGCGAGTACCTGGCCGACTGCGCCAGGGGTGAATGTCCACCCCATGATGTCAACCGGAGCGAGCCCGTCCAGCCAGAACAACGCCCAGGCAGCGGCAAAAAAATGCCCCAGCAGGCGCCATCGTGCGGCGATGTGCCCATGATCGTCCATGAAACCGATCACGGCGACCAGCCCTCCCGAGCCGACGATTGCAGCAAAAGCCGATGCAGATAGATCCCCCGCCCAAGCCAGAACTGCCATCGCCATGACAAAGGTAACGACGATAGAAACGCCACCGCCCCTGGGTGTAGGCGTGGAATGTGAGCTGCGGGCATTTGGAACGTCGATCAAACTTCTGGCGAGGGCATACTTGCGCAGCAACGCCGTCAGAAGCAGAGACACAAAGGCAATAGCAATGACTGACAGCCACTCAATCATGTTTGTCGTGTTCCAGATAATATCGAGCAGTATCCTGCATGGCGTGTTCAATACTCACAGGTGGATGCCAGTCCAGCATCGTACAGGTTTTACTGATATCGACCTGCAGCGAGCTGCATAACCGTTGTGAAAAGGCTTTCTTGCCAAGCAATGCAGCAGCGCTTTTCAACAGCCCTGCAGGCACCGGCAGCAAGCGGGCCGGTTTTCCGAGGGCCTTGCCCATTTCACGCAGAAGTCGGGTAGTGGACAGGTCGTCCCCGTCACTGACCAGAAATGTCTGGTCACCTGCAGCAGGATGATCGACGCAGACCATGACCAGATCAGCCAGATTATCCACCGCCACCAGGCTTCGACGATTATTAATGGACCCGAGCGGAAGCGGCAGCCCTTTGTCGAGCCAGCGCATCATGCTCTTGAAGTTGGCCTTGACTCCCGGGCCGTAGACCAGAACCGGACGAATAATCACAACCTGCATACCGGATCGGGCAGAAAGCTCGCGTAGCCCCTCCTCGGCCTTCTGCTTGGAAACGCCATAAGCGTCCAGTGGATTACAGGGATCGTCGGCTCTGAACGGCGCACCGGGATGGGTGAACTCGCCGTTGGCCTTGATGGAGCTGAGGAAGATAAAGCGCCTGACCCCCGCTGCTGCAGCTTGCTCGGCAAGATTCAGCGTCGCAGTGACATTGGCGCGAAAGTATTCCTGATCCGGCTCGTCAGCAGTCTCATTGAGTACATGGACCCGGGCAGCACAATGAATAACTACATGCGCCCCGTTCACAAGATCAGCCCATTGGTTATCCGGGGCCAGAGACTCTGCGCTGACAACATTGATGCGTTCTGAAGAGCAGCTATAGGCCCCCCGCACCGCGACCCGAACAGAATGACCGGTGTGCTCGATCAATCGGCGCACCACAGCACTGCCCACGAAACCTGTCGCACCTGTTATTGCAACCAATGCAACATCACCGCTCATGCAAGAACGCCCTTCCAAATTAGCCAAATATTCCGTATATGACGCTTTTTGACAACTGAAATATCTTCAATTCATTTTATAACTTTCCAGCTGGCGTAAGAACCCTTTTCGGCAACGTACCTGAATCAACTGTATAAATCCCTGCATCAGTGCCCTCCGGTCTTCAGTGTGGACCAGAGGTGATTTACACTAAACCGGGTCAGGTGCACACCTCGAAAATTCAATTACACCCCAACCGTAACTAGCGCGCTCGCCCCTCAAGGAATAAGCAGTTCCACGGTTCTTTTTTCAAGCGCGTATTTACGACCCAGAATATTCCCCAGCATCTTTTTCGCAGTTGCCTCGCCATGCACCAGTCGAATCTGCGCAGGCCACTCTTTCATGCCGGTCACGAAACTGACAAGTCCTGCCTGATCCGCATGGGCGGAGTAGCCTTTGGCAGTATGAACCCCTGCGTGGATATCAACGCGTTCACGATCCAGTTCGACATAGCCACCCAAAGGACCGTGCATCTGAATGGCTGCACCGGGTGTCCCCTTGCCCTGATAGCCGACAAACACCACGTTATGCCTGGCATCGCCCAACATGGCTTTCAGGTAATTGACAATTCTGCCGCCGGCGCACATGCCGTTGCCGGCAATCACGATGGCCGGACGCGCAGTGCTGGTCAGGTAGTTGACTGTACGCAGGTGCTCCTCATGCGTATCGACGGTGATCAGCTGCTCGAAACCCAGCGGCTTCCTGCCAGCGTCAAGCCTTAGCCGGGCATCCTCATCCCAATAGTCTTCGAATGCCTGATAAACCTTCGTGAACCGGCTCGCCAGAGGTGAGTCAAGAATGATCGGCAATCTCGACCAATCGGCAGGCGTTACTTCACCTCCAGCCGGGAGCGCACTGTTTTCGACAGAGTGATTCAACGGCATTTTGCGCCGCAGAATGTCCTCCAGCTCGTAGAGCAATTCCTGAGTACGGCCGATGCTGAACGCAGGTATCAGAACGGTGCCGTTATCTTCGAGTGCCTTGTCAATGATCTGCTCAAGTGCTTGCTGGCGAATGCTGCGATCCTCGTGAAGGCGATCACCGTAAGTGCTTTCCAGAATCAGAACATCCGCGCGCTCGGGAGGCTTGGGGGCGGGCAGAAACGGTGTATGACTTGCGCCCAGATCACCGGAGAACACCACACGCATGGAACGCTCTTGCACAGGGTAATGCAGATCGCACTCGATATAGGCAGAACCGAGTATATGTCCGGCACGCTGCAGACGAACCCGGCAGCGCAATGTTTCGTGATCGACCAGACTGAACCAGTTATCGAATGGCAGCGCGATGATTCTCTTGTTGATGAGCTCCAGGTAGCGCTGTATTTGTTCGGGGTCATGCGCAAACTCGATCTTCAGAATATCTTCCATGACCAGTGGCAGCAGATGAGCACTGGGCTCGCTGCACAGTATGGGTCCCTTGTAGCCAGAGGCGAGCAACTCGGGGATACGCCCGACATGGTCATTGTGCACATGGGTGACCAGCAGCGCCCTGATCGTCTCGGGATCGAACCCGAACGAGGCGGCACGCTCACCGCGCTCCTGCACCGAG
Source organism: Pseudomonas syringae group sp. 247E2 (assembly GCF_032587795.1). Lineage (NCBI taxonomy): Bacteria > Pseudomonadati > Pseudomonadota > Gammaproteobacteria > Pseudomonadales > Pseudomonadaceae > Pseudomonas > Pseudomonas syringae group sp. 247E2. The sequence goes on along the minus strand of NZ_JAWHPK010000001.1, from coordinate 1,044,094 downwards.
CCGCAGTCGATCAACAGGTTACTCGAGGCATCCATACACAGTTGATGGCATGAGCCCGTTACCGTATCGACAGCGCCATGATGAATAATTTCCGGATAAGACATGCAGTCACCTTTTCTTGCCAGCCTTCACTTGATGTTTGCAACATCCGGCATCGGATCTGAACAGTAAGTTTCGGCGCATTCTGCACGTGAAAGGCTTATTTTCAAGACTTGACACAAAGCCGTCAGAACAGCAGCAATAGACGCTGCTAAAGAAGATAACCGGATAGCCCTTTAGAATGGGCACCTTAATTAAAAAAGAGAATATTCCTACATACCGAAGTAACTATTCCTCGTAAAACATAAGAATAAACTGACAGAATTATAAGTCGGCTTTTTTTGAAAAATACCGACTATAGACATGAATTACACGCCAGCCTCAAAACGCCGCATGGCATTCAATTGAGCGCAAGGGCGTGGAGAATACGCATATCACGTCGCCAGAAATGCCTGCGGCGACGCCTGATCAGCGCTGCTGTGATGCTCAGACGGAGCGAGGGGAAGGCGCACGTTTTTTTCGAAGACTGGTTATCCATGTCAGCACTGGGCCGATAATCATGCCCAGCAGCAGAGCGAGGACAACAGGCAATGCCAACGGAAGCTGAGGCGCTGACCAGCCGAAAAAAGTTACCGCGACAGATTGCCGGTTTTCAAGAACGAACACGGCTGTTGCCAAAACAGCAAGCAACACGGCGACGATCAAAATGACTCGTTTGAAGATACGCATCTGATGATCCTGTGGTGAATGGCTTCAAAAGCCCTCTTCTTCATCCTCATTGACCCGATCCCGCAGCTCTTTGCCCGGCTTGAAATGCGGGACAAACTTGCCGTCGAGGCTGACCGACTGACCGGTCTTCGGGTTGCGCCCTACTCGCGGTGCACGGTAATGCAGCGAAAAGCTGCCAAAGCCCCGAATTTCAATTCGGTCACCGGTCGCCAGGCACTGGGACATTTGTTCAAGCATGGTCTTGATGGCCAGCTCGACATCCTTGGATGAGAGCAGCCCTTGATGGGTGACAATTCGTTCGATCAACTCCGACTTCGTCATATTTTTCCCTTCTTTTTCAAGCAGCTAGATCAGCGCTTGGAAGGTTTTAGCATGACCGGATGAATTTGAACAGCCCATCTATTGACTTATGTTCAACACTGTCTACCAGGCATGAAAAGATTACACCCACATTACAGGCGAGACGTATCGGAAGGGAGCTGGAGCATTCGAAGAATAGAGACGGCCTGAGAGGCCACTGAGGACATTTGGCAGCTAGGGCAGTGCATGTGCAGACACTCCTGAAACAAGGGCCTGTAAGGCCTTAGCAGCAGAAATAAAAAAGGACGACCGAAGTCGTCCTTTTTGTGGCCAAGCAGAACTTAGTTCTGTTTTTCCATTTGCGCGCGCAGCAGGTCACCAATGGTGGTAGGACCAGTGCTTTCAGCGACTTCAGGCTTGCTACGCAGGCTCTGAATGGCTTCTTTCTCGTCTTCAACGTCTTTCGACTTGATGGACAAGCTGATTACGCGGCTCTTGCGGTCAACGCTGATGATCTTGGCTTCGATCTCTTCGCCTTCTTTCAGAACGTTACGCGCGTCTTCAACGCGGTCACGGCTGATTTCGGAGGCTTTGAGGGTCGCTTCGATGTCGTCGGCCAGGGTGATGATGGCGCCTTTGGCGTCAACTTCTTTAACGATACCGCGAACGATAGCGCCCTTGTCATTGACAGTGACGTACTCGGAGAACGGATCGCTTTCCAGCTGCTTGATACCCAGCGAGATGCGCTCACGCTCAGGATCAACAGACAGGATCACGGTGTCGAGCTCGTCGCCCTTCTTGAAGCGACGTACGGCTTCTTCGCCCACTTCGTTCCAGGAGATATCGGACAGGTGAACCAGGCCGTCGATGCCGCCGTCCAGACCAATGAAGATACCGAAATCGGTGATCGACTTGATGGTGCCGGAGATTTTATCGCCCTTGTTGAACTGGCCAGAGAAATCTTCCCATGGGTTGGATTTGCACTGTTTGATGCCGAGGGAGATACGACGACGCTCTTCGTCGATGTCCAGAACCATGACTTCCACTTCGTCGCCAACCTGAACGACTTTCGAAGGGTGGATGTTCTTGTTGGTCCAGTCCATTTCGGAAACGTGTACCAGGCCTTCCACGCCTTCTTCCAGCTCTGCGAAGCAGCCGTAGTCGGTCAGGTTGGTAACACGCGCGGTAACGCGGGTGCTTTCCGGGTAGCGAGCCTTGATAGCAACCCATGGATCTTCACCCAGTTGCTTCAGACCCAGGGAAACACGATTGCGCTCGCGATCGTACTTCAGGACCTTTACATCGATCTCATCGCCAACGTTGACGATTTCCGATGGATGCTTGATGCGCTTCCAGGCCATGTCGGTGATGTGCAGCAGGCCATCGACGCCACCCAGATCGACGAATGCGCCGTAATCGGTGAGGTTCTTGACGATACCCTTGACCTGTTGGCCTTCCTGCAGGGACTCGAGCAGAGCTTCGCGCTCGGCACTGTTCTCGGCTTCCAGGACACTGCGACGGGAAACGACAACGTTGTTGCGCTTCTGGTCCAGCTTGATGACCTTGAACTCGAGCTCTTTGCCTTCCAGGTGAGTCGTGTCACGCACAGGGCGGACGTCAACCAGAGAACCAGGCAGGAACGCACGGATGCCGTTAACGTCGACAGTGAAGCCGCCTTTAACCTTACCGTTGATAACGCCCTTGACCACTTCTTCAGCTGCGAAAGCCGCTTCCAGAACGATCCAGCACTCGGCACGCTTGGCTTTTTCGCGGGACAGCTTGGTTTCGCCAAAGCCATCTTCGACCGCGTCCAGCGCAACGTGAACTTCATCGCCGATCTTGATGGTCAGCTCGCCAGCGTCGTTGTGGAACTGTTCCAGCGGGATGAGGCCTTCAGATTTCAGACCGGCGTGAACCGTAACCCAACCTGCCTGGTAGTCGATATCCACGATGATAGCGGTGATGATCGAACCAGCCTGAAGGTTGAGGGTCTTTAGGCTTTCTTCAAAAAGTTCTGCAAAGCTTTCGCTCATTTTAATTCCTGTTGATCAAGGGCGAAGGATACGCCCATCTGCCACGCTCCAGACAACGTGGGTTTCGTTCAAGTAAAAGAAAGCCTGCGGGACTATGACTGGTCTCCCACACGCTTCTTCGTCATCCGGCGATACCGCGAAGCGCGATTTCGCTCAGAATGCGTTCCAGCACCTGCTCGATGGACAATTCAGTGGAATCCAGCTGTATGGCGTCGTGCGCCGGCTTCAGCGGGGCTACCGCTCGCTGGGTGTCACGCTCGTCGCGTGCACATATCTCATCTAGCAGACTCGACAGACTAACATCATCGCCCTTGGCCTTCAACTGCAAGTAACGCCTGCGCGCACGCTCCTCGGCACTGGCAGTGAGGAATATCTTCAGTGGTGCATCCGGGAACACCACGGTGCCCATGTCGCGACCATCTGCAACAAGGCCCGGCTCCTCCTGAAAAGCGCGCTGGCGCAACAGCAAGGCGTCGCGCACCGCAGGCAGCGAAGCCACCTGCGACGCGCCGCTGCCTACCTGCTCGTTGCGAATGGCATGGGTGACATCCTCGCCTTCCAGAATGATGCGCTGCCCCTGCCCCGCCGCAGTCGCTTCGAACTGCACATCCAGATGAGCGGCCAGAAGCTTGAGCGCCTCTTCATTGGTCAGGTCGACGCCATGATTACGCGCGGCAAAAGCCAGAAGACGATACAGCGCACCGGAATCAAGCAGGCACCAGCCGAGTTTTCTGGCCAGCAACCCGGCTACAGTGCCCTTTCCGGAACCGCTGGGTCCGTCGATGGTGATAACGGGAGCTTTGATTTTCACTTTTTGTCCTCTTGCGCTACACGCATGCCAACCTGAGCGCACAGCGCCAGAAAATGGGGAAACGATGCGGCGGCATCCGCGCACGCTTGAATACGGATGGGCGCCGAAGCCCTCAACGATGCAACGCGAAACGCCATGACGATACGCTGATCGCTGCGAGCATCAACCTCGCCGCCACCTGGCACACCGCCTTCGATAATAATGCCATCCAGCACAGGCTCGGCCTCGATACCCAGAGCCAGCAGACCATCGGCCATCAGCCTGACGCACTCTGACTCGTCGGCTTGCAGCGCCTGTGCGCCGCGCAGAATGGTACGCCCTTCTGCACACGCTGCGGCAACAAGCAGCACCGGAAATGTATTGATCGCCAATGGCACCAGCGCTTCAGGAATATCAGCCCCTTTCAGCCGGGCGGAGCGGACATGCAGGTCTGCGAGCGTCCCGCTCGCCAGTTTGCGGACATTTTGCAGCACGATGTCGCCGCCCATCAGGCGCAGGATATCGATCGCCCCCTCACAAGGGGAACTGACCGGAACGTCCTCGAGCAGCAAGTCGCACCCTTCGCTGATCGACGTTGCCACCATGAACAGCACCGCAGACATGACATCCACCGGCCCTTTGATGTGGTGGCTCACGCCATCCGCAGGCCCGCCGCGAACCTCACGATGGTCGCCAGACGCTGTATCGACCCGGGCACGACTGGCCAGAATTCTGCCGAAGTGCTCCCTGGCTGCGCGAGCGCGGGTGAACACATCCTTCAGTTGTGCGCCATCGCCAGCGTCTACCGCATCGCGCAAGGCATCGAGATCCGTACGAAAGCTGTCCAGCGTGCGCAGTACTGCCTGCCGATTGGCCATGAAGATGTCGTGCCACATGGTCGGATCGCTGCCTGCGATACGCGTGAAATCACGAAAACCGCCAGCGGCATACCTGAATATGTCCAGGTTTTCATTACGCTTGGCCAGTGAGTCGACCAGACCGAATGCCAGCAAATGCGGCAGATGGCTGGTTGCAGCCAACACCTCATCGTGACGCTCGACCTGCATGTGCTCGACATCGGCGCCCAAGGCAGACCACAACCGGTCGACAATCGCCACCGCTTGAGGATCGGTCTCAGCCAGCGGAGTCAGAATGACTTTATGACGCCTGAACAGCGCCGCATTGGATGCTTCAACGCCGCTCTGCTCGGACCCGGCAATCGGATGCCCGGGCACAAAACGTGTCGGCATATGGCCGAATGCCTGGCGCGCAGCGCTGACCACATTGCCTTTGGCACTGCCGACATCGGTGAGAATTGCGCTACCCAGATCCAGCGGCGCAAGCAGCGCGAGGAGCTTTTCCATAGCCAGAATCGGCACCGCCAACTGAATCACGTCGGCGCCATGACAGGCCACGGCAAGATCGGCCTCACAGCGATCCACTACCCCCAGTTCGACAGCCAGCTTTCGCGACTGCGGATAAAGATCGACGCCGACGACTTCGCGACACAGGCCGCTTTCGCGCACGCCCTTGGCAAAGGAGCCGCCGATCAGCCCAAGCCCCACGACCACCAGACGACCGATCAACGGCCGGGCAGGTTGTTCCGAAATCACATCAACCACGCGAACACACCTGACAGCCCGACAAGACAACAAACAAACGGATCATGCACAACGCCCTCAAAGAACCGCTTTCGGGTAGGAACCCAGCACCTTCAAGGCAACGGCTTCACTTCTGATTTTTTCCAGCACGGCCTTGACCAGCGGGTCCTGGTGATGGCCGACAAAGTCGATGAAAAACACGTAAGTCCACTTGCCACTGCGCGACGGGCGGGTTTCGATGCGTGTCAGGTCCAGACCGCTCTCGTGAAACGGCACCAGCAGCTCGTGCAGCGCACCCGGCTTGTTGCTCATCGACACAATGATCGAGGTCTTGTCATCGCCGGTCGGCGGGACTTCCTGGTTGCCGATGATGAGGAAGCGCGTGGAGTTGTCCGGGCGATCTTCGATCTTTTCCGCAAGACGCGTCAGACCATACAGGCCTGCCGCCATATCGCCAGCGATAGCCGCCGAATTCCACTCGCCCTTGACCCGCTTGGCGGCTTCGGCGTTGCTGGCAACGGCCACACGTTCGACATTCGGGTAATGAGCATCCAGCCATTTGCGGCACTGGGCCAGCGACTGAGCGTGAGAATAAATGCGCGAAATGCTTTGCGTCTTGGTGCTTTCGCCAACCAGCAAATGGTGGTGGATACGCAGCTCGACTTCTCCACAGATCACCATGTCGTGCTCAAGAAAGCTGTCGAGCGTATGGTTGACCGCGCCTTCGGTGGAGTTTTCCACCGGGACCACGCCAAAATTCACGGCACCGGCAACCACTTCACGAAACACTTCGTCAATCGCAGCCATCGGCAGACTGATGACTGCATGCCCGAAGTGCTTCATCGCGGCGGCCTGGGTAAATGTACCCTCAGGGCCGAGATAGGCGACCTTGAGCGGCTGCTCAAGCGCGAGACAGGAAGACATGATTTCGCGGAACAGACGCGCCATTTCTTCATTGCTCAACGGCCCGCGATTGCGGTCCATGACTCGCCTGAGCACCGCAGCTTCACGCTCCGGACGGTAGAACACAGGCACTTCACCTTCGGCCAGCGAGGACATCTTGACCCTGGCCACCTCCTGGGCGCAGCGGGCACGCTCGCTGATCAGCTCCAGAACTTTCTCATCGAGGCTGTCGATACGGACGCGAAGCGCCTTGAGTTCTTGCTCGGACATCAGCCGTGCTCCTTCTCGAAATCTTTCATGTAGGCCACCAGCGCGTTGACCGCGTTGATATCGACAGCGTTGTAGATGGACGCACGCATGCCGCCCACCGAGCGATGGCCTTTGAGGTTGAGCAGGCCGTTTGCATCAGCACCTGCCAGGAAAGGCTTGTCGAGGCGATCGTCAGCCAGACGGAACGGTACGTTCATCCACGAACGATCAGGCTTGTTGATGGGGTTGCTGTACAGCTCGCTGGCGTCGATGAAGTCATACAGCGTGCGCTGCTTGATATCGTTGCGCTTGCCGATTGCCTCGACACCGCCCTGCTCCTTGAGCCATTCGAAGACCAGCCCCGACAGGTACCAGGCGAGAGTCGGCGGCGTGTTGTACATCGAGCCATTGTCGGCAGCGACTTTGTAGTCGAGCATGGTCGGGCACAGCGAACGTGCGCGGCCCAGCAGGTCTTCACGAATGATCACCACCACGATGCCGCTCGGGCCGATGTTCTTCTGGGCACCGGCGTAGATCATGCCGAAACGCGAAATATCCACCGGACGCGAGAGGATGTCCGAAGACATGTCAGCCACCAGCGGCACGTCGCCCGTTTCAGGAATCCAGTTGAATTCCAGACCTCCAATGGTTTCGTTTGGCGCGTAGTGAACGTAGGCAGCATCCTTGGACAGCTTCCATTCGTTCTGACCGGGAATGGCAAAGTAGTCGTAAGGTTTGGCGCTGGCGGCGACGTTGACCGTGCCGTAGCGCGATGCCTCGTCGATAGCCTTCTGCGACCAGATGCCGGTATCGATGTAATCGGCCTTGCCGTTTTCCGGCAGCAGGTTCAGCGCAATCTGCGCGAACTGCTGGCTCGCGCCGCCTTGCAGGAACAGCACTTTGTAATTGGAGGGGATGGACAGCAGATCGCGCAGATCCTGCTCGGCCTTGGTGGCAATGGAGACGAACTCGTCACTGCGGTGGCTCATTTCCATGACGGAAAGGCCTTTGCCGTGCCAGTCGAGGAGTTCCGCCTGGGCACGCAGCAGAACAGCTTCAGGAAGCGCAGCAGGACCTGCGCAGAAGTTAAAGGCTCGCTTGCTCATATCCACTCTCGTCAAATACGTTGGGTCTGTACGCGCTTGTTTCTGGTTGCTTGCCACGAGCAGACAGACGCCGCAGCGACTGGCAGCTCCTTGCTGAAATTCTGATCCGGCTGCAGGGCTGGCCGAATGTCGCAAGGGCTGGACTTGCCTGGAATGCAGATGCACTCACAGACGAGCCAGCCCTTACCTGATTTACGCTACAACTCAGTTCTGCGGTTCGTCTTCGTCTGGCGCAGCGTCCGCTTGCAGGTCTTCACCGGCGTCGCCCACTTCAGCTTCAGCGGCATCGACAATCACGCCGTCGATAACTTCTTCGCCTTCAAGCTCTTCGCCTTCGACTTCCGACGGCTCCTGAACACGCTCCAGACCGACCAGTTTCTCGTCGCTGGCCAGCTTGATCAGGGTCACACCCTGAGTGTTACGGCCCAGACTGGACACTTCGCCCACCCGGGTACGCACCAGCGTGCCCTGATCGGAAATCAGCATGATTTCTTCGCCATCAAGCACCTGAACTGCGCCAACCAGACGGCCGTTACGCTCGTTGCTGACCATGGCGATGACACCCTGACCGCCGCGCTTGTACTCGGGGAACTCGGAAATGGCCGTACGCTTGCCGTAACCGCGCTCGGAAGCGGTGAGGATCTGGCTGCCTTCTTCCGGGATCAGCATCGAAATGAGCTTTTGCCCTTCTGGCAGACGCATGCCACGCACGCCGCGAGCGGTACGCCCCATGGCGCGCACATCGGATTCCTTGAAGCGGGTCACTTTGCCGCCATCGGAGAACAGCATGATTTCCTGTTCGCCATCGGTAATGGCAGCGGAGATCAGGATGTCGCCCTCGTCCAGCTCAAGGGCAATGAGGCCCGAACTGCGTTGACGGCTGAATGCAACCAGCGGGGTCTTCTTGACGGTACCGTTGGCGGTGGACATGAAGATGAACGGAGCCTTCTTCTTGTCGGCGGCCTTGATACGGGCCTTGCGCTCTTCTTCGGTCTCGCTGCTGTTTTCCGCGTCGTCCAGCTCGCCTTCGAGGGCTTCGCCTTCTTCGTCGGCACGCTTGCGCATGGCTTCGAGGTCAACCGGCAGCATGGTGGTGATGTATTCGCCGTCGCTCAGCGGCAACAGGTTGACCAACGGACGACCACGGGCAGCGCGGGACGCTTCCGGGATCTCATAGGTCTTGAGCCAGTACACCTTGCCCTTGCTGGAGAACATCAGCAGTGTCGTGTGGCTGTTGGCGACCAGCAGGTGAGCAATGTAATCCTCATCCTTGATGCCGGTGGCCGACTTGCCCTTGCCGCCACGACGCTGAGCCTGATAGACCGCCAATGGCTGGGTCTTGGCATAGCCGCCATGGGAGATGGTGACCACACGCTCTTCTTCGGTGATCAGGTCACCCAGGGTCAGGTCCAGACGTGCATCGAGAATCTCGGTACGACGGGCATCGCCGTACTCGGAGCGGATCACTTCCAGCTCTTCGCGGATCACTTCCATCAGGCGCGTTGCGCTGTTGAGGATGCGGATCAGCTCGCCGATCTGGTTGAGGATTTCCTGGTACTCGCCCAGCAGCTTCTCGTGTTCCAGACCGGTCAGGCGATGCAGACGCAGTTCCAGAATGGCCTGAGCCTGTTCCGGTGACAGGAAATACTTGCCTTCACGCAGACCGTATTGCGGGTCCAGGTTCTCAGGGCGGCACGAATCGGCACCTGCACGCTCGACCATTTCGACCACTGCGCTTGATTCCCAAGGCGTCTTGATCAACGCCTCCTTGGCTTCTGCAGGTGTCGGAGAGGCCTTGATGAGGGCGATGACCGGGTCGATGTTGGACAACGCAACAGCCTGACCTTCAAGGATATGGCCACGCTCACGCGCCTTGCGCAGCTCGAATACGGTACGGCGGGTAACCACTTCGCGACGGTGACGAACAAAGGCTTCCAACAGGTCCTTGAGGTTCAGGATGCGTGGACGACCGTCAATCAAGGCAACGATGTTGATACCGAAAACGCTTTGCAGCTGGGTCTGGGCATAAAGGTTGTTGAGAACAACCTCTGGCACTTCGCCACGACGCAGCTCGATGACCACGCGCATACCGTCCTTGTCGGACTCGTCACGCAGCTCGGTAATGCCTTCGAGTTTCTTTTCCTTGACCAGCTCGGCGATCTTCTCGATCAGACGTGCCTTGTTAAGCTGGTACGGCAGTTCGGTGATGACGATCTGCTGGCGTCCGCCGACCTTGTCGATGTCTTCGACGATGGAGCGGGCACGCATGTAAATGCGTCCACGACCCGTACGATAGGCTTCGATGATACCCGCACGGCCGTTGATGATCGCCGCTGTCGGGAAATCCGGGCCGGGGATGTACTGCATCAGCTCATCGATCGTCAACTCGGGGTTGTCGATCAGTGCCAGGCAACCGTCGATGACTTCACCAAGGTTGTGCGGCGGAATGTTGGTCGCCATGCCCACGGCGATACCGCTGGAACCGTTGACCAGCAGGTTGGGAATACGGGTCGGCATGACCGCGGGGATCATTTCGGTGCCGTCGTAGTTCGGCACCCAGTCCACGGTTTCCTTGTGCAGGTCGGCCAGCAGCTCGTGCGCCAGCTTGGTCATGCGCACTTCGGTGTATCGCATGGCCGCAGCGTTGTCGCCATCGACCGAACCGAAGTTGCCCTGACCGTCTACCAGCAGGTAGCGTAGCGAGAATGGCTGAGCCATACGAACGATGGTGTCGTACACGGCTGTATCGCCGTGCGGGTGATACTTACCGATCACGTCACCAACCACACGGGCGGATTTCTTGTACGGCTTGTTCCAGTCGTTACCCAGCTCGCTCATTGCGAACAACACGCGCCGGTGCACGGGCTTCAAGCCGTCGCGCGCATCGGGCAGTGCTCGACCGACGATTACGCTCATCGCGTAGTCGAGGTAGGACTGCTTCAGCTCGTCTTCGATATTGACCGGGAGGATTTCTTTGGCCAGTTCGCCCATGAGAAGCCTGATTCCTTTTTCTGGTGAAACCTCGCAAACCCATTCGGGGTATACGAAGCTCGCCGCTGCCAGCATGTGCAGGGCAGCGACTTACGACAAATCAACGAGTTATGCCATGAATCTACGCAGCGTGGGCGACTACAATCAGTGTCCCCGATAACCGCCGGATATTACCACAATCGCCGAGGCGCTCACATCCTTTGCAGGCGCTGAAAACGAGCCACCGGCGTGCCAGACGCCTGAGAAACGCTTACAGGCCCGCCCAGCCGCATTGCACAGCGGCAACGGCTCGAGCCCGACCGCATCAGTGAAGGTGTTTACGGCTCATCAATTGCGCCATCCGGGCGGTATCGGGACGCTCGACAATGCCCTTCTCGGTCACAATCGCATCGATCAGGTCTGCCGGTGTCACATCGAACACCGGATTGAAGGCCTCGACCTGTGCACCAACCCGCTGACCGCCCACTTCAAGCAGCTCACGGCCGTCGCGCTCTTCAATGATGATGTCGTCGCCGCTGGCCATCTCCATATCGATGGTCGAGCTCGGTGCCACCACCATGAAGCGCACCCCGTGGTGCATCGCGGCTACGGCAAGCTGATAGGTGCCGATCTTGTTCGCAACATCGCCATTGGCGGTGATGCGATCAGCCCCGACGATGACCCAGGTAATGCCCTTGGTACGCATCAGGTGCGCAGCGGCGGAGTCTGCATTCAGGGTGACCGGGATGCCCTCGTTGGCCAGTTCCCATGCGGTAAGCCGCGAACCCTGCAGCCAGGGCCGGGTTTCATCGGCATAGACCCGCTCGATCATGCCTTCCAGATGCGCTGCGCGGATCACGCCCAACGCAGTCCCGAAACCACCGGTGGCCAGCGCTCCGGTATTGCAGTGGGTGAGCACCGTCTGCAAGTTGCCTTGATGCCTGCGGATCAGGTCGGCGCCCAGTTGCGCCATGGTCAGATTGGCCTCGCGATCACTCAAGTGAATCGCCACGGCTTCTGCCTCAAGGGCCACGAGCGGATCGTCACCGTCCTTCACACGCATCAGACGATCACGCATCCGGTTCAGCGCCCAGAACAGGTTCACGGCGGTCGGGCGTGAGTCGGCCAGCAACTGCATGTCTTCTTCCAGCGCCGGATACCAGTCCTCGCCTTCAGCAATGCGCGCACGTGCGCCCAGCACCGCACCGTAGGCGGCACTGATACCGATGGCCGGTGCCCCGCGCACGACCATCGTGCGAATCGCCTCGGCGACTCCCTCGGCGGTGGTATAGCGGTGCCAGACTTCCTCGAACGGCAGTACCCGCTGGTCCAGCAGGTACAGAGCGTCGTCTCGCCAATCGATGGCCTTAACTTTCTCTGCAGCCAACAGTCGATCGCGCATCGCCAACTCCATCTTGAACATCCGAAACCCAGCATCAAAAGCCGCTGATTATAGCGAGCCGCCTGCGAAGACGCTCGGGTATACTTCGCCATCAACGTAATAAACGATGGAAACCTTCTCATGCCGAACGCTACAGCACCGCTCGACCTTTTGCTCCTGCCCGCCTGGCTGGTGCCGGTCGAGCCCGCAGGCGTGGTGCTCAAGGACCACGGCATCGGCGTGCGCGACGGCTGTATCGTCTATATAGGGCCGCGGGCCGAGGCATTGAGGCAAAACGCAGTGCAGGTGCAGGAGCTTCCCGGCATGCTGCTCAGCCCAGGCCTGATCAACGCCCACGGTCATGCAGCCATGACACTGTTTCGCGGGCTGGCCGATGACCTGCCACTGATGACCTGGCTGCAGGACCATATCTGGCCCGCCGAAGGCAAATGGGTCAACGAAGACTTCGTTCGCGATGGCACCGACCTGGCCATCGCCGAGCAGCTCAAGGGCGGCATCACCTGCTTCTCGGACATGTATTTCTACCCCAAGGTGGCTGCCGAGCGCGTCCACGCCAGCGGCATGCGCGCGCAGATCACCGTTCCGGTACTGGATTTCCCGATTCCGGGGGCTCACACAACGGATGAAGCACTGCACAACGGTATAGAGCTGTTCAACGACCTCGCCCATCATCCACGCATCAAGATCGCCTTTGGCCCGCATGCGCCCTACACCGTGGGCGACGAGAATCTGGAGAAGGTCCGGGTTATCGCCGATGAACTGGACGCCATGATTCAGATGCATGTCCATGAGACCGCATTCGAAGTCGAACAGGCTGTCGAACAGCGCCAGGAGCGCCCTCTCGCCCGCTTGAATCGGCTGGGCATGCTCGGCCCGCGTTTCCAGGCCGTGCACATGACACAGATCAACGACAACGATCTGGCCCTGCTGGTGGAAAGCAATACCAACGTGATTCATTGCCCAGAATCCAATCTCAAGCTGGCCAGCGGTTTCTGCCCGGTCGAACGGCTGTGGCAGGCCGGAGTGAATGTTGCGGTGGGCACCGACGGTGCCGCCAGCAACAATGACCTGGACCTGCTCGGCGAAACCCGCACCGCCGCCTTGCTGGCCAAGGCTGTTGCCGGTTCGGCCACAGCACTGGATGCACACCGTGCGCTGCGCATGGCGACGCTGAACGGCGCTCGCGCCCTGGGTATTCAGGCCGAGACCGGCTCGCTGGAGATCGGCAAGGCGGCAGACATGGTCGCTTTCGACCTGTCGGGCCTGGCCCAGCAACCGATCTACGACCCGGTGTCGCAGCTTATATATGCCACTGGCCGCGATTGCGTGAGCCATGTCTGGGTGGCCGGCAAGCAATTGCTCGACGCTCGCCGGCTGACTCGCATGGATGAACCCGCACTGCGCGACACCGCGATTGCGTGGGGCCAGCGTATTTCCGGTAAAGCCGAATAATTCGATTCGGACCGAACACATGCCAGTCAGGCTTATCTATAAGCCTGACTGATGAAAAAGAATTTTGAGTTCAAGAGGGACACCCATGAGCAACGTCGACCGCGCAGAAATCGCTAAATTCGAGGCCTTGGCCCATCGCTGGTGGGACCGCGAAAGCGAATTCAAGCCGCTGCATGACATCAATCCGCTGCGCGTCAACTGGATCGACGAGCGTGTCGGCCTGGCAGGCAAGAAGGTGCTCGACGTCGGCTGCGGCGGCGGCATTCTCAGCGAGGCGATGGCCCTGCGCGGCGCAACGGTCACCGGCATCGACATGGGCGAAGCGCCGCTGGCCGTCGCACAGCTGCATCAGCTTGAATCAGGCGTCAGCGTCGAGTATCGGCAGATCACCGCCGAGGACATGGCCGAAGAGATGCCCGAGCAGTTCGATGTGGTGACGTGCCTGGAAATGCTTGAGCACGTACCGGACCCATCGTCGGTGATCCGCGCCTGCTATCGCATGGTCAAGCCGGGCGGTCAGGTGTTTTTCTCGACCATCAACCGCAACCCGAAAGCTTATCTGTTCGCCGTGGTCGGTGCCGAATACATCCTCAACCTGCTGCCACGCGGGACCCACGACTTCAAGAAATTCATCCGCCCTTCCGAACTGGGTGCCTGGAGCCGCGATGCAGGCTTGCAGGTCAAGGACGTCATCGGCCTGACCTACAATCCGCTGACCAAGCATTACAAGCTGACCTCCGACGTCGACGTCAACTACATGATCCAGACCCTGCGGGAGGCATGACAGATGCGCCTGAGAGCGGTTTTATTCGACATGGACGGCACCCTGCTCGACACCGCACCGGACTTCATCGCCATTGCTCAGGCGATGCTGGCCGACCGCGGCCTTCCCCCCGTACCGGACAAACTGATCCGCGATGAAGTTTCAGGTGGCGCCAGGGCCATGGTGGCAGCGACCTTCGCGATGTCGCCGCAAGCGCCGCAATTCGAAGCATTGCGCCTCGAGTTCCTGGAGCGCTATCAGCGTGACTGCGCCGTCCACAGCAGACTGTTCGATGGCATGGGCGAGTTGCTGGTCGACATCGAGAAGGCCGGCCTGATCTGGGGCGTGGTGACAAACAAGCCGGTGCGCTTCGCTCAGCCGATCATGGAACAGCTCGGCCTGGCCGAACGCTCCGCCGTACTGATCTGCCCGGACCACGTCACGCACAGCAAGCCACACCCCGAGCCGATGATTCTGGCCTGCAAGATGCTCGACCTCGACCCGGCCAGCGTCCTGTTCGTAGGCGACGATCTGCGCGACATTGAGTCCGGCCGCGACGCAGGCACCAAGACTGCTGCCGTGCGCTACGGCTACATCCACCCCGACGACAATCCTGATCACTGGGGTGCCGACGTGGTGGTCGATCATCCGCTGGAACTGCGTAAGGTGCTGGATGACGCACTGTGCAGCTGCTGAACGAGGTTTTACATGTTTGACTACTCAGCGCACCCGGAACTGCTCAAGGGCCGGATCATTCTGGTCACCGGTGCCGCTCGCGGCATCGGTGCTGCAGCCGCAAAAACCTACGCAGCGCATGGCGCGACTGTTCTGCTGCTGGGCAGAACTGAAGCCAGCCTGGCTCAGGTCCATGACGAGATACAGGCAGCAGGTCATTTGCTGCCGTTGGTCATACCCTTCGATCTGGAAAGCGCCGACCCCGCGCAGTATCACGACCTGGCGACCATGATCGAGCGCAAAGTCGGCCGTCTTGACGGGCTGCTGCACAACGCCTCGATCATCGGACCGCGCACTTCAGTGGAACACCTGCCAGGCGAAGACTTCATGCAGGTCATGCACGTCAACGTCAATGCCACCTTCATGCTCACCCAGGCATTGCTGCCACTGCTTCGGCGCTCGACCGATGCATCGGTGGCCTTCACTTCCAGCAGCGTTGGTCGCAAAGGCCGCGCGCAATGGGGCGCGTACGGGGTATCGAAATTTGCTACCGAAGGCCTGATGCAAACCCTCGCCGACGAGCTTGAAGGCGTCACCAGTGTGCGGGCCAACAGCATCAACCCGGGCGCTACCCGCACCGGTATGCGTGCGCAGGCCTACCCTGACGAAAACCCGCAGAACAATCCCGCGCCTGAAGACATCATGCCGGTCTACCTGTACTTGATGGGACCGGACAGTAAGGGCATAAACGGGCAGGCGCTGAATGCTCAGTGAGCAAAAATAACCAGACATTGCCGTGACGGAAAACTGTCACGGCAGGCGTTTTTAGCGGCATTTTAAGTCAAGGAATTGCCGACTCGCCCTCACTGTCAGAGAGATGGCGTCAGCTAAACCACTGATTTTAATAAGTCCGGGCAAAAATGAACCGAATGGCACGACATCCCCTCTAACCCAGCCAAGCCAGCAATATGTGCTGAGGAGCGAAGAGATGAATTTTCCTACCCAGACCCATGCAATCGATTTCGATACGGCTGAACTGCAACGCCTGGGTTTTCGAAATCGACCCGACGCCATACTTCCACCCCCGTCACTGCCCGAGCTGGTTTATCAGCTTGGGCGACAATTGCAGACCAGCCTGGAAGCCGAGCGGATACTGACCCTGTTTTTTCAGGGTGTGCAACGGTTCCTGCCATTGAGTGGTCTGGCCTATCGACATATCGAAAGCGACCTGAATCTGCGTCTGGGCGAGATGTCATCCGACAGCGCCACCTTTCACCTGCGTCACGAGGGCAAGTGCATCGGTGAGCTGGAGTTTCAAGGCGCCAAGCCATTTGATACCCGGCAACTGAGCGACCTTGAATCGCTGCTGGTCTGTCTGGTGTACCCGCTGCTGAACGCCCTGCTGTATCGCATTGCGACACAGACGGCGTTGCGCGACCCTTTGACCAGTACCGGTAACCGTATCGCAATGGATCAGGGCCTGGCTCGCGAGATAGAAATATCGCGTCGTCACAAGCAACCGCTTTCATTGCTTATGCTGGATATCGATCATTTCAAGAAAGTGAACGATGAGTACGGCCATCATACTGGCGATGATGTACTGAAAACCGTTGCGCAAAGCCTGAAAGCGCAACTGCGCAACATCGATCGTGTGTTCCGCTATGGCGGTGAAGAGTTCGTGGTGATTCTTTCCAACACCGGAGCCAGTTCGGCTGAACTGATCGGCGAACGCCTGCGTCAGGCCGTGCGGAACCTCGAGTTTCGCGAGCTTGACCCAGCCCTGACCATGACCGTCAGCCTGGGATGCTCAACACTGCTGCCGGCAGAAACCGCCGACAGCCTGCTGCGCAGGGCCGACAACGCCCTGTATGTTGCTAAACGCGAAGGTCGCAACCGTCTTGCCATGGCCAGCTAGCACTCTTTCCTGCCTTTCTCGCCCAGCCTCTAAACTTCCAGCGCGGCAACACGCCCACGCGCAGGCTTGACCTTGTCCAGCTGCATGCAACGCTCCAGGAACAAATGCATGTAATCGTAACTCTTGGTAACGGCCTGACGCAGCTCAGCTTGCAGCTGCAGGCTCGGTTTATTACCCACCAACGTGCAAATGATCTCGAGCGCCTCCCAAGGGTGCGCGTCGTCATACTGTGCATGCATCTTGAGCCATTTCATGGCTTTCTTGCGGGTTTCTTCAGGGAATGCTTCGGCGTACGCACCAGTGGAACAGACCACTGCCGACCACTCGCCCGTCGCTCCTTCAATGGCATAGTTGGTGGCCGCCATCGCAACAGCCAGTGAGTCCGAAGAGCTGGTCTGCCAGCACCAGTGGCTCAGTGCGTGCAGCTCAGGCGCAACCCGTTGATCGTGGAGGTCTTCAAGCGTCACATCGTGCGCTGCACACCAGTTCACCCAGTAGTCAGCATGATTGAGTTCGACGCGAATATTGCGCATCAGCCAGCGGCGCGCCATGTCTTCGCCAGGATGACGACCAAAGCGGGTCTTGGTGAGGTTCTTGGCCATGTACACCGCGAACTGCTCGACAACCGGCCAACCGCCAATCAGGTAATGGCGCATGATCTGCGGACTCAGCTTCGCGTCGCGCATCTGCTGGTACAACTCGTGCTCGACCACCCGTGCCTTTGCAGCGCTGCAATCCTTGATCAACTGCTGCGCCCAGGCCGGATAACTGCTGGCTTCCATGAGCGGACCGGTTCTCTCGAAAGTGTCGATCACTGGGTATCTCCTTATAGGGTTTCAACTGATTAACGTAGCGTTCCTGGCGCGCCGAACATCAGGGGGTCAGGCCGTACGGGCTGAATGTACAGACTCTCGCAAGTGAACAATTCAGGGCGTGATATCAGATACCCTTGTGCAAAATCCACGCCCATTTCCTGCAACGCAAACTCTATCTGCGGCGTTTCTACGTACTCGGCAATGGTGCGTTTGCCCATTACATGACCAATATTGTTGATGACCTCGACCATAGCCTTGTTGATCGGATTGTCGAGCATGTCCTTTACAAAACTGCCATCGATTTTCAGAAAATCCACAGGCAAGTGTTTGAGATAGGCAAAGGACGACATGCCCGAACAGAAATCATCAAGAGAAAACTGACAGCCCAGCCCCTTCAACTCGTTGATAAAGCGAATCGCGCTGTCCAGGTCTGCAATGGCACTGGTTTCAGTGATCTCGAAACAGATCATTCCAGGCGATACGGCAAATGCCTTGAACTGCTGTTTCAGGTATTCGAGGAACGTATCATCGCCGATACTTGAACCTGACAAATTTATAGCACATAGCGCCTGCGGTGCCTGATGCCGATCATCACTCTGGCATTGGGCGATCACTTTGAAGACATTGTGCACCACCCAACGATCCAGCGTCGTCATAAGACCGTAGCGCTCGGCAGCCGGGATAAAGTTGTCCGGAACCACCATTCGTCCGGACTCATCACGCAGGCGCAGGAGGATTTCTATGTGCCGTACCTCATCGCCTTCACCTTTGATCGAAGCGATTTCCTGCGCATAAAGGCAAAAGCGATTTTCATCCATTGCCATGTGCAGACGTTGTATCCAGGCCATCTCGCCGAAACGCATCGACAGAGTCAGGTCGTCAACACTGTAGACCTGAACCCGGTTGCGGCCTCTCTCCTTGGCCATATAACAGGCCATGTCGGCAGCAGACAACGACCCTTCAAGCGTGGCGGGTGTATCGCCGAGCTGCACCAGACCGATACTTACGGTAGTCATGAATGGCCGACCTTTCCACATGAAATGCAGGGTCTGCACGATCTCGCGCAACCCCTCGGCTATATCGAGGGCAGTGTCGGCAGGGCAATCGACCAGCAACACGCCAAACTCGTCACCTCCCAACCGGGCCAGTGTGTCACCGTCGCGCAAGCCCTGCGGCAATGCCCGGCAAAGCTGGCGCAGCAGCTCATCGCCCGCCGCATGACCACCAGTGTCATTGACCAGTTTGAACTGATCCAGGTCAAGAAACATCAGACAGTGGCTGCTCGCCTGATCGTCAATACCATCCAGTACCCGCTGCAGGCGATGCTCGAATTCACTGCGATTGACCAGCCCGGTCAGCGGATCATGGGCGGCCTGCCATGACAGATCGGCGATGTACTGACGCTCCTGTGTCATGTCATGCAGTACCAGCACCGCCCCGCTGACCACCCCCTCGTTGTAGATCGGCGTACCGACCAGTGCTACCGAGACCGTACTGCCATCCAGCCGCTGGATAAGCTTGCTGTTGGCGCTGCCGCCCTTGAGCTTGCCGGTGACGATCTGTTCGACCAGCGTCGAGGTGTCCTTCTGATCGTTTTCATCCAGCAGATTGAACAGCGCTGTCAGCGGAAGCCCGCTGGCCTGGGTGCTTTTCCAGTGCGTCAGGCCCTCGGCTGCGGGGTTCATGTAGACAATGGCCCCGGCCACGTCGATGGTGATCACTCCGTCGCCGATGGACTCCAGGGTAATCTGGGCGCGCTCTTTCTCAAGTTGCAGGGCATCAGCAAACACGCGCCGCTGGACAATCAGACGACGCACGCGCAGCAGCGCCAGAAGAATCAGTAAAACGGCAGTGACCAGATTGACCGCAATCAGCAGGTTGAGGATGAACCGGGACCCCTCGCCCAGCGCATCACTGAACGCCCGCGCTGCGGGTGTTACTCCTTCATTGATGACATTGATCTGCACTCGCCACTGATTGACCTCGGCGGCAGTCACCTCACCTTCACCGACCCGGTCGTGAATATTCCGCGCAAGTTCATTGAGCTGCATGAGGTAGCCATCACCCACCTCCCAAAAGTGAATGGCCTGCTTCATGAAGCTGAAGTTATGGAAGTTCAGGTACATCCAGATGATGCCGTTCGCGTCATCGGGGTGATTGCCGCCCTGAATGATCCCGGCCCTGGCATCCGCCATGGACGGAATAGGCTGATCGAGCGCCTTGCGCAAGGCGTGGCCGCCCTGAGGGACGGAAAAGGCGTTTTGATACTTCAGATAGTCACGCTCATCATGCGTGATGGCGTATAGGCTCAGGTAATGGATGGCGTCTTTCTGGCCCTTGGACCAGAGACTCTCGCCCGCCACATAGCTGCGCACCGCAGACATGGTGTAGAGACTGACACACCCCAGCAACGCCTGAAACAGCGCGACGGCAATGAATGGCCATACGATGCCCAACAGACGGGGCTTGGAGAAGGTCCATGGTTGATTCATGGGTTTCACCTCACCACATGCCTGAATAAACGTCTAGCGCAGAGACTAGGCTAAATTCGTAAATGATGGCGGGTGATTCTCCCGCAATCGAGCCAAGCTGTGCGCTGATCGAGGCATCGCACATCAGATTTGTTGCAAGTGTCCGTACAGCTTTGCGTAAAGACCTCCATCGGCAATCAACTGTTGGTGTCCGCCGTCTTCGACAATCCGCCCGCCATCAAACACCAGCACCCGGTCAGCCTGCTTCACGGCCGACAGGCGGTGCGCGATGATCAGCGTTGTGCGACTACGCAGAAAACGTGCGAGGGCCTGATGCAGGTTGTACTCGGTAGCCGCGTCCAGTGCCGAGGTAGCTTCATCGAGGATAACCACTTTAGGGTCGGACAATACCATGCGTGCGATGGCCATGCGCTGACGCTGGCCACCCGACATTCTGACCCCGGAGCGCCCTACCACGCTGTCCAGACCTTGTGGCAGATCGCGGATCGCAGAATCGAGTTGCGCAACTTCCAGCGCACGCCAGCAGGCTTCGTCGCTGCAGTCACGACCCATGGTCAGGTTGGCGCGCACCGTGTCATTGAACAGGGCGGGATGCTGCAGTACCACGGCAACGTTCTCGCGCACAGTGTCCAGACCGATATCCTGCTGACTGACGCCGCCAAAACGGATCACTCCGGTGCGGGCCGTGTACAAGCCCAGCAGCAACTGCACCAAGGTGCTCTTGCCGCCACCACTGGCACCGACGATGGCGACTTTTTCACCCGGCGCGATGCTCAGGTTCAACTGATCCAGCACCAGGTCTTCGCCATAACCGAAACTCAGGCCACGCACCTCGACCCCCACGGTCTCGCGCCCTGCGAAAGGGTCAGTGCCGCCGACATATTGCGGCTCATCGGCACGCGCCAGCAGCTCGTTGATACGCGTCAGAGCACCACCCGCCGCGTAATAGGCGTATTGCAGATTCAACAGTTGCTCAACCGGCGTCATCATGAACCACAGGTAGCTGAACACCGCGAGCATCTGCCCGATCGACAGGTCCGAGAACAACACCGTGAGCATTGCGGCGGCACGAAAGATATCGATACCGAACTGGAACAGCAGCCCGCTGGCACGCCCCGAGGCGTCGCTTTTCCATTGCGAATTGATGGCGTAATCACGCACTTCCTGCGCCCGCACGCCCAGCCGACCAATGAAAAAACCCTGTCGATTACCCGCCCTGACTTCCTGAATCGCATCCAGTGTTTCACTCAGCGCCTGGGTAAAACGCGACGTGCTGTCGTTTTCCAGCTTCTTGAGATGCTTGACCCGCTTGCCCAGCTTCACCGTGAGCAGAATCACCAGCGGGTTGAACAGCATAATCAGCAGCGCCAGCTTCCAGTGCATCCACATCAGAATGCCCGCCGTGCCTGCCAGGGTCAGCGTGGCTACCAGCAGTCGGCTGAGGGTTTCGCCGACAAACTTGTCCAGCGTGTCCAGGTCGGTCACCAGATGCGTAGTCACCGTGCCGCTGCCCAGGCTTTCGTACTCACGCAGGGAAATGCGCTTGAGCCGTTCGATCAAACGTAGCCGGATACGGTAGACGATATCCTTGGCCAGCCCGGCAAACAGCCGCGCCTGCAGAACGTTGAACACCAGCGCTCCGACACGCAGCACCAGAGTCAGCAAGAGCATCAGGCCGATGTAGCCCGCCGCCTTTTGCAGGCCGTCAGGCAGCAAGTGATTCATGACTTTCAGTGCCGCATCGCCGCGCCCCAACAGCACTTCGTCAACCAGCAACGGCAACAACAACGGGATCGGCACGCTGCACAGTGTCGCCAGAACCGCGACACCATTGGCCAGCCACAGGGCCTTTTTATGACGCAACGCAAGACGCCGGATCTCGGCCCAACTCAACGCATCGCCATGCGTGGCTTGCGACTGCCGGGCGGCATCGGGCGATTCATCACGCACTGGCTGCACGCTCCAGCCATCGACGCAGCAAGGGCGAAAGGCTGCTCAACGGCTGATAACCGTTGGTCAACAGCGCCAACTGGCCGTTACGCTCGGCAAGCAGGGTCGGAAAACCGGCGATGCCCAGATCCTGCGCCCAGGCGAAATCAGCTGCCGTGGCAGCTTGCCGCTCCTTACTCTCGAATTCATCGGCAAATGCCTGACGCGACAGCCCCGCCTGCTCGGCCAGTTCGGCCAGCAATGAAGGGCGTGTTACGTCACGACCTTCGCTATAGAAAGCCCGCTGAATCAGCCCGACCAGTTCCCAGGCGCGGTCCGGGTCCAACTGCCGTGCCGCAGTGACGGCCAGACAGGCAGGCGTGGTGTCGTAGACAAAACCTTCCGGCAGCGCACCGTCGCGAAGAAACGGCTGGCCGGTGGCCTCTTCGACCGCCTGCCAGTGCTCGAGAATGTAACGACGCTTGGCCGGCTCCAGCGCTGCACCCTCAGAGCGCAGACCGCCCACGACCAGATGCAGCGGCACGCCCGCTGCCCGAGCCTGTTGCACCAACGCGTCGGCAACTGGAGCGAAGCCCCAGCACCAGGAGCACATAGGGTCCATGACATAGATCAGGCGGGCAGACATGGCTCAGGCCTCGGAGGGCAAACGATAGTTGCGACCAATCGGATGGGGCTGGTTACGTGCCTTAGCCAGTTCGATCTGTTTTTGCCGGTCGATGGCGCTGCGACGAGTCTTCTCGCTCAGCGAATCCCAACAATGCGGGCAACTGACACCCGGTGAGTAATGCTCGCTGGCACGATCCTCGGCACTGATCGGCGTGCGGCAGGCATGGCATTGATCATAATCGCCTTCGGTCAGATCGTGG
Source organism: Pseudomonas syringae group sp. 247E2 (assembly GCF_032587795.1). Classification (NCBI taxonomy): domain Bacteria; kingdom Pseudomonadati; phylum Pseudomonadota; class Gammaproteobacteria; order Pseudomonadales; family Pseudomonadaceae; genus Pseudomonas; species Pseudomonas syringae group sp. 247E2. The sequence continues at coordinate 1,021,044 of NZ_JAWHPK010000001.1, read as the reverse complement.
CGCACCGTAACCCGGTTGTCGAACACGAAACACTCGCCGCGCCACTGACTTTCCTGCTCGGGGACTTCTTCCAGATATTTGAGAATCCCGCCCTTGAGGTGATAGACCTCTTCAAAACCTTCGCCCAGCATGTAACTGGAGGCCTTTTCGCAGCGAATGCCACCGGTACAGAACATGGCGACCTTCTTGTGCACCGCCGGGTCGAAATGCGCCTTGATGTACTCCGGAAACTCGCGAAAAGACGTCGTCTTCGGATCTATGGCGCCCTCGAAGGTGCCAATCGAGACTTCGTAGTCGTTGCGGGTATCGATCAACAGCACTTCAGGGTCAGTGATCAGCTCGTTCCAATCCTTGGGCTCGACGTACGTACCGACGCTCTTGTTGGGGTCGACACCCTCTACGCCCAGGGTCACGATCTCTTTCTTGAGCTTGACCTTGGTGCGATAGAACGGCTGCTCGTCGCAGTAGGATTCCTTGTGGTCGATGTCGATCAGACGCGGATCGCTCTTCAACCAGGCCATCAGGCCGTCAATGCCTTCGCGGCTGCCGGACACCGTACCGTTGATGCCTTCATCGGCGATCAACAGCGTGCCCTTGATGCCGTTGTCGACCATCGCCTGCAACAGGGGCTCGCGCAGTTCCACGTAATCGCTGAGGGTGACGAACTTGTACAGCGCGGCCACGACGATCGGCTGAGTCATCGGCTCTTGAGTCATGTATCTCTCCAGTGGCGACCCTCGCAAAGGGCCTACCGGGTAAAAATGTGCGGACAAAAAAACGCACCGGCCAGGCGGCGCGGTGCGGATTCTAGCAAAAACCGGAGTGCCGCAGGCAGGTCAGCGGATCAATAGCCCCGGTAAAAGGGCGCAAATCAGCCAAAAGCCCTGATCAGTGACCGCCAGCACAGGTCGGTGAAGCAGGCGCTGCACCGACCTTCGACCATTCTTCAGGCGTGTAAGTGTGCAACGCCAGCGCATGAAACTCGCCCATCAGGGCACCCAGCGTGGCGTAAACCTTCTGGTGCCGCTTGACCGAATTCAGGCCCTGAAACTGATCACTGACCAGAACAGCCTTGTAATGGGTCTGCTGACCACGACTGTGCATGTGGCTCTCGTCGAGCACTTGCAGATGGTGCGGTTGCAGCAGCGCAAGCGCCGACTCGATTCGTTGTTGCATGGTCATGGCAGCAATCGCCTGTCAGGGCTTTTTGGCAGGAGCTGGAGCGGCTGCCTTGGCAGGTTCCAGTTCGGCAGTCATGTCAGCCAGAAGCTTGTTGACGACCGGCACTGCGCTTTCCAGTTTGCTCTGGGTCAGTTGAGCCGATTGCTGAGCCAGCTCAGGCATTTTGGTCATCACTTTCTTGCCCAGCGGAGACTGGTAGAACGCAACCAGGTCCTTCAGCTCGCTTTCAGTGAAGTTGGCGGTGTACAGCTTGACCATCTCAGGCTTGAGCTTATTCCAGCCAATGGCCTGGTCCAGAGCCGTGTTGGCCTTGGCCTGATAGGTTTCAAGCAGGGCTTTTTTCGATGCAGGTGCCTTGGTTTCAGCAAAACGCTGAGCGAACATCTGCTGAACCTGCGCATAGACCGGAGCGCCCAGGCGATCGGCGTTGGCAAGCTTCAGGAACGTTTCGGCGCTCGCGTTGTGACTGGCGGTGTCGGCGAAGACCTGGCCGCTGGCACAGACCAGGGCTACCGCGGTACAAATGGCACGAAGACGGGTCATCGAGTTTCCTTATCTAGCAAACGAGGCATTACCCCAGGGCCGACCATTCTGCGCTTATCTGGGCTTTTGGCTCAACCCCCGGTTCACCCAGCGGTTAAAAAGCACTGCGCGGGAACCCTATAGGCATATGGACACCTAACCCTGCAACGCACTTAAAGGAGTAAGAACAGTGAGCCGCACCGAAACCGACAGCATTGGCCCGATCGAAGTCCCTGAAGATGCCTACTGGGGCGCGCAGACCCAACGCTCACTGATCAATTTTGCGATTGGCGATCAGCGTATGCCACTGCCCGTTCTGCACGCGCTGACCCTGATCAAGAAAGCCGCGGCACGCGTCAACGACCGTAACGGCGATCTGCCCGCCGACATTGCCCGCCTGATCGAACAGGCCGCCGATGAGGTGCTCGACGGTCAGCACGACGCGCAATTCCCGCTGGTGGTCTGGCAGACCGGCAGCGGCACGCAAAGCAACATGAACGTCAACGAAGTGATCGCAGGCCGAGCTAACGAACTGGCAGGTCAGGGCCGTGGCGGTAAATCACCAGTTCACCCCAACGATCACGTCAACCGCTCGCAAAGCTCCAACGATTGCTTCCCGACAGCCATGCACATCGCCACTGCCCAAGCGGTCAAGGAACAGCTGCTGCCCGCCATCGCCGAGCTTTCCAGCGGGCTTGCCGAACAGGCTGCGCGGCACATGAAACTGGTCAAGACCGGGCGCACGCACATGATGGACGCGACGCCTATCACCTTTGGCCAGGAGCTGTCGGGGTTTGTCGCGCAACTGGATTACGCAGAAAAGGCCATTCGCGCTGCGCTTCCCGCCGTCTATGAGCTGGCTCAGGGCGGTACTGCGGTCGGTACCGGGCTCAACTCGCCGAAAGGCTTCGCCGAGGCCATCGCAGCAGAGCTGGCTGCACTGTCCGGGCTGCCGTTCGTCACTGCGCCCAACAAGTTCGCCGCACTGGCCGGTCACGAGCCGCTTGCAGCACTTTCCGGCGCACTGAAGACCTTGGCCGGAACCCTGATGAAAATCGCCAACGACCTGCGCTTGCTGGGTTCCGGCCCGCGTGCCGGGCTGGCCGAAGTCAGGCTGCCAGCCAACGAGCCCGGCAGTTCGATCATGCCCGGCAAGGTCAACCCGACCCAGTGCGAGGCCTTGTCGATGCTCGCCTGCCAGGTCATGGGCAACGACGTGACCATCGGCTTCGCCGCCAGCCAGGGCCACCTGCAACTGAACGTCTACAAGCCGGTGATCATCCACAATGTGCTGCAATCGATCCGCTTGCTGGCCGATGGCTGCAGCAATTTCAATGAACACTGCATTGCAGGCATGCAGCCGGATGCTGAAAAAATGGCTGAGCACCTGGAGCGCGGACTGATGCTGGTTACTGCACTCAATCCGCATATCGGTTATGACAAATCGGCGCAGATTGCCAAGAAGGCTTACACCGAAGGCCTGACCCTGCGTGAAGCCGCATTGGCGCTGGGTTATCTGACCGATGAGGAGTTCGACGCCTGGGTGCGTCCGGACAAAATGCTCGAGGCAGGCAGTAATGGCTGATGCCAGAAGCGGCGCAACGCCACTGGAAGGTAACGGCAAACGGATTCTGATGGTTTACGGTACGCCGAAAGCCATCAGCCTCTGCCATGCCCTTGGCGAAGCCTATGCACAGGCTGCGCGCAGTGAAGGGCATGTGGTGCGGGAGCTCAAGCTGGGCGAGCTGGATTTCGATCCTATTCTGCACAACGGCTACGATCAAACCCAGACACTTGAACCGGACCTGCTCGAAGCCCAGCGCCAGATTCACTGGGCCGAGCATCTGGTATTCGTCTATCCCGTCTGGTGGGGTGGCTTGCCGGCGCTACTGACGGGCTTTTTCGACCGGGTACTGACGCCCGGTTTTGCGTTCAAGACCCACGGCCGCAAGCATTCCTCCAATGAGCTGCTCCGAGGCCGCACTGCGGAGCTGCTGGTCGCCATGGACACGCCGCCACGCTATTTTCAATGGATTTACGGCGCGCCGGCTCACCGGCAGATGGTGCGGACGATACTGGGCTTTTGCGGGATAAAAACCAAACGCCTTAGCGAATTTGCCCCGGTGCACAGTGCCAGCGAACAGCAACGCCAGGAATGGATTCTCCAGGCACAGGCACTGGGCAAGCGCTGATCTGTCCGGGCGGTGAATTCAGGCCTGTGCGAGCCTTGCCTTGCGCGCTCTGAGGCCCGCGACCAGTGAAGGGCCAAGCGCGGTCAGCGCCGACCCCGTCACGACCAGCAGCGCGCCGCCATAACCCATCACGTTCAATTCCTCTGCCTGCACATAATCAGGCCATAGCCACGCTGCGGCAGCCACGGCGGTCAGCGTAACCAACGGCGTCAACGCAAGCGTCGCGCTAACCCGTGATGCCTCCCAATGCGCCAGCGCCTCAGCGAAAGCACCGTAGGCCACCAGCGTATTCAGACAGCAGGCGAGCAGCAACCAGCCCTGCAACGGGCTCAACAATAACGCCTCGGCGGGGTGCGCCCAAGGCGTTAGCAACAGCGCACAGAACAGGTAAATCACCATCATCACCTGCAGCGAATTCCACACGGTCAGGAGCTGCTTCTGGCTCAATCCATAGAACGTCCAGATGGTCGAGGCCAGGAGCACCACCAGCACACCAAGGGTGTAATCGCCCAACGAGGTGAACAGCTCCACCAGACGCTGATTGAAAAAGAAGCCGAAACCGATCAGCAAGACGGCCAGACCAATGCCCTGCCCCAGACTGAAACGTTCCTTGAACAAAAAGATACTGCTGATCAACAGGAAGATCGGGCCGACCTGAACCAGTAATTGCGTGGTACCGGGGCTCAGCAGCCGCAAGCCGATGAGGTACAGCACGTAGTTGCCGACCAGGCCGAATACCGCCAGCCCCACCAGTACCTGCCCCTTGCGTCCCAGCACCTTGAAGCTGGGCAGGCGCTTGACCGACGCCAGCCAGATGAACAACAGCGCGCCGGAAACAGCCAGGCGAAACCAGGTCACAGTGACAGGGTCCATCACCTGCAGAACCTGCTTGAGCTTGATTGGCAGAATGCCCCAGAGCAACGCAGTCAACAGCGACAGACAAAGGCCATAGACCCAACGACCAGACGAGATGTGCATTGAACCTTCCGCAAGAGATAGAACCAGTTGCTCATTCTAGGCGCTGATCTGCAAAGCAACAGTTACAGCTGGGCGCAGTTAACGCCGCCAATTGTGTTCTTTACCCCTGACCGCCGTGATTGCGCTGATACGTCTCGCTGCCCATTGCCTGAATCTGACCTTCGATCAAGGCGTCGAAAGGCTTCAGCAGCGCCTCGAAAGAGCGTGGCGCTTCCAGCGTCTGCAACGTATGAACGATAGCCTCAAGCGTTGATAAGGCATCCGGACCCGGCGCTTTGCGCAAGCGATAACGCGAAACCGGCACAATGCCTGGCGTGACCCTTGGCAGGCCCGCCAACAAGGGGTTGAGGTGCAGCAGTTTGCGCGCCTTGCGCCAGGTGCCATCCGGCACGACCAGCAACATGGGCAGCGAGTTCTGCACATAGGGCAGCAACGTCTCGGCAGCGTCACCCGGAAACAGCAACCGCGCCTGATAGCCGGGCGGGTTCAAAAGCGTTTGCAGATCATCGAACACTTCCCCCACCCGCAACTGCGCATTGACCAGACCCAGTGCGGCCAGTCGCGCCGTATTCAACGCATGGCCGGCTTCATCGGGATGCTGCAGGATCAACACTCGCGTGCGGCTGTCCAGTTGCGGAATCAAGGCGCAGAGACAGTGCGGGACGGGACGCAGGCAACGTTTACAGCGGGCGCGGGGCATCGGTTCTTACTCGGACAATCCAAAAGGGTTAAAACATGCCGCGCTGCGCCATGACCTTGAGCTCATCACAACCGCCTGTCGAACTGCGGCGCAGTTTAACCGGATAGCCCCCATTGCGCGGGGGTAAACCGTAGCTGCAACAGCGATTTGAGCTAGCCTTGAGGTCTGGGCTGGTGAAATGAAATACGCCTGCTGAATCTGACAAGATCAACCTCAGGGGCTTTCATGAATCGCGAAGAAATCAAACAGAAGGTGTTTGACGCGCTAGGCATCATTCTAGTGGATAAAAGCATGATTCACGAAGGTGCCACCTTCATCGACCTGGCTTTTGAGGACGATGACATAGAGTGCCTGTTCGCGGCGCTGGGGGACGTCTTCAACTTCGCGTTTCCTGACCAGATCAAGGAACAGGCCATCACAAAGCCCGAGGACTTTTCCCTGCACATGATCATCGAGCTAATTCTGTTGATGGGAAGCGAAGGCAACAAAACCAAGGGAAAACCTGAACATCGGCATTGAATGCCAGCCCTTGTATCGGGACACTCCTGTGCGTCCCGACCAGATTCAATATACGCTCTGCCCAGCGAAGAGGGTCAGGCGAGAGGTTTACCGGCGTTGGCGACGACGATCATCATCGGCACGAACCGGAATGGGCTGCAGTTTTGGTCGTTCTATAAGACCCAATGCAACGCCTGCGTCATGGAGCCATTCTTGCAGTTTGCTATTCATAGAGCCCCCTTGAGGGAAATACCCGGCAGTCAATCTATACACATCACTCACTAGAGATCATAGAAGCAAATGAACCGTTAGCCGAGTGCTACGGAAAACAATTTTCCGATAGAGCCAATGTGACATTTGTACAGGCTCGCTTCTAGTCTTTGCGACGGACGGCCTGTTACTGAACGTTGCGCCGACGAGCCAAACTGATCATTCAGGCGGACTGATCAGGCCGTCATTGTCAGTCATAGCCCGTTCGAGCAAGTCCGCGGGCAGACTCTTGCTGGCACGCGCACCCAGCAGCTTGAGTTGCTCGCTACGGCTTATCAGGTTGCCGCGCCCCTCCGTCAGCTTGTTGCGCGCCGCCGAGTAGGCCTTGTCCAGTTGCTGCAGACGGTTGCCTACCTCGTCCAGATCCTGAATGAACAACACAAACTTGTCGTACAGCCAACCTGCACGCTCGGCAATCTCGCGCGCGTTCTGGCTCTGACGTTCCTGCTTCCACAGGCTGTCGATGACCCGCAAGGTGGCCAGCAGTGTGGTGGGGCTGACAATCACGATGTTGCGATCAAAAGCTTCCTGAAACAGATTCGGCTCCGCCTGCAAGGCTGCAGAAAAAGCCGCTTCGATAGGCACGAAGAGTAGAACGAAATCCAGACTGTGAAGCCCCTCAAGACGCTTGTAATCCTTGCCTGAGAGGCCTTTGACGTGATTGCGCAGCGACAGCACATGTTGCTTGAGCGCAGCCTGACCGATAACGTCGTCATCAGCCGATACGTACTGCTGATAAGCCGTCAGGCTGACCTTGGCATCGACCACCACTTGTTTGTCACCGGGCAGCATGATCAGCACATCAGGCTGAAAGCGCTCGCCATCCGGCCCCTTGAGGCTTATTTGCGTCTGGTATTCACGGCCCTTTTCAAGCCCGGCATGCTCCAGCACCCGCTCAAGAATCAGTTCACCCCAGTTACCCTGGGTCTTCTGCCCTTTCAGGGCGCGCGTCAGGTTGGTGGCTTCATCGCTCAAACGTTGATTCAACTGCTGCAGACGCTCCAGCTCCTTCGCCAGCGAAAAACGTTCGCGGGCTTCGTTCTGATAACTTTCCTCGACGCGCTTTTCGAACGACTGGATGCGCTCCTTGAGCGGTGTGAGCAATTGCCCCAGTTGCTGCTGGCTGGTTTCGGCAAAACGCTGCTCACGCTCATCAAAGATCTTGCCTGCCAACTCGGCGAACTGCGCGCGCAGCTCATCCCGGGAACCCTGCAGGTCATTCAGGCGCTGCTGATGGCTGTCCTGCTGTTCACGCAACTCGGCATTCAATGCCGCGCACTGCGCATCCAGACGACGCAACTCGGCTTCTCTGCCGGCACGTTCATGATTCCAGGCATGCGCCGTTTCGCGAGCGCTATCGCCTTCCTGACGCAGCAACTCGACCTCGCGCCGCAGCGCTGCAAGGTCGGCCTGTTTGGCCGCATTGGCCTGGCTGAGGTCACTCACCTCGTCGCGGCAGGCATCCAGTTGCGCATTGAGGCCTTCCTGCGCCATCTGCGCCATGCTCAGGCGCTCGTCCAGCAGCGCGCTCTCGGCCTGACGAAGTGCCAGACGACGCTGCAACTGCCAGAGCAATGCCAACAAGGGCACAGCAGCTGCAGCAAGCCCCAGTAAAAGGCTGTTCAGGTCCAGTGCCATAAAGACTCCATGCAGGCTGAATCATCGCCAGCGGCAGTGTGGGTAAGCGCGTGATAGTGCAGCAGAAACGTCGTCTAGGGCGAGGCAAGATCAACAGGCGGGGGCAAATCGGGGGAACGAATTGTACGCGCTTTCAGCAACGTGCACAGCCCCCATTTCGGGGACATTTCAGCCGGGACAATCCACAGAAGCTGTGGATAACTCAGTGGACAACCCCCCTTTAACTTCCGCAAACGCAAGCAGGATGCGGCCTGCGCTCAAACTGACGATTTTTTCACCAGCTAAAAAAAACGATGTTTTTCATTGACTTAATAATTCACCATCATAAATCAAACCCTTAGCAACGCTTGTGACAGTGATATGGCAGCTTGTTCAGCTAATGTGCACAACTCCTTGCCGGGGCTCTTTTCAGCCATTTCGGGCATCATATGATTGTTGCTCGATTGCATCTTATTCTCAATGAATACGTGGCTTTCAGCAGCCTTTCAACCACTGGGATCGACCTGTCGCCGACGCAGTCCACACCTCACCAGACGCCTTGAAAACAATGCAGGCGACAAATCATGCATCTCGCGGTCCAAGCACTGCCAAAAAAGACCAAATATCAGCCACCAAGGATTCAGTGAAGGCCCCATGAAGGAGATAGTGAAGTTCTTCCTGCTGCTGATGGCCGTCTGCATCGTCGCCCTGGCCACCAGTATTGTCCTGCCACCGCCGGACGGCGGCGTCTTCGCCTACAGCGTGCTGTTGTCTGCAATTGCCCTGCTGCTGATCATCTGCAGCGACCTGAGCAATGGACGTATCAACAAGACAGGCGACATCATGCGCGCCATCGAAGGCCGCAAGTCCCTGCGGCTGACCATCGCTGCCTACCTGCTCGGGTGCTCGATGGTCGCATCCGTGACCGTGCTGATCTACCGTATGGTCGGGCACTGGTGAATTTTATTTACCGACGCTTGCAATACTTCGAAATGGCGGGTAAAATTGCCGCCGTTAGTACCAAGCTGAAAATCAATTCCGGTCGACAAGTCCCCCGACAGACACTCCTCCATGCGACGAGAATGTTGGCAACAAGGGATCGACCACCTTGATGGTTTCCAGACATGAACCTTTCGCGCTGATGCACCATTTGGGGTGACAGTGCAGTCATGGCTCTCATGGTCTGCTTCAACCAGCCTGCAATTGATCAGGATCTTCACCCGGAGCGTAGAACCTTTGCTCCTGTTGTGTTGCCTGCCCTCCTAAGTACCTACCGGTCAGCCAGAGCGCCATACGATAAAGCGCGCTTCAACTGCCTGTCTTTGTTCCAGTCAGGTTCTCCGCCCAGCCAGGCTTTTGTATCAAATGTCGGCCCGCGTTTACTGGAATCTTTATTTATGCACGGTATTGTTCCGTGTTGTTTCAGGAAACACCTTGAATATGAATACTCAAACCCAACACGCAATTCACACATTGACCAATGCTTTTGCCCCGATGAACTGCCTGATCATGGCCGCTCGCAAAGGCTGTTTCAGTTTTACAATCGTCAACGAACACGGCATCGCCCGTCACAGCGAACGCCTGTACCCCGATCAGTACGCAAGCGCCGAACCGCTGCAAGCCGTGATCGAGCGTACTCGTCAAGCACTCATCGCCTGACGCAAACGATTCACCGCTCGCCAAAAGCCCCGCCCTGCAAAGCGGGGCTTTTTTATGCCCGCTCTATATTGAATTGACGACATTAACCAATGTGCAGCACTGGGACTTCGTCTAAATTGCAATTCCCACGGCTTTATCAAGATTGTCCTACAAGAATAGCTCTAAATCGGGCTCCTCAGCCTATAGCGCGCCATCGAAAATGTTGGTAATTTTCGACCGGTGAACAACAAGGAGTTCTAATAATGAAAATAATGACAAAAGCACTGAACCGGACAACACTTGGACTCGCCCTGGGTCTGGCTTCTTCTCAACTGCTTGCAGCCGGTTTTGCCCTAAACGAACAAAGCATCAGCGGCATGGGCACAGGCTTTGCTGGTCGCTCCTCGTCAGCCGATGATGCAAGCACCGTATTCGGCAACCCTGCCGGCATGTCCCGAATCAAACGCGAACAAATCAGCGTCGGCGCCGCAGCCGTGATCGCCAAGACCGACATCGACAACGGTCGCGGCACATTCGGCGGCAGCAACGACGGTGACATGGTTCCGGTGGTGGGCGTGCCAATGGGCTATTACGTCAAACCTATCGATGATCACTGGGCATTTGGTCTGGGCGTGTACGTCCCGTTCGGCCTGGTCACTGATTACGAAAAAGGCTTCGCCGGCCGCTACTGGGGCGACAAGAGTCACGTCCAGATCGTGACCTTCCAGCCAACTGTCAGCTATGCATTCAATGACAAGGTTTCCATCGGTTTCGGCCCGACCATCAACCGCATCGACGGTGAACTGACCTCGGCAACATTGAACGCCGCAACACCGGGCCGTAATGACGGCAAGGTGAAGATCGAAGGCGATGACACCGCAATCGGCTTCAATGCCGGCATTCTGGTGCAGGCTACCGACACCACTCGTCTGGGCCTGACTTACCACTCCAAGGTCGATTACAAGCTCAAGGGCAAGACCAAGATCGAAGGCTCGGGCTTCGGTCCGTTCGGCGGCCAGAAGTACGATGCCTCGCTGGACATCTCCACGCCTGAGTCGGTGGATTTCTCCATCACCCAGCAACTCGACGAAAACTGGACTGTTTACGCAGGCAGTACCTGGACTCGCTGGAGCCGCCTGCAAGACATCACCGTCAACAACGATGGCGTCCCTGCTCTGCTGGGCGGTTCTGCCGGCCCAATCGGCACCATCACCGAAGAACAGAACTGGCACGACACCTGGGCGCACGCCATCGGTGCCTCGTACAAGGTCAATAAAGAGTGGACCCTGCGCACAGGTTTCTCCGTTGATCAGTCGCCGACCAACAACGTCAACCGCTCCCCACGCATCCCGACTGGCGATCGCAAGATCATCAGTTTCGGTGCAGGCTGGAGCCCGACCGACGACCTGACCATCGACGTGGCGTACTCGTACCTGCGTGAAGACGAAACCAAGATCCGCGACTCCAGCGCGACCAAAGGTTCGTACAGCGCTGACTACCGCAACACCGCTCACGGCCTGGGCACTTCGGTTACCTATCGCTTCTGATAGCAACTGCCAGACTGAAAAAAGCCCGCAACCAGTAATGGTTGCGGGCTTTTTATTGCGTGCCTGATGCGCTCAGACCCGCATTGATTGACTGCCGTACAGATACTCCGCGTCATTGACGGGCTACCGTACAGATGCTCCGCCTCATGACTGACTATCGTGCCGACGCTCCGCGTCGGCATGCAGTTCTGGACGCTCTGCGTCCTCTTTGTGGCGCTCCGCGTCACACAAGGCTTCTGCGATGTCAGGCAGATTCAGACAACACTCAAGCCCGCCCTAAGGCTTCGACGCAATCGCCTTTTCAATGGCTGCGATCAGCTCAGGATCATCCGGCTTGGTCATGCTGGAGAAGTTGGCAATGACTTTACCCTGGCGATCAACCACGTACTTGTAGAAATTCCAGCGCGGCGCACTGCTTTGCTCGGCCAGCACCTTGAACAAATGGGTCGCATCATCGCCGCGTACGGCCTGCGGCTCGGTCATGGTGAAAGTCACGCCGTAATTGACGTAGCAAACCTTGGCGGTCTCCTCACCATCCTTGGCTTCCTGTTTGAAGTCATTGGACGGCACGCCCAACACCTCAAGCCCCTGCCCCTTGTAGCGCTGACTCAGCTCTTCAAGCCCTTTGAACTGCGGGGCAAAGCCACAGAAACTGGCGGTGTTGACCACCACCAGCGGCTTGCCGGCAAAGCGTTTGCACAGGTCGATGTTTTCCTTGGCGCGCAGCTTGGGCAACTCGCCCTGCAGCAGCGGCGGACAGTCGGCAGCCATTGCAGCGCCACTCATGGCCAGCAGCAGGAGAGGAATCGAAACAAAGCGAATGTTCATCATGGCGGCCCTGGATAATGTTGTCGTTTGTCGACACGCTACCCCATGCCAGGCTGTCTGCCTAGCAAGCGGCCATTCCCAGTTGCAACGCAGCCAGTCCAACGTGCTGCCAGGCCCACCAGACCAGCCCCAACACCACCGCGCCTGCGAGCACCGCCGCCAGTAGAGGCCAGCGACGGCTCATGCAAGGCTACCCTGCGCCTGCAACCTGGCCACCGGGCGCTCACGCACCGGCCAGTTCAAAGCGGCGGCCAGCAGACTCAGCAGTATCGAGACTTGCCAGACGAGGTCGTAGTTGCCGGTACGGTCATACACCAGCCCGCCCAGCCAGCCGCCGAGGAATGCGCCTAACTGGTGAAACAGAAAGACGATACCGCCCAGCATCGACAGGTTACGCACACCAAACAGTGTCGCGACCGTGCCGTTGGTCAGCGGCACAGTCGACAGCCACAGCAGGCCCATTGCTACGCCGAACAGATAGGCATTGGTCTGGCTCAGCGGGACCCAGAGAAACAAGACGATCACCACCGCGCGCAACAGATAAAGCGCGGTCAACAGTCGAGGTTTGGACATGCGCCCGCCCAGCCAGCCAGCGGTGTAAGTGCCAAAGATATTGAACAACCCGATCAAGGCCAGCACCGTTGTACCGACCTTGGCAGGCAAGTGTTGATCCACCAGATAGGCCGGCAGGTGCACGCCGATGAACACCACTTGAAAGCCACAGACGAAGAAACCCAGTGCCAGCAGCCAGAAACCCGAATGCGAGCAGGCTTCACGCAGCGCCTCGCCCAGCGTCAGCTCGATACCGGTAGACACGCTCGGCGTATCCTTGAGCATGCCTACCAAGGGCAGGATCAGCGCCACCATCAAGCCCAGCACCAGCAAGGCACCGGACCAGCCCAACCAACTGATCAAGCCCAGTGTGCCGGGCAACATGGCGAACTGGCCGAATGAACCCGCCGCGCTGGCGATCCCCATGCCCATGCTGCGTTTTTCCGCAGGCAGCGCGCGCCCGACGACACCCAGAATGACCGAAAAAGACGTGCCGGACAGACCAATACCGATCAGCAAACCAGCACTAAGGGAGAGACTGAGAGACGAATCAGCCATACTCATGCACAACAGCCCTGCCGCATACAGCACACCGCCAACGAAGACGACTTTGGCCGCGCCAAATCGATCTGCCAGCGCCCCGGCGAACGGCTGCGCCAGACCCCACATAAGGTTCTGCAAGGCGATGGCAAAGGCAAAGACCTCACGCCCCCAGCCAAAATCCGCGCTCATGGGCGCCAGAAACAGGCCGAAACCGTGCCGCGTGCCCAGCGAAAGCGCAAGGATCAACGCACTGCCCAGCAGAACCCAGCCGCTGGTACGCCAGATCGATGTCATGGTTAAGCTCCCTGCACTTTGTTACATGGTTTTACCTGCGAATCGCGAAGCTACGCGCTGCCGGTAAAAGCTGTCAACAAAGCATTGGCAGGGCTGTTAAAGCAGCGCCAGCGTCAGCAGGACTGCCAGCTCCAACAGTTCGAGCAGCGCCCCGGCGGTGTCGCCCGTGCAGCCGCCCAGACGGCGCATCATCAACTGCCGCAGCCAGAAGAAACAAACGGCGCAGACCAGCAATACAGCTACCCCTGACCAGCCGGCGAGCAGCACGCACGCAATGGCAGTGGCGGCCAAAACCTTGCGTCCAGGGCCACGCGGCAGGTGATCGGCGAGCGCCTGCCCCAATCCCCCGGAACGCACATATGGTGTGCCCAGAAAAAGCCCAAGCATGGCAGCGCGTCCGATCAGCGGCGCCAACAGCAGCCCGATACTGCTGTGACTTTCGATCAGCGCCAGAATCGCTGCAAATTTGAGCAGCAGCACCAGCACCAGCGTGGCCACGGCAATCGGCCCGCTACGCGGGTCCTTCATGATCTGCAAGGTACGTTCGCGATCACCAAAACCGCCCAGCCAGGCGTCGGCACTGTCGGCCAGACCGTCCAGATGCAAGCCGCCACTGAGCAGCACCCAGGCGCTGAGTACCAACGCGGCATGCAGCATGAGCGGCGTACCACTGAGTAGCGCGCTGAAACCCAGCAGCAGCATGCCGAACACCACGCCTACCAGCGGGTAGAACAACAACGAACGCCCAAGCTCTTCCGGGCGCGGCATGCCGGGCAGACGAATCGGCAGGCTACCGAGAAATTGCAGGGCGATCCAGAACGGCAGCATCTCAGACCTCCGTGATTACGCCAGCAGCTGCGACCTGAATCGACAGCAGTGCGCCATGGCCGACCACTACCTGCAACAATTGCTCACGCGGCAGACCGCGCGCCTGCGCCAGCAGCAGGCGCATTACACCGCCGTGACTGACCAGCAACACGCGTTCATCGGCATACGACTTATGCAGACGCGCCACCGCATTCAGCACCCGTGTCGAAAATTCGATCACTGGCTCGCCATTGGGCGGTGTGAAGGCGTAGGGATCGGCCCAGAACAGGCCCAAGCCTTCGGCATCGGTTTCCATGAGCTGCGCAGGGCTGTGGCCTTCCCAGTCGCCGAAATGCAGCTCCTGCAAACCCGGCTCCAGTTGCATGGGCAGCGACAGGCGCTGCGCCAGCTCTTCGGAAAAACGTGCACAGCGCTGCAAAGGCGAGCTGACAATCCGTTCCCAGGGACCGCCATCGGCCACTGCCGCACGCATCTGCTGCCAGCCGAGTTCGGTCAGAGCATCGTCGAGGCTGCCGCGCAGACCACCGCCCAGCTCTGTTTCGCCATGACGCAGCAAGTCCAGACGCAAGGTCATGCGGGGCGATCCGCCACTGCCGCTTCGGCAAACGTTGCCATGCCGTTGTGCAACTCACAGGCCAGACGCACCAGCGGCACCGCCAGGGCTGCGCCACTGCCCTCGCCCAGACGCAAGCCGAGGTCCAGAAGCGGTTCGGCCTGTAGCGTTTCCAGCAAGTGCCGGTGGCCCGGTTCGGCGCCACGGTGGCCGAACAACAGCCAGTTGCGGCAAGACGGATTCAGGCGCACCGCCACCAACGCGGCCACGCTGCAAATGAAACCGTCGACCAGCGCCACGATGCCTTCCTGCGCACAGGCCAGATAAGCGCCGGTCAGCGCGGCAATCTCGAAACCACCCAGGCAGAACAGGCTATGCAGCGGGTCGCCCGCCTGCTCGGCATGCAGCGCCAGTGCGCGTTCGATGACACGGGTCTTGTGCTCGATGCCCTCGGCGTTCAGCCCGGTGCCGGGACCGACCAGCAACGGCGCGGCACATTCCAGCACCGAGCAGGCGACGGCGCTGGCCGCCGTGGTATTGCCGATGCCCATCTCGCCACCGATAAACAGCTCGGTGCCGACCGCCTTGGCGCGCAATACACTGTCGCGCCCGGCCTGCAGAGCAGCAAGCCCCTGCTCAGCGCTCATGGCTGGCCCGTGGGCGAAATTGGCGGTGCCCGCGCCGATGCGCAAATGACGCACGCCCGGCAAATCCAGAGGCGCCACGGTACCCAGATCCACCACGTCCAGCTGCGCCGAGAGCTGGCGCGCCAGCACGCTGATCGCTGCGCCACCGTTGACGAAGTTATGCAGCATCTGGCCGGTGACTTCCTGTGGATAGGCCGATACACCTTCGGCCACCACACCATGATCGCTGGCAAAGATCGCGATCCACAATTTATCGGCAGCCGGACGCTCGCGCCCTTGCAGGCCGGCAAGCTGTACCGCCAGACGCTCCAGTTGTGCCAGCGAACCCGCCGGCTTGGTCAACTGTTGCTGACGGGCCAGTGCCGCCTCGCGCATTGGTACATCAATAGCCTGTGCAGGCTTGAGCCACCAGGAATTACTCATAGCGCGGTTCCTTTCAACGTCAGGGGCAAGCCGGCAACGGTCAACACGACACGCTGGCAACGCTCGGCCAGCGCCTGATGCAACAGGCCGGCTTCATCGACATAGCGACGGGTCAGTTCGCCGAGCGGCACGACGCCAAGCCCGGTTTCGTTGCTGACAAAAATGATTTCACCCGGCAGCCCGGCAAGGCTGTCGAGCAGGGATTCACGTTCTTGAAGCAGGCGCTCGGGGTTGTCGAGCATCAGCAGATTGGTCAGCCAGAGGGTCAGGCAATCGACTAGCAGGCAGCAATCGGGCGCCGCATTTTCGCGCAGCACCCGCGCCAGCTCGAGCGGTTCTTCGACCAGCCCCCAGTGTTCGGGGCGACGGGCGCGATGGCTGGCCACGCGCTGATTCATTTCGCCGTCCAGAGGCTGACTGGTGGCGATGTAGGTCACCTTCAGCGTGCTGTCGGCGGCCAGTTTTTCCGCCAGGCGACTCTTGCCGGAACGCGCGCCGCCGAGGATCAATTGCAGCATTCAGTTCGCCTCCAGGCCACACAGTTCGCGAAGCAATGGGCCGTCCAGGTGTTTTTCCACCAGGTCCGCCAGACGTTCGATGTCGCGCTCGCGCAGGGCGTGATAGTCGACGGACTGCACGTTCGCCAACCCCGCCCAGCGCAGTAACGCGCTACAGGCCGCAGGTGATTCGAACAGGCCGTGCAGGTAAGTCCCGAGCACCTGCCCGTCGACACTCTGCGCGCCATCGCAACGCCCGTCGTCCAGTTGCACGGCAGCCTGCTCCAGCGCCGGCCCTGTCGTTACCCCGGCATGAATTTCGTAGCCGCTGACCTCGGCGTCTTCCAGGGTCAGACGACCGCGCACATTGCGCAGTTGCTTTTCCGCTTCCAGCACCGTGCTCATTGCCAGTAGGCCAAACCCGGCGCTGGACCCGGCTGCGCCTTCCAGCCCGAGAGGATCGTGCACCTGCTCACCGAGCATTTGCAGGCCGCCGCAGATCCCCATCAGCTTGCCGCCATAACGCAAATGCCGCTCGATGGCGGTGTCCCAGCCACTGTTGCGCAGGTAGTTCAGATCGCTGCGCACGCTTTTCGAGCCGGGCAGAATGATCAGGTCCGCAGGAGGAATCGCCTGGCCGGGACCGATGAACTGCAGATTGACCTGAGGGTGCAGGCGCAGCGGGTCGAAATCAGTGTGATTACTGATGCGAGGCAGCACCGGGACCACCACGTTCAGCACATGCTCGACCTTGTCGGTCTGACGCTGGTCCAGGCCGTCTTCGGCCTCCAGATGAAGGTCCATTACGTAGGGCAGCACGCCAACCACCGGCTTGCCGGTGCGTGCTTCCAGCCAGTCCAGGCCCGGCTGCAACAAGGCAATGTCACCGCGAAAACGATTGATGATGAACCCCTTGACCCGCGCCTGTTCGCTGGGCGACAGCAACTCCAGCGTGCCGACCAGATGGGCAAACACCCCGCCACGATTGATATCGGCAATCAGCAACACCGGGCAGTCGACCGCCTCGGCAAAGCCCATGTTGGCGATATCGTTGGCGCGCAGGTTGATCTCGGCCGGAGAGCCCGCGCCTTCTACCATGATCACCGGGTAGCTTTCACCCAGCCGCCGATGCGACTCCAGCACCGCCTGCATGGCGATCTCTTTATAGCCGTGGTACGCCACCGCGTTCATGGTGGTGACGGCGCGACCGTGAATGATCACCTGCGCACCGGTATCACTGTTGGGCTTGAGCAGCACCGGGTTCATGTCGGTGTGCGGCTCCAGAAAGCACGCCTGCGCCTGCACCGCCTGGGCGCGGCCGATTTCGCCGCCGTCCGCCGTTACAGCGCTGTTGAGCGCCATGTTCTGCGGTTTGAATGGCACGACCTTGACGCCCTGTCGGGTCAGCCAGCGGCACAGTGCCGTCACCAGTGTGCTTTTGCCGGCGTCGGAGGTGGTGCCTTGTACCATCAGCGTGGTCATGGGTATTCCTTGCGGTATTCAAGCAGAACAGTGTGCAAACGCAGCCAGTCGGCCTCGTCGCGGGGCAGACCGAAGCGCAGGCTGGCGGACTCGGGTGTGCCGCCCTTGAAAAGACGCAACAATACGCCACGTCGCGCACAGAACTCATAGAGCGTTTGCGCTTCAGGGGTCAACCGCCACTGAAACAGCGCACAGCCGCCCTGCGGGCTCAGCCCGTACTGGTCGAGCAAAGCCACCAGACGCTCGCGAGCCTGCTCGCTGCGTTGACGCTGACGGGCGTGCCCTTCCTGATCATTGAGGCACACCTGACCGATGATTCGTGTTGGCCCGCTGACCGACCATGGGCCGATTTCCTGCGCCAGCATCCTCAGCAATACCGGCTCGGCCATGACAAAACCGAGCCTGACACCGGCCAGGCCAAAAAACTTGCCGAACGAGCGCAGCACAATCAGCCCGGTGCGCCACGTTTCGGCAGCCAGGCTCAGGCCCGGCGTGTTATCCATGAACGCCTCATCGACGACCAGCCAGCCACCGCGCTCGGCCAGTCGTGCATGCCACTCCAGCAGGCGCTCGGCGCTCAGGTGCAGGCCGGTCGGATTGTTCGGATTGACCACCACCAGCACATCAAGAGAGTCGAGAAAGTATTCGACCTCCTGCTCGCCTATCTCGCGGACCACGAAGCCGTTCTTGCGCCATGCATGTGCATGCTCGGCGTAGCAGGGCGACAGCACGCCAACCCGACCTCCGCTGCGTACCCGCGGCAACGCTTGAATCGCGGCCTGCGAGCCGGACACCGGCAATAAGCGAGGTACGCCGTAATAGCGGCAGGCAGCTGCTTCCAGGCCATCATCGGTCTCGGGCAAACGCGCCCATGCACGCGTCGGAATCTCCGGGATGGGCCACGACCAGGGTGCAATGCCCGTGGACAGGTCCAGCCAGTCAGCCAGTTCGATACCGTAATGCTGCGCCGCGGCGCGCAACCGACCGCCGTGCTCAAGCATAGAATTCAGCTACCACGCATATGACCAGCAACCACAACCAGACGCCGCGCTGCACCAGTTGCCAGCCGCGATCAATGGAATCCGCATCGGCAGGCGCACCTTCACCCAGTTGCGGACGCTGATGCAGCTCGCCGTGATAGATCGCCGCCCCGCCCAGTTCGACACCCAGCGCGCCAGCGCCAGCGGCCATCACCGGACCTGCATTCGGACTGTCCCAGGCCGGAGCCTGTGTGCGCCAGCAACGCAGCGCCAGCCGGGTCTTGCCCAGCAAGGCGTAAGTCAATGCCACAAGACGTGCGGGAATATAGTTGAGCAGATCGTCGATCTTCGCCGCAGCCCAGCCAAAACGCTCGAAGCGCTCGTTGCGGTAACCCCACATGGCGTCCAGCGTGTTGCTCAGCCGGTACAGCACCACGCCGGGCGCACCGGCCACGACAAACCAGAACAGCGCGGCGAACACCGCATCACTGCCGTTCTCCAGCACTGATTCGGTAGCTGCGCGGGCCACTTCGGTGGCATCCAGTTCGCTGGTCTGGCGACTGACCAGATAACCGACCCGCTGGCGTGCCTCGACCAGATCGTCACTGCGCAACGCTTGCGCCACCGGCTGAACATGTTCGCCCAGGCTGCGCATGCCCAGCGCGCAATACAGCGCCAGAACCTCGACCAGCCAGCCAATACCGGGCAACCAGCTCAGTAGCGTGGCCAGCAGCGTCAACGGCATTACGGTGATAACCCAGGCGGTAACGCCATGACTGCGCCAGCCACGGCCACCGCTGTTGAAACGCTGCTCGACCCGATTGGCGAAGTTGCCGAACGCTACCAGCGGATGCCATCGTTTTGGCTCACCGAGCAGCGCATCCAGTGCGACCCCGGCGACGCTCAACAGCGCCACACTCATTGATTCACTCCCCATTGATTCTCGTACAGCAGCTCGTGCAGCGGACGCGCCTGCGCCCAGCCTTCCATCACCAGCATTGGCGCAGGATAGAATTCCTTGACCGGCCC
This sequence comes from Pseudomonas syringae group sp. 247E2, assembly GCF_032587795.1. NCBI lineage: Bacteria > Pseudomonadati > Pseudomonadota > Gammaproteobacteria > Pseudomonadales > Pseudomonadaceae > Pseudomonas > Pseudomonas syringae group sp. 247E2. The sequence goes on along the minus strand of NZ_JAWHPK010000001.1, from coordinate 1,001,244 downwards.
CAGGCAAATGATCGCCAGCGGCTTCGCGCCGTCAGGCATGCCCAGCAGTTCGGCCAATGCCTCGGGGTCGAACAGCGACACCCAGCCCATGCCCAGCCCCTCGGCACGCGATGCCAGCCACAGGTTCTGGATCGCGCAGGACAGCGATGCCATGTCCATTTCCGGCAAGGTGCGGCGGCCGAAAATATGCTGTTCACGGCCTTCCATCAGTGCGGCGACCAACACCTCGGCGCAGTCATTGATTCCTTCGACCTTGAGTTTCATGAACTCGTCGGTGCGCTCGCCCAGTGCCTGGGCAGTGCGGATACGTTCATCTTCTACCTGCGCCTGCATTTTTCCGCGCAACGCCGGATCGCTGATGCGAATGAAGCGCCACGGCTGCATCAGCCCGACACTGGGTGCCTGGTGTGCGGCTTCCAGCAAGCGCGCCAGCAACTCGGGCGCCACCGTGCCGCCGACGAAGTGGCGCATGTCGCGACGCTCGGCGATGGCCCGGTACACCGCAGCCCGCTCTTCAGGGCTGAACGCTTGTTCGGTCATGGTTTGAACAGCGCCGCAATCGCCTGAGGGCAGGAAGGGAAATAGAAATGCACGTAGGACGCGGTCAGACGACCCAGGCGGTAGACTGCCTCTGCGCCACGCCCGCCGTTGGGGCTGACGCCACGAGCAATCGGCTGCAACTCGGTGCTGGTCAGCGAATGGTGGTACGTGTGGCCGTGCAGCGTGCCCTCGGGCAATTCAACCGCTTGCAAGGCCAGCGCCGCCAGACGCTTCTGCATGACCGCCTCACCGGACAGCAAGCCGACCAGTTCGGCGCGCACGCCCTCCACATCGGTCAAGGCTTCGAGTAAATAAAGCATGCCGCCGCACTCGGCCAGAATCGGCTTGCCAGCAATATGGTGCGCCCTGATCGACGCCTGCATCGTCAGGTTTTCCGCCAGCGCAACGTGATGCAGCTCCGGGTAACCACCCGGCAGGTACAGGCTGTCGGCGTCGGGCAGCTCACGATCATGGATCGGCGAGAAGAAACTCAGCTCTGCGCCCATGTTTCGCAGCAGGTCCAGGCTTGCGCCGTACAGAAAGGCAAAGGCCTCGTCGCGGGCAATGGCGATGCGCACACCGCTGAGCAACGGCTCGACCTGAACCGGGTCGGGCGCGGTAAAGGTTACGGCTGGCGGCAAGGCCACTTCGCAGGTGCTGGCCAGCGCGGCGGCAGCCATGTCCAGCCGCACATCCAGATCATTGAGTTCGCTGGCCTGGACCAGCCCCAGATGGCGGCTGGGCAATTCGAAACCGACTTCCCGGGACAGTGCGCCATACCAGCGCAGGCCTTCGGTCAGACTGTTTTCCAGCAACTGCGCGTGGCGTACCGTACCAACCCGATTGGCCAGCACGCCGGCAAACGGCAGATCCGGCTGATAACGCGCCAGCCCGAGCGCCAGCGCGCCAAACGTCTGCGCCATCGCCGTGCCGTCGATCACCCCCAACACCGGTACGCCAAAGTGGCGGGCCAGATCAGCGCTGGACGGTGTGCCGTCGAACAACCCCATGACGCCTTCGATCAGGATCAGGTCTGCCTCATCCGCGGCTTCCCACAACAGGCGACGGCTTTCGTCGGCACCGACCATCCACATGTCCAGCTGATAGACCGGTGCGCCGCTGGCCCGCTCAAGAATCATCGGGTCGAGAAAATCCGGCCCGCACTTGAACACCCGGACCTTGCGGCCCTGGTTGCGGTGCAAACGTGCCAGTGCCGCGGTGACGGTAGTCTTACCTTGCCCGGAGGCAGGCGCGGCGATCAAAACCGCCGGGCAATCGCGCGGAGCTCTCATTGCAGTGCTCTCATTGCAGTGCGCCCAATAAAGGATTATTCACAGCTCGATACCTTTCTGCGCCCGGATACCGGCCTGGAACGCATGCTTGACCACGCCGATATCGGAAACCGTATCAGCCAGGTCGATCAATTCGGGTTTGGCACCGCGGCCGGTCACCAGCACATGCTGCATCGGCGGGCGGGCCTGCAGATCACTCAGCACCTGTTCAAGGTCGAGGTAGCCATGCTTGAGGGCAATGTTCAGTTCGTCGAGCACCACCAGACCAATGGCCGGATCGCGAAGCATTTCCCGAGACACGGCCCAGGCGGCTTCGGCAGCGGCAATGTCACGCTGGCGATCCTGGGTTTCCCAGGTGAAGCCCTCGCCCATCACGTGATAGCGCACCTGCTCGGGGAAACGACGGAAAAACATTTCTTCGCCAGTGCTGTTGCGGCCCTTGATGAACTGCACCACGCCGCACTGCATGTCGTGGCCCATGGCCCTGGCAAGCATGCCGAATGCCGAGCTGCTCTTGCCTTTGCCGTTGCCGGTCAAGACCAGCAGCAGGCCGCACTCGTTGGGTGAGCTGGCAATGCGCTCGTCCATCACGGCTTTCTTGCGCAGCATGCGCGCCAGATGGCGTTCGTCGCGTTCGGGGGATTCGTTCATCCGGGTTCTCCGCTCGTGGCAGTCGACAACAGACGGAAGGACAGCACTGGACAGCACGGCAACGCCCTGCACAGAGCATCACCCTCCGTGATGCCATTGAGTGGTTCAGGCCGGTCTCCGGGCTCATGAGCGGGTTACCCCGGCTGCGCGCCTTCCCATGTCGAAACACAGTGGCGTCAGGCACAGCCTTGACTCATTTACCGTTGCGGGGGCAGCGCCGGGATCGGATCGATTGATCCACACCGGCTTCCCTGTTTCACCCTGCCAATCAAGGATTGCAGAGCACCTGAAACAAACCGCGAAGGGTAGAGGGTTGGGCTGGGAGCGTCAATCGACACCGACGCTGTGAAACGTGATTGAACCCAGACGGTTCGCAGTGCCTCTATCAATTATCGGACCACGCCCTTGTTTATGGAGATTCACCATGTTCAGACTCAGACCCCACTACGCAGTGTTGCTTCTGGTTGCCGGTGGCCTCGCTGCCTGCGGCGAGTCTTCGACCCTGCAAGTCTCGGATGGAACAGGCCCCTCGCCCAAACTGCCGGAGCCTAACAAGACGCTGATCCCGACCGTCAACATCGCCCCTGCCGTAGGCTGGGAAAAAGGCGCAAAACCGGTCGCCGCGCCGGGCACACAAGTGGCAGCGTTCGCCGAAAACCTCGACCACCCGCGCTGGCTGTATGTATTGCCCAATGGCGACGTGTTGGTGGCGGAAACCAATTCGCCGGCCAAACCGGATGATTCCAAGGGTATTCGCGGCTGGGTAATGGAAAAAGTCATGGGCCGCGCCGGTGCGGGCGTGCCAAGCGCCAACCGCATTACTCTGCTGCGCGACATGGACAAGGACGGCGTCGCAGAGACCCGCACCGTGTTCCTGCAAAACCTCAATTCGCCGTTTGGCATGACGCTAGTGGGCAACAAGCTCTATGTCGCCGACACCGACCGCCTGATCAGCTTCCCGTATGAAGCGGGCCAGACCTCGATCAGCGCGCAGCCGACCAAAGTGGTCGACCTGCCGGGCGGCACGCTCAACCATCACTGGACCAAAAACGTCATCGCCAGCAAGGATGGCAGCAAGCTGTACGTCACAGTGGGCTCCAACAGCAACGTGGCCGAGAACGGCATGGACAAGGAAGAAGGTCGTGCAGCCATCTGGGAAGTGGACGCTGCCACCGGCAATCACCGCATTTTTGCCTCGGGCCTTCGCAACCCCAACGGCATGGACTGGGAACCCAAAACCGGCAAGCTGTGGACGGCGGTCAACGAGCGTGACGAAATCGGCAGCGACCTGGTGCCAGACTACGTGACCTCGGTGCAGGATGGCGCTTTCTACGGCTGGCCCTACAGCTACTACGGCCAGCATGTCGACGAGCGCGTCAAACCGCAGAACCCGGCACTGGTCGCCAAGGCCATCGCACCGGATTACGCAGTCGGCCCGCATACGGCCTCGTTAGGGTTGGTATTCGCCGATGGCAAGACGCTGGCGGCGCCGTTCAACGAAGGCCTGTTCATTGGCCAGCACGGCTCATGGAATCGCAAACCGCACAGCGGCTATAAAGTGGTGTTCGTGCCCTTCAGCGGCGGCAAGCCCAACGGTGCTCCGGTCGATGTGCTGACCGGTTTCCTCAACAAAGACGAAAAAGCCATGGGCCGCCCGGTTGGCGTGGTCAATGATCAGCGCGGCGGCTTGCTGGTGGCAGATGATGTCGGCAACAAAATCTGGCGCGTGACCTCGGCCAAGGCAGCTCAATAACGCTGAGCGTAGAGGGTTGACGCAGAGCGTCGTACGTTAGTTGAGTTATCGTTCCGCACGCTCCAGCGTGGGAATGCAGTTCTCGACGCTCCGCGTCGCACGATAGTTGCGATGATCGTTCCGCACGCCTGGAAAGGCATGTCGACGCAGAGCGCCGTACGGCAGTTGAGATGATCGTTCCCTACGCTCCAGCGTGGGAATGCAGTTCTCGACGCTCCGCGTCGCAAGAGGACGCGGAGCGTCCGGAACGGCATGCGACGCGGAGCGTCGCACGATAATTGCGATGATCGTTCCGCACGTCCGGATCGATATGTCGACGCAGAGCGCCGTACGGCAGTTGAGATGATCGTTCCCTACGCTCCAGCGTGGGAATGCAGTTCTCGACGCTCCGCGTCGCAAGAGGACGCAGAGCGTCCGGAAAGGCATGCGACGCGGAGCGCCGCACGATAAGTTCTGGTCAGACCGCGAGCAGGCGACGCGCTATGGCCGAATCTGCGCCAGACTGGACGGCTGAATGACGCGCTTGGCGTTGAGGTAGGCTTTCTGCCAGTAAGGCTTGTCGAGGCTGTCGAGCTTGACCGTGCCGCCGCTGGCCGGGGCATGTACGAAGCGGCCTTCGCCGACGTAGATGCCCGCATGGGACACCTGCGAGCCGCCCGAGGTGGCGAAGAACACCAGATCTCCTGACTGCAATTGCTCGCGACGGATATTCGGCGCACCCATCACGATCATCTCGCGCGTGGAACGCGGCAGGGAAATGCCCGCGGCATCACGATAGACATAACCTATAAGACCGCTGCAATCAAAACCAGAGTCAGGCGTGTTGCCACCCCAGCGATAAGGCGTGCCAACCAGCCCCAACGCACGAAACAGCACGTCTTCGGCAGCCGGAGAAAGAATCTGAGGGGGAGCAGTGACCACCGGACGCTGAACGACCCGGGGTGCTTTGGGCGGTGGCGGCGCACTGGCGCAGGCACCCAGTAACGCAGCAACAGAAATAACTATCAGGCGCAACGCAATCGACATAACCACAACAACCTATCCGGATGCGGCTTACGCTGCCGAGAAGCTCAAAAACGCAGAAAGACCCGAAGGTCTTGTTCTGCACGTTCTATTTTATTTACGCCGCTTTGGCGCGGTCTTGACTGTAGTCGAAGTCATCGCCGTTGTCTGCGTGGCATCAGGTGTCGACTTCACCGCGACTGTACCCGGCGCCATTGCCAGAGGCCGCTTGGCCTCGATAAAGGTCTTGCTCCAGTAGGCGTCATCGAGGCTGTCGATGCGTACACCGCCACTGCGACGGCTGCTGGAGTGAATGAACTGCTGATTACCGGCGTAGATCGCTGCATGGCTTACGCGACCACGGCCACGGGTACTGAAGAACAGTACATCGCCAGGCTGAAGGTTTTTGCGCGATACCAGCGGTGCGTCAACGTTGATCATTTCACGCGTGGAGCGCGGCAGGCTCATGCCAGCCTCTTCGCGAAACAGGTAACCAATGAAGCCGCTGCAATCGAAACCCGAGGAAGTCGACGTGCCGCCGAACTTGTAACGCGTGCCGATCAGGGATTTGCCACGTTCCAGGATACTGTCGGCCAGAACCGGCAGCTGGTAGGACTTGTTGTCGGCGAAGTGAGCGAGTTCGTCTTCGGTGGCAATCTCGTCCTGCAAGGCTGCGGCGTCGGCGCGACGTGCTGCGGACTGAGCGTTTGCCGCGCTCTGATAACGCGCAACGGGCTGAGCCTGTTCTTGCTGTGCGACCGGCATATTGGCCGAGCAACCGAAGAGGAATGTAACGAGTGCGAGAGGCACGAGGGGTGCGAAGCGAACAACCTGCATGGGCACAACCGTGGCTGACTAGTTAAGATGGCGAGACTATGCCTTTTATGAAGGTGATTTGCAAATTCAATCGAACTAGATGTGACTTATGAGTTCCGCCATGACATGTGCTGCCCGGCACTGCAAAAAGACGTCCATCTGCGCGCTGTGATCGGTCGGCTGCGGATTGATTTCTGCCGTAAAACCCCCGGAAACTCTGGTGCGAATGACAGGTTCGTGAATGTAGGGGAAGCTTGCTGTGGTACCGATACTCAGGACTGCGTCATAGCCTTTAGCCAGTTGTTCATACAGTGTTTCCAGTGCCTTTTCAGGGAGCATTTCCTGAAAAAGAACGACGGGCGGTCGCATAACGCCACTACATGCCGGGCATAAAGGGGGTAAAGGACGCTGCAAGTGCTCACTCAATTGCGGATCTTCAGCACCACAGGATTGGCAAAACAGTGGCGAGAGTTGCCCGTGAATTTCGATCAGGCGCTCCGGCGGGCTGCCAGCGGCGCGATGATAGCCGTCGACATTCTGGGTCAGCACCCAGCACTCGGGCTTGATGCGCTGCAACTGGGCGATGGCGTAATGCGCGACGTTGGGCTCACCTCCCAGACAGGCCTTGCCCAGCTCGGCGATGTATTTCCAGCACAGCTCGGGGTCACGGCGCAGCATGGGCCCGGACAAGGCCATCTCTATAGGCAGGCCGTCGTCGGTCTTGCCGTTGTACAGCCCGCCGACGCCGCGATAGGTCGGCAGGCCCGAATCAGCCGACAGGCCTGCCCCGGTGATCACCAGAATCCGTTGTGCATGGCGCAAGGCTGCCGCCGTTTGCATCAACAGCGCCTGATCTACCACCCCAGCGTCTCTTTAAGGAAGGGAATGGTCAGCTTGCGCTTTTCCTGGAGTGACGCTTGATCAAGGCGCTCAAGCAATTCGAACAGAGCGCTCATGCTGCGCGTACCACGCGTCAAAATGAAATGGCCTACCTCATCGGTGAGGTGCAGGCCGCGCCGTGACGCACGCAGTTGCAGCGCACGCAGCTTGTCTTCGTCGGACAGGCCACGCATCTGGAATACCAGGGCCATGGTCAGACGGGATTTCAGATCGGGGAGTTTGACCGGCAGTTCGCGGGGCGATTTGGACGCTGCAATGAGCAGACGACGCCCGCTGTCACGCAAACGGTTGAACAGGTGAAACAGGGCTTCTTCCCACTCCGGCTTGCCGACAATGGCTTGCAGGTCATCCAGGCACACCAGTTCGTACTGTTCAAGATGGTCGAACAGCTCGATACCTTCATCGATAACTTCGGCAAGCGGCAGATACACCGCAGGTTCGCCCAGCTGCTCGAAACGCAGGCACGCAGCCTGAAGCAGGTGCGTGCGCCCTACTCCATCCTTGCCCCACAGATAGATGAGGCTTTCCGTCCACCCAGCGTCGGCTTCGCACAGCCGCTCGACATAGCCGAGTGCAGCGGCATTGGCGCCTGGATAGTAATTGACGAAAGTGGCGTCATCACGCAGACGCACACTCAGGGGCAGCTGAATCGGTTTCATGCTGACTAACGGCTCATGCAAACCGTCAAGGGCCTCTGTGTAAAGAGCGCAAAGTTTATACCCGTGAAGCGGGTCGCACAATGCGACAGACCTCAAGCAAAATCAAAGGTTTGCGTCAGGGTGCGTAAAGCTCGGGTCGAGAAAGAGCGTTTTGAGGTGATGCATGCATTGCCTGCACAAGCCTCTTCACTGCCCGGTGAAGAGGCGTGCGATGCCCTTACAGCTCGGGATCTTCCGCACCTGCATAGATTTCCGAGCCTTTATAAACGTCATGCATGTGGCGCACCAGCACCATGATCACTGCAGCGACCGGCAACGCCAGCAGAATGCCAGTGAAACCGAACAGCTCGCCACCCGCCAGAATCGCGAAGATCACCGCCACCGGGTGCAGACCGATGCGATCCCCTACCAGCAATGGCGTGAGCACCATCCCTTCGAGTGCCTGACCGATCATGAACACCGCAACAATCCCCATCATCGGGTACAGGTCGCCACCAAACTGGAACAACCCGGCGACCAGCGCTGAACCAATGCCGATCACAAAGCCCATATAAGGCACGATGGCAGCCAGACCGGCGATCACCCCGATCAACAGGCCCAGTTCCAGCCCGACCAGCATCAGACCGGCCGCGTAGATCACCCCGAGACCGACCATGACCAGCAATTGCCCGCGTATGAACGCGCCCAGCACCTCATGGCACTCGCCCGCCAGCTTGACGATTTGACCTTCACGCTGACGCGGCAGCAGACCGCGGATCTTGCCGGTCATGATGTCCCAGTCACGCAACAGGTAGAAACACACCACCGGGATCAGCACCAGATTGGTCAGCCAGCCGATCAGCGCCAGGCTCGACGCCGTAGCCTGAGACAGCACCACAGAGACGATATCCCCAGCCTGCCCCATGTGTTCGGAGATGGCTGCCTTGATCTTGTCGAACTTCCAGAACCCGTCTGCCAGCCCGAACTTGGCCTGCACCCACGGCAACGCCGAGTGTTGCAGCCAGTCGAGGATCTGCGGGGCCAGCTCATAGAGACGAAACAACTGCTTGGCCAGCATCGGCACCAGCACCAGCAGCAAGGCCATCAGCACCAGCGTGAACAGACCGAACACCGCCACCACGCTCAAGGTTCTGGACAGCCCGGCACGCTCCAGACGATCCACCAGTGGATCGCCCATGTAGGCCAGCAGCAGCGCCACCAGAAAAGGGGTGAGGATCGTGTGCAACAGCACCACGAATGCGACCAGCAAGGCCAGGCCGCCGATCCAGAACCAACGCCGTGTATCAGTCATCAACATCCCTCAACCCAATGGAAAAGCGCTTTGCCGGTTTACCAGCGGAAATAAAGCTGTGGTGCAGACGCCGGAACAATCATCGCTGCGGGCGCAGGTGCCGAAGCAGCCCCATTGGCTGGCGCAACCGGCGCAGTCGCATCGACAGGCGCAGCAGGCGGTGTTGCGGCGGCGGCTGCCTCGGCTGCGGGCACTTCCTGCAATTTGGCCAGCGACAACTGCGAGCGTAGCTGATCGGTGCTGCCACTGACCTCAAACACCACTTTGTCGCCGTCAACAGAACTCAGACGCACGCCGAACGGATCAAGTAACTGAAGCAGTTGTGCATAGCGCTCCAGTGTCATGCCCTGAACCTGCACCAACAGGCCCGTCGAGGCACCGGGCTTGGCGACGAAACGTGGGGCCAGACGCTGGCTGACCGACAGCAGCACAGCGTCTGCCAAGGCTTCGGAAGTAGCCCCGGTCGCAGTGCCCTGCTCGCGCTGATCGCCCAGCCACAAGCGCCATTTGCCCTGCCACTGGCCTGCGTCTTCCTTGGCGTGCACCGCCAGTATCGCGTCAGCACCGTAACGCTCGGAGGCTTCCTTGAGCGGTGCGGCATCAGTGCCTTCCAGTGTCTTGGCGTCACCGATGCCCTGCTCGCTCAAATCGGCCAGCGGCAGACGCAGCGGCAAACCGCGGTGTTGCGCAGCCCGGCGCAGTGGTTCAGCGGCGGCCTGACCGTCACCGACCAGATTCGAGCCTTCGACCGAGTCGTTCAGCCACCAGCCGAGGATCGACGGGCGATTGCTGCCCCAGATCGACAGGCCGGCATCACGCAACGCACGGTCGGTGGTCGCCGGATCGAAGTCCACCAGCAGGGTTTCCGGCGGACCGGCCTCGTAGCCGTACTGGCTGATGATTTGCTGCGGATCTTTGCGCAGCGCGGCGATGGCCGAACCCTGCGCAGCCTTGGCGTCACCGGTCAGGCGCAGCACCAGCGTTTCGACCGCGGCCTGGGTGGCCCGTGTGCGCTCATCGGGCGACTGACCAGTCACCGGCTCGCGGACCTGATAAAGGTTGCTGACCGTTTCGGCAAGGCTGGGGAGGCTGATCAGGGACAGACAGCCGACTAGAAGAACTCTGGAAAAACGCATGGACAGTTCCCGAACGGAAAAAAGTAAAAAGAAGCTGTTTCAGGAGGAGTACAAGTCTGGGACAGCCTTGAACCACCAATCATTCAATTTGCGCATAAAGTACACCTTAAACGGCGGCACTCGCACTGACGGGAGACGCCGGATCAGGTTTATTTGGCGCAACACCGCCCTGTTGTCGGCGCAAGGATGGCCCCTGGGGAGCAAGCCTGATAAAATCGCGCGCCTTCGCAGACCGGCAATCGCCACGGCCCAACATTACCATCGCATGACAGCGCGGTGCTGAACGGGTCCCAACGCAGCGGTCGATACCTCCGAATCCCCCCTAAAGGCCTGGATTTTTTATGAGCAAGCAACCCTCCCTGAGCTATAAAGACGCCGGTGTAGACATCGACGCCGGTGAAGCATTGGTCGAACGCATCAAGAGCGTCGCCAAGCGCACCAAGCGTCCGGAAGTCATGGGCGGCCTGGGAGGCTTCGGCGCCCTCTGCGAAATCCCGGCCGGCTACAAGCAACCGGTCCTGGTTTCCGGCACCGACGGCGTGGGCACCAAGCTGCGTCTGGCCCTGAACCTGAACAAGCACGACACCATCGGTATCGATCTGGTCGCCATGTGCGTCAACGATCTGGTGGTCTGCGGCGCAGAGCCTTTGTTCTTCCTTGATTACTATGCCACCGGCAAACTGAACGTCGACACCGCTGCCCAGGTCGTCACCGGCATCGGCGCTGGCTGCGAACTGGCTGGCTGCTCGCTGGTCGGCGGCGAAACCGCTGAAATGCCGGGCATGTACGAAGGCGAAGACTACGACCTGGCTGGCTTCTGCGTCGGCGTCGTGGAAAAGGCCGAGATCATTGACGGTTCGAAAGTCGCTGCCGGTGATGCCCTGCTGGCCCTGCCATCGTCCGGCCCGCACTCCAACGGTTATTCGCTGATCCGCAAGATCATCGAAGTGGCCGATGCCGATATCGAAAGCATCCAGCTGGACGGCAAGCCATTGACCGAGCTGCTGATGGCGCCAACCCGCATCTACGTCAAGCCGCTGCTCAAGCTGATCAAGGAAACCGGCGCGGTCAAGGCCATGGCCCACATCACCGGTGGCGGCCTGCTCGACAACATCCCGCGTGTTCTGCCGCAGGGCGCTCAGGCCGTTGTCGATGTTGCCAGCTGGCAGCGTCCGGCCGTGTTCGACTGGCTGCAGCAGCAAGGCAACGTCGCAGAAAACGAAATGCACCGCGTGCTGAACTGCGGCGTGGGCATGGTCATCTGCGTTGCTCAGGAACACGTTGAAGCCGCGTTGAAGGTTCTGCGCGAAGCTGGCGAGCAGCCATGGGTGATCGGTCAGATCGCTACCGCTGCCGAAGGTGCAGCACAAGTCGAGCTGAAAAACCTCAAGGCGCATTGATGCCAGCCACCTGCGATGTCGTGGTGCTGCTGTCCGGCACCGGCGGCAACCTGCAAGCGATGATCGACAGTTTCAAGGACGGGTCCAGCCCGGTCCGCATCCGCGCGGTGATTTCCAACCGCGCCGATGCGTTCGGCCTGCAACGCGCCAGGGATGCGGGCATCGAAGCCTGCGTGCTGGATCACACTGCTTATGAAGGCCGCGAAGCCTTCGATGCAGCGCTGATCGAACTGATCGACACTTTCCAGCCACAGTTGGTAGTACTGGCCGGGTTCATGCGCATTCTCAGCGCAGGCTTCGTGCGCCATTTCCATGGTCGCCTTCTGAATATTCACCCTTCCCTGCTGCCGCGTTACAAAGGCTTGCACACGCACAAGCGTGCTCTGGAGGCTGGTGACGCCGAGCATGGCTGCAGCGTGCATTTCGTCACCGAGGAACTCGATGGCGGCCCACTGGTCGTACAGGCAGTTATTTCGGTACAGTTGCACGACACGCCCACAACGCTCGCGCAACGGGTTCATGTTCAAGAGCACCGTATTTACCCACTGGCCATTCGCTGGTTTGCCGAGGGCCGACTGAGCCTTGGTGAACAAGGTGCGTTACTCGATAGCCAGTTACTCCCGGCCAGCGGCCATCTGATTCGACATTAGGAGATACTATGCGTCGCGCTCTGCTCTTCGCTTTCGCTCTGCTCGCCTTGCCTGCCGTACAGGCCGCAGACCTTCAACCTTTCTCCGCCAGCTACACCGCCGACTGGAAACAGCTGCCCATGAGTGGCACCGCTGAACGCAGCCTGGAAGCCGGTGCCAATGGCACCTGGACCCTGAGCTTCAAGGCATCGATGATGATTGCCAGCCTGACTGAAGTCAGCACGCTGAAGGTCGACAAGGAAACCTTGCTGCCACAGACCTACAGCTTCGAACGCAGCGGCCTGGGCAAATCCAAGAAGGTTGATCTGGCGTTCGACTGGAACACCAAGTTCGTCACCGGCACCGACCGTGGCGATGCGATCAAGCTGCCACTCAACCGCGGCATCCTCGACAAGTCCACGTATCAGCTGGCGTTGCAACACGACATCGCTGATGGCAAGAAGAGCATGAGTTACCAGGTGGTCGACGGTGATGAAGTAGACACCTACGACTTCCGCGTACTGGGCTCGGAAAAGGTTACCACCAAGACTGGCCAGGTCGATGCGATCAAGGTCGAGCGCGTGCGTGACCCGACGCAAAGCAAGCGCACCACCGTGCTGTGGTTCGCCAAGGACTGGGATTACCTGCTAGTGCGCCTGCAACAGGTCGAAACCGACGGTAAGGAATACAACATCGTGCTGCTCGACGGCACCGTGAACGGCAAGGCCGTCAAAGGCAGCTGATTGCCCTGACCGCTTGCCATACAGAGCCCCGCTTATTAGCGGGGCTTTTTATTGGCTGCAAACAAGAGGACGCAGAGCGTCCAGAACGGCATGCCGGCGCAGAGCGTCGCACGATAGTGGCGGTGCTCTCCCGGACACCTGGCGCGCCCTACGCTCCGGGTGGGAACGCCCCGACGCCGAACCTCGCGCTATACGAACACCTATCGTTCCCTACGCTCCGCGTGGGAATGCCGTTCTTGACGCTCCGCGTCATCTTTTTGCACCGCTAAAGGCACATGAAAAATCCTTCACTTTGCCGCAACCAAGCTGCAAGCCTCGCCATGCAAGGGCTGTAGGCAAACGACCATTTTTTGCTCACTCGGGAACCTGAACAGGCTATTTACTTAGGCAGCTAACAAATTCTATAAAAGAGTCCTGCGACACATTGCCGCAGTATCCAGAGGCCTAACCATTCAGGCCATCAAAGTCAGGAGCTTACTACTATGACTGTCAGAGTTACTGAACGCGACGACGCCCACCTCTCTCACGAAGCCGTTGCCGACGGCATCCAGATCTGGGACGTGCATCAACAGGACCAACTTGTCGGTATGTTCCACGTAGAGTCCGATGCTCTACGCTACAAGGAAGAGCTGGAAGCACTTGAAAGCCAGGGCAACCACTAAGCGACTTCCCTGAACCGCAACCACCCAGAACAATAAACGACAAAACCCGCTGAATGCGGGTTTTGTTTTGACCGGTCAGCGCGTTACCACATCAGGTCGTCAGGCACCTGATACGCAGCGTACGGATCGTCGGCGTCCGGCGCTTCGGTCGGGGTGTTGAGCAACACGATACGGCGCGGGTCGCGCTCCTGGATCTTCAGCGCTGCCTCACGCGGAATGATCTCGTAACCGCCACCATGGTGAACGATGGCCAGCGAACCGCTGCTGAGCTTGTTGCGCACCAGCGCGTTGACCGAGATCCGCTTGACCTTCTTGTCGTCAACGAAGTTGTAGTAATCCTCGGTAATCAGCTTGGGCAGACGCGACACTTCGATCAGTTGTTTGACCTGAGCAGTACGGGCCTTCTGCTCGACCTTCTCCTGCTGCTGACGGTTGAGCTCCTGATCACGCTTGGCCTTCTCGGCCATGGCTTCCTGAGCCGCGCGCTTTTGCGAGTCGTCGGCCTGGGCCTGACCCTTGTGCACCAGACGCTGCTCTTTCTGCTTTTCTTTGCCGACCTGCTTGGCCTGCTTTTGGTTGACCAGACCTGCCTTGAGCAACTGATCGCGAAGGGAAAGGCTCATTGTCTACTCACTTATACCGTTACCGCACACTCAGCCGCAGCCGGGCGTGCTCTTTTCCTGACGTTTGGCTTCGCCCCACAATGCGTCCATTTCTTCGAGCGAGCACGCTTCGATAGGACGCTGGATGTGGCGCAATGCCTGTTCAATGAATCGGAAGCGTCTGTCGAACTTGCTATTGGCCGAGCGTAGCGCAGTTTCCGGGTCGACTTTAAGGTGCCGGGCCAGGTTGACGACGCTGAACAGCAAATCGCCGACTTCCTCGGCAATGCCTTCGGCGTCATTGTCGACCATGGCTTCGAGAATTTCATCGAGTTCTTCACGTACCTTGTCGACCACCGGCAACGCTGCAGGCCAGTCGAAGCCGACCTGCGAAGCGCGCTTTTGCAGTTTGGCGGCACGACTCAACGCAGGCAAGGCCACCGGCACGTCGTCGAGCAGCGACAACTGCTCGGGGGCGCCAGACTTTTCGGCACGTTCCTCGGCCTTGATCTCGTCCCAGCGCTGGTTGACCTGCTCGTCGGTCAGGCACGGCGTTTCTGCCGGCGCGTACAACTCGCCGGTCGGAAACACGTGCGGATGGCGACGCAGCAACTTGCGGGTAATGCCGTCGATGACGTCGTCAAATTCAAACCGGCCTTCTTCCTTGGCCAACTGCGCATAGAAGACCACCTGAAACAGCAGGTCACCCAACTCACCTTTCAGATGGTCGAGGTCGCCCTGCTCGATGGCATCGGCCACTTCGTAGGCTTCTTCCAGCGTATGCGGCACGATGCTGGCGTAGGTCTGCTTCAGGTCCCACGGGCAACCAGACTGCGGATCACGCAGCCGGGCCATGAGGTTCAGCAGGTCTTGAACTGTATACATGGGGCTCCCTGTGAGCGCAGGCAACGCTTATGGCGTCCTGTTCCTGCGCGTTTCAATGATGTTCGGCAACTGGGAAATACGCCCCAGCAACCGCCCCAGTGCGTCCAGGCCCGGAATCTCGATGGTCAGCGACATGAGCGCTGTGTTGTCTTCCTTGTTCGAGCGGGTGTTGACCGCCAGTACGTTGATACGCTCGTTGAGCAGCACCTGGGTGACGTCACGCAGCAGGCCGGAACGGTCGTAGGCGCGAATGATGATGTCCACCGGATAGGTGAGCACCGGCACCGGCCCCCAGCTGACCTGAATGATCCGCTCGGGCTCGCGACCACCCAGTTGCAGCACCGAGGCGCAATCCTGACGGTGAATGCTGACGCCACGGCCCTGGGTGATGTAACCGACAATCGCATCGCCCGGCAGCGGCTGGCAGCAACCGGCCATCTGTGTCATCAGGTTGCCAACGCCCTGAATCTGAATATCGCCACGCTTGCCAGGCTTGTAGCCCGTAGCCTTGCGCGGGATCAGTTCCAGCTGTTCATTGACGCGATCAGGTTCAACCTGCTGCTGAGCCAGATTGACCAGTTGCGCCAGACGCAGATCACCCGCGCCCAAGGCGGCAAACATGTCGTCGGCGGTCTTGTGGTTGGCCTTGTCCGCCAGCTTGTCGAAGTCGACCTGCGGCAATGCCAGGCGCGCCAGTTCGCGTTCGATAAGGGTTTTACCGGCCGCCACGTTCTGGTCGCGGGCCTGCAATTTGAACCAGTGAACAATCTTGGCGCGCGCCCGCGAGGTCGTGATGTAACCGAGGTTGGAGTTCAGCCAGTCACGGCTCGGCGTGCCGTGCTTGCTGGTGATGATCTCGACCTGCTCGCCGGTCTGCAAACTGTAGTTGAGCGGTACGATGCGGCCGTTGATCTTCGCACCACGGCAGTTATGGCCGATTTCGGTGTGCACCCGATAGGCAAAGTCCAGCGGTGTCGCGCCCTTGGGCAGGTCGATGGCGTGGCCGTCAGGGGTGAAGACGTAGACCCGGTCAGGCTCGATATCAACCCGCAGCTGATCTGCCAGGCCACCGATGTCACCCAGCTCTTCATGCCACTCAAGTACCTGACGCAGCCAGGAAATTTTCTCTTCGTAATGATTGGAGCCAGATTTGACGTCGGTGCCTTTATAGCGCCAGTGCGCGCAAACGCCCAGTTCGGCCTCTTCGTGCATGGCGTGGGTGCGTATCTGCACTTCCAGGACCTTGCCTTCCGGCCCGATGACCGCTGTGTGCAGCGAGCGATAGCCATTTTCCTTGGGGTTGGCGATGTAATCGTCGAACTCTTTGGGAATATGCCGCCACAAGGTGTGCACAATGCCCAGCGCGGTATAGCAATCGCGCATTTCCGGGACCAGTACACGCAACGCGCGCACGTCATAGATCTGGCTGAATGCCAGGCCTTTGCGCTGCATTTTGCGCCAGATGGAATAGATATGCTTGGCTCGGCCACTGATGTCAGCCGTCACGCCGGTGGCTTGCAGTTCGTTGTCGAGCTGGGACATGACATCGCTGATGAAGCGCTCGCGGTCCAGCCGGCGCTCGTGCAGCAGCTTGGCGATCTGCTTGTACTGATCAGGCTCCAGGTAGCGGAAAGAAAGGTCTTCCAGCTCCCACTTGATATGCCCGATACCCAGACGATGGGCCAGCGGCGCGTAGATGTCGAAGACTTCCCGGGCCACACGGTTGCGTTTCTCGTCGTCGGCGTTCTTTACCGCACGAATCGCGCAAGTGCGCTCGGCCAGCTTGATCAGCGCAACGCGAACGTCGTCGACCATCGCCACGAGCATCTTGCGCAGGTTTTCGACCTGCGCCTGACTGCCCAGCACCAGAGATTGACGAGGGCTGAGACTGGCGCTGATCGCGGCCATGCGCAGCACGCCGTCGATCAGTTTGGCGACCGTCGCGCCGAAACGCTGCTCGACCTCCGGCAAAGGGATGACACCTTCACGCACGCCGCGGTAAATGACCGCCGCAACCAGCGAGTCCTGATCCAGCTTGAGGTCAGCCAGGATCTCCGCGATTTCCAGACCGGTCTGGAAACTGGAGGTGCCCTCTGCCCAGTGATTCTTGTGGGCCTTGTCGTTCTGCTCGGCTTGCCGGGCAAACTCACAGGCCTGTTTCATGACTTCCCGGTCCAGGACCAGGTCGACGCTGACAATATGATCGAGCCACGCGTCGAGATTGATACTGCCGTCTGTGTTTATCGGCTGGTTCGCTCTCACCTGTACCATGCTGCTTACCTTCCCTACGGCGCGATGAATAGCGCCATCAGTCGCCAGCCTTCTGAGCGAATGCCACTTGCCGGGCAAGCAAGGACCGGCATTCGCGGGCCAGTCGGATTAAATGAGGTTCCCTGTCAGCAGCGACCTCGATCCAGTGAACGCTGCTCACTTACTCATTTCAAATAAAGCCATCGCCTCGACATGCGCCGTCTGTGGAAACATATCGAGGATTCCGGCACGTTTTAATCGGTAGCCCTGACTGATCAGTTCGACCGTGTCACGAGCCAAAGTTGCCGGGTTGCATGAAACATAAAGCAGTCGCCGGGCACCCGTCTTTCTGATCTGGCGAACCACTTCAAAGGCCCCGTCACGCGGTGGGTCCAAGAGTACCGCAGAAAACCCTTCCGCCGCCCAGTCGGCGTGTGTCAGCGGCTGGGAAAGATCCGCCTGAAAAAACTGCACATTGTGCAGATCATTACTCATTGCGTTGACGGCTGCACGCTCGACCATGGTCGCAACGCCTTCGACCGCCACCACCTCCTTCGCCAGACCCGCCAGTGGCAAGGCAAAATTGCCCAGACCGCAAAACAGGTCCATTACCCGTTCATCTTTGGCAGGCGCCAGCCATTGCAGAGCCTGCTCGATCATCGCGGTGTTAACCGCCGCGTTGACCTGAATGAAATCTCCCGGTCGCCAGGCCAGTTGCAGGTTCCACGGCTCCAGCCGGTAACCCAGCGTATCGCCGGGGCTGGCCGGTTGGGGCTCGCCCTCGCCGTGCAGCCACAGCTGCGCGCCGTGCTTGGAGCAAAACGCCTGCAACAACGTCAGGTCGGCCTCGGCAAGCGGCGCGGTGTGGCGCAACAACACGGCAGTCGCAACCCCACTGAACAACTCGACGTGACCCAGCGCCTGCGGTTTGCTGAAGTTTTTCAGCATGCCAGGCAACTCATTCATGATGGGTTGCAAGGCCTGTACCAGCACCGGACAGTGTTCGATGCTGACGATGTCCTGACTGGCGGCTGCGCGGAACCCCACGTCCAGCCTTTTGGCCTTGGCATCCCAGCGAACCGCGACCCGCGCGCGTCGACGATAGGCCAGCTCGGCACCGATCAACGGCGCAGCCCATTCATCCGGCACCACGTTCGCCACCCGCAACAATTGCTCGGCGAGCATGCGCTGTTTCAGGGCAAGCTGTTCTTCGTGGGGCACATGCTGAACACTGCAGCCGCCGCAGCGACCGAAATACTCACAGGCCGGAGCGCGACGCATGGTGCTGGCGTTGAAGACCCGCTCGGTGCGCGCCTCGACGACCTTGCCGCGCGCATTGAGCACGCGCGCCTCGACCTCTTCGCCGGCCAGACTGCCAGCGACAAACCAGGTTTTGCCGTCGAGAAAAGCGATACCGCGACCGTCGTCGGACAGCCGTTCGATGGTCAGCCGCTGTTTTTTACCGGCAGGAATCTGCACGGTCTTGACGCCGCCCGTGGGCTGAAAGCGCAGACCTCGTTCATGTTTGGCCATCAGTTGGGCGAATCGTAGATGCCGGTCGACAGGTAGCGGTCGCCTCGGTCACAGATGATCGCCACAATCACGGCATTTTCGACTTCACGGGAAATGCGCAGTGCCCCAGCGACCGAGCCGCCGGACGACACGCCACAGAAGATGCCTTCTTCGCGCGCCAGTCGGCGCATGGTGTCTTCGGCCTCGGTCTGGCCCATGTCGATGATGCGGTCGACACGGTCCGACTGATAGATTTTCGGCAGGTATTCATGCGGCCAGCGGCGAATACCGGGGATCGAAGCGCCCTCCATCGGTTGCAGACCGACGATCTGCACCTCGGGATTTTGCTCCTTGAGGTAGCGTGAGGTGCCCATGATGGTGCCGGTGGTGCCCATCGAGCTGACGAAATGGGTCACGGTACCGCCCGTCTGCCGCCAGATTTCCGGACCGGTGGACGTGTAATGCGCCTCGGGATTGTCGCCATTGGCGAACTGATCGAGCACTTTGCCGCGGCCTTCGGCCTGCATGCGCTCGGCCAGATCACGGGCACCTTCCATGCCCTCGTCCTTGCTGACCGAAATCAGCTCGGCACCGTAGGCGGTCATTGCGGCCTTGCGTTCGGCACTGGAGTTGTCCGGCATGATCAGAATCATCCGGTAACCCTTTATCGCTGCGGCCATGGCCAGTGCAATCCCGGTATTGCCGGAAGTCGCTTCGATCAGCGTGTCACCCGGATGGATCTGGCCGCGCAACTCGGCACGGGTGATCATCGACAGGGCCGGACGGTCTTTTACCGAGCCAGCGGGGTTATTACCTTCAAGCTTCAACAGGAGGGTATTGCTGGTATTACCCGCCATGCGTTGCAGACGCACCAGCGGAGTGTTGCCGACGCAATCGGCAATGGTTTGATACTGCAGGGTCATGGCGTCTTCGCAATCCAGACTGCGGGGGGTGCCTATCATAACGGCAAACGGCCAAAGCCCATATCACGCAAAGTGCGCTGCTTATTCCCAAAAAGAATAAACACTGTTTTTTCCACTGCGGCCTCGTCCTGCACAGAGAGTTAGGTGCCCATGCTGGCGGTAAATGGCTAAACTCAACCCCTTGTGCCGATACAGCCA
The DNA here is from genome assembly GCF_032587795.1 of Pseudomonas syringae group sp. 247E2. Lineage (NCBI taxonomy): Bacteria > Pseudomonadati > Pseudomonadota > Gammaproteobacteria > Pseudomonadales > Pseudomonadaceae > Pseudomonas > Pseudomonas syringae group sp. 247E2. Next base: position 981,400 of record NZ_JAWHPK010000001.1, on the reverse strand, counting down.
GGCAGCCGATGCCTGATATCGACGGACTGATACGTGTTGCCGGAGAACGAGCGTGCTGACCAAGCTGGGTATAAAAGGCCGTGTGCTGCTACTGACTATTTTGCCTGCCAGCCTGATGGCCGCAATGCTTGGTGGTTATTTCACCTGGATGCAGTTGAGCGAACTGCAAAGCCAATTGCTGCAACGCGGCGAAATGATCGCCCAGGATCTGGCACCATTGGCCGCCAACGCATTGGGGCGCAAGGACAAAGTCCTGCTGAGCCGCATCGCGACCCAGACCCTGGAGCAGACCGACGTGCGCGCCGTGTCGTTTCTCGACGTCGATCGCACGCCACTGGCCCACGCCGGACCGACCATGATCAGCCCTTCGCCCATTGGCAGCGGCTCGCAGTTGCTCAATTCGACCGGCACCGACGCCACGCGTTATTTGCTCCCGGTATTCGGCAATCAACGCCACCTGACCAGCCCGATCATTCCGGCCGAAGCCGACACCCTGCTGGGCTGGGTCGAACTTGAAATATCCCATAACGGCACGCTGTTGCGCGGCTATCGAAGCCTGTTTGCCAGCCTGCTGCTGATCCTGACCGGGCTGGCCTGCACCGCGACTCTTGCAGTGCGCATGAGCCGCACCATCAACGGGCCGATGAGCCAGATCAAACAAGCGGTGTCGCAGCTCAAGGACGGCAATCTCGAAACCCGCCTGCCGCCGCTGGGCAGTCGGGAGCTGGACGAGCTGGCGTCGGGCATCAATCGCATGGCGGCGACCTTGCAGAACGCGCAGGAAGAGCTGCAACTGAGCATCGATCAGGCGACCGAGGATGTACGCCAGAATCTGGAAACCATCGAAATCCAGAACATCGAGCTGGACCTGGCTCGCAAGGAAGCCCTTGAAGCGAGCCGGATCAAGTCCGAATTCCTGGCCAACATGAGCCACGAAATCCGCACGCCGCTCAATGGCATTCTGGGTTTCACCCATTTGCTGCAAAAAAGCGAGCTGACGCCGCGTCAGTTCGACTATCTGGGCACCATCGAGAAGTCGGCCGACAACCTGTTGAGCATCATCAACGAGATTCTCGACTTTTCGAAGATCGAGGCTGGCAAGCTGGTGCTCGACAACATCCCGTTCAACCTGCGCGATCTGCTGCAGGACACCTTGACCATCCTCGCCCCGGCGGCGCATGCCAAACAGCTGGAACTGGTCAGTCTGGTGTACCGCGATACACCACTGGCGCTGTCCGGCGACCCGTTGCGCCTGCGGCAGATTCTGACCAACCTGGTCAGCAACGCGATCAAGTTCACCCGCGAAGGCACCATCGTCGCCCGCGCCATGCTTGAAGACGAAACCGAAGAGCACGCGCAATTGCGCATCAGCGTGCAGGACACCGGCATCGGCCTGTCCAGCCAGGATGTGCGGGCGCTGTTCCAGGCCTTCAGCCAGGCCGACAATTCGCTCTCGCGCCAGCCGGGCGGCACGGGTCTGGGCCTGGTGATTTCCAAGCGCCTGATCGAACAGATGGGCGGCGAAATCGGTGTCGACAGCACACCGGGCGAAGGCTCGGAATTCTGGATCAGCCTGAAACTGCCCAAGGCCCGCGAAGACAAGGAAGAGTCGTTCAATATCCCGCTGGGAGGGCTACGCGCAGCAGTGCTTGAACACCATGACCTAGCGCGCCAGGCGCTGGAGCATCAGCTGGAAGACTGCGGTCTGCAAACCATCGTGTTCAACAACCTGGAAAACCTGCTCAACGGGGTGACGGCGGCGCACGAGACCCCGTCGGCCATCGATCTGGCGGTGCTCGGCGTGACGGCGCTGGAAATTTCCCCGGAACGGTTGCGCCAGCACATCTGGGATCTGGAAAACCTCAACTGCAAGGTCATGGTGCTATGTCCGACCACCGAGCACGCGCTGTTCCAGTTGGCGGTCCACGATGTCTATACCCAGTTACAAGCCAAACCCGCCTGCACCCGAAAACTGCAAAAAGCCTTGTCCGAACTGATCGCGCCGCGAGCGATCCGCGCCGACATCGGCCCGCCGTTGTCGAGCCGCGCGCCGCGGGTGCTGTGCGTGGATGACAACCCGGCCAACCTGCTGCTGGTGCAGACCCTGCTTGAGGACATGGGCGCAGAAGTCGTGGCCGTCGAGGGCGGCTATGCAGCGGTCAACGCGGTGCAGCAGGAAGCGTTCGATCTAGTGTTGATGGACGTGCAGATGCCCGGTATGGACGGGCGCCAGGCCACCGAGGCGATTCGGGCCTGGGAAGCTGAACGCAACCAGAGCTCACTGCCGATCGTGGCACTTACCGCCCACGCGATGGCCAATGAAAAACGCTCGCTGCTGCAAAGTGGCATGGATGACTACCTGACCAAACCGATCAGCGAGCGGCAGCTGGCACAGGTGGTCCTCAAGTGGACGGGGCTGGCACTGCGCAACCCTGCGCCAGAACGCCAGAACGAAGCACCTGAAGGGCACGTCGGGCCGCTGGTGCTCGATCATGAAGAAGGGCTGCGCCTGGCTGCGGGCAAGGCGGATCTCGCCGCCGACATGCTGGCCATGCTGCTGGCCTCGCTGGCCGCCGACCGCGAGGCCATCCGTGCGGCGCGGGCCAACCAGGATGTACAGGCGCTGATCGAACGCATTCACCGTCTGCACGGCGCAACGCGCTACTGCGGCGTCCCGCAGCTGCGCACCGCCTGTCAACGCGCTGAAACCCTGCTCAAGCAGAACGCCGCGCACACCGAAGAAGCTCTGGACGATTTGGACAAAGCCATCATTCGCCTGGAATCCGAGGCGCGGGTGACAGCGTAATGGTAACGCTCGCTCCTCACACTTCAGCGCAGCAATGCCGTTGTGGGTGCCCTGCGTCCGGTCCTGAAGGCGTGGAGCATGATAGGATGCGCGCAATTTTGGAGGACCCATGGTCGAACACGATTTTCGCTACAGCATGCTCAACCCGCAGCACACCTTGACCGAATGCCGCACTTTGGCGCCCGGTCGCTATCAGGTCACCGGTAACGGCGGCTCGATTCACGACAACGACCAGTTGCTGGTGACGATCAAAGGCAGCAAAAGCCTGCACATGCGCCTGACCGTCGAGAAAGTCCGGCACCTGATCAACCCGCCGGGCCAATGGATTGCAGTGGCCAAAGGTCCGGTGTTCGACGAGTTGGCGATTCATCAGTGGAAAGTGAATTGCGACAGCTGCGCCGCTGAACTGAATTTCGAGTTCATGGTAGAGAGCAAGCTGGGCGTCAAGGCGCAGAAACCTGCCGCCATCGCGCGCATCGCGGAGCTGGGCTGGAAAACCGAAGGCGAGAAGCACCTCTGCAAGAAGTGCCAGGAGAAAGCGGCATGAAACAGTTTGCGCTCCTGAGCCTGATCGGCGGCGCGCTGCTGGCCGGTTGTACCGCTGACCCGCTGCCGATCCGTCAGGACCACAGCTACGTGATGGAATGGATTGGCGAACGTCCACTCATCGACAACAGCCGCCTGACCATGACCCTGGGTGCCGATGGCCGCGCATATGGCAATGCAGGCTGCAACCACTGGTTCGCACCCTATACGCTGAACGACCACAGCATCAGCTTCGGTCCGGTGGGCAAAACCCGCAAGATGTGCGCCCCCGCGCTGATGGAACAGGAACAACGCTTCATCAAAGCCATCAGCAGCGTGCAACGCTGGGACATCTCGCCCATCGAGCAACTGCGCCTGTGGCCAACCCAAGGCAAGCCGCTGCGCTTCTGGCTGGAAGATAGCTGATCCGAAGCTCCGCGTAACTTGCGACGCAGAGCGTCTAGAACTGCATTCCCACGCTGGAGCGCAGGGAACGATCACTATCCTGCGACGCCCCGCGCAACGCCTGGATAACAGCCGACTGCTCGCGCATTTCACTATCGTGCGACGCTCCGCGTCGCATGCCGTTCTGGACGCTCCGCGTCCTCTTGCGACGCAGAGCGTCGCGACCTGCATTCCCACGCTGGAGCGTAGGGAACGATAATCCCGACTATCGTGCGATGTTCTGCGCAACGCCTGGATCAAAGCCGACTGCTCACGCATTTCACTATCGTGCGACGCTCCGCGTCGCATGCCGTTCTGGACGCTCCGCGTCCTCTTGCGACGCAGAGCGTCGCGACCTGCATTCCCACGCTGGAGCGTAGGGAACGATAATCCCGACTATCGTGCGATGTTCTGCGCAACGCCCGGATCACAGCCGACTGCTCGCGCATTTCACTATCGTGCGGCGCTCCGCGTCGCATGCCGTTCTGGACGCTCCGCGTCCTCTTTCGACGCAGAGCGTCGCGACCTGCATTCCCACGCTGGAGCGTACGGAACGATAATCCAGACTATCGTGCGATGATCTGCGCAACGCCTGGATCAAAGCCGACTGCTCGCGCATTTCACTATCGTGCGGCGCTCCGCGTCGCATGCCGTTCTGGACGCTCCGCGTCCTCGTTACGGCGCAGAGCGTCGAAAATCGATCCGATCACCCCTCGCCGCGCAATGCCTTGAGCTTCTGGATCACGGTCGCGGCTGACTGCTCACCGAGCAGTTGCTCGCGCATCTTGCCCTTGTCGTCGATGATGTAGGTCACCGGCAGCGCTTCGGAGGGCGGCAGGCTGTACTGCTCGGCTGGGTCCTGAGCCAGCACGGTGAATTTGATACCCAGTGCGTTGGCAGCGTTTTTCAGCTCGTCGCCCTGCAGATTGTCAAAGTTGACACCCAGCACCGTGACCTTCTTGTCCTTGAGCTGTTCGGACAATGCGTTGAATTCCGGAACCTCGGTACGGCACGGGCCACACCATTCGGCCCAGTAGTTCACCACCAGCCAATGCCCCTTGATTCGCTCGCTGGCCACCTTCTGGCCGTTCTGGTCAGTGCCCAGGTCCACGCCACATCCGCTGAGCAGCAAGCTGCCGAAAAGTATCACTGCTGCTGTTAATCGCCTTGCCATTTGTTTCCTTCCTCGCCCCGTTCAACCTGCAATCACTTATATCCAGGCTACGACTATTGACCATTCGATATGTCGGACAGTGCCATCGCTGGTTAGAATACGCCACCCCACACAAGATGCGACGTGCAAATGACCGATCTGACGCTGTATCACAACCCGCGCTGCAGCAAATCCCGCGGCGCGCTGGAACTGCTTCAGGCCCGCGGCCTGACGCCCGATATCGTCCTGTACCTGGAAACCCCGCCCGACGCAGAGCGTTTGCGCGATCTGCTCGGCAAGCTGGGCATCACTGCCCGGCAACTGCTGCGTACCGGCGAAGATGATTACAAGCAACTCAACCTGGCCGACCCGAGCCTGAGCGACGAGCAACTGATCGCCGCCATGGCCGCGCACCCCAAACTGATCGAGCGGCCAATTCTGGTCGCAGGCGACAAGGCTGTGATTGGCCGCCCACCCGAGAACATCCTGGAGCTGCTGCCGTGAGCACACCTTACATTCTGGTCCTCTATTACAGCCGCAACGGTTCCACCAGCGAAATGGCCCGGCAGATTGCCCGCGGTATCGAGCTGGGCGGCATGGAAGCTCGGCTGCGCACCGTTCCTGCCGTTTCCGCCGACTGCGAAGCGACCGCCCCTGAGATCCCGGAAAACGGCGCGCTGTACGCGACCCTCGACGACCTGAAAAACTGCTCAGGCCTGGCGCTGGGCAGCCCGACGCGCTTCGGCAACATGGCCGCCCCGCTGAAATACTTTCTCGACGGTACCAGCAACCTTTGGCTGACCGGCGCACTGGTCGGCAAACCCGCAGGCGTCTTCACTTCCACTGCCAGCCTGCACGGCGGCCAGGAAACCACGCTGATGTCGATGCTGCTGCCGTTGCTGCACCACGGCATGCTGATCATGGGTCTGCCCTACAGCGAATCGGCGCTGCTGGAAACCGCAGGGGGTGGCACGCCTTATGGTGCCAGTCATCACGCCGGTGCCGATGGCAAGCGCGCGCTGGACCGCCATGAGACTGACCTGTGCCGTGCACTGGGCCAGCGCCTGGCCAAAACCGCGTTGCAGCTGGACACAGCACGCAGCTGAATCGGCAGGGCGTGGTCTGACGCTTTCAGTTAAATCGCAAACTTGCAGCGCAAGGGTCGGTCTGAACCCTTGACCTGCCTGTTGAATTTCTTTGGAGAACCGATGCAAGACTACAAATGGCTGAACGAGTATTGCCTGAATCGATTCGGCTCCGCCAAAGCACTGGAAGCCCACCTGCCGACCCCGAAGACACCGAAACAACTGCAAGCCATCAGCGCCGACCGCTATCTGTCGACCATGGCCCTGCGCGTGTTTCGCGCAGGCCTGAAACACAGCCTGGTGGACTCTAAATGGCCAGCGTTCGAGGAAGTCTTCTTCCGCTTCGACCCGGAAAAAGTCGTGCTGATGGGGGCTGATCACCTGGAGCGGCTGATGCAGGACGCGCGCATCATCCGCCACCTGGGCAAACTCAAGAGCGTGCCGCGCAATGCGCAACTGATTCTGGACATCGAACAGGAACACGGCAGTTTCGGCAAATTCATCGCCGAGTGGCCGGTCGATAACATCACTGGCTTGTGGCAGTACATTGCCAAACACGGCAACCAGATGGGCGGACTGTCAGCGCCACGCTTTCTGCGCATGATCGGCAAGGACACGTTCATTCCGACCTGGGACGTGGTGGCCGCGCTGAACGCGCAGGATATTGTTGACCGCGTGCCTACCAGCAAACGCGATCAGGCAATTGTGCAGGACGTGTTCAACCAATGGCACGCAGAAAGCGGTCGGCCGATGTGCCAGCTGTCAGCCATGCTGGCGTTCACCGTCAACCACTGAGCACCCTCAGATATTCACCACATTGACGAACCGCGACGCAGCGGTTTCGTCGATGCGCAGGTTGCTGAAGTCGAACAGGTTGCGGTCAGCCAGTTGCGAGGGCTGTACGTTCTGCAGGGCGCGGAAGATGCTTTCCGTACGACCCGGTGTCTTGCGCTCCCAGTCGATCAACATGTCCTTGACCACCTGACGTTGCAGGTTCTCCTGAGAGCCGCAGAGGTTGCACGGGATGATCGGAAACTGTTTAAGGTCCGAATAGGCCTGAATGTCCTTTTCATGGCAATACGCCAATGGACGAATCACCACGTTACGGCCATCGTCGGCACGCAGTTTGGGTGGCATGGCCTTGAGCGAGCCGTTGAAAAACATATTGAGGAAGAACGTCTCGACGATATCGTCTCGATGATGCCCCAGTGCCATCTTGGTAGCACCTATTTCATCAGCGAAGGTATACAGCGTGCCACGACGCAGCCGTGAACACAGCGAACAGGTCGTCTTGCCTTCAGGAATCAATTCCTTGACCACTGAATACGTGTCTTTCTCGACGATGTGGTACTCGATACCCAGCTCTTTCAGATACGCAGGCAGCACGTGCTCGGGGAAGCCAGGCTGCTTCTGGTCCATGTTGACGGCCACGATGTCGAATTTGATCGGCGCGACTTTCTGCAAGTGCATCAGCACATCGAGCATGGTGTAACTGTCCTTACCGCCGGACAGGCAGACCATGACCTTGTCACCCTCTTCGATCATGTTGAAGTCGGCAACCGCCTCGCCGGCCAGCCGACGCAGACGTTTCTGCAGTTTGTTCTGATTGACTGAAAGGGTGCCCATTTATGGAAATATCCGCTGACGGTAGCTTGAGAAAAGCCGGGCATTTTACCTATAACCGACCTTTGGTTAAATATGCTGCGCGCGTGCTGTTCAGGCTGGCAATCGCCCTTGATCAAAAACGACCACCGGGCGGCCAGCATTTTCAGAGCGTAGCCACATTGCGGCATACTTGGCGCACTGGAGAATCCTAAAGCATGCCCGACCAACTCAATTCACGCGTTGAAACCTGTTACCAACAAGCCGAAACCTTCTTCAAGCGCACCTTCAAACGCCCAGTGGTCAGTTTCCAGTTGCGCGGCCAGAAGGCTGGTGTCGCTCACCTGCACGAAAACCTGCTGCGCTTCAATCCGCAGCTCTACAAGGAAAACGCCGAAGACTTCCTGCGCCAGACAGTGCCGCACGAAGTCGCGCACCTGATTGCCCACCAGCTGTTTGGCGGCAGCATCCAGCCACATGGCGAAGAATGGCAACTGATCATGCGCGGCGTCTATGAACTGCCACCCAACCGCTGCCACACCTACGCCGTCAAGCGACGCAGCGTGATCCGTTACATCTACCGCTGCCCTTGCCCGGACAGCGACTTTCCGTTCACTGCCCAGCGTCATAGCATGGTTCGCAAGGGCCGGCGCTACCTGTGCCGCCGCTGCCGCGAGCCGTTGGTGTTCAGCGGCGAGACGCGCACGGAATAACCCCCGCGCAAACGACGAGCATAAAAAAACCCATCCGAAGATGGGTTTTTTATGGCCTGACGGTTAATCAGACGGTTTTGGTGGTATTCACCGCATTGGCCGGAGCCGGGCCTTCGGCAACGCCGAGGTCGTCTTCAGGACGGGTTTCCAGGATGGCACTGCCACCGGAAGCCAGCTCGGATTGCAGCTTGTCGGTGTCCAGCTCGCCGACCCACTTGGCAACCACAACGGTGGCAACAGCGTTACCGACCAGGTTGGTCAGGGCGCGGGCTTCGGACATGAAGCGGTCGATACCCAGAATCAGCGCCAGACCGGCAACCGGCAGGTGGCCGACAGCCGACAGGGTTGCAGCCAGAACGATGAAGCCGCTACCGGTTACGCCAGCAGCACCCTTGGAGGACAGCAGCAACACCAGCAACAAAGTGATCTGGTGGGTGATGTCCATGTGCGTGTTGGTCGCCTGAGCGATGAACACGGCAGCCATGGTCAGGTAGATCGACGTACCGTCGAGGTTGAACGAGTAACCCGTCGGGATAACCAGACCCACGACAGATTTTTTGGCGCCCAGACGCTCCATCTTGATCAGCATGCGTGGCAGGGCCGATTCCGACGAGGAAGTACCCAGTACGATCAACAGCTCTTCACGGATGTAGCGAACCAGCTTGAAGATGCTGAAACCGTGAGCGCGGCAGATGGCACCCAGCACTAGCACCACGAACAGCGCGCAGGTGATGTAGAAGCAGATCATCAACTGACCCAACTGCACCAGCGAGCTTACGCCGTAGGCACCGATGGTGAAGGCCATGGCACCAAACGCACCGATGGGTGCCAGCTTCATGATCATGTTGATGATGTTGAACATCACGTGGGCGAAGCGATCGATGAAGTCCAGAACCGGCTTGCCGTACGAACCCAGACGATGCAGGGCGAAGCCGAAGATCACCGAGAACATCAGGACTTGCAGGATATCGCCGTTGGCAAACGCGCCGACGATGGTGTTCGGAATCACGTTGAGGATGAAGCCGACGATGCTCTGATCCTGACCGGCAGTCACATAAGCCGCGATCTTGGATGCGTCGAGCGTGCTGACGTCGATGTTCATGCCAGCACCCGGCTGAACCACGTTGACCACGATCAGACCGATCAGCAGAGCGATGGTCGAAACGATCTCGAAGTACAGCAGCGCATAACCGCCGGTCTTGCCGACCGACTTCATGTTCTGCATGCCGGCGATGCCGCTCACGACGGTACAGAAGATGATCGGCGCGATAACCATCTTGATCAGTTTGATAAACCCGTCACCCAGTGGCTTTAGAGCCTTGCCGGTGTCCGGGTAGAAGTGACCGATCAGGATACCGATGACAATCGCAACGATTACCTGAAAATAGAGGGATTTGTAGATGGGCTGACGAGTCGTCATTGCAGTTTTCCTCAAGGGCGTCGTCGGCATCTTCACCTGATGCACGCGAGCCTATAAAGCGCTAACCCTCCTGCACTGGAGGGATTTGTTTTGTCGAGCTGCGCAAGGCAGGCCTCTGCCATGTAGATAGCAATAGGCGTGCCATAGAATCAAATAGCCATCAAAACCCCGCATTACAAGGCGCAGACGGGTAACGGTAGACGCAATCCGAAAAAGACGTGGCGGTTTTCCGCCGTATGGTGGGAAAAATGGGCACACAGTGGCGGGTATCCGCCGTCTTTCTGTGGTGACAGGAGTGCTCGGTGACGCGCAGAGGTGTGACGCAGAGCGTCACGCACGGCATTGCCACGCTGGAGCGTGAGGAACGACAGGTGTGATAACACTATCGTGCCAATGCTCCGCGTCGGCATGCCGTTCTGGACGCTCTGCGTCCGCTCTTGAAACTGGACGAACACACCCTCACTGCGCCAGGAAATGAATCCTGAACGCCGCGCCGCCCAGCGGGGAATCGCCCAGGGTCAGTTGTGCGCCGTAGCTTTCGATGATGTCCTTGACCACCGCCAGACCAATGCCTTGCCCAGGGTTCTGGCGGTCCAGGCGTTCGCCACGCTCGAGAATGCGCGCGCGCTGGCTCTGCGGAACGCCGGGGCCGTCGTCTTCGACGCACAGTTCATCGCCGTCCGCTGAGCGGGTAAAGCTCACGCGTACTTCGCTCAGGCATAGCCGATAGGCGTTTTCCAGCAGGTTGCCGAGCATTTCCAGCAACGCGCCCTCTTCCATATGCACCTGACAATGCTCCGGCAGGTCCAGCGTGGCCTTGACCTGTTTGTCGCGATACACCTTGTCGAGTGTGTTGCACAGGCTTTCGACCACAGGCCGCAGCATGACGTGATGGCGCACCAGACCGCTCTTGCGCAGGCTGGCCCGTTGCAGTTGATAGCCAATCTGTTGGCTCATGCGCTCGATCTGCGATTGCAGCACCCACGCCTGCTCGACATCCTCGGGACGCTTGGCGATGTTTTCGCTGACCCCCTGCAAGACCGCCAGCGGTGTTTTAAGGCTGTGGGCCAGGTCATCCAGCGAATCGCGGTAACGAATCCGTTGTTCACGTTCGCTGCGCAGCAGGCGGTTGAGCGAGTCGGTCAGACGCAGCAGTTCGCTGGGATGTTCCTCGCTCAGGCTGTCGCGCACGCCGGCTTCCACCTGATCCAGTTCCTGGCTCAAGCCGCGCAAGGCACGCAACCCCCAGGTCAGGCCCATCCACAGCAACCCGAGCAGCACCGCCAGTGCTGCGCCAAAGCCCAGATAGAGCTTGCGGCGCAAACCGTCGATGGTTTCCTGATAGCCACGCAAGGGCTGCACGGCGACGATACTGAACGCGGCATTGCGCCCGCCGAGCAGCCGGATCTCGACGTCATAGACGAAATACTCATCGCCATTGATTTCCTTGATCTTGGTGAACTCGCTGCCCTGCCCGTCATACTGCGGGCGGTAGTCGATGTTCTCGCCTTCGGTGGACAGTGAGCGCCAGACCATCTGTCCCTGGCGGTTATAGATGTAGCCCAGCAGACGACTGCCCGGCAGGTTGAACTGTTCGCCCGGTAGCACAGACGGCATCAATAGATGACCGTCTTCGACGCGCGCCGCCGAAATCATGGTGGTCACGTCGGAAGCCAGGCGTTGCTCTATCGCCCCACGCAGCGCCAGGCTGAACGCCCCCTGCAAAGCAGGCAGCATCAGCAACATGAAGATCACCGCCAGAGTGGCGGCACCCAACATCAGGCGCAGGCGAAGCGAACGAATCACGTACAGCGCTCATTGAACAGGTAGCCCATGCCGCGCACGGTTTCGATAGGTTTGAACGCCACGTTGCTGTCCAGCTTGCGCCGCAGGCGGCCGACCAGCACTTCGATCACGTTTGGGTCGCGCTCGTCGTCATCAGGATACAGCTGCTCCATCAGGCGCTCTTTGGGCACCACTTGCTGGTGATGGAGCATCAGGTATTCAAGGATGCGGTATTCGTAGGCGGTCAGCGCCAGCGGTTGTTCAGCCAGCGCGGCGTGCTTGCGATTGAGGTCCAGCAGCAGCGGGCCAGCCGTGATGGTGGACTGAATGAAGCCGCTGGAACGCCGCAACAAGGCGTTGAGCCGCGCTTCCAGCTCTTCGAACTGGAAGGGTTTGACCACGTAGTCGTCAGCGCCGGCCGCCAGCCCTTCGACCTTGTCCTGCCAATTGCCGCGCGCGGTCAGGATCAGAATAGGAAACGCCTTGCCCACGGTGCGCAACTGCCGAATCAGGTCCAGCCCACCGATGCCCGGCAAGCCCAGATCGATCACGGCCAGGTCGTGATTGAATTGCGTGACCTGATACAACGCTTCCTCAGCGTTGGCCACCGCTTCCACCACATGTCCCGCTTCGGTCAGACGGGTTCGCAAGTGATGGCGCAGCAGCGCTTCATCCTCAACTACCAACAACTTCATGCAGCTCTCCCAGGCACAATCGCAGCCTCAAGACAAAGAATGAAACGACATCGTCGCATCAGTACTCAACAGGCGGGCGCTGACGGGCACGTGTTGTGTCACATCATAGCTGCCCAGCAGGATTTCGCGGCTGACAGGCACACCATTGTGAGTCCCTGTCAGGGTGCCGTAAACCGGCGGTGAATAAAGTGTGCCCACAGAAACATTGGTATGTGCCTGTTCCCCGAGCGCATGCCCCCAGCTGTTGGCGTCATCAAGCCTTTCGCTGGTCTTGCCGAACTCGATACGAGCCACGTCAAGCCGACCATCGCCCGCCTGCGCTGCGGCGCTGCCACCCAGAAAAGCCAAGGCCAGGAAAAACTTGTTGAGATTCAACATATCGACTCCTTTTGCGCTCGGGGACGCTGTCAAGGTACGGCCCAACAGTAATCGCGCCGGGCTGAACCCCGACTGAACACGCCATGAACCGGCGCTGAACAGTCATCTACACCGGATGCAGCGGAATCGGCTATGGTTGTTTGCGACCTCAAACTATCAAAAGGAGCTGACCATGCGTGTGTGGATTGCAATGATCATGATGGGCCTGACCGGACTCGCTCAGGCAGCGATCAAGACCGAGCAGATCGATTACAAGAGTGCCGACGGAACCAAACTGGTGGGTTACTACGCTTACGACGACGCGGTAAAAGGTCCACGCCCCGGTGTTCTGGTGGTTCACGAGTGGTGGGGCCTGAACGACTACGCCAAGCGCCGCGCCCGCGACCTGGCTGCCCTGGGCTACAGCGCCATGGCTATCGACATGTACGGCGAAGGCAAGAACACCGAGCACCCGAAGGACGCGATGGCATTCATGCAGGCTGCGCTGAAGGACAGCGATGCGGCTGACAAGCGCTTTGATGCCGGGCTGGAGCAATTGAAGAAGCAACCTCAGACCGACCCGAAAAAAATTGCAGCGATCGGTTACTGCTTCGGCGGCAAGATCGTGCTGGACGCGGCGCGGCGCGGCGAACCGTTGCTGGGCGTAGTGAGCTTCCACGGCGCACTGGTCACCAATACCCCGGCCAAACCAGGCATCAAAGTGCCGATGCTGGTCGAGCACGGCGCCAAGGACAGCATGGTCACCGCTGAAAACGTTGCGGCGTTCAAAAAGGAAATGGACGACGCCAAGGCAGACTACAAATTCGTCAGCATCGACGGTGCCAAACACGGCTTCACCAACCCCGACGCCGACCGCCTGAGCCACGGCGACCACGGCGGCCCGGACATCGGCTACAACAAGGCTGCCGACCAGAGCTCATGGTCAGACATGCAGGTGTTCTTCAAGAAGATATTTGGTTGACTAGCAGATGCTCCTTCTGCACGGAGCGTCGCACGATAGTTGCGATCATCGTTCCCACGCTCCAGCGTGGGAATGCAGGTCTCGACGCTCTGCGTCGTCAAGAGGACGCGGAGCGTCCGGAAAGGCATGCGACGCAGAGCGTCGCACGATAGCTGGATTCTCGTTCCGCACGCTCTGCGTCGCATCAATTCGCTAATACCAGCGCTGAATATCGATCAAACCGCGCTGCCCCTCATAATCGCGAGCGCTGGAGTATCTCCAGTGCTCACCGATGTCCACATAGCCTCTCTTTACCGGGTTGTGGTGAATGTAATCGAGCTTTTGACGCATCACTGCTTCATTCCAGACAAGCTCGGCATGAGACCCTTCCTGCCAGACCTGATAAACCCTGTCGGTCTTGTGCATGGGTTTGACAAAGCGCAGACGCTGAAGCGCGCTCTGGGCATTCGCTTTCTCGAGGACGTGGATTATCTGCCGGGCAGTGAAAGACTTGAAACTGTTCACACATTTATCTAGCTCGGGGGCTTGGGCCACGAAGTGCAGATGGTTTTCCAGGACGACATACCCGAAGAGCTGCAGTCCTTGATGAGCCTGTTGATAGCGCCATGCGTTCAACAGAACGTCCACCAGAGCAGGCCGGGTAAAAAGCGGCAACCACTCCACCACCGTACAGGTCAGAAAGTGGGGTTTTTCACGTTCGGCGATGGTGTACCGGCTTCGGCCCATGAGTTCGTCCTTGAATCATCAGAGGCCCGAACGGTACATCCCGACTGAGTGGGTGGAAATGATGAAAGTGTGACCAGCTTTTTGCTCTACCTGGCAAAGAGGACGCAGAGCGTCCAGAACGGCATTCGACGCGGAGCGACGCACGATAGTTGAGATTCTCGTTCCCACGCTCCAGCGTGGGAATGCAGGTCGCGACGCTCTGCGTCGCCAAGAGGACGCGGAGCGTCCGGAACGGCATGCGACGCGGAGCGTCGCACGATAGTTGGATTCTCGTTCCGCACGCTCCAGCGTGGGAATGCAGATCTCGACGCTCTGCGTCGTCAAGAGGACGCGGAGCGTCCGGAAACGCATGCGACGCGGAGCGACGCACGATAGTGGGATTCTCGTTCCCACGCTCCAGCGTGGTAATACAGGTCGCGACGCCCAGCGTCGTCAAGAGGACGCGGAGCGTCCGGAACGGCATGCGACGCAGAGCGACGCACGATAGTTGAAATTCTCGTTCCCACGCTCCAGCGTGGTAATGCAGGTCGCGACGCCCAGCGTCGTCAAGAGGACGCGGAGCGTCCGGAACGGCATGCGACGCGGAGCGACGCACGATAGTGGGATTCTCGTTCCCACGCTCCAGCGTGGGAATGCAGGTCGCGACGCTCTGCGTCGTCAAGAAGGGCGCGGATAGTTACCAGTGCCCTTCCCTCAAACCCGTTCCCCCGGCAAAATGCCGCCCATGACTCAATTACCCGACCTTCCCGTCTGCTGTCCCGAACTCGTTCAGCACTGGCCGTTGCCGCATGCGCTGCCGGGCGCGATGCTGGTCAGTGGGCGGTTTGATCCGCACACGCTGATCGACGGCGATTTTCAGCGCTGTGCGGTGCAGATGCCTGCGAGCATTCAGCGCTCAGTCGCCAAGCGTCAGGCCGAATTTCTCGCCGGTCGTCTCTGCGCCCGCGAAGCCATGCGTCAGCTGGATGGCCGCTTACATGTTCCGGTGGTGGGGGAAGACCGCGCGCCAATCTGGCCCGCTGATGTCTGTGGCTCGATCACCCACAGCACCGGCTGGGCCGCCGCTGTGGTGGCGCACAAGCGACAATGGCGCGGGCTAGGGCTGGACACGGAGAACCTGCTGAGCCATGAGCGTGCCTCGCGACTGGCCGGGGAAATTCTGACGGCTGCCGAGCTGGCCGACATGGCAGCAGGCCCGCAGGATCAGATCGCGTTGCGCGTGACCCTGACCTTTTCGATCAAGGAAGCGCTGTTCAAGGCGCTCTATCCCATCGTGCAAAAGCGCTTCTATTTTGAAGACGCGCAACTGCTTGAATGGTCCGCCGACGGCAGCGCCCGCTTGCGCCTGCTCATCGATCTGTCCAGTGAATGGCACGCAGGCAAGGAACTCGACGGCCAGTTCAGTGTGCTGGGTGATCATCTGTTGAGTCTGGTCGCAGTCGAAGGCTGATCAGCCGGGCAGCGGACAATGCTCGCAACGCCCGACCCACTCCACACGATGACTCAGGCAGCACACACGCCGTTGCCTGCGCGGTTCACCACCCTGCGCCTGCGGAACGTAACGCACCGCCTGAAACAGAGGATTGGCCCGCCCATCCGGCCTTTTCCTCTCTCTCAACAGCGCCAGCCCTGGCGCCAATGACACAGTGCTGCACGTGGCCAGTTGCACAAGACAGCCTTCCAGATAATCCCCGGCGCTGCTCCACAACACCGCGCAGGGCAGCCCGCCATAGGCGCTCAATGCGGCAATAAAGGGCTGCAGATTGTCATCAAGCAATCCGGCAAACTGTTGAAACGGATCAGCCGGAATGCCCCGCCAGGCCTCTCCCTCCCCCGCCAACCGAACACCATTCGGCAGGCCACGTTCATCCACTGCCAGTGCGACCTGCCCAAGCGCCAACGGCCAATGCCAGCCATGCACCAGACTGGCAACCAGCACCGGCGGAACAATCTGCATGAAGTAAAACTTGGCCCACTGCGACACCAGCACCGGCAATTGGCTGGGCATCAACTGCGGCCCGTAAATGCTCAGCAGTAACTGATCAAGCCGCTCGGTTTGCAGCAGATCAGACAACGCCACTACAGGGCGCGAATCAGGGCGCGAATCATCTGCCGCCAGCAACGTCTGCCCGAAGCGCTCAAGCGGACCACTGAACAGCTGAGCACTCAACGCGGCACCTGCGTACGCGGCCAGGACAGGCTGAAACACGCGCCACCCAGGCTGACACTATGGCCAATCAGCGCGCGACCTTCGTGCCAATGGATGATCCGCCGCACAATCGAAAGGCCCAGCCCATGCCCGCCTGACGCTCGGGTGCGGCTGTCATCGATACGCATGAACGGCGTGAAAATCTGCTCCCACGCCTCTTCCGGAACACCGGGACCGTCGTCGTCCACATCAATACGGCACTGCTGCGCCTCCAGTCGGTAACTGATACGCACCTCGTTTTCCGCATGGCGCATCGCGTTGCTCACCAGATTCTGTACCGCACGATGCAGATAACGCGGTTCTGCCTCGACCCAGGCGGCTTCGCCCTCTTCAGAGGTCAAACATTCGCCCCGTGAAACCCGCACATCGGCGCGCAAGGGTGCCAGTTCGGCGATCACCTGATCGATCAGCGCATCCAGATCGACACGCTGGAAGTTCAGGGTCGGCGCGCCTTGCTCAAGGCGCGCGTAAGTGAGCATTTCATCGACCAGTTTGTCGAGGTCCTGAATATCGCTGTCCATGCCGCGCATGTATTTGCGTCGCGCCTCGGGAGTGGTGGCGTCGCTGACCATCTCCAGACCGAAACGCAAGCGTGCAACCGGCGTGCGTAGCTCGTGAGACACCGCACGCACCAGCTCGCGCTGGATCATCAACGAGCGCTGCAGATGCTCGGCCATGCTGTTGAACGCTGCCGCCACACGCCCCACCGAGTCGGAACCCTCGGTCGGCACGCGGGTTTGCAAGCTGCCTTGAGCAATCTGCGTTGCCGCCGCTTCCAGCTCCAGCACCCGTCGCTCCAGACGCCGCACCAGCAAATACACTACCAGACCGATGAAACACAGGCCCATCAAGGCGATCACCAGTAGCCAGTGCAGCGGATAAGGGTTCATCTGATACAGCGGGCCGATTTCCAGCACCCAGTTGGTGTCGACGATTCCGGCCAGCACGCGGATCGAGTCGCCGCCCTTGCCCAGCGCCATCACCGTGTCGCCTTCATAGATGCGGCGGCGCTGGTCATCGTCCAGGTCAGCCTGGTCCAGCGCCAGTAGATGCAAGTCGAAACCAAAGCCCTTGTCGATGCGCAGGGCTTGCAGGCGCGCCGGTTGCTCATCGACCGGAAAGCGCACCAGCTCGTCGATCAGCAGGTAAATAGTGGCTCGCGCCAGTTGCTCGGTGATCTGCTGCACCTCGCCGCTCAGCAGCAGCGGCTCCTTGTCGTTCAACTGACGATAGACCCTGGCGGCGTGCGGGCCGATCTGCTCGACCACCACCTGCCCACGCGCCAGACGACCGCGCGCGCCGCTGTCCAGTCCAGCCTGCTCGATGCTTTGCAGGCTGAGGGGAATCCCCAGCAAGCGCTCCCAGATCGCCAGGGCGCGGCGGCGCTCGATGTCGTTGAGCGGCACAAGGTTATCGGCCATCACCGTAAAGGTGCCGTGGGCCAGACGTTCGCGGTATTGCTCGCCGCGCGACTGATTGAGCACGTGCAGGGCGAACACGCCAAGCAGCGCGACCAGCACCAGTACGCCGAGCATGCCGCCGTAGATCCGCAGAAAGATCGAGTTCATAAGGTCAGCCGCTGAACACGTGGCCGCTCATGTCCTGCGCCGCTTCGGGCACAAACAGATAGCCCTTGCTGCGCACGGTCTTGATCAGACGCGGGTGGATGGGGTCGTCGCCGATTTTCGGGCGGATGCGCGAGATACGCACGTCGATAGAGCGATCCTGCCCGTCATAACCTACACCGCGCAGCGCAGTGAAGATTTCCTCGCGGGACAGCGTGCGCCCGGCGTTGGCCACCAGCAGCCACAGCAGGTCGAATTCGGCGCCGGTCAGTTCGATGCTCTGCTCGCGCAGCCAGGCCTCGCGCAGGGCGTTGTCCACCACCAACGGGCCGAACACCAACCGCCGCAGCTCTGCAGCAGGCACCTGCGGCGCTTCACTGCGGCGCAGCAAGGCATGAATACGCGCCAGCAGCACGCGCGGATGCACCGGTTTGCAGACGAAATCGTCAGCCCCGGTATCGAGCCCCTGAATATGATCGGTGTCATCAGTGCGCGCGGTGAGCATCAGAATCGGCCCGTCGTAACGGTCACGTACCGAGCGACAGATACTGAAACCGTCCTCACCGGGCAGCATCAGGTCGAGAATCACCAGATCCGGCTGTTCGGCAATGATTCGCGCCGCCGCCAGCGCGCCATTGCCCTCAATGCTCACGCGCAGGCCGTTGTTGTGCAGGTAATCGCTGGTCAGCTCGGCCAGTCGCTGGTCATCTTCGACAATCAGTACATGCCAGGTGTGTGGCTCCAAAGCAATCTCCCCTTGTTGTGATTGACCCATTGTTGTTATTCAAAACAAGGGTTGCGGCACCGCGTCGCAGGCGAGTGTAGCAACCGCCGCCCACCTCGCACGACACCCGGCGCGGCTTAGCACATCACATGCCAGACAGGTCTTGCAGCAGCGTTTTTTTGTGATAGGGTTCGCGCCCTCAAAAATCAGCAACCTGTCGCCAGCACCTACAGAAATCGGTGACAAACGGTCACGATCCAGTAGTTATGCGGCCTACACGCATGGTGTGCGATTCATACACAAACTACACACACTTTATCCACAGGCGGTGCGTTGCAATTCATGTCCAAAACGCATTATCTTGTAGCCCGGCGACGAGACACACCCTACATGTGGGGTTTTTCGCAAAAACACCAGCACAACTCAAATGGGAAATTCAAGCATTTTTGTTGCGTCTGAGGGGTTGAACTTCAAGCCGGTTTAGGCACCCAAACCGCTCGCGCTTGAGCCAGAGCCATCCCGTATACGTTTTGCAACATCGAACACGCATTCTTCATCAGATTTTCAAAGGATCGGGCACAGCCCGGTCCTTTTTGGCTTCAAAACCTGGAAGCGGCTGCACCTCCCGCTTCCACCTTCGTTTTGGAGCCCTTGAGTCGCCTTTTGCGACTTACTGCTCGAAACGAAACGGTGGGCAGCAATGCCCGAACAAACTTAAAGGAACGTGGAGTCACACATGCAAACAGACACAACTCGCGAGAACTCGCCGACCGGCGCGCCGCAGGCCAGCCAGACCCCACAGGACCTGTCTGCCACTGCTCCCGGTCAACTGCGCGTGATCAAGCGTAACGGCACTGTCGTTCCTTACACGGATGACAAGATCACCGTTGCCATCACCAAGGCGTTTCTTGCAGTTGAGGGCGGCAACGCTGCCGCCTCGTCGCGCATCCACGACACCGTTGCACGCCTGACCGAACAGGTCAGCGCCACGTTCAAACGGCGCATGCCTTCGGGCGGCACCATCCACATCGAAGAAATCCAGGATCAGGTCGAACTGGCGCTGATGCGTGCCGGCGAGCAGAAAGTGGCTCGCGACTACGTCATCTACCGTGATTCGCGCGCCAAGGAGCGTGCCGTTCGTGCCCCTGAAGATCAGGTCCAGGCTCACCCGTCGATCCGCATCACCCTCGCCGACGGCAGCTTTGCGCCGCTGGACATGGGTCGTCTGAACACCATCGTTACCGAAGCGTGTGAAGGCCTGGCTGAAGTCGACGCCAACCTGATCCAGACCGAAACCCTGAAAAACCTGTATGACGGCGTGGCGCTGAAAGACGTCAACACCGCACTGGTCATGACCGCACGTACCCTGGTCGAGCGTGAGCCGAACTACTCGTTCGTCACCGCCCGCCTGCTGATGGACACCCTGCGCGCCGAAGGCCTGGGTTTCCTCGGTGTCGCCGACAGCGCCACCCACCACGAAATGGCCGACCTGTACGCCAAGGCGCTGCCTGCCTACGTCGCCACCGGTATCAAGTTCGAACTGCTCAACCCTGTACTGGCCGAATTCGACCTCGAAAAACTCGGCAAGGCCATCAACCACGAGCGCGATCAGCAGTTCACCTACCTGGGCCTGCAAACCCTGTACGACCGTTACTTCATCCACAAGGATGGCGTGCGTTTCGAACTGCCGCAGATCTTCTTCATGCGTGTGGCCATGGGCCTGGCAATCGAAGAGAAAGCCCGTGAAGACCGCGCCATCGAGTTCTACAACCTGCTGTCGTCGTTCGACTACATGTCCTCGACCCCGACGCTGTTCAACGCTGGTACCCTGCGTCCACAGCTGTCCAGCTGCTACCTGACCACCGTGCCGGATGACCTGTCGGGCATCTACCACGCGATCCACGATAACGCCATGCTGTCCAAATTCGCAGGCGGCCTGGGCAACGACTGGACGCCGGTTCGTGCGCTGGGCTCGTACATCAAGGGCACCAACGGCAAATCGCAAGGCGTCGTGCCGTTCCTGAAAGTGGTCAACGACACCGCCGTTGCGGTCAACCAGGGCGGCAAGCGCAAGGGCGCTGTCTGTGCCTACCTGGAAACCTGGCACATGGACATCGAAGAGTTCATCGAGCTGCGCAAGAACACCGGTGATGATCGTCGTCGTACCCACGACATGAACACCGCCAACTGGATCCCTGACCTGTTCATGAAGCGCGTCTTCGACGACGGCCCGTGGACCCTGTTCTCGCCATCCGAAGTACCGGACCTGCACGACCTGACCGGCAAGGCCTTCCAGGAGCGTTACGAGTACTACGAAGCGCTGACCGAATACCCGGGCAAGATCAAACTGTTCAAGACCATCCAGGCCAAGGATCTGTGGCGCAAGATGCTCTCGATGCTGTTCGAAACCGGCCACCCATGGCTGACCTTCAAGGACCCGTGCAACCTGCGCAGCCCGCAGCAGCACGTGGGCGTGGTTCACAGCTCGAACCTGTGCACCGAGATCACCCTGAACACCAACAAGGACGAGATCGCGGTCTGCAACCTGGGCTCGATCAACCTGCCGAACCACATCGTCAACGGCAAGCTGGACACCGACAAGCTCAAGCGCACCGTCGATGTAGCAGTGCGCATGCTCGATAACGTTATCGACATCAACTACTACTCCGTGCCGCAGGCCAAGAACTCCAACCTGCGTCACCGTCCGGTCGGCCTGGGCATCATGGGCTTCCAGGATGCGCTGTACCTGCAGCACATCCCGTACGGTTCCGATGCTGCCGTGCAGTTCGCCGACACGTCCATGGAAGCGGTCAGCTACTACGCCATCCAGGCGTCCTGCGACCTGGCCGACGAGCGCGGTGCCTACGAGACGTTCCAGGGTTCGCTGTGGTCCAAAGGCATCCTGCCGCTGGATTCGCAACAGATCCTGATCGAGCAGCGTGGCGAGAAGTACATCGATGTCGACCTGAAGGAAACCCTGGACTGGGCGCCGGTTCGTGCCCGTGTGCAGAAAGGTATCCGTAACTCGAACATCATGGCCATCGCACCGACCGCCACCATCGCCAACATCACTGGCGTGTCGCAGTCGATCGAACCGACCTATCAGAACCTCTACGTGAAATCGAACCTGTCCGGCGAATTCACCGTGATCAACCCGTACCTGGTTCGCGACCTCAAGGCTCGCGACCTGTGGGACTCGGTCATGATCAACGACCTGAAGTACTACGACGGTTCGGTACAACAGATCGAGCGCATCCCGCAGGAGCTCAAGGAGCTTTACGCGACTGCTTTCGAAGTGGACACCAAGTGGATCGTCGACGCGGCAAGCCGTCGTCAAAAGTGGATCGACCAGGCTCAGTCGCTGAACCTGTACATCGCTGGCGCTTCGGGCAAGAAGCTGGACGTGACCTACCGCATGGCCTGGTACCGTGGTCTGAAAACCACTTACTACCTCCGTGCCCTGGCCGCGACCAGCACCGAGAAGTCCACCGTCAACACCGGCAAGCTCAACGCAGTATCGAGCGGCGGCCACGGCCCGGACGACTCGGCGATCACCGCCCCGCGTCCAACCGAAGCAGCACCGGCCGGCCCGGCCCCAGTGCCAAAGGCTTGCGCAATCGACGAGCCGGATTGTGAGGCTTGCCAGTAAGGCAACCGCACCTCGCCCCACAGGATAAACACAACCCTGTGGGAGCGAGAGGTCACCAAGCCTGACGCTGTACCTGTAGGAGCGGACTTGTCCGCAAAGAGGCCAACAAGCCGAATGCTGACTTGTAGACTCCTGTAGGAGCGGACTTGTCCGCGAAGAGGTCGGCAAGGACACACATGCCCTTGCCACCCTCCTCCTCACCCAAAGGCCTAAAAAGCCAAAAATTCATGTTCCTTGCGCGCAACACCTTAAAAGCAAGCAACACCCCCTCTGGATCCAACAGGCCAGTCCACCCGACTGACCCTCAAGCAGGAGAATTACACCATGCTGAGCTGGGACGAATTCGATAAAGAAGACGGCGAAGTAGTCGCCAAAGCGACCAACGCCGGTCACGCCAACGAAGCCAACATGGACCGCCTCGACAGCGCCGGTGGCCTGGCTGCACAAGAAGCCCGCGCCGTTACCGCCGCCGACTCCGCTGCCCTGATCCGCGCCAAGAAAGCGCTGGACGCACTGGACGTTGCTGAAGGCCTGGCCGAACTCGAAGGCGCCAGCGCCCGCGTCGCCGTTGACGAAAAAATGATGATCAACTGCCGCGCCGACCTCAATCAGCTCGTACCTTTCAAGTACGACTGGGCCTGGCAGAAGTACCTGGACGGTTGCGCAAACCACTGGATGCCGCAAGAAGTCAACATGACCGCCGACATCGCCCTCTGGAAAAACCCGGAAGGCCTGACCGACGACGAGCGCCGCATCGTCATGCGTAACCTGGGCTTCTTCTCCACTGCTGACTCGCTGGTTGCCAACAACCTGGTACTGGCCGTGTACCGCCTGATCACCAACCCGGAGTGCCGCCAGTACATCCTGCGCCAGGCCTTCGAAGAGGCGATCCACACCCACGCCTACCAGTACTGCATCGAATCGCTGGCCATGGATGAAGGCGAGATCTTCAACATGTACCACGAGATCCCGTCGGTCGCTAAAAAAGCAGCCTGGGGCCTGAAGTACACCCGTTCGATCTCCGATCCGAAGTTCGAAACCGGCACCGTCGAAACCGACAAAGAGCTGCTGCGCAACCTGATCGCCTACTACTGCGTACTGGAAGGCATCTTCTTCTACTGCGGCTTCACCCAGATCCTCTCCATGGGCCGCCGCAACAAAATGACCGGCGTCGCCGAGCAGTTCCAGTACATCCTGCGCGACGAGTCCATGCACCTGAACTTCGGCATCGACGTGATCAACCAGATCAAAATCGAAAACCCGCACCTGTGGGATGCCGAGATGAAAGAAGAAGCCACGCAGATGATCCTGCAAGGCACCCAGCTGGAAATCGAATACGCCCGCGACACCATGCCCCGCGGCGTGCTGGGCATGAACGCAGCGATGATGGAGGATTACCTGAAGTTTATCGCTAACCGTCGTTTGAGCCAGATTGGCTTGAAGGAAGAGTATCCAGGGACGAGCAACCCGTTCCCTTGGATGAGCGAGATCATGGACCTGAAGAAAGAGAAGAACTTCTTTGAGACTCGGGTTATTGAGTATCAGACTGGTGGGGCGTTGAGCTGGGATTGATTTGCAATCGTCCAGTCCTACACAAAGAAGGTCGCCGATAGGCGGCCTTTTTTATTAGCTGCGTAAAATCATCTGAGAAATTCCTGTCTTTAGTAATCGTATAGGTAGCCAAGAGGCTCATCCATTTCGTACAGTTGTAGGAGATTTTTCCTACAAGGATGATGAAGTGGCGATTCCGGCGGTTGAACAAAAAGCCATTGAAAAGGCACTAAAAAAATTCGACAAAGAGCTCAGGAAGCAGCCTGATTGGGCTACATGGGAATCGAATAGGTCACATAAGTTTGCTATCCGAGTTGAGGGACAGCTGTACCCTGCGAAAAAAATCGTTTCTCTAGCTACCGGTATTGCCGTTTATGACTTTACTGGAGGTAGGCCTACAAAATGGATATCTTCGTGCTCGCGGGTTTGAGGTCGTAGATCTACGTAAATCACCAAGACTTGAATTCGTAAAGGGAGAAATATATGACCGAAGATCTGAGATTCATACGCCGTTCGGCGGTAGTTTCCAAAGTGGGATAGCACCATCAGATAAAGCACCTGTAGTATTTTTATTCACTGGTTCGTCAGGCGAACAATACGGGTATCGGGACGAGATCGATGCGAGTGGTGTTTACTCGTACACTGGTGAGGGCCAAATTGGAGATATGACTCTAACCAGGGGTAATCTAGCTATTCAAAAACACGCAGAAACCGGTAGAACTTTACACCTTTTCAAAGCGCTTGATGGGCGGAAAGGACAGCAATACGTTGGTGAGTTTTCATGCGCAGATATTTCGTGGACCGACGGACCAGATCGAGAAGGCACTACACGAAAAGTTTTAATCTTTCACCTAATCCCTGCAATAGATCTGCTAACAAACGAAGAAAGCCCGAGAGAAATCTTGCAAGAAGACCAACAAGAAATTGACATAGAGATACTCCGCAATCGCGCATATGAAGCAACAGTTGCATTGCCTAGCAAAGGCAAGATGACGGCAATTCGTACAGTGTACGCTAGAAGCCAAGCAGTAAAAGACTATGTGCTACGAAGAGCTAATGGGGCATGTGAGAGCTGTGAGAAATCGGCTCCTTTCGTCACAAAAAAGGAACAGCCTTATTTAGAACCTCATCACATAAATCGCTTATCAGATGGCGGCTTAGACCACCCACAATTTATAGCAGCTCTCTGCCCGGCATGTCATAAAGAAATTCACTACGGAAAAATGGGCGAGCAGAAAAATGAGATACTTAAACAAATAATTTCATCAAAAGAATCTCCTTGGCTATCTAACAAAAAAAAGCATTAACTTTGCTAAACCAGAGTTTCAATATCACCAAACCCGAGCACAGACGGCTTAGCCAACCGTCTGTGGCGGTGTAGTGGTCGTGAGTTTCTAAAATCGAATAACTATCAAGCAATCCTTATTCGCACAACCTCAAGCTAATCCGAGCTGCCGAGACCCGCTGCCCTCTAAAAAATCGGAAACCCCTGACAGCCCCTCCCTCCCCTGTCCGATATCGACACGTTGCTAGCGCAAGTATCATATGCGCCGGTGCCTAAGAAACACCCAACGTAGATGCAGTGAGTTCACGTATAGCTTCAGATTCCAATCGTTCTAATCAAACGGGAATCTCGGCTTTGCTGATCCGCTCAGTTGGGTTTTCTTACGCCCGCTCTACGTTTGTCTTTAACGTCATTTCAGTTCATACGTAGAGGTCAGCATGTTAAGCAATCTGTTTCAGGCCAGTGCTCGTCAGCCGCGCGAGGTGTGTGCCGGTTTCACCCCAACCCCCTTCCACCGCCACAACCGCCAACTCCTCGCCCTCCTCCTCGAAAACCAACCCTGGTTCAGCGCCCGCGATCTCGGTCGCATGATCGGCTGGCCGTTGAACGAGCGGACGCTGCGCAAGCTGGACGCTGACCAGCATCGGATGATCACGCTCGACCTGCACGGCGAAGCACAGCCGGAGTTGATAGTCAGTGAGTCGGGGGCGTACGCGATGATGGTGCATCACTATCACGCGGAGAATCGTGGGTTGCGGCAGTGGCTTACCAATGAGGTGGTGCCTGCGTTGCGGGATGGGCAGTTGCCGTTTGATGACTGCACGCCGCACCTGAGCATGCTGCAGTGGCCGGGTTTGTCTGTGAGTATGTTGCACTGGCACGGCGAGCCGTGGATACGGTTGCGGGACATGCCTATGGTGTTGGCGCATCCGCAGATGCAGGTTGAAGCGCGGCCACGTAGTTTGGGCAGGTCTTGGTGGCGGGCGGTGCTGCCTGCTTCTCGGCTAGGTTGAATGCGTGGTGATGGCCGTGCCATGTGGGTAACGGCCATTGTGTCTCGTGGGATCAGTCTTTCAGGCGGCGTCGGTAGTCGTTGATCATTTCTTTGGTGACGTCATCCTTGTAGCAGATGGGTGCGTAGCCGCCTTTGCGGCTGTACGCGCTGCGTTTGCCACATTGACTGCCATTGCTGGCAGAGTTGTAGGGGCACGGGCAGCGGCCGGGGTAGCTGTCGATAGATTCCTGGATGATGGCTTTGACGATTGAGGCGTCTGTTACCTGGGCTTCTCTGGCGTTTGCGGAGAAGGCACAGAGGAATGCGAGTATGGCGACGAAGCCTGTCCCTGTCTTTTTCATGGCTATTCCTTAGCGAGTGCAGACGGGCGTCTGTTGCAAGCTTTTACCATGATGCTATTGAGCCATCAAATTTTGTTTATTGAGGCGATCTGGGGAGGCATGGCTAGGCCGAGCCTGAAATTTGGTTCGCAAATGATGTACCGCATACGTAGGTTTTGCTGCCGGTTCCCGGCAGATCGCGAACAAGTTCGCTCCCACGCCCTGCGGGCAGAAGCTTGGACTTATGAGTGATCCAGCATTCGCGTGATGGCTTGGATGTGACGCAGAGCGTCACGAGATGCGTGCCAACGCGGAGCATTGGCACGATAGGTATTACCGAGTGCCTGCGGGGCTACTACACCCCGCAGGCGTCCTCCATCAGAACTGCCAATCCAGCGACAAGCCCACGCCGTGGGTTTTATCCCGCGCACCGAGCAAGCCGTTGTAGTCCAGGTTGATGCGTGCATCCTTGCCCAGCGCCAGGCTGGCGCGGGCGCCGACTACGGCGGCGTCGCGGTCCATTGAGACGCTTTGCACGTTGAAGCTGTTGCCGGCGCTGGCGAAGGCCAGGTGTTGTTCCGACGAGGTGTCGCTCAGGTTGTGCTGCCAGCCGAGGGTGGCGGAGACGTCGAGTTTTTGTGTGTCGTTGAGGTTGAAGCGGTTTCCGGCGCGCATGCCCAGGGTCGAGAGCACGGTGTCGCGGGTGTCGTCGCTGCCTTTGAGGGCCATGGCGCCGCCTTTTTCGGTGAAGCTGTCGCTGTCGAAGTGTACGTAGGCCAGGTTGGCGAAAGGCTCCAGTGCCAGCGGTTGCAGGTTCAGGCGGTAGGCGGCTTCGGTGAAGACCTGGCTTGACTGGGCGTCACGCTTGACCTTCTGGCGGTCGGAGAACGCGCCGAATTGCAGGTCGCGTTTCACGTCGATGCGGTGCCAGCTGTGCGATGCGCCTGCAGTCAGGCGCAAAGCACCCTGTTCGTGGCCGATGTAGGCGCCCAGGTGGTAGCTGTCTGCCGAGGCCCGCGAGTGGGTGTCGTCGCCAAGGCTCAGCGAGGTGTCGCTGTAACCTGCCATCGCGCCCAAACGGGTGTGTTCGCTGATCAGGCCGTCAACGCCTGCCAGCAGGCCGCCCAGCGATGAGGTCGAGCTGGCGCTGTCGCTGCTGCCGCTGTTTTTGCCCCATGCGCCGAGCGCTTTGACCCATACCGAATTGTCTTCGCTGCCCGCTGCTGGCTGGTCGTACAGCCCTTCGACGCGCAGGCGATCACCTACGGCGTCGCGCAGTTGGCGGCTGTCGTTGATCAATTGTGTAGCGATGGCCGGGTGCACTTCTCCCGACAGTTGGGTGAAGGCGCGGCGTGCGCTGGCGGCGTCCTGGCTGAGGATGATGCTCTCATAGACGGAGTTGCCCGCACTCAGTTGCTCAATGGCCTGGGCCACGCTGCGTTGATTGGACGTTTGCGCCGCGCTGGCGAAGCTGTCGCCATTGCGCTCCAGGGCCAGGGTTACGCCAGTGCCGGTGTAAGCCAGGTTGCCGTCGAGGAATGCGTAGTTATCCGTCACCGAACCAAACTGACCCTGAATGCCGCCAGCCGCCTGCAGCACGTTGAACTGCTGACCCAGAACGCTGCGGGTCTGGCTGCTGCTGAGCAGTGCGGGATTGTCGTTTTCCAGAGACAGGGCCATGTTGGCACCGCTCACAGTCGCGGTGCCGCCGACCACGATGCGGTCGCTGGCAGTGGGCGAGAATTCAACCGCGTAGGTCGAGCCCGGTGCCAGGTTGAGGTCGCCCGCCACTTGCAGGGTGCCGATGGAGTTGCCCGGCGCGACGGTGCCGCCACGGTTGGCGGTCAGCGACGCGACGCTGCCGTTGCCACCCAGTATGCCGCCGTTGTTGACGGTGACCGCAGAGGCCAGCGAGCCGTTGATGGCCAGGCGCCCTTGATTGACCAGCGTCGGGCCGCTGTAGCTGTTGGCCCCGGTCAGCACCAGGGTGCCGATGCCTTGCTTGGTCAGTCCGCCGTGACCGGAGATGCCGTTGCTCCATACATCCAGCCCGCATTGCGGCCCGGTGCAAGTGCGTTGGGTCGGTTTGCCTGCGTCGACAATCGCGCCGACGCCGGGCAGGTCAGCGACGAACTGGCTGTCGCCGTAGGCGCCGTCGATGCGGAACTCGGCAGGAATATCTGCCTCGGTCACGAACATGCTCGGGCCGTTGACTGCTTTGCCGAGGTTGATCATGCCCCAGCCGTACAGCGCGTCGACGCCCGGTGCGCCAAGGTCGGTGGCGGTGGTCTTCAGGACGTCGGCGACCTGCGCGCCGGTCATGTACGGGAAGCGCTCCATCAGCACGGCCATGCTGCCTGCCACGTGTGGCGCGGCCATTGAGGTGCCGTTCTTGTTGGCCCAGCCGACGGTCAGGTCTGCAAGGCTGGTGCCGTTGAGCACCGAGCTGTAGATGCGCGTGCCCGGCGCTGAGACGCAGAAGCTGGCGGTGTAGCCGCAGCGCGACGAGAAGGTGCTCAGCGTGTAGGGCGTGGTTGCAGCTGCGGCGGCATCCGGGTTTTGTTGCAGGGCGGCGACGGTCAGCCAGTTGGGTGCGATTTCCGGTACGAAGTAGCCGAGCCCGGCCATCGCGTCCGGGTTGTTGAGGTTGTAGTCGTTGCCCGCGGCGAAGATGGTCACGACACCGCTGCGTGCGGCATCGATAGCGCCCTGATACGCGCCGCCTGGACGGGTGCCGAGGATCTGGCGGATCTGATCGAACTGCACTTGCGCGTCCTGCACGGTGAAATGCGGGAAGGCCGGGTCGCGACCGCCCTTGCTGAAGCGATCAGTAATGCCGATGCCCCAGCTGTTGTTGATGACCCGCGCGCCGCTGTTGACCAGCGCGTTCCAGCCAGCCTGATACACCGCGCCGTCGTTGCCCAGCACGATGCCGTCTTCCGGGCCTGGGTCGCCGTTGTCGGCGCTGATGATTTGCGCGTTGTAGGCCACGCCATGCATCGGCCCGCCATCACGATCGCCACCGGCGATGCCGCCGACGTGGGTGCCGTGGTTACCGAGTTTGCCGCCGGAGTCCAGAGTCGGTGCGCCGTCGTAGCGAAACGCGTCGCCCGCCTTCACCGGGATATACGGGTCGGTGTATTCACGGATACCGCTGGTGACCAGATTGATCACCTTGTTGGCGCTGGAAAACTCTGGATGCGGGGCGTAGACCGGCTGGTCGAAGATGCCCAGTTTGATGCCCTTGCCGGAGTAGCCAGCGGCGTAGGCTTGATCAGCATTGATCGCGCCCAGGCCCCAGTCGGCATTGAATTCGGCACTGCGCCAGCTGGCCGCATTGCCCGCCTGACCTGCTTCCACATAGGGTGCGGCATGTGCCACGCCCAAGGTCGCGAGGTAGCAGGCCAGTGCGCCGCAAGAGGCGCGGTTGATGGCGCGAATGGCCTGACCGAGGGGTTTGACAGAGGTGTGTCGGGTGGTGGATGCATCTTTCATGAAACGACCGTCCTTAGTTAACGCGCACGAATCTCCGCGCGCATGCATCTGCATGCGCGTCGTTTTTTTGGTTTGAGGGTTGGTTTGGGTTGGGTAATGCCGGGTTTAGAACTGCCAGTTAAGGCTCAGGCCGACACCGTGGCTTTTTTCCCGGCTGGCCAGTTGGCCGCTGTAGTCGAGGCTGACCCTGGCGTCTTTGCTCAATGCAACGCTGGCATGAGCACCGACCAGCGCGGCGTCACGGACCAGCGGCGAGCTTTCGATACCGAAACTGCCACCGCCCGAGGCAAATGCCAGGTGCTGCTCGGAATCGGTGTTGCTCAGGTTGTGCTGCCAGCCGAGGCTGCCCGACAGATCGATTTTCTGTCGGTCGCTGATCGCGATGGTTTTCAGCGCCCGTACACCGAGAGTGCTCAGCACCGCATCGCGGTTATCGCTACCGGCAGACAGGGCCGCCGCGTCACCCTTCTCGGAGAAGCTGTCGGTGTTGAGGTGGACGTAGGCCAGATTGGCGAACGGCTCGAGGGTCGCGGGTTGCAAGTGGATGCGATACGCCGCCTCGGTAAACACTTGCGTGCTCTGGGCATCGTGTTTGGTTTTCTCTTTGCCAGCAGCACCGCCGACCTGCACGTCGCGTTGTGCATCAATGCGATGCCAACTGTGCGCGCCGCCGAGGGTCAGGCGCAGTGCGCCGATTTCATGGCCGAGGTAAGCGCCCAGGTGGTAGCTGTCCACCGAAGCCCGGGAATGCGTGCCGGAGCCCATGTTCAATGAGCTGTCGCTGTAGCCCGCGACCACGCCCAGACGTGTGTCATCGGTAAGGTTGCCATCGACACCGGCCAGCAGGCCGCCAATCGAGGTGGTGTAACCGGCGGTATCGTCACGCGAGTCGGTCTTGCCCCAGGCACCTAGGGCTTTGATCCAGACATTGTCTTGCGCGGCCGTATTGCCATCAGTGCCGAATACGCTGGTCCCGAGACGCTCACCCACTGCATCGCGGATCTGCCGGCTGTCGTTGATCAGCACGCTGCCAATGGCCGGGTAGATCTCGCCGGACAGTTGCTGAAAGCTGTCTCGGGCAGCAGTTGCGCTTTGAGTCAGCAACAGGTTTTCGTACACCGCGTTGCCTGCGCCAAGCTGTTCGGCAGCGGTTGCTACGGCAGATTGATTCGGGGTTTGGGCGACGCTGCTAAATGCGCTGGTTTGCTCGACGTTCAGCGCGACGCCGTTGGCTGCGTAGTCGAGTCGGCCACCCAGAAACGCGTAGTTCGAAGTCACTGAGCCGAACTGGCCGTTCACGCCATTGGCGGCTTGCAGCACGTTGTACTGGCGACCTACGACGCTTTGGATCGGTGCAGAACTCAAGGCCACCGGCGTCGCGTTCTCCAGCGCCAGCGTCATGTTCGCGCCTGACACGGTGGCGCTTCCGGTGGCGACGATACGGTCACTGGCGGTGGGCGAAAGCTCAACAGCGTAGGTCGAACCCGGTTGCAGGGTGACATCACCGTTGACCTGCAACGTACCGATGGAATTACCCGGCGCAACGATACCGCCACTGCGCGCTGTCAGCCCACCGATCTGGCCGTTACCGCCCAGCGTGCCGCCCGCATTGACCTGCACAGCGGAAACCAGCGAGCCGTTGACCGACAGCAAGCCGCCGTTGACCAGGGTATCGCCACGGTAGGTGTTGGCGCCTTGCAGAATCAGTCGACCGGCACCGGATTTGACCAGGCTGCCTTGGTACTGACGCTGAGCGGCTGCGGCGGCTCGCGCAGTGCCGGTGGCGTAATCGGCCTGATCCTGCTGGCTGGCGGTGCTGGCAACGCCGTTTTGCCAGCCTTTGCTGATCAGGGTTTGCTGCCAGGTGGCCTGCTCGGCAGTGTCTTCGGCCTGACGCTGAAGCAGCGCCTGATCGGAAATATCGTTGCTCCATACATCGCTCACACCGGCCCCCAGGTTGGCGTCGAAGGTGCCGAGCAATTGACCGGGACCGCGCATCGCCCGCTCAAGATTGGCCACGCCCCAGCCCACGCTGTTGGTCGGTGCCTGAGTGACCGAGCCATCGAGCTGGGTGGCGGTGGTCAGCAACACTTGCAGCGCCTGCTCGTTATTCAGGTACGGGAAGCGTTCCATCACCAGTGCCAGCGCCCCGGTGGCGTGCGGTGCAGACATCGAGGTGCCGGACTTGATCCCGTAACCGCCGCCGGGCACGGTGCCGTTGATCAGTCGCCCGGGCGTGGTGATGCACCAGTATTTGGACAGGCCGCACTGGTTGTAGCGCTGACCGTTGCTGCTGTCGAGGCCCGATACAGCCAGCCAGTGGCCTTCGAGGTCTGGCTCGAAATACGGCAACGACGCCCGCACGCTGGCATTGGCGTAACCGCTGTTGCCTGCACTGAACACGTTGATCACGCCCTTGCGCGAGACGTTCGCCGCTTCGTCCAGCCAGGTTCCACGGTTGTAGTGCTGAGCGTAGGCCGCACGCACACCTGCCTCGGTGGCGTAGGTCACGTCGGATGGCTGGCTGCCCCAGCTGTTGTTGATGGCGCGTACTCCGGCATCCGCCAGCGCCCCATACACCGCCTTGAAATACTGCGGGTCCGGGCTCGGGCCGAACAGGAAGCTGTCGTTCTGATTGGTGTTGCCGACGTAGATCTGTGCGTTGTACGCCACGCCATGCACGCCGACGCCATCGCGCGCCGCGCCCATGGTGCCGGTAACGTGCGTGCCGTGGGTATCGTTGTTCGGGTTGATGGCGCCGGTGATGCTGAAGGGCGAACCGTCAACGTAAGTACCGGTAGCGGTGACTGCGTGATAGCGGGACAAAGTGGCTTCAGGGTGGGACGAATCAAAACCCGAGTCCAGCGCACCGATCTTGACGCCTGCGCCAGTGATGCCAGCGGCGTAGGCCTGATCAGCCTGAATACGCCCCAGGCCCCAGTCGCTCTGGAATTCTGCCGAACGCCAACTGGCAGCGTCACCCGGTTTGCCCTGCTCGACATAATCCGCGTAGGCAGAGCAGCCAAACGTAAAAGACAACGCACAAAGAGCACCGCTTGCTACTGGTTTAAACGAATAACGGACAGCACCCAAACGCTTGGACTTTCGCATCCCTGCACACCTGATAATGGTCGGCTCTTCATTGAGCGATTCCAGAACATAGTCTGCAGTTATGCACTTGGCAACAGATTTATTTCAATTCTGATACAAGTTTCAGGACATAAGGATAATGCATCACTGGATATATAGTTCAGTGATATCCGTTTGAATGTATTGAGTTTGTTTGGTTTTTTGATATAGAGGTAATTGAATTCAGTAGTGGCAATTTAATTGCACGCCCTGCACTTTGTCTAGTTTTCCAGCCAATATCTTCAACAACTTCAGTTAAGCGCCTTATTTATTCGGATATACCAATAATTGTCCGACAATAATTGATAATCACCCAAATGGAGTCTGCGTTACGGCAAACAGATGACGCGGAGCGTCATGAACTGCATGCCCACGCGGAGCGATGGGCACGATAGGTGGTGGGGTTGGGTTTTGTGTAAACGCACCCAGGCGCAATCCCCCCAATTCTCGTTACCACGCTCCGCGTGGTAATGCCGTTCTGGACGCTCTGCGTCCTCTTCGGGCTACGCCTTCTGAGGTCAGGCTGAGGTCCGGACAGTGGGGTTGTAGTGTGAACGCACCCAGGCGCAATCCCCCCAATTCTCGTTACCACGCTCCGCGTGGTAATGCCGTTCCGGACGCTCTGCGTCCTCTGCGCATGCTTAGCGACTGAATCGCTCGGCCAGGCTGTGCAGGTACTGCGCCATTTCTTCCAGTTCGCCGCTGATCTGCGAGCCTTGCTGCGCCTGGCTGGCACTCTCGTCGCAGAGTTGCGCGATACGGGTAATCTGCTGGCTGATGTTTTCCGCAACGTGGCTCTGTTCTTCGGATGCCGAGGCCATTTGCTGGCTCATGCCTGTGATACGGGTCACCGACTGGCTGATGCCGTCCAGGGCCTTCTGCACGGCTTCGACGCTGGCGACGCTTTCCTGGGAGATCTGCTCGCCTTTGTTGGCGGTCTGCACCGCACGGTCGGCACCATCACGCAGCGAGGTGATGATTTGCTGAATCTGCTCGGTCGAGGACTGCGTACGGGAAGCCAGCGAGCGAACCTCATCGGCCACCACCGCAAAGCCACGCCCCTGCTCACCGGCACGGGCCGCTTCGATGGCCGCATTGAGCGCCAGCAGGTTGGTTTGTTGAGCGATGGAGGTGATCACGTCAACCACGCTGCCGATTGACTGCGTCGCGCTGGCCAGTTCACCCACTGCGTTGCCGATGTCGGTGACCGAGTTGGCCATGTGCCGAATCGCCAACAGGCTTTCATCGGCCAGACCACGCCCCTGTTGCGCCAGTTTGTCAGCTTCTTCGGCGGCGTGGGCAGTGTTCTGTACGTTGTGGGTCACTTCCTGAATGGTCGCCGCCATCTGATTGATGGCCGTAGCCGATTGATCCGCCTCACTGCGCTGCTGGTCCAGCGACTCGGCCTGACGCAACGACAGTTGCGCAGAACGCCCGGCATGCTGGCGTACGCTCTCGCCGGTATCGGCCAGGCGCGTCAGGGCAGTTTGCAGGCGGGCTTCTTCGCTGAGCATGGCCAGATCGAGTTGCGCCTGCGGGCCACGGTTGTTGCTGTAGGTCAGCGCAACCAAAGAACTGGTGAACGCTTTGGGATGTTCTTCAAGGGTGTTGCGAATGCTGCGGCGCTGACGCATTTCCAGAAAAACGCCCAGCACCACCATTACTATCGGAATCATGATTATCGAAGGCAGATCGTCGAGCAGGTAGACGCCGACAGCGAGTGCCAGGGCGCAGAGGATCATCGGTAGCTGGCGAACCAAGTGATAGGCCGCCGAGCTGGTTGCCGACACCGCCGATTTGCCAGCACGCAGCCGTGCATACAATGCTTCTGCCCGACGAACCTGATCGCGGGTAGGCAACGAGCGTACGGACTCATAGCCGACGATTCGACCGTTTTCATACACCGCCGTCACGTAGGCGCTGACCCAGTAATAGTCACCCTGTTTGGAGCGATTCTTGACTACGCCCATCCACGGCTTGCCCTGCTTGATGGTTTCCCACATATGGGCGAACACCGAAGCCGGCATATCCGGGTGGCGCACAAGGTTATGCGGCTGGCCGACCAGTTCTTCGCGGGTAAAACCGCTCAACGCGACGAAGGCATCGTTGCAGTAGGTAATGTGGCTATTGAGGTCGGTGGTGGAGATGAGGCGTTCAGATGCCGGAAAAGTCCGTTCAGTCTGCGTGATAGGCATGTTGACGCGCATTAATAATTCACTCCGTGATAATGCTTGATATGCCGGGCGTGTGCTGAAGGTGTAGCACAACCCTTCAGGGTGGCAACCGGCAGTCCTCGTGCACTGTTATCGCCCACAAAACGCAGGGCTTTAGCGACAGGCGGCAATTAGGTGGGGCGGGGAACAGCAGACGGGCATGATTGCCACGTAGGAGTTTGCGTCCTGACGAGGATGCCTGCACCATGCCGCCCCTGGACGCGACGCGACTCAAGGCACCTTTATGGCACGCAACACGACATCTGCTCTGGCGGCATTGATCCGCACGTTTCGCAGGCTACTGAGCAGGGTTGCCGGTCAGACAGCGGATCAGCAACAACATGTGCAGCCCACCAAACCCACAGTGCATTCACCGCAACCGCAAAAGCCTGTCAAAACCAGCCGCGCCAAGCGCCCGGAAAAGCGTCGTGAACCGGCCACACCAAAGCTGCCGGCAAAGCCAGCAGCGCCAGCGTGTCCGCACTGTAAAAAAACCATGGTGATCAAGGTGGCCCGGACCGGCAAGAATGCCGGTGAGTTCTGGGGCTGTGTGGCGTATCCGAAATGCCGGGGCATTCGGCCGATCTTTCGTTAAACGCCAGACCGGTCACGCCCGCTCAAGGAAACAATGGGTTCAGCTGATGCCCGCCAACAGTTCCCGCGCCATGCGCCGATGCTCCTCGTCGGACTCGGCAATGACCTGTTGCAGAATTTCACGAGCCGACTCGAGGTCGCCCTCCTCGATCAGCACCTGCGCCTGATTGATCTGGCTGAGCGGTGGCTCTTCAAGGTCCAGCAGGTCGAACTCTGCGTCGTCGCTCATGAAACTGTCGAGAAAGTCATCGCTCAGGTCGTCAGCGGCGGCAGGTGCCACCACTTCGATGGGCTCGATGACATCGGGCTCGGAGAAATCACTGAGGAACTGCTCATCCGAGAGCTCAAAGACTTCCGGCAGTTGAGTCAGGTCCGAAGAAAAACCAGGGTCGACGTCAGCGGGGGCTGGCGCAGCAGTCGCCGCTGCTGGCTTGATGCGCGGCGGCGGGCTGTCGAACGGATCGACCAGATCCCAGTCGGCATCCATCGACAGGTCATCAAGGTTCAACTGAAACTCGTCCTGCGGATTCAGCGCCGCTGCGGCGGTTTCGTCCAGCTGCGCCGCGGGTTCAGGCTCCAGGTCGGGCTGCAGATAGGCGGCAGATTCTGGCTCGGGCTCGGACTTTTCGAAAGACAGCGTAGTAGCCGCGACCGCGGCGGCAGGGACGACCGCCGCCACAGGCGCAACTTCGGCGGCCTTGATTTGTGGAAAGCGGTCGCGGATGTCTTGAATGGTCTGCGGATCAACACCGTGCTCCAGCGCTGATTGCTCTTCGCGAACAAAACCGCTGCCGTCGCCCTGCTCCGCCAACAATTCCAGCAAGCGGATGCGAATGTCATCACGCTCCGGCTGCTTTTCCAGGGCGCTGCGCAGAATGCCCATCGCCTCGGTAAAGCGCCCGTAGGCGATGTAAATGCTGACGCCGTCCAGCGCATCCGGCGTAGAGCCAGCCGAACGTTGCGCTGCCGGTGGTTTGGTCGCTGCCGGGGTCGGTGGTGGCTGCACCACGGGCTGTGGCGCAACGGCGGGCACTTCGAACACCGGAAGCATGGTCGCCTGAGCAGGTTTGATCAGTTGCTCATCCGGCGCAACAGCAGGTGCTGCGGACTGTTTGCGCTGCTGGCGTCGTCTCGAATAAGCAAACGCTACAAGCAGAAGCACAATCAACACGGCAGCAAGCAGTATCGGCAGGCTCAGGAATGAATCGGTGCCTGGCGTCGGGGCAGCGGCCGGTTGAGCAGGAGTAGCCGGAGTCATTGCAGGTGCGGCAGGCGTGGCAGGTCGGGCAGCGGATTGCGCAACGGCAAGATCACTGCGCAGCGCGGTGATTTGCTTGTCCTTGCCACTCATCTGCTCTTGCAATTCTTGAGTCTGGGCTTTGAGCGCCTCCAGCGATTGAGCCAGTTGCTGGTTTTCAATGGCGGCCGCCGACAGTTGCTCGGCGGTGCGCTGCAACTCGGCAGGCTTGGGTGACGACGCCTCCGGGCTGGCGGCAGGCGCAGCGGCACTTGGCAATACCGCGGAATCGGGCAGCAACAAATCCTGGCCAACTTTAAGCGCGGAACCGGCGCCCGCCGCGAATGCCTGCGGATTGAGCAAACGAATGCCGTCTGCCAGCTGACTTGCCGAAACCTTGTTACCCGGCCCTTGCAAACGGCTGGCAATGCCATTCAGGGTATCGCCATTGGCAACCGTGTAATGCTTGCCCTGCACGGCGGCCGGTGGCGCGACCGGCATGCGGCTTTCCTGCGCCGAGGCCGTCGAACGTTGCGTGTTGCGGCTGCGCGTGGCGGCCAGACCTTGCGGTGAGGTGGCAGGATCAAGCAACACCGTATATTCGTGCAGCAAATCGCCATTCGGCCGCGCCAGCTGGACGAGAAAGCTCAGGTAGGGCTCGGTGACCGGTTTGGTGGAAACCACCCGGATCACGCCGCGATCGCCGCGCAGCACTGGGGTGAAGCGCAGGTCGTTGAGAAAGAACACCCGCTCTATACCCGCCTTGGCAAAAGCCTCGGGCGACGCGAGCCTGGCGACAACGTCTTCGTTGCTCAGACCACCGGTCTCCAGCAACTGGATCTCGGCATTCAACGGTTGGTTGAGCGCCGAGTGCAAGGTGATTTCACCCAGCCCCAGCGCAGACGCCAGCGTAGAGCAGGCCAGCAATGACGCCGCTATGACGCTCTTGCAAAACACCACGCGCGCCCTGCGACCTGCACCTTCGACAGCAGCCAGTGAACTCTTCAGCATGCGAACCCTTATAGAAACCACAGCAGGCTTCTCACGTAATCAGTTGGACTTCAGTATCCGTTGCAAGATTATGGTTGAGAACGCCCGGCTTCGTCTCAGGATCTTTCCAGATTGGCCAGAATCTGCGAGTGCACCCGCATGCTGACGCGCAAATCTTCCTCGCTCACGCCCTCGAACAGCTCGATACGCAGCACATTGGCGATGGTTTCAATCTTTTCAATCAGTGGCAAGGCAGTATCACTGAGCAGGATCTTTTTCGCGCGTCGATCCTCGACCACTGCCTGGCGCTGAACCAGGCCCTGCTTTTCAAGACTGTCGAGCAAACGCGCCAGGGTCGGCCCTTCGACGCCCACGCTTTGCGCAAGCTCGCGCTGGGTGGGCGGCTCGGTGAACCGGGCGAGGTGCAGCAGGACCAGCCAACGCGCCTGAGACAGGCCAAGATCGGCAAGCCGACGATCCAGTTCGGCGCGCCAGCCCCGGGTGAGATGTCCGAGTTGCATCCCGAAACGGTGTTCATCAGTCAATGGCATAAGGAAACTCATGATTCAAACTAATTATTAGCGAGCTAAGCATGGTCCTTATGTTCAGGCAAGCGCGGGACGGTGACGTTTCGTCGCACGCTGTTATACCTCAAATTCCGATTGCAACGCCGCTCGCACGCAATACAAAACGCCCTCCGGCACCCGCCCGGCAAACTGCTCGGCAATCGCCGACACCGGTGGTAGTTCTCCTTCGCCATCGAGAAAGGCATCCTGAACCTCGCCCAACAGGTCTTCCGGTAAGTCCAGTGCCTGCTCGATGGACAGCTGCTGCTTGCCGATGGCCTCGGCCAACAGGGTGTAGACATTCTTTTCCGAGCACTGCAACTGACCGGCAATCTGCGTAGGGGTCATGCCGGCACGCGCCAGGCTGATCAGCTCGTGGCGTACATCGGCCACCACCCGTGGTGCCTCGGCCTTGCCACTGAGCACTTCAAGAAAGGCCTCGCCGTAACGCTCCAGCTTGCGCGCGCCCACGCCGCCCACTCGGGCCATCTCGGCCATTGATCCGGGTTTGCTGCGCAGCATTTCCAGCAGGGTCGAGTCCGGGAAAATGACGTAAGGCGGCACGGCATGTTCCTCGGCCAGCTTGCGCCGCAAGGCACGCAAGGCCTCCCACTGCTCGCGCTCTTCGCCGCGCACCAGTTGGCTCGCCGGGCTGCCGGAACTGCTCTTTGAAGTGGTTTGTGGCTTGAGGTCGCGGCGCAGTTCCAGAGTAACTTCGCCACGCAGCAAAGGCCGGCACGTGTCGCTCAAGCGCAGGCCGCCATAGCCTTCAAGGTCGATGTCTGCCAGCCCGCGCGCCACCAGTTGGCGGAACAGCGAGCGCCACTCGGCCTCGGTGCGTGCCTTGCCGACCCCGAACACCGACAGATGCTGATGGCCGAAGCTTTCTACCTTGTCGTTGGATTTGCCCAGCAGCACATCGACCAGATGACCGACGCCATAACGCTGGCCGGTACGGTAGATGGCCGACAGCGCCTGACGCGCAGGTTCGGTGGCATCCCAGGTCTGCACGCCATCGACGCAATTGTCGCAATGCCCGCACGGGTTGGGCATGTCTTCGTCGAAATAGGCTAGCAGGGTCTGTCGACGGCAACGGGTTTCTTCGCACAGGGCGAGCATGGCGTCGAGCTTGTGCTGCTCCAGACGCTTATGGCGCTCGTCACCTTCGGAGTTCTGCAACATCTGCTTGAGCATCAGCACGTCTTGCAGACCGTAGGCCATCCAGGCATCGGCAGGCAGACCATCACGCCCGGCCCGGCCGGTTTCCTGATAGTAGGCCTCAAGCGATTTGGGCAGATCCATGTGCGCCACAAAACGCACGTTGGGTTTGTCGATGCCCATGCCGAACGCGATGGTCGCCACCATGATCAGCCCTTCCTCATTAAGGAAGCGTTTCTGGTTGGCAGCACGTGTTTCCGAGGGCAGCCCGGCGTGATACGGCAGCGCGGGATAGCCGTTTTCGCTCAGAAATACGGCCACTTCATCGACTTTCTTGCGCGACAGGCAGTAGACAATGCCAGCATCGCTGCGCCGTTCGGAGAGGAACGCCAGCAGCTGTTTGCGCGGCTGTTCCTTGGGCACGATGCGATAGAAAATGTTTGGCCGGTCGAAGCTGGACAGAAAGCGCTCGGCGTTCTGCAGGTGCAGGCGCGTGACGATTTCTTCACGGGTACGCTTGTCGGCGGTGGCAGTCAGCGCAATGCGCGGCACATCCGGAAACAGCTCGGCCAGTTGCCCCAATTGCAGGTACTCAGGGCGGAAATCATGACCCCATTGCGATACGCAGTGCGCTTCATCGATGGCAAACAGGGCAATTTGAAGGTTTTGCAGAAACGACAGCATGCGCGGCTGCACCAGGCGCTCCGGGGCGAGGTAAAGCATTTTGACTTCGCCCAGGCGAATGCGGTTGGCCAGCTCACGCTGTTGCTCGGCACTGAGGGTGGAGTTGAGCGCAGCAGCGGACACACCGAGTTCATCCAGCGTGGCGACCTGATCGTCCATCAGCGCAATGAGCGGCGAGACGACCACACAGAGCCCCTCACGCAACAGCCCCGGCACCTGAAAACACAGGGACTTGCCACCACCGGTCGGCATCAGCACCAGTGCATCGCCACCGTTGGCTACACGCTCGATAATGGCACCCTGGCGACCACGAAAACTGTCGTAACCGAAGATGTCTTTAAGTACGCGTTGTGCCTGCTCAAGCATAAAAACCCCGGAATATCCTGCTGCACTGCAAAACGGGGGAGTATACCCGAGCGCTCGGGAGCAATGGATGGCTCGGACATGAGCGGTCGAAATTAACCGCAATTGGCCTGCGCGCTGGCGCCAAGGACGCTCAGGGCCTAGAATCCAGCATCGTTTATTTTCAAGGTAGCGCTTCCATGTCCTTCGCTGAGCAATTAACCCGCCTGCAAGTCTTCCTCGATGCAGATGAACTGCACGAAGAAGCACTGGACTACGTGGCCGCTCATGGCTACCTGACCGCCCTATCCATCTGTGCCGAAGACGTACCGGAGCGCGAGTGGATCGACGCGCTGTTCTCCGAGCCGCCGCAGTACAGCAGCGAGGCGCAACAGACAGAAGTCGAAGCCACTCTGATCGCACTCAAGGCACACATTGCCCGCCAGCTGGCGTCGGACGAAGAGTTCGAACTGCCATGTGATCTCGACCTGGGCGACGATCCGGATGATTCGGACCTGCGTGGCTGGTGCATCGGCTTCATGGAAGGCGTATTCCTGCGTGAAAACGCCTGGTTCGAAAGTGCCGAGGAAGAAGTCAGCGAAATGCTCCTGCCGATCATGGTCGGTTCGGGCCTGTTCGATGAGCAGCCGGAGTTCGCCGACATCGCTCAGGACGCCAACCTGATGGACGACATGATCGTGCAAATCCCCGAAGCACTGACCGCCCTGTACCTGCTCTGCCAGGCTCCGGACGAAAAGCCGGCGATCCTCAAGCCCCGCCACCACTGAGTCGGCGCCTATGGCGCAAGACTCACCGCGCACCAGCCGTCACCGCTCGGTGCGCTATCTGCTGATAGCGGTTGGCTGGTTGAGCGTGGTATCGGGCGTCATCGGGATATTCCTGCCGGTGCTGCCCACCACGCCCTTTCTGCTGCTGGCAGCTGCATGCTTCGCGCGCAGCTCTCCACGTTTCTACCACTGGCTGGTCGACCACCCGCGGCTTGGCCCATGGATTCGAGACTACCTTGAAGGCAACGGCATCCCGCTCAAGGGCAAGGTGTACGCAATCGGCCTGATGTGGCTGAGCATCAGCCTGTCGTGCTACCTGATCGCACAGCCTTGGGCACGAGCCTTCATGCTGACCAGCGCGGTGCTGGTGACCATTTACATCATCAGGCAGAAAACGCGCCCGCCTCGCAAATGATGCCCCGCTGCGCCCGCCAGTGCCGATGCAGACAGGCACGCGGTTCAGACGATCACTTCTTCTTGTCTTTGCCAAACGCCTTTTCCAGCGCCTCGTTGATCGTGCGTAACACCTTGACCCTCGCCCAGCGCTTGTCGTTGGCCTCGATCAGCGTCCACGGCGCAATTTCGGTGCTGGTACGATCCACCATGTCACCCACTGCCTGGCGGTAATCCGGCCATTTCTTGCGGTTGCGCCAGTCGTCTTCGGTGATCTTGTAACGCTTGAACGGGATCTTTTCGCGCTCTTGAAAGCGTTCCAGCTGGGTCTGCTGATCAATGGCCAGCCAGAACTTGACCACCACAATGCCTGCGTCCGTGAGTTGCTCTTCGAAGTCATTGATTTCGGCGTAAGCGCGCTTCCAGTCGGACTCGCTGCAAAAGCCCTCGACCCGCTCGACCAACACCCGGCCGTACCACGAGCGGTCAAAAATAGTGAATTTGCCGCGCGCCGGTATCTGCCGCCAGAAACGCCACAAATACGG
This sequence comes from Pseudomonas syringae group sp. 247E2, assembly GCF_032587795.1. Classification (NCBI taxonomy): domain Bacteria; kingdom Pseudomonadati; phylum Pseudomonadota; class Gammaproteobacteria; order Pseudomonadales; family Pseudomonadaceae; genus Pseudomonas; species Pseudomonas syringae group sp. 247E2. The sequence continues at coordinate 938,655 of NZ_JAWHPK010000001.1, read as the reverse complement.
CTGAGCGCGTTCATCCTGAGTCGGTGCAGCAATCGGTACGATAGCGTACTGCCGCGGGTCGAGCGCCGCTGCAACACGACGTATCGCGCCGCCCTTGCCTGCCGCGTCGTTGCCTTCGAACACGGCCACCAGTGCATGGCTTTTCATGCGTTTGTCGCGCATGTTGCCGGACAGGCGCGCCTGCTCGGTGATGAGCTGCTGCTGGTAGTCGTCCTTGCTCAGGTGCAGGCTCAGGTCGAGGCTGTCCAGCAGGGTCAGCTCGTTGTCATGGATCGCCAGCGGGCCGACGGTGAGCGCAGCGGGCTCGGGTTCGACCTTGTTCAGTGCAGCCTGCATGCCTTCCAGCAGCAGGCGGCCAACCGTCAGGCTGCGGTAGTTGGCGTCCACGCCTTCGATCACATGCCAGGGCGCATATTCGCGGCTGGTGCGGCGCAGCACCCGCTCACCGAAGCGCACGAACTTGTCGTAAGTCTTGGACTGCTGCCAGTCCAGCGGGCTGATGCGCCAGCTGTGCAGCGGATCATCCTTGAGGGTTTTGAGGCGCAGCTTCATCTGTTTCTTGGACAGGTGGAACCAGAATTTGAAGATCAGCGCGCCTTCGTCACAGAGCATCTTTTCCAGGCGCTCGGCACCGCTGATGGCCTGATCGAGCACCGCGTCCTTGAAACGCCCGTGGACCCTGCCCTGCAACATCTGGCTATACCAGTTACCAAAGAAGATTCCCATGCGCCCCTTGGCAGGCAGTTGTCGCCAGTAACGCCAGGCGGGTGGATGGGCCAGCTCTTCGTCGGTCTGCTGATCGAAGGTGCGTACCTCGATCAGGCGCGGGTCCATCCATTCGCTGAGCAGTTTGACGGTCTCGCCCTTGCCTGCGCCCTCTATGCCGTTGATCAGCACGATGATCTGCCGACCGGCCTGCTCGTGCAGGTCTATCTGCGCTTCCAGCAAAGCTTCGCGCAACTCGGGCAAAGCAGCTTCGTAGGTCTCGTCGTCAATGGCATGACCGATTTCAGCGGATTCAAACATGCACAACTCCTGATTGGGGATGGCTCAGAGAACGCCCGGTGGACAACCCTCAGTGAGCATTCTGACCACCGATTGCAGGCATCGGTCAATCCGCGCAGCAGTGATCGCACTTTTATCCTCGCACACGGCTAAAATGCGCCCACTGCCACCGCTGAGCCTGACATGACCATTACCCGCCACGCCCGGATAGACTGGGACGAACAAGGCAACCCGCGTTCCCGCGATTTCTCCGATGTCTACTTTTCCACCGAGTCCGGTCTGGACGAAACGCGCCATGTGTTTCTGGTACAGAACGACCTGCGTCGGCGTTTCAGCGAGCTGCCGGAGGACGGCAGGCTGATCATTGGTGAAACCGGATTCGGCACCGGGCTGAATTTCCTCTGTGCCTGGCAGTTGTTCGATGAATGCGCGCCAGCCGAGGCGCGTCTGCATTTCGTCAGCGTCGAGAAATACCCGTTGAGCCGCGCCGACCTGCAACGCGCGCTGGCATTGTGGCCGGAGCTGTCGCCGTTCGCGGGTCAATTGCTCGATCAATATGTGGCTGTGCATGAAGGCTTTCAGCGTCTGGTATTCGATGACGGCCGCGTGACCCTGACCCTGCTGATTGGTGACGCGCTGCAGATGCTGCCGCAGCTGGACGGGCAGATTGATGCGTGGTTTCTCGACGGGTTTGCGCCAGCGAAAAACCCGGAAATGTGGACACCCGAACTGTTTGCCGAACTGGCGCGGCTGTCTGCACCGAGCACCACGATAGGCACGTTTACCAGCACCGGCTGGGTGCGGCGCTCGCTGAACGCAGCAGGCTTCAAAATGAAGCGGGTGCCGGGCATCGGCCATAAATGGGAAGTGCTGCGCGGCGCGTTTATCGCCTGGCCTGAAGATGCTGCACCCTCTCCTGCCGCCAAGCCCTGGTTCGCCCGCCCCGCGCCGATTGGCGGCGAGCGCAAAGCGCTGGTGATTGGCGCAGGGCTGGCCGGCTGCGCCACGGCGCAGAGCCTGGCACAGCGGGGTTGGCAGGTCAGCCTGCTGGAGCGTCATGCCGCACCGGCGCAGGAAGCCTCGGGCAATCCGCAGGGCGTGCTGTACCTGAAGTTATCGGCGCATGGCACAGCGCTTTCACAGTTGATCCTCAGTGGTTTTGGCCACACGCGAAGGCTGCTTGAACGCTTGCAGCGCGGTGTCGACTGGGACGCTTGCGGCGTGCTGCAACTGACCTTCGACGACAAGGAGGCGCTGCGTCAGAAACAACTGGCCGATGCCTTCCCCGAATCACTCCTGCACCTGCTGGACCAGCCTGCGGCCGAAGCGCAGAGCGGCGTTGCGCTGAACAGTGGCGGGCTGTTTTACCCCGAAGGCGGCTGGGTTCATCCGCCTGCGCTGTGTCACGCACAGGCCGCGCACGCCAATATCCGTCTGATCGCTCATCAGCAGGCATTGGAGCTGAGACGCGTCGATGATCAGTGGCAGGTCTGGAGTGACGAACAGTTGATCGACAGTGCTCCGGTCGTCGTGCTGGCCGGGGCGGCGGATATCAAGCAGTTTTCGCAGAGCGCCGATTTACCGCTCAAACGCATCCGCGGGCAGATCACCCGTTTGCCGCAGACTCAGGCCAGCGCGGCATTGCGCAGTGTGGTGTGCGCCGAGGGTTATGTGGCTCCGGCGCGTCTGGGCGAACATACGCTGGGGGCCAGTTTCGACTTCAACAGTACTGATCTGACCCCCAACCTGGCCGATCATCTGGACAATCTGGGGCTGTTGCGGGAGATTTCAGAAGACCTCACTTCGCGCCTCGACACCGCCGATTTGTCGCCCGAGCAATTGCAGGGTCGCGCAGCCTTTCGCTGTACAAGCCCGGACTACCTGCCCATCGTCGGGCCGCTGGCCGACCGCGAAGCATTCCTTCAGGCCTATGCTGCCCTGGGCAAGGACGCGCGCCAAGTGCCCAACATCGCCTGCCCGTGGCTGGACGGCCTGTACGTCAACAGCGGCCACGGTTCGCGCGGGCTGATCACCGCGCCGCTGTGTGGCGAGCTGATCGCCGCCTGGCTCGACAACGAGCCCCTGCCCTTGCCGCGCAGCGTTGCCGAAGCCTGTCACCCCAACCGGTTTGCCCTGCGCGGGCTGATTCGTGGCGGCGGGAAGTAGCTTTATGATTGTCGTTCGGGAATGCTGGTCGCGACGCTCTGCGTAGCAAAGAGGACGCAGAGCGTCCTGAACGGCATGACGACGCGGAGCGTCGCACGATAGCTGATATCTGGTCGCGACGCGCTTGCGCTCAGGCGCTACTCTTTGAACTCAGTCAAGCATATAGAGCCGCTCATGCTGCAAGTGCGAAACGTATTCAAGCGCTACACCACGGCACAGGGACCGCTGGATGTCTTGCGTGGTGTCGATCTGCATCTGGCACAGGGCGAAAGCCTGGCGTTGATGGGTGAGTCCGGCAGTGGCAAGAGCACCTTGCTGCATTTGGTGGCGGGCCTGGATCAGGTCGACGATGGCAGCATCGAGGTTGCAGGCCAGCGTCTGGACCTGATGAACGAAAGCCAGCTGGCCAACTGGCGGCGTACCGAGATCGGTCTGGTGTTTCAGCAGTTCAACCTGATCGGCAGCCTGAAGATAGCCGACAACCTGGCGTTCCAGGCACGGCTGGCCGGGCGCGTAGATGCAGCTTGGCAGGCGCATTTGATCGAGCGCCTGGGTCTGGCCGCACTGCTGGATCGCTATCCCGAACAACTCTCCGGCGGACAGCAGCAACGAGTGGCGATAGGCCGCGCCCTCGCCTCTCGACCCGGCCTGCTGCTGGCTGACGAACCCACCGGCAATCTCGACGAAGCCACCAGCGACGAGGTGCTGCAACTGCTGCTGGATATTCTCGCCGACAGCCCCACCAGCCTGCTGATGGTCACCCACAGCCCGCGCGTCGCGCAGCGCCTGTCGCGTAAAGTGGTACTGCATATGGGGCGTCTGGCTGACGAAGGCGAACGCTGATGCGGGTTTTCTATTGGACGCTGCGCGCCCTGCTGAGCCATTGGCGCCGTCATCCGGTGCAGTTTTTCAGTGTGCTGACCGGCTTGTGGCTGGCCACCGCACTGCTGACCGGCGTTCAGGCGCTCAATAGTCAGGCACGGGAAAGCTACCAGCGGGCCAGCCAGTTGATTGGCGGCGAGCCGCAGACCCGTATCGCCGCCAGCAGCGGCGGGCTGTTCCCGCAGGCATTGTTTATCGAGTTGCGCCGCGAAGGCTGGCCCGTATCGCCCATGCTGCAAGGCCGTATCGTGCTTCAAGGGCGCGAAGACCGTCGCCTGCAACTGATGGGTATCGAGCCGGTGACCTTGCCGACCGGCTCGGCACTGGCCGGGCAGACGCTGAACGCCGAACAGGTCGTGGACTTCCTCACGCCGCCGGGCATGACCTGGATTGCGCCGCAGACCCTGCAAGCGCTGGGGCTCGAAGAAGGCCAGCAACCGTTGACCGAAACCGGTGTTCCGCTGCCCCCCTTGCACGCTAAACCCGATATGGCGCCTGGCGTTTTGCTGACTGACATAGGCTTTGCGCAACCGTTATTGGGCCAGCCGGGGCAATTGTCCGGAATGCTGCTGGCCAAGGATTTTGCCCGGCAGAACCCTGCGCTACCGGCAACCCTTAACGATCTGCTGGTGATCAAGAAAAGCGGCGAAGAAAACAATCTGGAGCGCCTTACCGAAAGCTTCCACCTGAATCTGAATGCGCTCGGGGGGCTGTCCTTCATCGTCGGCCTGTTCATTGTCCACGCGGCCATTGGCCTGGCCCTTGAACAGCGCCGTGGGCTGTTGCGTAACTTGCGTGCCTGTGGCGTCAGCGCACGCCTGTTGATAGCTGCGCTGGGCGTAGAGTTGGGCGCACTGGCTCTGTTGGGCGGTATTTTCGGCGTGGTCAGCGGCTACTTGCTGGCCAGCCTGTTATTGCCGGATGTCGCGGCCAGCCTGCGCGGCTTGTACGGCGCGGAGGTCGCCGGCCAGTTGAACCTCAGTCTGTGGTGGTGGCTGAGCGGTATCGGCCTGAGTCTGCTTGGCGCGTTGCTGGCCGGTGCCAATAGCCTGTTGCGGGCTGCGCGCTTGCCGTTGTTGGCACTGGCCGATGCCCAGGCATGGCAGCAAGCCCATGCACGCTGGTTGCAGCGCCAGGCGTGGGTGGCGGTGCTGGGCGCGTTGGTGGGCGTGAGCGCGCTGTTATTTGGCACCAGTCTGATGCTGGGGTTTGTGATGATGTCCGCCCTACTGCTCAGTGCCGCGCTGGCCCTGCCGGTTTTGCTGGACACCATGCTTGGCGGTCTGTTGACGCGCAGCCGCTCGGTGCTCGGGCAGTGGTTTCTGGCGGATTGCCGTCAACAGTTGCCCGCCCTGAGTCTGGCGCTGATGGCCCTGCTGCTGGCGATGGCCGCGAACATCGGCGCAGGCAGCATGACCTCGGGTTTTCGGCAAACATTCAACAGTTGGCTGGAGCAACGCCTGACCGCCGAACTGTATGTCAGCCCGCAGAATCCGGAGCAGGCCGAGCCGCTGAACACCTGGCTGAGCCAGCAACAGGATATCGGCGCCGTGCTGCCCAACTGGCAAGTGCCGGTGCAAGTTCAGGGCTGGCCTGCGGACCTGTTTGGCGTTATCGATCACGACACCTATCGCCAGCATTGGGCGTTGCTGGAATCCGTCGCCGGTGATCCGTGGAATCTGTGGCGCGATGAAGACACAGTCATGCTCAGCGAACAATTGGCCCGCCGCCTTCAACTGGGGCTGGAAGATACGCTGAGTATCCCGGTGCCCACTGGCAAGTGGACCCCACGCATCGTCGGGATCTATGCCGACTATGGCAACCCTAAGGGCCATCTGCTGGTCAACTCCCGGCACCTGCTCGCCCACTGGCCGCAATCGATGCCGGTGCGTTTCAACCTGAGAGTCGATCAGGCGGCAATCCCCTCACTGGTCACCCGGCTGCAAGCGCGTTTCAAGCTGGACGATAATCACATCATCGATCAGAGCCAGCTCAAGGGCTGGTCGAGTCAGGTCTTTGAACGTACGTTTGCCGCCACTGCCGCACTCAACAGCCTGACACTGGGCGTGGCTGGCGTGGCGCTGTTCATCAGCCTGCTGACCCAGAGCCAGAGCCGCCTCGGGCAGCTCGCCCCGTTGTGGGCGCTGGGCGTCACGCGACGGCAACTGATGCTGCTCAACCTGGGGCAGACCTGGCTGCTGGCGGTCCTGACACTGGTGCTCGCGCTGCCACTGGGGCTGCTGCTGGCCTGGTGCCTGGATGCGGTGATCAACGTTCGCGCCTTTGGCTGGCGCCTGCCGCTGCAGGTGTTCCCGCTGCAACTGCTGCAATTGATGGCGCTGGCGATGCTGGCGACTTTGCTGGCCTCGGCCTGGCCGTTGCTGAGGCTGTACCGTAGCCGTCCAGCGGATCTAATCAGGACATTCGCCAATGAACAGTAAATGGCTGATGCCGCTGGTCGCCGCAGTGCTACTCACCGCCTGCGACGACAAACCCCAACCTGAAAGCGGGTTCGCCGGTCTGGGCAATACGGCCGACAGCTATGCGCAGGTGACACCCGGCAAGGTCTTTTCATTCCCGCAGGACCACGGCCAGCACCCCGGCTTTCGTATCGAGTGGTGGTACATCACCGCCACCCTCAAGGATGAAGCGGGCCAGCAGTTCGGCGTGCAGTGGACCTTGTTCCGCAATGCCCTGCGACCCGGCCAACAGACCGGCAGTGGCTGGAACGAAGGCACGATCTGGCTGGGCCATGCAGCAGCCACATCAAGCAGCGGCCATTACGTGGCAGAGCGTTACGCACGAGGTGGAGTCGGCCAGGCAAATGTGACGTCGGCGCCCTTCTCGGCGTGGATCGACGATTGGGCATTCACCAGCACTGCTCAAACCGGAGACCCGCTCGCATCGATGCAACTCAAGGCAAGCGGCAAGGATTTCCGCTACGACCTGCACCTGACCTCCAGTAAGCCGCTGGTGTTGCAGGGCGAACAAGGCTACAGCCAGAAATCGGAAGCGGGCCAGGCGTCGTACTACTACAGCCAGCCTTTCTTCGACGCCAAAGGCAGTGTGGTAATTGAAGGAAAAACCTATCAGGTCACCGGTAACGCCTGGCTGGATCGGGAGTGGAGCAGCCAGCCACTGACCGCCAACCAGAGCGGCTGGGACTGGTTCTCGCTGCAACTGGCAGGCGGCGACCGCTTGATGCTTTACCGCATCCGCCACAAGGACGGCACACCCTACCTGACCGGCAACTGGATCAGCGCCGATGGCACCACCCGGATGCTGCACGCCAACGAGATCAGCCTGGAGCCACTGAAAGAAACATTGATCGGCGAGCATAAAGTGCCCACCCGCTGGAGAGTCAGGGTCCCCGGCAAAGACCTGGACATCACCACCGATGCGCTGAACCCGGCCGCCTGGATGGGCGTGAGCATTCCCTACTGGGAGGGGCCGGTGAGGTTCAGCGGGAGTCAGGAAGGCGTGGGGTATCTGGAGATGACCGGGTATTGAGCGGATCCTGCTGGCAGTTGCGCTTTCAATTCGAAACACCAGCAGGCCCTGCGAGAACCGCCGACGCACATCAGGCTGACTTTTTGAAATAGGGCCATGTTCTCAGATTTTTCAGAGGGCGCTCATCCCAAGACAACGCCATTTTTTCAAAATGTCTGTAAAAAGTATCCTTCTGCTCCTTGTAACGTACCGCGTCTATAAAAGGCTTGGCTTTCTTGTACAGGCTCACGACATTCGAATGGTTGGACTGACGCAGCATCTCCTCGTGATAGATCCCCTGAACAATACCGACGGCCACTCGCTCCCAATGGTTTAACACATACTTGACCGCTTCCTTTTCCTTGCGGTCGGCCTCGTTGCAGGACAAAAGCAAATCCTTCATTGGCGACTGGGCGACATGCATAGCGGCGATGCGCGTGTTACCCAACTGCAGCTGTTCATCCAGCCGACATCCAAATAACAGGTCTGCGGTCTGTTTCTTTTTTGCAGTCGCCAAAACCATGTACATCGAAACGATTGCAGTGAGCACTCCGCATAGCAAAAGAATATTGCGGAGCGCTTCTTTTGCCAGCAATTCGGCCAGAGCCAGACACATATCCATATGATTTTTCTCATAAAAAATAGAGACCGGCTGGGTCTCCATCTGAAATTCCTGGGCGGGTTTAAAAGCCTTCGTACTCTTCGCGAGCCTTTGCAGCGTGCTTGTTCATATCGATACCTTTTTACGTATGGCAAGTGAGTTGGCGTGCTTTCACATGCCCCAAGCTAGCGTGCTGCCAACATCACCGTCAATGAGCCGAATCTGCTTTACATGTCAGAAAAATCCGTCTTAAAGCGGGTGCGGTAAGCACGACGGCAAATCGAACCCAGTGAGAGCATCAATTCCAGAAGCACGTTGCCAACCAGCTGAAAACAAACGCTTATAACTTTTTGATCTAAAACTACCATGCCCGCACTGGGTCAGTTTCTGGGTGACTGCACTTTCTCAGTCACCTCCCCAACGGAAACCCGGTAAGGACTTATGTGCGGATTAGCAGGTGAATTACGTTTCGACCATCAACCAGCGGACCTGGCCGCTGTTGAGCGCATTACCCATGAGCTGGCGCCTCGCGGCCCGGATGCGTGGGGGTTTCACAGCCAGGGGCCGGTTGCCCTTGGTCATCGCCGTCTGAAAATCATGGACCTGTCGGATGGCTCGGCGCAGCCGATGATCGACAGTCACTTGGGCCTGTCCATGGCCTTCAACGGTGCGATTTATAACTTCCCGGAATTGCGTGCCGAGTTGGAAAGCCTTGGCTATCAGTTCCATTCCGGTGGCGACACCGAGGTGTTGCTCAAGGGCTATCACGCCTGGGGTGCAGACATGCTTCCCAAGCTCAATGGCATGTTCGCCTTCGCCATCTGGGAGCGTGACAGCAAGCAGCTGTTCATCGCCCGTGACCGCCTCGGCGTAAAGCCGTTGTACCTGTCGAAAACCGACAAGCGCCTGCGCTTCGCGTCTTCGCTGCCTGCCCTGCTCAAGGGTGGTGACATCAGCGGGATGCTTGATCCGGTGGCGCTCAACCATTACCTCAACTTCCACGCTGTGGTGCCTGCGCCGCGCACTTTGCTGGCCGGCGTCGAAAAACTTCCGCCAGCCAGCTGGATGCGTATCGACGCCAGCGGCAAGGTCGAACAGAAAGTCTGGTGGACCCTGCCTTACGGTCCTCATGAAGACGAGAAAAACCTCACGCTCGAAGACTGGCGCGACCGCGTACTGGACAGCACCCGTGAAGCAGTGGCGATTCGTCAGCGTGCCGCGGTAGACGTCGGCGTGCTGCTTTCCGGCGGTGTCGACTCCAGCATGCTGGTCGGCCTGTTGCGTGAAGTGGGGGTCGAAGACCTGTCGACCTTCTCTATCGGCTTTCAGGATGCCGGTGGCGAGCGTGGAGATGAGTTTCAGTATTCCGACCTGATCGCCAAGCATTACGGCACACGCCACCACCAGTTGCGTATTCAGGAAAGCGAGATCATCGAACAGCTGCCTGCGGCGTTCCGCGCCATGAGCGAGCCGATGGTCAGCCACGATTGCATCGCCTTCTACCTGCTATCGCGTGAAGTGTCCAAGCATTGCAAGGTGGTACAGAGCGGTCAGGGCGCTGACGAGCTGTTTGCCGGTTACCACTGGTACCCACAAGTAGACGGCGCGAGCGACCCGGTTGCGGCCTACCGCGATGCGTTTGTCGACCGCAGCTATGCGGAATATGCCGAGACGGTGCAGCCGAAGTGGCGCACAGCCAACGACGCAGCCGGTGATTTCGTTCGCGATCATTTCGCCCAGCCCGGTGCCAGCGCGGCGGTCGACAAGGCGTTGCGCCTGGACAGTACGGTGATGCTGGTCGATGACCCGGTCAAACGAGTCGACAACATGACCATGGCCTGGGGCCTGGAAGCGCGTACACCGTTCCTTGACTACCGTCTGGTTGAGCTGTCTGCGCGTATTCCGGGCAAGTTCAAATTGCCTGATGGCGGCAAGCAAGTGTTGAAAGAAGCGGCGCGTCTGGTCATTCCTTCGGAAGTGATCGACCGCAAGAAGGGCTACTTCCCGGTTCCCGGCCTCAAGCACTTGCAGGGCGACACCCTTAACTGGGTGCGTGAACTGTTGACCGACTCCAGTCAGGACCGCGGCCTGTTCAATCCGGCCATGGTCGATAAGTTGCTGACCAACCCAGAAGGCCAGCTCACGCCATTGCGCGGCTCCAAGCTGTGGCAACTGGCAGCGCTGAACCTGTGGCTCAGCGAACAAGGACTGTGATTGATGAAACAGAACGCGACGACTTATAGCCAGCGCTTGTTGCGTGGCCAGTCGCCCTCGTACGAACGTCTGCAAGCGCGTCTTGCCGAAGATGGCAGCCAGATAGACGCAGAGCCTTTGGCGCTGCATTGTGGCTGGGGTCGCTTGCTGATCGGTCACACTTACCCTGATCCGGCAGCACTGGCCCAGGACCTGCTCAACGAAAAGCCCGGCGAGCGTGACATTGCCTTGTATGTGGCGGCGCCGCAGCAGGTATTGGCGCAATCGCCGCAGCAGTTGTTTCTCGACCCGTCGGACACGCTTCGTCTGTGGTTCAGCGACTACCGACCGGCGCACCGGGTGTTTCGCGGGTATCGCATCCGGCGGGCGCATAACGAAGCGGACTGGCAAGCCATCAATAACCTGTATCTGGCACGCGGCATGTTGCCCATCGACCCGGCCCTGCTCACGCCGCGTCATGAAGGTGGCCCGGTATATTGGGTGGCCGAAGATGAGGGCAGCAGCACGATCATCGGCAGCGTCATGGGCCTTGATCATCAGAAAGCCTTTAATGACCCGGAAAAAGGCAGCAGCCTCTGGTGCCTGGCGGTTGACCCGCAATGCACACGTCCCGGCGTGGGTGAAGTGCTGGTGCGGCATTTGATCGAGCACTTCATGAGCCGCGGTCTGAGCTACCTTGATCTGTCGGTGTTGCATGACAACGATCAGGCCAAGGCGCTGTACGCCAAGCTGAATTTCCGTAACCTGCCGACCTTCGCCATCAAGCGCAAGAACGGCATCAACGAGTCGTTGTTCCTCGGCCCCGGTCCGCAGGCGGATTTCAATCCATATGCGCGAATCATCGTCGAGGAAGCCCATCGTCGTGGCATTGATGTACAGGTGGATGACGCGGATGCTGGCCTGTTTACCCTCAGCTATGGTGGTCGGCGGATCCGCTGCCGCGAGTCGTTGAGCGATCTGACCAGCGCGGTGAGCATGACCCTGTGTCAGGACAAAAGCCTGACCCATCGAGCGTTGAAGGCTGCCGGCCTGCGCTTGCCCGCACAGCAGCGGGCAGGCAGTGCAGACGACAACCTTGCGTTTCTTGAAGAGCACGGGCAAATCGTGGTCAAGCCGCTGGATGGCGAGCAAGGCCAGGGTGTCGCCGTCGATCTGCGGACCATCGAAGACGTTCAGAGCGCTATCGAACAGGCCCGTCGGTTCGACACGCGCGTCATTCTGGAAAGCTTTCATGAAGGCCTCGACCTGCGCATCGTGGTGATCGGCTTTCAGGTGGTGGCTGCAGCGATCCGTCGTCCGGCTGAGGTCATTGGTGATGGGCGCCATACCATCAAACAGTTGATCGAGGCCCAGAGCCGACGCCGTGCCGCCGCGACTGATGGCGAAAGCCGTATTCCGATGGACCAGGAGACCGAGCGCACAGTGCGCGAGGCCGGTTTTGAGTATGCCGATATCCTGCCGATGGATCAGCGTCTGGCCGTGCGCCGCGCTGCAAACTTGCACACCGGTGGCTGCCTTGAAGATGTCACGGCCATTCTGCACCCGGTGCTCAGCGATGCAGCAGTACGCGCAGCGCGGGCTCTGGACATCCCGGTCGTCGGCCTGGACCTGATGGTGCCGGCCGCCGATCAGCCCGAGTACGTGTTCATCGAAGCCAATGAACGCGTGGGCCTTGCCAACCATGAACCACAACCCACCGCCGAACGTTTCGTCGATCTGTTGTTTCCGCACAGCCTGCCTGTGCATATCTGATCGCAGTTGCGGACACAGGCTGCAAAAGGGCTATAAGCCCTTGCGGCCTTGTGGCTTGCAACTGTTCCATAAGGAGCATCCATGACCCCTGCAAATATCCCCGATCCGGATCTGAAATACCTGCAGAAAGTTCTGTTGGAAATGCTCGCGATTCCAAGCCCGACCGGTTTTACCGACACTATCGTGCGTTACGTGGCCGAGCGTCTTGAAGAACTGGGCATCCCGTTCGAACTGACCCGCCGCGGCACGATCCGCGCCACCCTCAAGGGCAAGCAGAATAGCCCTGACCGTGCGGTATCGGCGCACCTGGACACCATCGGTGCCAGCGTTCGGGAAGTCAAAGATAATGGCCGCCTGGCACTGGCGGCAGTCGGTTGCTGGTCAAGCCGGTTTGCCGAGGGCAGCCGTGTCAGTGTATTCACCGACACGGGCGTGATTCGTGGCAGCGTTCTGCCGTTGATGGCGTCCGGTCATGCGTTCAATACCGCCGTGGACGAGATGCCGATCAGTTGGGACCACGTCGAGCTACGTCTGGATGCCTATTGCACCACACGTGCCGACTGCGAATCGCTGGGCATCGGTATCGGCGACTTTGTGGCTTTCGACCCGCTGCCGGAGTTCACCGAGAGCGGTCACATCAGTGCACGCCATCTGGATGACAAGGCCGGTGTTGCGGCGCTGCTTGCGGCGCTGAAATCCATTGTCGACAGCGGTGCAGAGCCGTTGATCGATTGCCACCCGCTGTTCACCATCACCGAAGAAACCGGTACGGGCGCAGCGGGCGTACTGCCTTGGGACGTGAGCGAGTTCGTCGGTATCGACATCGCGCCGGTTGCACCGGGCCAGCACTCCAGCGAGCACGCGGTGAGCGTGGCGATGCAGGACTCGGGCGGTCCGTACGACTACCATCTGTCCCGCCACTTGCTGCGTCTGGGCGTAGAGAACGAACTGCCGGTACGCCGTGACCTGTTTCGCTATTACTACAGCGATGCGCATTCGGCAGTGACGTCGGGGCACGACATCCGCACGGCCCTGCTGGCCTTCGGCTGCGACGCGACTCACGGGTATGAGCGTACGCACATCGATAGCCTGGCAGCGCTGAGCAAACTGCTGGGTGCTTACATATTGAGCCCACCTGTGTTCGCCAGCGATGCCAAACCGGCCCAGAGTTCACTGGAGCGGTTCAGCCATCAGATCGAACATGATGCGCAGATGGAATCCGACACCCGTGTGCCACCGGTCGACAGCCTGATCGGGCAGAATCGCGAGGAAAGTTGAGGGCCTGTGAATTGCGGTGCCTGGCACCGCAGTTCTATCATCGCTGCTCATCGACACGAGAACCGCCATGCTGATCCCCTACGACCAACTGGAACCCGACACCCTCACCCGCCTGATCGAGGATTTCGTCACCCGTGAGGGCACCGATAATGGCGACGAAACACCGCTGCAAACCCGCGTGCTGCGTGTGCGACATGCGCTGACCAAAGGCCAGGCGGTAATCTTTTTCGATCTTGAGAGTCAGCAATGTCAGTTGATGCTCAAGCACGATGTGCCCAAGGAGTTTTTTGAATAACCTTGGGCGGGCCTGAATCGGGTTTTCAATGAGGCGAACAACGTCGCCTATTGAAGCGGCGTTGTCGCTTGTTGCGAAAGTTTGTTGGCGATGCGCTTGTAGACCTCGGCTCGGTGAACCTTGATGTCTTTCGGGGCATTGATCCCGAGCCTCACCTGATTGCCGTTGATACCCAGAATCTGCACGGTGATGTCATCACCGATTGAAAACGTTTCACCAATTTCCCGCGTCAGTACCAGCATTTTTCCCACCCTTCTCGTTGCGCAAAAAGGCAGGGTGCATCGCGAAACCGAGCGCTTCAATGCGCTGATGGCAAATCAGTAACGCCCTTCAAACGCATCGGAAAAGACTGAAGGAAGGGTCTTACTTCTAGCTAAATCTGTAGGAAATATCGCTGACAGCCGCAGTTTTCATGGAGCTGACCAGCGCGGCCCGAGCAGGATGATAGTCGCGCCGATCACGCAGAAAGCCAGACCCAGCCAGTCCGTACCCAGCGGCCTGACCCGCTCGACCAGCCCCAGCCAGGCAATCGACGCGACGATGTAAATCCCGCCATACGCCGCATAGGCTCGCCCCGCATAGGCCGCTTCCACACGTGTCAGCAACAGCGCGAACAGTGTCAGGCTGATGAGTGCCGGAATGACCCACAGCGCGCTTTTGCCTTGGCGCAGCCATAGCCAGAAGGCATAGCAGCCGAATATCTCGAACAGGGCTGCGAGAAAGAACCACAGGTAATTGAGCACGATGGACTCGCTGAAAGGGGCTGAAAGGATGGGCGCAACCCTATCAGAAAACAGCGCGGTCATGACCCTGATGACCTTGAACACGTCGCTCAAGAGGACGCAGAGCGTCCAGAACGGCATGCGACGCGGAGCGTCGCACGATAGTCATAGCTGAAATACAGGGCCAGACTGACGCAAAAGCTTTAGCACGAAGTTGAGGTTATCGTTCCGCACGCCCCAGCGTGGGAATGCAGGTCGCGACGCTCTGCGTCGCAGGAGGACGCAGAGCGTCCGGAACGGCATGCGACGCGGAGCGTCGCACGATAGTCAACGTACGCAACGACATGTCGACGCTCTGCGTCGCACGATAGTGAAACTTTGGGGCGGTGTCAGGCGTGCCCTTTCTGCGCCTTGGCGCGCATCTTTGCGCACATGATGGTCATTTCGTCATACATCGCTTGTGGCTGGTTGCGCTTCAGGTCCCAGGCCATTCGGCCTTCTTCGTGGGGCAGGATCATGAACTCGCCTGCGGCTACTTGCCTGAAGATGTAGTCGGCAATATCTGCGGCAGTGATCGGTGACTTCTCCAGCAGTCTGCCGATCTGCGCTTTCATGGCAGGCGTCGGGCCTCGAAACGAATCCAGCAAGTTGGTCTGAAAGAACGACGGGCAGACCACATGCACGGCGACGCCCTGATCATGCAGTTCAACCAGCAGGCTTTCGGAAAGTGCCACAACCCCTGCCTTGGCGACGTTGTAATTGCTCATCGCCGGGGCCTGCATCAACGCGGCCATCGACGCAATGTTGATGATTTTGCCTTTGCTGGCCTGCAACATAGGCAAAAACGCCTTGCAGCCTTTGACGACCCCCATCAGGTTGATCGCGATCTGCCAGTCCCAGTCTTCCAGCGACAGCTCGTTGAAGAAGCCACCCGATGCCACGCCCGCGTTGTTGACGATGATGTCGATGCCGCCCAGTCGCTCTTCACATGCCTGAGCAAACGCCGTGAGCTGACTGTAATCGCGAACATCGCAACGCTGAACGAACCCGTCACCACCCGCCTCGCGCACCAGCATCAGGGTTTCCTGCAGACCGGCATCGTTGATGTCCGACAGCGCCAGCCGCCAGCCTTCGCGCGCCCAGCGCAGTGCAATTTCACGACCCAGACCTGAGCCGGCGCCAGTAATCATGATGCGGTTTTGCATAGCCGAGTGCCTTGTGATGTGCAGGAGTTGCCTGAGTGTAATCACAGCTGGGGCCCTACAACCCCACCATCAAGGCGCTGAATGCCTGGAGCAAACCCGAAGCTTATGAATGCCGCACGCGTGATACGAAACGCATCAATAACAGACCGTACACCGACACATTGACCAACAGCACAATGCCCCCCAGCCACAGCTGTATGCCCGGCGTAAGCCCGGCCGGGTAGATCAGCGGAATCAGATAATGCTCGACGAAGCCGCCGTCATATCCTTGCTCACCGGCTGTGCGGCGCAGTGTGTTTTCCAGCGGTGTCAGTGGGCAATACAGATGCAGAAACTCAACCGCAGCCCCCCACGCAACTGCCGGAACGTGTAGTAATGCCAGCCACGGCCTGCTCACTACCAACAGACCGCCGAACAGCACGAATACGATGAACAGTAGATGAAACGCGACCACGGCATCTGCCGCCACTCGATAAAACATCTGCGCGCCCTCTGCTGGATTTCAATCAGGTCATCTGTGCAAATCAGCGGAGAATTTTCACGCCATTTAGTTCAATTATTTTTAAGATCATTTCAGGCACTTTCCATCAACTAGACCCGAATTATTGTCGGACAAAAACACATCAAGCCCATGATTTTAATGATTTTTTAGATATGTAAGAAATTATTAAAAATAGATGAAACCTTTCCCGAGTGGCCATAGTCGGATGAGTCAAGCAGGCAAATTCAGTGCCGTTGGGTATGAAATTCTGTACTGCATCTGTTAACTAACTTAAATGAAAGAGGGAACTCATCATGGGCATCGGCACTATTCTTATCATCGTTCTGATTCTGTTGCTGGTTGGCGGTCTGCCGGTATTCCCGCACTCGCGCAGCTGGGGCTACGGTCCGTCGGGCATCATCGGTACTATCCTGGTGATCCTGCTGATTCTGGTATTGCTCGGCAAGATATAACCTGTTGCTTCAAGCAACAGGCAAAAGCCCCGCCTCTCCAGGCGGGGCTTTTTTATGGCCCATGAAAAAGCAGCCCGAAGGCTGCTTTATTTACTGCTTCAGCACTTAGTGCGAAACCGCACCGCTGGCACCCAGGCCTGTTTGTGACCGGACGAATTGCGGGTAGAACAAGGCGCGCTCGCCCTCTGCCGCTTTCGACTTGTCGGTGATGGAGAAGAACCAGATACCTACGAAGGCGATGGCGATAGAAAACAGCGCCGGGTATTCGTAAGGGAAAATGGCTTTCTCGTGATGCAGGATCTGCACCCAGATGGTTGGCCCCAGGATCATCAGCACCACGGCACTGATCAGGCCCATCCAGCCGCCAATCATAGCGCCACGGGTGGTCAGGTTTTTCCAGTACATGGAAAGCAGCAGGATCGGGAAGTTGCAGCTTGCAGCGACCGAGAACGCCAGACCCACCATGAACGCGATGTTCTGACTTTCGAAGGCAATACCCAGAAGGATCGCCACGACTGCCAGCGCAATGGTGGTGATTTTCGAGATACGGATCTCGTCTTTCTCGTTGGCCTTGCCCGCTTTGATCACGCTGGCATACAGGTCATGGGAGACCGCCGAAGCACCTGCCAGGGTCAGACCGGCAACCACTGCCAGAATGGTGGCGAAGGCGACTGCCGAGATGAAGCCCAGGAACAGGCTGCCACCGACCGCATCGGCCAGGTGAACCGCTGCCATGTTGTTACCGCCCAGCAAGGCACCCGCTGCATCCTTGAACGCCGGGTTGGTGCTGACCAACAGGATCGCGCCAAAACCGATGATAAAGGTCAGGATGTAGAAGTAGCCGATGAAGCCGGTTGCGTACAGCACAGACTTGCGGGCTTCCTTGGCATCGCTCACGGTGAAGAAGCGCATCAGAATATGCGGCAGGCCAGCAGTACCGAACATCAGCGCCAGACCCAGCGAGAACGCTGAAATCGGGTCTTTCACCAGACCGCCAGGGCTCATGATCGCTTCACCTTTAGGGTGAACCTTGATCGCCTCGGAGAACAGCATGTTGAAGTCGAAGTTAACGTGTTTCATAACCATAAGGGCCATGAACGACGCACCGGACAGCAACATGACTGCCTTGATGATCTGCACCCAGGTAGTGGCCAGCATGCCGCCGAACAATACGTAAAGGCACATCAGGATGCCGACCAGTACCACCGCAACCGTGTAGTCCAGACCGAACAGCAGTTGGATCAGCTTGCCGGCACCGACCATTTGCGCAATCAGGTAGAACGCCACTACCACCAGCGAGCCGCAGGCGGACAAGGTGCGAATTTCCTTTTGCTTGAGGCGATACGACGCAACGTCAGCAAATGTGTATTTACCCAGGTTACGCAAGCGTTCGGCGATCAGGAACAGAATGATCGGCCAGCCCACCAGGAAGCCGATCGAGTAGATCAGGCCGTCGTAGCCGGAGGTGTAGACCAGTGCGGAAATCCCCAGAAAGGACGCTGCCGACATGTAATCACCGGCAATTGCCAGACCGTTCTGGAAACCGGTGATCTTGCCGCCTGCCGAGTAGTAGTCCGACGCGGTCTTGTTCTTTTTCGACGCCCAGTAGGTGATGTACAGCGTGAAGGCGACGAATACCACGAACATGACAATCGCGGCGATGTTAAGGGGTTGCTTCTGCACGGCGCCCGTCAATGCGTCTGCCGCCCAGAGAGTCGGCGCGAAGGCGGCAAGGCCAAGTGCTGCTGATAGGCGCCGGATCATTGCTGAGCCTCCTTCAGGATGGCGTTGTTCAGATCATCGAATTCGCCATTGGCACGGCGAACATAGATGGCGGTCAGCACAAACGCGGAGAGAATCAGCCCTACGCCTATCGGCATTCCCCAGGTAATGGTTGAAGTCGGGCTCAACTTGGCCCCCAGAATATGGGGTCCGTACGCAATCAAAAGAATAAAGGCCGCATACAGGCCAAGCATGATCGCCGAGAGAATCCAGGCGAACCGCTCTCTTTTGGATACCAGCTCCTTGAAACGCGGGCTGTTTTGAATCGAGAGGTAAATGCTGTCGTTCATTGTTTTTGTCCTCGCAGCACAGATGAGATGTCACGTAACGCACTTTAGTCGGGTCCGGCGCGCACTCCAGACGACCTTAGTATTAGAACGACACTAGCCGCAGATGAACCTCTTTGCACGGCACAGGTCCGCCATCAGTCAGCCTGTGCAGAAAATACCGTGGTCCAGAAACGCCAAAGGCCGTCTGGCGATGGCACCAGACGGCCTTGAAACGGCTTTTGCAGAGGGCTGCAGAACTATTTAGCGGTCCATGCAGCAACCCGATCCGGGTGCTTGGCTACCCAGTCCTTGGCAGCGGCTTCAGGTTTGGCACCGTCCTGAATCGCCAGCATCACTTCACCGATTTCATCCTTGGATGCCCACTGGAATTTTTTCAGGAAGGCCACGACCTCGGGGGCTTTTTTCTCCAGGCCAAGGCTGGCGACGTTGTCGACGGTTTCAGCTGCACCGTAGACGCCTTTAGGGTCTTCCAGGAAACGCAGTTTCCACTTGGCGAACATCCAGTGCGGCACCCAGCCGGTGACGACGATGGCTTTCTGCGCTTTCTCCGCACGAGTCAGTTCGGCAATCATGCCTGCGCCGGAACTCGCCTGCAGTTTGTAACCGTCCAGACCGTAATCCTTGATGGCCTGATCTGTCTTGAGCATAACCCCTGAACCGGCATCGATCCCGGTGATCTTCTTGTTGAAGGAAGCATCGGTCTTGAGGTCTTCGATGGTTTTGGCTTTCACGTATTCAGGCACGATCAGGCCGATTTTGGCGTCCTTGAAGTTGGGCCCGTAGTTGACGACCTGATCCTTGTACTTGGTGTAGTACTCGCCGTGAGTGCCCGGAAGCCAAGCAGACAACATCAGGTCGAGCTTGTCGGTGGCCACGGCCTGCCACATGATCCCGGCCGCGACCGATTGCAGTTTGACGTCGTAGCCAAGCTTCTGCTTGATCACTTCGGAAGCCACGAAGGTGGTGGCGACGCTGTCGGACCAGCCTTCCACATAGCCGATAGTCAGGGTTTTGGTTTCAGCAATCGCCAGCGTGGAGCTGACAGCAAGCACCAGAGCGGCACCCGCCCCCAGTATTTTTCGCATCATCATTGTCGCTTCCCCGGAAGTCTGCACCGACGGTTGTCGGGCTTCGTCAACGTTGTTTTCAAGCGCACACCCACGCTTGGCTCTCATCGTCATACACACGTTGCTTGTGATTCTGGCTGAAGGCCGTGGGAGCGAACTGGTTCGCGAAGGCTGTATCTCAGACGATGCATATTCAGAGATTGTACCGGCCCTTTCGCGAACAGGTTCGCTCCCACGCCCTGCGGGCAGAAGCTTGAAAGCATCACTTCCCGGGCTCTCCGGGGCTGATGTATAACGCTGAGCGTCCAGTTTCGGGGCACGCTGCGCTCTGATCGCCGCCACGCGCAGTGACACGCAGCAAATTGCCACCGTCATCATCAACCTGCCGGGCAAGCAGACATGCTCTGGCTACGACACTCGGGCAACGGGAAACGACAACATGCAGTCATCAGCGACAAGCGCTGCTGAAAAACGTCTCAGCCTGCTCGTTTTATAAAAGGAAACAGGATGTGTTACCGCCGACTCACATCCACCGGCCCGAACGGGTAACACGGGAACAGTTTTTCCAGCGCAGCCCACTCACCTCTTCCCGCAGAACAGCTAAATCGTTGTTTTAAAAGCACTTTAAAAAGTTGGCACAGCTTCTGCTATCTCTCTTGTACAACAAAAACAAGAAACGAAGCGGCAAACCAATAAAAACAAGACGTAACGGCTCTGACATAACAAGAACAAAACGGACAGAGGCGCAGCTAACAGATTTTTTTGGAGTGGATCAGCTTTACAGGGACCTTTCGGTGAAAGGCCTCGCGACCGGACAGAGAACAATAAAACTACCTTCAGGTAGCTCCCGAACCGGTGGGATCACGATGTTGTGCAGACAGGTGATTAAAGCGAGTCAGCGCTCAAAAAAATACGTTTGCTCTTGACCCCGGATGGGGGTCGCCCAACAACGCTGTAAAGGGACTGGCCGCCAACAACAATAACAGGCCGCCCTACAACAATAAAAAGAGCAGGTAAAACACATTAGAGGAGAGCTACGGCTCTCCTTTGTGTTTTTCGTCCCCAGGAAGCTGCAGCGTAGCTGGATGTAGCGGCAGTCAGTCCCCCGCCTGTATGGTCAAACCGAGCCAATCTACGTCGCCTGCAAAAAATAAACCGCATAACTGCATTGCAAATTCCAAAGAACGTGTATTGTTCCGTCATAATTTACACGGTTAACCGGTGGATGCGGCACTTTGGCACTACACCTTGGTCATAGCCTGCGTATCTCATCAGCACTTCTTTCCCAAGGGATTTAGTCATGCTCCGTTTTCTGCGCTTCGCTACCGTTATAGGTGGCTTGTGTTTAAGTGCGTCCGCTCTGGCAACCACCGTCGACTCTGCTACCTATGGCTACCCGCTGACTAATCCGTTTGAAGCGACCATTGCGACCACACCGCCTGATCTGCGCCCCGATCTGCCTGACGATGAAGACATCGATCAGGACGTCTACACCCTGAACCTGCATCCCGAACGCGAGTTCACCCTGCCGGACAACTTCTGGGCGGTAAAAAAGCTGCACTATCGCCTGGCGAAGCAGGACCACGCTGCCCCGCTTATCTTCCTGATCGCCGGCACAGGCGCGCCGTATAACAGCACCATCAATGAATTCCTGAAAAAACTCTATTACGGCGCGGGCTACCACGTCGTGCAGCTGTCTTCGCCCACCAGCTATGACTTCATGAGCTCGGCCTCGCGCTTTGCCACTCCTGGTGTCTCCACCGACGATGCAGAAGACATTTATCGCGTCATGCAGGCCATTCGTGCCCAGCAGGCGCAACTGCCGGTGACCGACTATTACCTGACCGGTTACAGCCTCGGCGCACTGAATGCCGCCTTCGTCAGCAAACTGGATGAAACCCGCCGCAGCTTCAACTTTAAGAAAGTGCTGCTGCTCAACCCGCCGGTCAACCTTTACACCTCGATCAGCAACCTCGACAAACTGGTGCAGACCAACGTCAAGGGCATCAACAACACCACCACGTTCTATGAACTGGTGCTGGCCAAGCTGACCCGTTACTTCCGGCAAAAGGGTTACATCGACCTCAACGATGCATTGCTGTTCGACTTCCAGCAGTCCAAGCAGCACCTGACCAATGAGCAGATGGCGATGCTGATCGGCACCTCGTTCCGCTTCTCGTCTGCCGACATCGCGTTCACCTCGGACCTGATCAACCGCCGCGGTCTGATCACGCCACCGAAATTCCCTATTTCTGAAGGCACCAGCCTGACGCCGTTCCTCAAGCGTGCCCTGCAATGCGACTTCGATTGCTACCTGACCGAACAGGTCATTCCGATGTGGCGCGCCCGCACTGACGGCGGTAGCCTGCTGCAGCTGGTCGACCAGGTCAGTCTTTACGCACTCAAGGATTACCTGCACAGCAACACCAAGATTGCCGTCATGCACAACGCTGACGATGTGATTCTGGGCTCGGGTGATCTGGGCTTCCTGCGCAAGACCTTCGGGGATCGTCTGACCGTTTATCCGTACGGCGGGCATTGCGGCAACCTTAATTACCGCGTCAACACCGACGCCATGCTGGAGTTTTTCCGTGGCTAAACGTCTTTTACTTCTTGCCGCTCTGCTCTGTGCCGGCACAGTCCAGGCCGCTGACGCGGATACCAGCAACAAGGCTCAACACCCGGCCACTGTGGCCCGTCAGACCGATGCTGACGGTTTCACCCAGCCGCTGAAGTCGCTGCAATTCAACCCGGGGCTGGATCAGCGTGAATTCGAGCGCGCCTCCATTAACGCGCTGGAAGTCTACGACCCGCTGGAATCCTGGAACCGTCGGGTGTACCACTTCAACTACCGCTTTGATGAATGGGTGTTCCTGCCGGTCGTGGACGGCTATCGCTACATCACACCCGGCTTCGTGCGCAGCGGCGTGAGCAACTTTTTCAGCAACCTGGGGGACGTCTCCAACCTGCTGAACAGCCTGCTGCAGTTCAAGGGTGAGCGTTCGCTGGACACAACCGGTCGTCTGCTGCTCAACACCACCATCGGCATCGCCGGTCTGTGGGACCCGGCGACCATGATGGGCCTGCCGCGCCAGAGCGAAGACTTCGGCCAGACGCTGGGCTTTTATGGTGTTCCTGCCGGCCCTTATCTGGTGTTGCCATTGTTCGGCCCATCGAACCTGCGTGACACTGGCGGCATGCTGTTCGACTACACGGCTGAAAACCAGATCAACTTCCTGAACGTTGCCGAAGTCAGCGACGACCATCCGGAAATCACCGTGCTGCGTGCGATTGATCGCCGGTATGTCACCAGCTTCCGATATGGCCAGCTGAACTCGCCATTCGAGTACGAGAAAGTGCGTTACGTCTATACCGAGTCGCGCAAACTGCAGATCGCCGAGTAAGCGAAACGCAGTAAAAGGACGGCCAGCTGGAGTGATCCTGCTGGCCGTTTTTTATGGGCACTTTTACCTGCCGGGCCACTCACATTCCTCGGGCACACAGGCCTCGATCCATCTCCATTTAACAGACAAACAAGGAATTTCCATGCGGTCTTTCGGTTTCAAGGCAATTGTTGTGTGTGTCGCGCTGGCAGCCTGCCAGAGCATGGTCAGCGTTCAGGCCGCGACCAAGCCCCAGGCCGCTGCGCCTGCCGCCGCTGCGGTACAAAAGGCGTCGCTGCTGGGTGGCAAACTGGCGTTTACCATTCCTGCGGGCTACGTGCAGGGCGAGATGCCCGAGATTGACGCGAAGGCAAAGGCTCAGGGGGTGACGGGTGCGCTCTACACCAATGCCGCTGAAAAGCGCGTGCTGATCGTTACCGAGACGCCTATGCCAATGGGCGTGCAGGCCAGCGACAACGACGGCGTAGTGCTTGATGGCCTGGTCACCGGGATACTTGCCCAGCAGAGTACCGGCTACAAAGACTTCAAAAAGCTGGGTGACAAAAAGATCGTCAAGAAGAACGGTCTGGGTGTGCGGCAGCTGGATACCTCGGCGACCATGAGCGACGCCCAGGTTCTGAGCACATCGATCATTGCCGCTTCGGGTGCCCGCGCAGCCGTGCTCAATGTGGTCTCCAACGCGAAAAACCCGAAGGAACACGCAGCGCTGGTGAAGGCCGTCATAGGCGAATGATTCGAGCATCGGGTGGCTCTGACCAGTATGGCTTAATCCACCCGCAACGCCTCTGACAGTCGCTCAACCAGCGCCTGCACCTTGGGCAATGACTCGCGGTTGCGCGGCCAGGCCAGATGCAGCGCCAAACCGTCAGTGGCCAGTTGTGGAAGGATCTCCACCAACTCGCCACGCTGCAACTGCTCCCTGATCAGCCAGGTCGCCAGCTGCGCAATGCCCCACGCCGAAGTCACCGCAGCCACCTGGGCTTCGCCGTTGCCAATAACCAGCCGCGCTTCGACAGCGCGAGCCTCACGCTGCCCTTGGTCGTCAACAAACAACCAAGGGCTGGTGCTGCCATCGCCACGACCAAACAGAATACATGCGTGACTGGCAAGGTCCTCGAACGTCGTCGGTACGCCGTGGAGCTCCAGATAAGCCGGTGCAGCACAAAAGATCACCCGCTCGGTGCCCAGGTAACGGTGCGCCACGCCCGCTGGCCAGACAGCAGGACCGCCGATGCGCACGGCCAGGTCGATACCTTCCTCAAGAATGTCGACGAAACGATCAGTGAAGGTTATCCGCGGGCGCAGCTTGTGATGCTGCCCGGTGAAGGCGAGGATCAGCGGCAGCGCGTGCAAACGACCAAAGGTCGCAGGCAGATCGATACGCAGTTGTCCGGCGGGTTCTGTACGCTGCGCCGCCAGCGCGGTTTCGGCAGCCTCCAGGTCGGCAAGCATGCGCGTGCACACAGCGTGATAGGCCGCCCCCTCCTCCGTCAGCGCGAGACTTCGGGTAGTGCGCTCGAACAGACGCATGCCCAGGCGGCTCTCCAGGCGTGCAACGCTTTTGCTGACTGCGGAATTGGTCAGACTCAAGCGGTCAGCGGCTGCCGTAAAGCTCCCAGCATTGGCAACGGCGACAAACGTTTCGATGCCCTTGAGGCGGTCAGTGGACAGCACATGGAAGACCAATTAGTGAATTTAAGTCCACAATGTACGGAATATTTGCCAAAGATAGGAATCATTTTCTGCAATAAGCTGGCGAACTTATTTTTTATGGGTTCGTATCATGCCGTCTCTGGAAACTGCCGCCTCCGGCACCAAGAGCGAAAGCTCGACCGGTGCTGGCTTGTCCATCGCGATCCTGGCGCTGGCTGGCTTCGTAATCGTTACCACTGAATTTCTCATCATAGGCCTGCTGCCTTCACTGGCCCGCGATCTGGGAATTTCCATTTCTACTGCCGGTTTGCTGGTCACGCTATTCGCCTTCACGGTGATGCTGTTTGGCCCGCCGCTGACAGCCATGCTTTCGCACCTGGACCGCAAGCGTACGTTCATCGTCATCCTGCTGATTTTCGCGGCCTCCAACGCTCTGGCTGCGGTGTCGAGCAACATCTGGGTGCTGGCACTGGCGCGATTCATTCCAGCATTGGCGTTGCCGGTGTTCTGGGGCACCGCCAGTGAAACCGCAAGCCTGCTGGCCGGACCGAAGCGCGCTGGCAAGGCTGTGGCGCAGGTCTACCTCGGTATCTCCGCCGCGATGCTGTTCGGCATCCCGCTGGGCACCGTATTTGCCGATGCAGTGGGCTGGCGCGGCGCGTTCTGGGCGCTGACGCTGCTGTCTGCATTAATGGCAGTGCTGCTGGCGTTGTCGATGCCACGTATTGAACCTACCGCAAAGGTAGGCCTCGCCGAGCAGGCAAAAATCCTGCGAGATCCGCTGTTCCTCGCCAACCTGCTACTGTCCATTTTGCTGTTCACTGCCATGTTTGGCGCCTACACCTACCTGGCAGATACGCTGGAACGCATCGCAGGTATCGAGTCGGCTCAAGTAGGTTGGTGGTTAATGGGCTTTGGTGCAGTCGGCCTGATCGGCAATGCGTTGGGTGGCCGGTATGTGGACCGCAGCCCGCTGGGCTCAACCATGGTGTTTGCGCTGCTGCTGGCGCTGGGCATGACCGCAAGCGTACCTGCCGCAGGCTCGATGCCGTTACTGGCCGTGGTGCTGGTGATTTGGGGTATTGCCCACACAGCGTTGTTCCCTATCTGTCAGATCAGGGTGATGAAAGCGGCACCGCAGGCCCAGGCACTGGCAGGAACCTTGAACGTCTCGGCCGCCAACGCAGGTATAGGTCTGGGATCGATCATTGGCGGTCTGACCATTGAGCATCTGGGCCTGAATGCAGTTGGATATGTCGCAGCCGTCGTTGCATTGCTGGCCATTGGTGTCGCCTGGATGACCGGGATTCAGAAAAACAAGACAGCCGCATAACCTGGCCCGGCTCGATTAGCCGGATGTCACCGGGCAGTACTTTTGCAAAGACGCAACTACACTGCCCGGTTATTCCAGTGTGCCGCTGCTTGTATGTTTCGTCATATTTTTGAACCTGTTTCCTGGCTGTTTTTGTCAGTTAATTGACTCCGGAACAGGCAAGCCTTCCCAATGTGCAGCTAATTGACACAGCACTGCAAAATGCTCTTCCCATGACACTGTCGAACGCTCAAACTCCAGCCTTTCGGTCAAGGAGTCATGGTTTCTGACCGATTCAAGACGTTATGTCCGGTAAGGAACTATGAGCTCATATCACCGCAAGGGACTGGCATTCGCCAAGCGGATCTACGCGCCGAGATCTCTCGGTGTCAGCGTTGGCTTTATTACTGTCGCTGTGTCTTTGTATTACGTGAATGCCGCACACTGGCTTTGGACGCTGGCACTGCTCAATGCCTTGGTCTGGCCACATGTTGCTTACCAGATTGCGAAAAAGTCGCGCGAACCCTATCAGGCTGAATGGCGCAATCTGCTCTTCGATTCGCTGATGGGCGGGTTCTGGATTGGCGCGATGGGCTTCAGTGCCGTTCCCGGCGTTACGGTCATCGCGATGATGGCCATGCATAACATGGCTGCTGCCGGGCCACGCCTGATGCTGCAAGGCTTGTGCGCACAGGCACTGGGTGTACTGATCTCGCTGGCCTTGCTCAACCCTGCTGTCAATCTGCATGGCAACATGGCACAGATCTATGCCTGCCTTCCCGTACTGGTGATTTACCCTATTTTCATCGGCTGGATGAGCCATCAGGTCACCCTGAAGCTCTGGGAGCATCGCAACATCCTGCGCAAAATAAGCCGCACCGACAGCCTCACTGGACTGCTCAATCATGGCGCATGGAAAGACCTGCTTGATCTGGAGTACGTAAAAAGCCAGAACCAGCATCAGCAGTGCGTCATCGCACTGATCGACATTGACCATTTCAAAGTCATCAACGATACCTATGGCCACCTCATGGGCGATACAGTGCTGCAGAACATCAGTGAAGCACTGATGGAAAACCTGCGTGACTCGGATCTGATCGGACGTTGTGGCGGGGATGAGTTCTGCGTCATTCTGCCGGACACCCACTTGTTTCAAGCGCGGGAAATCCTGGAGCGCACGCGTCTGGCGATAGATGAAATGACCTACTCTCTGCAGCGCGATCTCAAGGTCAGCCTCAGTATCGGCATAGCCGC
Organism: Pseudomonas syringae group sp. 247E2; assembly: GCF_032587795.1. NCBI lineage: Bacteria > Pseudomonadati > Pseudomonadota > Gammaproteobacteria > Pseudomonadales > Pseudomonadaceae > Pseudomonas > Pseudomonas syringae group sp. 247E2. Next base: position 911,330 of record NZ_JAWHPK010000001.1, on the reverse strand, counting down.
CTACTCTCCTGAACTGCCGGATGCCTCATCCTGGTTGCACGAAGCAGACAAGGCGCTGTACCTCGCCAAAAGCACTGGTCGCAACTGCGTGGCCAGCGCTCAGGATATGCCGTCAGAGCTCCAGCCACTGAGTGCCGATGCCTGACCGGTCAACGCCGGTTCTTGAACAGAACGTCAAACAGGGATGAGAAGTTCTTGATGCCCATTGCCTTCATGAACGAGTTGCGCATGTCTTCTCGCAGGCTTTCCAGGGTGATTTCCTTGGGTTTTGTGGTTTTTTGAGCGGGGATGCCGGTTTCCCGAATGTCACCCTCGCCAAGGGCGTACTTTTCCTTTGACAGAGTTCTAATGTAGTCGTTTTTCTGGCTTTTATAGGTAGCATAGTCAGGTCCAAGTTGCTGGTCCCTTTCCCCCGACGTCGAAAAACGATTGATGACTTTTTCCATGAACTCAAAGTGGTTGTGACCAAGGGCACCGTAGTCTTTGTCCGTGATAAAACGAATAAAACCCTGATCCAGCCGTGTTGTTGTTAAAGCGCTTCCCTCAATAATACGCTTGGCCGTCGCCGCATTTGTATCTGTAAAACTGTAAAAGACCTTGTGCCCTTCCATGTCATAGGTCTTGCCTTCGTTATGACGAGACCAGATCCTTCCATCGTCTTTCTCCCTGTAGGATGCCAGCCCAAACGCCAAGTCATCGACGTAGAAAAGATCAGCCCCCTGATCTCTGGCCCACTCATAAACCTCGCCAAGAAGCCTTCGGTCATCCCGTGTTAAAAAAGAGGTTTCAGGCATGGACGTGCCGCACTCTGCCTTACCTAGCATGGGTGCTGGAAATTTAGGGTCTGTCAGTCCGAAAATTCTCTGTTTGAGAATCGCCCCGCCGCTGATTGTCACGGAGGGGTCCAGAAAGTCTGGACGACTGGATGAGCTAGCAAGAATGGGTATTTTTTTAGAGGCTATTTTTTCATCAAGTTGCCTTGCTGTTACCAGCGCTTCTATTCCAGAGCTGATTACCCGCATAATGTGGACTCCTGGCCTATGGAACCCCTGACGTTTATCGTCAGGGGTCGACAATCAATACGTTAAATGAAAGGTGACTGTTTCCGCCCCCAACGGCTTACTTTGCCAAGGTCCACTTTCAGCGTTGTGCCGAATGATCACATCCGACGCGTAGCTAAAACCGAGATTATTGAAGAGCTCAGTACTACCTGGAGCGCCAGGAATAATAGTTACACAATCGATATCGTGTACACCCGTGGTTCGAAAGCAAAGATTGGCGCGCTCACCTTTACTGTCCGGAAATGATGTCGCCGTCCATGAGATTTTCCGCAATCGGGAGTTATTGGCCGTCCCGCGAGGGTAATCGGACAATCTCAACTGGTGCCTGGAGAATGCATTATGCCCAGGTCCGTTTATAGTCGTAGGTGTTCTTGTAGTTGTCACCGAGTAATCTGCAGCTTGACTGGCCGAAGACAAAAACAACAGCAACAGAGGTACTAATTTTTTTCATAACACTTTTCCCAATGATTTATCATTAAAAACACGCGGCATTTGCGATTCTTCTTACTACTCTTTTATTGTATAAGCCACTGATAAAAACATGCGGTATTTAATGCTACGCCTTCAAAAAGCTCGAAAAATTTAAAACCGTTACTGAAAAAATCGTAAACCCCGAACAGCTTTATATATCCATATCAAATACTTTTCAGAAAAAGCCTTAGCCCGTAGACATCCAGAGCGGGTTCTCAATCAATCGAAAACTCAAAAGAGGAAAGATTTTCCAACAGCCATGCAGGGGTATGTACTTCAAGCAGTGTGCTAATGGGCTGCTCCATGATCAACTTGCCGTAGAGGGTTTCTTCCTGCTCCAGATGGGCAAGCTGGGTGGTGCGATAATTGAGCGGGTAGATGCTCTTTTCGATCGGTAGCAATCGGTCGAAGTGTTCGAGCAAGCCGTGGAAGACGATTCGTCGCTCGACCGTGTTCCGTGTGGTGGCAATCAGTTTGACGAAGTACTCGCTGTCCTGGTGCCGCAGTGCTTCACCGGCAGTGTAGCGCTCGACCAGCGTGTGCAGCGATGCGTCATCGAACACGATGCAGCACAGGTCTTCGCGCAACAGGCCTTTGAACGGGTTATCGACCGCTGGCCGGCGGCCGTGCAAGCCCAGGATGAACTGTACAGCCTGCTCGGCCAGCCACTTGCGCTTGCGCCCCTCAAGCCGCTCGACCTCTTCGATCAACGGGGCCTGGCGTCCATGCGAGCGAACCTGTCGGCAGAGTTTGGCAAACAGGCCAACGGGGCCGGACAGTTTTTTCTGTTGCTCGGCAAGTTGCGTCACCGAAAGTGCCGACTGACGGGTTGCCAGGCGATGGAAGTCTGTTGTGAGATTCAAACCGGGCCGATGCGGATCCAGCCGCAATGACTGATCGGACTCAGACCGGCCCCGAACAAAACAAACAGTCATGATTGCTCCTTTTTATTCTTTACGGTTTGCCGTAAGGACGAACTTCAGAAATCCCCTGTTCCGGGCAGCCAGATAGCCGAACACCGAAAAGCAACCGTAGTGCAACATTGAGATTATTGACCTTGGGGCACTATCCCGATAACGCTGATCGCCCTGACAAGATATATTCTGTGACAAGACACATTATGTATGTGCTGACTCGTTACGCAATCCGACAGATGTAGGGGGTCGGTTACTTTTTCCCGGAAGCAAGATAGAAACACAACGCGCCATGAGCTCGACACGGGTCTTTACACGGCTCTTTCTTAGTAGCGAAGACACGTGATCGCGAACCGTATAGTCACTGATACGGAGCTGCCTGGCGATTTCCTTGTTCGTACAGCCCTGCAACAGCAGGCCAAGAACCTCTTGCTCTCTCATTGTCACCTCCATACTACTTCCCCTTGCCATCATTTTGCCCTAGAGCAAATTTGTAGGATGTTTCTTACACTTGTCTTCCATGACCTAAAAAGTAAATCGGCACAGAAATCATTTTATTTAGTATTGTTTTTCATTAAACCCGAATAAAAACCAAAACCTTGCCAAAAACAAATACCTGTAAGAATAATCGTTAATTAATAAACGACTGAAGAAATTTCCTACAGAAAATACAGGAAAATTACGACTATCAATTTAATGAAATCATAAATAACCCGCCAGCCGGGCCACGTTGGAATCGTGGCAGGCAAGAGCACACCAGCTCAATAGATAAAAATAATATAGAGGGGCGCAAGATAGACTTGAGCAAACAGAATTACAATCACTTGTTACAATTGACAGCGCCTGACTTGAGGAACTTTCTTGATATGTTTCATTTGCGAAACCGCCCACAGAGATGAGCGGCTGCGTGCGAGAAAGAGGCGCACCAGCAGGAACAGGCTTGGCGCTATCCGCTTCTGCCGGTTGCAAGGTCATCTACCACTACACCCCGGCGCAGGCCGAATACCGCTGCGGTCGTCAGACCCACAATCCCCATGACCAGGCTGTAAAGCACGCAAACCCAGATATTCCAGGGCATCAGCGCGATGAGCAGCAATGGCGTGGTACTCGCCCAAAAAGCGTAGGCAATGTTGTAAGTGAACGAGATGCCTGACACACGAATGTTCGCAGGGAACAGTCCGACCATCACCGAAGGCACCACGCCGACAACCCCGCAGGCCAGCCCTGCAATGGCGTAGGCGATACCCAGCGGCATCCATTGCTGGATGAGGCTGGCGTAAAGCACGCCTATACCCAGCGGCAGCAGCAGGCTGTAGATGATGACCCCGCGCCACGCACCGATGCGGTCAACCAGCATGCCTGCCAGCACGCAGCCGACATTGAGGAAGACGATGCCCACTGCGCTCAGGGCGAAGGTATTGCTGGCGCTGATCCCGAAGCGCTGCTGCATGACCGTCGGGGTAATCACCACCAGCACGACCACCGCGGACGTCAGCACAAACGTCAACAGCGCGGCAGGCAGCAAGGATTGGCGATGATCGCGCAGGACCTGGCCAAGCGGCAGTGCAGGCAGGTTTTCACGCTGGGCGTGCATGGCGATGAACACTGGCGTTTCGTTCAGCCAGCGACGCAGCCAGACGCCCACTACACCGAAAACACCGCCCAGCAGAAACGGAATGCGCCACGCCCAGTCAAGGATCTCACCCGGGCTGAAGACCCTTGCCAGCCATGTTGCGGTCAGCGCACCGAGCAGGTATCCAAACGTCAGACCGGCTTGCAAAACCCCGAGTGCGTAGCCGCGATGCCCTTGGGGTGCGTGCTCTGCCACGAAGACCCAGGCACTGGGTACCTCGCCGCCGACCGCTGCGCCTTGCAGAATGCGTAACGCCAGCAGCACCAACGGCGCCCAGTAACCGATCTGTGCGTAGGTGGGCATGATGCCGATCAGCAGACAAGGCAGGGCCATCATCAGAATGCTCAGGCTGAACACCCGCTTGCGTCCCAGCCGGTCGGCGAAGTGCGCCATGAGAATCCCGCCCAGCGGGCGCGCCAGATAGCCGGTCACGAAGATCCCGAAGCTTTGCAGCAGACGCAGCCACTCGGGCATGTCGGGCGGGAAAAACAGCTGGCTGAGGGTCAGTGCAAAGAATACGAAGATAATGAAGTCGTAGATTTCCAGCGCGCCACCCAGCGCCGCAAGACTCAGGGTCTTGTAGTCGGCTCTGCTGAAGGGCTGGGGAGTGGATTGAACGATGGCCGTCATGAAGCCCCCGAAACATGGCTGAAAAAAGCGCCTGGCGCTCACAGGGCGCGAAGGATAGCAAAGCTTGCGGGCGCACTGATACGGAGCTGAGGCCTGTAGCGGGAACGATGATCGCAACTATCGTGCGGCGCTCCGCGTCGCATGTAGTTTCTGGACGCTCCGCGTCCTCTTGACGACGCAGAGCGTCGTGAACTGCATTCCCACGCTGGAGCGTGAGGAACGATCACTTCAACTATCGTGCGGCGCTCCGCGTCGCATGCCGTTCCGGACGCTCCGCGTCCTCTTGACGACGCAGAGCGTCGTGAACTGCATTCCCACGCTGGAGCGTGAGTAACGATCACTTCAACTATCGTACGGCGCTCCGCGTCGCATGCCGTTTCTGGACGCTCCGCGTCCTCTTGACGACGCAGAGCGTCGTGAACTGCACTCCCACGCTGGAGCGTGAGGAACGATCACTTCAATTATCGTGCGACGCTCCGCGTCGCATGCCGTTTCTGGACGCTCCGCGTCCTCTTGACGACGCAGAGCGTCGTGAACTGCACTCCCACGCGGGAGCGTGTGGAACGATCACTTCAACTATCGTGCGACGCTCCGCGTCGCATGCCGTTTCTGGACGCTCCGCGTCCTCTTGACGACGCAGAGCGTCGTCAACTGCACTCCCACGCTGGAGCGTGAGGAACGATCACTTCAACTATCGTGCGGCGCTCCGCGTCGCATGCCGTTCCGGACGCTCCGCGTCCTCTTGACGACGCAGAGCGTCGAGAACTGCACTCCCACGCTGGAGCGTGTGGAACGAGAATCCCGACGATCGTGCCAACGCTCCGTGCAGTAGAGCCCGTCACTAAAAGTTGACAGTGGCCGACAATCTCGCCGTTCTGGGTGCGCCCATGAATAGGTAGTCGTCACCCAGATACTCCCCGGCATCACGCCAGTAGCGTTTGTCGAAAAGGTTGTCGACGGTCAGGCGCAGGACAGTGTCGTAGCCGCTGATTCGGGTGCTGTAACGGCTGCCGATATTGAACAGTGTGTAGCCATTGACCTGCACGGAGCCTTCACGGTCAGCGTACTTGCTGGCGCTATACTGCATCCCGCCGAGTAAGGCGAGCCCGGTCACCGGCAGGCTATAGTCAGCTTGCAGGGTGCCACGGTATTTGGGCACATTGAGGGCCTGGTGATCGTCGTAGGCGTCGGTGCCGCTGCCCTCGACTCGCGCCCGGATGGCCGCCGCACTGGCGGATATCTGCAGGCGGTCGGTCACCCAGCCACTCGCGCCCAGTTCAAGCCCGGTGTTTTTCTGCTCGCCTTGCTGCACATAGGTAAACGTGCCGTCATCGTTGGGCCTGGAATACTGGTAAGCCTGACGGGCTTGAAACACTGCGGCCGTCAGGCTCATACGCTGCCAGTCATACTTGATACCCGCTTCCAGTTGTCGAGACACGGTGGGCGCAAGAATTTCACTGGCGTTGGTAGTAAACCAGGCAGCTGTCCCGCCCAGCGAGAGGCCTTTGCTGTAGCTGGTGTAGAGCGAAACGTTGTCCACCGGTTTGTAGATCAATGCCGCCTGCGGCAGGAACACGTAACGCTCGGTGTGTCTTGCGTCGCTGCCGTCTTCGGTAAACGCCTGCTCGTCGAGCCGCACTTGTCGCCCGCCCAGCACGGTCTGCCAGTGCTCGTTGAAACTGATCCGGTCGGTGATAAACAGCCCGTACTGGCGGCTGTCCAGACGGCGCTCGGTATGTGGCAGTGTCAAAGGCGACGGTGCCACCGATTCAGGCGACTCGTTGATCGTGCCTGAGCCGACGAATTCATTGAAGGTCCCGCGCGTGTCCACGGTGCGGCGGTAGGCGCTGGTGCCGAAGGTCAGCTCGTGCCCCAGTGATCCGGTATTGAACGTACCGGACATTGCCGCTTCGACCTCGTCGTTACGGCGCGTGTCGTCCGGGCTGCGGAAGTCGTAGATGTCGTAGCCACCCTCGGCGCTGAAGTGGTTGGGTACCGCTTCGGCTGCGCAGCTGGCCGAGCCGTAACAGCCCCACGCGAAGGCGCTGTAGTCATCAATGACCACGCGACTGCGCGACGCACTCAGGCTGCCCTTCCAGCTGTCGTTGAACCGGTATTCGAAACGCCCGTTCATGTTCAGCGAGTCGATGCCCACCGGGTTGGACCAGTGTTGATAGCCCAGCAGCTTGCGTGGCGAGGCGTCGTGAGGCAGCACCGTGCCGCCGAGCAATTGATAACCGGGCACCGAGCGCTGCTCTTTGCTCTGATACTCGATGTCGAGTTGCAGCAAGGCGCGCTCGCTGATGTTCCAGTCGAAGGCCAGCGAGGCGAAATCACGCTGGCCATCGGCGTGCTCGACGTACGAGCGAATGTCTTCATGGGCCAGGTTGGCGCGCAGCCCGAACTGCTGTTCGCTGCCGAACCAGCCGCCGACATCGGTCGCGAGGTAGCGCTCGCCGTGTTCGTTGGTAGAGACCGTTACCGAGCGGACATCCTGCGCGCGCTTGGTCTGGTAGTTGATGACACCACCGGGCTCTGAAACGCCGCTCTGCAAGCCGGACAGCCCCTTGAGCAACTCGACCTGCTGCTTGTTCTCCAGCGCCACGTTCTGCTCGCCGGCAATGCTGCGGCCGTTGATGCGATAACTGTTGGCCGCGTTCAACGAGAAGCCGCGCACCACAAAGTTTTCGTAATAGCCTACCGGCGCATAGCCGTCGCCGACCGAGGCATCGTTGCGCAGCACGTCACTCAGCAGTTTTGCCTGACGGTCCTTGATCAGCGCTTCGCTGAACACTGAAACCGAGGCAGGCGTGTCCAGCAGCGAAGCCTGATCAAACCCGTAAATCGACGCCCGACCAGCTTTATAGTCGCTGGCACCTTCCTGTTCGCTGAACCCGGTCACGTTGACCGCGTCCAGAGTGAGCGGATCCGCAGCCATTAGCGGCGAGGCAACAGCCATGCCCAACGGTAACAATCGCCAGGCATGACGCATGGCAGGTCGGTAGGGCGTACTCATCGATCAGACTCCGCAAGGACAGGTGCCTGGACAGACGCGATGCACCTTCCGGCAGGGGGCCAACCTTTTACGTTCACTGCCGGTTTTTTTCAACCTTTACGTGACGGTCTGCCGGTAAACGAATGACGCGGGAAAACTTTACTTACGTGCCAAGGAAAGAGACCACCGTAAAAAACGTTGCGCACCGGAATAATTAAGCGTGAATTAAGTAAGTGTGGCTAATCTGAATTCAACAAAACCGCTGAACCAATCAGCGTGTCACGAATCCATTGAAACAGATCAATCAGAAAGGAATACCCTATGAAACTTATGCCTGCCGTCTTCGCCGCTGTTGCCCTCACTGCTGTTGCAGGTGCCGCCCAGGCCGACGTTGGTCCCGATGAAGTGATCCGCCTTTACAAGTCTCAGGCATTGGGTGACTTTGAACAGTTCAACAAGCAGGCCGTTGCCAAGCACACAGGCTTCACGGTCCACGATACCGAGCTGGAAAAAGAACGCGACGGCCGCCTGGTCTATAAGATCGAACTGAAAGACGCCAAGGGTGTGGAATGGAACTACGACGTCGATGCCAAGACGGGCGAAGTAGTACGTGACGCAAAGGATAACTGATCCGACTGCCCCAACAGTTATCGCACCGAGAAACAATAAGAAAACTCCCACTACATTGTGGGAGTTTTCTTTTTCAAAGGTTTAACAGGCTATTACTGAGCCAACCCGACTTTCAGTAACTTCCCCTTGTCTTCATCCGTCAACAAATACAAGTAACCGTCAGGCCCCTGACGCACATCGCGTATCCGCTGTTTCATGCCTTTCAACAGCCGTTCTTCATGAACGATCTTGTCGCCATCAAATTGCAGCCTGATCAATTCCTCAGTGGCCAGCGCGCCGATGAACAGATTGTGATCCCACGCCTTGAACAGGCTGTGGTCATAGAACGCCATACCGCTGATGCCCGGTGACACTTCCCAGACCTGAAACGGTACTTTTGTGCCTTCGACAAACTTGCCTTTGGCTTCCGGAATCGGCTCGCCCGAATAATTGATACCGTGGGTCGCAATCGGCCAGCCGTAATTCTGGCCACGCTCGATGATGTTCAATTCATCGCCGCCCTTGGGCCCATGCTCGTTGGTCCACAACGTACCGGTCCACGGGTTGAGCGCTGCGCCCTGCTGGTTGCGATGGCCGTAGGACCAGATCTCGGGCCGGACGTTTTTCTGCCCGACAAAAGGGTTGTCTTTCGGCACACTACCATCCGGGTAGATACGTACGATCTTGCCTTGCAGCTTGTCCAGGTCTTGCGCAGTAGGACGATCATTGTTTTCGCCCAGCGCGATAAACAGATAACCGTCGCGATCGAATACCATCCGCGCGCCGAAGTGGTTGCCCACCGAGAGTTTCGGTTCCTGGCGGAAGATAACCTCGAAGTCTTCCAAACGGGTCATGTCTTTGGACAGACGACCACGCCCTGCCGCAGTACCCGCAGTATCTCCCTCGGCAGCGGTTTTGCCACTGCCTTCGGAGTAGGTCAGATAGACCATGCGGTCCTTGGCGAAGTCCGGGGAAAGCACAACGTCGAGCAGACCACCCTGCTTTCTTGCCCAGACTTGCGGCACACCGGAAAGCGGCTCGGATAATTTGCCGTCCGCCGACACGATACGCAGGTTGCCGGAGCGCTCCGTCACCAGAATGCCCTGCTTGTCAGGCAGAAATGCCAGTGCCCATGGGTGATCCAGACCTTCGGCAACCGGGGTGACCGTGACGGTGCCTTGTTCGCTTTTGTAGGTTTCCGGGGCGGCGCTTGCCGTCAGCGGCAGGCTCAGAATGGCAGCAGCACACCAAGTGGCGATCAGGGTTTTTCTAAGCATGAGCGTTTCCTTATGCATTGAGTCGACGTCCCGCGGTGAAACGGGCTCGCTTGGTTGAAGATTCAGTTGGCGCGGCTGGGGTCGGTTGTCGGCGTAGAGGGACGCGGAGCATTCTGGCGCGTGGGGTAGCCGTTGCCGATACCGCCGTTCTCCAGCGTAGGCCTGCGCACAGGCGGCGCAATATTGGAGCCGGGCGCGCGGGGCGTGATTGACTCGGTGCCCTGACGGCTGTTGGGGTTGGAGCGCTTGATCGGGCTGTTATAGGGGTTGCTGCTGGCGCCGTTGTTGAGTGTGCTGTTTGGCAGTGTCTGCGCCTGAACAGCACCGATGCCACATGACGCAACCAGCACGCCCCCTACAAGATTGCGCAAAAAACTGTTCATCACTACCTCTTGACAAAGGTGAAACTGCGGGGTAACCGTGAAGACTCAGGCCTTTGACGGCAGCCCAGGCCTCAGGTTCGACCCGACAGTGTCGATGAGCAAGCATAGCGGTGTGAGAGTTTGTAACAAGGATGGTCAAAGCGCATACCTTCAGCCATGCGCGACGCCACGCAGGCTTGGCCCTGGCGCAGGGCAAGGAAGCGCCACGCACAGATCACACATCGTGGTTTGCGGGCGTATCTACGCCGACTTCAAAGGCATCCTGAACGTGAAGACAGTGCCCTGCTCTTGTGTCGAGCACACTTCAAGCGTACCGCCATGCGCCACGGCTATCTCGCTGGCGATATAGAGCCCCAGGCCTAGCCCGGCTTGCGGCGCGTCGGTGATTGGCCGTGAGTAAGGGAGGAACAACTGCGAACGAACGGACTCGGGTATCGGCTCGCCCTGATTGGTAACGCTGAGTAGAAACAGATCACCGCGCACGCCCGCTGTCACCTCGACCGGGCTTTGGGGATCGCCGTGACTGATCGCGTTGGACACCAGATTGGACAGCAATTGTGCGATCCGCTCGTGGTCGCAGCGAATACGCTCCAGCATCTTTATATCCGACTTGATCAGCCGGGACGGGTGAACGCGGCGTATCTCTGACACAACATGCTCAAGCGTTTCATCCAGCCCGTGTGCATCGTGCATGCTCAGCGGAATACCATGTCCCATGCGGCCACGGGCAAAGTCGAGCACGTCGTCGACCAGTTGCGAGGCGCGTTTGCCAGACGTCAGGATGTGTTGCACGACTTGCAGGGCCTTTTCATCCAGTGGCCGACGCAGCAGCAATTCGGCACTGGCATTGATCGCAAACAAAGGGTTGCGCAGGTCGTGCCCCAGAACGGCGATGAACTGCTCGCGCAGCTCTGCCACCTCACGCTCGGCCAGAAGGTCTTCACGCACTTGCTGCAGGTTTTCCTCGGCCTCGATCTGCAGTGCCAGAAGACGCGCAAAAGACGCCATCATCGACTCGATGGGGGTACCCGTCAGCTTGGCGGGTTTGGGGTCCAGCGCACAGATAGTGCCGAAAAAGGTGCCATTGGAGAGGAAGATCGGCACCGATATGTAACTCTGGAAGTTGTATAACCGCGGCGTATGGTGCTCACAAAACAGCGGATCCTCAGCGACATGATCAATCACCACAGCCTTCTGGGAGCTGCGAATCTCGTGGCAGATTGTGCTGCTGAGTTCCAGCTCGCCGCCGGGTTTCAAACCAAAATCCAGCTTGTCCAGAACCGCGCAGGCCATCCAGGTACTTTCGGTGACACGCGCCACGGCGGCAAAGCCCAGGCCGGTTGATTCGGTGATGACTTGCAGGATGGCCGGAACCGCGCTGATCCGGCTTATCTTGGCTACATCATTTGAAATGGATTGCCGCATGGAGAACCTGTATCAGCCTTGAGGTAATAGCGCAGCGTTTAGTTTAGGTCTGTAACGATCATTGTGCACCCGTGAATACGCCACGTTGACCGAAAAAAACCTGGCCGCACGTTCACTCATGCAGGAGGACGCGGGAAGGCCACGGTGAACGTTGTACCCTCCTCAACCGACGAGCGAACCGTCACCTCACCCAGATGGGCTCGAACGATCTCACGAACAATGAACAGGCCAAGCCCGACTGTGCGGGTTTCGTCACTGTCACTGACCACCCGTACGACGGGTTCGTACAGGTCGTCCACCTTCTCCATCGGTATCGGTTCGCCGACGTTGTGCACCGACAGCTTGATCAGCCAGGTATCGAAGGACGACGTGATCAAAACCTCGCTGCCGTCCGTGCCATAGTTGATGGCGTTGCTCACCAGATTGCCGAGCATTTGCAGGAGACGATCCGGATCCGCCAAGCACGCACCCTGTCCTTCGCTGCGATGCGTCAGCACCCTGTGCGGGAAAACCTGGCGCAGCTCTTCGACGCCTCGAGCAACAACCGCGTGCAGATCGATAGCCTGAGGGACCACGGCAATACCGCTGCCGACGCGGGCATGAGTAAAATCCAGCAGATCCACAATCATGCGGTCGGCCCGATCAGTGGAGTGGTGGATGTGCCCGAGGATTCGTTCTTGTCGCGACTCGAGTTGCGTGCGCTCCAGCAGCCCGGCCGCCATCTTGATTGCCGCCAGCGGGTTACGCAGGTCGTGGCTGACGATGCCAATCATCTGCTCGGCAAAAATGGCCCGTATTTCAGCCTCGGCGTGAGCCAGACGCAGGCGATTGCGTGCCGAGGTAAGTTCTGTCTGAACAGTCATCTGTTGCTGCAACAGCTCTTCGGCGATCTTGCGCGCAGCAAGCAGTTCACGTTCGTACTTGTTGCGCTCCTCGGCCATGAACACCGCCACTTCATGCAAAACCCCGGTCGGATGCTCGCGGCGTACGGCATTGAGCATCATGGGAATGGCGCGGCCATCGGCATGGATCAATTCAACCTTGACCTCGGCAATCGACCCTTGGGTCTGTAACAGCGGCGCCCAGTGGGTTTGCAGGAAGACTTTGCCTGCCAGACTCAGCAGGTCTTGAAAGCGGCGACCCAGAACAGTTTCACGCTCAAGGCCCAGCCAGCGGCAGAACGTCAGATTGGCACGCTCAATGGTGCCATTGGGCAAGGTAACCAACAGACCGCAGGCCGCATGTTCGTACAGGTCTTCTGGGACTGGCAGACTCACCTGTTCAACCGTCATGTGCAGCGCTCTCGTAAGACGCCAGAAACTGATTCATGGCGGTTATGCATTCCTGCGGCGCGCTCATGTGCGGGTAATGCCCAACATTGTCGATCATGTGCAGGGTGCTGTCGGCAATGACACGGTGCAGGTACTCGCCAACCTGCACCGGCACCACCAGATCGTCACTGCTTTGTATGATCAGCGTCTTGCTTTTGAGTTTCGCGACATCGGCACGATGGTCGGAAAGAAAGGTTACGCGGGCAAACTGCCTGGCAATCTCGGCATTGGTACGACAGAAGCTGCTGGCAAGCTCTTCACCCAGTTCAGGCCGGTCAGAGGCGCCCATGAGTGTCGGCGCCATGGTGCTGGACCAGCCCAGGTAATTGCTTTCCAGCGTCTCAAGCAACGAGTCGATATCAGCGCGAGTGAAGCCGCCGACGTAATCACCGTCGTTGAGGTAATGGGGCGATGGACCCACCATGATATGGCCGTCGAACCGGCCGGGCGACTGCAGTTCAGCAAGCACCGCAATCATGCAACTGACCGAGTGACCGACATGCACAATCGGCCCGTCTCCGGCGAACTCGTCGACCAGTTCCAGTAAGTCGCTTGCATAGCCCTTGAGTGACGCATATTTGTGCGGGTACCAGGCCGACACGTCGGAATCTCCGCTGCCTACCAGGTCGAACAGAATAACCTTGAAGCGTTCGGCGAAGTGCGGAGCCATGAAGCGCCACATGTGCTGATCACAGCCGAATCCATGAGCAAAAATCAGAGTGGCCGGTCCGTCGCCCACGATATTGACGTTATTGCGCTGTTGGACCGACATATCGGGCTCCGAAAATAACCAGGCAACCGGCCTGTTGTGTATACCGTAATGATGATGAGAGGAGATTATCACCGTTAAAGGCACACTAGTGGCACAAACAGCACTTTAAGTCCGGAGCGGAAGAAGATTATTGATCGATGATCAGGGTCGGGCCATTGAGGCCTGAGCGTCGGTTATGCACGCTGCCTCGCCAGGCTGAGGATGTGTGACGCAGAATCTCACCAAAGGCATGCCAACGCAGAGCATTGGCACGGCAGGCAAGTATCGCGATGACTATTGTGGCAATTGCGCTGGTCCGAGCCCGTTCTCGGACTCATGACCTGGAGGTTTCACCCCCCTTACTCGCCGATATCTTCGTTCCACAACTCAGGCTTGCTGGCGATGAAGCCCTGCATCATGTGCTTGCACTCCTGGTTATCAAGCACCTCGATCTGCACGCCACGCGAGCGTAGCAATTCTTCCTCGCCCATGAACGACTGGTTCTCGCCGACGATCACCTTGCGAATGCCGTAGAGCAGGATCGCCCCGCTGCACATCGCACAAGGAGACAGCGTGGTATAGAGCACCGCGTCACGGTACACGCGGGCCGGTTGGCGACCGGCGTTTTCGAGGGCATCCATTTCGCCGTGCCTGGTTGCACTGCCCTCTTGCACACGGCGGTTATGCCCCCGACCAATGATCTTGCCCTCGTGAACAATGACCGAGCCGATGGGGATTCCACCTTCCTTCAGCCCTAGTTGTGCCTCATCGATTGCAGCCTGCATGAATGCGTCCATGGTTTTGCCTCATATCATCGAATGGATGTCAGCGTTGCAGTGCTGCCTGAGCGTTGCCCAGCGCACGACTTACGAATTGTCCCAGCAGCTCCGAGGACCGGGCTTTCATGTCGGCACTGACCTGGGTGTTTCTGGCTCTGAATCTGCTCACCAGGGAAGGCGAGTCCTCGCCCTGATTGAGCGAACGCAATTCCTCGGCCGTAAATGAATGGGCATAGGCCGCTGCCAGATTGCGGTCCCATTGCGATTGATACTCAGGTTTCAGGCGCTGCAACTCTTTTTGCACCAGTTCCTGAGCTTCGGTCTTGCCAATTGCTTGCACGATACCGGCAAACGTCGCTGTGCGCGAGGCGACCTGATAACCCAGCCACGCCAGACCTTCGCCCAGATTTCGCTGTTCCACCAACGCCAGCGCCATGTCATCCGCTTCTTCAGCATTGACCGGGTGCATCGCGTCCAGGCACAGGCAGGCCATGAGTGCCAGACAGGTCTGCCACGCACCTCGCGAGCCCTGGATGTAATCAGCCATGGCTCCTCCTGAGCATGAATTGACTGAGTCTTGAACTTAACAGCTCGGCAGGGCTTTACCACCCGACACGTCGTATACCGGCCATTGATGACGTTATCAGCTATGCCCCTTCCATGATCCTTGCAGCGCAACAGTCACAGACTGTGACTGACTTTGGCGGCAACATCGGCTGGTAACCAGGCTTTCCAGACCTCGGGGTGCTGCTTGAGGAACCTGGCGGAGGCCACGCCGGGGTCCTCATGTTTGTCACTCATTTCACCCAATGTCCGGTTGAGCAGATCAATCGGGAAATCGACGTTTTTGAAAACACTCACCAGCTCAGGGTATTGCTTGCTGAATTCTGCCGACACACCAATAGACAGCGTCGCCGCCAGCGAAGAGGTGCCACGCGGGTTGGGATTACTGGCGTCGGTCAGGGTTTTCCAGGCTTCTGCATCGAAAGCGGGCTCTTCCAGCTTGATCAGCTTGTACTTGCCCAGCAGGGGTGTGGGTGACCAGTAATAGAACAGCACTGGTTTGCCACGGCGGATGGCCGATGCGACTTCGGCGTCCAGCGCCGCGCCCGAGCCGGTGCGAAAGTTGACGAAGCTGTCTGTCAAGCCATAAGCCTTGAGCTTCTGGGTGTTGACGATCTCCGAAGTCCAACCGCTCGGGCTGTTCAGAAAACGGCCCTTGTCGGGCGATTCAGGGTCTTTGAAAACGTCCTTGTAACGCGCCAGGTCAGCAACAGACTTCAAATCGGGCGCTACAGGTTTGATACCTTTGGCGGCATCGCCCTTGATCACGTACTCAGGCACCCACCAGCCTTCGGTCGCGCCTTTGACGATGTTGCCCAGGCCGAGCACCTTGCCGTCAGCTTCAGCCTTGACCCACACCGGGCTGCGTCCGGTCCACTCTTCAGCGATCACCTGAATGTCGTTTTTCGCCAGCGCGGTTTCCAGGCTGACGGTGCTGCCGGGCAAGGTATCAGTACGGTAGCCATAGCCTTTCTCGACAAGGGTACGCAGCACCTCGGTGATCAGGCTGCCACTTTCCCAGGTAAGCGCACCGAACTGGATAGGCGCGTTTTTTTCAGCCGCCCCTGCTGTCTGCCCAAGCAGCCCCAGCGCCAGAAGTGAACAGCCCAACAGTCGTGTTATCGATTTCATGCTCACCTCAAATGGCGCGAAAAAAAACGGGTCTGAAACTATCGACAGCAGCCGTTGGCGATTAGTTGTGACGGCTTTAGCCTCTGTATGATGCGCAGCCCACGTACCGAGCCTGTCCGCGATGTCTGAAATCCGCTTTTACCCGTTACCCGATGCGTGCCGCCCGCTGTTGGGCAAGTTTTACCGCGAGCACCAGTCATCGATGCGTGCGGCCAGCAAGGGGCAGGCGTGGGTGGCGAAGCAGGCAGAAATCATCGGTGCCTTGTGCCTGACGCCCGTCGCTGAGGGACATTGGCTGACCGGGCTGTTCGTAGCGCCCCCCATGCGCGGGAAGACAGTGGCGCGAAGCTTGATCGATGCCGCGCTGCAACCGCTGGCCGGGCCGGTGTGGCTGTTCTGCCATCCTGATTTGCTGGGGTTTTACCAGCTCGCCGGGTTTGAGACAGCACAACGTCTACCACACACCCTCGGCGAGAAATTCATGCGCTACAGCCGCAGCAAACCGCTGATTGCGCTCTGTCGGGAAGCCTGACGGTTTTGCAGAGCCGTCGGGTGATCACTCATCGGCATTGGGGTCCATGTCCGGGAACATTACGTCCATGAAGCCGAACTTGCTGAAATCGGTAATGCGCGACGGGTAGAGACGACCAATCAGGTGGTCGCATTCATGCTGCACGACCCGCGCATGAAACCCATGGGCAACACGCTCGACAGGCTGGCCTTCAGGGTCAAAACCTTCATAGCGAATGCTCTGGTAACGATTCACCATACCCCGTAACCCGGGCACCGACAGGCACCCTTCCCAACCCTCTTCCAGGCTCGGGCTCAATGGGGTAATCAGTGGGTTAAGCAGGATCGTCTGCGGGACCGCCTCGGCCTGGGGATAGCGCTCGCTGCGCTCGAAACCGAAAATGACCAGTTGCAGATCAATGCCGATCTGCGGTGCGGCAAGGCCCACACCGCCCACGCTGTGCATGGTCTCGAACATATCGGCAATCAGCGTGTTGAGTTTGCTGCTGCCGAACATGTCTGCGGGCACCGGAGGGGCGATGCGCAACAGGCGCTCATCGCCCATTTTCAGGATGCTACGGATCATGGCTGCGTGTTCCTTGCCTAAAAAGCAATCTTGCCACAGAACGCGATCAGGTTTCGTCAGCCTTCTGCAGTGGCACCGAGTGATCGCGGCCCAGGCCGGAAACGTGCTGTTTGCCTGTTTCGCTGCTTTCCTCGCCCAGCCCGTCACCGGCTTCCTTCTCGCCTGCGTCCTTGCCTTCGGCGGACATATGCTCGATCACCGCATTCATTTCAGCCCCCAGCAACAGCACGGCAGCCGAAATATAGAAGTACAGCAACAGGACAATGATCGCGCCGATACTGCCGTACATCGCGTTGTAATCGGCAAAGGTCTTGACGTAAAAACCAAACGCCAGTGAAGCAACGATCCATACCACCACCGCCAGCACCGAGCCTGGGGTAATAAAGCGAAACTCCTGTTTGACGTCAGGCATCACGTAATAGATCAGCGCCACCGCAACCATCAGCAGAATGATGATCGCCGGCCAGCGCAGGATGGTCCACAGCGTCACGATGAAGTCTTCCATGCCGATCTGGGCTGCAATCCAGTTCATCACTTGCGGCCCCAGCACCATGAAAGCTGCGGCCGCGAGCAACATGCCGGCAATGCCTACGGTATACAGGATCGACAGCGGGAGGCGCTTCCAGATAGGCCGCCCTTCGACCACGTCGTAGGCAGCGTTCATGGCACTCATCATCAGGCGCACACCTGCTGAAGCAGTCCACAGCGCGATCACGATACCGATGGACAGCAGGCCACCCTTGGACTGTTGCAACTGGTCGATGACCGGGTTGACCTGCTCGAGCGCCTGGGGCGGCAAGAGGAATTCCGATTGCAGCCGCAACCAGGAAAAAAAGTCCGGCAGGTGCAGAAAGCCGATCAATGCGATCAGAAACAGCAGAAACGGAAACAGAGAGAACAGCATCTGGTAAGCCAGTGCCGAGGCGTAGGTGGACATCTCGTCGTCGAGAAACTCGTTGACGGTTCTCACCAGCACCTTGCTGACTTTCAATTTACGCAAATGGGGGAAAATCATGGCGCTTCCTCTCGCTCCCTTACTGGAAAACCTCACATCCTGAAAACCGGTACTTCATGCATGCAGTGTCCCGTATGTGGCGCAGAGATGCGAATACCGATGGCACATTGACTGGACAGGTCGTGAAAGGTTTCAGTCCCGCAGAGCAGAAAGCATAACGGCCATCTGCGGATGGCCGTTATCGGTCTTGCCTGATCCCGGAATGAAAGCCCCGGGACCACTCGACTCAAGCCTTGTCCACGCCCTTCTTGATCGCGTCCTTGGCTTTACCTTTGGCTTGCTGGCCTTCGCCTTTCAGCTCTTGCGCCTTGCCTTCAGCCCGCAGTTTGGTGTTGTCGGTAGCCTTGCCAACAGCCTGCTTGACGTTACCAACGGCTTCGTTGGCCATACCTTTGGCTTTATCGCTGGTGCTGCTCATCGTGAATCTCCTGGGTCTGAAGACCGCGCTGGAATCGGATGTCGTACTCGACAAAATGGTTGACCTGCGGCTGTCGCGAAGAGTTTCAACTATTTTCTGGCCGGCTGATGCCACTCGTCTGCCATGTGCAATGGCGCGTTTTTAGCGCCGCCGACGGCGAGTTTGCATCGAAGTTTGTGCGAGAATGCGCGCCACTGTTGTCCGGCATGGCCGACACGCTGAACAAACCGATGCACAGGAACGTTATGAAACTCGATAAAAAGCTGGCCATTGCACGCAGAAACCAGGACTTGGGCGGCGCGGTGCTCGGCGTCAATAACACGCACTTCGCCGTGCTGGACCCAAAAAGAAACATCTGGTGGTTCGACCTGCCTGTGCCGCGCCTGCAAGTGGGTCAGTACGAATGGCTGCACTTGCTGCTGCACACACCTGAAACCGACCAGTTGCTGCACCTGAAAGTGACCACGGTGTTCATGCGCGATCACATGGAAGGCCTTGAAGTGCGCAATGCGGACAAACGCAAGCCGACCGTCAGCCTGGAGCTGAGCGCCGACAAGGATTCATTCCTCAAGGACATGCGCC
This sequence comes from Pseudomonas syringae group sp. 247E2, assembly GCF_032587795.1. Classification (NCBI taxonomy): domain Bacteria; kingdom Pseudomonadati; phylum Pseudomonadota; class Gammaproteobacteria; order Pseudomonadales; family Pseudomonadaceae; genus Pseudomonas; species Pseudomonas syringae group sp. 247E2. Next base: position 892,265 of record NZ_JAWHPK010000001.1, on the reverse strand, counting down.
CCAAGGGCAGCAACCTGGGTTTTGCCGCCTTCTTGCAAAAATAGCTCCACCAGCAGTCGTCACGTTCCCGCACGGCTCGGGATGAAAGTTGCCAATCGGCAACCTCATCCCGGCCTGCCGCTTCACGTAAACCGACGCACCGCCAGATACCCCGCCGTCCCGGCCAATGCCGACACCACCGTGCCCCACGCAAGGTCTATCAGCGCCAGTTGCGCAGGCCAGCCCTGCAAGGTGGCCCAGTTGGTCAGGTCATAAGTACCGTAGGCAACCAGCCCCAGCAGCCCGCTGAACAAGGTCGCACGGCTCAGTCGCTGCTCTCTGACCGCGGGCATTACGCCGAAAACCACGACGCCTGCCCCGTAGAGCAGATAGAACGCTATTGCAGGCCCAGCCACGGGCGTGGCAAGCATCAGCGGTCCGAGCCATTCACGGTAGGTCGGCCCCATGAGGACGCCCAGCCACAACCCGTCGAGGATCAGAAACGCCAGTAACGTGCCGAGGTAAGCCGTGAGTATTCTTTTCATGGGACGTCCTTGATGAAATTCCGGGCCCGGGCGATCTATCAGACCAGGTCGATACGGTCAGCGTGAATCACGATCTGCCCCTGTTTGTACAACGCACCGATAGCTTTCTTGAAGTTACCTTTGCTGACCCCGAACAGGCCGCTGATGACCTGCGGATCGCTTTTGTCGCTGACTGGCAATGTACCGTTGTTCTCACGCAGCTTTGAGAGAATTTTCGAATTCAGGCTGCTCGCTGCTTCTGCGCCCACCGGCTGCAGGCTCAGGCTGATATTGCCGTCGGCACGGATTTCCTTGATGTAGCCCTTTTCCTGCTTGCCGGCGCGCATGAACTTGAACACTTCGTTCTTGTGAATCAAGCCCCAATGCTTGTTGTTGATAATCGCCTTGAAACCCATATCGGTCGCTTCGGCGACCAGCAGGTCAACCTCCTGGCCGACGCTGTAACTGGCCGGGGTTTTGTCCAGATAGCGATCCAGGCGCGCGGTGGCGGTAATGCGCCGCGTGTGCTTATCGAGGTAAACATGAACCACGCAGTATTCACCGGCCTGCAAGGTACGCTTCTCTTCGGAGTACGGCAGCAACAGGTCCTTGGGCAGGCCCCAGTCGAGGAACACGCCGATGCTGTTGACTTCAACCACCTTGAGGCTGGCAAACTCACCGACCTGCACTTTGGGTTTTTCAGTGGTGGCGATCAGCTTGTCTTCGCTGTCCAGATAGATGAACACATTGAGCCAGTCTTCATCTTCAGTAGGAATATCCTTGGGGATGTACCGATTGGGCAGAAGGATTTCACCATCCTGCGCACCGTCCAGATACAGACCGAAGTTCGTGTGCTTGACGATTTGCAAGCTGTTGTAGCGCCCGATTAAAGCCATTTCCAGATACCCTCATTGCGTGGGCGGCATTCTACCCGACTTTACCGCCGGGTTCGCGCCGCGTGGCAGAAGGTGCCGACATAGCCTCCACTCGTCAGTTTCCCCGATCGAAACGGCTTGACGCGCTCGGGCAGCACAAAGGCTACCAGTCATAAACTTGTCTTTTAAAACAGAATGTTAGATTTAAATCGCGCAGAACCCAGGCAGCTCCGCCAAACGGCCGACCTCGGGCGAATGCCATATTTGCCAAGCAATAATCAAGCGTTTCCTGTACTCTGGCTGGCCGTATTACGTTTATGAAGGTAAATGGCAGCCATGCGTATCAAAGCATCCCACTCGAAAGCCAAACCCGCCCCAGCCGTTGAAACGAGCGATTCGATCAACGCGCAGATTGCAGCTTTCCTGAAGTCCGGCGGTGAAATCCAGCAAATTGCCAAAGGCGTGAGTGGCCAGACCTTCGCACCTTCCAAGCAGATCAATCTCGGTAAAAAGTAAAACCGCGCCCTGCCTGTCGATCTCTATGCGCCTTGACGCTCAAGGCGCTAGATTGACGATCCTTCGCTGGATATTCTTCCGGTCACGCTGCTACTCTCTCCTCTGATATCACTATGACCACGAGCTGGATCACGCTCTGGACGTTATCTCCTTTGTGGAATGCTCGAATGAAGAACTGGATGCTTTTCGGCGCACTTGTCTACCTTGGCGGCTGCGCATCGCACCACTGCGAAAACGGTCCCAATGACAGTCAGCTCACCGACAGCCCATGCCGGGCGGGGCATCTGCTTTATCAGAACGACATGCTCCAGGCCAAGTTGCTGATCAGCGAAGACGACCGCGAAAACTACGAGCTGGCCGAAGCCATGCTGCGCCGTGCCGCACTCGACGACGCATCGGGCGAAGCCGAGTTCTACCAGGCCGTACTGTTGATCCGCCAGCAGGCCGATCAAAAACAGATTATCGAACTGCTGCAGACTGCGGCAAAGCACAAGCATCCACTGGCCATCGCCCTGCTCTCGCAACAGCTGAGCGTCAGCGACCCGAAGCTTGCTGAACGTTACCAGGCCGAGTACTCCCAACTGGACGTTGCCAAGAGCGGCTACCCGTCATTTCAACAGGCGCTGGTAGTGATTCGCGGCCTGGTCATCCCCTCGGCGCGCACCACTGCGGCTAACTGACACACAACGGATCGACGAACGGTGCGCCCGCGGTCCATTTCAACGGTATCCTTGCGAGGCTCTAGCTCGCGGCTTGTGTCGGCTCCTGAGCCATTTTTGATACGCCATCCCTGACCACACTCCTCGCAGATCAAGGAGTGAGCCATGCTCAGCCATCGCTTACATGTGCTGTCTTTCAGCGCCATGCTTGTCTGTCAGTCTGTCTCTGCCCAGGTTCTGGAGCGGGATTTGGGCGACTTCGACCTGAAACTGGCAACTACGCCCACGCGCAGCATGGCGCAAGGCCTTGTGACGCCCAGCGGCGGCTCGGGCTCTTTTCATGGCGGACTGGACCTGACCCACGAGAGCGGCTTCTACTTCGGCCAATGGGCACCGAACATGGGTTTTGCTTCCGATTCAGGGATGGAACTTGACTCCTACATGGGCTTCAAGAAACCCTTCGATAATACCTTGGGCTATGAACTGGGGATGATTCGTTACAGCTACCCCGATACCAGCCAGATCGACAGTCACGAGTTCTACGCCGGACTGCGCATGCGAAACAGCCGCATCGGCGCAGCATTCAGTAACGATGTTGGCACACGCGACAGCACGGTATTTGTCGACCTTGGGGCTATCGAGCAACTGGGTGTGGGCGTGCGCATGCAATACGCCAATCATCAGTTCGACACCCCGCAGTCTTCCGCCGACGGCGGGTTGATCAACGGTTTCAACGACTGGTCGCTTAACCTGTCACGCCCCTGGCTGGGCATTGACATGAACCTCATCTACAGCGGCTCAAGCCTGAGCGGCGGCGATTGCAGTGTCTACAGCGGCCACAACGCGCGCTGTGAAGGGACGTTTACGCTCAAAGCGGTGCGCTCGTTCTTTTAAAGGCTCAAACCGGTTGAACTGCCAGACGCTACACTCCTCTACTGCACGTCAGTACGCCAAGGAGTTGTCATGCAGTCTTTATTCAAAGCCCTCATCACCCTGTTGATGACCGTTGCGCTGCTTGCAGGATGCAATCAGGTTGGACTGGCGTATCGCAATCTCGACGTCATCATCCCGTGGACGCTCAGCGACTACCTGGACATGAATTCGGAACAGAAAAGCTGGCTGGATGTGCGCCTCAAGCAACACTTGAGCTGGCATTGCAGTACCCAGTTGCCGGAGTATCTGACCTGGCTGGACAAGCTTGAGGATATGGTCAAAACCGACCAGGTGACATACGAGGGGCTGGAGGCCCGCACTCGCGAAGCCAAAGAGGCGATAGCGAAAATATCGAAGGAAATTACCCCGTCTGCTGTGGAATTGCTCTCACGCTTTGATGACAAGCAAGTGCAAGAGATGCAGGAGTCGTTTGCCAAGGATCAGCGTAAACGTGAAAACAAATACCTTGAGCAACCACTGGAACGCCAGGTTGCCGAGCGCGCCGACCGCATGCAAAAACGCCTGACGCCATGGATAGGCAAGCTGAATCAGGCGCAGAAAGACCGGATTCAGGCCTGGTCCGCCTCGCTTGGCGAGCAAAACAAGGCGTGGATTGAAAACCGTACTCGCTGGCAGAACCTGTTTCTGGCGACCGTGCAACAACGTCAGGCCAGCGATTTCCCGCAACGTATTGCTGCGCTATTGCAAGACCGTGAGACCTTCTGGACGCCCGAGTACCGCAAGGCGTATGACCAGACCGAGAAGGCAGCGATATCGCTGATTGTCGACGTTACCGCCATGAGCACACCGGAACAGCGTGCAAAACTGCTGAGCCGCATCGCCGACATGCGCAAGGACTTCACTGACCTGGATTGCCTCAAGTCACAGCAGTGATCCGATAGCACTCCCACCATCGCGCCCTCCCGCTATCGTGCCCCCTGCGCCCAGACATGCGCGTGCGGTGCGGAGCAAAATCGTGACGCGGAGCGTCACCCAAGGCATTCCCACGCGGGAGCGTGGGGAACGATAACCATCTCACCACAACTATCGTGCGCCGCTCCGCGTCGCATGCCGCTCTGGACGCTTTGCGTCCGGTCTTGAACCGGCACGCAGAGCATCTCGGGTATCAGGCAATCTGTGGCTTTTTAGCGATGGCGTCGAAGAGCGCGGGGTCAAGCGGGTCGCCTGCCTGCTCATTCAGTACCTGCCGTGGGTGATCATTTCCCGGAATGCTGCTGTCGATCAAAGAAAGCAGGCTTGCGCCGCGCTTTGTCAGCATGTAGCTCGAGCCATCACCGCCCTCCTCGCCAGGACGAGGTTCGATGTAACCGCGATTAAGCAGCGTCTCAAATTCAGTGGCTGTCGATTTGGCGCCGTCGTTCTGCACTTCGTGCAATAAACGCTCGATAAGGTCCCAGTTGTAAGTCATTTTTCTAAACCTCCGTCCAGCATGGATTGATCGCCCATGACATCCAGCCACAGGCATACGACTCAGAAAATGTGACCTGCGGGGTTTGTCGCGGTTCAGAGAAGCTGCTGGAAGGTATAACGGGGGGGTTGTTCTGCGCAGGTGGCAGACAGAGGAGAAGCTGACCGCTCCCGCCTGCGCGGGAGCGATCATGGCAATCACTCGGCAGCCGGGGCCGGGGTGCTGCGTTTTTTCAGCGGCGCCATGCCGTCCTGGCTGACCAGATCGGACTTGGGACGGTTGACCGTCTTGCGCTTGGTCGGCCCCTTGGCCGCTGTCTTTTTCTTGTCGCCCTTGGCGTCAGTCTTTTTCTTCTTCACGCCTACAGCCTTGCCCGATGCCTTGACCTTCTTCGGCCCGCCGTAGGTGCCTTTGACTTCCTTGATGACACGACGCTCAAAGCTCTGCTTGAGGTAGCGCTCGACGCTCGACATCAGGTTCCAGTCGCCATGACAGATCAGCGAAATCGCCAGACCGTCGCTACCCGCACGGCCGGTACGACCGACGCGGTGGACGTAATCGTCACCGCTGCGCGGCATGTCGAAGTTGATCACCATGTCCAGACCTTCAACATCAAGACCGCGAGCCGCCACATCGGTCGCGACCATGATCTTGGCACCGCCCTGCTTCAGACGGTCGATGGCCGCCTTGCGGTCCTTCTGGTCCTTGTCGCCGTGCAGCACGAACGCCTTGTATTCCAGCGCCACCAGACGGCCATACAGACGGTCGGCCATAGCCTTGGTATTGGTGAAGATAATGGCTTTCTGGTAGGTCTCGTTGGCCAGCAGCCAGTTCAGCACCTGCTCTTTGTGCACGTTGTGGTCGGCGGTGATGATCTGGTGGCGTGTGCCGGAAGCCAGCTCACTGACGCTGTTCACTTGCAGATGCTGCGGATCCTTGAGCACCTTGCCGATCATTTCACGCAGGCCGGCACCACCGGTGGTTGCGGAGAACAGCATGGTCTGCTCGCGACCGGCACATTCGCCTGCCAGACGCTCGACGTCTTCAGAGAAGCCCATGTCCAGCATGCGGTCGGCTTCGTCCAGCACCAGCACTTCAACGTGCTTGAGGTCCAGATTGCCTGCGTTCAACTGCTCCAGCAGACGCCCCGGCGTGCCGATCAGAATGTCCGGAACCTTGCGCAGCATGGCGGCCTGAACCTTGAAGTCCTCGCCACCGGTGATCAGGCCGGCCTTGACGAAGGTGAACTGCGAGAAGCGCTCGACTTCCTTGAGGGTTTGCTGAGCCAGCTCGCGGGTAGGAAGCAGGATTACCGCACGGATATCGACACGGACCTTGGCCGGGCCGATCAGGCGGTTGAGGATCGGCAGCACAAATGCCGCGGTCTTGCCGCTACCGGTTTGCGCTGTCACCCGCAGGTCACGCCCTTGCAGTGCGAGCGGAATGGCGGCCGCCTGCACAGGCGTAGGCTCGACAAATTTAAGCTCGGCCACAGCTTTAAGCAGGCGTTCGTGCAGGGCGAATTCGGAAAACACGGGTGCTACCTCGACGAAAAACAAAAATACAGCTGCATAGCGTAACGGTTTCGAGCGCCGGGGCCGAGTTTCTTTACCACCAAAGGTCGATTTTGTTTATGAATTGCCCGGTGAAGCACCGCCGCAAGCAGCACAATCGAACCGCTGAAGGTGATCAACCAGCACGCCTCAGCACACCGGCAGCACAATATCCACCACCAACCCACCGCCCGGCCGATTGCGCGCAGCAATCTGGCCACCGTGCATTTCAACGGCACGCAGCGCGATGGCCAGGCCCAGACCGAAGCCTTGCGCGGTATTGTCGGGGCCACGCTCAAAGGGCTGAAAAATACGTTGCAGGCAATCGTCATCCACGCCCGGCCCCTGATCAATGACATTGACCGTCAAGCACGGCGGCTGCGCCTGAACATTGGCAACCACCACTACATCAGTGCCCACCGCCGTGTGGCGAACCGCGTTGCGGATCACGTTTTCGAATGCCCGGTAAAGCAATTCGCTGTCGACCTGTGCCACAAAAGGTTCGGGGGCCTGCAGCCTGACCCGACACTGTTTCAGGCCAGCCTCGAACGCGGCATCCTCGACGATGGCGGCCAGCAGGCTGATGACATCGACCGTCTCTCGCTCCAGGCTTTCGGCATCGCTCTGCATGCGCGCCAGGGTCAGCAGCTCCTCGATGAGTGCGTCCATCCGTTCCGACTCGCGTTCGATCCGCTCGAGCATGTCCAGTTGCGTCGGCGCCTGACGCAACAGGCCAATGGCGGCGCTCATGCGGGTCAGCGGTGAACGCAGCTCATGGGAAATGTCATGCAATAGTTGCTGCTGAGAGTCGGCCATGACTTTGAGCTGATTGGCCATACGGTCGCAGTCCTCGGCCAGATCGACGATTTCATCGCGCCGGCCGCCCATGTCGGGTTTCACCCTGGTGTCGAAACGACCTCTGGCGACCTTGCCCATCGCCTCACGCAACTTAATCAGCGGTGCCACCAGATAGGCGCTGAGGAACCAGCTGAACAGCGCACTCATGAAGGTTCCGGTGATCAGTGGGTTAAGGTGGGAAGGCCGATCTTCGTGGTTGGGCCGTTGGGTGGCCCTGATGTTTACGACTGTGCCTTCCCTTGTGTGCACGGCCATTTCGAAACGCGGATTATCTACCGGCTTGCCCGCCAGCAACCGGCCCTTTTCATCGTACAGCCCGACCCGGTCCTGCCCGTCAGGCTGCCAGGCATCGAGCAACGCCTGCCCTGCGGGAATGCCCGACTGTTGAAGCATGCGCACTTCGTTGTCGAACACGGTGCTGAACGAGGGGTCGCCCGGTCCTGACCGGGACAGCATGAACAAGCCCGCACCGACCATGAAGGTCAGGCTGGTCGCCAGCCAGAACGCCAGAAAAAGCTTCCAGAACAACCGGCTCGGTCTCATGGCGTAATCAACAGGTAGCCCAGATTGCGTACGCTCTGTATCCAGCTCTGGTTATCGTTGCGCGGCCCGAGTTTGTGGCGAATGCTGCTGATGTGCACATCGATGCTGCGGTCATAGCGGGCCAGCGGCCGCCCCAGTGCGTTCATTGACAGGTTCTGCTTACTGACCAGTTGCCCGGCATGACGCGCCAGCTCCTCCAGCAGGCAGAACTCGTTGCCGGTCAGTTCAAGCGTCACGCCCTGCCAGCGTGCTTCACGTTTGCCCGGCCAGAGCGTCAGGTCACCGGCCTGAATCACCTCCCTGACCGTCTCGACCACCGGCACCGCCCTCACCCGGCGCATGATCGCCCGCAGACGCGCCACCAGTTCGCCCGGTGAACTGGGCTTGGGCACGTAGTCATCAGCACCCAGCTCCAGCCCGGAAATACGGTCGATATTGTCGCCACGGGCCGTCAGCAGAATCACCGGCACCTGGCTTTGCGCGCGGATGCGCCGAAGCACTTCGATCCCGGACATGCGCGGCATCATGATGTCGAGCACAACAATGTCGTGACGACCGGACAGCGCCTCGATCTCCCCTTCCTCCGCACTGTTGGTGCAGGTCACAGTGAAGCTTTCACGGGTCAAGTACTGGCTGAGCATTTCGGTCAGTTCCCGATCATCGTCGACAAGCAATACGCGAGTCATGGCAGGCCCTTGATTGGTGGTTGCCGATTATCCCGGCGCCGCTGCAGCGTGTCAGCCAGGCCTGATGATCTTTACCTAACCTTACACCGCGTTAACCGTCCCCAACATGCCCTCCCCCTATGCTGCGCAGCCAACAGCGCCCGCCGGACCGGCCCTTTCTGGCGTGTCATCGGCAGCGCTCAAATGCCTTTGTCGCCGCTTTCTGGAAAGGGTTTGATGATTTCTTCTCGTCTGCTTCTATCGTTCTGCCTGTTATTCAGCGTCCCGCTGGCACACGCCGACACTTTTTCCATCTCGGACATCCGCGTCAACGGCCTGCAACGCGTGTCTGCCGGCAGCGTATTCGCTGCACTGCCGCTCAATGTCGGCGATCAGGCCGATGAACAGCGTCTGGCCGACGCGTCGCGCTCACTGTTCAAGACCGGTTTCTTTCAAGACATCAACGTTGCACGCGATGGCAATGTGCTGGTGATCAATGTAGTCGAACGCCCTTCTATCGCCAGTATCGAGATTGTCGGCAACAAGGTCATCAGTACCGACGACCTGATGAAGGGGCTCAAGCAGTCGGGGCTCAGTGAGGGCGAGATATTCCAGCGCGCCACGCTTGAAGGCGTGCGCAATGAACTGCAACGGCAGTATGTCTCCCAGGGCCGCTACAGTGCCTCGGTCGATACCCAGGCGCTGCCTGCACCACGCAACCGCATTGCCCTGAAAATCACCATCGACGAAGGGACGGTGGCGTCGATCCAACACATTAACGTGGTCGGCAACACCGTGTTCTCCGATGAACAACTGGCTGATCAGTTTCAGCTCAAGACCAGCAACTGGCTGTCGTTTTTCAAGAACGATGACAAGTACGCCCGCGAAAAACTTTCCGGCGACCTGGAACGACTGCGCTCCTGGTACCTGGACCGCGGCTACATCAACATGGATATCAACTCGACGCAGGTGTCGCTGACGCCTGACAAGAAAGGCGTGTTCATTACCGTCAACATCACCGAAGGCGACCGGTATACGGTGGGCAGCGTCAAGCTGGGCGGCGACCTGAAAGTGCCGAAGGACCAGCTCGAACAACTGATTCTGGTCAAACCGGGCCAGGTGTTTTCACGCAAGGTCATGACTGACACCACCAACCTGATCACCCGTCGTCTGGGCAACGATGGCTACACATTCGCCAACGTCAATGGCGTGCCGAAAGCCAACGAGGCCAATCACACCGTCGATATCAGTTTCGTGGTCGACCCCGGCAAGCGCGCCTACGCCAACCGCATCAACTTTCGCGGCAACACCAAGACTGCCGATGAAGTGCTGCGCCGCGAGATGCGCCAGATGGAAGGCGGCTGGGCGTCGACCTACCTGATCGACCAGTCGAAGGTGCGTCTGGAGCGTCTGGGTTTCTTCAAGGAAGTCAACGTCGAAACGCCTGCTGTGCCGGGCACCGACGACCAAGTGGACATCAACTACGCCGTCGAAGAACAGGCCTCGGGCAACATCACCGCCAGCGTAGGCTTTGCCCAAAGCGCCGGGCTGATACTCGGGGGCTCGATCTCGCAGAACAACATCCTCGGCACCGGTAACTTCGCCAGCCTCGGCATGACGCGCTCCGAGTACCAGACCAAGTACAACTTTGCATTCACCAACCCATACTTCACGCCTGACGGTGTAAGCCTGGGCTACAACGTTTTCTACAACGCCACTGATTACAGCAAGTATTACGACGATGATGACGAGGTGTCCTACTACTCGCTCAACAGCGTCGGTGCGGGGGTCAACCTCGGCTACCCGATCAGCGAAACCTCGCGCCTGACCTACGGTTTGTCGATCCAGCACGACACCCTCGACCCCGGCAGCTACAGCGCCGACGAGATTTACGACTTCATCGAGCGTGAGGGCTCGTCATTCACCAACCTCAAGGCCAGTGTCGGCTGGTCGGAATCGACCCTCAACAAAGGCGTGCTGGCCACTCGCGGTCATTCACAAAGCCTGACCCTGACCAGCACCGTGCCGGGCAGTGACCTGCAGTTCTACAAACTCGACTACAACGGCCAGACCTTCCTGCCGCTCAGCGACGCCACCTCGCTGCGCCTGCATACCAAACTGGGCTACGGCAACGGTTACGGCGAAACCGACGGCCTGCCGTTCTACGAAAACTATACGGCGGGCGGCCAGGCCACCGTGCGCGGCTTCAAGGACGGCACGCTGGGACCACGCAATACCCCGTCGACCGGCACCTACGCCAGTCAGGGGCAGATCTACTATTCCGACCGCGACACCGAAGCCCTGGGCGGCAACATCCTGATCACCGGCGGCATGGAATACCTGTTCCCGATGCCTTTCGTCAAAGACCAGAAATCCCTGCGCACCTCGCTGTTCTGGGACTTCGGCACAGTCTACGCCGACAAGTGCTACCTGAGCACCACGCAGAACTGCGGCAACATCAATATCGACCAGATGGCCAGTTCGGTCGGCGTCGGCGTGACCTGGTACTCGCCGCTCGGCCCCCTGAGCTTCGACCTCGCCGTGCCGATCAAAAAGCCCGAAGACGCCGAGACCCAAGTGTTCCAGTTCTCGCTGGGCCAGACCTTCTGAAACGCTGGCCTTTTAAGCATGAATCAGGCGGTCTTTACCCAGCATTACCTGGCCCGGACCGCGCTTTACATCCCGTCGTTGAATACTGCCTGCACTACTCATCAGGTCAGGAGTCGTTACATGAGCCGCGAAATCAGACAGATCACCCCCGATGTGCAGGAAATCATCCAGCACGCCCTGCGCTCACTGCTGGGCAAAGGCTTCGTCATCGCGCTGTTCGGCAGCGAGGATGCAACCGGGGCCATGCACTACCACCTGCGTATCGACCACGACGCCACGGGGCTTGGCATCGAGCATCACGACAACGTCGAAGACGGTTTCATTGACGACATCTTTCTGCTGGCCACGCGCATGAAAGCCATGCTCAAGCAACGTGAAACCCTGAATCGCATGCACGGCGGTAGCCAGGCTACGGGTCAGGTGCGGGTGCTGACCTGGATCACCGAGGACAGCAGCCAGACAGTGCTGCAAACGGCCGAGGACGCCGGGCGTGAATGTTTGAGCGCATTGCGGGGGCGGCGAATAGCGAGTTGATACGGGCTGCCCTGGCTAATCATGGTGACAAAAACTGTCCCTGTCGCTGTGTACTGTCACTTCCACACTCACCGGGGGGAGATGACTGATGCAGCGGATTCAATACAGCAAATACGGGGGGCCGGAGTTGATGCGGCTCGATAATTTCGAGTTGTCCGCGCCCGGAAAAGGCGAGGTGGCTGTACAGGTCAGGTTTGCGGCTATTAATCCAATCGACTGGAAACTGCGCAACGGCATGATGAAGATCGTCACGGGCAACGCGTTTCCCCGGGCGATGGGCATGGACTTCTCGGGTACCGTCATCACGGTTGGCGCGGATGTCACCCGGCTCAAGGTCGGCGATGCGGTGCTGGGGCTTGCACGTTTCAAGGAAAGCGGCGCATTTGGTCAGGCTGTCGTGACCAGGGAAGCGTTTCTGGCTAAAAAACCCGAGTCGCTCTCTTTCGAAGATGCAGCCTGCATCGGCACGCCGGGCATCACCGCCTGGAATGGGCTGATCGACAAAGCGAAGCTGCAGGCAGGCCAGCATGTATTCATCAATGGCTGCTCGGGAGCGGTCGGCGAAGCAGCGGTGCAGATCGCGCGTTACTTCGGCGCTACGGTTTCAGGCAGTTGCAGTGCTGTGGATTTCGACCGGGCGAAGGCGCTGGGCGTACAGAATGTCTACGACTATAAAACCACCCACGTATCGGCTATTCCCGCACGTTTCGACGTGGTGTACGACACCGCCGCCACGCTGACGGTATCGGAAGGCGTTGAGATGCTACGACCGGGCGGGGTGTTTCTGGACCTGAATCCTGGCCCCGGCAAGTTCATACGCGCCCTCTTCGATCGCAGGCTCAAGCCAATCATAGGTTCGCCACGCGTCGAGATTCTGGATAAGCTGGCCGAAGCTGCCAGCAGGGGCACCTTCAAGATCCCGGTTGGTGAAGTGGTTACCTTGAGCAGCGCAATCACACTGATCAACGAACTTGAGAAAGGTCGCAAGCTCGGTGGCAAAGGTGTTATCGCGATGGAGTAGGCATGGCCAGAAGTCATCGTTTGTTTGAATTGATGCAAGCGCTTCGTCGGCATCGCAGAACGGTATCAGGCGCGTCTCTTGCGCAGGAACTGGGCGTTTCACTGCGTACCATCCGCCGCGATGTTGCGACCCTGCAAGGCATGGGTGCTGATATCGACGGCGAGCCGGGCCTGGGGTACATCCTCAAGCCCGGTTTTCTATTGCCTCCATTGTCGTTCACGGAAGAAGAAGTGCAGGCGCTGATGATCGGTGCGCAATGGGTCAGTCGCCAGACGGACGACAAGTTCGCCTTCGCCGTAAAAAATGCCCTGGCCAAAATCAGCGCCGTTTTGCCTGTAGAGATGCGCCCGACACTGGAAGACGAAACGTTCTACATCAGCAAACCGCTCAGCGCTTCAACGACCATCGACCTGAGCGAAATCCGTCGTGCGCTACGCGACCAGTGCAAGCTGAGCATCACACTTTCGATAGAGCATGCGCCCAAAGACCCGCAGGTCATCTGGCCGATCATGCTCGGCTTCATCGAGTCCAGGCGTCATTTGGCGGCCTGGTGTGAGGGCGACAGTCGCTACCGGGTAATCGACATGGATGACATCGCGCAGGCGCAAGTGCTGACTGAACGCTACACGCGCAACCGCCGCCAACTTATCAAGGAGTGGCGAGCACTGGAGGTTCTGCCTTGCAACGTCCGGGGCGAGACCTGCTGATACACCCGCTGCACTCGCAACACTCTGCCTGCCCCGCATGAGCAGAAACAGCGGCACTGTTTCATCGGTCAGCTTTTCGATCTGCCCGGATCCGCGCGCTCAGTATCCCGCTGCCTTGGCCAATTGCCGCAACCCGAACTCCGGCGCGATGCGACTCAGCAAATAAAGCATCTGGCTTAAGCCTGGGCGAATCTCGGTCTTTCCTGCTGCGATACCTGCCATTGCCTGATCTGCCAGCTTGGCGAGTGGCATAGGTGCCGGGCCTTTGGCAGCGTGCTCGCTTACCAGGTTGTTGAACAGCGCTGTGTCGGTACTCGGCGGAGCAATTTCGATCACTTTGAGCGAGGTGTTTTTTAATTGCACGCGCAATACGCGAGTGTAGGCATGTAACCCGGCTTTCGCGGCGCTGTAGACCGGAGACGCAGGAAAGGGAACGAACGCTAACCCTGAACTGATGTTGACGATCATTGCCTGGGGCCGGCTGAGAAGGTGCGGGAGAAACTGCTGCACCATTCTGATTGGGCCATTCAGGTCAACGTCGACTTCAAGCGCTACATCATCCAGCGAGCGGGGTTCAGAAAGTTCGATGTTGCGCATGATGCCTGCATTGTTCACCAGAATATCCAGCGTCGGAAATTCCTGCATCAGTTGCTCATGTAACCTCACGATGTCCCCTGGTCGACCGACGTCGCTGCGTATTGCCTTTACATCCGGCAACTCGCGCTGGGCTGCCTGTAATCCTGCCTCGTCACGCCCTGTAACGATGACCACATTTCCCATGGCCAGAAAGCGGCGGGCGAGTTCAAGGCCTATACCGCGGGTACCGCCGGTGATCAGTACAGTCTTTGAGCTCACGTTCATTACAGCAACTCCCCTACTGACTTGCTCTCATAAAAAAGATCAGGACTACTTTGAATACTGCGACTGTGAGCAACGCAGCCTGGAGCGCACGTTTGAAGCTTCGAACCTGTCACGGCCTGCAGACGCAGGCCGCGACCCGGTGTTTTGATCAAGCCAGCGTGATGACGAGCTTGCCGGTCACGCGCCCGGCGGCGCTGATCGCTTGAGCATTGGCAACTTCCCCGAGCGAAAAGGTTTGCTCGATACGCAGATCAAGCGCTCCCATCTCATACAGGTGCGCCGCTTCTTTAAACGCCCGCTCGGGATGGTCGAGCGATTTCGCGGAGAAAACCACGCCATGCTGCGGGGCCGACACATCAGAAATGGACACGACCCGACTGGCATCGCCGACAATGGCAACCAGTTCAGGCACGCTGCCAGCTCCGGCCAGGTCCAGCGCGGCATTGACGCCGTTGGGTGCCAAGGCCTGGACTCTGGCGGCCAGGCCGGGTTCGTAGGTGGTCGGCAAAGCGCCCAGGCTGCGAAGGTACTCATGCTTGGGAGCACTCGCCGTACCGATCACGATGGCACCGCGATGCAGTGCCATCTGGATGGCGGCAGACCCGACACCACCTGCCGCGCCCGTTATCAGGAGTGTTTCGCCAGCCTTGATATTGACGTGATCGAGGATGCGGGTCGCAGTTTCAACAATGACAGGCAAACCACCTGCCACCTCGATTGGCATGTTGCGCGGCACAGACGCCCAACTTCTCAGGACGGCCTGTTCCGCAAAAGTATTTCGTCCGTAGCCAAAAACGACGTCACCGACCGCAAATCCTGAAACACCCTCACCGACCTCATCAATGATGCCTGCCGCCTCTGAGCCGACCCCGGCGGGAAAGGTAACGGGCATGAAGTCATGAACATACCCCGCGCGTATTTTCCAATCGATGGGATTGACACCGACCGTCTGCACTTTAATGCGCACCTCACCCGGCCCAGCGTGCGGAGGATCTATGTCGACGATCTTCAATACATCGGTGCCACCATATTCGTTGAACTGAACGGCTTTCATAAGTAGTCCTCTTACTGCGTCAATAACTGTCGGGAGTGGAATTTCCGTCGTTAGGCTGTGCATAAATTCGCTACAGCGACTTTTTGAAACAGATGCGGGCGAAATACCGCCGATGGCGGATGGGCCTTGGTGATCTCGCGGAAATCGGGGTGTTTGAAAGCAGTGCGCCAGGACTGCGCAGACTCGAACACTGCGTAGTTGAGATACGTTGGGCTGTCTCCCAAGGCGCGATGTAGCTGCGTCGAGATGAAGCCAGGCTGTTTTTTCATGAACGCAGCGTCAGTTGCCCACGCGATGAGAAAGGCTGCTTCGTCCTCAGCTGACATCGTGCAGACGTTGATTAACACAATGGGGGCAGCATCGATTCCCATCTGTTGGCTTAATGGAAACGACGGATCAAGCGGCTCAACACTGGACATGGTGATCTCCTCAATCAGCTACTGATTCAATTGCCAAGGCAACGACAGTCTCCGCTGCGTCAAGCGCTCATCAAGGGCTTTGCCTTGTCTGTGCCATGGTAAGTGGGGAGAGGGACAGTTTCTGTCACCAGGGTGCAGTAGCGGTCAGATTTGAAGTCGCAAAAGGCTGACGACAAAAAAGGCCCTGCTGTTGCAGGGCCTTTTGAAGTATTCAGGACGGGCTGATTACTTCAGGCTTTTCTTGAAGAACTCACCCAGCTTATCGAACGGGATGAGATCGACCCGATCATAAAGGTCCACATGCCCCGCGCCCGGTACGATAATCAGTTGCTTGGGCTGACCGGCCAGTTTGTAGGCCTCCTCGCTGAACTCCAGAGAGTGCGCAACCGAACCGGCAATGAACAACATCGGGCGTGGCGATATCGTCTCGATGTCGTTGAACGGATAGAAGTTCATGAACTTGACGTTGCTGGTCAGCGTCGGGTGAGTGGTCAGTTCGGGGGACTGGCCTTCAGGCGTGAACTCGCCCCGTGGCGTGCGATAGAAATCATAGAACTCGCGTTCGATCGGGCCGGATTTGTCAGTCAGTTTGTGTACAGTGCCGCTGGTGTAGGCCGTATCGCCACCGCTGTATTCCACGTCGCGTTGCAGTGCCGCCTGCTCGATGATCTTCTTGCGCTGAGCCAGGGTTTGCGAATGTTTCAGGCCGTTGCGGTTGGCGGCGCCCATGTCATACATGCTCACCGTGGCGATGGCTTTCATGCGCGGATCGATCTTCGCGGCACTGATGACAAAGCTGCCACTGCCGCAGATGCCCAGCACCCCGATGCGATTCTTGTCCACAAAGGTCTGGGTGCCGAGAAAGTCCACTGCGGCGCTGAAGTCTTCGGCGTAGATATCCGGTGAAACGGCATTACGCGGCAGGCCTTCGCTCTCGCCCCAGAACGACAGGTCCAGCGACAAGGTGACAAACCCCTGCTCGGCCAGTTTCTGCGCGTAGAGATTGGCGCTTTGCTCCTTCACCGCCCCCATCGGATGGCCGACGATGATTGCCGGAGCTCTAACGTTCGGGTTCGAGCCTTTGGGTACAAACAGGTTGCCCGCGACTTTCATCTTGTACTGGTTATTGAACAGCACTTTTTGCGCAACGACCTTGTCGCTTGTGTAGAAATTATCGGCACCGTGAGACATGTCTGCTCCTGTCGCAGCATATGAGCTGATTAAAAGCCCAAGCATCAAAAGAATCTTTTTCATGGCGTGTTACCTCGTTGAGAAATTGACCCGCGTTTATCTGCCCGGCCCTGACCGGTGTTGCTTTCCTGCAGAGACGCGTTGTCTCGCGCCGTCCAGGCCAGTGCGGCCGAACACGCCAGTAACACGCCACCGAATGCGAACGGGCTCCACCAACCGAGGCTGTCGAACAGCGCGCCACCGATGCCGGCACCGGCGGTGATCGCCAATTGAATGGTCGCCACCATCAGGCCGCCGCCTGCCTCGGCATCGTCGGGCAGCGTGCGGCTCAACCAGAGGCCCCAGGCGACCGGCGCAGGCGTGGCGATCAGCCCCCAGGCGGCAAGCACGATGGCGACGGCCTGAGGCGAATGGCCCAGACCGGTGAGCAACCCGGCCAGCACCGCCATCAGCAGCGGAATGCCGATCAGGCAGGCATACAGGCCTTTGTGCAGCAGCCTGCCGATCAGGTAGGTGCCGGCCAGCCCACTGGCCCCCAGCGCCAAAAGCATCAGGGACAGCGAGTTGACGCTGACCCCGGTGATCTCTTCCAGAAACGGGCGCAAATAGGTGAAGACGGCGAACTGGCCCATGAACAGCAACAGGATCGCGCTCATGCCCACAGCCACTTGCGGGTTGCGCAGCAGGCGAAAAGGATTGCGTGCCCGGTTGTTCGGCTGGCTGCGCATGGCCGGCAGGCTCAGCCACTGCCAGGCAAACGCCAGCGCCGCGAGCGGGATGACCAGGAAAAACGCCCCGCGCCAACCGATGTACTGGCCCATGAAGCTGCCCAATGGCGCGGCGACCGTCGCCGCCAGCGCATTGCCGCCGTTGATCAGTGCCAGGCCCTTGGCGACCGATTGCTTCGGCACCAGCTTCATCACGGTGGCGGTCGACATCGACCAGAAACCGCCAATGGCAATCCCGAGCAATGCACGTCCCGTCATGAATAACCAGCCGTTGGACGCCAGCGTGACGATCACCCCGGACACCAGCAACAGCAGGCTGAAGCCCAGCAGGACCGGTTTGCGGTCAAGATGCCCGGTCAGCGGTGTATTCAGCAGGCTGGTCAATACTGCAAAGAAACCCGAGATCGATATTGCCTGCCCTGCCTGGCCCTGGCTGATGCCGAGATCCTGCGCGATCGGCGTCAGCAGGCTGACTGGCATGAACTCCGAAGCAATCAGCACCACCACACACAGCGCCATCGAAAATACAGCGCCCCATGCAGGGGGATGCGCGGTCCTGGAGGGCTGCTTCAGGGTTGAATCAAATGCTTGCATGCTTCCTGACCTGGCGACGTTAAAAATTAGTCGGCACAGGTTAGGGCAAAGGTATTAGGATTATTAGACGCCGTAATTTCCAAGCGCTTGTGAGAGATACTCAGCAATGAGCACACCGAAACTCAATGACCTGCAAGCTTTCCTGCTGGTGGCCCGTGATCAGAGCTTTACCAAGGCCGCGACCAAACTGGGCGTTACTCCCTCGGCCTTGAGCCACAGCATGAGAGGGCTTGAAGAGCGCATGGGCCTGCGCCTGCTGGCCAGAACCACCCGCAACGTGGCCCCGACCGAAGCAGGCGAACGGTTGATGCGCTCGATCGGGCCGCTGCTGGATCAGATTGCCGCAGAAGTCGAAGTGCTGGGCGAACTGCGTGACAAACCCGCCGGCACCATTCGCATTACCTGCTCCGATGACGCCGCAGAAGGCATCATCCGCCCGATGCTTGCAGGGTTTCTGGCGCAGTACCCGGATATTCAGATCGAGATCTGCATCGACTACGGCTTCACCAATATTGTCAGCGAACGTTTCGATGCAGGCATCCGTCTGGGTGAATCCATCAGCAAGGACATGATCGCCGTGCGGCTTGGGCCTGACTGGCGCTTGTCAGTGGTCGGGTCGCCGGCCTACTTTGAGCGACACCCCGTTCCGCTGCAGCCTCAGGACCTGACTCAACACACCTGCATCAACATCCGCCACTCGCCAAACGGCAGTTGCTACGCCTGGGAGTTCGAGAAGGACAGCCGCAAGCTCAACCTTCGAGTCAACGGGCAATTCACGTCGAACAGCATGATCCATGTGCTCAACGCCGCACTGGACGGCGTGGGCCTGGCCTACGTGCCGGACTCCATGGCCGAGCCGCACATCGCCAGCGGCCGCCTGAAAGAAGTGCTGGTCGACTGGAGCCCGTATTTCGAAGGCTTTCACTTGTACTACCCGAACCGGCGACAGGCGTCGCCGGCATTCAGCGCGTTTGTTGAGGCGGTGAGGTATCGGGGATAATCAGGAGGCGACATTCAGATCCACCCATTGCGTTTGCAACCGACGTCAGCGGCGCATCAAAAGATGAGGTTGCTTCACAATGCGGGTAAATCAATATAAATAAAATGCGGGTGCTTCACCACCAATTCGGACTGACTGGCACCAGCGTTATATTTAAAAGAGCCATAACAAAACAGATAGACTTTTTGGGCCAAATCAAACGTATTCAGCTGGTTCAGCAATGCGCGCCCGGCTGCTCCCACCTCAAAGACTTCTGACTTTAGCACGACAACCTTCGGAGCTTGCCCAAGGGCTTTCTCTTGTAGACCTAGATAAAAATCTCCCCCGACCTTATCTACGGAAATAACTGGAGCAGTAAATATCTTGGTACCCACTTTCCCAAGAAATTTGGTGCTATTGAGCTCAAACGAGTAAAAAGCAGAATCATAGGTGCCTTCAGGGTTCCATGGTGCTTTCAAGAGATTGCTTTTTCTGGACTGCACCGTCATTTTCAGCCATGCCCTCGCAAACTTTCCCACCACCCCAGAATGACCTTCGCTGGTACCAAAACCCTCTCTGGAGCGCCCGCCAACCCCGGATCCTGACCGCAATTCACCGTTGTTCGCAGGCTCAAGCAGCCGTCCAGATGAGTTCACTGCTGCAGTGAGTGGATCTATCCATACCTGTGGAAACTCTTTTTTCACCGGGTTCGCTTTGAGCTGCGAGGATGCGCTGGTAGTTGTTGTAGATGAGGTTTGGGGCTTCCTATCGCACCCCTCAGGGTGATGCCCCCGGAAGTGAGCAGAGGGTGAAGTTTTTCTGCCTGCTTTTTCCTTGTCTGGTATGACGATGCTTACCTTGACGCCACATGAGGAATTAGCACATTTCACTTTGACAGCATTATTGGCTGATACCGATGTCTTGTATAACTCTTCGATTTGGTCTATTCCGACTAACGCACCGGCATTTCCAAGACTTGGATGATCTTCTGTCAACAACGCTTGTTCATGCATATTTGAAATCCCTATAGAAATTTACTATATCTTCCATGATAGCCAGCATGGAATTCAACCCTTAGCAATATTGGAACAGGCCTCTCTGCCTGTTTCCTTTTTAAATTTGAATTCTAACGTATCGGCGGAGCACGAGACAGAATGGCGGGGGATCAAAGAGTTCGACCGACCATCATGACAGCGATTATTGTGTGTCATGTCATAAGGGGCTCGCTCCTTCTGATCCGTAAGTGCTTTAATCGCGCTCCCCTCTTCGCTCAACGAGCCCGATGCTTTTATGGATATTCACTCGCTTTGGCTCAAGACCCAGGAACTCTGGGACATGCTCGACCAGCACCCGTGGGTACGCACCGGGCTGGCACTGGTCCTGTTGCTGACCGCCGCGCTGGTACTTGGTCGTGTCGCGCGCTTTGTGGTCCTGTACGCGGTGAAGATGCTCGGCCGTCAGCCGTCCCTGCACTGGGTCAACGACTTCCGCCACAACAAGGTCTTCCATCGACTGGCGCAGATGGTACCGTCGCTGGTCATCCAGTTCGGACTGACCCTGGTCCCGGGCCTGAGTGCAGCAGGCAGAAACGTCATTGGCAATATAGCCATGGCCTTCACCATCCTGTTCATGACCCTGGCCATCGGTGCCCTGCTCAACGCCCTGCTGGATATCTACGCCCGCACCGAACACGCCCGCACGCGCTCCATCAAGGGTTACGTGCAACTGTCGAAGATGATCCTTTACGTCTTCGCCGGGATCATCATCGTCGCCACCCTGATCGACCGTTCGCCCCTGCTACTGCTGTCCGGCCTTGGCGCCATGTCGGCGGTTATCCTGTTGGTCTACAAGGACACCCTGCTCTCCTTCGTCGCCAGTGTGCAGCTGACCAGCAACGACATGCTACGCGTCGGCGACTGGATCGAAATGCCGCAAGTGGGCGCAGACGGCGACGTAGTGGACATCACCCTGCACACCGTCAAGGTGCAGAACTTCGACAAAACCATCGTCTCCATCCCAACCTGGCGCTTAATGTCCGAGTCGTTCCGCAACTGGCGCGGCATGCAGCAATCAGGCGGACGGCGCATCAAACGCAGCCTGTTCATCGACGCCAGCGGCGTGCGCTTCGTGCGTGACGATGAAGAACAACAACTGATGCAAATCCACCTGCTCACCGACTACATCGGCCGCAAACAGGCGGAACTGCTGGCCTGGAACCAGGCACAAGGCAACGTCGCACAAATGTCCGCCAACCGCCGGCGCATGACCAACATCGGCACCTTCCGCGCCTACGCCCTGGCGTACCTTAAAAGCCACGTCGACATCAATCCAAGCATGACCTGCATGGTTCGTCAGCTGGAGCCTACTTCGCAGGGCATTCCGCTGGAAATCTACTGCTTCACGCGTACGACGGTGTGGGTCGAGTACGAGCGGATACAGGGGGATATTTTCGATTATCTGATTACGGTGATGCCGGAGTTTGGGTTGAGTTTGTATCAGCAGCCTAGTGGAGCGGATATGCGGGTGGGGTTGCGGGGGGAGACTGTGAGTCAAGTCACAGCTGACTGGGTGCGGGAGCGTTGAGGCTGGGATTTTAAGGTGTCTGGAATGGGGTCATGGTAAATGAAGCCGGAAATCAACTCCGGTGAGAAAATCGCTAGGTACTGATAGATGTCGCACTTCTTCTGGTGATTTCAATTGCAAGGCGGCGGGCCGAAGGCTTGATCGATTCTGTGGCAATATTGAGGCCTGTGGTTCGCTCGGGTAACCAACTGTGCATTCGGTCAGTGGGTACACTTTAAAAGCCTACCGCGCTCTTGAGTTTGAGGTACGGCTTTGCGTGTCCATCAAACACCTGAATCTGGTGATATTCTCGCCTGAATGAGTGTTCAGAATCATTAGACCACTACAATGCTATCGCATAGTAGGATGCGCCATTGGCTTGCTAATTTTGAAAATCTTGGCTCTATGCACCTCCGCGACTACCTCAAGCGCGTTGCTAAAATCTAGTCGGAGCTGAGGTCTGCAATGATGAGACGGTCTCTTAAGTCAGAAATCAGCCTTCAAAAATTTCCGATGGCAAGTGAAGGTTCGGTTTCATTGAACAGCTAGAACAAGCCTAATAGGCCGCAATGTTGTACATTCCCGCGCTACAAACGCAGACCAGACTTTGCTGACTATGACTCTTCCCAATAAAACTCACTTTCATCGCCTCGTCTGCGACATGCGTATGGCTATGCAAGAGGCGAAGCTTGAGCCGGACTCGATCCTCGGCAGCGCATTAGCAAAATGGTGCAGTGATTGTTTTCCGGGGTTGCCAGCGTCCGGTTTACCGGTAGCAGTGCCCCTGCTGGCCGAGCCATCTGTGTGCGCATTTGTTGAGTTTGTGAGCAAGCTAGACTTCATCGAATCGACCTACTGGTTCTCCTCAGCGTACGCGCAACTGTTGGGAAGCGAGCGCAGAAAGCAGCAGGCGATGTTCTTTACTCCGCCGTCTCTAACGAGGCGTTTACTTGACGACCTGTCAGCACAGGGCGTCGATTTTTCCAATCGCAGTTTTTGTGACCCTGCGTGTGGCGGCGCTGCGTTTTTGGCGCCTATCGCTATGCGCATGCGTGATTTGCTTCGCAGCCATGGTGCAAGTGCCCAACAGATAGTGAGCCACATCCAAGACCGAATTTTGGGATTTGACCAAGATGCCGCCTTATGTGAATTGTCAAAGCACTTCTTGTTGATGGCGCTCCATGACGAGGTCGTCGCGACTGACACCTACCCCGTGTTTCAGGTCTACCAAGGCGACTCGCTTCTGCAAACCAAGTACCTTTGGGAAAGGCTGGATGTGGTGGTGTGCAATCCTCCGTTTAGGAAGATGCGCGCAGAGGAAGTCTGTCAGTACTTCCACGATTTTGAAGAAGTTGTTCAAGGCCAGCCGAATCTTTATGCCCTCTTCATTGCCTTGTGCATCAAACTCCTCGCTACGGGCGGCATCTGCGCGCTGGTCACACCGACTAGCTTTCTGTCTGGTCAGAACTTTTCTAGACTGAGAAGTCACATGTTGACGCAAACCACATTGCTCGGTATTGGCATGGTTGGTGACCGTATTGGCGTCTTTATGGATGTCCAACAGGAGACAGCATTGACCTTAGCGCGGCGAGAAAAAACAGGGCATGCGCCAAGCACCGAAGCGAAGGTGTCGTTGGTTTCGAAGGACGGTAGCTACATCGACGTAGGCCTATGCATCTTGCCCAACATGGGGGCCGCGTGGCCAATCCCTCGGATGGAGAGTGACATAGCACTGCTTAAAAACGCAGCAAAATCGAAGGCTGGTTTGGTGGACTACGGGTATGTGCCCCGTATAGGCGCCTTTGTGTGGAACCGCGACACACGCACGACCTACGCATCGACGAAAACGGCTGTCGGCGCACATGGCGACACGGTTGTTCCGCTGCTTTGGTCCAGCGACATTGCACCTAATGGTTCCTTGCGTTTTAACGGTGCGGCTAAAGCGAACAAAGAAGGCTGTTTTGTAAATATGGGGGCAAAAGACCATCGCTCCATCATTCGCCGCCCCAGCGTCTTACTGCAACGCGTGACATCCAATGAGCAACCGCGACGATTAGTTGCAGCAACTGTTCCGATACAGCTCATAGATACCTATGGAGGATTCGTTGGTGAAAACCATACCGTGATTCTTGAACAGATAGCCACTGAACCTGCATTGACACCTGCTCAGTTGGTACAGTTGCTTGGGACGCCGACCGTAGATCGGTGCTTCCGCTGCATCTCTGGAGCGACCAACGTATCGGTGTTTGAGCTCAACCAACTCCGACTGCCTGATCCTGACCGGCTGAGGATCTACCTCGAACAAGGCTTAGACATGGCAAGTGCTGCTCGAAAGGCATTGGAAAAGCAGTAGACCTTTCGCTTATGCTGCCCGAACGCTGAAATCTATCGACTTAAGCAGGGCACATGGTATCAAGGAAGAAGCTCAACGATTTAATGGAAGCGCAACAGCGAAGGCGCGAAGAACTTGCCAAGCTGTTTGCGGCCCGCAAACCTCTCACCTATGCAAAACCAGCGCTAAACCCCCATGCGCACAAAACGGCTCACATCGCCGCCGTAGAGGCGACACCTCCCATTGTCATACCTCGCATCCATGAAGCACTCATCGCAATGTATCGTGACGGCATTTCGCAGCCAAGCGCGCCCTCATCAACGCTTTTAGCGCTGGCAGACCTTTATCTACATGCTGCCGAGCACCGCTCACGGCACATCGTGATGGCATGGCCCGCAGCGCCCAAAACCTTGCCTCTGGTACACGCGTTAGCGACGTTGGCACGCTGGCATCAGGGAGACAAGCAAGGGGTTCGGGGTTTACTTTTCCCCGTCAAGAGCAATGTTTTTTATGGTCTAAATCACGTCCATTTTGATCGGACCAGTATTCTTCGTATCGCAAAAAATTTGGTTGAGGTGAAAGCCAACGTAAATGTGACTCGCTCTATGGGGGATAAGGACGCATTTTACTTCTCCTTGGCCGATAGCAGTTTTCCCCAAGGCGCGAGCGACCCATTCCATCCGACGGTTGGTGAGCTACTACCTCACTTTTTTGCGACGCCCGATTTTGATGGCTGGCAATCTTGCGATGAGCGCCTTCTGGCGTTGATCCGAGCCAAACTGAAAAGGAGAAGCCACGCTACTGCGTTAAAAATGAACTGCGCAGTCATCGGTCATCCAGGAACAGCACCAGACGCACTCTTTGCCCTTGATGGGAGGATGTCGGAGATCGAACTTCAACGCGCCTGCAAAGAACTGGCTAAGCTCGGCTCACCAGAAGTCGTGATGATTCAGGCCACGCGAGCAATACGCTTGGAGTCCAAAAGCTGGAAAAAGCGAATGGCGCGTTTTTGCATAATGCTGGAGGACGTGTTTCGGGGACATCCCCCCGGCGTTATCGTTATCACCGATGAGCCGCATGCCGCTTTCAGGATCAAGGACGAACTCTGGGAGCAGAATTTCAAGCGTAACGCCTCAAGTCAATGGCACACCTCCCACGAGTACAAAGTTTTAGGTGTTCCGAGTACCGTTGGGGGGGCGGGGTTATTGGAACCGCTGGCTCAGGAAACGCTGCATCCTGCTCCGCGGGAATTTGACGTCCTGATTGTTGATGCGGATACGGCCAAAACAGCTACCAGGCTGGTACGCATTGCAAATGGAGTACCCGGAGGCAAAGAGTCCGCGAAACCGCTAGTCGAGGCAGCGTCGTTCCTTTCTCGTTTAGCAGCGCTCCCCTGCGGCGTCAGGCATATGTCGGAGTATCTGGCAGGTATTGAGGTATCGGAGCGGACTCGCGCCGCATTCGATTGGCCCAACCACTTGGGTGGCGTTAACGAGTTCGAGCGTAACGTTGGCGTTGGAGACCAGCGACCCATCCTACTTGAGTGCCTTGAGCGTAGCTCACAATTATTCTGCAATTATCATGAGGCAACTCCTTTCGCACACAAGTTGGCTGAACTTGTCTCCAATGCCGCAAGGAACACAAAACGTAAGGTTGCAATCGTCTTTACCAGTGCGCTGTATCTACGCCTCGCCGAACGCTTCCTGACTGAGTACGACCAGTACCCCGAAGGGATGACTTATGAATCTTTTCATGAGCGTATACAACTGCTGTGCGGCGCGCATCTCGAAGAGCGCCTTGATGGACTGCTAGGATCGAAACTGGTTTTTGCTGGACTTAATGAGGACTGCCTGCGTCTATTGCTGACAGATGACCGCGTTTCCTCCCACACGGTGCTTTTGCTCACCCAGCGAGCTGGCCAGTTCCTGCGGGCCACACTCAAGCCCATTATCGAGCTTATGCCCGCATTCAAATCTTACAAACCTAGGATGGAATCCATCTTAAGGAAACTGAAGGATCTTCCCGAGGACGCATCTGTCCTTTCCACAGGCGACTATATGCTGCCTACGTTCCGTGTCGAGCTGTCATCGGACGCTTACTCAAGCGATCATGATGATGACGCAGGATCTTGGATTATCCGGTTTGACAGTGAAGCGACGCTGTTTCGCAATGAAAAATCGGAAATGTACGTATACGATCCGGCGTCCCCGCGGGCAGCAGATGTAGGCTTTCGGATTTGCCGTGTCTGCTCCTTGGAGGTGGGAGATAAAGTGTTTGTCATGTCGGCAGAACTACGCGAGATGGTCGAGCGAGTACTCCGTGACGCAGGCGTGCCTATTCAATCGGACAAGACGTTCGAATCTGCGTTGCGAAGCTATCACGAGCAGATTCAGAAGAGCCTCGCAAAACGCTTCGCGCTGGGCACGCTCTCTGACAAGGTACAGGTCATACGTGAACAGATGCTTGCGCTTGACCCGCGTCTGGAAGGAAAGCTTCCGGGTCCACAGGCGATGCGCCAGTGGATTGATTTAGGACGCTCACTCGACACCCCGTTTGAGCAACTTCGCCCACAGGCGCCGCAGCGTGAAGAGACTTTCAAAGCGTTTGCAACAGTGCTTGGTCTGTCTCCGTTGGAGGCTGCCTACCAGTGGCAGCGCGTGATCATGGCCGTGCGTAACTCGCGCCGCCTAGATGGTCGCCATATCGCTGACATCTATGCGTACATGCTCCTGCAGCCCGAATCCGTTATGGCCAACTCAAGTATTAAACGGACAACTTTGGACCAGCTTTTCGACAAGGCACGTGAAAGCATTGCCTGCGTCGATTATGTCGGCCCCCTTAAGGAAACGCAGCAATGAGCCAGCCCACGCTTCGTGCCGATCCGGCAAAGGTCTCCTCCACCCTCAAAGAAGCGGTCGTCGATAGCCTTCTGAATCTGACGTATGCGCAAATCAGCGGCCAAGGTTCCACGGGCCGATATCTCTTTGGTGCTCGCCCGAGAACATTGTTGAACTCTGGTTTCTTATTGCCCCAGCGCAGCCAATCCGGAGACGACGAAGTCACATCTCCTATCTGGATTTCGTCGCACGGGCTGCAGATGCAACTCAATGCTGTCGCGTCTTCAGTAATAACGGTGCTTCCAAGACTATGCGTCTACGTGCGAGTGCTGCCACGTGAAGAGGATCTTAAAAGGCCAAACTGCCGTCCCGTCTTTATGTTGCGCCGAGCTGTGGTTGATGAGATTCGGGCGGAACGTAACCGTCGACTGGAAGAAGCTTGGGATAAAGCCAAAGGCACCTACAGCTCAAAATATAAGCATCCCGGGTGGGCGGCTATCCGGTCTTCGGTGGTGGAGGAAATTTACGCGGCAAAGGGCATACCAAGAGATCTGTTGACTTCTGATTTTTCCCACGATTCGGCCGAAGCTGAGGATATTTCTTCCGCTGAAATGGAAGCACTCGCTGAGAGCACGACCGAAGGAGCACTCGTCAGTCCACGCGAAGCCCTTCCTATAAAAGACGAGCACTTCGAGCCATTAGCAGTCCCACATAAGTGGTTGAGACTAGATGTTGAGTTACCAGCACTAGAACTCGATACCACGAAATCCGTTGAAGCGCTGCAGCAAGACATCAATACCCAGGCCTTACGCATGAATGAGGCCGTGGACAAGCGCCTGCAGGACTGGGCTAAAAGCGATGATCTAGACTCTGGCGGAAAGGCTTGGGGATATCGACACCAGTTAAGCATCCCAGCCAGCCAATACACAAATTGGGATGAATTTCTCAAGAGTGCGCGCGCTTCTCAGCTGCCGATAGCATTGCCGCTGATTCGGTTGGATTGGGATCTTGAACTGCACACTGACTGGCTTGAGCCCTCTAAGCGCAGCTTCTTTCTCGCACTTGAAAACGTCAGCAGCATGCCGACCCAGCACGTAGACGAGACGGATGAAGCTGTCTTTCTCGTCTCTCTGCAGGCAAAGCTTCCGACTGCGCTTCACCACGCGTTGAAACTCGAGCGAATTGAACCCTCCTACCGCTATAACAAGTATCTGACGCAGCCAGCCATGGGGCATAACTGCGGAGTTGTACAAGTACAATCCGACCCTGCTGTTCGGACTCTAGAGACAACCTGGACGCCCCGTTACACCCAGCCGCGAATCATTCCTACCAATGCTAATGGCGTCGTGCGGCAAATACGTGCCCTCGCACAAGCTGACGGGTTAGACGGTTTGGCAGCACTGGTACCAGCCATGCAGGCATGGCTGAACAAGCTCCCGGAAAACGTGAGCCCTGCCGCGGGCCTCCCTGTTTCCGACCTAGTCGGAATTGCGCGGGAAGAAGAGGCATTCCGTCAGGACATTGGAAAATGGACCGCGGAGATGGCGACGGTCTCTGCCGGCCTGAAATGCTTGAGCGAATCGCGCGCGGCTTGGCGCGAGCGAGGCCCGCAGACTGACCCCAGGGCTATTGTCTATGAAGCCTGGTTAGCCACTAACGAGACCATGGCTAACTTCATGCAGGCCCGTTTTGGAGGGGACGACAATGAGTGGCGCTTGTTTCAACTAGCTTTCATCATCGCGAATATCCCTGCTCTAGCTTCACGCATTCCGGAATACTCGCACCTCTACGACGAGACCAGAGACGACGCTGTTACCCTTCTTTACTTCGCGACCGGCGGTGGTAAATCCGAAGCGTTTTTCGGATTGCTGACCTTTAACCTCATGCTCGACCGGCTTAGGGGAAAGCACATGGGGGTCACCGGGCTCATTCGCTACCCATTGCGATTGCTTACAATCCAGCAAGCCCAGCGATGTGCACGCGTACTAGCACACGCCGAGCGTGCCCGACGTCGCCATGGCTACGGTGGTAACTCATTTTCCATTGGCTTTTGGGTCGGCAGCGGTGGTTCGCCGAACCGCCACAATGCTAAGGGGGTGAAGAGCATCCCGACCATTTCCTCAGCACCGCCATTCCTGACAGCTGAGCAGGCCCTTCGGGACAACGATTCCAAGTACTCCACAGCCATGCGTGCTTGGCGAAAGCTGCCCAAATGCCCTTTCTGCAATAGCGAAACAGCTTTGCGGCTATTTGTTGACCATGGAGACCAAACCCTTGGTCATGTATGCACCGACATCCAGTGCGATTCGAATGACGGTAGGTGGCAGCCTCTTCCGTTCTACATTGTTGATGAGGATATTTACGATTTAGCACCGTCAGTGCTTCTGGGAACTGTCGACAAGCTGGCACTAATTGGCCATTCAGGCCGAACCATTCGGCGCATATACGCGATGTTCGGCGCTGCGCCTTGGATCAACCCGGCCAACGGGCGATTATACGTGCCGGAACCCCGTGAGTTGGCGGCCGGTCCCCTCGCAAAAGACATGGAAGGGGTGTATCCGGCTTATTCGTCTGGGAAGCGCATTTTCCACGATCCTTTTCCAAGCCTCATCATCCAGGACGAGGCACACCTGCTTGATGAATCGCTGGGCACCTTTGCCGGCCTATTCGAATCCACGCTCGACGCAGTCTTTGAATACCTGGCCAAGCCACTCAGCAGCTTGGTCGCGACGGACAAACGAGGGCGCAGGCGCAGGGCTAAGGTAATCGCCGCTTCAGCTACAGTCTCTGCTCCTGAAAGACAGTTGGAGCATCTGTACCAGCGCTCGATTCCGGCCACGCAGTTTCCTGAGCCGGGCCCGACCCTTTATGAGTCATTTTACTCGGAGCCTGCTCCAGCCGAAGATATACGACGTCGAGCACATCCAGACGTTGAAGTAGCGAGCCGCCAAGCCCGGGTTTACACAGCATTTATGACAAACGGAAAACCGCATACATCGACTAGCGTCGCGGTTTTATCCAGCTTTCACTTCAACATCACTCGCTTATTCAAAGACTTGACGAGCGATAGCGCACAAGTCTTTGAATCTGCACGTCAATTGCTGGTGGAGCATGTATCCCAAGGTGCTCTTGAGGTGCTACACAAACAGACATTAGCCGCGGCTGGCGCGTCGGAACTAGCCACTCTTATTGACCTGCACCGTATCGCTTTGACCTACGTCACCAATAAAAAAGGTGGCGACCAGATTATGGCCGCGGAGGCGGAAGAAACGCGTAAGCGACACCTCAATGAAGGCATGGACATGAGAGGATTGGATACCCGACTCATCACCGGCTCGGTGGAGCAAGGAGAAATTCAAGGTGTCGTGGATACTGCGCAGCATCGAGTGAGTCCAGGACTCCCTTTCCCGCCTTTACAAGATCAGTTGCGCTCAGTGATTGCGACATCTGCCATTTCTCACGGTGTCGATGTCGACGAGTTCAATTCAATGTTTTTCGCAGGGATGCCGTCGGACATTGCTGAGTATATTCAAGCCTCCTCGCGGGTGGGGCGTGCGCATATTGGCTTTGTAGCGCTAATCCCGACGCCACAGCGTCGTCGAGATAGGCATATTGTTCACGTGTTCGACATTTTCCACCGTTTCCTTGAGCGCATGGTGCAACCGGCAGCGATTGATCGGTGGGCAGAACGCGCGATAGAACGCGTATTCACAAGTTTGCTACAGGCTTATCTGGTTGGTGTAGTGCCGAGTCGCGAGCTGATTCAGTTACCAGAAGATCAAAAAGTCAAAACAGCAGATTTCAGCTTTATCCCGAATATTCGTAAAGAATTCAAGGACCGAGGCGATGCGTTTATCAATGAAATCAATGACTTTATTGAGCTCGCGGTGGGGTTGCGTGGTGCCTTCGCTCCTGAGGGGCAAGAGTACTACCGTGCTCGGATTGACCACAGGACTCGCAACCTAATAGTCAATATCTGGAGCAGCCCTTTGTGGGGTAGTGGAAAGTTAGATGGGTACTTCAAAGGTCAAACGGAAGTGATGGCCAAACCCATGACATCGCTTCGCGACGTAGACCAGGCCGGTATCATTCAGGCATCACCTCGCGACAGCGATGGCATGACCCAGCTATCTAATGAAGTTTTGTTGGTGATGGATCTCGTTCGCCACGGTGTAGCAAATAACGACAGTGATGACGATACGCGGACGGGGGAATGAGATGGGAACTCGCAAGGGCTTTCTAGCAACAGAAGACGATGAAAAAATACTCAGCGCGCCAACGATGGCACGCTCCAGGGGCCAACTTGGCTCAGCCTATGCTCCTGGTGCGTTCTTCACATTCGAAGGCGGCTTGGGTTCGTGCATCTCGATCCCTGACCTCTCGGCTACCGAAGACGATGCTGCCATACACGGCCCTGCTAAATCGCAAATAATTTTGAGACTGCAAGAAATCTGGCAGAGCTGGTTCGTCAGAGCTTCAGGGGTGGGAACTGAGGAGCGACCAATCTCACCAAATCAATGCCTCGATGAAGCGATTCTCAGTGGTGGTTCTGTGACCCCTTTGGGCGGTGATCGTTTGGTATTCTTGAATCCTCTGCGGATGAAATACGCCCCCGCACCACTTACGTTTGTTTGTAATAAATGCAGCCTCTTCAGACGTTTTAAATCAGTCCATGATCTAGCCAAAGGGATGGAACAGCTGCGGAAGAACCACTGCACAGCAGCAAATGCCAAGGGTGTTTGCCAATGGCGGCAGATTGATGTGGTTTTCGTGCATTGGTCGGGTGAGTGGATGCCTGTCACTCCTGGTCGATGGGAGTGGGATGAGCGTAACAACACACGTAGACTCTATGGTGAGGAGTGCAATCTGTGCGGTGGATATGACTTTAAACTTAATACCGACTCACCTCGCATCGGTAAGTGGCACTTCTACTGTGCCAAGCCTTCCTGCGGGCACAAAGGCTCTAATGAATGGCGTCAAAACGATAAGTTCACGACGGAGGTCTTCCGCGATCAGGCCAGCAGGCGTGTCAGCGAACGACGGATGGAACCTATCTCGTATCGAGCATCGTCGGCGTACTATGCTCAATCCGAGCAATTTGTCCTATTCCCGGAGTCGGAGCACCAGCTGATCACTCTGCTGGAACCGCAACGGGAAGATGAACTGGGTACCTTTATCGGCACCCTTTTCAGATTTGGTGGCTCTGAACTCACACCTGTGGAAATGAAGTCAATTTTACAGTCAGCCGGTAAAGCCGAAGAATGGGAGTCTTACGAGAATTTTTCTCGGATGCGCGAAATTGCGGCTAAGTCAGGGGATACATCCATTCAAACGATGATGGATAGCGAGCTAAAAAAGCTTGTGAATAGATGGACCACAAGTAATCCGCCGCTAATACCACCACGGGTTGATCTTCCGCCAAGCATAAATCAGCAATTTGCGTTACGTAGCGATTACACCAGCCGCTTCGACCCCTTCGTTCTGGCGGTAGAGCATGAGGCATTGAACAGGGGCAAGCTATCTACGCCACCTGATGGGGGGCGCGCTAAGTTTGTGCGTTTCAACCATCTTGATAATGACCTCGCGCCGAAAGAGGCGAATGCTAAAGCGAAGCAGGAAGACGAAACGCAACAATTGATGAAAAAGCTTGGCATGGCCGATCTGGGGTTGATCCGAGAATTTGATTTGTGCCGATTTACGCATGGATACACGCGTGTTTCCGCCACCCCAACACTGAACAAGCGCAACCAGGATATGCCTGTTCGCTTGAAGCTCTTTGAACCTTTAAGTAATGGCAAACGACCTATTTATGTTGTGACACAGGCGAACGAGGCGCTGTATGTGCGCCTCGACCCTGATGCCGTTTATAAGTGGTTACAGGCAGTGGGCGTCTCAGACTTGCCGCAGTGGGACAGCAGTGGCTCCATCAAGCTGGGTGGGAAACTGCTAGAAGTGGCAGAACCCTTCGGACGCTATTTCTCCCTTCTCAAAGAAGGGGATGCATCAACCTACCGCTACGTGTACACCCTATTGCACACATATGCACATGCACTTATGAAAAACGTGGCCGAGCTGTCAGGCTTGGACCTGGGCTCTATGGGGGAGTACATCTTTCCTCTCGACCTCGCATTTGTGGTGTATCGAAACGGCACCACCATGGACCTGGGTAACCTGTCATCGTTGTGGCGCAACGAACACAATCTATTCCTAAAGCGTTTCTTAGATACGTCGATCCACCGCTGCAACTCAGGTCGACTTTGCGATGCCGCCGGTGGGGCCTGTCCTGACTGCATCATGATTCCAGAAACATCGTGTGTTGCGCAAAATCAGCTGCTGTCGCGTGCCGTCCTGAAAGGCGGTCCTCCACCTCGCGAGGATGCGACACACAAGGGACAGCACATCCGCGGTTTTCTCGAGATGACTAACGAACACAATGAAAACTGAATTACTCAAAGCCTTCGATGTACTCATGCCACACTGCGATGTCAGCGCTGCCTTATGTGAAGCAGCAGGTCAAGGTGCCCTAGATACGCCCCTGGACGTGCACTCCATTTGTACTCGTGTCGGACTTTCGCAGGCACGAGCTGCGGCAGTAGAGCGGACGTTGATGATGGGGCAAACGTGCAATTTGTTTACGCAGTCAACGCCACACAAATGGCAAGTAGGTGATCGTGCTCTGGCGTTAGAGTTAGCTCCCTTTTTACACGGCGCCCGGCTTTATCGAGTTCGTGTTAGCGATGCTGGTGGGGAGTTCCAAACCCGCATGCAGCACGTGGTTATGACGGGTATTCCCGCGCCCAGCAATTCAGAAATTGGTACGGAGTCTGAAAACACGAACCAGTTGGATCTCGCGCTAGGGCTCAACCGCTTTGGTCCATCGCAACGTCCAGTAAACGCTGCTGAAGTTCGTCGGCGTGCGGTGGTAAAAGTCCGAGAGGATCTTCCGGCGCTTGCCGCTGAGCACCCTCTTACGTTGATGGCGCTGCATGCCGATATCGAGCGGGTCTCGCTGCAGCAAATGATCGACTCATATCGCGACATGCTTGCTCAACAACTGAGCGAGAACTTATGGCAGCAATTTTTCGATCAGAATATCTTCATACTGACGATGTTGTTTTGTGGACCCGTGCATTTGGTAAGCGCGCAGTTTCATGCCCAGCCCAGTGGAATCAGAGGTACAGGAGCCCAAATAGGCGACTATCTTTTTCGAGGGGCCGGCCAGGTTTTGTCAATTGTCGAGATCAAAAAGCCCTCTACGCCTCTAGTACAAAAAAGAGAGTACCGCAGCGGCGGCGGAGTTCATGCCCCAGACTCGGAGTTAAGCGGGGCAGTCAGTCAGGTGTTGTATCAACGCCACTCGCTACAGACGGCGTGGGGGATTCATCGTGATGATGAGGCGCTTGCAGGCTCTCGGCCGGACAATACCCGGTGTGTGGTAATCGCCGGAACACTCCCCGCCGAGTCAAAGCTACTACGTTCGTTTGAGACGTTTAGATGTTCCTATAAGGATGTCGAAATAATCACCTTCGATGAGCTCCTGCGAAAGTTGGAGCTCTTTCTGACGCACCTGGCTGAATAGCCTTCTTAGGAACGTAAAGAAGTATCTTAATTAGGGAAAACCATAAGTCGGAAGCGTTCATCAGTAACCATCCGGGCAACACACCTTCCCGACACCGTCGCTTAAGGCTTTGAGGCTTTGAGACGTTAAGCCATTGTGCTCCTGCTAGAGCTGACTCACCCAGCGACGCAGCTTAGACTCGACTGCTCAAAGCGAGCGGGAGGCTTAGATATGGCTATAGCCTTGATCGAGCACAAGGCCTGCGGCCTCTCGCTTTAACGTAATGGAGAAGGTACGGCGTTGTTTGGTCACCGGACACCTCTATCTGGCGATATTCTCGCCTAAATTATTGTGCGGAATCATTAGATCACTACGCCAGGCTCAGCGCGCAATCCTGGAATAGGCCATAGGTACATACCTCACCCAGCCAGCTGGAATTGGCTGGGCGTGCTCTCGGAACGCTTACGATTCATGATAACCGCTAGCTGCGGGCTATGCCTGAAGCCTTTTGATCTGTACAAACATTGCTATCAGAGCATCAAAAGCCATCTATAAAAAAATGAAAAATCGAGGGTAAAGATGAATCGCCTATTTCATGCTGCAGCGTTTGCAAGCGCCATGATGATCGTTGCAGCCCCCGCCCAAGCCCGTATTACACAATTGGAGATCCTGCGGACCGAACCCGCTTTCGGAGGCGAAAGCTTCGGGAATACAGGGGCTTACGAACGCGTCTTTGCGCGTGCTCATGGTGAATTAGACCCAAAAGCCTCTGGAAACAAGATTATTCAAGATATCGAACTTGCACCCCGTAACGGGCGCGGGATGGTTGAATACACGACTGATGTTGCAATCCTGCGTCCCGCTAACGTGGCCAAATCGAATGACATTCTTCTATTTGATGTGCCAAATCGAGGCTCCAAGCGCGCGATGTTATTGTTCAATGCTGATATGCGGGGTAGTCCAGCAGCGTTCAACAACTTCGAAATCGCTGGGGACGGTTTTCTACAGCGCCAGGGTACGACGCTGATCGCGTTTGCCTGGCAGAGTGACGTTGCACCGGGCGACAACCGCATGATGGTGCAATTGCCGACGGCCATAAATACTGATGGATCGCCGGTAACAGGTGTGGTGCGCAGTGAGTTGACCACGCTCTCACCGACCGTCAGCCTCAACCTGTCCGCAGGTTGGTTCACCTCCACGCCGCCTCATACGAGCTACAAATCGGTTGAAACCAACAATACCAAAGTGCTCGCGGATGGCTTTCGTCCGACGTTGACGGTGCGTTCGCGGGCAAATGCGCCCAGGCAGGAAATTTCAGTGAATGACTGGAAGTTTGGCGATTGCAATACGCCGAGCGAAACCCGGATATGCCTACCCGCTGGTTTTCAGCCCGGTAAGCTTTACGAGCTGATTTACCGGGCCAAGGAGCCGGCGGTAATGGGTATTGGTTTTGCTATCGCACGGGATGTTGGTGCGTTTTTCCAGCAGGCGGAGCATGACGATGCCGGTGTGCCCAACCCTGTAGTGCATGGGCCTAAGGTCAAGTCGATTATCACGGGCTCATCACAATCAGGGCGATTCATCCGCAGCATGATCGCGCTGGGGTTCAACCGTAGCGAGGAAGGTCATCGGGTCTATGACGGTGCGATGCCGCATATCGGTGGCGGCCTGATGCCGCTCAACATCCGATTTGCTCAGCCTGGCCGGGCGTGGGGCCAGCAGGTCGATCATGACTACCCTGCTTACGATTTCCCGTTTACCTATGGCCGGGAAACCGATCCCATTACCGGACGCTCGCAGGGTTTGCTGGATCGCTGCAACGATAACAACACCTGCCCTCTGATATTCCACATGGCAACGGCCCTTGAACTTTGGGAGGGACGCCAGTCGCTTGGCCTTACCGACCCACTCGGCTTGCGCGATACACATGAACCGGAAAACGTCCGCACTTTTATTATGGCAAGTACACAGCATGCCCCGCCGTCTTTGCCACTCCCGGCTAACCCACCCTTTGGGCTTTGCCAGGTTCAATCAAATCCAAACCCACACACCTGGACAATGCGCGCAGCGTTCATCAACCTCGTCGGCTGGGTACGTGATGAGACAACACCGCCCGCTTCGATAAAGCCCTCTGTGGCGGACGGCACACTGGTGCCGGCGGACAGGGTCAGTTTCCCGCTCATCCCCGCGACCAATTATGGCGGCGTCACGCGCCCCGCGCTCCGCTATACCGGTGCCGTCAATAGCCTGCAAGTGCTTGATTTTGGACCTGGTTTTCGTCCCGAAGACAGCTCTGGAATTCTCACCAACGAGCCGCCGAAATCGGGGGTTGGCAGTTACGGCCTCTTGGTACCTCAAGTGGATGCAGACGGAATTGATGTGGGTGGCGTTCGGGATGTGTATCTGGGTGCTCCCATCGGGACTTACACGGGTTGGAACACCTTCAGGCCCGAGTTTTTTGATGGCGGCTTTTGCAACTTCCAAGGCAGCTTCCTCCCGTTTGCCACGACGAAGAAAGAGCGAATCGTGGCCGGAGACCCTCGCCCTTCCCTGGAGGAACGCTACCCCACGAAGGAGGCTTATGTGTCTGCAGTGAGTAAAGCTGCAGACTCGCTGGTTGAAGCGCGGATGCTACTTCCTGAAGACCGTGAGCGGCTTGTGAAGGAAGCACAGGAGAAAGGTGTGCGTGTAGGGCCTTGAGCAGGGGTGACCAATTGACCACTACAAAGGAGGAATACATGGACTTTCTGTTTCAGATTGCTTCTGATGTGATAAGGGATGGTCTCGGGATTGAACTCATCGACGCGACTGGGCAGGTGTGTGCTGAGGTGTTCCGATGTGATGCTAACAACACTTTAACCATCTCGTTGTTCACCGAGGACTTGCCGTATGTGCAGGTTGAGGAGCTAGTGTACGTGCACGGAAAACATTAGGCTCCTATGAGGATGGAACACCTTTGCCTCCCCCTCTCACCCACAAATGTGCTTAACACACAGGAACTTGGCTATCACCGCACCATGGGCACTGCTCGATTCTACCCCTCCCGACCGGCCGCATTGGGTCGAAAGCGGTCATCTACGGCCGATGGCTATCAACCCGAAGCGGTAGGTCGCGCAGGCAGCACTTCAGGCATCGTCGTGAATCGGCTGACGACAGAGATGAGGATTTATATGACGACAACCGGCGAAGTATATTTTGCAATGTACGGCGACAATTTTGAGCCAGACGAAGTGACGGCGTACGTAGGACTAACTGCGACAAAGATTTTTCGGAAAGCTCCGCGCAGTCCTGACGCGCCCCTGCGTCGAAACTCATGCTGGTCAGTCTCAAACGGAAGGATAGAAAGCGATTTGATCGACGTATACGAAATGTCGGAAGCGTTAGTAACACGACTAGCGCCATTTGCTGCAAAGATTGTTGAGGCAAAAAAGAAGTTTGATCTGAGGTGCGTTTTTCAGGTCGTACTGTGGATTGACCAAGATGAAGAAGCTCCCATGCCAGCTATAGGCTTTGGGTTACCAGTCATTGATTTCATCCACATCGTAGGCGCGACAATAGATATTGATACCTATCGAAATTAGGGCCTTCGAAGCATAGCAATTGGGCAAAATTGGCCTGTGCTCCAAGCTTCATCGCCTTACTACTGGTTTCTCAGATAACTCTGAAGCTAGCCTTTCACCAGGCTAGCTGTCGCGCTACCTTCTGAGTTTTACGACGGTCCTTGTTCACGAGGCAAGGAGTGAAACGGACGAATTCGAACGACTACTTCTGGCCGATTGCTGCCTGTCGTGACTGGCAGCAATCGGCCAAGAGCGGACGTTTATAGAAAGCGCTCATAAGCTTCGATAAACTCCACGCCTACGCTTCAAGGATGGATTTTAAATTGCGCCGGTTTTTAGTTGCTCTATACCTTTGCGTTGCAGCATTTCTTTTTGTCACCCTCAGCATTACTTTCTGGCGTAGCCCATATAGTCTCGTTGTGTTGATCGCCTCCGCCTATGAAGATGGGCTCGTCGTTGGCAAAAATCCTGGCAAAGCCATGATTTGGTATTCACGCGCCGCAGAAAATGGCGATCCTGTTGCTCAGTATAAGCTCGGCCTCATTCATTTCTATGGACGTGGTGTTGATATTGATCGAGCCAAAGGCCTTCAGTGGGTAACTGAGTCGGCCGAACGAGGGAACGCTGATGCCGAGTATTTTATGGGCACCGCAATCACTGCGGGGGTAGCGACTGAGACAGATTTTGGCCAAGCGGCGAGGTGGTTCAGCAAGGCCGCAGAGCAAGGTCATGTTAAAGCTCAACAAAAGCTCGCTTCCCTTTATTTCAACGGCGGCGGCGTTGAAAAAGACGATCAGGAAGCTTTCAAATGGGCCAGCAGGGCAAGTGCTCAAGGCGATGCGGAGGCCAAACTACTTCTGGCTACACTATATTTCTATGGCAAAGGTACTCAGGTAGATCCTCAACACGCAGTGAAATTGCTCACCGAAGCGGCCAACTCCGGGAACAGCCTTGCATACGAAATGTTGGGAGCGTCCACTCTACATGGCACTGGTGTTCCCAAAAATCCTTCCGCCGCATTGCAATGGTATACCCGTGCTGCCGAGGAAGGCAGGGTTAACGCTCAATTCGTCCTTGGCTACCTATACAGCAGTGGCGGTGATGTCGCGTTCAATTACTCACTGGCGAACCATTGGTTTTTAAAGGCCGCAAAACAAGGAAGCGCGCCCGCGATTGTCGCACTCGCCTTTCATCTCGATAATGGGCAGGGTTTCGAACGTAACAAGGTCAAGGCGTGCGGGCTATTGCGTGTGGCGCTGAAACACGAGCTACCAAACAATATGGCAGAGGACCTCCGCGTGCAGCTTAAAGAGGAAGAAAAAGCGCTTTCGGCGCAGCAACTGGCTGACGTATCTGTCTGGGAAGCCCTTTATTCGAGCCCTAAGGGTTTAAGCGAACTAGAAGGTGATGTCACGGAGGTTACTACTCAACCCAACTCCTGAATTCCGCTGATGCTTGAAACACTTGGAAAGCTCTCAGAGTACACAAAAGCCTCTTTCAACAGACTCAGCAGCCAGCTTTAGCCAGTCAGCCTTCTAATGGATATTTTTCGTTGCTGCGGGTTCCAGTTCAACGCTGGTCTCTTTGGTTTGAGCTTTTACTAGCTGATTTTTATAACGATTCATTTTTTACTCAGCGTGTAATCAGTTCTCTTTAGCTGATTATATGCAGGATGCCCAAGGTCCGCTTCTGGTATGTCGTCTCCCAAGTTACGAAAACGATTTCTTTAGGCACCTGAAGGCCAGCAGTGATTGGGAGGGATCGTCGGGGAGGGGCTACTATCGACCCAAAGCGGTCATTAAAAGCAGGCCTGACCAAAAGAGAGTTCGAAGGTCAGACCTTCCTAGCCTAGTCGCCGCTACCCATCAGAATCGATATTTTCCCATGACCCTGAATATCGAAAGAGAAATCCTAGAATACTGGGTACACAGGATGGCCTCTGGTTAGCCAAGATGAAGTTATGGCGCTGGCTTGGTCGAGGCGCACATACTTGAATGGAGTTTCAAGAAGGATCAGGATTTCTGAGCGCTTCGGCGTTATATCTAGTGGGCAATAACTGCCATCCTGTTAGCCAAAGAATTCTGTTCCCCTATGCAGATACCGCAAAGGCATTATTGGTGCGTACGCCTGTGGGGATTAGCTTTCACGAACCAAGCCTTGGTGCCCCCCCCCCCCCCCCCCCCCGGCTTGGCGTTTCGAGTCGTCATCCCGCGCGCAGCCTTGCCATGCCTGTGTGGACAGGGCTTCAGGAGTAATCGGCCAGCCCACTATCCCCACACAAACCAACGCCATTTCCTACAAACAATTAAGGCCTGAAGGTGCAGACAATAAACACTCTAGCGCCTAAGATAAATTCATCCACACTGGATACGATCAAATATTTACTAAAATACGCACGCCTTTAACGACGAAACAATAAGCAACAAAACCACTGCCACACACCAAACAGAAACATGCAACCAACTGGCGTACCTGACAACAAGCACGCGCTGTGCAACTGCGTCAAATATCCGCACTAACGCTTATATAAACACATCAAGAATTAAATTCTAAATTAAAGGAATATCATGAAAAAAGTATTAATCAGCGCCGCAATTGCTACGTGCCTGCTGGGCATGTCCCTGACCTCTCAAGCGGCAGAAAACTGCCCTGCCGTGGAGAAGATCGAGCAGGTCTCACCCGGTGTATACCGGGCGAGCGGCAATGACGGCGAGTGGACCGGCGTGCTGCAAGGCGTTGTAAAAAAGAAAATGCCTGTGCAGTCCTTTGAACTGGCCATCGCTATTCAAGAGAGCGCAGACGCGCCTCAGATGCTGCAATACTGTACCTACAACATCGGTGGGCGCGAGATGCTGGACATGCGCTTCACCGCTAAAAACAATAAGGATTTCACTGTGAAAACTGCAGGCGATACTTGGAAAAAAGAAAATGGTTTTTTGGGTCTCGTCTATAACGTATGTGAAAAAACATCACCTGAAAACTGCAAGTTCACCGTTGTTAAGTAAAACAAGGTGAGCATGTCGCTCTTCAGCGGGCCTGCAATGGCCGGCTGAAGAGTCACTCACGTCAGATCATGCAAATCCTTGCCCAGCGCAGGCATGACCTCGAAATGAGAGAACACCACCTCCAGCGCGCCCGTCGCTGGAGTGCTGAATACGCAGCACATGCAATGAGTGGTGAAACCATTCGCCAACGAGATACCTGGCACATGCTTCACGTGCACCACGGTATGGGTATGATTACGGTGAAGCCAGCGGGGCGTTTCAGTATAGGCCTGTTAAAGCCCACACTCCTTCCTTACAGGCTCGACCATGAGCGAAGCTGGCGGCTTCCCTGTCTGCCGATCTATCACCGCTAACGAACATTGGCCGTCGAAAGATGACGGAGTCACCTTATAGGTCGCTCCCTCCTTAGGAATGAAGCTGCTGACGTTCAAACAGCTTATCTGCACCCAAGTCCGATTGCGATCCTCTAGTCGTTTGACCCCTACAATGAGTGAATTCAGATAAA
This sequence comes from Pseudomonas syringae group sp. 247E2, assembly GCF_032587795.1. Lineage (NCBI taxonomy): Bacteria > Pseudomonadati > Pseudomonadota > Gammaproteobacteria > Pseudomonadales > Pseudomonadaceae > Pseudomonas > Pseudomonas syringae group sp. 247E2. Next base: position 850,674 of record NZ_JAWHPK010000001.1, on the reverse strand, counting down.
TGCGTTTCTCGGGCTTAATCAGAAAGCGATTCTTTTCAGGGTCGGTTTGAGAGACACCACCCAGAGCGCCGGTCTCATCTGTGTCTTGGCAACGACTATCGTAGTAAGCCCAGTACCCTTGAAACCCTTCGTGGAGAAAGTCAGTTTTACCCCACGCGGCCTCTATCGTGGCGTGGGGCTCCGTCAACTTAGCTTGCTGATAGTGGCCCACACATCCGGTAAGAAAAGCCACGCAAAAAATCAGGACAGGTCTATTCAAGGTCACACCAAGGCAAAGAGGAAAAACACCTGAGGGTATCGACTGCTCATAGTTAAACTACAGCTACTTTCTGTAGAAAGTTAAGGCTGAGGAATCAGAACTATGCACAACTGAGGTCCGAAGGTAGACCTATGCGCAGCCAGCAGTGGCCGGTAAGAGCCTACCGGTAAGCAACTCACGTCAGATCATGCAAATCCTTACCCAGTGCAGGCATGACCTCGAAATGAGAGAACACTACCTCCAGCCCTCCCCGCTCCGGGCTGCAGCACATTGGGCCTACGGCATAAGACTCACTCACGGGAAATGGTGCCAGGCGCAGCAGCGGCCAGCGCAGCCCGTCGCTGGAGTGCTGAATACGCATAACGCCCTTGGCGACGGTGACTCGCAGCCAGACGCAGGATGACGACTCATCAAACGCACCAGTCGCCCAATCCGATTGCCCGCAGGTCAGAACGCTGCCCAGCATCAGGGCTCCGTCGCTGACTTCAACGCCGGTTTTGACCCAGTTGCGCTCGTCAATGCGGACCATCAAGCCCGCCTGATCGTAAAGCGTCTTGAAATCCCCCTGCACATGCACTTGCGCAGTGAAATCACCGGTCACCGAAACACCCAGAAAATGACCGGTGTCGCGGCAGAAACCGTAGTGCGTCTGCTGCCAGAAATCGGTTTGCGGGTCTGTGGTGACAGTCAGGCGCTCTTCCGCCACGTTCCAGTGTCGGGGTTGGTTCAGCCAGATGCCTTTGTCGAACATGTTGCTTCCTGTGTGAACTGCATGCCGAGGACAGATTACTAACCAGATCGTCAGCAGCTATTTTCGTACCATACAGAAATTCTACAGGGCAACATTACTCAGTGGCTGATCATCAAGGCCTGCCCTGAGCTCTCCCGTTGGGGCATGCGGGTTTGCCTTGGTCGGTTTTATGGCCATTGGCAAGGCCATATAGCCCGCACCCTGATAACGCATGCTGTCCTTATACTCCGCGACGCTTCTAGGCGAATGGCCTTGTCGTATTCGTAGGTGATGGTCTGGCCTTTGGCATCCTGACGCCATTTGGGCAGGCCACGGCCATTGCGCAGCAGCTGGGTGGTCTGGCCTTTGCCGTCGGTGTGGGTCAGGACCTGGCCCAGTTCGTTGTAGGTAAAGGTCTCGTGTGTGCCATCCGGGTGGTTGATACGCAGCACTTCGCCGTCGGGTTTGCGTTCCAGCGTGGTGGTGTTGTTCAGTGCATCGGTGACGGCCACCAGGTGGTGGCGCTCGTCATAGCGGTAATGCGTGCTTTTGCCCGAACAGTCCTGAAAGCGCTGCACTTGCGCCAGGTTGTTCCACCACAGGTATTTGGACTTGAGCGTCGGGTCGACGATGGTGTGCGGCAGGCCGTCCTCACCGTTGAGGTATTCGGTCTTGTGGCCCAGCGCATCGATCTCGGCAACGAGGTTGCCTTTGGCATCGTAGTTGGCCTTCCAGGTACTGCCATCTGGGTAATCGACCTGAGTGATCAGCGTCGTCAGGTGGTGGTACTGGTAGCGAATACTGCGGCCCAGCGGATCGGTCTCCTTGAGCAACCGAGCAAACTCGTCGTACTCGAACGCCAACTGGTTGCCATCGGGCAGGGTCAGCCCGGTCATGTTGCCGGTGTCGTCGATCTCGATGACGTAGTGATCGCCACTGTAGTCGCGGCTCGAGGTGACGCGATGGTCCTTGTTGTAATGAATTTCCAGCTCGCGCCCTAGTACGTCGGTGACCCAGGTGGTGCGGGCCTCGCGGTCGTAGCGGAAGTGGAAATGCTCACCATCGCTGGTCTGGTGTTCGACGACACGCGGCTGGCCGTCGATGATTTCCCAGCGGTACTCGCAGGTCAGGCCCAGTGCGTTGCTGTGGCGGGTCATGACGCCATCGGTGTAACTGAAACGGCGCACGGAATCACCGTTGCGGTTGAACACTTCTGCGAGCTGACCGTTGCTGTCGTAGTGGTATTGGACCAGCGTTTCGACAGCCTCATTGTCGACGATGCGCTTGACCGAGGTCAGGCGCGTGGTCACTTCGTCGTAATGCAGGTGCACGCGGATCCCGCCCGTCGCGCTGATGTCGGTCAGCGTGCCTTGTTCGGTACGGGTGAAATGCAGGAAGTGACCGAGCGCGTTTTCGATACGATCCAACGGAACCGGTTTGTTGTCGTCAGGCACTTCGCCGAAGTAGAAGAAGATGTTGTCCAGCGTCTGCAGCAGGTAGTGACCGCCTTGTGTGCAGACCAGATACACCTGTTCGTGAGGGTTGTAGATGCGCTGGCCGGGCGCTATGTCCACGAACGGAACGGTGCGGCCCTGGTTATCCGTAAGGTAGAGGAAGCTGCCGCGCTTGCGCAGGCTTTGCTCCCACGGCAGCACCCAGCCTTTGCCGAGCACGCTGTCGACATTCAGATTGCTGGCGTAAAAACGCGACCATTCGATGGGCATCAGGCCGGGCAGGCTGAAGTCGATTTCATCCGGGATCAGCTTGCGGCCAGTCGTGGTGTCGACCGGATTGCCGCTCAGGCCGCCGATGGCACTGCGCATCACAGGCTCAACCACGTAGCGACTGCCCACTTCGCCGGCGACGAAACCTGCGGTGAACTTCATGGCGCAGGGCAGCACTGCTTTCATGCCCGCCTGCGTTCCGGCTTTGATCAGCTGAGCAATACCGCCCGCCGCGCCGGCCACCGCCATCAGCACATCGACGGTGGTGCGCAGCCAGCCAGGAATTTCGTCGTCTACCGGCAGGTAACGGTACCTGCCGCCGCCGATGAACACGTTGTTGGAGCCGCTGGAGATGGTCGCGCCGCAGGTGAGTTTGTCACCCTTGCGCGCCGCCGCCACGCTGTTGATGAAGACGTTGGTCGAGCCTTCGGCAATCCTGATCGGCCCCGGATGCTTCTCGCAGGCACCGATGCTTTTTTCAACATGCGCCGCCTTGCGGTTGTTGATGTACACATTGGGCGAGGCCGTGAGAATCGTACCGGAGGGGGAGGAAAACATACTCCCTATGGCCTCTCCTGCGGCGGTGAGCAGGCTACCTCCGACGCCTGCTGCAAGTCCTGCCAGAAGAGCCACGCCGAACCCGCACGTGAAGGTCGCGATCGCCACCGTCGCGATGAGCGCAATACCGAGCACAGCTCCGATCAGGAAGCCTCCCAGGGCGCTGGAGTGTGATATTTCGTCACCGAACCGCGCGGCCTCGAACATCGCGCCTACTCCCGCCAGGCCGGAGCAGAAGAAACAATGAGGCAGCCCGATGGGCTGATGATGTATTGCGGCGTTTGATAGTCCATGTACGTTGTCTGTCCTTGAACTCTATCGGTCTACGGTCGGTCAGCGTCAGGCCAACTTCATCTACTGCGACATACTTTACGCGACTGACCCACTGGATTTCTGCGACACAGTTCGAAAAAGATACAACAATCGCATCGTGCCTACTCAAAAAAATGCCGTTTCCTACGCTTCAACCCCACACCCTTGCCACCCTACCCTCACCACGCTAACCTGCCCGCCGCTCGCTGCAAAATCAGCGGCCGGATTTAGCGATCCGTTCTATCCAGGCGTGTCAGCGCCCCACCCACTGCTTCGAGCCAGACTTGAGGCACGTGCTATGGCGGCTGTACGTCGGAGACCTTCGGGTCTGCCGGTTTCCTGGATACCGGTTCGCTAACCTTCGTACAGCTGCCACCCATTCGTTTAGCGACGTCTTGTGGCAGTCTCATATCCAGGAGCTGCACCCATGTTCAACGTAACCCCCTGTACGCCACGAACACCCCACTTCGAAGCCACCCTATTCCTCCGTCACAGCCGCATGCTGCGCGCCATTTTTACTGATGCCCAGGCATGGTTTTCCCTCGCTGACCTCGCCCGTCTGATGGGCAAGGCGCTGGACGAGCGTGCCACGCTCAAGCTTGATGCCGATCAGCGTCGCGAGGTCTGGTTGCAGGCCAATGGCGAATGCCAGCGGCAGCTGATGATCAGCGAATCCGGCGTGCTGGCGTTGCTGGTTCATCATTACGTGCCGGAAAACCGCGCGTTGCGTCAGTGGCTGACGCATGAGGTGCTGACGGTGCTGCATGGTCAGCAGAACTTCACGCTCGATAACCCCAGAATGAGTCAGTTGCAGTGGCCGGGCACCTCGCTGAGCGTGCTGCACTGGCGCAGTGAAACCTGGATTCGCTTACGGGACATGCCGAATGTGGTGACCGAGGCAGCACCCCAGCCGAAGCGGGCAATATGGCGCAGGGTCTTGGGGCGGATTAACCGCATACGTTCTGCGGCCTGACACCGGACAAACAGCGTTGACACCCCGCCCGCCAAAAAACATTATGCATCCACCCTCAAAAACCGGAACGCACTCATGAGCGACAAGAAAAAGCTGTTGCTGACTGGCGCAAGCCGGGGGATTGGTCATGCCACGGTCAAGCATTTCAATGCCGCAGGCTGGGAAGTTTTCACGGCGTCCAGGCAGAACTGGGTGGATGACTGTCCGTGGGCTGAAGGTCTGCTCAATCATATCCATCTGGACCTGGAAGATATCGATAGCGTCAGCGCGAGCATGGCGGCGATCAAGGATAAGCTCGGCGGGCGTCTGGATGCGCTGGTGAACAATGCGGGAGTTTCGCCGAAGACGGCGGAAGGCGGTCGCATGGGCGTTTTGGAGTCGGATTACAGCACCTGGATCAAGGTGTTCAACGTCAACCTGTTCTCCACGGCGCTACTGGCTCGCGGGCTGTTTGACGAGTTGAAAGCGGCCAAGGGCAGCATTATCAATGTCACCTCGATTGCCGGCTCGAAGGTTCACCCGTTTGCCGGGGTCGCCTATGCCACGTCCAAGGCCGCGTTGTCGGCACTGACCCGGGAAATGGCTTTCGATTTCGGCCCGCACGGGATACGGGTCAACGCCATTGCGCCGGGCGAGATCGATACGTCGATTCTGTCACCCGGCACGGCGGAAATTGTCGAGCGGCTGGTGCCGATGCACCGGTTGGGCAAGCCCGAGGAAGTCGCTTCGCTGATCTACTTCCTGTGCACGGCTGGCGCGTCGTACGTGAACGGTGCGGAGATTCACGTCAACGGCGGCCAGCACGTCTGACTCAACGCGTGCCGGAAACGCTCTCCGGCACACGCCGCACGCCCAGGCGACTGATCCACACCGACGCCACGATCACCCCGCCACCAATCAGCAGGCGAGTGAAGTCTTCATGCTGGTTCCAGATCAGCAGATTGATCAGCAGTCCCAGTGGCACATGCAGGTTGTTCATGACTGCCAGTGTGCCTCCATTGACCATGCACGCGCCTTTATTCCACCAATACATGCCCAGCGCCGTCGAACACAGGCCGAGAAATAGCAGCACGATCCATTGGGTCGGCGCTTCGGGCAGGTGTTGCGGGTTGCCGAACATCAGGAACGCGGGCAATACCACCGCCAGTGCGCCCAGGTAGAAGTAGCCGAAACGTCGGTAATGCGGCAGATCGCTGGGGTGGCGCGCCACCAGATGTTTGTACAGCACCTGCCCGGCGGCGTAGGTGAAGTTGGCCAGTTGCAGTAGCAGGAAACCGCCGAGGAAGTCGCCGTCCAGACCGTCGTAACGAATCACGCCCGCACCCAACACAGCGACCATCGCCGCCAGCAAGGCCCAAGGGTTGAAGCGCCGGTTCAGCGCGTCTTCGATCAGCGTCACGTGCAGTGGCGTGAGGATGGTAAACAGCAATACTTCGGGCACGGTCAGCACCCTGAAACTCAGGTACAGGCAGACATACGTGACGCCAAATTGCAGCGCGCCGATCAGCAGCATGCCACGCATGAATCGAGGTTCGACCTGACGCCAGCGAGTCAGCGGGATGAATACCAGACCGGCGAGCACCACGCGGATCAGCACCGCGAAATAGCTGTCGACGTGCCCGGCCAGATAGACACCGATCAGGCTGAATGAAAACGCCTGAATCAGTGTGACGATAAGTAGATAACCCATGCCTGCCCCCATTTTTGAAGGGCGCGACCATAGCGGTTGCGTCACTCACTGTCCACTCAACGGCCGCCGCTTTTTGACGCCAACCCGTCGCCGCGCCCCGCGTTACCCGTCACAAATATGACAGTCGTATGTTTGACGCACATGTCGTCGGTTTCGCCGAAAATATAGCCTATATCACGCAACTTTTCCTTAATGGAGGGTCTTACTCCGGGGCGCTGCAATATTGACTTCATCACCTAAAATCCTCGTCGCCCGGAGTAACACCATGATATTTAACACAAAAGACTTTGGTGCAGTGGGCGACGGCGTCACGGACGATACAGCAGCCATTCAGGCCACTATTGATGCAGCAGCAGCGGCGGGTGGTGGGGAAGTTGTGCTGGCAGCCGGGACCTACATTGTGTCCGGTGGCGAGGAGCCTTCCGACGGCTGCCTGATGCTCAAAAGCAACGTGACCCTATCGGGCGCGGGCATGGGCGAGACAGTCATCAAGCTGGCGGATGGCTCGGACACCAAGATCACCGGCATCGTGCGTTCCGCCTACGGCGAAGAAACCCACGACTTCGGCATGAAAAATCTGACACTGGACGGTAACCGGGACGCCACCACCGGCAAGGTGGACGGCTGGTTCAACGGCTACATTCCAGGTTCTGACGGCAAGGATTCGAACGTTACGCTCGACAGCGTCGAGATCAAGGACTGCTCGGGCTATGGCTTCGACCCGCACGAGCAGACCGTCAACATGGTGATCAAAAACAGCGTTTCCCATGGCAACGGCCTGGACGGTTTCGTGGCCGATTACCTGAGCGACAGCGTGTTTGAAAATAACATTGCTTATAACAACGACCGTCACGGCTTCAACGTGGTGACCAGCACTCACGATTTCACCCTGAGCAACAACGTCGCCTACGGCAATGGCAGCACCGGCATCGTGGTGCAGCGCGGCAGTGAAAACATCCCCTCGCCTGCCAATATCACCATCACCGGCGGCGCGGTCTATGGCAACGGTGCTGAAGGCGTGCTGATCAAGCTGTCCAGTCAGGTCTCTGTCAGTGGCCTGGACATTCACGACAACGGCAGTGCCGGTGTGCGCATCTACGGCAGTTCCGGGGTGGATGTCTTTGATAACACCCTGAGCAACAACTCCCTCGGCGCCCCGGTGCCGGAGATTATCATCCAGTCTTATGACGACACTTCGGGCGTTTCCGGCAAGTATTTCAACGGCAGCGACAACCTGATCCGCGGCAACGTGATCACCGGCAGCGACAACTCCACCTATGGCGTTGCCGAGCGCAACGAAGACGGCACAGATCGCAACAGCATCGTGGGCAACACCATCAGCCACACCAGCAAAGGCCTGACACTGGTTTATGGTGACGGCAGCTTTGCCGGTGATTCTTTTCCGCTGGTCACCGTGCAGGGTACCGACGCCAACGATGCGATCACCGGTGGCGCAGCCAATGAAATGATTCTCGGGCTGGCTGGCAAGGACACGCTCAACGGCGCTGCGGGCGACGATATTCTGGTCGGCGGTGCGGGAGCCGACAAGCTCACCGGTGGCGCGGGTGCCGATACTTTTCGCTTCGACCAGCTGACCGATAGCTATCGCACGGCGACCACCAGCGCCACCGATCTGGTCACCGACTTCGACGTCAGCCAGGACCGCATCGACCTGTCAAACCTGGGTTTCAGCGGGCTGGGCAGCGGCAAGGGCGGCACGCTGAACATCAGCTACAACGCCACACTGGACCGCACTTACGTCAAATCACTCGACGCCGATGCCAGCGGCAACCGATTCGAGCTGGGCCTGAGCGGCAACCTGAAAGACACGCTCAATGCCAGCCATTTCATCTTCCAGCGGGTCATCGAAGGCACTGCGGGCGGCGATACCCTGACCGGCACTGACGGCAACGACGTGATGAACGGCAACGCCGGTACAGACCGCATCAATGGCGGTGCCGGTGCAGATCTCATCAATGGCGGGGCTGATGCCGATATTCTGACCGGTGGCGCGGGCGCGGACCTGTTCATCTACAACTCGCGCCTGGACAGCTACCGCAATTACAACGCCAGCGGCACCAAGCAAAGCGACACCATCACCGACTTCAACCCGGCCGAAGACCGGATCGACCTGTCCAGCATCGGCCTGCGAGGCCTGGGCGATGGCAGTGCCAACACTATCTATCTGTCCGTCAATGCCGACGGCAGCAAGACCTATATCAAGACCAATGCGGTCGACACCACCGGTAATCGCTTCGAGATTGCACTGGAAGGCAACCTGCTCGACAAACTGAGCGCGTCCAGCTTCATCTTCTCTACAGCCTCAGCCACCAATCAGGCCCCGGTACTCAATACACCGCTGATGGATCAGAACGTTACCGAGTTGAAGGCGTTTTCCTACGCGGTACAACCGGGCAGTTTCAGTGATCCGGACAGCAACACGCTGACCTACAGCGCGACCCTGGCCGATAACAGCGCCCTGCCCGACTGGTTGAAGTTCGACAGCAAGACCCTGACCTTCAGCGGCACACCGGGCGGCACGGCATCCGGACTTTACTCGGTATTGCTGACCGCGAGCGACGCCACCGGCGCTTCGGTGGCCGACAGTTTTGCCATCAATGTGGGCAACGTGACGCCGGGGACCCTCACCGGCACCGAAAATGCGGAAGCGCTGTATGGCACCGAAGGTGACGACACCATTCTCGGGCTGGGTGGCGACGATACGCTGCGTGGCGATACCGGTGCCGACATCATCAACGGTGGCGCTGGCCGCGACGCATTGTACGGTGGAGACGGTGCCGACACGTTCGTCTACAGCACACTCACCGACAGCTACCGCGATTACGATGCTGGCGGGCTGACGGCCACCGACACAATCTATGACTTCACCCCCGGCCAGGACAAAATAGACGTCTCTGCTCTGGGTTTCCTGGGGCTGGGCAACGGTGAAGATCACACCTTGTACATGACCCTCAACGAAGCCGGCGACAAGACCTATGTCAAATCCGCCACGGCGGATGCCGACGGCAATCGCTTCGAAATCGCCCTGAGCGGCAACCTGATCGACACCCTGACCGATGCGGACTTCGTGTTCGGCCAGCGCGAGGCTCAGGAGATTCTCTATCTGCCGACGCTTGGCCAGTCCAACGCACGCCTGCTGCGCATGACCGAAGACGACAACCAGTCCGGCACCTCGGAAATGGTCAAGGACCTGGCCCGTTACACCGATTATGACGTGCGCAGCCAGTTCACCGACGCCAACGGTGATGGCATCGACCTTGCCGTAGGCGGCAGCACCGTGGTCGGCTATTCGACCGGCACGCAGGAAGAACAGCGTGTTTCGTGGTGGCTGGTGGATACCGATCAGCCAGGCCCTGCGCTGCTGCGTGCAACCGAACTTCTCAAGTCGCAACTGACGTCACTAACGGCTATCGACAAAGTGACCACCGGGATTATCTGGGGTCAGGGTGAAGAAGCCGCGCAGGAAATAGCCCGCGCCACGGACAAGCAGGCTGCAGCCGACCTGTACAAAGCCTCGACCCTGAAGGTGTTCGATTACCTGCACGCGCAGATAGGCGACTTCACCGTGTACATGGCCGAAACCGGCCACTATCAGACTGAAGCGGCCAAGGCACGTGGCTACACCGAAGAAAAGATCAACGCTATTGTCGAGGGTGCCGGATACGTCAGAAACGCTCAGGAAGCCATCGCCAATGAGCGTGCCGACGTCAAGCTGGCAGTTGACTACACCGACCTGCCGTTGCGTTACGAGGTCAACCCGCTGGTCTACCCCGATGACGTCTGGCACTTGCACGAAGAGTCCGCCGAAATCGTCGGTCAGCGCCTGGCCGACTTCATTGCCGATGACCTGGGTTTTCGTGGCGATGCCAGCGACAACAACGACCCGGCCGCCATTTTCGAGAGTGGCCAGAATGAAGGCGGCAACATCTTCGGCACCAGTGACGACGACACTTTGGTGGGCAGCGCCGGCAATGACGTGCTGGATGGCGATCAGGGCGCAGATGACATGACCGGCGGGGACGGCAACGACATCTACGTAGTCGATAACGCACTCGATACCGTCACCGAGAGCAATGATTCGCCATCGCAGGTTGATACCGTGGTGTCTTCCGTCAGTTGGCAGTTGGGGGCGAACGTGGAAAACCTGCTGCTTACCGGCGTATCTGCCATCAACGGCACCGGCAATGCGCTGAAAAACGTCATCACCGGCAATGCCAGCAACAATGTTCTCGACGGCGCAGCGGGTGCCGACCTGCTGACCGGCGGCGACGGATCGGACAGTTATTACGTTGACGATGCAGCCGACCGTGTGGTCGAGACCAACGCAGATCAGCAGGTAGGCGGCATCGACACGGTGCTCAGTTCGCTGGCCAGCTACACGCTGGGGGCCAACCTGGAAAACATCGTCATCACCGGCACAGGGGCGGCGAACGCAACCGGCAACACCCTTGATAACCTGATCTACGCAGGCGCTGGCGACAACGTCATGGACGGTCGTGACGGCAATGACACGGTGTCTTATCTGTTTGCCACGGCAGGCGTTACGGTTGCGCTGAACACCAGCGCTCAACAGGCCACCGGCGGCTCTGGGTTGGACACGCTCAAGGGTACAGAGAACCTGACTGGCAGCCAGTTTGCCGACACGTTGACCGGCAACAAAAACGCCAACGTCCTGAACGGCGGCAGTGGCAATGACACCTTGTCCGGCGGCGCGGGTGACGACGTACTGATCGGCGGGTCAGGCGCTGATACGCTGATTGGCGGCACCGGTGCAGACCGTTACGTGTTCAACAACAGCAACGAGACAGGCCTGGACGGCCTGCGCGACATCATCAACGGCTTCAAGGCAGCCGAAGGCGACAAGCTGGACTTCACAGGCTTCGATGCCCGACCGCTGACCGATGCCCACGATGCGTTCGTGTTCATTGGCAACGCGGCGTTCAGCGCCAACAACACCGGCGAGCTTCGCTTCGCCGATGGGGTGCTGTACGGCAATCTCGATGACAACATCGGCGCGGACTTTGAAATCCAGCTGACTGGCGTGCAGAGTCTGCAAGCGGCCGATATCATCGTCTGATTGTGCCCAGCGTATTGCACAAGTCCTGAAAGCCCGGAACAAGAGCTTTCAGGCTTCTGCCCCAAGGACGTGGGAGCGAAGCGGCGACGCTTCGCCTGTTCGCGAAGACGGTATTTCAGCCGATGCATTTTCGGCGATCATACCGGCCCTTTCGCGAACAAGTTCGCTCCCACAGTCTTCGGCCACAATTGCGTATAACGCAACGGGGGACCCCGTTATAAAATCGATTTATCGATTAAAAACTTCAAGCCCCTCGCCTAACCCATCCATAAATTTGTTTTATCCATAAGAGCGCTCTACTCTCAGGCTGGCTGGCAGGTGAGCCTGATTCGCAACTTGATGATGCTGCGATTGAACGTGGATGAAGCGTCGACACTCTGACCTGCGCCAACCTGCACACGCCGGGTTCGCGGCGCCTCTGGCCCGTTGACGAACACCACCGAACATTTGGCGTCTACATCCCCGTAGTTGCTGACGGTGATTGACCCGATGTTGTGATAAACGTCGTGCGTCACGTAATCGATCTTCACGCCCTGATACTGCTTTTCGACCTCGATGGGGTACGCAAAAGCCGTCACAGGCAACATGACCAGCAGTACACAGCACAGTCGATTCATTCGGCGATCTCCGAAGCGGGATTGTCAGAGTAGAACAAATAGCCAGCACATTAAGAGGAATTACAGCATGAAAGCGCCCCGCGTGACTCTCGACCAGTGGCGCACATTACAAGCCGTAGTTGACCACGGTGGCTTTGCTCAGGCCGCCGAGGCGCTGCACAGGTCGCAGTCATCGGTGAGTTACACCGTGGCGCGCATGCAGGAACAACTCGGCGTGCCGCTATTACGCATTGACGGACGCAAGGCTGTGCTGACCGACGCCGGTGGCGTACTGCTGCGCCGTTCACGGCAACTGGTCAAACAGGCCAGTCAACTGGAAGACCTCGCCCACCATATGGAACAGGGCTGGGAGGCAGAAGTGCGGCTGGTGATTGATGCGGCCTATCCTTCGGCACGCCTGGTCAGGGCGTTGACCGCGTTCATGCCGCAAAGCCGCGGCTGCCGGGTGCGGTTGCGTGAAGAAGTGCTTTCGGGTGTCGAGGAGGTGTTGCTGGAAGGCGTCGCGGACCTGGCCATCAGCGGCTACAGCATTGCCGGGCATCTGGGCACCGAGATGAGCTCCGTCGAGTTCGTCGCCGTCGCTCATCCGGACCACGCCCTGCACCAGGCCAATCGCGAACTGACCTTTCAGGATCTGGAAAGTCAGTTACAGGTAGTGATTCGCGACTCAGGCAGACAGCAACCGCGGGATTTCGGCTGGCTGGGCGCGGAGCAGCGCTGGACGGTCGGCAGCCTCGGTACAGCCGCCACCTTCGTCAGCAATGGCCTGGGTTTCGCCTGGCTGCCTCGCCACATGATCGAGCGTGAACTGCGCGAGGGGCTGCTCAAGCCGCTGCGCCTGGACAAGGGCGGCAGCCGCAACCCGACCTTCTATCTTTACTCCAGCAAGGACAGGTCGCTGGGCCCGGCCACGCAGATTCTCATCGATCTGATCCGCACGTTCGACACCGCACCACTGACCACGGCACTCACTGCTCCACAACACGCCTGACAGGAGTAGGCACATGGCTTTTTTCGAACACGACGACTGTTCGCTGCACTATGAAGAGTATGGTCTGGGCGAACCCGTCCTGTTGTTACATGGCCTGGGTTCCAGTTGTCAGGACTGGGAATATCAGATCCCGGCACTGGTCAGTCAATACCGCGTCATCGTCATGGACATGCGTGGCCATGGTCGCTCGGACAAACCCTACGGGCGCTACAGCATTCAGGCCATGAGCAATGACGTGGAGGCCTTGATCGAACACCTTCGTCTGGGTCCGGTACACCTGATCGGCCTGTCGATGGGCGGGATGATCGGCTTTCAGTTGGCGGTCGATCAACCGCACCTGCTCAAGAGCCTGTGCATCGTCAACAGCGCGCCACAGGTCAAGGTCAGAAGCGCAGGCGACCTTTGGCAATTGGCCAGACGCTGGACCCTGTCACGCATCGTCAGCATGCAGACCCTGGGCGAGGCGCTGGGCAAGCTGTTGTTTCCAAAGCCGGAACAGGCCGACCTGCGGCGCAAGATGGCCGAGCGTTGGGGCAAGAACGACAAGCGCGCCTATCTGGCCAGTTTCGATGCCATTGTCGGCTGGGGCGTGGAAAACAAACTGGGGCGCATTACCTACCCGACGCTGATAATCGCGGCCGAACACGATTACACACCGGTCTCGCTCAAAGAGGCTTACGTCAAACGCCTGCCCAATGCGCGGCTGGTAGTCATCAACGACTCCCGGCATGCCACGCCGCTGGACCAGCCCGAGCAATTCAATCGCACGCTGCTGGAATTCATGGCCAGCATCGGAGTCTGAAAACCTTGTGCAGCCCATAGGTGCGCTGGCTTATGGCATGAAGCCGCGCAAACCCTCTAACACGCTGGGCAAAGAACGCCAAACGTGGTTACCTTGCCGGCCACAGTCGATATCTCTTACCGAAGGACCTGTTGCCACATGCTGAAAAAAATCGCCCTCACCGCCTGCTCCGTATTGTTCGCCGCCAACCTGATGGCTGCCCCGGATAAAGCCACGCACGTGGTACTCGATACCAGCTTCGGCCAGATTGAAATCGAACTCGCAGACACCAAGGCACCGGTCAGCACCCAGAACTTTCTGGGTTACGTCGACAGCGGCTTCTACAGCAACACCATTTTTCACCGTGTGATTCCGGGCTTCATGGTGCAAGGTGGCGGTTTCACCCAGCAACTGGTTCAGAAGCCGACCAAGGACCCGATCAAGAACGAAGCACAGAACGGTTTGCACAACGTGCGTGGCACCATTGCCATGGCCCGTACTTCGGACGTTAACTCGGCCACCAGTCAATTCTTCATCAACACCAACGACAATGCCATGCTCGACAACGGCACACGTGACTTCGGTTACGCGGTGTTCGGTAAAGTCGTCAAGGGTATGGACGTGGTCGACAACATCGTCAACGCCCGCACCACTACTCAGAAAGGCATGGAAAACGTGCCAATCGACCCGATCCTGATCAAGTCCGCCAAACGCGTCGACTAAGCAGGAAACCTGCACCGCATGAAGCCTTCGGGCTTTGTGCGGTCTGGACGGGAGAGCCTCCACTTATCAAGGAGAACCCACGTCGCGTGGGTGTGATAGCCAATGCTTTATCGTCGTTTTGAAAAACTGATCGATATCTTCAAAGACGCCCCTACCCCTGCCCCTCCCAACACCGTCTTCGCGTTTTACATGTATTACCTGCGTCAGGTATGGCCGACGTTTCTCGCGCTTCTGGTCGTGGGACTGATCGGGGCGCTGATCGAGGTGTCGCTGTTCAACTACCTGAGCCGCATTATCGACCTGGCGCAAACCACGCCGCCCAAGGATTTTTTCAGCGTTCATGGCCCGGAACTGATCTGGATGGTGGTGGTGGCCCTGCTGCTGCGCCCGATCTTCGTCGGCCTGCACGACCTGCTGGTGCATCAGACCATCAGCCCCGGCATGACCAACCTGATTCGTTGGCAAAACCACAGCTACGTGCTCAAACAGAGCGTCAACTTCTTCCAGAACGATTTCGCCGGGCGTATCGCCCAGCGCATCATGCAGACCGGCAACTCGCTGCGCGACTCGGCGGTGCAATCGGTGGATGCGCTGTGGCATGTACTGATCTACGCGATCAGCGCCATGGTGCTGTTCGCCGAGGCTGACTGGCGCCTGATGATCCCGCTGGGCACCTGGATCGTGGCGTTCATACTCTCGCTGATGTACTTCGTCCCCAGGGTCAAGCAACGCTCGGTGGAGTCGTCCGATGCGCGCTCCAGGCTCATGGGCCGGATAGTCGACGGCTACACCAACATCACCACCCTGAAACTGTTCGCGCACACCAATCATGAGCAGCAATATGCGCGTGAAGCGATGCGTGACCAGACCGAGAAAAGCCAGCTGGCTGGCCGTGTCGTCACATCGATGGACACCACCATCACCACCATGAACGGCGTGCTGATTGTCACCACTACCGGGCTTGCCCTGTGGTTGTGGACCCAGTCGATGATCTCGGTGGGGGCCATCGCGCTGGCCACAGGCCTGGTGATTCGTATCGTCAACATGTCCGGCTGGATCATGTGGGTGGTCAATGGCATTTTCGAGAACATCGGCACCGTGCAGGACGGCCTGGAGAGCATCTCGCAGCCTGTCACGGTGAATGACCAGCCCGGCGCGCTGCCGCTGAAGATCGAAAACGGCGGCGTCCGGTTCGATGGCGTTGATTTCCATTACGGCAATGGCAACGGGATCATTCACAACCTCAACCTGGACATCAAACCGGGCGAGAAAATCGGTTTGATCGGGCCTTCAGGCGCCGGCAAGTCGACGCTGGTGAACCTGCTGCTGCGCATGTATGACGTTCAAGGCGGCAGGATCCTGATCGACGGTCAGGATATTTCCGAGATTACCCAGGAAAGCCTGCGTGCGCAGATCGGCATGATCACCCAGGACACGTCGCTGCTGCACCGTTCCATTCGCGAAAACCTGCTGTATGGCAATCCTGACGCCACTGACGAACAGCTCTGGGAATCGATCCGCAAGGCCCGTGCCGAAGAGTTCATCCCGCAGTTGTCGGATTCCGAAGGCCGCACCGGTTTTGATGCCCATGTGGGAGAGCGCGGCGTCAAGCTGTCCGGTGGTCAACGCCAGCGTATTGCGATCACCCGTGTGCTGCTCAAGGACGCACCGATCCTGATCATGGATGAAGCCACCTCGGCACTTGATTCGGAAGTTGAAGCAGCGATTCAGGAAAGCCTGGAAACCTTGATGCAAGGCAAGACCGTCATCGCCATTGCCCACCGCCTGTCGACCATCGCCCGTATGGATCGCTTGGTGGTACTGGAAAAAGGCCAGATCGCCGAAACCGGCACCCACGCCGAACTGCTGGCCCGCGGCGGGCTGTATGCGCGGTTGTGGCAGCATCAGACGGGTGGGTTTGTGGGGGTGGATTGAGGATGGGGAGATTGCTGGCCTCTTCGCGAGCAAGCTCGCTCCCACAGGATCTTCAGAGGCCAGTGATCTACCCGCTGCCATGTATACCCATGACTATCGTGCCAATGCTCCGCGTTGGCATGCATTTCGTGACGCTCCGCGTCACAAGTCTGCGCCGCTCCGCACAATCAAGAGCGGACGCAGAGCGTCCAGAACTGCACTCCCACGTGGAGCGTGAGGAACGAGATTCAAGTCTCGTGCCGATGCTCCACGCGGGAAGGCATATCCCCCGCTAGTCCGTCTGCCGATACGGCAACGCACTCCTCGCCTCATCGGCATACGCCAGTACGCCGACGCGTTCCTGCTCGAGAAACTCACTGACCGCGTCTTTCAACCCTGGGTGCATCAGGTAATGCCATGACCGGGTGATCTGCGGTTCGAAGCCACGAATCAATTTATGCTCACCTTGAGCGCCGGCATCGAATCGTTGCAGACCATGGGCGATGGCGTAGTCCATGCCCTGATAGAAACAGGTCTCGAAGTGCAGTCGGTCAAACTCGGCCAGGCAACCCCAGTAGCGCCCGTAGAAACTATCGTCACCGATCAGGCTGAAAGCCATCGCCACAGGCCGTGAGCCCTGCAAGGCGATGACCACGCGGATCGATTCGGGCATACGCTCGGCCAGCAGACTGAAAAATTCGCGTGTCAGGTATGGCGCCTGCCCGCGAATTTCGTAGGTATTGGAATAGCAGGCGTAGACAAAGTCCCACAGCACTTCGCTCATCTGCGCGCCTTCGAGCCATTCAAACTCGATGCCCTGCCCCGCCACCTGTTCACGCTCCTTGCGCATCTGCTTGCGCTTGCGCGAACTCAATGCGTCCAGAAAGTCCTGAAAGTCGCGGTAACCCCGGTTATGCCAATGAAACTGACAACCAAAGCGCTGCAGCCAGCCCGGTTGCGATTCAAGCAAGGCATCGGCAGCCGGGTCGGTGAAATTCACATGGGCGCTCGACAGCCCCTCGCTCTGCAGATAGGCCGGCAGCTCGCTGAGCAACTCCATGCCGCCTTGAGGCGTTGCCGACAGGATGCGTGAGCCGCCAACCGGGCTGAACGGCACCGCGACCAACAGTTTGGGGTAATAGGCGATTCCGGCGCGACGGCAGGCGTCTGCCCAGGCGTGATCGAACACATATTCGCCGTACGAGTGCCACTTCCGGTAGGCCGGCAATGCCGCAACCAGTTGATCGTTTTCGTAGTGCAGCACATGTTCGGCACGCCAACCGGAGCGTGGCCCGAGGCTGCCGCTGTCTTCCAGCGCGCTGAGAAAGGCATGCCGCAGGAACGGCTGATTGCCCGGCACCAGTGCGTCCCATTGAGCAGGCGCAACGGTGCTTAGGTTGTCGATAACGTGAACGGGCATGCAGATTCCCCGGATTGTCAGGCGTTATGGAGAGTATCCCTTATTGAGGCCCCGCGTTCACAGCGTCCGAGAGCTGTATGGAAAGTTTGATCGCACACGCCTTGATCGCACGCATGCGTTCCTTGGTGATCTGTTTTACCCGGTCAAGGTATTGTTGATCGGATTGCATGTCCGGCGACAGCTCATCCAGAACGGCGAGACGCTCAGCAAAAGGGCGCTTTACCGGCTCAAACTCGTGGGCGTAGCGGATTTCCAAATAATCCATCCAAAACTCCCTGGCAATCAGTGATTCGAAAAACGCAGGAGTACTTTCACGCGCAATTATCTCGCGGTAGGCGGAATCCAGATCGGCGTCACTCACCCCCGCCAGAGTCCTGAACAGCATGGATCTGGACCGGCTGGCCAATCCAAGCCGTACCTGCAAACCCGTTCGATAGGCCAGTCGTACTTCGGCTTCATCTACCGTTTTATTGCTTGTCATCCGAAGAGCAATATCGCGACGGGCAATTTTTTCCACCTCATCGAGACGGTCGAGACTGCGGGTCATCTTGAACAGCTCCAGTGGCCGTGCGGCTTCCGGCGTGGATGACGTAATCGCGAACACCCCAACGCGAACTTCCATGTCCCCGAATATTAACGCCAGACCATCGCCACAGGTTTGAGGATGGGCGGCAAGATCAAACAATTGCCGACGCAGCTCCCCATTTTCAGCAGCCGCTTCCATCATCGTCCAGACCCGTGTCGTGAGCGCTTTACGATCATTGAAAAAGTCTGCTGAAGTGGTCAGGTCGCTCAGTACCTGAAAAAAATCCGTAGAACCGGAACAGTCCTGCACGTTATGCCAAAGCTCTGTCCGTGCAGCCAGTTGCTCACCACTCGCACTGCCAAGCCAGGTCTTAAGGGCAGGCGTTTCCTGATGCAACAAGCGGTTATGGCTGATACCCAAACGGGACTGATACCGTTGCTCACGCAGCACTCTGATCCGTTCATGCGTCTGCACACTCAGCGGATTACCATTCAAATGTATATTCAGACGATTATCGCTGAGGGAGCGATCAATAAGGGCGAGCGCCTGGGTGGTTATGTCCGAGATATGGTTGTCACGAAGGTCGAGAAGCATCAGATCAGAACTGCGCCAGTTCCACTCTGGCACCCTTTCAATACCTGTAGAACGTAAAAAAAGCATGCGCAGTGCGTTGAGCGGACTCAGCCGCGTGCTCCGCCCAAGCGAGCAAAAACTGAGGTCCAGAACTTCCAGTCGGCTCAGATTGCGCAAACCGGCGTTGCACTGGTCGGTCCAGACCAGCGGGTTGTGTCTGAGTGACAACTCTCTGAGTCGAGTCATCCGCCCTATCGACTCTGGCAGGGATTGCAGCGCATTGAAATCCAGGCTCAATGAATGCAGATTGCTGAAATGCTTAAGTAATACATCAGCCTGTAAATGGGTAAGCCGCATGTTTCGAGCGTTTAAAACCGCCACATGACTGAAGTCAGCCAATACCTCCGGCATGTTTCCTATCCGTAGACCCTCCAGATCAAGCGAATACCCCAAAAACTCACCCTGATAGTTTCTGCAGTGAGCGCTCAGGCGCCTCCAGCAATTGCGAATTCGCAACGCCGCGATTACCCTCGGTCTAAGCAGTGACGAGGGCTCAGCTTGCAGTACCCAATTGTCCAGGCCGGTTTGCAAAGTGCTCAGTTCCTGAGCGAGGCCTTGCAGCCTTTGTCGAACAAAGTTCGTCAATTGCGAGGCAGAACCTGTGTGCTCTGCACGCAGAGCCTGAAGAAACGTCGTAACCTGCTCCTCGGAAAAATCCGGATACAGGCTTTTTACCGCAAGCTCTGGCGAGTGGCTGGGCGCACCAATCCCAAGCCTGCGGAAGAGGCCACGCAAACGTCCGCTCAGGGGGTAACCCACACGGCCATCGTGCAGTCGTTGTGGCCATTTGATGCCAGGCTTGATCGGCTGCAACTGCAGGATTTCCGCTATCCGGTCGCGTCTGTCAGATGCGATACGACACAAAAGACTGCGCAGGTGCTGCTCATCCGCATTCACTGGCAATTCGATGTTGACTCGCACGTCATCAGGAAGCGCGTTCAGCAGAGCACTGAAAAAGCTCTGACCAGCCTCACCTATAGACTCACCCAACTGATTGAAGGGCTGAAATACCTCTTCGGTTCTGATCAGAACCCGATGCACGACAGTCGTCTGGTCACTTTCAAGGCTCGCGATCTCATCGCCCTCCAGCGTGTCTTTCAGCAGATCGATTGAAACGTCGCCACGCCAGCCCGGCGTGTACGGCAACATGCCAAGCCCAGTCGCACAGGTGTCCGGATTACCCGACGAGCGTCGGTAGAAGCCTTCGATGGCCCTGTTTATTCGCAGTTGCTGCTGATACTCACGAGCATGCTCGGCAAGCTCAAGAGGGATACGTTTTTCCGAGGTCATCCGTGCGGTGTCTGCATCGCTCGCCATCTCGATGAGTTCCAAAGCGATGCTGTCCGGCACACTGCTGAAATCGCGTTGAATCAGCTTGACCAGCGGCTCACTGCTGCGGTTGTGCAGTGCATAAACCTCGTCAAGCAACGGCCCCATGTGAAGTTGCGCACAGTCGGCCAGATAACGTTTGAAACCTTGAACCTGCGAAGTTTTATCTGCACCGCTGGTTCCCGTCAGATGACTGACTTCATCGGGTGTCAGCCCTTCCAGCAATTGGCCGAGCGCCTGCGTGAGGTCTTCTGTCGCGCCCACGACACTGGATGAAAATGTCATATGCGCCCCCACGTTCCAGGCGTCGAGCATGGTTCCGTCTGCGTCTAACACTAACAACCCTCGGCTCTTGTGCCAGTGCGGCGACGACACCAGCAGCTTCATCCATGGCTCGATATGAGTGACAGGCACTGGCGAGGACTCTTCTGCCTTGAGGGCGTCTATGCAGGCTTGCAAGCCCCGCTCGATTTCCATGCGCTGGATGGCATCTCTCAGCAGAGCTGGAAGCGGATGACTTTCGGCATGTATCTGACGCAACAACGCCTCGTTGCTGCCTGTAATGCTCAAGACCCGCGAGATCTCTTCTTCGGTGAACGCATCACACGTCACATTAAGCCGCCTGAACGCTGTGACCTCATCCCAGCCCATGGGGTTTTCCCACTCGTGACGCCAGGCACCGGCCCCGTTGTGCTCAAGCTTAGGCGAGTAGGCGTGCTGATCCTGCGGGTGCCTGATACGCCAGTTTTTTCCGGTTGCGTCTGCTTCAACGCGGTACAGCTTGCCGTTCATTGGCAGCCACGTCTTGCTGTCGAATTCGTAAAGCCCCAGCGGGTTGGCACGCAAACCGTCAGGCACCGTAACCGTATCCGCATAACCGCCAACAGTCGGCTTTCCAAGACGAACCGATCCATCCACCCTCTTCTGCACCAGGCTTTCGATAAACATCGACGGTTCCAGCCGATCGAGCGCGCCAATGACGCTGCCCACCACCACTGTCTGAGCGACGTTTTCGGCGATGTTATAAACATGTTGCATGGCCTCTTCCACTTCCCCGTGCGTCCAGTCTTCGTAGGCAACGAACGCTTCGCGGACAATCTGATAGAGAGCAACCACGGCCATGACTTCACCCAGCACAGGCACAAAGAGCCCGGCCGCATTGAGTATGTCCATGCCACTGTTTTTCAGGTTGTCGAGCAGCGCATCCCTGGCTAGCTGATCAGCCTGCGCAGACGGCACCGCTATGGTCCGTGAATCAACGTAGGTTTTGGCCAGCAGGTGGTCGTAAAGCAACTCGAACGGGGGCTTGGAAAATGGCTGCGCCTGCAACACCAGGTCGGCATTGACGTCCAGCATGTGTTCCTGGACCGGGTAGAGCCGCGATTTCAGCTTCGCAAAAAACTCCGGACTTTGGCCAAGGCTGACGAAGCGGCTGAAATAGCGCCTGAAACTGTCACTGTCGAGCGCTGCCACGAGGCTGTCGTTGAACGCCCGGAGTGAGGCGAACTGTTTGAGCGGGTGTGACGGCTCTGAAGGCATATAGACAAGGCAAGGCCCACTGTCAGGGTCAGCAATATCCTGCTGAATCAGCAAAGCCCCGTGTAACAGGCAGCCCGAAAAAGCGTAGGTATCGAGCATATGCAACTGACAATAGCGCAACCCCCTGCCCCCCCATTGCGCATGGACGTCGGGCTTCACTACGCTCAACAGCATCTGGTAAGCGGCTTCGCTGATATCGCCCTTCATCATGGCAATGTGCGCAAGCACCTCGACAGCATCGCGCTCACCGTCGATAAAAACAGTGGCAACCGCTTTCGCAGCGCCTGGCGTGGAAGGTTTGAATACACTGTCCAGATGCGCCTGATACTGGCCACCAAGATCCAGTTCATGACAAAAATCAGCGAATTGCTCAAGGTCGATATCAAGACGGTCCTTGTATTCCACCTTGTACCTGCGCTGAGCACTGTCGATAAGCCAGTAACGCAGGCCTCCAGTGCGAAGTATTGCCGAGTACGGATCGAAGCGGCTTCGGTTACTGGAGGCGAAGTTCTGCAAGGCGGCCTGCAACAGCGTCTGTTCAAGGGGATTCGGCTTCCAGGAACCGTCATAACGCCAGGTCATCAGTTGAAAGGCTTCGACATCCAATGGAAGTTTGAAGCGTTCGAAAAACGCTTGCGCCAGTAGAGGCGCTGCGAATGCTTGTGCTGATAAAAGATGATTGCGAATGGGCCCGAGCGCATGCGTGGAACGCAGGGTTTTCTGATGACTGGCGTGCAGTGCCTGCCGCAAGGTCGCCGGGGCGTTCAAATACCAGTCAGGCAGGCTGCCTCTGATGAATCCGGCATTTGGATGCTCAACGTCGAATGGCGCAGAGTCGAGTTGTCGTGAGGAAGGCAGGGAACCAGGCGAGGCTGGCGTTCCAGACGTGGTGTAGGCGGTAAACATGATCGATACCCGTGATGGCTTGGTAAAAAGCCAACACAATAAAGATCCGCCGGGGTGCAGGTGACATAACGGGATATGACAGGCAGCGTCTGATATCCAGACGCTGCCCATAAAGCGCTATCAGCGCTTGCGCAGAATCACGCTGCCAATCGAGTAACCGGCACCGAACGAGCTGAGCACGGCCAGCGCGCCCTCGGGCAAGTCATCCTGATAGGTATGAAACGCAATGACCGAGCCTGCCGAGCTGGTGTTGCCATAAGTGTCGAGAATCACTGGCGCTTCCTCTACGGTGGCATCACGACCCAGCAGCTTCTTGACGATCAACTGGTTCATGCTCAGGTTGGCCTGATGCAGCCAGAAGCGTTTGACGTCGGTGATGTTGATACCGTTGTCCTGCAAATGCGCCGCGACCAGCTCGGCGACCATCGGGCAGACCTCGCGGAACACCTTGCGGCCTTCCTGCACAAACAGCTTGTCCGGCGCATTCTGGCCCTCGTCCGAGGTACGGTTGAGGAAACCGAAATTGTTGCGGATGTTGTTGGAGAATTTGGTCAACAAACGAGTACTGACGATATCGAACTGGTAAGGCGAGGTGGCGAGATCCGCGCGCTCGACCACAACGGCTGTGGCCCCGTCGCCAAAAATGAAATGGCTGTCACGGTCACGGAAATTAAGGTGCGCGGTGCAGATTTCCGGACTGATCACCAGCAAGGCGCGGGCCTGCCCCAATTGCACGCTGTTGCAGGCTGCCTGGATACCGAAGGTGGCCGAAGAACAGGCCACGTTCATGTCGAAACCATAGCCCGCGACACCCAGCGCTTCCTGAATCTCGATGGAAATCGCCGGATAGGCGCGCTGCAAGTTGGAGCAGGCAACGATTACACCGTCGATATCGGCAGCGGTTTTGCCTGCACGTTGCAAAGCCTGTTCGGCCGCAGCAACCCCCATCTGGCAGAGGATCGACCGTTCATCATTGCCGCGCTCCGGCAGGTTGGGCTTCATGCGCTGCGGGTCGAGAATGCCTTGCTTGTCCATGACAAAGCGGCTTTTGATGCCCGATGCTTTTTCGATGAACGCGGCGCTGGATTCACTGAGTGCTTCCACTTCACCACGTTCGATAGCCGCTGCGTTGTCGCTGTTGAACTGTGCGACATAGGCATTGAAAGACTGCACCAGCTCTTCGTTGGAGATGCTGTTGGCCGGGGTAAACAGGCCTGTGCCACTGATGACGACGTTGTGCACGGTCGTTCCTCTCTTATTGAGTTGCAGGTAAACACCTGCTCAGGCACGGTGTTCGGAGGCCCTCTGTTTTTGGGACCAACGTACCAGTGCGACTGTAAAAGCTGCCCGCAACAGAGAGCAGCATTTCATGACACGGTGAAGACAGGCGCGGAGTGTGCCACAGAGCCCGGTTTTGGCGCTATCGGGCCAATGAATATAGGCCTGATAGCGACAATTGACTGTGCTGAAGGCCGACGCAGGATCAGCCCTCCACCTGACTCCACTGCTTGCTCAACCGTTTGTCCGACACCGGCATTTTGGTGCCTAACTGCTGAGCGAACAGCGACACGCGGTATTCCTCCATCCACCAGCGATACAGCGCCAGTTCCGGGTCGCGCTTGCCTTCCTGGGCGTGCTTGTCGGCACGTGTCTGGTATTGCGTCCACAGGCCTGCCAGCTCGATGCTCCACACCCGGTCTTTCTGCACCTGACCTGGCAGTTTTTCCAGACGCATCTCGATAGCCTTCAGGTAGCGCGGCAGTTCCTTGAGCCACACCGCCGGGGTTTCACGCACGAAACCGGGGTACACCAGTTTGCTCAGTTGCGCCTTGATATCGTTGAGGGCAACCGCCTGCGACAGGTCAATCTTGCCTTTGAAGCGCTTTTGCAGTCCGTGCCACAGCTTGAGAATCTCCAGCGTCAGCTTCGCCAGCCGTTCGGCGTGTTCGGTCCAGTCGGCGCGCTTGCGCTCAGCCAGCGACAACAGGCCGGCACCGTCGCGCGGCAACTCGGCTTCACCTTCCAGCACGCAACTGTCGAGGCTGGCCAGCAGGATGTCCTCTATCAACGCATCGATGCGGCCCAGCTCGCGGTGCAACAAGGCCAGCTCGGTCTGCCCCGGCAGTTTGTTACGCAGGAACTTCGCCGGTTCAGCCAGCTGTTGCAGCAGCAAACGCTGCAAAGCACGGCGATGCTGATATTCAGCTTCGGCCTGCGTGGAGAACCGGCCTTCCTTGACCGCTCCGCCCTCTTCGACCAACGCGGGATAAACCGTCATCGACAACCCGGCGATGTTCTGCTGAGTCTTTTGCGCCACCGCAGCAAAGGCCTTGGCCTGCACCGGCTGCTGGCTTTTCGCGGTTTGAGGTACGGCCAGTGCGGCCTGGCTCGCCTCGGCAAAGCGCGCCGTCAGCTCGGCCAGATCACGCCCCTCACCGAGAAACTTGCCGCTGCCATCGACGATTTCCAGGTTCATCTTCAGGTGGCCTTCAAGCTGCTGCGCGGCTTCGGCCCAGCCCTCGTCGCTGACCCGCACGCCGGTCATGCGCAGAAGCTCACGCCCCAGCGCCTGGGGCAATGAGCCCTCGCCGAAGGTAATACGTTGCAACGCGGCCTTGATGAAATCCGGGACCGGCACAAAGTTCTTGCGCACCGCCTTGGGCAGGTTGCGCACCAGCGCAATGCTCTTGGTCTCGAGCAAGCCCGGCACCAGCCACTCCAGGCGCTCGGCAGGCAGCGACAGCAACAGGGGCGCAGGGACGCGCAAGGTCACGCCGTCACGTGGGTGGTTGGGCTCAAAGTGGTAACTCAGCGACAGACTGAGGTCGCCCAGGTGCAAGGTATCCGGATACTGCGCGGCGGTAACTTCACTGGCCTCGCGGGCCAGCACATCCTCTTCGCGCATGATCAGCAGTTGCGGGTTCTTCTGGCTTTCAGTCTTGTACCAGCTGTCGAACGTCGCCGTCTGATGAATCTCGGCCGGGATTCGCGCTTCATAGAAGCTGAACAAGGTGTCTTCGTCAGCCAGAATATCGCGACGTCGAGCCTTGGCCTCCAGCTCATCGAGCTGCTCCAGCAGGCGGGTATTGGCACTCAGGCATTTTGCCCGCGACAGGATATCACCGCGCACCAGGCCTTCGCGAATGAACAGCTCACGCGACACCACCGGGTCAATCGGCCCGTAATGCACCGGACGGCGACCAACCACGATCAGGCCGAACAGCGTAATCTGCTCGAACGCTACGACCTGCCCGCGCTTCTTCTCCCAGTGCGGCTCGAAATGATTTTTCTTGATCAGGTGGCCAGCCAGCGGCTCGATCCAGTCCGAATCGATCTTGGCCACCATGCGCGCGTACAGCTTGGTGGTTTCCACCAGCTCAGCGGTCATCAACCACTGCGGGCGCTTCTTGCCGAGCCCGGAAGACGGGTGAATCCAGAAGCGCCGCTGCCTTGCGCCAAGGTAGTCACCCTCGTCGGCCTTTTGCCCGATCTGACTCAGCAGACCAGAAAGAATGGCCTTGTGGAATTTCGGGTAATCGGCCGGTTCCTTGTTGACCGTCAGTTGCAGATCGCGGCAGATCAGGCTCAGCTGTCGATGGGAATCACGCCACTCGCGCAGGCGCAGGTAATTCAGGAAATTACGCCGGCACCAGTTACGCAGCGGACTGGCCGTCAGGGTCTGGCGCTGCTCTTCAAAACCGCGCCACAGATTGACCAGCCCGGCGAAGTCCGAGTCGGCGTCTTTCCATTGCGCATGGGCCTGATCAGCCGCCTGCTGACGCTCGGGTGGACGCTCACGCACATCCTGCACGGACATGGCACTGGCCACGATCAACACTTCCTGCAGGCTGCCCTGCTTCGCAGCTTCCAGAAGCATGCGACCCATGCGCGGGTCCACTGGCAGGCGCGCCAGTTGACGGCCCAGCGGGGTCAGCTGATTTTCGCGATTGACCGCCGACAGCTCCTGCAACAGGTTGAAACCGTCGCTGATCGCTTTGCCATCCGGCGGCTCGATGAACGGGAAATCGGTGATCTCGCCCAGACGCAGGTGCAGCATCTGCAGGATGACCGCTGCCAGGTTGGTGCGCAGTATCTCGGGGTCGGTGAATTCAGGTCGGCCGTTGAAATCCTCTTCGCTGTACAGACGCACGCACAAACCGGGCTCGACACGCCCACAACGGCCTTTGCGCTGGTTGGCGCTGGCCTGCGACACGGCTTCGATCGGCAGGCGCTGGACCTTGGCGCGATAGCTATAACGGCTGATGCGTGCAGTACCGGTATCGATCACATAGCGGATGCCCGGCACGGTCAGCGAGGTTTCGGCCACGTTGGTGGCCAGCACCACACGACGACCCGGATGGGACTGAAAGATACGCTGCTGTTCGGCAGGCGAAAGGCGTGCGTACAGCGGCAGAATTTCGGTGTGCCTGAGCTGCGCCTTGCGCAGTACCTCGGCGGCATCGCGAATCTCGCGTTCGCCGGGCAGAAACACCAGCACGTCGCCCGGGCTCTTGCGCTCGCTACGCTCAAAGGCCGCCAGCTCATCCAGCGTGGCCAGAATGGCCTGATCGACTGTCAGGTCTTCTTCGACGCTGTTGCCTTCCTCGTCCTGCTCGCTGGTCAGCGGGCGGTACCAGAGGTCGACAGGGAAGGTACGCCCGGACACTTCGATCACCGGAGCACCGTTGAAGTGCTCGGAAAAGCGCTGCAGGTCGATGGTCGCGGAGGTGATGATGACCTTCAGGTCCGGGCGACGTGGCAGCAGGGTTTTCAGGTAGCCGAGCAGGAAGTCGATGTTCAGACTGCGTTCATGGGCTTCGTCGACGATGATCGTGTCGTAGCGTTCCAGAAAGCGGTCATGCTGGGTTTCGGCCAGCAGAATACCGTCGGTCATGAGTTTGATCAGTGTGTTGCTGTCGCTCTGATCTTCAAAGCGCACCTGATAACCGACCAGCGCGCCCAGCGGTGTGCCCAACTCATCGGCCACCCGGCTGGCCACGCTGCGTGCGGCGATCCGGCGCGGCTGGGTATGGCCGATCAGACCGTGCTGGCCGCGACCGATTTCCAGGCAGATTTTCGGCAATTGGGTGGTCTTGCCGGAGCCGGTTTCACCGGCAATGATCAGCACCTGATGCTTGAGCAAGGCCTCCTTGATCTCATCGCGTTTGGCGGCGATGGGCAGGTTGTCGTCATAACGGATCGTCGGCACGCTCTCACGCCGCGCCGTCACCTGCGCACAGGAGGCTTGAACCCGCGCTACCCACTGCGCCAGCTTCGCCTCGTCAGGCTTTTTGCGCAGGTCATGCAACTGACGGCGCAGGCGATGACGTTCGCTGATCATCGCTTGGTCGAGGTTTTTCAGAAGTTGGTCGATAGAGGGCGATTCGTCGGTCATCAGGCGCGCAGGGTCTTTTTTCAAATGGCAGGTGCGGATTGTCGCAGATTGTGGCGGGTCGTGACGAATGGCCTGAATGCCAGGCTATCCATCACGGTCATGGTTTGCCGGCAGCACGGCTCAATTACAACAAAGTATGAGGTACGAAATACCGGACGCTCCGCGTCCTTTTTGCGACGCAGAGCGTCGAGACCTGCATTCCCACGCTGGAGCGTGCGGAACGATAATCTCAACTATCGTGCGGCGCTCTGCGTCGCATGCCTTTCCGGACGCTGCGCGTCCTCTTGCGACGCAGAGCGTCGAGACCTGCATTCCCACGCTGGAGCGTGCGGAACGATAATCGCAACTATCGTGCGGCGCTCCGCGTCGCATGCCTTTCCGGACGCTGCGCGTCCTCTTGCGACGCAGAGCGTCGAGACCTGCATTCCCACGCTGGAGCGTGCGGAACGATAATCGCAACTATCGTGCGGCGCTCCGCGTCGCATGCCTTTCCGGACGCTCCGCGTCCTCATTGCGACGCAGAGCGTCGAGACCTGCATTCCCACGCTGGAGCGTGGGAACGAGAATCCAACTATCGTGCGGCGCTCCGCGTCGCATGCCTTTCCGGACGCTCCGCATCCTCTTGCGACGCAGAGCGTCGAGACCTGCGTTCCCACGCTGGAGCGTGCGGAACGATAATCTCAACTATCGTGCGGCGCTCCGCGTCGCATGCCTTTCCGGACGCTCCGCGTCCTCTTGCGACGCAGAGCGTCGAGACCTGCGTTCCCACGCTGGAGCGTGCGGAACGATAATCTCAACTATCGTGCGGCACTCCGCGTCGCATGCCTTTCCGGACGCTCCGCGTCCTCATTGCGACGCAGAGCGTCGAGACCTGCATTCCCACGCTGGAGCGTGCGGAACGATAATCTCAACTATCGTGCGGCGCTCCGCCCTACTTCTTCACGCCCAGCTTCTTCAATTCCTCATCACGCAGCTCGCGACGCAGGATCTTGCCGACGTTGGTAGTGGGCAGGACCTCCCGGAATTCCACGCTACGCGGCACCTTGTAGCCGGTCAGGTTGGCGCGCATGTGCTCCATGACCTGTTCCTTGGTGAGGGTAACGCCCGGTTTGGCCACGACGAAAACCTTGATGGTTTCGCCTGACTTCTCGTCCGGCACGCCGATCGCCGCGCATTGCAACACGCCCGGGAGCGTGGCGAGCACGTCTTCAAGTTCGTTGGGGTATACGTTGAAACCGGAGATCAGAATCATGTCTTTCTTGCGATCGACAATCCGGATGTAGCCATCGGGCTGGATGATCGCGATGTCACCGGTCTTGAGCCAGCCATCACTGTCGAGCATTTCATCGGTGGCTTCCTGGCGCTGCCAGTAGCCTTTCATGACCTGAGGGCCCTTGATGCACAACTCGCCGGTTTCACCGAACGCCAGCTCGTTGCCGGCATCGTCGATAACCTTGCACAGCGTCGACGGCACAGGAATACCGATAGTGCCCATCTGCACGTCTTTAGCGGGATTGACCGTAGCCACCGGGCTGGTCTCGGTCATGCCATAGCCTTCGCAGACCTGGCAGCCAGTGACCTGCTTCCAGCGTTCGGCAGCGGACTGCTGCAGGGCCATGCCGCCGGACAGGGTAACTTTCAACGCCGAAAAGTCGAGGTTGCGAAAATCCTCGTTATTGCATAAGGCCACAAACAGCGTGTTAAGGCCGACAAAGCCGCTGAACTTCCATTTCGAAAGCTCCTTGACCATCGCTGGCAGATCACGCGGGTTGCTGATCAGGATGTTGTGATTGCCGAGCAGCATCATCGCCATGCAATGAAAGGTGAAGGCGTAGATGTGATACAGCGGCAGGGGCGTGATGATGATTTCACACCCGTCGCCAAGGTTTGAAGCCATCAGCGCCCGGCACTGCAACATGTTGGCGATCAGGTTGCGATGAGTCAGCATTGCGCCCTTGGCCACACCGGTGGTGCCGCCGGTGTATTGCAGCACAGCAACATCGGCGCTGCCGGGCGACACGTCGGTCACTGGCTGGCCACGCCCCTTGCCGAGCACATCGTTGAATTTGACGGCTTTAGGCAAGTGATAGGCCGGGACCATTTTCTTCACGTACTTGATGACGCTGTTGATCAGCAAACGCTTGAGCGGCGACAGCATGTCAGCCACTTCAGTGACGATGACATGCTTGATCTGCGTTTTGGGCACGACCTTTTCGGCCAGGTGCGCCATGTTTGCCAGACACACCAGCGCCTTGGCGCCGGAGTCGTTGAACTGGTGTTCCATTTCCCGCGCGGTGTACAGCGGGTTGGTGTTGACCACGATCAGCCCGGCGCGAATGGCACCGAAGACGGCAATCGGGTACTGCAACAGGTTGGGTAACTGCACAGCGATGCGATCACCCGGCTGCAGGTCGGTATGTTGCTGGATCCAGGCGGCGAACGCGCCGGACAGCTCATACAGTTCGCCGTAGGTGATGGTCTTGCCCAGATTGCTGAACGCCGGTTTGTCGGCGAAGCGTTGGCAGGACAGCTTCAGGACAGCCTGGACATTGGGATACTCGTCAGGATTGATATCGGCGGGGATACCAGACGGATATTTGTCCTTCCAGAAGTTTTCAATCATTCAGTCGGCTCCGTAGCGATAGCGAATTCTTCACATCGCCTGAAGCGATGATTTTCTTGTGCTTGGAATTATGCAGTAGACGCTTTTTTCGCTTTATGACTGATCAAAAAGCGCGCCGAGAGTAGCAGCTTTGCCAAACGTCGACTAGAGGCATAAGAAGGCCGCACAGTCACCAAAAAGACCATAATCTATAAATCAGTCATTTTTAAAACATTAAAAGAATATTGATTACCACCTCGAAAGCACCGGAACAGAGCGGTCAACCTCATAATTAGCGGCTTTTCAAAAAAAAGACCCCGCATGCAGCACTCTGCAAACGGGGTCATTTACACAATTCGAGACGATTAGGGGGAATCAGGCAATGTCACGAAGCTCCCGGCGCAGAATCTTGCCTACCTGCGTCATCGGCAACGATTCCCGCAGGACAATATGCCTGGGTACCTTGTAAGCCGTGAAATTCGCCTTGCAGAAGGCCTTGAGCTCTTCAACGCTCAACCCCGGCTCTCGCGCCACCACAAACAGTTTTACGGCCTCCCCCGAACGCTCGTCCGGCACGCCGATACAGGCGCAGTTGGCAACTTTCGGGTGGGCCATGACCACGTCTTCGATTTCGTTGGGGTAAACGTTGAAGCCGGACACGATGATCAAGTCTTTCTTGCGGTCGACAATACTGACGAATCCGTCGGTGCCAATCACCGCAATGTCACCAGTCTTGAACCAGCCTTGCGCATCCAGTGACTCGGCGGTGGCAGCCGGCTGGTTCCAGTAGCCCTTCATGACCTGCGGCCCTTGGATACACAGCTCGCCTCGCTCGCCGAAGGGCAATTCGGCACCGTCGTCGTCAATAACCTTCATCGCAGTGCCCGGCACCGGAATACCGACCGTACCCAGACGAGCCAGAGCACCGTAAGGATTGGCACTGGCGACAGGCGAAGTCTCGGTCAGGCCATAACCCTCGACGATTGTGCAGCCGGTGATCTGCGCCCAGCGCTCGGCCGTGGCCTTGACCAGCGCAGTACCACCGGAATTGGTGCTTTTCAGCGCCGAGAAATCCAGACTCCTGAACTGTGGATGATTCATGAGCGCCACGAACAGTGTGTTGAGGCCGATCATGGCGGTGAATTTCCACTTGCCCAGCTCCTTGATGAAGCCGCCGATATCGCGAGGGTTGGTAATCAGGATGTTGTGATTGCCGCTGATCATCATGCACATGCAGTTCGCCGTGAATGCATAGATGTGATAGAGCGGCAACGGCGCGATCATTACCTCTGTGCCCTCTTCAAACAACGAGCCGCCTTCGGGACGCTGCTGGCGCATGCAGGCATAGACTTGCTGCATGTTGGCGACCAGATTGCCGTGAGTGAGCATCGCGCCCTTGGCCAGTCCCGTGGTGCCACCGGTGTATTGCAGCACGGCAACGTCGTCCAGACCTCGTGGTACGACCTGCATACGGCTATCACGCCCCAGGCGAAGCGCACGCTTGAAGCCGACGGCCTGAGGCAAATGGAATGACGGGACCAGCTTTTTGACCTTGTCGACGATGGTATTGACCAGCCATCCCTTGGCTGGTGACTGCATGTCGCCCATTTTCACTTCGATCAGGTGTTCGATTGCAGTGTCGGGGAGCACTTCCTGCACCAGCTTGCCGAACAAATTGAGGTACACCAGCGCCCTGGCACCAGAGTCCTTGAATTGATGGCGCATCTCGCGTGCGGTGTATAACGGATTGGTGTTGACCACGATCAGACCTGCACGCATCGCACCAAATACGGCAATCGGGTATTGCAGGATATTGGGCATCTGTACGGCAATACGGTCACCGGGTACCAATTGTGTGTGCTGCTGCAGATAGCCTGCGAAGGCGGCAGAGTGACGCTCAAGTTCGGCGTAGGTCAGGGTCACGCCCATATTGCTGAATGCAGGTCGGTCTGCAAACTTTCTGCAGCAGCGCTCAAATACTTCAATGACCGACTGATAGGTCTGTAAGTCCACCTCGGAGTCGACACCTGCCGGACGCTTGTCATCCCAGAAATCACTTTGCATTATTTTTATCCTCTTCCCTGCGTAGGCCTGGCCCGACGTTAGCAGTTAAAACGTCTCAGGCAAATAATCGGCCGAGCGTCATCAGCAGCATGAATCTTGCCTCCGTTCAGACTGAAATCTGCCGACGACGATACACTTCCAATTGCAGATGGCCTGCTAATCAACAGACTCTCGATACCGCAACAGCAGTATTCTCATGACATTCGCTTATTATTTGCCTTGAATGTGATCCGGGCAGCCCCGGCAAGCGTCTGAATGATCTTGTCCGCGCAATGGCGGCGGCAGGTCATCAAGTGTTACAAATCAAGGCTAAGTCGGATTGCACGAACCGGCCCGCTTCAATCCATTTTTATTGTCAGGACAGCCACATGACTCAAGTCACCAACACGCCTTACGAAGCCCTTGAAGTCGGTCAGACCGCCAGCTATAGCAAGACAGTGGAAGAACGTGACATTCAACTGTTCGCCGCCATGTCCGGCGACCACAACCCGGTTCACCTGGACGCCGAATATGCCGCCAAGACCATGTTCAAGGAGCGCATCGCTCACGGCATGTTCAGTGGTGCGTTGATCAGTGCGGCCGTTGCGTGCGAGCTGCCTGGGCCGGGCACTATTTACATCGGTCAGCAGATGACTTTCCAGAAACCGGTAAAACTGGGCGACACCCTGACTGTGCGCCTGGAAATCCTGGAAAAACTGCCAAAGTTCCGAGTACGCATCGCAACCCGCGTTTTTAATCAGAACGATGAGCTGGTTGTAGACGGCGAAGCCGAGATCCTCGCCCCGCGCAAGCAGCAGACCGTCGACCTGACCGTATTGCCCGAGATCACCTTCGGCTGATACCGCGCATGGGCGTGCGCCACACAATGCGCACGCCAGACTCGCCAGTGGCCTGAACAAAAGAATTCATGATGCATCCGGAACTGCTTTGCTGCGCTTTCCACTCAGGAAACCAGCGGCACTCTCTATCCGGATCACGAATTGTTCATCCTACAGGCGGGGAAATCAGCCATGAATATGATCAACAGAAACTATTACCCCGTCTCCGGGATTCCTGCGCAGGATGCCACTGCACAGACCGATCAAGCACAGTCGCAAGACCAAGGCATCAAGCCGGGCCACAATAGCAACCTGATCGACTTCGGCCTGACACAACAGGCCAATGGTCCGCACTCCTCGCTGAACACACTAAGCTCCAGAGTCCAGCCGACTGACACAAGCGCATCTTCAAACATGCTGGGCGGTAACAGTGAGCAAGTACTGAACAAACTTGTGGAAGCCATTCGTAACTTCCTCAAGGAACTGTTCTCTCTCTTGCGCGGCAATCAGCAACAGGACGTTACGCCGCCTGCACAGACTCAACACGAACAGGCGCCGACGCTCGCTCAATCGCCCTCTTCCTCATCCTCATCGTCGCCTTCGACGCCTCAGGGCAACGCAGAAAAACCCTTTGTAGTGCAGAACGATCACCCTTCAGAAAAACCTGTATCACTGCAAAAAAATACAGAGTCGACGCCCACTGCACCTTCACAAATAGCACCTTCACAAACACCACCGTCACACACTGCCCCCCGCACCGCCGAGCGAAGCAGTGCTCCTTCAGAGACACCGACCAGGCCCGATGCGGTAAAACCAGCAGTGGTCCATGAACCTGCGTTGCCGAAAACCTCGACCGCCACCACCGCCACACCGGATAACACGGTTAAAGCAGCAAAACCCGCCACACCGGCTGCGCACGGCCAGGGCGCAGACATGTCGGGCATTGTGGGTTTCGCCAAAGACGCTGGCACGACCGGCGGTAACGGCGGTCAAGTGGTCACTGTGAATACCGTGGCGGAACTCAAGAAAAACATGGAAGACGACACGGCTCGTACGGTGCGTCTGGGAGCCAACCTGTCTGCCGACAGCAAAGTGACCATTAATTTCGGAGCCAACAAAACCCTGTTGGGCACCGATAAGGGCAACACCCTGCACAATGTCTATCTGGCCAGTGGCAAAACCGCGAGCAATGATATTTTCCAGAACCTCAACTTCAACCATGACAGCCGTTACCGTGAAAACGGTGACATGCAGATGTTCATCAGCAGCGGCAAGAAGTACTGGATCGATCAGAACACCTACACGGGCACCAAGGATCAGAACCCCAAAGGGCTGGATAAGCTGCTCTACGTTGGCGGGACGGCAGATAATGTCAGCCTGACCAATTCAAAGTTTCAGAACAACGAATATGGGGTGATTCTGGGCCAGCCCGATGATTCTGCGGCGGCCAAAGCCGCCTACAAGGGTTATCCGCAAATGACCATTGCCAACAACGTCTTCAGCAACCTGGATGTCCGGGCCCCCGGCCTGATGCGTCACGGGCAATTTGACGTGTTCAATAACTCCATCGACAAATTCCACCTCGGCTTCACTGCGACGGGGGATGCAACGATTCTGTCGCAGTCCAACTATTTCGCAAAAGGCGTGGATGTCTCCAACAAGGCAAGTAACTCCGGCGTGCTGGATGACTACGGCGACGCCCACTTCAAAGACATCGGCAGTAACGTCAGTTTCACTCAGAAATCACCGCTGACCGCCTGGTCACCGAGCTATAACCGGGACGTGAAAACAGCCGAAGAGGCCAGAGCCTACAACCTGACTCATGCCGGCGCAAAAACAGTGGCCTAAAGGCCTGGGTTGAAATACGGACGAAAAAAAGGGCGACCTGGGTCGCCCGAAATGCCTTGCGTGCTCACTGACAGAATGACTGGCCCTGGCCAGTCGTTCTTTTTGTGCCGCCGATACTGCGCTGGCGACGACTGGCTGGTCGTCATGTTGCGCCGTATTCGATGGCATCAGGTTAAACGCAGCTGCAAGAAGGCACCTTGACCCAGATCAATGATGCAAAAAGGAGTTATCAGCGTTTTTTAGGCTTTTTCTTTGGCTTTTTGCAGTTTAAAGGCATCGCCTGTTCGAAGGCATTGCGCACTTCGTTGAGGCGTTTGTCGTTCAAATCGTGAACGCGTCTGGCGCGCTCTGCGCCCAGGTCGATCAATTTTTCATCGTCGCTCATGGCTTGCCGCTCTCGAACACTGGAAATCAATGCCAATAATGCTTAATCGCAGCGGCCATGACCAGCGAAGAACCGGGCTTTCCCGCTTATCAGATCTGAATATCCACCCAGAGACCCTGACGCGGCTCGTCGTCGATGAGCGGTACGACAGGAACGGTGTTGTCAGCGTTCAGAGAATCCCCTGGAACGACCAACCCCTGATATTCCTCGGCCTCTTCAGAGGTTCGACCCTGCTGCTGTTGCTGACGCTGCTGTTCTTCGCGCAACAGCAACGCGCTGCGTTCGGTATCTTCGTTGCGCAGGTCGATGGAGGTCTCGTTGGAGCTTTGCTGCACCGGTGCGACAGGCGGGATGTCCGGCATGCGTTTGGCCGGGTCCATCTGTGATGTCACAGGCACCACACTTAGCGGAAGCATAGGTTGCAGCATGGTTTTATCTCCTCTTACCGGGGTGTCGGCCGTGCACGAGGCAACTTGAACCGGGCTAAAATAGTCAGCAAATGTTTATAAGATCTTTTTCGACCGCGGACAGTGAAATTAGTGTCATGGAACTAAAAATTCGATGGGTTATCAGCGCTGAAGATGAGTTTTTTCACGCTGCCTTTGGCCTTCGGTGCGCGTTCCGTTAACATACTCAGCTTTTTCAAGCGGGAGACAGGCAGCATGGCGCAGCAGTATCAACCGGGGCAACGCTGGATTAGTGACAGCGAAGCCGAGCTGGGTTTAGGCACCGTTCTGGCACAGGACGGCCGCTTGTTGACCGTGCTCTATCCGGCCACTGGCGAAACACGTCAGTACGCACTGCGTAATGCGCCGCTGACCCGCGTGCGCTTCTCCCCAGGCGATGTGATCACACATTTCGAAAACTGGAAGATGACCGTACGCGAAGTCGACGATGTTGATGGCCTGCTGGTCTACCACGGCCTTAACGCGCAGAACGAAGTGGTGACACTGCCGGAAACCCAGCTGTCGAACTTCATCCAGTTCCGCCTGGCTACCGACCGTCTGTTCGCTGGCCAGATCGACCAGTTGTCCTGGTTTTCGTTGCGCTACAACACGCTGGAGCACACCAGCCGCCAATTGCAGTCCTCGCTGTGGGGCCTGGGTGGCGTGCGGGCACAGCCTATCGCCCACCAGTTGCACATCGCTCGCGAAGTCGCGGACCGTATAGCGCCGCGCGTTCTGCTGGCCGACGAAGTGGGTCTGGGCAAAACCATCGAAGCCGGTCTGGTGATCCATCGCCAACTGCTGTCGGGGCGCGCCAGCCGCGTGCTGATCCTGGTCCCGGAAAACCTCCAGCACCAGTGGCTGGTGGAAATGCGTCGCCGCTTCAACCTGCAGGTCGCGCTGTTCGACGCCGAGCGCTTCATGGAAAGCGATGCAGGCAACCCCTTCGAAGACACACAGCTTGCACTGGTTGCGCTGGAATGGCTGATCGAAGACGAAAAAGCCCAGGACGCCCTGTTTGCGGCAGGCTGGGACCTGATGGTAGTCGACGAAGCGCACCATCTGGTCTGGCACGAAGACAAGGCCAGCCGCGAATACTCGCTGGTCGAGCAACTGGCCGAAGTCATTGCCGGCGTACTGCTGCTGACCGCAACCCCGGAGCAACTGGGTCAGGACAGCCACTTCGCCCGCCTGCGCCTGCTGGACCCGAACCGCTTCCACGACCTCAAGGCCTTCCGCGCCGAAAGCGAGAACTACCGTCCGGTGGCTCAGGCCGTTCAGGAGCTGCTCGATAAGGGCAAGCTGTCTGCCGAGGCGCAGGAAACCATTCACGGCTTCCTGGGTGCCGAAGGCGATTCCCTGCTGGCGGCCGTGAATACCGGCGACGACGAAGCCAAGGCGCGCCTGATTCGCGAACTGCTGGACCGTCACGGCACCGGCCGCGTGCTGTTCCGCAACACCCGTGCCGCTGTGCAGGGCTTCCCGGAGCGCAAGCTGCATCAATACCCGCTGCCCTGCCCTGTGGAATACCTTGAGTTGCCGGTTGGCGAACACGCCGATCTTTACCCGGAAGTCAGCTTTCAGTCGCAGTCGGAAGTCAGCGAAGAAGAGCGCTGGTGGCGCTTCGACCCACGCGTCGACTGGCTGATCGACACGCTTAAAATGCTCAAGCGCGTCAAGGTGCTGGTCATCTGTGCCCACGCCGAAACCGCCATGGACCTGGAAGACGCGCTGCGCGTGCGTTCCGGCATTCCAGCCACGGTCTTCCACGAGGGTATGAACATCCTTGAGCGCGACCGCGCGGCGGCCTATTTTGCAGACGAAGAATTCGGCGCTCAGGTCCTGATCTGCTCGGAAATCGGCAGCGAAGGCCGCAACTTCCAGTTCTCTCACCATCTGGTGCTGTTCGACCTGCCGTCGCACCCGGACCTGCTGGAGCAGCGTATCGGGCGTCTGGACCGGATCGGCCAGAAGCACACCATCGAGCTGCACGTACCTTTCCTGGAAACCAGCCCGCAGGCACGCCTGTTCCAGTGGTATCACGAGGCGCTCAATGCGTTTCTCAATACCTGCCCGACCGGCAACGCCCTGCAGCATCAGTTCGGCCCGCGCCTGCTGCCGCTGCTGGAAAGCGGTGACGACGACGAGTGGCAAAGTCTGATCGACGAAGCCCGCACCGAGCGCGAACGCCTGGAAAGCGAACTGCACACCGGTCGCGACCGCTTGCTGGAACTCAATTCCGGCGGTGCCGGCGAAGGCGAAGCGCTGGTTGAAGCCATTCTGGAACAGGACGATCAGTTCAGCCTGCCGATCTACATGGAAACCCTGTTCGACGCGTTTGGCATCGACAGCGAAGACCATTCGGAAAACGCCCTGATCCTCAAGCCAAGCGAGAAAATGCTCGACGCCAGCTTTCCGCTCGGCGACGACGAAGGCGTGACCATCACCTACGACCGCAATCAGGCGCTGTCTCGCGAAGACATGCAGTTCATCACCTGGGAGCACCCGATGGTTCAGGGCGGTATGGACCTCGTGCTGTCCGGCTCGATGGGCAACACCGCCGTGGCACTGATCAAGAACAAGGCGCTCAAGCCGGGCACTGTCCTGCTGGAACTGATCTACGTCAGCGAAGTGGTTGCTCCTCGCTCGTTGCAGCTGGGGCGCTACCTGCCTCCTGCCGCGCTGCGTTGCCTGCTCGACGCCAATGGCAACGATCTGTCGAGCCGTGTGTCGTTCAACACCCTCAATGATCAGCTCGAAAGCGTGCCTCGTGCCAGCGCCAACAAGTTCATCCAGGCGCAACGTGACCAGCTGACCCCGAGAATCAATGCGGGCGAAGAGAAAATCACCCCAAGACACGCAGAACGCGTGGCCGAAGCACAGCGTCGCCTGGCAGCCGATACTGAAGAGGAACTGGCTCGCCTGACGGCATTGCAAGCGGTCAACCCGACCGTACGCGACAGTGAACTGGTCGCCCTGCGCAGCCAGCGCGAACAAGGCCTGGCCATGCTTGAAAAAGCAGCCCTGCGCCTGGAAGCGATCCGGGTACTGGTTGCGGGTTGAAGCCTTGATACGCTCCGCGTTATCCATAAGTCTTTAGATGAATATCGTGCCGACGCTCTGCGTCGGTACGCCGTTCTGGACGCTCCGCGTCCGATCTTGCGTTTGCGGCGTGGCGCAGATTTGTGACGCAGAGCGTCACGCACGGCATTCCCACGCTGGAGCGTGCGGAACGATGATCTCAGCTATTGTGCGACGCTCTGCGTCGCATGCCGTTCTGGACGCTCCGCGTCCAATCCTGCGTTTGCGGTGCGGCGCAGATTTGTGACGCAGAGCGTCACGCACCGCATTCCCACGCGGGAGCGTGCGGAACGATGACCTCAACTATCGTGCGTCGCTCCGCGTCGCATGCCTTTCTGGACGCTCCGCGTCCGATCTTGCGTTTGCGGCGCAGATTTGTGACGCAGAGCGTCACGCACGGCATTCCCACGCTGGAGCGTGCGGAACGATGACCTTAACTATCGTGCGACGCTCCGCGTCGCATGCCTTTCTGGACGCTCTGCGTCCAATCCTGTGTTTGCGGCGCGGCGCAGATTTGTGACGCAGAGCGTCACGTACGGCATTCCCACGCTGGAGCGTGCGGAACGATAATCCAACTATCGTGCAACGCTCTGCGTCGCATGCCGTTCTGGACGCTCTGCGTCCGGTCTTGCATCGGCGTAATCACTGCCTGGCCACCACAATTCCCTGCGCCAACTCCTCCACCGGCTCGTCAGCCGCCATTCTCGCCTTCATCCGCTCGGCATCCCGGCTGAAACAGCGCGAAGCCTGATACAGGAACAGCAAGGTCAGAAACAGCGCTGCCGGGATCAGGTACATGGCATCGTGCAAACCGATGGCTTTAAAGCTTTCGCTCATCACCTCGACACCTGCAACGCCCATCGCAGCATGGGCAAAGTGATCAGACAGCAAACCGACCACCACCGGCCCCAGCCCTCCACCCAGCAAATAAAGCCCGGCAAAGAACAGCGCCATGGCCGTGGCCCGCAGGCGCGGTTCGATTACGTCCTGAATAGCGGTGTAGACGCAGGTATAGAAGTTGTAAGCGAACAGCCAGCCCAGACTGAACACTCCCACGAACACACCGATCCCGATCTGCCCTGCATGCAGCGCATAGCCTGTGGCCAGTGCGGCGATCAACATGCTGATGGTCGCAAACAACAGCCGTCCATTGGAAAAGCGCTGGTGCAGTTTGTCGGCTATCCAGCCCCCAAGCGTCAGACCGATCAGCCCGGTTACGCCGACAATAACCCCGGTCGCCACTGCAGCTTCCTGCAAGGGCAGCAGAAAATAGCGCTGCAGCATCGGCACCATGAATGAATTGCAGGCGTAAGTCGCAAAGTTGAAGGTCAGACCACCCAGCACCAGCCAACGAAAGGTCGGAATCGACAGCACACGGCGGATCGGCTTTTCAATCTTCGCCTCTGACATCCGCACGCTTTCAGCCGCGCCGCGCCTGGGCTCCTTGATGAAAAAGATGAACACGGCCAGCAACAGACCAGGAACCGCAGCGATAAAGAACGGTGCGCGCCAGCTGTCAAACGCCTTGACCATAGCGCCGATGGTAAAGAACGCCAGTAGCAGACCCAAAGGCAGACCCAGCATGAAAAGCCCCATGGCCCGCGCACGCCGATGGGCTGGAAACAGATCACCGATCAGTGAGTTGGCAGCAGGCGCGTAGCTGGCCTCACCTATGCCGACGCCCATGCGCACCAGCAGGAAGGTCCAGAAACTGCCCACCATGCCATTGACCGCAGTCAACCCGCTCCAGACCGCCAGACCGCAGCCCATGAGCTTCTTGCGCGACCCGTTGTCGGCCATGCGCCCCAATGGCAGACCAGCGAAAGCGTAGACCAGCGTGAATGCGGTCCCCAGCAACCCCAGTTGAAAGTCACTCAAATGCCATTCCAGACGAATGGGCTCGACGATAATCGCCGGGATGGTGCGATCAAAGAAGTTGAACAGATTGGCCAGAAAAAGCAGGAACAGCACGCGCCAGGCATTGGCAGCCTGAGTAGCGTTTTCAGCCTGGAGCGTGTTCATAAGGCATCCATCCCTTGACTCTCAGTCACTTCAATCTAGAAGCAGAAGCGCTGTCTGTCTGTAAACATTCGTAACTACGCATAGGACATGATGGCCTTTTATAACTATTCGTTATTGAGTCGATATCAAAATGGCCGCTCGCAGGGGTGGCAGGTTGTAAACAGCTTCTATACTCAGCTCAAATCGCCAGGTCCTGAGGCTTGGCGCTCTTGTAGTGAGAATAGGGCGCGCTATGGAGTGGCTGGGTTTGAACGTATTCGCTGGCCTCCCAGCGGACGGGCAATTATTGATCGACTGCAGTCATAACCTGTTTCTGGTAGCGCTGGCTTACGGTGTGGCTTGCGCCGCATCCTTCGCCACGCTGGATATTGCCGACCGCGTCATTCAGGTCGACGCCATCAAGAGCCGTCGCCTGTGGAAAGCACTGGGCGCGTTATGCCTGGCGGGCGGCGTGTGGGCGATGCATTTCATCAGCATGCTGGCGTTTGAGGCCCCGCTGAAAATCTCTTACGACCTGACAGTCACGCTGGCTTCCCTGCTGATCGTGCTGATCACTGCACTGGTGGCCATGAGAGCCCTGACCATCCCTGAGCTGACGCTCAGGCGCTGTCTGATCAGTTCGCTGGTCATGGGGACCGGCATCAGTGTCATGCACTATCTGGGCATGTCGGCGATGCGCTCCGCTGCCACGCAGTACTACGAACCACGGATGTTCGCGCTGTCGATCGTGGTTGCCGTCCTTTCCAGCATTGCTCTGCTGACACTGTCCCGGCATCTGCGTCAGTACAACGGCATGTTTCATCAGATGTTCCGCTACGGGGTGAGTCTTCTGCTGGGTGCGGGTTTGCTGACCATGCACCTGATGGGCATGAGGG
Organism: Pseudomonas syringae group sp. 247E2; assembly: GCF_032587795.1. Classification (NCBI taxonomy): domain Bacteria; kingdom Pseudomonadati; phylum Pseudomonadota; class Gammaproteobacteria; order Pseudomonadales; family Pseudomonadaceae; genus Pseudomonas; species Pseudomonas syringae group sp. 247E2. The sequence continues at coordinate 808,415 of NZ_JAWHPK010000001.1, read as the reverse complement.
CACTGCGACTGGTCATGCCCGAAGGCGCTGCGCTGCACATCCCCGGCACCGAAAACAGCCAGCAGCTTGGGCTTACCATTGCCGCCATCACCCTGCTTATCATCGCCGGCAGCATCAGCGCGGCAATGGCCGACAAGAAACTGCAAGGCAAGGAGCACGACCTGCAACGCGTCAACGCGCTGCTCAGCCAGCTGGATCAGGCCCGCGTCTCGCTTCAGCAGGTGGCCCATTACGACCCGTTGACCAACCTGATCAACCGCCGGGGCTTCAATCAGATATTCGCCGAAAAGCTGCAGGAGCACACCTACAACAACGGCATGCTTGCAGTGATGTTTCTGGACATCGACCACTTCAAGCGCATTAACGACAGTCTGGGCCATGACGCCGGTGACGAACTGCTCAAGGTGATTGCCGAACGCATCCGCAGCGCCACCCGTGTGCAAGACGTGGTCTCCCGTTTCGGGGGCGATGAATTCTGCATACTGCTGAGCATTCCGGACTACGAGGAGGCACGACACCTGGCCTATCGGGTCATGCAAAAAATGAAGGAGACCATCGCGCTGGCAGGAAGGCGCATGGTCATGACGACCAGTATTGGTATCGCCGTGTTCCCGCGCGACGGTTCGACCTGTGATGAACTGCTCAAACACGCAGACCTCGCGCTTTACCAGTCCAAGGGCAACGGACGCAACAGGGTCAATTTCTTCAGCCCCGCGCTCAAGACCAGGGCCAGCCTGGAACTGCATCTGGAGGAGGAACTGCGCAATGCCCTGCGCGAAGAGACCGGCCTGCAGGTCTACTATCAGCCTATCGTCGACATGCATACTGGCCACGTTGCCAAGCTGGAGGCACTGGTGCGCTGGAATCACCCGCAACACGGTTTGCTGGCTCCCGGGCGCTTCATCGGCATTGCCGAGGCCAACGGTCTGATCGCCGAGCTGGATAACTGGGTGCTGCGCCGCGCCTGTCACGACCTGCGCACACTGCGTCAGGAAGGGCTGGAACAGCTGATCATCACGGTCAACTGCTCGGCACTCACGCTGGGCCGCGACGAACTGGTCGAAGAGGTCGAGCAGGCACTGGCCGACGCCGACGTTGCACCTGGCCGACTGGAACTGGAGGTGACCGAAAATGCGTTGATGGGCAATATCAGCAATACCATTCTGATGCTCAAGCACATTCGCAGCCTGGGGGTCTCCCTGTCGATTGACGACTTCGGCACCGGCTACTCATCGCTTGCCTATCTCAAGCGGCTGCCACTGGACACGCTGAAGATCGATCGATCATTCATCATTGATATTCCCCAATCTCCACAGGATATGGAAATCGTCCAGGCGATTCTCGTCATGGCTCATACCCTGCACCTGAAAGTCGTCACGGAAGGCGTGGAAACCCCGGCTCAACTTGAGTTTCTCAGCCGATTCGGCAGTGATTACGTACAAGGCTATCTGTTCAGCAAGCCTCAGCCACTGGAGCGAATCCTGCCCCTTGCCAGACAGATGAACGAGCGCGAACCGACTACCCGTTGGTCTGCCCTGCCACCACCGCACATGCACGGCCCGGACATTGACGTTGCAGAACCTGCCGATGTGTTTGCCGACCTGACCGACAATGACGAATTTGCCAGTCACAGGCCCGTCCGTACCTGACGCTACGCTCTGTAGTCACTGGTCGGCAGGTGTGGTTTTACGCTACGTCGACGCCGGGACAGTTACCTTCCAACTCACTCCGGCAAATCGTCAGGCACCTAAATGGTGCGCAAATCAATCCTGCGCTCTGTTTTGAATCAGAACCCAAGGTGCCACCACTACAGCCCAGAGCGAAGGATCGGTCTCCACCAGCTCAAGCGCCTTGCTTTCCGAGACCTTGCCGACCTGTCCTTCAGCCAGCCATGCAGACACCCTCACTGCATCATTTTCGGCCACGGCCTCGGCAACTTCGATCAAATCCAGAGGCAGTTCGACCCACAACAGGGCACCCTTGGCAAAGAATGGTTGCAATTCAGTCCAGGTGATTGATGCGGTTTCGCCAAGCAGTTTGGCATAGAGGGTGCTAGGTTCTTGCGTCATGGGTTTTCACCAGAAAGAAAATCGGCGCAATGATAGCGCCGACTTTCCCATCGGCAAGCCCAGAAGCAGGTGATTTATCGCGGGAAAGCGCAGATAACCTTATGGATCTGAAGCGATTTCAGGGCCTCAGGCGGTTTGATTCTGTAACTTTCTTTCGATTAAGCGACACGCATCGGTTTGTCCCCAAACGCCCGGCTTTCCAAGCCAACGAGCGGCACTCTAAACTGTTCCGGTACAGTTGGCGGCTTGGGAGAACCGGTGATCGAATCCGGTCCTGGAGCCTTGGCCATCAGGATTATAAAAACTACAACGCAAGAGTGGAGCATCATGACTAAGGGTACCAATAAGCTTTCAAGGCTGTTTGCCGCACTGGTTATGGCGGGGGTTGCCAGCCATTCGTTCGCAGCTGACACCATCAAGATCGGCATCGCCGGCCCCAAGACCGGCCCGGTTGCCGAATACGGCACCATGCAGTTCAACGGTGCCAAAATGGCCATCGAGCAGATCAACGCCAAAGGCGGCGTGGATGGCAAAAAGCTTGAAGCCGTCGAATACGATGACGCCTGCGATCCGAAACAGGCCGTTGCGGTCGCCAACAAGGTGGTCAACGACGGCGTGAAATACGTGGTCGGTCACCTGTGCTCCAGCTCCGCCCAGCCAGCGTCCGACGTTTACGAAGACGAAGGCATCATCATGGTGACCCCGGCTGCCACCAGCCCGGAAATCACCGCACGCGGCTACAAACTGGTATTCCGCACCATCGGTCTCGACAGCGCCCAGGGCCCGGCCGCAGGCAACTACATTGCCGACATCGCCAAGCCGAAAATCGTTGCTGTGATTCACGACAAGCAGCAGTACGGCGAAGGTATCGCGACAGCAGTCAAGCAGACGCTGGAGAAAAAAGGCGTCAAGGTTGCTCTGTTCGAAGGTATCAACGCAGGTGACAAGGACTTCTCGTCGCTGATCGCCAAGCTCAAGCAAGCCAACGTCGACTTCGTCTACTACGGCGGCTACCACCCGGAGCTGGGTCAGATCCTGCGCCAGTCCAAGGAAAAGGGCCTGAGCGCGAAGTTCATGGGACCTGAAGGCGTGGGCAACGAGTCCATCTCGCAGATCGCCGGCGATGCTTCGGAAGGCCTGCTGGTCACCCTGCCAAAATCCTTCGACCAGGACCCGGCCAACCAGGCTCTGACCGAAGCCTTCAAGGCCAAGAAAGAAGACCCGAGCGGCCCGTTCGTCTACCCGTCCTACTCCGCCGTTCAGATCATTGCTGATGGCATCGCCGCCGCCAAGTCCGAAGACACCGCCAAGGTGGCTGCTGCCATCCATGCTGGCACCTTCAAGACCCCGATGGGCGAGCTGAGCTACGACGACAAAGGCGATCTGAAGAACTTCCAGTTCGTGGTTTACGAGTGGCACTTCGGCAAACCGAAGACCGAAGCCGCCAAATAAGCTGCTTGCGTTAACCCTCAAAGCCCACTGCCAGCGCAGTGGGCTTTGTTTTACGAATCCAGGCCCGTACGCACGTTTCGGCGACCCGAACTGCATGCACGAGGCCCCCTGAAAATCTTAAAACCGTCAACAGCGGTTCCCTGACAGCGCAACAGGCTACGCATCGACAGAATGCCACCCCGGCGCAGGTCAGAGAAATGCAGATCAGGTTTTTAGGAGCGCGGTAAATGCCCGAGTTATTCCACTACATGCAGCAGCTGGTCAATGGCCTGACCATTGGCAGTACGTATGCATTGATCGCCATCGGCTACACGATGGTGTACGGCATCATCGGAATGATCAACTTCGCCCATGGCGAGGTGTACATGATCGGTTCCTATGTAGCTTTCATGGCACTCGCCGGTCTGGCGATGCTGGGTATTCACAGCCTGCCGTTGCTGATGATTGCCGGTTTCGCCGCAGCCATCGTCGTAACCAGTGCCTACGGATACAGCATCGAGCGTGTGGCCTACCGTCCTTTGCGCAACAGCAACCGTCTGATTCCACTGATTTCTGCAATCGGCATGTCGATCTTCCTGCAGAACTCGGTTCAGCTTTCTCAGGGCTCCGGCAACTTCGCCATCCCCAACCTGCTGCCCGGCAGCCTGTCGTTCGGGCCCGGTGGCGTTCAGGAAGTGCTGATCTCCTACATGCAGATCGTGGTCTTTGTCGTCACCCTGCTGGCCATGACCGGCCTGACCCTGTTCATCTCCCGCTCACGCATGGGCCGCGCCTGCCGTGCCTGTGCCGAGGACATGAAAATGGCCAACCTGCTGGGGATCAACACCAACAACATCATTGCCCTGACCTTCGTGGTCGGTGCTGCACTGGCTGCCGTCGCGGCGATGCTGCTGAGCATGCAGTACGGCGTGATCAACCCGAGCGCCGGCTTTCTGGTCGGCCTGAAAGCGTTTACTGCTGCCGTGCTGGGCGGTATCGGTTCGATCCCGGGCGCAGTGCTCGGTGGCCTGGTACTGGGCGTCGCCGAAGCCTTCGGTGCCGACATTTTTGGTGATCAGTACAAGGACGTCGTGGCCTTCGGCCTGCTGGTTCTGGTGCTGCTGTTCCGACCGACCGGCATCCTGGGTCGTCCGGAGGTTGAGAAAGTATGAGCAAGTCTTTCAAACAGGCGCTGTTCAGCGCCGCACTGGTCTGGGCCGTGGCATACCCGGTGTTCGGCCTGAAACTGGCCTTTTCCGGCGTCACCCTGCAAGTGCAGAACGCCAGCCCGCTGACCCTGACCATCATTGCCTTCTGCTCGGTCATGCTGTTCTTGCGCGTACTGTTCGCAGAACAGATCGGCAGCATGCGCCGCGGTACCGAAAAGCCGTTGATCTCGCAGAAGACCAGCGATTTCCTGACCCAGCCGAAAACCCAACGCTGGGGCCTGGCCGCATTGATCGTTCTTGCGTTCATCTGGCCATTCTTCGGGTCGCGCGGTGCGGTGGACATCGCCACGCTGATCCTGATCTACGTCATGCTCGGCCTGGGCCTGAACATCGTGGTCGGTCTGGCCGGTCTGCTGGACCTGGGCTATGTCGGTTTCTATGCAGTCGGTGCCTACAGCTACGCCTTGCTGTCCCACTACTATGGGCTCGGCTTCTGGATCTGCCTGCCGATTGCGGGCCTGATGGCGGCGCTGTTCGGGTTCTTGCTGGGGTTCCCGGTGCTACGCCTGCGCGGTGACTATCTGGCCATCGTGACGCTGGGGTTCGGCGAGATCATCCGCATCTTCCTGCGCAACCTCACCGAGCTGACCGGTGGCCCGAACGGCATCAGCAACATCGACAAGCCGACGTTCTTCGGCCTGACGTTCGAGCGCAAGGCTGCCGAGGGCATGCAGACCTTCCACGAGTTCTTCGGCCTGCCTTACAACTCGATCAACAAGGTCGTCTTCCTTTACCTGATCGCCCTGCTGCTGGCGCTGGCGGCACTGTTCGTCATCAACCGCCTACTGCGCATGCCGATCGGCCGGGCCTGGGAGGCGCTGCGTGAAGACGAGATCGCCTGTCGCGCGCTGGGGCTGAATCCGACCGTGATCAAGCTCTCGGCGTTCACCCTTGGCGCTGCGTTCGCCGGTTTCGCAGGCAGCTTCTTTGCCGCACGTCAGGGTCTGATCACCCCGGAATCGTTCACCTTCATCGAATCGGCAATCATCCTGGCCATCGTCGTGCTCGGTGGTATGGGCTCGCAGCTTGGCGTGATCCTGGCCGCCATCGTGATGATTCTGCTGCCTGAACTGATGCGCGAGTTCAGCGACTACCGCATGTTGATGTTCGGCGCGCTGATGGTGCTGATGATGATCTGGCGCCCTCAAGGCTTCCTGCCCATGCAACGGCCTGAAATGAAATTGAAAACGGAGCTGCCGAAATGAGCCGCCCATTACTGCAAGCCACCGGCTTGAGCATGCGTTTTGGCGGCCTGCTGGCGGTCAATGGCGTTGCCCTGACCGTCAATCAAGGGCAGGTCGTGTCTATGATCGGCCCTAACGGCGCGGGCAAGACCACCGTTTTCAATTGCCTGACCGGTTTCTACCGGCCAAGCGCAGGCACTATTCTGCTGGACGGCGAGCCCATCCAAGGCCTGGCCGGTCACCAGATTGCTCGCAAGGGCGTGGTGCGTACGTTCCAGAACGTGCGCCTGTTCAAGGAAATGACCGCTGTAGAGAACCTGCTGGTTGCCCAGCATCGGCATTTGAATACCAACTTCCTGGCCGGATTGTTCAAAACCCCGGCGTTTCGCCGCAGCGAACGCGAAGCCATGGACTACGCCGAGCACTGGCTGGAAGCCGTCAACCTCAAGGAATTCGCTAACCGCCCTGCCGGTACGCTGGCCTACGGCCAGCAACGCCGTCTGGAAATCGCCCGCTGCATGATGACGCGCCCGCGCATTCTGATGCTCGACGAACCGGCAGCCGGGCTGAACCCCAGAGAAACCGACGACCTGAAAGCCCTGATCGGCGTGTTGCGCAGCGAGCACAATGCTACGGTCCTGTTGATCGAGCACGACATGAAACTGGTGATGAGCATTTCCGACCACATTGTGGTGATCAATCAGGGCACGCCTCTGGCAGACGGAACGCCGGAACAGATTCGTGACAATCCTGATGTGATCAAAGCCTATCTGGGGGAAGCGTAAATGCTGCAGTTCGAAAACGTTTCCACTTTCTACGGCAAGATCCAGGCGCTGCACAGCGTCAACGTGGAAGTGCGTCAGGGCGAAATCGTCACCCTGATCGGCGCCAACGGCGCAGGCAAGTCCACGTTGCTGATGACCCTGTGCGGCTCACCACGCGCGCACAGCGGCAGTATTCGCTACATGGGCGAAGAACTGGTCGGGCTGGAGTCGTCGATCATCATGCGCAAGAGCATTGCCGTGGTGCCGGAAGGCCGTCGCGTGTTCGCGCGCCTGACCGTTGAAGAGAACCTGGCGATGGGCGGTTTCTTCACGGAAAAGGCTGATTATCAGGAGCAGATGGACAAGGTCTTGCAGCTCTTTCCGCGCCTCAAGGAACGCTTCAATCAGCGCGGCGGCACCATGTCCGGTGGCGAACAGCAGATGCTGGCCATCGGTCGTGCGTTGATGAGCAAGCCCAAGCTGCTGTTGCTCGACGAGCCTTCGCTGGGCTTGGCTCCGATCATCATCCAGCAGATTTTCGAGATCGTTGAACAGTTGCGTCGCGATGGTGTGACGGTGTTTCTGGTCGAACAGAACGCCAATCAGGCGCTGAAAGTCGCCGACCGCGCTTATGTACTGGAAAACGGTCGTGTGGTGATGCAAGGCACCGGCGAAGAACTGCTGGTCGATCCAAAAGTGCGGGATGCGTATCTGGGCGGGTAAGCGCTGCGAAGCGCATTAACGTTCAGAACCAGGATGGGCCACGATGATTCTCATTACCACGCTCTGCGTGGTAATGCCTTTCGTGACGCTCCGCGTCACACTGCGGCGCAGGTCTGGCCGTTCCCCCTTGTGATGCACCTCCAGTCTGAGTAACGTGGCGACACTTGTCTGGAGACCACACCATGTTTGCTGCCCGTTCCGTCCTCGTATTTGCCCTTCTGCCACTGTTCGCCGGGTGCCAACTGCTCGGCAAACAGACCGAGGAACCCAAGGTTTCCACGGCAGGCATGCTCCGTATGCAGGGCGACCTGACGGGCAGCAATGGCCAGTTGCTGTTCAAACCGTGCAACGAGCAGCGGCGCTATGTGGTCAAGGATCGCGGCAATACCGGCATCTTGCAGGAAGCTGCTTCACTGGCAGACAGCAAGGGCACGGTATTCGCCGATCTGCGCGGTAACTTTGCTGCGAGCAAAGCGGCCAACAGCGATGGTCAGCTGGACCTGCATCAGCTGTACCGCGTCGAGCGTCCCGGCCAGGCCTGTGAAGACGCCAATTTCAAACGTCTGACCTTGCACGTCAATGGCAATAAACCCGCCTGGAACGTCAACGTCAGTGGCAAGGGCATGGTGCTGGAGCGCGAAGGTCTTGCACCGCTTGCCTTGCCTTACGTGGAAGAGAAACTGCCCGACGGCAGCTTCAGCGTCAGCAGCGAAGCCAACAACCAGCGCATCGAGATCTGGGTGGCGCCACAACGCTGCGTTGACAGCGTCAATGGCTCGGTACAACACCTGACGGCCGAACTGCGTATCAACGGCCAGGCCCAGCGTGGCTGCGGTTATTATGGCGGTTCGCGCGACGAGTGATCAGGCAGGCTCGCCGCCAAAGGGGTTCAGCGCTTATAATCGCCGGTCTTGTAGTGCTGTCGGGCTGAACCTGCGGCCCGAAAACTGGACCCCTTAATGTTACGAATCACCGAACTCAAGCTGCCGATCGATCACCCGGAAGAAGACCTGCGCGTTGCACTCTTGCAGCGCCTGGGCATCGACAGCAGCGAACTGCTGGACTTTACACTCTTCAAACGCAGTTACGACGCGCGCAAAAAGTCATCCGAGCTGTGCTTTATCTACACCATCGACTTTCAGGTCAGTGATGAACAGGCACTGCTGCGCAAACTGGGCGATGACCGCCACGTCGGCCCTGCACCTGATGTCAGCTATAAAGTGGTTGGTCATGCTCCCGAGGGGCTGACAGAGCGCCCGATCGTCGTGGGTTTCGGCCCATGCGGTATCTTTGCCGGGCTGCTGCTGGCGCAGATGGGCTTCAAGCCGATCATCCTTGAGCGTGGTACCGAGGTGCGCCAGCGCACCAAGGATACCTGGGCGCTGTGGCGCAAAAACGTGCTCAACCCCGAGTCCAACGTGCAGTTCGGTGAAGGCGGTGCCGGGACCTTTTCCGACGGCAAGCTTTACAGCCAGATCAAGGACCCGAAGTTTATTGGCCGCAAGGTGCTGCACGAGTTCGTGAAAGCCGGTGCACCGGAAGAAATCCTCTACGTCAGCAAGCCGCATATCGGCACGTTCCGCCTGACCGGCGTGGTCGAGAACATGCGCCATCAGATAGAAGCGCTGGGCGGCGAAGTGCGCTTTCAGCAGCGCGTGACCGACCTGATGATCGAGGACGGCCAATTGCTGGGCGTCCAGCTCGACAGTGGCGAGCAGATCGAATCCCGGCACGTCATTCTGGCGCTGGGCCACAGTGCCCGCGACACCTTCCGCATGCTGCATGGCCGTGGCGTGTTCATGGAAGCCAAGCCGTTTTCGGTGGGTTTCCGTATCGAGCACCCGCAGTCGCTGATCGACCGCGCGCGGCTGGGCAAATACGCCGGGCACCCGAAGCTGGGCGCAGCTGACTACAAACTGGTGCACCACGCCAGCAACGGTCGCTCGGTCTACAGTTTCTGCATGTGCCCTGGTGGCACTGTCGTAGCCGCCACTTCAGAGCCGGGGCGCGTGGTCACCAATGGCATGAGCCAGTATTCGCGCAACGAGCGTAATGCCAACTCGGGCATTGTGGTCGGTATTTCTCCGGAACAGGATTTCCCCGGCAGCCCGCTGGCCGGTATCGAGTTGCAGGAACGCCTGGAGTCTCATGCGTATCTGCTCGGCGGCAGCAGTTATGAAGCGCCGGCGCAGTTGGTCGGCGACTTTATCGCTGGCAGGGCCTCGACAGCACTGGGCAGCGTTGAGCCCTCATACAAGCCGGGCGTGAAACTGGTGGACCTGGCCGACGCCCTGCCCGCCTTTGCCATTGAAGCCATTCGTGAAGCATTGCCTGCGTTCGACAAGCAGATCAAAGGCTTCTCGCTGCACGATGCGGTGCTGACCGGCATCGAAACCCGTACCTCGGCCCCGCTGCGCATTACCCGCGGACCGACCCTGCAAAGCCTGAACACCAAAGGCCTTTACCCGGCCGGTGAAGGCGCTGGCTATGCGGGCGGGATTCTCTCGGCTGGCGTAGACGGCATTCGGGTTGCCGAAGCATTGGTGCGGGACATGCTGGGGATTGAGGGCTGACCTCAGAATGACCATCGTTATACATAAGTCTTGTGGGAGCGAGCTTGCTCGCGAAGAGGCCGCGACACCCCCAGGAAATAGGGCGTTCGATACATCGTATTCGTGAGCATTGACACGATATTCACGCCTGGCAATAAAAAACCCCGAGCATTGCGGCTCGGGGTTTTGCTGTGCGGTGCTGCAAATCAGTGAGTGACGCGGCTTGTGCCGTTGACACTCATGATGCGTACGCGCTCGCCGACACGGAAAATCTCGTTTTCCTGAACCTGCTGCACATAGGCACGCATGCTGCCGTCATCTTCACGCACGGTGATTTCAACACCCTGCGTACGGGTCAGGCCTTCTTCGGTCGCTGAACCCAGCAGACCACCGGCCACCGCGCCGATTACCGCAGCCACGATGCTGCCGCGACCGCCACCGATAGCGCTGCCACCTACGCCGCCGACGACCGCACCCGCAGCCCCGCCAATCGGAGTCTTGGTGCCTTCGATTTTAACCGGACGCAAGGATTCGATAGTGCCCATGCGGACGGTCTGTACGGTCCTGGCCTCATCGCGGGAATAGGAATCACCGGTCAGGTTTGAGGCACAGCCGCCCAGCATCAATGCCATGGCAGTGAACGAAGCAACCAGAAGAGCGGACTTGCGCATAAGGGAATCTCCAGAAGAATCAGTGGCCATTAGACTACCTGACAAAGGTGCTGTCACGGCCCCGATCCTGCAATTTAAGTTCATTCAGGCGGCATACAGCGGCCCACCTGCATAACGCTCAGACGATGGCCCGGACGAATAATTCAATCAGGGCGCAAGGCGCTCGCGCGTCCACCTGCCGTCTACCGAACGATAGTTCAAACGGTCATGAAGTCGACTGGAGCGACCCTGCCAAAACTCGATTCGCTCAGGCAAAAGGCGGTAGCCCCCCCAGTGCTCGGGGCAGTGTGGCTGGGTGTCTGCAAAGCGTTGTTCCGTCTGTCTGATCAGACCTTCCAGCTCGTCACGATCTGCGATCACGCGACTTTGGGGTGAGGCCCATGCCCCCAAACGGCTGCCCAGAGGACGCACCTGGTAATAAGCATCGGACTCCTGAGCGCTGACTTTCTCGACCCGACCTTCGATACGCACCTGACGCTCCAGCGTTGGCCAGAAGAACGTCATGGCCGCGAATGGACGTGCAGCCAGTTGCTGGCCCTTGGCGCTTTCGTAGTTAGTGAAGAACGTGAAACCCTGCGTGTCCAGCCCCTTGAGCAGCAAGACACGGCAATGCGGACGTCCTTGCTCATCAACCGTTGCCAGGGTCATGGCATTGGCCTCGACAGGTGGTTGTTCGGTCTTTACAGCGTCGTCCAACCAGGTATGGAAGAGCGCGAAGGGCTCGTCCGGTGATTGCGCTTCGGTCAACCCGTCGCGGGTGTAATCACGGCGCATGTCGGCCAGGGTCTGAGTCATGGTTTCATTCCTGCGCAGATATCATGAACGTTAGCTAACTCTCGTTACGAGGCTCGGCGCTCGCCGTTATCACACATTCGTTTTTGATTCTGGCCGAAGGCCGTGGGAGCGAACTTGTTCGCGAAGACGGTGATTCAGACGATACGTTTCGGAGACTGTACCGACCTTTTCGCGAACAAGTTCGCTCCCACGCCCTCCGGGCAGAAGCCTGAAAGCCTTGTTTTTCAGGCTATTCAGGACTTGTGCACAACGCAAAGCGCGGAGCGTGGAGACGAAAGTCGTGAGGTAACCAGGCCTCAGTTGCTGGCCTGGCTGTCATCTTTCTTGGCGGGCGCCTTGGCCGGGGCCTTGGTCGCTGCCGGTTTTTTAGCTGCTGCGGTGGTCTTGGCAGGCGCGGCCTTTTTGGCAGCGCTGGCCTTGGCCGGCGCTTTCTTGGCAGTGTCTTTCTTCGCCACGGCGGCTTTCTTGGCAGGCGCGGCAGCAGGTGCTGGCGCTACTGGCTTGACGTCCTGGGTGGCAACCATGACTGGAGCAACCGGCGGCAACGCATAACGGGCCATCAGCGCGCGCATGGTGTCCTGCGGCGTCATGAGGATTTCAACACGACGGTTGAGTGCACGGCCTTGCAGGCTGTCGTTGGCGGCACGTGGCATCACGGCACCCATCCCACGCTGGCTCAGACGATTACGCTCCAGGCCACTGAGACGGAAAATCGCGGCAACAGACTGCGCGCGTTCCTGGCTGATCTTCTGGTTGGCTTCGGTAGGACCCGAAGTGTCGGCATGACCGAGAATCAGCACGGCAGTTTTCTGATCGCCTTCGACCACCTTGGCCAGTCGCGTGATCGGGCCCAGCGTGTTGGGCAGCAGCATCGCAGGACGGTCAGGGTTGAACGAGCTGTCGACCGGTGCAGTGATTGCCAGCAGGTCTTCGCGACGCTCCAGCTGGAACGGGCTGTCCTTGATTGCAGCGCGCAGACGCGGCTCGTACTCGTCCAGCCAGGCCTGGGTCACTTTCGGATCAGGCATCGGCAGCGCTTTAGGCTCGTCCTTCTTGCCCTCGCTACCGAACGGCCACCACCACTTGCTGTCGGTTTCCGACTTGGCTACCAAGGCAGGCGCAGCCGGCTTGTCGACAGGCTTGTCGGCCACGGCATCAGGTTTGACCTGCGCGTTATCTTTCGAGCCGAACGGCCAGTACCAAGGCGCGCTGTTTTCAGCGCCAGCCGCAGGTGCTGCCGGTGCTGCAGCGGCCTTGGCGACCGGAGCAGGTGCCGGGCTTGGTGCCGGAGCCTTTGCAGCAGTACCTGCATCAGCAGACTCGCTGCCTGAACCGAACTGCCACCAATGGCCTCCGGTTGCAGCAGAGTCGGATTGAGGGGTTTGAGCACAGCCGGTAACGGCGATACACAGGGCGAGAACGAGGCTTTTATTAGACGACATGGATAACCCGCAACGGTTTTGATCAGACAGAAGGACGTGACTACGCCGGTATAACATGCATAAAGATGCAGTTGGAAAAAGAAACCGTCGTACGGTTCCTGTTACAGCCATTTAACTGACAGTCGGTATGAAACAAGCACTTATGGCCGATACTTACTGCAAACACTCACGCAGGATCCCGACCAGTTTCTGCGCACGTGGGTCCATCAGAATGTACGGACCCAAGGTGTTGGTGACGAAGCCAAAAGCAACCTCGTAATCAGGATCGGCGAACCCGACCGAACCGCCTGCCCCGGGATGGCCAAACGCCTTGGGACCAAGACCATAGGTCGCATTGGCAACGGTCGGTTGGTCAAGCATGCAGCCCAGGCCCAAGCGGGTCGAGGTCAGCAGAGTCCTGTCCTGACCGAGGCTGTGCTCACGGGTCAGCTCGTTGAGCATGTCTGCTTCAAGCAGGCTGCCATCCAGCAAACCGTTATAGAAACCGGCAAGACTGCGCGCATTGCCGTGGCCGTTGGCCGCCGGTTGCTGCATGCGGCGCCATTCGGGTTTGTTGGTGCTGGTCATGATCGACGGCGGATTAGTGAACGCCTTGGCAGTGATGGAGGCGGGCTCACGCATCGTCGCCTGCAACACGCGCTGGGCAGCGTCGTCACCGGCATTGCCTTTGCCGCGCGCGATATGGGCGACACGATGAAACTGGTCATCAGCCAGGCCCACATGAAAATCCAGCCCCAGCGGGCGAGAAATACGCGCGGCAATGGATTCCCCAGGGCCTCGACCGTCGGCCCGACGCAGCATCTCGCCCACCAGCCAGCCATAGGTGATTGCCGCGTAACCGTGACCCTGCCCCGGCGTCCACCAAGGTTCTTCGGCCGCCAGCGCCGCCGTCATGGTGTCCCACTGGTAAAGCGCTTCGGCAGGCAATTGCTCGCGCAGCGCAGGCAAACCGGCCTGATGGCAGAGCAGCTGACGCAAAGTGATCGATGCCTTGCCCGCCGCGGCGAATTCGGGCCAGAGCCTGGCGACGGGTTCGTCCAGCTTCAACTTGCCTTCTTCAACCAGCTGCAATACCGCCACGCTGGTAAAGGTCTTGGTGCAGGAGAACAGGTTGAGAATGGTGTCGGTGTGCCACGCCTCGGCACCGTCCTTGTCGGCCGTGCCCGCCCACAGATCGATGACGGTCTGGCCGCCGACCTGAATGCACAAGGCAGCGCCGCGCTCCTGAGGGTCGTCAAAGAGCGCCGCAAAGGCTTCACGTACTGCTTCGAATTGAAGTTCGTAATGACCCTGGATCTGCAACGGCTGACTCCTGACTGACGGTACTGGGCCTGATGACAGGCCGAATGGGCGCATATTGTTCCAGCGATCGGGCGCTTTGGGAACAGACCCGAGTCAACCGACAGCTGTTATTCAGGAAATCTCGCGGCGAAACGGCGGCAATGCGTTGAGAATCGCCTTGCCGTAACGCTGGGTGACGACACGTCGGTCCAGCAACGTGATAGTGCCGCGGTCCTCTTCGGTACGCAGCAAGCGGCCACAGGCCTGTACCAGACGCAAAGAGGCATCCGGCACGGCGATCTCCATGAACGGGTTGCCACCACGCGCTTCGATCCACTCGGCCAGAGCGGCCTCGACCGGGTCATCCGGCACCGCGAACGGAATCTTGGCGATGACCACGTGCTCGCAGTACGCACCGGGCAAGTCCACACCCTCGGCGAAGCTGGCCAGTCCGAACAGTACGCTGGACTCGCCGCTGTCGACGCGGGCCTTGTGCTTGTTGAGGGTTTCCTGCTTGGACAGGTTGCCCTGGATGAACACCTGCTTGCGCCAGTCACGGTCCAGGCCGTCGAAAACGTCCTGCATCTGCTTGCGCGACGAATACAGCACCAGCGTGCCTCGCGAACCTTCCACCAGCCCGGGCAGGTCACGAATGATCGCTGCGGTATGGGCCACCGAGTCACGCGGGTCGGCCTTGAGGTCCGGCACGCGCAGCACACCGGCATCGGCGTGATGGAACGGGCTTGGCACCACGGCGGTCACCGCCCCTTTGGGCAGGCCGGCACGCATGCGGTAACGATCAAACTTGCCCAGCGCGGTCAGGGTCGCTGAAGTCACCAGCGCCCCATAGGCGATGTTCCACAAGTTGCGACGCAGCATTTCCGCCGCCAGGATCGGGCTGGCATTGACCTCGATATCGAACATTGCACCGCTGTCGGCCAGGGTCAGCCAGCGCGCCATGGGCGGGCTGTCTTCCGGGTCTTCGGCGGTAAAGGCGGTCCACAGTTCCCAGTTACCGTGGGCGCGGGCCAGCAGGCTGCCGAACAGCGGGTACCACTCTTCAGCCTGATGGCTGGCGATACCGATGTTGACTTCGCCATCCATGCCTTCCTTGAGCAGCTCGGTCAGGCGCGTGAACAGATCGTCCAGGCGCGCAAAGCCCTTCTTGAGCTCGATGCCCATCTCGCGGATGTGCTCGGGGATCACGCCGCCGACAAAGCGGTGACGGGGCCGCTCGCGACCCTGCATGTCTTCACCGGCGCGGAAATCTGCCAGTTGCTCGCAGGCACCGAACATGAACTGCTGATGCCCCTTGATCTCGCGGGCCAGCTCCGGCACCTGCTCGATCAGCTTGCCCAGATCGCCGGGCAGCGGGTGTTGGGCCAGCAGCTTGGCGAGGTTCTTGGCTGTCTGTTCAAGCCAGTCAGCGGTGGACTTCAGTCGGGTGTAATGAGCGAAGTGGCCGATGGCCTTGTCGGGCAGGTGATGGCCTTCGTCGAACACGTACAGCGTGTCACGCGGGTCGGGCAGCACGGCGCCGCCGCCCAGCGCGAGGTCCGCCAGCACCATGTCATGGTTGGTGACAATCACGTCAACCTTACCCATGCCTTCGCGCGCCTTATAGAAGGCACACTGTTGAAAGTTGGGGCAATGCCGGTTGGTGCACTGGCTGTGATCGGTGGTCAGCCGCGCCCAGTCCTGATCGGCGAGTTCCTGAGGCCAGCTGTCGCGATCACCGTCCCACTTATTGCCCGCCAGCTTCTGCAGCATGCTGGTGAACAGCTTCTGACTGGCTTCATCGACCTCGATCTTGAAGCCTTCTTCCTCGAAAAGCTGCGCAGTCGCGTTGGTCGCGTCGCTCTCCTGCAGCAACGCGTCCAGTTTCGACAGGCACATGTAACGGCCGCGGCCCTTGGCCAGCGCGAAGGTAAAATTCAGACCGCTGTTGCGCATCAGGTCCGGCAGGTCCTTGTAGACGATCTGCTCCTGCAAGGCGACGGTCGCGGTGGCGATTACCAGCCGCTTGCCTGCCGCCTTGGCGGTGGGGATCGACGCAATGGCATACGCCACGGTCTTGCCGGTGCCCGTCCCGGCCTCGACCGCCACTACCGCAGGATCGCCCGAACGACGGCCCTCTTCATCGGTGTCAATGTCCCCCAGCACCTTGGCAACTTCAGCGATCATCAATCGCTGGCCATAGCGTGGCTTGAGGCTCTTGGCTTCGAGGAAACGCGAGTAGGCGCCCTGGATCTGGGTTTTGAGTTCGGTACTGATCATTGGCTTCGGTTCGGGGGCACGGCTAAAAAGGCTGGATAAATTTTCAGTAGTTCTGAGTGGGCGCTATCATAGCGCGCTAAATCCATCCGCGCAGAACGGAGTGTCCGATGACCGCTTTTTCTACTGTCTATACGCTGCATCTGCTGGCTGCCCTGGTATGGGTTGGCGGGATGTTTTTCGCCTGGATGGTCTTGCGTCCAGCAGTCATTGCAGCACTTGAAGGCCCTTCTCGCTTGAAAGTGTGGGTCCAGGTGTTTCCACGCTTCTTCGTCTGGGTCTGGGCAGCCGTGGTGCTGCTGCCGATTACCGGCATCGGCATGATCCAGCTGAACTTCACCGGCTTTGAAACTGCGCCGCGCTATGTGCAGATCATGATGGGCCTGTACGTGGTGATGGTTGCGCTGTTCCTGCGTATCCATTCATTGCAGTTGCCGGAGTTGCGTCGCGCCGTGGACGCCGAACAATGGGCCGAAGGCGCAGCAGCACTCGGTCACATTCGCCGGCTGGTCGGAATCAACCTGATTATTGGCCTGGCAGTGGTGACATTGGCAGCCGCCCGTCCGGGCCTTTGAGGCAAAACGGAACATCGCGGGGCACTGGCGGTGACACCGCGCACAGCTTGCGGGCAGTTTCCTGCCCGTTCGGTCATCTTCTGTGCCTGATATTCAAGCCATTCAACATCTTGAAACACTTTGGCATGGGCTGTGCAAACGTTTGCGATCAGCAGTACGCGCCCACGAAAAGGAGCTTCAATGCCACAGCCGCCATTCACTCGATCCGCAACGCCCTCAAGATTCCTCATGCCTCTGTTGTTCGCCGCCGCTGCGGCGTTGCCATGCACCAGCGTCCTGGCACAGCCCGCCGCCGAAGACTCGGCTCAAGGCGAAGCACTCAGCCCGCCCGCCTCGCCCAAGGAAGGCAAAGGCGCGTACTTTTCAGACTGGTTCAACCAGGACCTGACGCTGATCGGCAGCAAGGACATCAGCTTCGGCCCCAAGCCCAACGATGACATTTATCTGGAGTATGAGTACTTCGGCCGCAAGGGGCCGTTTGAGCTCTATGGCTATGTCGACGTGCCGAAGATCCTCGGCATCGGCAATGATAATGACAAAGGCGTCTGGGATCATGGCTCGCCATTGTTCATGGAGCACGAGCCACGTATCTCCATCGACTATCTGGCCGGGCGCAGTCTGGCCGTCGGGCCGTTCAAGGAATGGTACGTCGCCTTTGACTGGATCTACGATCACGGCAGCAACTCGGCCAACCGTGCAAACACCCTGTACAGCGGCCTTGGCACTGACATCGACACCCACTCGCGGGTCAATCTGTCGGCCAACTTCTATGGCCGCTACCAGTGGGAGAACTACGGTGCCAGCAATGAGTACTCGTGGGATGGCTATCGCGCCCAGCTCAAATACATCGTACCGATCAGCAAATTCGACAACGGCGCTTCGCTGACGTACATCGGCTTCACCAACTTCGATTTCGGTTCGGACCTCAAGAACGATCCGGCACGCACTGGCAACTCCACAGTCGCCACCAACGTGCTGCTTTACGCCTTCACGCACCTGCGCTTCACCCTGGTGGGTCGTTACTTCCACAACGGCGGCAACTGGCAGGACGGCAGCGAGCTGAACTTCGGCGAAGGCAACTTCCGCGCGCGCTCCGACGGCTGGGGATATTACGCAGGCGTGGGTTACCAGTTCTGAAACTGATTATGACGACAGGAGTTTTCATGAAACACATCACCCGCAATACACTTGGCGCCACACTGGCCCTGCTTAGCCCTGCCCTCTGGGCAGCCACCGCGCCGGTTACGCCAGTCACGCCCAAGGTCATGCTGGTCGCCATGTTTGCGCCCGAAGCGCAGAACTGGATCGACCGGCTGCATCTGACCAAGGAGATCCAGGTGCCCGGCCTTGCCGCCGAGTACCCGGCCATCCGCTGCAATGATCAGGACGTCTGCCTGCTGGTCACCGGCATGGGTCAGACCAATGCCGCAGCATCGACTCTGGCCCTGGCCCTGTCGCCGCAATTCGACCTGCGCAAGACTTACTTCATCGTCGCGGGCATTGCCGGCATCAACCCGCACCACGGCACACTCGGCACCACGGCCTGGGCGCATTATCTGGTGGAATTCGGCACGCAGTGGGAAATCGATTCGCGCGACGTGCCCAAGGAATGGCCGACCGGTTACCTGGGTATCAACACTAAGGGTCCGAACGAAAAGCCGCCGCTGGACTACAAGACTGAAGTCTTCGAGCTGAACCCCAAACTTCAGGCCAAGGCCTTCGCCCTGTCGCAAAAAGTGACGCTCAGCGAGAGCAAGGAATCTGCCGCCTGGCGCGTCAAGTACCCTTACGCCCCGGCCAATCAGCCGCCGCAGGTGACGCAGTGCGATACGCTGGCGGGCAACACGTGGTTTTCCGGAACGCGTCTGAGTGAGCGGGCGGAAGTCTGGACCAAGCTGCTGACCGACGGCAAAGGCGTGTATTGCACCACCCAGCAGGAGGACAACTCTACGTACGAAGCCCTGTTGCGAGCCAGCAAGGCAGGCAAGGTAGACGTCAACCGGCTGGCCGTGGTGCGCGCAGGTTCCGATTTCGACCGTCCGTATCCGGGTTACAGCGAAGTGGACAATTTGCTCAAGTATGCCGACCAGGGTGCCTTCGTACCGGCACTGGAAAACCTGTACCGCACCGGTAATCCGCTGGTGCAGGCCATTGTCGGCGACTGGAAGAACTGGGAAAAAGGCGTGCCGCAGTAAGCGCGCTGCCGTAATGACTGCCCGGATCGTGGCCTTGCGCCTGATCCGGGCTGCCTCTCAAGAATGACAGCTGTTGAAGATTACAGGCGCTGCAGAATCAAACTGCCCGCGGGCCCTGCAACACCAGGCAGGCCGGGTTCGCCCGGTCTGCCTGGCTTGCCGCCGTCCGCGCGGTAGACGATGCAGCCCTTCGAAGCGCCGCCTTTGCCTGCCTTGCCGCCTTCACCACCCTTGCCTGCCGCGCCACCCGCAACATTCACCTTGATACGCTCGGCCGGAAAGCTCTGTGGCAGCTCCAGACGAACCTGCGCACCTGCTGCGCCGTCGTGGCCGTTGCCGCCACTATCACCGTTGTAACCACGCCCGGCCTGGCCCCAGGTACAGCCCGGCTCTTCGCCCGTGCCGCCATCGAGCCCGGCGTAGCCTGGGCTGCCCGCGCCGCCGCGTGCATCGATCGACAGTTGTTCGGCATTCAGGCTCTGTAGACGCAGGGTCAGGTTGCGCCCCGGCAGTGCCGGCTTCTCGAAGGTACCCGGAGCGCCTCGCGCAGTGATCTGGCTGCCGGTGCCGAATTCACCATGCACCACGACGAGGTTGAACGCCTGTACACCGGGGACGATGGCAATCCGCGCTTCGTGCCCTAGCACCAGTTCGCCGATCTTCACGTCATCGATACCGGCCGGTATCAGCAGGGTGCCGTAGTCGGCCACTTCAAGGCGCTCGACCTGCAGAACGCTGCTGTTGCCAGGCAGACGCATGAGCGAGTGTGGCGCGACGATAATCGCCTGAGCCATGGCCAGAGGGCTGAACAGTGCTGCCAGCAGAACGAGCTTACGCATGAGAGTGCCCTGTGGCCGAACGGCCGATGGATTGAACATGAAAAATGCCGAACAGGATGATTTTGCCCCGGTCGCGCCAGGGATGCCTGCGACCGCGCAGGCTGCCGTTGAACAGGATCAGTTCGAGCAAGTGAGTCAACAACAGTACGGCACCGGCCATGTCGATCATCACGCCAAACGGGCTGGGCGCTTCAATGACCGCATTGGCCAGGACTACCAGCCAGAAGCCCAGCATCAAGATTTTTCCCAGCCCCCAAAACACCTTCATCGCCTGCCCCCCTTGTCATGATCCGTTACGAAAGCGCAGTCTGCGCGCGCTTTTCGTCGCCGCACAGTAGACGTGCTGTACGCCGAATATGCCAGCAGTGTATTGAAAAAGATCAAGCATAGATCGTTGTCGTCAGTCTGTGGGCGTTCGCCTGATACTGACGGCTGTTCAGAGCGGGTCCGGCAGGCTAGTCTTGTCAGTCAACCAGAGGACTTTCGATGACCGTCGGCTACTCATCCCGCACGCCGCAGCAAGCGCTGGCTGCCCTGCTCGACCGTTACGCCCCCCAGCGTCTGCTGTTGATCGGCGCTCAGGCGTTCCCTGCGTTGCAAGCCTTTCAGGAAGCACACCCGCAGACCGAGGTGGCGCTGGCCGAACCCGGCCCCCTGCCCGCAAATCTGGCGGCGCAACGTTTCGACCTGGCGCTGGTGGTCGATTGCCTGGAGCACATCCCCAAGCGCACCGGTCTGGAGCTGCTGGGCGGTATCCGCAACCTTAACGCCAGCCGCATTGCGGTGCTGGCCGACTTGCAGGCCTGCGGCTGGCAGGAGACCGACTTTTTCTCGCTGGCCCTGCAATCCAGCGAACGCTTCACCCGCGACGAGCAGGTGCTGAACCTGTTCACCTACGACTTGCGCGAATACAAACAGGTGCCTGACTGGCTGAACGCGAAGTATTGGGCCAACCCGGAGAATTTTGGAAAGTATTGGTGGTGACCTATGAGTAGTGCTATTTGCCCGTGCGGCAGCGGCGATCTGTTGCTGGCCTGCTGCGGTCGCTATCACGCAGGTCAGCCTGCGCCCTGCGCTGAAAAGCTGATGCGCTCGCGCTACAGCGCCTACGTGCTGGGGCTGACTGATTATCTGGTCCAGACGACGTTGCCTGTTCAGCAAAGCGGGTTGAACCGTGAGGCCATCGCCCAGTGGAGCGCGCAGAGCACATGGCTGGGGCTGGAGGTAGAAAGTTCTGAGGTATTCGGCGGCAAGCCCGAGCATGCTTTTGTGACCTTCACTGCCCGCTGGCACGACGGTAACGGTGAACACAGCCACAAGGAACGCTCGTCGTTCGTGCAGAATCAGGGCCGCTGGTATTTCATCGATTCCACGGTCCCGCTCAAGGCCGGACGCAATGACGCGTGTCCGTGTGGCAGCGAACAGAAATTCAAGAAATGCTGCTCGCCTTACGTGGTTTGAGATAGTCGAGATGATCGTTCCGCACGCTCCAGAGTGGGAATGCCGTGGGTGAGCCCTGCGCCGCACCATCAAGAGCGTTCAGAACGTCGCACGATGGTGAATATCGTTCCCACGCTCCGCGTGGTAATGCCTTTCGTGACGCTCTGCGTCACACAGTTCTGCGATTCAGTGAGATTCAGGCTCGACTTGAGTCACCTTTTCGCCCCTCGGCGACCTACTTTGATGGGGCCAAAGTAGGCAAATCCCCTCGCTCCTGTTTCCGGCCCGACTTCGTCGGGTTCCTTCGCCCTGACACTGATCCGGGGGTCGCCGCAACGGGCCATCCATGGCCCGGTGCGGCTAGCCTGGCGTCCTGCCAGGCTACCCCCGGATCAGCGCCAGGACTCAGCCGTCACTAAGGTCGCACTCTGCGTCGTTAGTGCCACCGTGGTTGAAAAGCGCTTCTGTGGCAGTGGCCAGCTGACAAGGCATGACTGTCGTGCCCACGCTCTAAATCACACAGCGGTCTGCCGTATCAGGTGGATTGGGGTTCGGCTCAAAACTCCAATTGCGCCGAGAACGCTACAGTACGCGGGTCGCCCAGGTAGCTGCTGTTGAGCCAGTATTCCTTGTTGGCCAGGTTGCTGACGTTGACCCGCAGTGTCAGGTCGTTTTCCGAGACGCGCATGCGATAGCGGGCACCGGCGTCGAAGGTGGTAAAGGACGGCAGGTCGTTTTCGTTGCTTTGGTCGGTGTATTGCTTGCCGGTATAAAACGCTCCACCGGTTACTGCCAGCCCAGGCACAGGGTTGATGTCGTACTCGGCATAGACCTTGGCCAGTTGCTTGGCGACGTTGGTCGGTGCGTTGCCTTCATCCGCGGCGATGCCGGTTTTCTTGATCTTCGGGTCCAGCAAGGTAAAGCCGCCGACCAGTGTCAGCTCCGGAACGACTTTGCCGGTCACGCTGAACTCCAGACCATTGTTTTCCTGACGCCCGTCCACTACGTAAATATTCGAGGCCGTGGTGTAGCCGTTGGGCTTCTCGATGTTGAAAAGCGCCAGGGTAAACAGGGTTTCACCCAACGTCGCCTTGGCACCGATCTCGTATTGCTCGCTGACTTCCGGTGCGAACGCCTGGCCGGCATTGGCTGCGCCGCTCGGGGCGACACCTCCGGATTGCAGACCTTCTATATAGGTGGCGTAAGTGGTCAGCCACGGCAGTGGCTTGTAGACCAGCGAGATATTCGGCGAGGTCTTGCTTTCGTTGTATTTGGTCTCGGTCTCTGCGGAGCCGAATGCCTTGGCGTAAACGAACTCGTTGGCGTAAGTCTTGATCTGCGTGTTGGTCACGCCAAGAATCGCCGACCATTGCTCGTTGAAGGTGATGATGTCGCCGATCAGGAAGTTGTTGCTCTCCGAGCTATTGGCCAGACGCTGGTTGCCGTGGCCAATCGAGTACGACGGTTTGCCGACCTGAGGTGTCTGGTCGAGCGGTATCGTGCCGACTGGCGAGGTGTATTGCGGACCAGGCTGACCAGGCGTGTACGGGATGTGGTCTTCGTACTGCTTCTGGCGAGATGTATTGCCCTGGTACCCCATCGTGACTTTGTGGCCGAGAAAGCCGGTATCGAATGCTGCATCCAGAAACAGCGAGCCGGTCTTTTCTTCGGTTTCGATCGGTGCGAAGGCGTACAACGGCTGCGAATACAGACCCGCGCTGTAAACCGTCGGCCCGGTGTAGGTGTTTTCCGAAGTGTACTGCTGGGCTGCAAAGGCCGCGCGCAAGGTGAATGTATCGTTCAAGCGCCATTTGGCGCGTACGCCCGCCTTGTCGGATTCATAATCGGAAAACGACCACTTCTGGCTGTAGAGTTTGTCGTTGTCCAGTGAGGCTGCGCTTGGGCGTAACGACTGATCACCAAAGTACCAATAGCTGGTCAGGCCGCGAATTTCGGTCTTTTTGTGTGAAGCGTCGAACTGCACCAGCAGGTCGTCGGAGACGTTCCAGTCCAGCGCCAGGGAAATCATTTCGCGACGACGCTTGTTCATGTCGACAGCGGTTTCGCCATCCTGAGTCAACACGTTCAGGCGATAGGCAAACTTGCCTTCGCTGTCGATCGGCCCGCCGAAATCGCCATGCAGGTAGTAGTTTTCGCCACCGGCATTGCCCAGCGTGACGCTGTTATAGCGTTCGTAAGTGGGGCGCTTGATGACGTAGTTGACCAGCCCGCCTGGCGAGGCCGGGCCATACAGGAAACCGGTCAGGCCGGTGATGACTTCCAGCTGTTCCATCTCTTCAATGTAGTTGCTGCCATCAGCACCATTGGTAAAGCGCAAGCCGTCATTGGCGATGTTCAGGCTGCCCGCGCTGCTGAAACCACGAATGTTGACGGCGCTGGCATAACCGGCGCTGGTCGGCGAGTACATCTGGGTGAATGGGTTGTGCTTGATAACATCGTCCAGCGAGGTGGCCTGAATGTTTTTCAGTAGAGCCTGAGGCGTCACGCTGATGGAATAAGGCGCGTCCTGCAGTTTCATGCCGCCCAGTGCACCGACACTGCTGATGTTCTCACTGCGATAACCGGCTGCTTCCGAACCTTCGGCGGGCGCGCTGTTGGCATTGATGTTCACATCCGACAGGTTCAAGGCGTTTTGTTCCATGACCATCAGCGTGTAGGTCCCGGCGCTGCTCTGCACCAGTTGCAGGCCGCTGCCACGCAACGCCTCACGCAAGGCTGTCGCAGCGTCGAAATTCCCCTTCACCGCCGCGCTTGTTTTGCCAGCAACCAGCGCAGGATCGAGGCTCAATGCCAGACCACCCTGGCTGGAAATCTGGTTCAGCGTGGTCGCCAGAGGGCCTGCAGGCAGGTCATAGGCAACCACGCTGGCCTGCTGCGCGGCCATCAGCAGCGGGCTGGCCAGAGGCGTGCACAGTGCAATCGCCACGGCCAACAGACTGGGACGCAGAAGGGTGTCTAACGAACGGGACATCGGGCAACTCCTGATGGAATATTTCTCAATGCCTGTTAGCCGAGCGAAAGTTCGAAAGTAACAGAGCTGATTGAAAATAATTCCGTTTCAGGATTCAGTTGGCCTGCGGCATTACTCCGGAATGACCTTCAGGTGAGAAGTATCGGGAGCAGCTTGTGACTCGGGCCTTTCGACATGGCCCATGTCGCTGCCCACCGGTGCCAGGCTAAATCGGGAAAGATCCAGCAGCGGCGCAGCGGGCTGAGGTTTGGCAGGCAGCAGGTCGACCCCCGCTTCGGCCACCGAATAATCCGGCGCATCGACACTTTCGAAAGCAGCCATATACGCGTCACGCGGTTTGATCTGCAGACGGCCCGTACCCGACTGCGGGGTGGCCTGGGATTTACGCAACCAGGTAGGAGCGTCGGGCGGCGGCGCCAGTTCGACCTCTTCCATGGGCGGCGGTGTATTCATTTCCAGC
The DNA here is from genome assembly GCF_032587795.1 of Pseudomonas syringae group sp. 247E2. NCBI lineage: Bacteria > Pseudomonadati > Pseudomonadota > Gammaproteobacteria > Pseudomonadales > Pseudomonadaceae > Pseudomonas > Pseudomonas syringae group sp. 247E2. Next base: position 783,499 of record NZ_JAWHPK010000001.1, on the reverse strand, counting down.
ACATGAACCCGTGCGCCTGCACGCTCCAGCGTTGCGCGGTATTTTTCAGCGGTTGCCGCGTCGAGGTTGTTTTTCAGGACCAGTCGGCGCCCGGAGAACAGAAGCTCCAGACGCTCGGCATCGGCATTGAATAGCTTGCCAAGGTTGGCCCTGACCTTCTCGGGCTGGGCTCCGGCGACCAGTTCGGCACTGAAGACAATTTCGTAGACACTCATGGAGACACCGGTAAGCACGTCAATAAAAAGTATGGCGTAGCGTCAGACAGCGCAACAAGCGCGTTACCCTTGACCGTCGAGTTGGTAGACTCAGGCGTCAAACGGAGCACATCCATGTTTTTTCAGGCGCACATTACAAGAATCATTAGCCTCGCGCTGGTCATGTTCGGTCTCAGCGGATGCTCGTTACTGAGCTTTGACAGCGTCCAGGATCCGGAAGTGCATTTGCTCAAAGTCCAGGTGGTCAAGGCAAGGCTGACACAACAGGATTTCAAGCTGTATTTCGAGGTCGATAATCCCAACGACTCGGACCTGTTCGTGCGCGGCCTGAACTACAAGATCTCGCTCAATGACGTTGTGCTCGCAGACGACCAATTCAGTGATTGGTTTTTCGTCGATGCGCATAGCCGGAAAACCTTTGTGGTGCCTGTTCGTACCAACCTTTGGCGGTACGCGAAATACATCGCTCAACTGCTGAAAAAACCTGATGAGCTGATCCATTACCGGCTTGAAGGCAAGCTCAAGACCGGCATGCTGTTCAGGCACAACGTACGGATCGGCAAAACCGGCGATGTGGCACCAGAGGAGCTGATTCAACGCAAATAAGCAGGCGGCCTAACCGCCCAGCTTGCCCTTGATCAGCTCCAGCAGAAACTTCCAGATATCCGCCGCCCACAATGCCCGATTGATTGCGCTGATCAGCGCTCCACCAAACGAGCCCAGCAGAAAGCCCACGCCTGTGGTGTTGCGAGGGTCGGCCACGCCCAGATAATCACTGGCAATGCCGGTGAGAAACACCGCACAGGCCACGCCAGTGATCAAGAAAACCAGCCAGGCACGCCAGTCGAGCAAGCCTGCCTTATGCCACCAGCCAGAGATGATTGCACCCACCAGACCGGCGACCAGCCATTCGCCCCTGTCTGCCAAACCATTCAAGATATCCATCGGACCTGACTCCGCTCAAGAGATACAGCCGTTCACGAACACAGACATTCAGACGCTGAGAGCCTGCCATTCGAATGGCAGGGAACGGGTTGATGAGGGTCATCCTGGTTGACGTTCGGGCCCGCCCTGCCCTTGATCGCTTCCTTGCGCGTATTGCGGGTCGATGCGGCGGTGGTATGTGAAGCTGGAGCCAAAAAATTAAGCATGCTTAAAAATAAAGTGAAACGCTTGCCATCAAACGTGGAGCAGCACCTTATAAACGCTCAGTTATCGATATAGCGCTGCCAGCCGATCCTTACCGAACCGTCTGGCTGAGGATCGACCTCGATACCTTCGGTTTCTTGGATTTCCCGGAGCACCACGTTCCAGCTGTCCTCAGGCTCATCGTCGCGTCGGGCTACGATGACCCACTGGGTCTTTTGAACATTCGGCGCAGATACCAGCCGTTGAATACGCTTGCCAATCTGTTCATAAGACGACGCGCCTGTCGGCCCATTACGAGTGCCAGTCATGACTGCCTCCCGAAAGTAACTGTATATAAATACAGTATTCCAGCTGCAAGACCTGCGCAAGCACTTCGTAGGACGCGCTCCGCTTCACGTCGCGACGGATAACGTCCGCAAGCCTTGTACAACAAGGCTCATAGCCTGGCGGTCATTCTCACCGCTACGCCAATGATGCGACAGTCGGCACCGCACTCGATCATTTTGTACGCAGGATTCAAGGGCTTCAGGTAACGCGTGCCGCCGTCCTCGACCAGCTTTTTGAAGGTCGCCTCGTTGCTGGCGGGCAGCTTGGCGATAACGAGCTTGCCGGGCTGCACGTCGGCTTCTGTATCAACCAGAATCATCATCCCCTCTGGCACGCTGACGCCAGTGGGCGCAGTCATCGAGTCACCCTTGACCTCCAGCCAGAACGCCGGGCCCTTGGAGTCGTAATCGGAGATTTCATAGCGATCGGAAAAACCGTCGGGGTAAGGTTCGACGGCTTCCTCCCAGGAACCTGCCGACACCCAGCTGATTACCGGATAACGAAAGGACATGTTGGGTTGATCGATCAGAGCAACGTTGGCGTCAAAGGGGGTTTCCTTTTCAGGCCCTTCGCCAATCGCCAGCCATTCGGCACGAAAGCCCGTGGCCCGCGCCAGTGCATAGAGGTTTTCTGGCCGCAGGCTTTTGCTTTCGCCGCTGATCCATTGAGTGACGGCAGAATTGGCAACGCCGCACTGTGCGGCAATTTCCCCTTTCTTCATGCCGCTGGCGGCAATTGCCCTGGCAATACGCTCTTGTCGGGTCATAAGGTTGGCTCTGCGCATGAAAATACAAAGACGCTGAAAAACGCCCGAAGAAATAAGCATACTTAAATTTGCAATCATATGTGAATCGAAATATGCCGATACTGCTTCGTCCCGATTTGCTGGATAATGCTCGCCAGATTTATTTGCGGAGTAAAACCGATGAACCAGCAAGCCCTTGTTCATGGCCCCGATTGCAACCACGACCATGATCACGATCATCACGACCACCAGCATGGCCATGTGCACGGTCCGAACTGCGGGCACGCCCACCAGGAACCGGTGCGCAACACCCTGAAAGATGTGGGTCGCAACGATCCTTGCCCGTGCGGCAGCGACAAGAAATTCAAGAAGTGCCACGGCGCGTAAAGCGTTGAGCGTTCTTCTGACGGCCTGCATAAGCAGGCCGTTTTCATTTGCGCGCATCTTCAAACGCGGCGGAACAAGAGGCGTGTGGCCAGCTTCTGCAAAATCCTGAAATAAACTCGCCCTCCCCGCTTGCGCGCTGACGGCCTGCTCTCTAACGTAGCGACTTTTGTACGTTACCCCTCCAGGAGCTTGCCCATGGCCTCGCCAGCCCTTCGTCATTTTCTACCCCGATTCGGCGCTGCCGCCGCTGCGGCGAGTTTCCTGAGCCTTGCCGGCTGCCAGTTGGGCGGCGGTGATCCCGAGACCGTACTGCCTGCTTCCGGGACGTTCCCGCTCAAAGGGCTGGCGCAAAACGTTTCCGTGCGCCGCAACAACATGGGCATGCCGCTGATAGAAAGCAGTACGTACCACGATGCGCTGTTCACCCTCGGATACATCCATGCCGGTGATCGCATCGGTCAGATGCTCGGAATGCGCCTGCTTGCGCAGGGCCGTTTGTCGGAAATGGCCGGGGCGGACGCGCTGGAAGTCGACCGTTTGATGCGCTCGGTCAACCTCAAGCAAAACGCCAGCGACCTGTATAACGCCGCCTCGCCTCGCGTGAAGCGCTTCTTCGACGTTTATGCGCGCGGCGTTAACGCTTACCTGTTCCGCTACCGCGACAAGCTGCCGGCCGATGTCGCCAGTTCGGGCTACAAGCCGGAATACTGGAAACCGGAAGACTCGGCGCTGATCTTCAGCCTGCTCAATTTCAGCCTGTCGGTGAACCTGCAGGAAGAGCTTTCGGCACTGGTGCTGGCGCAGAAAGTCGGGGCAGACAAACTTGCCTGGCTGCTGCCGACCTACCCTGACGAAGAACTGCCATTTGCCGAAGCCGACAAGCTCAAGGGCCTGAACCTGAATAATCAGGTCAACGACCTGAGCGACCTGAACAAGATCGCCTTGCAGCTCTCGGACCTGAACATGCTGGGTGTTGCAGCCTCCAGCAACTGGGCCATCGCGCCGCAACGCAGCCGAAGCGGCAAGAGCCTGCTGGCCAGCGACATGCAACTGCCTGCCGGGCTCAACTCCGCCTGGAGCTTCGTGCAGATCCGGGCACCGAAATATCAGGTGTCCGGTGTTTCCATCGCAGGCTTGCCGCTGGTCCTGAGCGGTTTCAACGGCAAGCTGGCGTGGAGCATGAGCAACGTCAAGGGCGACAACCAGGACCTGTTTCTGGAGAAGATCAAGCGCGAAGGCAACCGCGTCTCTTATATGGCTGACGGCAAATGGCTGCCTGCCACTGCCCATCAGGAGACCTTTCTCGTCAAAGGCGGTAGCCCGCTTCGCGAAACCGTATACGAAACCCGCCACGGCGCGCTGCTCAACGCATCCGCAACGCCACCGGGCAATGGCTTGAGCCTGGCGCTGCAAGTGCCGAACTTCAAGGACGACAAGAGCCTGGACGCATTCTTTGATCTGTCCCGCGCACCTAACGTCGAGAAGGCTTTCGACACCAGCCGCGAGATTCGTGCGATTACCCTGAACATGATCTTCGCCGATGCCTCGAATATTGGCTGGCAGGTCACCGGCCGCTTCCCGAACCGTCGTGAAGGCCAGGGCCTGCTGCCTTCGCCGGGCTGGGATGGCAAATACGACTGGGACGGTTTCGCCGACTCAATGCTCCATCCTTACGACCAGGACCCGCGTCAGGGCTGGCTCGCGGCGGCCAACCAGCGCACCATTCCGAAAGGCTACGGCATGCAGCTCTCCAACTCGTGGGGCTACCCGGAGCGCGCCGAGCGCATTGCCGAGCTGGCCAACAACGGCAAGCAGGACCTGCGCAGCACCGTCGCCATGCAGTACGACCAGACCACGACATTCGCGGCCAAACTCAAGACCATGTTCCAGGCACCGGGCATGAGCAAGCCGCTCAAGCAGGCTATCGACGCCCTGCCGGAAGCGGATCGCAACAAGGCCCGCGAAGCGTTCACGCGCCTGATGGCATTTGATGGCAAGCTCAGCGCAACGTCGGCTGACGCTGCGCTGTACGAGCTGTTTCTGCAGGAAAGCGCCAAACAGATTTTCCTTGATGAGCTAGGCCCGGAAACCAGTCCTGCCTGGCAGGCGCTGGTGGCCAACGCCAGCTCGTCGTATTCGCCGCAAGCCGACCATTTGCTGGGCCGTGATGACAGCCCTTACTGGGATGACGTCAAAACTCCGCAGAAAGAAGACAAGCCAGCCATCCTGGCGCGCAGTCTGGCGGCTGCTGTCACCAGTGGCGACAGCCTGTTGGGCAGCGATCACAAGGCCTGGCAATGGGGCAAACTGCACCGCGACAACTGGACCTCGACCAGCCCGCTCGCCAAACAGTTGGGTGGCGGCGAGTTCAATCGCGGTGCCTCACCGGCAGGTGGTGACCACAGCACGCTGAACGTGTCCGGTTTCGAGTGGGGTAAAGGTTTCGATACACACGTGGCCCCCGGCCTGCGCATGATCGTCGACTTCAGCCTTGTCGAGCCTATGACCGGCCTGATCAGCACCGGCCAGTCCGGCAACCCGGCCAGCCCGTATTACGCCAACAGCATCGAGCCGTGGCAGAAGGGGCAATACATGTCGATCCCGCTGCAACAGCAGAACTATGAGAAGGGCTACGGCAAGCAACGCCTGACACTGACGCCGGGCAAGTAGGCGCCGAAAACCGGACGCGGAGCGTCCAGAACGGCGTACCCACGCGGAGCATGGGCACGATAGTGTTCTCCCGAACGCCTATAGTTCCGAATGCTCCAGCGGGAATAGCCACGCGGAGCAGGCTCCCGAACGCCTATCCTTCCGAATGCTCCAGCGGCAATATCCCGAACGCCTATCGTTCCCACGCTCCGCGTGGTAATGCATTTCGTGACGCTCCGCGTCACACCGTTCTGCGATTCAGTGAGATTCAGGCTCGACTTGAGTCACCTTTTCGCCCCTCGGCGACCTACTTTGATGGGGCCAAAGTAGGCAAATCCCCTCGCTCCTGTTTCCGGCCCGACTTCGTCGGGTTCCTTCGCCCTGACACTGATCCGGGGGTCGCCGCAACGGGCCATCCATGGCCCGGTGCGGCTAGCCTGGCGTCCTGCCAGGCTACCCCCGGATCAGCGCCAGGACTCAGCCGTCACTAACGTCGCACTCTGCGTCGTCAGTGCCATCGTGATAAAAAAGCGCTTTTATGCACAACAGTGCTCTCCAGAACATCATCTCCATACCAGAGCATGGTGACGGTAGCGACCTGTTTTCTCGTACACATGTCGCGACTCACGCTCCGTAGCGCACGCAAACTCCCCGAACTTCCCGCCCTGCCCCGGCTCATAGCTAACAAGCCCATCCATACGGTTGCCTCATGGATCTTGTCGTTGCTCGTCCCGAAGGTTTGTACTGCCCACCCGGTGATTTCTATATCGACCCGTGGCGCCCGGTCGAACGGGCCGTCATTACCCATGCGCATGGCGACCACGCCCGTACCGGCAATCAGCATTATCTGTCGGCGGCCAGTGGCGAGGGCATTCTGCGTTCGCGCCTTGGCCAGGACATCAACCTGCAGACTCTGGAATACGGCGAAACCATCACTCATCACGGGGTGAAACTCAGCCTGCACCCGGCTGGGCATGTGTTGGGGTCGGCGCAGGTGCGGCTGGAGTACCAAGGCGAAGTCTGGGTGGCTTCCGGGGATTACAAAGTCGAACCCGACGGCACGTGTGCGGCGTTCGAACCGGTGCGCTGTCACACCTTTATTACCGAATCGACCTTCGGCCTGCCGATCTATCGCTGGGCACCGCAGTCGCAGATTTTCGAAGGCATCAACCAGTGGTGGCGTGGCAATGCGGCCCAAGGCAAGGCCAGCGTGCTGTTCGCCTACTCGTTCGGCAAGGCGCAACGCATTCTGCATGGCATTGATTCGCAGATCGGGCCGATTCTGGTGCATGGCGCTGTCGAGCCGTTGAACCGGGTCTATCGCGAAGGTGGCATTCGTATTCCGGAAACCCAATACGCTGGCGATTTCAAAAAGACCGATCCGGCCCTGCGTCAGGCGTTGATTCTCGCCCCGCCCTCGGCCGGTGGCAGCAGCTGGATGAAGCGCTTCGGCGAATACAGCGATGCGTTTGCCAGCGGCTGGATGATGCTGCGCGGCACGCGACGTCGGCGTGGCGTGGATCGCGGCTTTGTGCTATCCGATCACGCTGACTGGCCGGGCTTGCTGTGGGCCATCGAGCAGACCGGTGCCGAGCGGGTCATGGTCACCCACGGTTCGGTCGGCATATTAGTGCGCTATCTGCGCGAACTGGGGCTGGATGCGCAAGGCTTCAGCACCGAATACGGCGATGAAGAAGACAGCAATCCGGCGACGGCAGAGCCTGAGGCGGTAACTGCGGGGGAGGCTCAGTCATGAAAGCCTTCGCGGAGCTCTACGCACAACTGGACGCAACCACATCGAGCAACGCCAAACTCGCCGCGATGCGTGACTATTTCGAGAAAGCGGCTGCAGAGGATGCTGCCTGGGCTGTGTACTTCCTGTCCGGTGGTCGCCCCAGGCAACTGGTGCCGACCCGCGTGTTGCGCGAGCAGGCAATGACACTGGCAAATCTGCCGGAGTGGCTGTTCGAAGAAAGCTATCAGGCGGTCGGTGATCTGGCGGAGACCTTGTCATTGTTGCTGCCCCAGGCCGATCACAGCAATGACGAGGGCCTGGCCACCTGGATGGAAGACAAGCTGCTGCCGTTGCGCGGCCTGCCGCCCGAAGAGCTGGCAGAACGCCTGCCGATGTTCTGGTCGCAACTGGACCGCAGCAGCCTGATGGTCTGTATCAAGCTGATCACCGGCAGCTTCCGCGTCGGCGTGTCCAAGCTGCTGGTGACGCGCGCACTGGCTGCGCTGGCGGACATCGACAGTAAGCGCGTCGCCCAAAGGCTGGTGGGCTATACCGACCTGTCGCATCGGCCCAGCGCAGAGCGTTACCTGAAACTGATCGCGCCTGAATCCGAAGATGAGCACGCACAACGTGGCGGTCAGCCTTATCCGTTTTTTCTTGCCCATTCCCTGCAACAGCCCGCAGATCAGTTCGAGGAGTTGCTCGGGGCGGCCGAGAACTGGCAGGTGGAATGGAAGTGGGACGGTATTCGCGCACAACTGGTCAAACGTGACGGACGCTTGTGGATCTGGTCGCGTGGCGAAGAGCTGGTCACCGACCGTTTTCCCGAGCTGCACAGCCTGACGCAGTGCCTGCCTGACGGCACGGTAATCGACGGCGAAATCGTCGTCTGGAAAGCTCCCGACCCAAGCCCCGATGGCAGCGCTGAATTTGCGTTGAACGGTGATGCCACCACAGCGTTACCTTCGGTTCAGCCCTTCGCCCTGTTGCAACAGAGGATTGGCCGCAAGACACTCGGCAAGAAGATCCTCGCCGACGTTCCCGTGGTAGTGCTGGCCTATGACCTGCTTGAATGGCAAGGCGATGACTGGCGCAGCCGGCCGCAACATGAACGTCGCACGCAACTGGAAACCTTGATCGAAAGCGTCCAGAGCGAGGTGCTGATGCCCTCCCCGGTACTCACTGGCAAGGATTGGCTTGATCTGGCGACGCAACGTGAAGCCTCTCGCAGTCTGGGCGTCGAGGGCATGATGCTCAAGGCCCGCGACTCGCTGTACGGCGTCGGTCGCACCAAGGACATGGGCGTGTGGTGGAAATGGAAAATCGACCCGTTCAGTGTCGATGCCGTGCTGATCTACGCGCAACGCGGCCACGGCCGACGTGCCAGTCTGTACAGCGACTACACCTTTGCGGTGTGGGACGGCCCGCCCGACGCCAGTGAGCGCACGCTGGTGCCATTCGCCAAAGCCTACTCAGGGCTGACCGACGAGGAAATGCGTAAGGTCGACGCCATCGTTCGTAAAACCACCGTGGAAAAATTCGGCCCGGTGAGCAGCGTCACGCCGACGCTGGTATTCGAACTGGGCTTTGAAGGCATTGCCTTGTCAAAGCGCCACAAGAGCGGCATTGCGGTGCGCTTCCCGCGCATGTTGCGCTGGCGGCAGGACAAGCCGGTGGCCGAAGCCGACAGCCTGGCGTCATTACAGGACCTGCTGAACTGACGCACCGAAAAAGTGCACGTAAATTGACGTGCACCTTTTTGAAACACGGCCTGCCACCAGGGTTTGCCTGCCCGCAACAACCGTTCTCTTTCGTTACCATTCTGCCGCTCGCCGCGAGCCTGATGGGGGTGTGGTTTAAGTCACAGAGAACAACATCCCGCCCATAAACATGCCAAGGCGGCAGATTGCCAGCCATTTATACGAAATAGCGACAACGCCTTACATTTCAAACGCACGTTCATCGCTCTGGTTCGGAAATTGCTACCTTCTGCCAGTCTGGCACTTGCCGGTAGCAAGCTTCGCGTGTTCCCAACGCCCCATTTAAGGTTTTAAGGACTGAACAATGAAAAAAGCATGGCTGACTCTTTCTGCACTGGCTCTGTGCCTCGCCGCCGGTAATACGATGGCCAAGGAATACAAGGAACTGCGCTTCGGCGTTGATCCGTCCTATGCGCCGTTTGAATCCAAAGCCGCCGACGGCAGCCTGGTCGGCTTCGATATCGATCTGGGCAACGCGATCTGCAAAGAGCTGAAGGTCACCTGCAAATGGGTTGAAAGCGATTTCGACGGCATGATTCCCGGCCTCAAGGCACGCAAGTTCGACGGCGTGATTTCCTCGATGACCGTGACCCCTGCTCGCGAAAAAGTCATCGACTTCTCCAACGAACTGTTCTCCGGCCCTACTTCGCTGGTGTACAAGAAAGGTGCAGGCTTTACCGCCGACCCGGCCAGCCTGAAAGGCAAGACCGTTGGCTATGAGCAAGGCACTATCCAGGAAGCCTACGCCAAGGCCGTACTGGACAAGGCCGGTGTATCCACCAAGGCCTACGCCAACCAGGATCAGGTTTACGCCGACCTGACTTCCGGTCGTCTGGACGCTTCGATCCAGGACATGCTGCAAGCCGAACTGGGTTTCCTGAAATCGCCAGCCGGTGCTGATTACGAAGTCAGCAAGCCTATCGACAGCGAATTGCTGCCAGCCAAAACCGCCATCGGCATCGCCAAGGGCAACAAAGAGCTGAAAGCGCTGCTGGATAAAGGCATCAAAGCGATGCACGACGACGGCACCTACGCCGAGATCCAGAAAAAGCATTTTGGCGACCTGAACCTGTACAGCGGCAAATAACACCCCGACGCCCATCGATTTCGGCGATGATTCGCCGCCCAATCGATGGGCGTCTCTGTTTTTGAAAGCAAGGCCTATCCATGCTCGATGCACTCATGCAAAACCTGGGACTCTCGGCGTTCAGCCTGAAGGGCTTTGGCCCGCTGTTGCTGGAAGGCACCTGGATGACCATCAAACTGGCTGTGCTGTCCCTCGCACTGAGCATCCTGCTCGGGCTGATCGGGGCAAGTGCCAAACTGTCGAGCTCGGCGCTGCTGCGCGTGCCGGCACAAATTTATACAACACTGATCCGCGGTATCCCGGATCTGGTGTTGATGCTGTTGATTTTCTACAGCCTGCAAACATGGCTGACCATGCTCACCGACGCGATGGAATGGGAATACATCGAGATCAACCCGTTTGGCGCGGGTGTCATCACTTTGGGCTTCATTTATGGGGCATATTTCACCGAGACGTTTCGCGGCGCGATTCTGTCCGTGCCTCGCGGTCAGGTGGAAGCAGCGACGGCCTATGGACTGAAACGCGGCCAGCGATTTCGCTACGTTGTGTTCCCGCAAATGATGCGTTACGCACTGCCGGGGATCGGCAATAACTGGCAGGTACTGCTCAAGGCTACGGCGCTGGTATCGATCATCGGCCTGGCTGATCTGGTCAAGGCCTCGCAGGACGCCGGCAAAAGTACCTATCAGTTGTTCTACTTTCTGGTGTTGGCGGCATTGATCTACCTGCTGATCACCAGCGCCTCGAACTTCGCCCTGCGTTGGGCTGAACGGCACTATGCCGCAGGCAGCCGGGAGGCACAGCGATGATCGAATTGTTACAGGAATACTGGAAACCCTTCCTTTATACAGACGGCGTAAATATCACTGGGCTGGCCATGACCATGTGGCTGCTCAGCGCCTCTATCGCCATCGGCTTCTGCGTGTCGATCCCGCTGTCGATTGCACGGGTGTCGAAAAACCGCTGGGTACGCTGGCCAGTGCAGTTCTACACCTACCTGTTTCGCGGCACGCCCCTCTATATACAGTTGCTGATTTGCTACACCGGCATTTACAGCATTGCTGCGGTGCGTGAACAGCCGATGCTGGATGCGTTTTTTCGCGATGCGATGAACTGCACAATCCTGGCCTTCACCCTGAACACCTGTGCGTACACCACAGAGATTTTTGCCGGCGCGATCCGCAGCATGGCCCACGGCGAAGTCGAAGCGGCCAAAGCCTACGGTCTGACCGGCTGGAAGCTTTACGCCTACGTGATCATGCCGTCGGTGCTGCGCCGGTCGCTGCCGTACTACAGCAATGAAGTGATCCTGATGCTGCACTCGACCACGGTGGCCTTTACCGCCACGGTGCCGGACATATTGAAAGTGGCGCGGGATGCCAACTCTGCCACTTTCATGACCTTCCAGTCCTTCGGTATCGCCGCCGTCATGTACCTGACCGTGACGTTCATTCTGGTCGGGCTGTTCCGCCTTGCCGAACGCCGCTGGCTGGCCTTTCTCGGCCCGGCCCATTAATCAGGACTGAACATGCACCATCACACCCATGACTTGCTGTCGCCAGTGCCAGGCACTGCCCGGCAGGTCCACAGCTTTCACTACGGCCCGCAAAACGGTTCCGGCAAGGTTTATATTCAGGCTTCGCTGCATGCGGACGAACTGCCGGGCATGCTGGTTGCCTGGTATCTGAAGCAGCGTCTGGCAGAACTGGAAAGTGCTGGTCGCCTGCTGGGTGAAGTCGTCGTGGTGCCGGTCGCCAACCCGATTGGTCTGGAACAGGTCCTGATGGACACACCTTTGGGCCGCTACGAGCTGGAAAGCGGCCAGAATTTCAATCGTTGGTTCAGCGACCTTGGCGCGCAGGTCGGCGATGATATCGAAGCCCGGCTGACTGCTGATGCAGAGCACAACGCCGCACTGGTGCGGGACAGCCTGAGAGCGGCGCTGGATGCCGTACCCGCAAACACCCAATTGCAATCGCTGCGCCTGACCCTGCAGCGCCTGGCTTGCGATGCCGACATGGTGCTGGACCTGCACTGTGATTTCGAATCGGTCGAGCATCTGTACACCACGCCCGAAGCCTGGCCGAAAGTCGAGCCGTTGTCGCGCTACCTGGGCGCGCAAGCCAGCCTGCTGGCGACCGACTCGGGTGGCCAGTCGTTCGACGAATGCTTCACGCTGGTCTGGTGGCAATTGCAGCAACGCTTCGGTGAGCGCTTTCCGATCCCCATGGGCAGCTTCTCGGTGACACTGGAGTTGCGCGGGCAAGGCGATGTAAACCATGCCCTCGCCAGCCGTGACTGTCAGGCCATCATTCATTACCTGATCGACGCTGGCATCATCGACGGCGAACGCCAGCCGCTGCCCGAACTGCTCTACCCCGCCACGCCATTGGCAGCGGTCGAACCGGTGACTACGCCGGTCGGCGGCCTGCTGGTGTTCTGCGCGATGCCCGGCGAACACGTCGAGGCTGGCCAACTGATTGCCGAGGTCATCGACCCGATCAGCGACACCGTGGCCTGCATCCATGCCTTGAACGCTGGCCTGCTGTACGCCCGCTCGCTGCGCCGCATGGCGACTGCCGGCATGGTCATTGCGCACATCGCTGGCACCCAGGCCTATCGCAGCGGCTATCTACTTTCTCCTTGAGGACCTGTCATGTACAAACTGACCATCGATGGCCTGCACAAAAGCTATGGCGACAACAAAGTGCTCAAAGGCGTATCGCTCAAGGCCAGCAGCGGTGACGTGATCTGCCTGATCGGCGCCAGTGGCTCCGGCAAGAGCACCTTTCTGCGCTGCATCAACTTTCTCGAACAGCCCAATGACGGGGCAATGAGCCTGGATGGCAAGCAAGTGCGCATGGTCAGCGACAAGGACGGCATGCGCGTTGCCGACGCGGATGAACTGCAGCGCATCCGCACGCGGCTGGCGATGGTGTTTCAGCACTTCAACCTGTGGGCGCACATGACCGTGCTGGAAAACATCACCATGGCGCCGCGCCGCGTACTGGGCGTGCCAAAGGCCGAAGCCGAGGCCCGCGCGCGCAAGTACCTGGAAAAGGTCGGGCTGCCGGAGCGTGTCGCCGATCAGTACCCGGCGTTCCTGTCGGGCGGCCAGCAACAGCGCGTGGCCATTGCCCGTGCGCTGGCAATGGAGCCGGAAATCATGCTGTTCGACGAACCTACCTCGGCACTGGACCCGGAACTGGTCGGTGAAGTGCTGAAGGTCATTCAGGGCCTGGCCGAGGAAGGCCGGACCATGATTCTGGTGACACACGAGATGGGCTTTGCGCGCAAGGTTGCGAGCCAGGTGGTGTTCCTGCACCAAGGCCAGATCGAAGAATCCGGCCACCCGGACGAGGTGCTCAACAATCCGAAAAGCGAGCGCTTGCAGCAGTTTTTGAGTGGCAATCTGAAGTAGCGCTTTTTGGGTATGAAGCCGGAAACGCCTGGTAACCGGAACTGAAATATCCACGACTATAGTCCCCACTCCAGCGTGGGGATGCAGTGCTAGAGGCTCTGCGTCGCCAGGAGGACGCGGAGCGTCCGGAAAGGCATGCGACGCGGAGCGACGCACGATATTGAGATCATCGTTCCTACGCTCCAGCGTGGGGATGCAGGTCTCGACGCTCTGCGTCGCCAGGAGGACGCGGAGCGTCCGGAAAGGCATGCGACGCGGAGCGACGCACGATATTGAGATCATCGTTCCTACGCTCCAGCGTGGGGATGCAGGTCTCGACGCTCTGCGTCGCCAGGAGGACGCGGAGCGTCCGGAAAGGCATGCGACGCGGAGCGACGCACGATATTGAGATCATCGTTCCTACGCTCCAGCGCGGGGATGCAGGTCTCAACGCTCTGCGTCGCCAAGAGGACGCAGAGTGTCCGGAAAGGCATGCGACGCGGAGCGACGCACGATATTGAGATCATCGTTCCTACGCTCCAGCGCGGGGATGCAGGTCTCGACGCTCTGCGTCGCCATGAGGACGCGGAGCGTCCGGAAAGGCATGCGACGCGGAGCGACGCACGATATTGAGATCATCGTTCCTACGCTCCAGCGTGGGAATGCAGGTCTCGACGCTCTGCGTCGCCAGGAGGACGCGGAGCGTCCGGAAAGGCATGCGACGCGGAGCGGCGCACGATATTGAGATCATCGTTCCGCACGCTCCAGCGTGGGAATGCAGGTCTCGACGCTCTGCGTCGCCATGAGGACGCAGAGCGTCCGGAAACGCATGCGACGCGCAGCGCCGCACGATCGTTGAGATTCCGCATGCTCCAGCCATATAACCATTTAAAACTATTACCCTTTCTTCGCTGTCTCTGACTTAACGCCACTCAGAGCACACGCAAACGGATGAGCAGACCCACCGATTTCGCTCGACGATGGTTTCTCGCCCGGGGCTGGAAGCCGTTCGCTTTTCAGAAGGAGGTCTGGGCGGCGGTGAAGAAGGGTGAGTCCGGCCTGCTGCATGCCAGTACCGGCTCGGGCAAGACCTACGCCGTATGGTTCGCCGCGCTCAACCGCTTCGCCAAAGCCAATACGCTCACCGCTGACAACAAACCTCGTAAACGCAAACCGCCCGCTGAACCGCTGAGTGTCCTGTGGATCACGCCCATGCGCGCCTTGGCCGCCGATACCGCCAGAGCCCTCGAAGCACCATTGGCCGAACTGGATATCCCGTGGTCGGTGGGCTTGCGCACCGGCGATACCAGCGGCAGCGAACGCGCCCGCCAGAGCCGGCGGCTGCCCTCAGCGCTGATCACCACCCCAGAGAGCCTGACACTGCTGCTGACCCGTGCCGACGCTCAGGTTGCCTTGTCGACACTGAAAATGGTGGTGGTGGACGAATGGCACGAGCTGATCGGCAACAAGCGCGGCGTGCAGTTGCAACTGGCCCTGGCGCGCCTGAGGCGCTGGAATCCGCAACTGATCGTATGGGGCATTTCCGCGACGCTGGGTAATCAGCAACATGCGCAGCAGGTGCTGATCGGCGACGGCGGCGTGACCGTGCAAGGCAAGATCGTCAAGGACTTACAGGTCGATACGCTGTTGCCGCCTTCCATCGAACGCTTCCCGTGGGCCGGGCATATGGGCTTGCGCATGTTGCCGCAGGTCGTCACCGAGGTGGACAGCAGCGCCAGTTGCCTGGTGTTCACCAACACACGGGCACAATCGGAAATCTGGTATCAGGCGCTACTGGAAGCCCGCCCCGACTGGGCCGGGTTGATTGCCCTGCATCACGGGTCGCTGGCGCGAGAGGTCCGAGACTGGGTCGAGCGCGCGTTAAAAGAAGGCGCACTCAAGGCTGTGGTGTGCACCTCCAGTCTGGACCTGGGCGTGGACTTTCTGCCGGTCGAGCGCGTGCTGCAAATCGGCTCGCCAAAAGGCGTCGCACGCCTGATGCAACGTGCCGGACGCTCAGGCCATGCGCCGGGCCGCCCTTCGCGTGTCACGCTGGTGCCTACCCACAGCCTGGAACTGGTCGAAGCAGCCGCCGCCCACGACGCCGTCGCCGCGCGGATGATCGAGCCACGCGAATCGCCGCAACAGCCGCTGGACGTTCTGGTCCAGCATCTGGTCAGCATCGCACTGGGCGGTGGCTTCCTGCCCGATGAACTGCTGACCGAAGTGCGCAGCGCCTGGGCCTATCGAGACCTCAGCGACGAGCAATGGCAATGGGCGCTGGCCTTTGTGCGCAACGGCGGTCACTCACTGACGGCCTACCCCGATTACCGCCGCGCCGAACCGGATGAACAGGGTGTCTGGCGTGTACCCGATGCGCGTCTTGCCAGGCGACACCGCATGAGCGTCGGCACCATCGTCAGCGAAGCTACCGTTAACCTGAAATACTGGAAAAAAGGCGGCGGGGGCGGCTCGTTGGGCAGTGTTGAAGAAGGTTTCATCGCCCGGCTCAAGCCTGGTGACGGCTTTCTGTTCGGCGGGCGCCTGCTGGAGCTGGTCCGAGTGGAAAACATGACCGCCTACGTCAAGCGAGCTACTGGCAAGAAAGCCGCCGTGCCACGCTGGAACGGTGGGCGAATGCCCCTGTCCAGCGAACTGGCAGACGCCGTGGTGGAGAAGTTCGATGCGGCGGCGCGGGGTGAATTCACCAGCCCTGAAATGCAAGCCATCAAACCCTTGCTGGAAGTGCAGCAACAATGGTCCGGGCTACCGCAACGTGACACGCTGCTGGCTGAAACCCTTAAATCCCGTGAAGGCTGGCACCTGTTCCTCTACCCGTTCGCCGGTCGTCATGTGCATTTGGGGCTGGGCAGCCTGCTGGCCTGGCGCCTGAGCCGGCATCGGCCGCTGACCTTTTCCATCGCCGTCAACGACTATGGGCTGGAACTGCTCAGCGCCAGCGAGATTGACTGGGCCCAGGCGTTGCGGGCTGACCTGTTCAGCGAGACGGATCTTTTGGCCGACATTATTGCCAGCCTGAATGCGGGCGAACTGGCACTGCGGCGCTTTCGCGAAATCGCTCGCATTTCGGGGCTGGTGTTTTCCGGCTACCCGGGAGCGGCGAAAAGCAATCGACAGCTTCAGGCATCGAGCGGGCTGTTTTTTGAGGTATTCAAGCAATACGACGCTGGCAACATGCTGCTGACGCAGGCCGAACAGGAAGTGCTACGCCAGGAGCTGGATCTGCAGCGTCTGGAGCTGACATTACGCCAGATCAACAGTCGCAGGCTGGACCTGCATGCGATAAAACGCGCAACCCCGCTGGCGTTTCCACTGCTGGTCGAGCGCTTTCGCGAAAGTCTCAGTTCGGAAAAACTCGCTGACCGCATTGCGCGCATGGTCCGTGATCTGGAGAAAGCCGCAGGTCCGGAGCATGAGCAATGAAGCCGTACGTCGCGATAACACTGGCGGGAGAAGAGCTGTGGCTGCTGGCCGACAAGGCCATCTACTACCCCGCAGAACGATCCTTGCTGATTGCCGATGCGCACTTTGGCAAGGCAGCGGCCTACCGCAAGTTGGGTCAACCAGTGCCACACGGCACCACTCAAGCCAATCTGCGACGACTGGACAGCCTGCTCGATGCGTATGCCTGCGATCATCTGATCTTTCTGGGCGACTTTCTGCACGCGCCGGAATCACACGCAGCGGGCACGCTCGCGGCACTGGAACAATGGCGGGGCGAACACCCAGCGTTGCGCATCACCCTGATCCGCGGTAACCATGACAAACGGGCGGGCGACCCGCCCGCCTATCTGGGCATAGATGTAGTTCCCGAACCCCTGACGCTGGGGCCCTTTGCCTTGCAACACGAGCCTGACCCACACCCTCAATTGCACGTACTGGCCGGGCACGTTCACCCGGTTTACCGGCTGCATGGGCGTGGCAGGCAAAGCTTGCGACTGGCGTGCTTCTACCTGGGCCAAAGCGTCAGCCTGCTGCCAGCGTTCGGTGAGTTTACGGGCGGGTTTCAGATTCGTCCGGCGCAGGACTGCTCAGTCTATGTGGCAGGCGGTGATGCCGTGTGGCGAGTGGTATAGCGTCGCTAGCCGCCGCATACGAGGCCCTGCCCCTCACAAGGAGAAGCAGGGAACTGGTAATCAGGCAACCGGCGCAGGTGGCGGCTCGTCAGGAACAGTAGGTCCACCTGGCTCAGTGGGCTCCGGATAGGGAGTATCTGGCCCTGGATCACCCGGAATGCCACCACCGACCACATTAAGCTCGGGAAGCAGATCCGAATGAGCCATCAATGACCAGGCAAGCAACCCGATCTCGTTAAGCGGAGATTGAACCTGTTCAGAGATTTTGAAAGTAGTCTTCATAGGGCACTCCAGATCAAAGGCCGTCGCACATATCGATTATGCGAAAGCATGTGAGCAGATAGAGTGCGAAATAGAGTATTAATTCAATTCCACTAATCACCTGACCGGCAAATCAGGTACGTGGCAGGGTGACGCCACGCTGGCCCTGGTATTTGCCGCCTCGATCCTTGTAGGACACTTCACATTCCTCATCGGACTCGAGGAACAGCATCTGTGCCACGCCTTCGTTGGCGTAGATCTTGGCCGGCAATGTCGTGGTGTTGGAGAACTCCAGCGTCACATGGCCTTCCCACTCTGGCTCAAGCGGCGTGACGTTGACGATAATGCCGCAGCGCGCATAGGTGCTTTTGCCCAGGCAGATGGTCAGAACGTTACGCGGAATGCGGAAATATTCGACGGTGCGTGCCAGCGCGAACGAGTTGGGGGGGATGATGCATACGTCGCTCTTGATATCGACGAAGCTTTTTTCATCAAAGTTTTTCGGATCGACAGTGGCCGAATTGATGTTGGTAAACACCTTGAATTCGTCTGCGCAACGCACGTCGTAGCCGTAGCTGGACACGCCGAAGGAGATCACCCTGTCAGCTCCTTCGCCACGTACCTGGCGCTCGACAAAGGGCTCGATCATCCCGTGTTCCTGCGCCATGCGGCGAATCCACTTGTCCGATTTGATGCTCATGGCGGTGTCCTGAATAGCGAGGTAAAAAAGATATCCGGCATCTTACCGGGCCGGGGCCGACGGTTCAAAGGCAACAGATAGCGAGTTTGTGTGACGAGCCGGGCTCTTTCGCTACGAATGGAAATAATCATCAACAGACCATTGGCACGTTCGGAAAAAAGGGTTAAGGTGGCGTCACTGTGTTGCTTGTGTCACTGAGAATCTCTACACGATGTTGAATTTCGATCCAACCATCTCCATGAATTTTCCAGCTCTTTGCACTCAGTCTCGGCCAGGGCTCTTCCTACGCCGCAGTTAACTTTGTCCAAGGAGATATACTATGTCCAATCGCCAAACTGGTACCGTTAAGTGGTTCAACGATGAAAAAGGCTTCGGCTTCATCACTCCACAATCCGGTGACGACCTGTTCGTGCACTTCAAAGCTATCCAATCCGACGGCTTCAAAAGCCTGAAAGAAGGCCAACAGGTTTCTTTCATCGCTACCCGCGGTCAGAAAGGCATGCAAGCTGAAGAAGTTCAAGTTATCTAACTTGTACTGATTCGCTTAAAAACCCCGCCCTTAAAAGCGGGGTTTTTTATTGCCTGTCGTTTGAGCATTTGCGTACCCATTAAGCCACGCATAAGCCTGACCGAGAGACGTCAATTGGCTGCGCCTCCCCGCCAGAGCACCGCTACAGAATCAATCGTCGCTGACAGAAATGGTCGGCATCGCCGGGCTTGCAGCTTCCTGCAAGACGATTCGTGCGCCCACGTGACGTGCCAGCTCCTGATACACCATCGCAATCTGACTTTCCGGCTCGGCAATAGCGGTAGGCTTGCCGCCATCTGCCTGCTCGCGAATCAGCATCGACAACGGCAGTGATGCCAGCAGCTCGACGTTGTACTGCGACGCCAGCTTCTCACCGCCGCCCTCACCAAATAGATGCTCCGCATGGCCACAATTGGAGCAGATGTGTACCGCCATGTTTTCCACAACGCCCAGCACCGGGATGTTGACCTTGCGGAACATCTCGACACCCTTCTTCGCATCCAGCAAGGCCAGATCCTGAGGCGTGGTGACAATCACGGCACCGGCAACCGGGACCTTCTGCGCTAGCGTCAACTGGATATCGCCCGTGCCGGGCGGCATGTCGATAACCAGATAGTCCAGATCATTCCAGGCAGTCTGCGTGACCAGTTGCAGCAACGCCCCTGACACCATCGGCCCGCGCCAGACCATAGGCGTGTTGTCATCGGTCAGAAACGCCATCGACATCACGTCAATGCCATGAGCCTGGACCGGCACGAACCACTTCTGATCCTTGATCTTCGGCCGTGTGCCTTCAGCAATACCGAACATCACACCCTGACTCGGCCCATAGATATCAGCATCGAGAATACCGACCCGTGCGCCCTCGCGAGACAGTGCCAATGCCAGATTGGCCGCCGTGGTGGACTTGCCGACACCGCCCTTGCCCGACGCAACGGCCACGATGTTTTTCACATTGGCCAGACCGGGGATCTGGCTCTGTGCCTTGTGCGCGCTGATCACGCTTTTAATGGCAACCGTGGCCGAGCTGACGCCGTCCAGGTTCTCGATGGCGGTTTTCAGCACTTGCGCCCAGCCGTTCCTGAACAGGTCGGCGGCATAGCCCAGTTCGAGTTGCACGCTGACCTGTGCACCCTGGATATCGATGGACCGCACGCAACCGGCACTGACCGGGTCCTGATTCAGATAAGGGTCGGTGTACTGGCGAAGAATCGTCTCCACCGCTGCGCGATTGACTGCGCTCATGGGCTTACTCCGTAAAAGACTGAGTGAAACAGCCGACTATCGTACCTGTTCTGTCCGTAGCCGACATGATTTCACTGAACCCTGCCCAACCACTCAGGAGTATTCCCACAACCGAGCGGGGTGAAAAAAATCGCTCAGACCTTTATAGTGGCCGGTCTCCGTTTCACTTCAAGTAGCCGAGCCCCATGTCCGAGCCACGCAAGATTCTCGTTACCAGCGCCCTGCCCTATGCCAATGGCTCCATCCACCTTGGCCACATGCTCGAGTACATCCAGACCGACATGTGGGTGCGCTTTCAGAAGCACCGCGGCAACCAATGCATTTATGTCTGCGCGGACGACGCTCACGGTTCGGCAATCATGCTGCGCGCTGAAAAAGAAGGCATTACGCCGGAACAGCTCATCGACAACGTCAAGGCCGAACACAGCGCCGACTTCGCCGACTTCCTGGTGGATTTCGATAATTTCCACTCGACGCACTCGGACGAAAACCGCGAGCTGTCGAGCATGATCTACACGCGCCTGCGCGACTCAGGTCATATAGCAACCCGTTCGGTGACCCAGTATTTCGACCCGGAAAAGAAAATGTTCCTGGCCGACCGCTTCATCAAAGGCACCTGCCCGAAATGTGCGGCTGAAGATCAGTACGGCGACAACTGTGAAAAGTGCGGCGCAACCTATGCTCCGACCGACCTGAAAAACCCCAAGTCGGCAATTTCCGGGACCACACCGGTACTCAAGGACTCGAAGCACTTCTTCTTCGACCTGCCTGCATTCGACGCGATGCTGAAAAGCTGGACGCGCAGCGGGACCCTGCAGGACGCCGTCGCCAACAAGATCGCCGAATGGCTGGACAGCGGCCTGCAACAGTGGGACATCTCCCGCGATGCGCCGTATTTCGGCTTTGAAATCCCCGATGAGCCAGGCAAATACTTTTACGTATGGCTGGATGCGCCGATCGGCTACATGGCCAGCTTCAAGAACCTGTGTGCACGTCGTCCGGACCTGGACTTCGACGCGTACTGGGGCAAGGGTGCGACCACCGAGCTCTATCACTTCATCGGCAAGGACATCGTCAATTTCCACGCCCTGTTCTGGCCAGCCATGCTGGAAGGTGCAGGGTTGCGCACACCGACCGGCATCAACGTTCACGGCTACCTGACCGTAAACGGACAGAAAATGTCGAAGTCACGTGGCACCTTTATCAAGGCACGCACCTACCTCGACCATCTGCCACCCGAGTACCTGCGCTATTACTACGCGTCGAAACTGGGTCGTGGCGTCGACGACCTGGATTTGAACCTCGAAGACTTCGTGCAAAAGGTCAACTCTGACCTGATCGGCAAGGTCGTGAACATCGCCAGCCGTTGTGCCGGGTTTATTCACAAAGGCAACGCCGGTGTGATGGGCGAGGCCAATGCAGCGCCCGAATTGACCGATGCATTCCTGGCGGCCGCGCCGAGCATTGCCGACGCCTACGAAGCCCGCGACTTCGCCCGCGCCATGCGTGAAACCATGGCTCTGGCGGATCGCGCCAACGCCTATATCGCTGAAAAAGCCCCGTGGGCGCTGGCCAAACAGGAAGGCAAACAGGATGAAGTCCAGGCAGTCTGCTCGCTGGGTATCAATCTGTTCCGCCAACTGGTCATTTTCCTCAAACCGGTATTGCCGAATCTGGCCGCCGACGCAGAGAAGTTTCTCAACGTCGAACCATTGACCTGGGAAGACCACAAGACCTTGCTGGGCAATCATCAGCTCAACCCGTTCTCGGCACTGATGACCCGCATAGATCCACTCAAGGTAGAAGCCATGGCTGCTGCTTCCAAGGAAGACCTGACCGCTACCGACGCTACCGCGAGCAGTGCGCCCGCCGGTAATGGCGAACTCGCCAAAGACCCGCTGTCGGCGGAAATCGACTTTGACGCTTTTGCCGCTGTAGACCTGCGCGTTGCCCTGATTCTCAAGGCCGAACATGTGGAGGGTGCCGACAAGTTGCTGCGCCTGACTCTGGACATCGGCGACGAGCAACGTAATGTCTTTTCCGGCATCAAAAGCGCCTATCCGAATCCGTCCGAGCTCGAAGGCCGTCTGACCATGATGATCGCCAACCTCAAGCCAAGGAAAATGCGTTTCGGCATTTCCGAAGGCATGGTGATGGCGGCAGGCCCTGGCGGCGAGGAGATCTATCTGCTCAGCCCGGACAGTGGTGCAAAACCCGGCCAGCGCATCAAGTAAACCCGGACAAGGCCCGGTATCCAGCCATCAGGCGGATACCGGGCCTTTGCGCATTCGCAAACCTCCCGATCTGTCCGATAATGCTGCACCCTCGATAGACAGAACACCTGTTGGTCACCTGGCAAGATCATGACTGAATTGATTCGCCTGCTTCCCGACGTGGACCTTATCCGCAGCATCGACGCCCTTCTGCCGCAGACTCAGTGCGGCAAGTGCGGCCACCCCGGCTGCAAGCCCTACGCAGAGGGCATTGCCGGCGGCGAAGCCATCAACAAATGCCCACCGGGCGGGGACGAAACAATAGCCCAACTGGCAGAGCTGCTTGCTGTTCCGGTTCTGAGGCTGGATATGGAACGCGGTGCAGCCCCTGCGCAAGTTGCGTTCATTCGCGAAGCAGAGTGCATTGGCTGCACCAAATGCATTCAGGCCTGCCCCGTGGACGCCATTGTCGGCGCTGCAAAGTTGATGCACACCGTGATTGTCGATGAGTGCACTGGCTGCGATCTGTGCGTTGCGCCATGCCCGGTAGACTGCATTGAAATGCATCCGCTGCCGCTGGCGAGTGTCACGCCCATCATAGGCGGCCTGGCACCCACCCCTGATCTGCAAAAAGCTCGTCTGCGCAAGCGTACCCACGCCCGGCTGCGTTTCGAAGCACGCAATGCACGCTTGTACCGCGAGCAACAAACCCGGCTGGCCGAGCGTATCGCCCGGTCACAGCGCGCTGAACCAAGTCGTGACGCTTTACAGTCCGCCGCCAGACACGTCCAGAACGACAAGCCTGCCACGCCGGACGAGGCCCTGAAAAAAGCCCGGATTGCCGTGGCCATGAGTCGTGCGCAGCTCAACAAGTCGCTCAAGGCTTTCGGCCATCCGCCGATTGCCGAGCAGGCCGCCAGGCTCGTGGAGTTGCAACGCGAATATGAAGCAGCCGAACAGGCACTTGCAGCGCTTCTGCAAGCACCCGCACAGACTCATCCTGAGGAAAATCTCCGCCCATGAATGCTGCAAAACGTCAGGAAATCTTTCGCAGGCTGCATGAGGACAATCCGGACCCGAAAACCGAACTGGCCTACACCACGCCTTTTGAGCTGTTGATAGCCGTTATCCTTTCTGCCCAGGCCACTGACGTGAGCGTCAATAAGGCCACGGCGAAGCTGTACCCGGTCGCCAATACGCCACAAGCCATGTATGACCTGGGCGTTGAAGGGCTGTCTGAGTACATCAAGACAATTGGCCTCTACAACAGCAAAGCCAAAAACGTAATTGAAACCTGCCGGATGCTGGTGGAGTTGCATAACAGCGAAGTACCGCAGACCCGAGAAGCGCTCGAGGCCTTACCGGGCGTAGGACGCAAGACTGCCAATGTCGTGCTCAACACCGCTTTCCGTCAGGTCGCGATGGCTGTAGACACTCACATCTTTCGCGTCAGCAACCGTACGGGCATCGCGCCAGGGAAAAATGTGGTGGAGGTCGAGAAGCAATTGATGAAATTTGTGCCCAAGAACTATCTGCTCGATGCGCACCACTGGCTGATCCTGCACGGACGCTACGTTTGCCAGGCACGCAAGCCCAGATGCGGCAGTTGCCGTATAGAAGACCTGTGCGATTACAAGGAGAAAACGTCCGACGATTGAGCCAGCCAGGTAATTGCTGCTCTGTCGATTGAAAAAATCTTTTTTACCCGCTTGTGGATTGTCGATATAAGAAGCGCCAGAGAGCCCAAGCCCTGGAGTCGACTTCATGAGCACTGACAACGAGCAACTGGACGTGGACGATGACCTTGTTGCCGTCGATACGGACGAAACCGAAACTGCGACCGTAGAGCCGGCAAAGACCAATCTGAGCAAACGACGCACCATCGACAACCTGCTTGAAGAGCGGCGCTTGCAGAAACAACTGGCCGATTACGATTTCGACTTCTAGACAAGCGCAAAACCTCGCACCGGCTTCCTGGCACCTAACGTTCTACTCTGGCATTTGAAGCCTCTCGCAGAAGAGGCTTCAATACGTGAGATGGCTGCTCGTCACTCGCTCCACACACGTGGACATCAGGCACACGCCCTTCTCAAACAGGCCGGCTACTCAGACCAGCCCGTTACGCTGGGCGAGCTCGATCAGATCGACCAGTGAATGCGCGTTGAGCTTGAGCAGCAAACGCGTTTTGTAGGTACTGACGGTTTTATTGCTCAGAAACATACCGTCTGCAATTTCCTTGTTGGTCTTGCCTCTGGCCAGTTGTTGCAGAACCATCATCTCCCTGCCGGAAAGTCGGTCAACCATGTCCGACTCGCTCGCGTTGCCCATACTGGAGCGAACAGTATGCAACGCCTGATTGGGAAAGTAGCTGTACCCCGAGAGTACCGCCTTGATAGCGCTGAGCAGCTCGGTCAGGTCCTGTTGCTTGCAGACATATCCGGCGGCCCCTGCCTGCATGCAGCGCATGGAAAAGTGGCCGGGTGCCTGAGACGTCAGAATCAGGACCTTGAACGGCAATGTCATGGCTGACAGGCGGGCAATGACCTCCAGCCCGTCGAGCTTGGGGATACCAATATCAAGAATGACGATATCAGGAAGGTGCTCACGAGCCAGTTGCAGCGCATCCACACCGTTGTCAGTCTCCGCGATGACCTCATAGCCATGACGCTCCATCAGCATGCGTACAGCAAGGCGAATGACGGGATGATCATCCACGATCAGCACTTTATTCATGGGCAGTCCATTTTTCGCTATTCGAATTTTCAGAGCCAGCACAATAACTTAGTCGTTTACTGCTTTGCATGGCGCTCACCCTTGTGGACTGACAGCCAAAGACCATTCCTACAATTACAGCAGAAACTTCCTACAAAACTCGGCAGGAACGTACATTTTTTATTAATTTTCACAGAGCCTTCCTTTTCGGAATCTGGTGATTTTTTTTTGCTGGCGGCTACGGCATAAGCATCGCAGCGCCAGTCAGTAAATGCATGCAGCAAAACCCGGCCAAACTTTTACGTTCAAAAATGACCTTGCTGCATCTGTTAAAAGTATCGCCACACTATTTTTGCATCACCGTCAGAACACGCCTGACACATGGCTTATCGCCAGCAAAAACAGTTGAAAACCCTTGAGCTGAATCATTTGAAGGCAGGCCACTACCTGTACGCCAGGAAAATGCAGGACTGCCATCAGTTTTCATCGATCTTTGTCTCGCCGCTCGCACATCGATATAGGGCGCTGGCAGGCATTACAGCCTTTATCCAGATAGCCAGCCAACTATAGAGGCCTTGCATCCGGATGCCTTACCCGAAACCCCATGATGGAAAATCAGTGAATACACACCACGCATTACATACGTAAACGGGGATTAAAAATTACACATCCATTACGGAATTTCGTACAAATATTTATTTAAGGACACACCCTACAGGTCTGAAAGAAAAGTCCTACAACGGAAGCGCACAACATAAACGCGGCCTGCCATATTGGGCTACTGTCGACAAACGCTAAATAATGGTAATCCACCGACCCTTGAACTGTCGCAAAATCTTACACACACCATAGCATAACCCTACATCATTCAAGACCATAAGTAGCTCTTTCGGCAAGTAGCAAATACCATTTTTTATTTCAGGTCCAGACACAGGGAATCGAATAGGAAACGTACTACAAAATTCACGGACGCAACATTACAACACGTAAGACTTTATAAAGAACGACACATCAATTCTTGAGACACGCCATTTTTCACTTGCAAATTTTATTACCAGTCGTTACTTTTTTAACAGAAACTTTATTATTTACTGCCATTAACTATGTGCAGCCCTATGAAACCCTATCATTAGGTAATACAGCTTTGCAGTTCATGAGCGGCGCGTTTACACGAACTCGGTGTATTACGCGAACCGGCTGAATTCAGGTGTTACGTACACGGCTCATCAGGCGAGCTGCTGCGTGACAAACACTGAGTGCCTGGCAACTCTTTTGAATGGGCTCTGTGTATAACCATGTTCAAAAAGGGACACACCATGAATACTAGATATGCGCGCACGCGCTCATCAATACCCACCGCCTCTGAGTTAATCACCGCTGTGGAAAACTTTGTTGCCAAAGGCGGTATTATTGCAGTCATACCCGATGGAGAGGTGGCAGGCGCATCAAACCCTTCCTCAACTGATACAGCGCCAACCCTGCCAGACGGGCCTGAACACGCTGGCAAGCTTGAACAACTCAAATACCTGGCCGCCAAGGGCGCAGGCTTCACAGCGCTGCAATATTCATTACGCATGAATAAAAAAGACGTTCGCCAACTGGCCACCGAAAACGGTGTGACGATCGCTGTCAGTCAGCCCATGCTCACCCCCCGCAGGGACGCCCGTCATGACACTACGGATATCGACGACGTGGTGGCCGGCCACGCCATGCATTACTCGGCGCTGGGCTATACCGCAGCCGAGATTGCCCAGGTACTGGACCTGAGCCTTCGCCAGGTATGGAATATCGGCAAAGCCTATCGATTCGAGTTCAGGCAGCAACGCGAGAGCGACACGCCCTGAGGCCAGACTCTAAAACAGGTACCGAGTGCATAAGTTTCGACAGCCACGCAGAAAGCACCAGGCCCCCTGCTTTTAACTTCGACAGCTACTGTAGGAAAAAACCAAAAGCACACCTGCGCTTTTCGCCATGAACGGTAAGAACAGATTTAATGAGTACATTGGCGGTGGTACATGATCGCCTGCACCCGGCTAAAGACTTCTTACATGACTTGCCGAAGGAAATACGCTGTCAATATCAAACGCGCACTGCAACACCGAAAACACATTGAGTGTCCGGCAGGACGGTTTCGAAACACTCATGAACAATGAGTAACTTGTCAGGGAGCCTGAATTCGAGAAATGGCTACAGGCGTTGACGCTTTACAGGCGTGACGGGGAACCCGGGTTTAAAGTGCAGCCCCGCAAGGGCTGCACTCATCGAACAACCAGCAGCATCAGAACAGCTTGCGGCCTTTATTCGCAGCAATACGCATACGCAAGGCATTGAGCTTTATGAAGCCTGCCGCATCAGCCTGATCATAGGCGCCTGCGTCATCTTCAAAGGTAGCAATATTGGCATCGAACAACGAATCGTCCGACTTGCGACCGGTGACGATCACATTGCCCTTATAAAGCTTCAGACGTACAACACCGTTCACATGGGCCTGAGACGCGTCGATCATCTGCTGCAGCATAAGACGCTCCGGGCTCCACCAGTAACCGGTGTAGATCAGGCTGGCGTACTTGGCCATCAGTTCGTCCTTGAGGTGGGCGACTTCACGGTCCAGGGTGATCGACTCAATGGCGCGGTGAGCGCGCAGCATGATGGTGCCGCCCGGTGTCTCGTAGCAGCCACGGGACTTCATGCCCACGTAGCGGTTTTCAACGATATCCAGACGTCCGATGCCGTTTTCGCCACCGATGCGGTTCAGGGTCGCCAACACAGTGGCAGGTGTCATCTCAACGCCGTCCAGCGCAACGATGTCGCCATTGCGGTAGGTCAGCTCCAGATAAGTTGCAACGTTCGGCGCGTCCTCAGGGGACTTGGTCCAGCGCCACATGTCTTCTTCATGCTCGGTCCAGGTGTCTTCCAGCACGCCGCCCTCATAGGAGATGTGCAGCAGGTTGGCATCCATCGAGTACGGAGATTTCTTCTTGCCGTGACGCTCGATCGGAATGTTGTGCTTCTCGGCGTAGTCCATCAGCTTTTCACGAGAGAGCAGGTCCCATTCACGCCACGGAGCAATCACTTTGACCCCTGGCTTGAGCGCATAGGCGCCCAGCTCGAAACGCACCTGATCGTTGCCTTTGCCGGTGGCACCATGGGAAATGGCATCAGCGCCGGTTTCGTTGGCGATCTCGATCAGGCGCTTGGCGATCAGCGGGCGAGCGATGGAAGTGCCCAGCAGGTACTCGCCTTCATAGACGGTGTTGGCACGGAACATCGGGAACACGAAATCACGCACAAATTCTTCGCGCAGGTCATCGATGTAGATTTCTTTCACGCCCATGGCCTGAGCCTTGGCGCGCGCCGGCTCGACTTCTTCACCCTGACCCAGGTCAGCGGTAAAGGTCACCACTTCGCAGTTGTACGTATCTTGCAGCCACTTGAGGATTACCGAAGTATCCAGGCCACCGGAATACGCGAGAACTACCTTGTTTACGTCCGCCATGCCATCACTCCACCGGGTTGTACGGAAAACCGCTGATTCTACCGTTCAAACCAGCAAATTTACAGGGGCGCGACAGCTTGTGACGACAAGGCGACGTTTGGCAGGAGCGTTATGCAGCCCTCAGGACGTGTGCGCTGCACTGACCGCAGAGGCTACAGGTACCGGACGCTCATCGGGCGCAACACGCTCCAGATGCACGTTCACGCGGCGGTTGCGCGCACGATTGGCCTCATTGGTGTTGGGCACCAGCGGGTAGCGTTCGCCGTGAAACCGCAGGGTGATTTGCTGCTCGGGGATACCCTGAGCCTTGAAGTAGTCCATAACCGCCAGCGCACGGCGGCGGGAAAGGTCACGGTTGGTGAGTCGATTGCCACTGTTATCCGAATGGCCGTCAAGCTCGATACGGTTAACCGTCGGGTCGGCCTTCAGATAGGCCACCATGTTGTCCAGACGCGCCTTGGCACGGGCATCCAGTTCAATACCGCCACCGGGAAATCCCACTTCAGCCTGTTTGACCTGATCGAAGTTCATCGGCAGAAGTTTGGCTGTGCACGCCTGGTAATCGCTGAACGCCTTGCTGAACTTGACCGGCAGCAGGCGCACTTCCATCTGGCCACCGTCACGGGTGTAGTGACGGATAAGCGGGCTGCGACCGTCCATCAGACCACTGATCAGGCGCCCGGCCTGTGCCTGGGAAGTATTGAAGGGTATGTCGCCATTGCTGACGCGCACCGAACCCAGATTGATATCACCGCGCCCCGGCTGCCACGGTGCTGCGGCGGCCAGCAGCGTTGCTGAACCGTTGCCCAGCATGTTGTATGAAGCCTTGAGGCGAAACGTCGCCTGCTCACCGGCACGGCGCACGAACTCACCGGCACCGAAGTCGGTGATCGGCTGAGTCAGGCGGCATTCGAACTGATCGCCTTCGACCTTCCACTCGATGCTCTCCAGACGTGTCTGGAAACTGATAGCCATCGCCGGGAGGCTGGCAAACATGCTGAGCAGGGCTAAATATCGCTGGCGCACGGGAGGCTCCACTGGAAATAAACGCGAAACAAAAAATGACTGACTGACAAGGGGGCTATCGGTAACTTCGTGCAAAACTTGATAGCGGATGCCTGAGAGAGTCTTTTCCGGTAGCATTCCCAGCGAGTTTGACCCGCCTGGAATCCCCAATGTCTGACCGCCTGACCCTCCTGCGTCCCGACGACTGGCACATTCACCTCCGTGACGGAGCTGTCTTGCCTCATACCGTTGCTGACGTAGCGCGAACTTTTGGCCGCGCAATCATCATGCCCAACCTCGTGCCTCCAGTGCGCAACGCGCAGCAAGCCGATGCCTATCGTCAGCGCATTCTGGCTGCACGCCCGGCCGGCAGCCGCTTCGAGCCGTTGATGGTGCTGTACCTCACCGACCAGACCACGCCTGAAGACATCCGTACCGCGAAAGCCAGTGGCTTCGTGCACGCCGCCAAGCTGTATCCGGCCGGTGCAACCACCAACTCCGATTCCGGTGTCACCAGCATCGACAAGATCTTCCCTGCCCTCGAAGCCATGGCTGAAGTCGGCATGCTCCTGCTGGTACACGGGGAAGTGACGCGCGGCGAGATCGACGTATTCGATCGCGAAAAGGTCTTCATCGATGAGCACCTGCGTCGTGTAGTCGAACGCTTCCCGACGCTAAAAGTGGTGTTTGAACACATCACCACCGGTGAAGCGGTGCAGTTCGTCAATGAAGCATCAGCCAATGTCGCGGCGACCATCACCGCGCATCACCTGCTGTACAACCGTAATCACATGCTGGTTGGCGGCATTCGTCCGCACTTCTATTGCCTGCCCATTCTCAAGCGCAATACGCATCAGGCCTCCCTGCTCGACGCCGCCACCAGTGGCAGCGGCAAGTTCTTCCTGGGTACCGACTCGGCACCGCACGCCCAACACGCCAAGGAAAACGCTTGCGGTTGCGCCGGTTGCTACACCGCCTACGCGGCCATCGAATTGTATGCAGAAGCTTTCGAGCAGCGTAACGCTCTGGACAAACTGGAAGGCTTCGCCAGCCTTCACGGTCCGGCGTTCTACGGCATGCCCGCCAATCAGGACACCATCACGCTGGTGCGTGACGAGTGGACCGCCCCTGCCAGCCTGCCGTTTGGCGAGTTGACCGTTATCCCGCTGCGCGCTGGTGAAAAACTGCGCTGGCGTCTGGAGGAACACGCGTGAGTGAAGATCATTTTGACGACGAACACGAAGGCCACGGCGGTGGCGGCGGTTCTCGTCACCCGATGGCAGCACGCTTTCGCGGCTACCTGCCCGTGGTCGTCGACGTAGAAACCGGCGGTTTCAACTCAGCCACCGACGCACTGCTGGAAATTGCTGCCGTGACCATCGGCATGGATGAAAGAGGCTTCGTGTTCCCGGAACACACCTATTTCTTCCGCGTAGAGCCGTTCGAAGGTGCCAACGTCGAACCCGCTGCGCTGGAGTTTACCGGTATCAAGCTGGATCACCCGTTGCGCATGGCGGTCAGCGAAGAAACCGCAATGAACGACATCTTCCGCGGCGTGCGCAAGGCTCTCAAGGCCAATGGCTGCAAACGCGCCGTGCTGGTCGGCCATAACGCCAGCTTCGACCTCGGCTTCGTCAATGCCGCTGTCGCGCGAATGGACATGAAGCGCAACCCGTTTCACCCGTTCTCAAGCTTCGACACCGCTACCCTCGCAGGCCTGGCCTACGGTCAGACCGTGCTGGCCAAGGCCTGCCAGGCTGCCGGAATCGACTTCGACGGCCGCGAGGCCCACTCGGCTCGCTACGACACCGAGAAGACTGCAGAGCTGTTCTGCGGCATCGTCAACCGCTGGAAGGAAATGGGCGGCTGGGAAGACTTCGACGACTAAGGTCGGCACGCCATTGAACGGACCGGCTTCGCGCCGGTTTTTTCATGCCTGTCTGGAACGGGATATCTGGATACGCTGACTCTGAAAACAACCACTCATCGTTCTACCTGAATCGAACCCAAAACAGTTTTGACAAGCATTCTCATTAACATTAAGCTCCTCGGCACCAAGCAATAAACCAGCGACGGTCAATAGCTTATGTATGTTTGTCTTTGCCAAGGTGTCACAGACGGTCAAATCCGGGATGCAATTCTGGAAGGCTGCTGCAGTTATCGTGAAGTCCGTGAAACGCTGGGTGTTGCGAGTAAATGCGGAAAATGCGCCTGCCTTGCGAAGGAAGTGGTGCGTGACACGCTGACAGAACTGCAAACCACTCAGGCATCGCTGGCCTATCCAGCAGAATTTTCAGCCGCCTGAATACCCCTCTTTTAAAGAACCGGGCACCCTGCCCGGTTTTTTTATGCCTGTAATTCAAGCGCTTAGCGTCAAGATGCGGAACTCAAACATTCTTATTCCTATTTAAATTCACTTATTATTCAACAACTTAGGTTTGACAGGCGTTTAAGCGCGGCTCACACTCGGCGCTTATATACACAAGCCACCGGCAGGACCTCGAACATGAAAGGCGACATTACAGTCATCCAGCATCTCAACAAGATCCTCGGAAACGAGCTGGTCGCCATCAATCAGTATTTCCTGCATGCGCGCATGTATGAAGACTGGGGTCTGAAAAAGCTCGGCGGCCATGAGTACAAAGAATCCATCCATGCGATGAAGTACGCTGACAAGCTGATCAAGCGCACGCTGTTCCTTGAAGGGCTGCCAAACCTGCAGGATCTGGGCAAGATCCTGATTGGCGAGCACACCAAGGAAATGCTGGAGTGCGACCTGAAGATCGAGCAGAAAGGCCTGGCTGATCTGAAAGCCGCGATCGCTCACTTCGAAACGGTAGGTGACTTCGGCAGCCGTGAGCTGCTGGAAGACATCCTTGAGCCCAAGGAAGAGCAAATCGACTGGCTGGAGACTCAGCTGGGGCTGATCGTCAAAGTCGGTATCGAGAACTACCTGCAGTCGCAGATGGGCGACTGATTTACCGGTTGCGTTGCAATGAAAAAGCCCGCCTCAATCGAGAGCGGGCTTTTTCTTGTGCGTAAAACCATGCTTGAGCGCAGGACACGATAATCTCGACGATCGTGCCCACGCTGCAGCGCAAGGCTTTACTCGGCTTTGGCGGCCGATGCTTCCTTGACCAGCGTTTGCAGCGAACCATCAGCCATCATTTCGGTGATGATGTCGCTACCGCCGACCAGTTCGCCAGCCACCCACAGTTGCGGGAAAGTCGGCCAGTTGGCGTACTTTGGCAGGTTGGCGCGAATTTCAGGGTTTTGCAGAATGTCGACGTAGGCAAATTTTTCGCCACACGCCATCAATGCTTGGGAAGCCTTGGCCGAAAAGCCGCATTGAGGGGCATTCGGAGCGCCTTTCATGTAAAGCAGAATGGTGTTGTTGGCAATCTGCTCTTTGATCGTTTCGATGATATCCATGGAGCACCTCGGCTGAAATATCCGACTCAGTTGTCGGCACGGTGGCGCATTGTAACGAAATCCCGAGCATGACGCTCTGTCTTGAGCCTTAACAGGCAGCCACCTGTACCGGCACACCGTTCAACGCCGCATTGCCGGAGAGTACGTCGAGTTGCCGTTCGTCGGTCAGGTCATTGGCGCTCACCCCTGGCTGACTCCGGGCAATATCCATTTTCACCCCCGCACGCGAATGCCCCCAGCCATGCGGCAGGCTGACCACTCCGGGCATCATGTCCAGACTGCCCAACACCTGCACCTCGATCGTCCCGACCCGGGAGCTGACCCGAACCTGCTGGCCATCGCTCAAACCACGACAGGCAAGATCGTCAGGGTGCATCAGCAATTGATGCCGGGGCTTGCCTTTTACCAGCCTGTGATAGTTGTGCATCCACGAATTATTGCTGCGCACGTGCCGACGACCAATCAGCAACAATGCTCCGGAATCGGGAGCGGGATCCGCAGCGAAGCGCGTCAGGTCGGCCATGATGACCTCTGGGGCCGCCTGAATCCGCCCATTGGCGGTTTTCAGGCGTTCGGTGAGGTTAGGCTTCAACGCGCCCAGATCAAGCCCATGCGGGTAGCTGGCCAACGTTTCCAGTGACAGTTTGTGCGGCGATGCATCGCCATAGAAGCCTGCGCGCAACCCGCGATCAATCATCTGCGCGGGTGGCAGGGTCGGTTTGAGTTCACGCTGCGCCTGGGCTGCAAATGATCTGGCCAGACCGACAAATATCTCCCAGTCATGCAGCGCACCTTCGGGCTTGTCGAAAATGGCCTGATTGAAGCGAGTGACGTTGCGCACTGCCAGGGTATTGAAGGTGGTGTCGTAGTGATCGTTTTCCAACGCTGAGGTGGACGGCAGGATCAAGTCGGCGTGGCGGGTAGTTTCGTTGATGTACAGATCAATGCTGAGCATGAACTCCAGACCTTCGAGCGCCTGCTCCAACTGACGGCCATTGGGGGTGGACAGAACCGGGTTACCCGCGACAGTCACCAGCGCGCGAACCTGCCCTTCCCCGTCCACGAGCATTTCCTCGGCGAGCGCTGAAACCGGCAACTCGCCGCCGTACTCAGGCAGGCCGGACACCCGGCTTTGCCATAGATTGAAATGGCCGCCCGAAGTCGAACTGACGAGGTCAACTGCGGGCTCCGTACACAGCGTTCCGCCCACGCGATCCAGGTTGCCGGTCACCAGATTGATCAGTTGCGCCAACCAGTGACACAGCGTGCCGAAGGCCTGGGTCGACACCCCCATTCGGCCATAACAGACCGCCTTGTCGGCTGCAGCAAAATCCCGCGCCAGTTGCCGGATCTGCTCGGCAGCAATGCCGCAGCGTGGGCTCATGGCCTGCGCAGTGAAACCTGCAATGGCGTGTCGCACCTGATCCAGGCCATCGATAGGCAAGTGACTCTCGCGAGTCAGGCCTTCTTCAAACAGAGTATTGAGCAGCCCGAACAGCAGCGCTGCATCACCGCCCGGACGCACGAACAGGTGCTGGTCGGCGATGGCCGCCGTCTCACTGCGGCGCGGGTCGATGACCACGAGTTTACCGCCGCGCTGCTGGATGGCTTTCAGACGCTTCTCAACATCTGGCACGGTCATGATGCTGCCGTTGGACGCCAATGGGTTGCCACCCAGGATCAGCATGAAGTCGGTGTGATCGATATCCGGAATCGGCAACAACATGCCGTGGCCATACATCAGAAAACTGGTGAGGTGATGCGGCAACTGGTCAACCGAGGTCGCCGAGAAGCGATTACGAGTCTTGAGCAGCCCGAGGAAGTAATTGCTGTGGGTCATCAGCCCATAGTTGTGCACGCTGGGGTTACCCTGATAAACCGCTACCGTGTTCTGCCCATGGCGCTGTTGAATCGCGTAAAGCCGCTCTGCCACCATATCGAACGCGGCCTGCCAGGCAATCGGTCGCCATTGATCACCACTGCGCAGCATCGGCTGACGCAAGCGGTCGGGGTCGTTCTGGATGTCTTGCAGCGCAACAGCCTTGGGGCAGATGTGGCCACGGCTGAAAGTGTCCAGCGGGTCACCCTTGATCGAGGTGATGCGCGGGGCAGAATCCGGCTCGGTAACGGTCTCGATGGCAAGACCGCAAATGGCCTCGCACAGGTGGCAGGCGCGGTAGTGTTCAGTCCGGGTCATCACAGCCTCAGATCTTGTCGTGGCAATCCGGTTGATTGCCTGACAAGCACTATGGCCGCTGCCAATGCCCCGCGCCACTGACGTTTGTCATGTGAATCGGGGAGCATCAGGCGCGCCGATGAGTAGACCGTATCAGCCGCCGATAGGCGTGACGACCTTGCGCTGCAGCTGGATTTCAGTGACGGTTTCGACCTGCTCCTGAGCCAGGTGAACACCGGTCAGGTCACCGATCAGGCGCCAGTGCTCGTCGAGCCCTGAGCTGATGGTCGCCATGCGATCAATCATGCGCCGCCCCGCATTACGCGTGACTTCGTCCTCGCTGCGCAGCAACTCAAAGGACATCGAGGTCATTGAGGCGGTCAGATGGGTAAGCGTGCGGGCGGTCAGCCCGAGTAACTCCGTTAGTTGACGCTCTTTTGAGTCCATTCCCCACCCCTCGATCAGTAATGTATCGGCAACGATTTATAACCTACGCCCGGCATTAAAGAAACGGTCCTTGTTTCCAGCCCGTGAAGCGGGTCGCATTCAGCGCACCCGCGCAAACCCGGACTGTTGCAGGATTGGTACTAATTGCCAAGCGCTATTTGAGCAGTGTACAAATGCTGCCTTCGGAAAAAGCAGAGATGGCTATTGGCCTCATCAGCTTAGCCAGTTTTTAACTCGTCAACAAAGAATAACAGTGCCCCCTGAAAGGGAGCGCCAGTGACATCGGTGTTTCAGAAAACAGCATGCTATTGGTAAGACGCGACATTTTTTTATACTATCGCGCCTTTCTTATTCGTCGCCTCGTGCGGCTTCCGCCGCAGGTCTCGCCCGTTTTCCCGATAAAAACCGGCTTTGATAACCTGCGGTCTGTTGCAAAAAAGGTAGTTAATCATGAACGCCAGGCACTTTCTCTCGATGATGGATTACACCCCAGATGAACTCCTGGGCTTGATCCGTCGTGGCGTAGAGCTCAAAGACCTGCGAAATCGCGGTGAGCTTTTTGAGCCGCTGAAGAACCGGGTATTGGGGATGATTTTCGAGAAATCCTCGACACGTACCCGTCTTTCTTTTGAAGCAGGGATGATTCAGTTGGGTGGCCAGGCCATCTTTTTATCCCATCGCGACACCCAATTGGGCCGTGGCGAGCCAATTGCCGACAGCGCAAAAGTGATGTCACGCATGCTCGATGCGGTAATGATCCGTACCTATGCGCACAGTAATCTGACCGAATTCGCCGCAAATTCCCGCGTTCCGGTTATCAATGGTCTGTCGGATGACCTGCACCCATGCCAGTTGCTGGCCGACATGCAAACCTTTCTGGAGCATCGCGGCTCGATCAAAGGCAAGACCGTCGCCTGGATCGGCGATGGCAACAACATGTGCAATAGCTATATAGAAGCGGCCATTCAGTTCGACTTCCAGTTGCGCGTGGCCTGCCCTGCCGGTTACGAGCCGAACCCCGAGTTCCTGGCGCTGGCCGGTGAGCGAGTGACCATTGTTCGCGACCCGAAAGCAGCGGTCGCCGGTGCACACTTGGTCAGCACCGACGTGTGGACCTCCATGGGTCAGGAAGAGGAAACCGCTCGGCGCATGGCGTTGTTCGCACCGTTTCAGGTAACGCGCGCCTTGCTCGACCTGGCCGACAAGGACGTACTGTTCATGCACTGTCTGCCTGCCCACCGTGGCGAAGAAATCAGTGTAGATCTGCTGGATGATTCGCGTTCGGTCGCATGGGATCAGGCAGAGAATCGCCTGCACGCACAGAAAGCGTTGCTGGAGTTTCTCGTCGCGCCGTCCCATCAGCGCGCATGAGCCAGTTGCTGCTGAACCTGCGCAATCTGGCGTGCGGCTATCAGAATCAGCGCGTGGTGCAGGAGTTGAATCTGCACCTTAACGCGGGTGATATCGGCTGCCTGCTGGGTTCATCGGGCTGCGGCAAGACCACCACACTGCGTGCGATTGCCGGTTTCGAGCCGATACATGCAGGGGAGATAACCCTGGCAGGCGAAGTCATTTCCCGCCCGGGCTGGACTCTGGCACCGGAAAAGCGTCGCATCGGCATGGTGTTTCAGGATTACGCGCTGTTCCCGCACCTGAGCGTCGCCGAGAACATCGCATTCGGCATTCGCAATCACCCGCGCCTTGATCAGGTGATCGCCGAGTTGCTTGAACTGGTCAACCTCGGCGCCTTGGGCAAACGCTACCCTCACGAGTTATCCGGCGGGCAGCAACAACGAGTGGCCCTGGCCAGGGCGCTGGCACCGGAGCCAAAACTGTTGTTGCTCGATGAACCCTTCTCCAATCTGGATGGCGAGTTGCGTAGACGTCTGAGCCATGAGGTGCGCGATATTCTCAAAGCGCGTGGCACCAGTGCCATTCTGGTGACCCATGATCAGGAAGAGGCTTTCGCGGTCAGCGATCATGTCGGCGTATTCAAGGAGGGTCGCCTGGAGCAGTGGGATACGCCTTACAACCTGTATCACGAACCTCGCACACCCTTTGTTGCCAGCTTCATTGGCCAGGGGTATTTCATTCGCGGGCAGATGATAGACCCCGAATCGGTGCGCACCGAACTGGGTGTTCTGCGTGGCAACCGGGCATATCCGGGCGTCAGCGGCAGCGCCGTGGATGTCTTGCTGCGACCTGACGATATCGTCTACGCGCCGCAAAGCGACCTGAAAGCGCGGGTAATCGGTCGAACATTTCAGGGCGCATCGACGCTGTATCGCCTGCAGCTGTCTACCGGCAGCCAACTTGAAGCCATTTTCCCCAGTCATGCCGATCACAGCCAGGGCGAGGAAGTCGGTATTCGGGTGGCAGCTGACCATCTGGTGCTGTTTGCAGCGCCAGGCAGCGTCGCGGCGCATACGGTCAATCACTGAGCCCCAGCTTATTCCCTGCCAATCGGTGCGAACCGAGCCTGCGTATGCTCGGCCAGCACGGCTGCCGAAAGCTCAACCTCCAGCCCCCTCCTCCCGGCGCTGACGTAAATACTCTCAAAACCCTGCGCTGTGTCGTCAATGAACGTACGCAGGCGCTTCTTCTGGCCCAGTGGGCTGATGCCACCCAACAGGTAGCCCGTTGAGCGCTGCGCCGCCGCGGGGTCAGCCATTTCGGTTTTTTTCGCCCCGGCGGCCTGTGCCAGAGCCTTCAGATCAAGCGTTCCGACGACCGGCACTACGGCGACCAGTAACTCGCCCTTTTCGGTACTGGCCAACAATGTCTTGAAAACCCGCGCTGGCTCCAGCCCCAGCTTTTCCGCTGCTTCCAGCCCATATGACGCTGCTTTGGGATCGTGTTCGTAACTGTGGATACGATGTTCGGCGCGAAGTTTTTTCAGTAAATCCAGTGCAGGGGTCATGCAACGCTCCTTAGGCTTCCGACTGCCTGCCACTTTAAGCCAAGTAAAGTGAACATGCCTTGATTCACGCCACGTGCAACACTGATGGCTTTTTGGTAACAGCCATAAAATCCCGGTATAAAGCGGCTGTGCGGGCTCGTATCCACTCCATGACCGTTCGGTTCCGACCTTTGACAGCGTTGTTTCTTGTCTATATTTTTTCGTTTACGAATATTATCGAAAGCGGTTTTTCGGTATAACTCGCACCAGCGATCAGAAATGGGGTTTTTCTGATACGCACGAATAACGAGCACCCATGCCTGTCTCAGGGTGCCGAGACAAAAACAAAAATGAGGTATCCATGACCATCGCACTAAAACAACCGACACTCACCGGGCAATGTGTAGCTGAATTTCTTGGCACAGCCCTGATGATTTTTTTCGGCACAGGATGCGTTGCAGCGCTCAAGGTCGCGGGAGCCACTTTCGGCTTGTGGGAAATCTGCATCATCTGGGGCATGGCCGTCAGCATGGGGATCTACCTCAGCGCCGGCATTTCAGGTGCCCACCTCAACCCGGCCGTCAGCATCGCGCTGAGTCTGTTTGCCGGTTTCGAAAAACGCAAATTGCCTTTTTATATCTCGGTGCAAATCGCAGGCGCGTTCTGCGGAGCGGGCTTGGTGTACCTGTTGTACATCAGTCTTTTTTTCGACTTCGAACATGCGCACCACATCATTCGCGGCAGCGAACAGAGCCTTGAACTGGCGTCGGTGTTCTCGACCTATCCAAACCCTGCCATTTCCGTGGGGCAGGCATTTCTGGTCGAAGTGGTCATCACCACTATTTTGATGGGCGTCATCATGGCTTTGGGCGATGACAGCAACGGTTTGCCGCGCGGCCCGCTGGCACCCTTGCTGATAGGCCTGCTGGTGGCGGTGATCGGCAGCTCGATGGGCCCGCTGACCGGTTTTGCCATGAACCCGGCGCGCGACTTCGGTCCAAAGCTGATGACGTTCTTCGCTGGCTGGGGTGAAATAGCCTTCACCGGTGGTCGTGACATTCCTTATTTCCTGGTTCCGATTTTTGCGCCCATCCTGGGCGCCTGCCTTGGTGCTGCTGGCTATCGCGCGCTGATTGCGCGTCATCTGCCGAGTGCCGATCCTGTTGAAAACGAAAAAAATGCTCCAGTGGTTCGCGGCAAAGTTCAGGCTTCATCTTGAATTTCACTCAATTTGAATCTCACCCAACTGAATCCCACCCAACAATGCAAGGCAATCGACATGACTGACACACAGAACAAGAACTACATCATTGCTCTTGACCAGGGCACCACCAGCTCGCGCGCCATTATTTTCGACCGCGATGCCAACGTGGTGAGCACTGCCCAAAGCGAATTCGTACAGCACTATCCGCAGGCAGGCTGGGTCGAGCACGACCCGATGGAAATCTTCGCCACTCAGACTGCGTGCATGACCAAGGCGCTGGCGCAGGCTGATCTGCACCATAACCAGATCGCTGCCATCGGTATCACCAACCAGCGCGAAACCACCGTCATCTGGGAGCGCGATACCGGCCGCCCTATCTACAACGCAATTGTCTGGCAGTGCCGACGCAGCACCGAGATTTGCCAGCAGCTCAAGCGTGACGGTCTTGAGGAGTACATCAAGGACACTACAGGCCTGGTGATTGACCCGTACTTCTCCGGTTCGAAGGTCAAGTGGATTCTGGACAACGTCGAAGGCAGCCGCGAGCGCGCCCGCAAAGGCGAACTGATGTTCGGCACCATCGATACCTGGCTGATCTGGAAATTCACCGGCGGCAAGGTGCACGTTACCGACTACACCAACGCCTCGCGGACCATGCTGTTCAACATCCATACGCTGGAATGGGATCAGCGCATGCTCGATGTGCTGGATATCCCGCGTGAGATCCTGCCAGAAGTCAAAGGCTCTTCCGAGGTCTACGGCCACAGCAAGAGCGGCATCCCGATTGCCGGTATCGCAGGCGACCAACAGGCGGCGCTGTTCGGCCAAATGTGTGTCGAACCCGGCCAAGCCAAGAACACCTACGGCACCGGCTGCTTCCTGCTGATGAACACCGGCAAGAAAGCGGTGAAATCGGCGCATGGCATGCTGACTACCATTGGCTGCGGGCCTCGCGGTGAAGTGGCTTACGCATTGGAAGGCGCCGTGTTCAACGGTGGCTCGACCGTGCAGTGGCTGCGCGACGAACTCAAACTCATCAACGACGCGCTGGACACCGAATACTTTGCCAGCAAGGTCAAGGACAGCAACGGCGTGTATCTGGTGCCGGCGTTCACCGGTCTGGGTGCGCCCTACTGGGACCCGTATGCACGAGGCGCACTGTTCGGCCTGACCCGTGGCGTGAAGGTTGATCACATCATCCGTGCAGCGCTGGAATCCATCGCCTATCAAACCCGCGACGTACTTGATGCGATGCAGCAGGACTCCGGCGAACGCCTCAAGTCACTGCGCGTGGACGGCGGTGCCGTGGCCAACAACTTCCTGATGCAGTTCCAGGCGGACATTCTCGGCACCCACGTTGAACGCCCGCAAATGCGTGAAACAACAGCCTTGGGCGCCGCGTTCCTGGCCGGTCTGGCGATCGGGTTCTGGAGCAGCCTGGACGAGTTGCGCAACAAGGCGGTGATCGAGCGCGTGTTCGAACCTTCCTGCGAAGAGGCCCACCGCGAGAAACTCTACGCGGGCTGGCAAAAAGCTGTCGCGCGGACCCGTGACTGGGAACCGCACGAAAACGAAGAGTGATACCCGCTGTTGTGCGGAGGGGACAGGATTCCGGCTGACAGGTCACACTTGCCTGCGGCATGATGGGCGCCATTTGCAGAGGGCGCTCAAGGAAAAACAATGAACCTGCCTCCCCGCCAACAACAGATCCTCGAACTGGTCCGTGACCGTGGTTACGTCAGCATTGAGGAAATGGCGACGCTGTTCGTCGTGACCCCACAAACCATCCGCCGTGATATCAATCAACTGGCGGAAATGAATCTGCTGCGTCGCTACCACGGCGGCGCGGCCTATGACTCCAGCATCGAAAACACCGCCTACGCCATGCGTGCGGATCAGATGCGCGACGAAAAACAACGGATAGCCGAGGCCATCGCCGCGCAGATCCCGGACAACGCCTCGTTGTTCATCAATATCGGCACCACCACCGAATCCATCGCCCGCGCCCTGCTCAACCACAACAACCTGAAGATCATCACCAATAACCTGCATGTGGCATCGATCCTAAGTACCAAGGATGATTTCGAGGTCTTGATAGCTGGCGGCAATGTGCGTCGTGACGGCGGCGTCGTAGGCCAGGGCAGTATCGACTTCATTACCCAGTTCAAGGTGGACTTCGCCCTGGTCGGCATCAGCGGTATCGATGAAGACGGCAGCCTGCTGGATTTCGATTATCAGGAAGTACGGGTTTCCCAGGCGATCATCGCCAACGCACGCAAAGTGCTGCTGGCGGCTGACTCCAGCAAGTTCGGGCGCAATGCGATGGTCCGCTTGGGGCCAATCACCCTCATCGACTGCCTGGTAACCGATCAGCCACCTGTGCCCGCGCTGCAGCAGTTGCTGAATCAGCACAAAATTCGTCTGGAAGTAGTGTGATTGTCAGGAACGAGTGGTTTCCGCGATTACACATGCCGTTCTGGATACTCTGCGCCCTATCCTGAATATGAGGCGCGGCGCAGATGTGTGACGCAGAGCGCCGAATATCGTGCGACGCTCCGCGTCGCATGCCTTTCTGGACGCTCTGCGTCCTCGTGCGGCCAGAGCGTCGCGATCTGCATTCCCGCTGGAGCCTGAGACACGAGAGGTGTCTAGGCTGGCATGTGCAGAACGAAAAGCATCAGAAAATACGATCATCCCGCGCATAACATCCCGCCCTACAATGTTCATTTTTGTTCTTTTCCTGACTCCACCATCAGTATTTTCAATCGATACTTGCTGGCAAGGGCAATTTTATTGAGCTATTATTTTCGAAAGTGAACATTAATGTTCAGATTCGCCTTTCGAGCTTTGCTCACGAATTGTCCAGGAGGCCACCAATGCCCCACACTACCGTGCCAACCCAACCCCTCTCCGAGGTTTACGACATCGCCGTTATTGGCGGTGGCATCAATGGTGTCGGTATTGCGGCGGATGCCTCCGGTCGCGACCTGTCGGTTTTTCTTTGCGAAAAGGACGACCTGGCCAGCCACACGTCCTCGGCCAGCAGCAAGCTGATTCATGGCGGCCTGCGCTATCTTGAGCACTACGAATTCCGCCTGGTCCGCGAGGCACTCGCAGAGCGCGAAGTGTTGCTTGCCAAGGCGCCGCACATCGTTAAACCCATGCGTTTTGTCTTGCCGCACCGCCCGCACCTGCGTCCAGCGTGGATGATTCGTGCCGGCATGTTCCTGTATGACAACCTCGGCAAGCGCGAAAAGCTGCCCGCTTCGAAAACCATTCGTTTTGGTGCGGACAGCCCGCTCAACTCGAGCATCACCCGTGGCTTCGAATACTCCGATTGCTGGGTCGATGACGCTCGTCTGGTGGTGCTCAACGCCATGGCAGCGCGTGAAAACGGCGCGCACATTCATACTCAGACTCGCTGTGTCAGCGCCCGCCGTATCAAGGGCATGTGGCATCTGCATCTTGAGCGCAGCGACGGCAGCCTGTTCTCGATCCACGCCAAGGCATTGGTCAATGCGGCAGGCCCGTGGGTGGCCAAGTTCATCCGTGAAGACCTCAAGCTCGATTCGGCTTACGGCATCCGCCTGATTCAAGGCAGCCACCTGATCGTGCCGAAACTGTACGAGGGTGAGCACGCGTTCATTCTGCAGAACGAAGACAAGCGCATCGTGTTCACGATTCCGTACCTGGAGCACTTCACCATCGTCGGCACCACCGACCGTGAGTATCAGGGCGATCCGAACAAGGTGGACATCACCGAAGGCGAGATGGATTACGTGCTGAAAGTGGCCAACGACCACTTCAAGAAACAGTTGAGTCGCGCAGACGTGCTCCACACATTCTCTGGCGTGCGCCCGCTGTGCAACGACGAGTCCGATAATCCGTCTGCCATTACCCGTGATTACACGCTTTCGTTGTCAGGCGGCGCGGACGAGGCACCAATTCTGTCGGTGTTCGGCGGCAAGCTGACCACCTACCGCAAACTGGCCGAATCGGCGATGACGCAATTGGCACCGTTCTTCAAGCAGATGAAACCGAGCTGGACGGCCAAGGCAGCACTGCCAGGCGGCGAAGACATGACCACGCCAGAAGCCTTGGCAGCAGAAATGACCCGTCGCTTCAGTTGGCTGCCCGCGCCTATCGCCAAACGCTGGGCGATTACCTACGGCAGCCGCAGCTGGCGCTTGCTGGAAGGCGCGCAAGGTCTGGAAGACCTCGGCCAGCATCTGGGTGCAGGTCTGTACACCCGAGAGGTCGATTACCTGTGCGACCAGGAATGGGCTA
The DNA here is from genome assembly GCF_032587795.1 of Pseudomonas syringae group sp. 247E2. Lineage (NCBI taxonomy): Bacteria > Pseudomonadati > Pseudomonadota > Gammaproteobacteria > Pseudomonadales > Pseudomonadaceae > Pseudomonas > Pseudomonas syringae group sp. 247E2. The sequence goes on along the minus strand of NZ_JAWHPK010000001.1, from coordinate 739,342 downwards.
CCAGCATCGAAGACATCCTGTGGCGCCGAACCAAGCTTGGCCTGTTCACTACGCCTGAAGAACAGGCCGCTGTGCGCAGCTACCTGGAAACTGTTGTGCGCAACAAGGGCGCTATCGAGGCTGCCTGATAGCTCGCATACCACCTGTTCGTCCATCGCGCGGCGAACAGGTTTGTTCCTCTGCACCGCCCTCCCCTGAATACCCGGCTGCATTCGGTTTTCCGAACATTTCGCTCTGCCTGATTCGGCTTCCCGGACGCTTCGATTCCGGGCGTCGCATTCAACCACGAATAAAATCCTTTAAATTCATAGCCTTGATTGATTCAAGCTGCTTGGCACGACTCATGCTCTACACTCTGAACCGAGCGTTTCGACAGGGCGTGTGTCTGGATCTGGACGCCGTTGAAGCATTCGCCAAGAAGCGGGCTGCCTCCCATTGCGGCCCCATCAATAAAAAATGAAATCAAGGATTCATCAATGCGCATCGTTCCCCATCTGTTGGGCGTAGCAATCACTGCCGCTCTGATCAGCACCCCGGTTTTCGCCGCCGAACTTACCGGCACCCTGAAGAAAATCAAGGAATCCGGCACCATCACGCTGGGCCACCGTGACGCGTCCATTCCGTTTTCCTACATCGCAGACGCTTCTGGCGTACCGATGGGCTACTCGCATGACATCCAGCTGAAAATCGTCGAAGCCATCAAGAAAGACCTCGACATGCCTGACCTCAAGGTCAAGTACAACCTGGTAACGTCTCAGACCCGTATTCCGCTGGTTCAGAACGGCACCGTCGACGTTGAATGTGGTTCGACCACCAACAATGTCGAGCGTCAGCAGCAGGTCGACTTCTCCATCGGCATCTTCGAAGTCGGCACGCGCCTGCTGTCGAAAAAAGACTCCAGCTACAAGGACTTCGATGACCTGAAAGGCAAGAACGTCGTGACCACCGCGGGCACAACGTCCGAGCGCATCCTCAAGGCGATGAACGCCGACAAGCAGATGGGCATGAACGTGATCTCGGCCAAGGACCACGGCGAATCCTTCCAGATGCTTGAGTCTGGCCGTGCGGTCGCATTCATGATGGACGACGCGCTGCTGGCCGGCGAGATGGCCAAGGCCAAGAAGCCGGATGACTGGGCAGTGACCGGTACTGCGCAATCCTACGAAATCTACGGCTGCATGGTCCGCAAGGGCGATGCCCCGTTCAAGAAGGCAGTGGATGACGCCATTATTGCCACCTACAAGTCTGGCGACATCAACGCCATCTACAGCAAGTGGTTCATGTCCCCCGTGCCGCCTAAAGGGCTGAATCTGAATTTCCCGATGAGCGACAAGCTCAAGGAACTGATTCAGAACCCGACCGACAAGGCCGCAGAAGACAAGAAAGCCTGAGCAACCGGTTCAGCCAGCCTGAACTGATCGCATCCCGAGCAGGCAAAACCTGTTCGGGACCGGCTCCTCACTCTCGAAGTCCGACAGTGCGTGCATCTCGATATAAATAGAAAAATAGGGGGAGACCCTGATGAATTACAACTGGGACTGGGGCGTGTTCTTCAAGTCCACCGGCGTCGGCAGCGAGACCTATCTGGACTGGTTCATATCCGGCCTGGGCTGGACCATCGCCATTGCTGTCGTTGCCTGGATTATTGCCCTGATACTGGGTTCGGTACTGGGCGTCATGCGCACCGTACCAAGCCGTCTGGTATCGGGTATTGCCACGGTATACGTGGAAATTTTCCGTAATGTGCCACTACTGGTGCAGCTGTTCATCTGGTACTTTCTGGTGCCCGACCTGCTGCCGGAAAACCTGCAGGAGTGGTACAAGCAGGACCTCAACCCGACTACCTCAGCGTTCCTGAGCGTGGTGGTCTGCCTGGGTCTGTTTACCGCTGCACGGGTCTGCGAACAGGTGCGTACCGGCATTGAAGCACTGCCAAAGGGCCAGGAATCGGCCGCGCGTGCAATGGGCTTCAAGCTGCCGCAGATCTACTGGAACGTGCTGTTGCCACAGGCTTACCGGATCATCATTCCGCCGCTCACTTCCGAATTCCTGAACGTGTTCAAGAACTCGTCGGTAGCGTCGCTGATCGGCCTGATGGAGCTGCTCGCGCAGACCAAACAGACCGCCGAGTTTTCCGCCAACCTGTTTGAAGCCTTTACGCTCGCCACCCTCATCTACTTCACGCTGAACATGAGCCTGATGCTGCTGATGCGCATGATCGAGAAGAAAGTCGCTGTACCCGGACTCATCTCGCTGGGGGGCAAATAATGGACTTCACTGGAATCGTTCCGGCCATTCCCGGCCTGTGGAACGGCATGGTCATGACCCTCAAGCTGATGGCAATGGGTGTTGTCGGCGGCCTGGTGCTTGGCACTTTGCTGGCGTTGATGCGCCTGTCATCAAACAAGCTGCTGGCCAATGTGGCTGGCGCTTACGTGAACTACTTCCGTTCGATCCCGCTGCTGCTGGTGATCACCTGGTTCTACCTCGCAGTGCCATTCGTGTTGCGCTGGATTACCGGTGAAGACACGCCCATCGGGGCCTTCGCTTCCTGTGTCGTGGCCTTCATGATGTTCGAAGCCGCGTACTTTTGCGAAATCGTCCGTGCCGGCGTGCAGTCGATTTCCAAAGGACAGATGGGCGCAGCCCAGGCGCTGGGCATGAATTACTCGCAGATGATGCGACTGATCATCCTGCCCCAGGCGTTTCGCAAGATGACGCCGCTGTTGCTGCAACAGAGCATCATTCTGTTCCAGGACACCTCTCTGGTGTACACCGTGGGCCTTGTGGACTTTCTCAATGCATCGCGCTCCAGTGGCGACATCATCGGGCGCGCCAACGAGTTCCTGATCATTGCCGGTCTGGTGTATTTCACGATCAGCTTTGCCGCCTCGCTGCTGGTGAAGCGTCTGCAAAAAAGGTTTGCCGTATGATTTCCATCAAAAACGTCAACAAATGGTATGGCGACTTCCAGGTGCTGACCGATTGCAGCACCGAGGTCAGCAAAGGTGAAGTGGTTGTGGTGTGCGGGCCCTCCGGTTCCGGCAAGTCGACCCTGATCAAATGCGTGAATGCGCTGGAACCGTTTCAAAAAGGCGACATTGTCGTCGACGGCACATCGATTTCCGACTCGAAGACCAACCTGCCAAAACTGCGCTCGCGGGTCGGCATGGTGTTTCAGCACTTCGAACTGTTCCCGCACCTGAGCATTGTCGAAAACCTGACCATCGCGCAGATCAAGGTACTGGGTCGCAGCAAGGCCGAAGCGACCGAAAAAGGCCTGAAATTGCTGGACCGCGTCGGTCTCTCCGAGCATGCGCACAAGCATCCCGGGCAGCTTTCCGGTGGTCAGCAACAGCGTGTTGCCATCGCTCGCGCCCTGGCGATGGACCCGGTGGTCATGCTGTTTGACGAACCGACGTCTGCGCTGGACCCCGAAATGGTCAACGAAGTGCTCGACGTGATGGTACAACTGGCGCACGAAGGCATGACCATGATGTGCGTGACCCACGAAATGGGCTTCGCTCGCAAGGTCGCCAATCGGGTGATTTTCATGGACAAGGGACAGATTGTCGAAGACTGCGAAAAAGAAGAGTTTTTCGGTGACGTCAGCGCACGTTCGGAACGCGCTCAGCAATTTCTCGCCAAGATTCTCCAGCACTAGGTAATGCCGGCTGCCCGCGCATTCGCGGGCAGCTGTTCGGTTCAGGACGACTGTGATGAAATGCGACCCCACTCTGTATCGCGCCGCGCCGCCATCACTCGCCGTGAAACCTCGTCTGATACGCCAACTGTTTTTACCGCCGCTGATCCTCATGCTGATGATCGGACTGGGCTATATCGCCTACCTGATAAGCGAACACAGCGGTATCAAGAGCCTGCGCGAGACCGGTGAGCGCCAGCTGGAGCTACATGCCCGCACGGTCGAGAGCGAAATCAGCAAATACACCTATTTACCCAGCGTGCTGGAGCTTGAATCCAGCGTGTCGCAGTTGCTCAACAAGCCAAGTCCCGAGCTTCAGCAGCAGGTCAACCGTTATCTGGAAGGGATGAACCGACGCAGCGGCAGCCGCGCCATTTATGTGATGGACACCACCGGCCGAGTGCTGGCCACCAGCAATTGGCGTGATTCCGACAGCTATCAGGGTGAAGACCTGTCCTTCCGTGCCTATTTTCAGGACGCTGTGCGCGGCCTGCCTGGCCGTTTTTACGGCATCGGCACCACCACGGGCGAATCGGGCTACTACCTGGCCCACGGGCTGGAAGACAAAGGCCGGATCATCGGCGTCGCCGTGATCAAAGTACGCCTTGAAGCACTGGAAGAACGCTGGCAGCGTGCTCGCCTGGAGGCGTTTGTCAGCGACGAGAACGGCATCATCATCCTCTCGAGCGACCCGGCTCGGCGCCTGAAGTCAGTACGACCGCTCACCCCGCAGGTCAAGGAACGCCTGGCCCGCAGCCTGCAATATTACTGGTGGCCGCTTAACGAACTGGTGCCACTGGAGCGGGAAACCCTCTCCGAAGGCGTCGAAAAGCTTGTTTTCCCGGCCAACGTCAGCGTCGATCGGGAGCACAAGCAGGTCAGTTATCTGGCACAGAGCCGTCCGCTGAGCGATACCGCCTGGCACCTGACGCTGCTTACGCCACTGGAAGACCTGCGCCGTGAAGCGGCCAATCAGGGCATGCTGGTAGCTGTGGCCTGCGCGCTGGTGACCTTTCTGCTGATTGCCTGGAACGAGCGGCGCAAGGTGATCTCGACCCGACTGGCGGCCAGAGAGGCGCTGCAGGCTGCGAACAATGAGCTGGAACGAAAGATCGCCGAGCGCACCGAACACCTGCGAGCCAGCAACGAACGCCTCAAGGCGCAGATTCGCGAACGAAGACAGGCTGAAGACACCCTGCGCAGAGCCCAAGACGAGTTGGTGCAAGCTGGCAAGCTGGCAGCCATCGGCCAGATGTCGACCAGCATCGCTCATGAATTGAACCAGCCTCTGGCGGCATTGCGCACCTTGTCCGGCAATACCGTGCGTTTTCTTGAGCGAGGCGCGCTGGACACCGCCAGTGCCAACCTGCGCACCATCAATGATCTGGTCGACCGCATGGGCCGCATTACCGCCAGCCTGCGCGCATTCGCCCGACGCGGCGACGATCAGGGCCAGGCGCAACTGAGCAAGGCCGTCGAGGCGGCTGCGCAGTTGCTGGGCGTACGCCTGGAGCAGTCTGGCCTGACGTTACACCGAGACTTCGTCGACGCCACTCTGAGCATCGACCAGACCCGCCTGGAACAGATCCTGGTCAATCTGATCGGCAATGCGCTGGACGCCATGTTCAACCAGCCAGCGCCCGAATTGTGGCTCACCGGGTCAATTGAAGACGGGCGTTATCGCTTGCGGGTACGTGATAACGGGCACGGCATCGATACCGAAACCCGCAAGCACCTGTTCGAACCTTTCTTCACCACCAAACCCGGCGAACAAGGCCTGGGACTGGGCCTGACCCTGTCGGCGAGCCTCGCCGCTGCAGCCGGGGGCAGCCTGAGCGCAGAGCACCCAGGTGACGGCGGCACAACATTTGTCCTGAGCCTGCCATTTGTCCCCGATGCCCCGACCGACAATCGCCCGAGCGGCCCCGGCCCAGGTGGACTGACATGAGACGACACCCATGAGCATCAACAGCGACCTGACAGTGCTGATCGTCGAAGACGACCCGCATGTGTTGCTCGGCTGCCAGCAGGCGCTGGCGCTGGAAGACATTGCCAGCGAAGGCGTATCCAGCGCCGAAGACGCCCTCAAGCGCATCGGTGACAATTTTGCCGGTATCGTCATCAGCGACATTCGTTTGCCGGGTATCGACGGGCTGGAATTATTGAGCCGCCTCAAGGCGCGTGACAGCAGCCTGCCGGTGGTGCTGATCACCGGCCACGGCGACATCACCATGGCCGTCAACGCAATGCGCGATGGTGCTTACGATTTCATGGAGAAACCCTTTTCTCCCGAGCGCCTGGTCGACGTCACCCGGCGCGCGCTGGAGCAGCGCGGGCTGGCCCGGGAAGTCTGGGCCCTGCGCAAGCAACTGGCCGAACGCGATTCGCTGGAAGGCCGGATCATCGGCCGCTCCCCCGCCATGCAAAACCTGCGCGCATTGATTACCAACGTCGCCGATACGTCGGCCAATGTGCTGATCGAAGGCGAGACCGGCACCGGCAAGGAGCTCGTCGCGCGCTGCCTGCACGACTTCAGCCGACGCAAGGACAGTCAGTTCGTGGCACTCAATTGCGGCGGGCTGGCAGAAAGCCTGTTCGAGTCGGAAATTTTCGGTCACGAAGCCAATGCATTTACCGGCGCGGGCAAGCGGCGCATCGGCAAGATCGAACACGCCCACAATGGCACGCTGTTTCTCGATGAAGTGGAAAGCATGCCGGTCAACCTGCAGATCAAACTGTTGCGCGTCCTTCAGGAACGAACTCTGGAGCGGCTTGGTTCGAACCAAAGTGTTGCAGTGGATTGCCGGGTCATTGCGGCGACCAAATCCGACCTCAATGCACTGAGCAAGACCAGTCAGTTCCGCAGCGACCTGTATTACCGTCTGAACGTCGTCACGCTGGACCTGCCGCCATTGCGTGAGCGCCGCGAAGACATTCTGCAACTGTTCGAACACTTCCTGCAGTTGTCGTCATTGCGCTTCGACCGTGAGCCGCCGACGCTGGACAGACAGACCAGTTCAAGCCTGATGAGCCACGACTGGCCGGGTAACGTGAGGGAACTGCGCAACGTAGCCGAGCGGTTTGCCTTGGGTCTGCCGGCGTTCAAACAGGCAGGCACGGTCAGTGAAAATCAAAGCCTGGGGTTTGCCGAAGCGGTTGAGGCCTTCGAACGATCCCTGCTCAGCGAGGCCCTGCAACGCAGCGGCGGCAACCTCAGCCAGGCCAGTCAGGAACTGGGCATGGCCAAGACCACCTTGTTCGACAAGGTCAAGAAATACGGGCTTTGAGCACTGTGTCCAATCTTGAGTGTGCGGTATCGCGCAGATCTGTGACGCAGAGCGTCACCCACTGCATTCCCACGCTGGAGCGTGCGGAACGATAGGCGTCCGCACGACACCGATCCTGCACAGACAGTGCGTTACTTCGACTCGCTGAGCATCTGCCGGATCGCGCTGACGAACACTTCAACCGGCTGCCCGCCCGATACCGCGTACTGGTCGTTGAAGACCATGGTCGGCACGGAGGTGATACCGCGGGATGTCCAGAGTTGCTCGGCTTCGCGGACCTCTGCGGTGTACTCGCCGCTGTCGAGGATGGCCTGAGCACGCAAACGGTCCAGGCCGACCTTCTGCGCTACGTCTGCCAGAGTCTGGTGGCTGGACGGGTCTTTCAGGTCACTGAAATAGGCTTCGAACAGCGCCTGCTTCAATGCGTACTGCTTGCCTTGTTGTTCGGCCCAGTGCAACAGGCGATGAGCATCGAACGTGTTGTAGATACGTCGCTCGCCCTTGGCAAAGGTGAAGCCCAGCTCGGCACCGCGCTCACGAATTGTCTCGTGAATACCTTCGATCTGTTCTGGCGTAGAGCCATATTTTTCGGAGATGTGCTCTTTGATGTCCTGCCCTTCGGCAGGCATGTTCGGGTTCAACTCGAAAGGCTGGAAGTGGATGTGCGCTTGCACTTCATCACCCAGCGCCTCCAGCGCCTGATCCAGCGCGCGCAGGCCGATGACACACCAGGGGCAGGAAACATCGGAGATGAAATCGATCTTCAGTGCAGTCGTCATGTCGGCCCTTTTCAGTCAGCAGATTCAATAAGCAAGGGCCATACGATACACCTCTGTCAGTGCCTGACAACCGGGCAGGGTTTACAGTTGGGCAAGGCTGCGACCGTCTTCATGCTGGGCTTTCAGGTACGGCAGCACCGCCCCGAGCAACGGTGCCTTGAAGGCTTCCTGAAAACGGTGCGCCAGCCCCGGAATCAGGCGCAACTGGCTGCCCTGAATATGCGCGGCCACGTGCACACCATGCATGACCGGCAACAATGGATCAGCCGTGCCATGCACCACCAGAACCGGCAGGCGCAGACGGTTCAGCAACTCCACCCGGCTCGGCTCGGCCAGAATCGCCATGATCTGACGCTTGACGCCCTCGGGATTGAAGGCCCGGTCGTAGGACACCGCAGCCTGATGCAGCAATTGCTGGCGATCATCCTTGACCTGCGGGCTGCCCAGCGCTGCAAGCAGATCGGCCTGCTGCTCGATGGCCATTTCCCGGTTGGGTGCGCCGCGCCGCGCCAGCAGTTGCATCAACGCCGCACTGGGCATAGGCAAGCCCTGCGCACCGGAGCTGGTCATGATCAGCGTCAGGCTTTCGACCCGCGACGGGGCCAGATCGGCCAGGTGCTGGGCAATCATGCCGCCCATGCTCGCGCCAAGAACGTGAAACTGGCGAATCTGCAAGGCGTCCATCAGGCCCAAGGCATCATCGGCCATATCGGTCAGCGAATACGGCGCAGAGACCGGCAGGCCCAGCTTGTAGCGCAGCACTTCAAAGGTCAGGTTGGCCTCGGCTGGCTGTTGCACCCAAGTAGACAGACCGACGTCGCGATTGTCGTAGCGAATCACCCGGTAGCCCTGCTGACACAGCGCAACCACAACCTCGTCCGGCCAATGAATCAACTGCCCGCCAAGGCCCATTACCAACAGCAAGGCAGGGTCGGATTCACTGCCGATGCTTTGATAGGCAATTCGTACCTCTTTAAGGTCAGCATGCTGTACAGGAACATCGACATCACAACGATCGGCCGCAAAAGACGGCAAGCCGCACAGAAGCGCGGCCAGAAAAATTAAAACCCGCATGAAAAACACCAAAAAACAGATCCCCAGTAGGCCGCGAGTCTGATGATGTTTCGCCAAGCGCGCTGCCACACTTGCGTGACAGTTTGATGAATGGCGCTGAGTGGTCGTTAATCGGGTGTTGCGTTACGCGGCGAACTGATCCGCCACCATCAGGTTTTCCCCAAAACGGGCGCGCGCTTCGAGGAGGGACTCCTGGTGCCAGCCCGAATGCGTGTCGCACTCGCCCAAGGACAGGACCTTGTAAACCGGCAGACGATCAAACACCGGAGCCAGCAGCTCCGGTTCGGTCACGCTGTCCAGATGCAACCCTGCAACCGGCAACAAGGCCGCGACACCCAGGTTGGGCCGCAGGTCACCGTGATAAAGGCCAATGAGCTTCTTCAACGGCGAATACTGAAGAATGTGATAGGCACGTTCGAAGGCGTTGCTCCATGCCAGCGGCAGGTCGAGCGCCAGGATCGGTTCGTCGATCTGAATCCACTCGACACCGCGCGCCGCCAGACGCCCGAAGATCTCGCCATACACCGGCAGCAGATGCTCCAGCAGGTCGAGGCGATCTACCTGGTCACCCTGAACGTCACTTAGCCAGAGCAGTGTCAGAGGACCGATCAATGCGGGCTTGCGGCCTTGCTCGCACGCTTCGGCGACGCTCGCCAGCAGAGGGGCCCAAGCGGGCTGAAAACGCTGGTCGCGTTTCAGGTGTGGCACCTGCTGCGGGTAACGCGCCATCAGCCAGTTGCGCAGTTCGGCATCAGTTGTCGCAACACCCTGATCCTGTTTCCAGAAAGCCTGCAGAGCGTGCCGCAATTCACGGTCTGCGCCAATGTGAAAATAGTCAGGGTGTTGAGTCAGGGCCACGATGCGTCCTCCATAAAAGATGGGCCTATTGTCGACAGCTGACACAACATGAGACAAACTCATTTTTTTCGTGTTGATCACAAATACTGCTCATGGAGCACTGAACGTGCTTGAAATACGCCACCTCAAAACCCTGCATGCCCTGCGCGAGGCCGACAGCCTTGTGGAAGCAGCCGAGCGCCTGCATTTGACGCAGTCGGCCCTGTCCCATCAGTTCAAGGAACTGGAAGAGCGCATGGGCATGCCGCTGTTTGTGCGCAAGACCAAACCGGTGCGCTTTACCAGCGCCGGTTTGCGCCTGCTGCAACTGGCCGACTCCATGCTGCCGCAACTGCGCAGTGCCGAGCGCGACATCGCTCGACTGGCGGGTGGCACGGCGGGACGGCTGCACATGGCAATCGAATGCCACAGCTGTTTTCAATGGCTGATGCCGACCATCGACCAGTTCCGCGATGCCTGGCCCGAGGTCGAACTGGACCTGTCTTCCGGCTTCTCGTTTGCACCATTGCCCGCGCTGGCGCGTGGTGACCTGGACCTGGTGGTGACGTCCGACCCGCTGGAATTGCCCGGCATCACCTACGTGCCACTGTTCACCTATGAAGCGATGCTGGCGGTGGCCAATCAACACGCGCTGGCGGGCCGGCCGTACATTGTTCCAGAAGACCTGCTCAGCGAAACGCTGATCACCTACCCGGTGGAGCGCGACCGACTGGACATCTTTACCCGTTTTCTGGAGCCCGCCGATATCGAGCCTGCACAGGTACGAACCTCGGAATTGACGGTCATGATGATGCAACTGGTCGCCAGCGGACGCGGGGTCTGTGGCATGCCGCACTGGGCGCTGCATGAATACAGCTCACGCGGCTATGTGAAGGCCAAGCGCCTGGGTGAGAAAGGGCTGTTCGCAACGCTGTATGCCGGTATTCGCGCCGACATGCTCGACGCACCGTACATGCGCGATTTCCTGCTGACCGCCAAGGACACCTCGTTTTCAACGCTGGACGGGGTGAGCGTGGTTCGCTGACAGTATCGTCCTGCGCCAAGGCACAGGACGACACGGGTTCAGTTCGCTCGGGTTTGCCGCTGGCGGTACAACGGCAGGATCAGGTCGCGTGTCAGCGGAGCCAGATGCACATCCGCAAGACTGTCTGTGCCGACCCAGAGTACTTCTTCGATCTCGGCGGCGGGCAGAACCTGGGCATCAGATCTGACCTCGTAAAGCTGACAACACACCTCAAAACCTGGCTCATTGGCAGCCGGTGCAACGAACTCGCCGAGAAACAGCGCCTGCTGCGGATCGATGATCAGCCCGAGTTCTTCTTCAAGCTCCCTGGCCAGCGCCCGCGGTGCCGGTTCGCCAGGTTCGATCTTGCCGCCCGGTTGCATGAATGCCTGAGTGCCGCGCTTGCGCACCAGCAGGGTCCGGCCGTCTGTGCCGATCAGCAGCGCCGCCGCGATGCGGATTATCTTCATGCAAAGATTTCCGTTTTCAGCAAACGCGCCTGATCAGCGCGCTCAAGGGCCAGCACGATCAGGCGATGGATCAGTTCGGCGTAGGTCAGACCGCTGGCCTGCCAGAGCTTGGGGTACATGCTGATGGAAGTGAAGCCAGGCAGCGTGTTGACCTCATTGATGATGATGTCACGCGTGTCGGTAACGAAGAAATCGACCCGCGAAAGCCCTGCGCAACCCAGCACCTTGTAAGCCTGCAACGCGACTTCACGCACCTGATCACTCAGATCGGCAGGAAACTCGGCGGGTATCGCGATGCGCGCCTGATCACCATTCAGGTACTTGGTGTCGTAGGCGTAGAACTCGTCGTTGGCAATCACTTCGCCACAGACACTGACCTGCGCATCGAAGTTACCCAGTACGGCGCACTCCACTTCCCGGCCGACGATGCCCTGCTCGATCAGCAGCTTGTGGTCAAACTCGAAACCCAATGCCAGCGCAGCCACGAAGCCAGCCTCGTCAGACACTTTGCTGACGCCCACCGACGAGCCTTGATTGGCCGGCTTGACGAACATCGGCAGGCCCAACTGCGTGGCTGCATCGGCGAACGACAGGGTTTCCCCACGGCTGAGCACCATGAACGGCGCGACAGCAATGCCTGCATCGCGCAGCAGACGCTTGGTCACGTCTTTGTCCATGCACGCCGCCGAGGCGAGTACGTCAGCGCCGACAAACGGAACGGCCAGCATGCGCAGCACGCCTTGCAACGCACCGTCCTCACCAAACGCGCCGTGGATCAGCGGAAATACCACGTCAATGGCCGCCAGTGGCTTGCCTGTCTCGACCTCGACAAACTGGCCACCAGTGCTGCCAGGCAACAGCGACAACTGCTTGCCGGATGCACTCAATTTGATCCGCGCAGGATCATTGGCATTGAGCAGGTAGTCGGCCTCGTCGAAGCGCAACCAGCGGCCCAGCTTGTCGACGCCGATCAGGGTCAGCGTATAGCGTTCACGATCAATCGCATTGATCACGTTGCGTGCCGACTGCAACGAAACCTCATGCTCGCTGGATTGCCCACCGAAAACGATGGCGACTGACTTTTTCAAAGCGGTTACTCCTGTTTTTCAGGCCGCGAAGATAAAAGCAATGTTGGCTGTTAGTCCAGCAGATGATTGGCCATACGCCTGGAATTCAGGCAAAAAAAACCCGGTGGTGGGCAATCCATGCGAAATGCCCATCACCGGGAGGTCAGACAGCTCATTGAGCCGCTGCGGTTTCTTTCTTGCCGCCAGAGCCGAAGGTGGCGAAACGCTTGTTGAAACCCGCGATCCGGCCCTCGTTGGTGGTCTTGCGCTGCTGCCCGGTATACATCGGGTGCGAGGCGCTGGACACGTCTAGCGCGACATAAGGATAGGTGTTGCCGTCGGTGTGCTGCTGCGTACGGTCTGTGTCTACGGTCGAGCCGATCAGGAAGTAGACGTCGGCAGCGGTATCGTGGAACAGCACAGTACGGTAAGCGGGATGGATGTCGGGTTTCATGATTAGCTCTCCAGTGAGTTGACTGCAATCGTTATACAGTAACATAACAGAAGATGAGAATGATTGCTGTTGATTGCTATCATTGGCGAGCTTGATCGAACGCGCGCGTGCAGCAACTGTCGTCCTGAAACCGCCAGAACCAGCGCGCCAGAGACATTCTGTAATAGCGTGCTTTTGCAATCGGGCCGAATTAACGGCACCCTGCCGCGCCGCCGAACGTCACTGGTCGCTGGCCTGGAACCTGAGCCTCTGTGGCCGATCTTTACTCATTAGCACTTTCAAGAGTCCACCGTTATGACTAACGGACGCGATCATCGAATCGACTTCTTTCGCGGCCTGGCGCTGATCTTCATATTCTGGGATCACGTGCCGGACAACCCGCTCGCGCAGTTGACCGTACGCAACTTCGGCTTCAGCGACGCAGCGGAAATCTTTGTCTTTCTTGCCGGTTACGCATCGATCCTGGCCTATGGACGCATCGCCCGGCGCGACGGCATGCTGGTGGCTGGCGTGCGGATCCTGCGCCGCACCTGGGTGCTGTATGTGGTGCATATCTTTCTGCTGACCCTGCTGATGGGCATCGTCTTCGTCGCCAACAATCATGTCGAGACGCGCGACATGGTCCAGCAGATGGGCCTTGAATACTTCGTCGGCAACCCGCAACAGGCATTGGCCGATGAACTGTTGCTGCGTTTCAAGCCCAACCTGACCGACCCGTTGCCGCTGTATATCGTGCTGTTGCTGACCTTGCCGCTGACCTTGCCATTGATGCTGCGCAAACTGGAACTGGCGGTCGGCCTGTCGATTGCCCTGTACCTGATGGTGCCGTTGTTCGGCTGGAACCTGCGTGCCTATGAAGGCGGTGGCGTGTGGTATTTCAATCCGGTGGCCTGGCAGTTGCTGTTCATTCTCGGCGGTGCCTGTGCATTGCGCAGCGAAACAGCCACACCCGCCGTACACTCTCCGTTGCGCCAACAACCGCTGTTCCTGATGGCCGCCATCTACGTGTTGATCGCCGGGATGCTGACCTTCAGCGAAAAATGGCCCGGCCTGCACACTGCAATCGTCTCGACCCTGCACCTCGACGCCCTGTACCCCATCAGCAAGACCGACCTAGCACCCGCGCGCCTGCTGCACTTCCTTGCACTGGTCTACGTCGTCGCCCGACTGCTGCCGACCTCAAGCGCCTGGCTCGAAAACTGGCCCGCCCGCCAGACCTGCCGCATGGGCCGTTATTCGCTGGAAGTATTCTGCCTGGGCGTATTGCTCGCGCCACTGGCAGACATGGCAAACGCACTGGCAGGTGATACATGGCCTATGCAGGTGACTACCGCGATTGTCGGGCTGGGCTTGATGATGTTGATGGCCAATGGGTTGGAATTGAATAAGCGGCTGGGGAGATATAAGGCCGCCATAGCGGTGTAAAGGAAGGAGCATTGCAAATACAAAGACTGGCAAAACGCATTTGCCAGTCTTCTTTACACATTTACTTACGGGGTACTTTTGATCAGTCTCTGATGACAGATATGTCCGACTTGCCCTTTATCAGGATGAGGTGTGTCAAGGCCAGTATTTAAAGCATACGGATTATCCACCACCCAACCACCTTCAAAATATTGGGTGCGCCAAATATGTGTCCATCTGTCTTTCTCTGCAAAAACATCTGCATCGTTACCACCGACGCAGCGGCCAATATCTACCACTGTGCGGACTTTACCGGATGCGTCAGTCTTCACAAGGCCAGTGGGACGAGACTTATCGGACTTCGGCAGATCAATTGAGTATGACGCAATGCCCCCTTCCAGGGGCGTCCCTGTCGAATCAGTCATATCAATCTCCAGAACAACGTTACTTATTCCTTGAGCAGATAACGGCCCCAGGGTAGACGCATCCGGAGGTATTCTTGACATACCATATGGCTGATCTCGCAGGCGAGCATAGGTGACCTTTAGAAATGAACCCAGTATCAGGCCATAGGTAGAACCTTGTACAAAAGCACTGGACTCGTTATGAGACACCCGAACAATTACATCCTGCCCAAGAGTCAAAGAAGAGAGCACCATTTTCTGACCACTGGCGAGCATATTCCATTTAGCGCCATCGTGAATTTCCAACTGAGCAGATCCGGACAGATGCCCTTGAATCAACACCTTTTGCCCGCGCAATGCTGTGAAGCCGTAATAGTGGCTGTCCGCTGCGCTTACCAATGAATCCTTGATAATATTAAATTTGTCAGGCAGCTCAGTAAATTTAGGTTCTACTGCCTCTTCCGTTCTAACCTCGCCAGATCCCTCTAAAACTTCCGCCTCACTTGCCTGCCCATTTAAAATATTCCGCCCCACTTCGTGTGCTATCGCTTGCGGGTGTAAAGCGCATGCCAACAACGAAAATGCCAAAATCTTTGCTGCCTTGAGATTATTCATGTGACGCTCCTAATATTAATAAAACAACTAAAATAGGACGTAATAGAAATCCAATCTCAAGGTCAATAGCAAAACGAAAAACAAAGAAACTTCCTACAAAACAATTGCCACCCCAGCAACCTGGGAATATTCCTACACTCTTCTCAGCGCAAGTTTTCCCTGTTCGTGCCGTTAGTAAATTGACTACAGAAAATCAGGTGCACAATGAATATCGGCCCTAACTACATCTCCGCACAAGAATGGCAAACCCTGTTTGATAAAAAAAACGAGATAGCCTCGCCCCCTTTGAACAAGCTCCCTACAGAGCCAGAACAAAAAAAACCGCGTGACCCGAACGCTGAATTCTATACGACCGAAGAGACACCTTGGTTTTCCAGCTACAAAAATTCGGCGGCAGGACGCGCTATTTTAGAGAACATGTCTGAAAAGGAAGCAAAAGATATCCGAGCCAGGTATCTGGAAAACCACATTAAGGATTTTGACCAAACCATATGCCGTATGTACGACAACTTCCACGATTTCAAGCAGCAGCTTTTTTACCTCAATACAGAGCTGTCAAAAAAGCATTTCGGCTTCACGCTGGGCTTTAATCAGGACATTCAGGTGACCGACCCGGACGAGGTACTCACGCCGGCGGAGTTCACGTACCTGACCGAGAAGCTGAACGAACGTCAACAACTGAAAGAGGATCTGCGTGCGCACGCAAAAATTGTGATGACGCTACTCGACCATTACACGGAAAAATTCGGTAACCAGCACACCCTCAATCTGGAGAGTTACAGCAAAGTCATCGACTACGGACAGATCTTCAGCCGCAACCATATTGGCAATTTCATGGACACGATTATTTACCAGATCGAGCGCTATGCGCCGAAGCGTGAGGAAGAACCAAAACCTCTGGTTGATGTGCACGTTTGATGAATGCAAATACAGGCCGTTGATATTTCGCTCGAAATAGCCAGTGGCATGCCATTGTTTCGTGACGCAAATCACACAAAGCCTGTAAGCAGGATTTATCCCACAGCTTTATCAGCCCAAGAATCTCGTTCATTTACCGATAACAAGAACGATACAATTATTCAGCAAGGAGCAGAAAATGTACATTAGCACTATTACTTCCGACTTTTTACTTCCTCCATCACGTCCCTTGAACCCCCTCCAAACAGAACCCCTCACACGATCGCCTGAGGATAAACCGGCACTGAGTAAAAAAGAAGAGTTTGCAAATGCTTTCTACACGCGTGAGGAAGAGCCGTGGCTGCAATTCACCTCCAATCATCCCGACGAGAGAGACCCGACTAAAAAAGTCATTCGCCCAATGACAAAAGAGCTTTATCTAGAGCACCTTAATGTGGATGCATTGCTCATGTCGGAATTACAATCCTGTTTCTACCAAGAGTTCAGAGCGGAGCTTATAGATTTGCGCCCCGACCTGACGGGTAAAAATTTCAGCTATACGATAGGCGATGATGCCGAGCTTAAAATAATAGACTTGGACGATAAGTTAGGCATCAATGAAATCAAGTATTTATCAGATGCCATCAACCAAAAAACCCACCTCAAGGATGCTGCGATCACGCATGCCAAAATCCTCATGACGCTGGCTGACCATGACACAGACACATTCAAAGGAACCTATAAACTTGACCTGCTAAATTTTCAAAACATCATTGATCTTGGAAAAATAGCACTCAGCAAAAAAGATGACCCTAGTGAAATCTGGATAAGTCAGATCAAAGAAAAAGCAGAAAAAGGTTCGACACACTTGATCGATACAAGGGCCTGATGGTCAGAAAACGCTCTGTAGCGCCTACGGCAGACAGAGCGTTTTTTAAGTCAGCTCCTTGACCAGTTGATCAGCCAGCGATTGCAAATCAGCCCCAAATTGTACACATGAGGTTTATCCGCCAATTGCTCAGCGAGCCTATTATTAGCCCAATACTTTTTTGGCTCGTAGCGAGTACTCCAGGTTTCTCGCCCGTTTTCACTCAGGTGAGTGAAATTATCAGCGAGCAAGCCGCCCTCGCAGCGTTTAAACGTTACCCGCTGTATTATTTTCCCCGAACTGTCCGAGGTGTATTGTCCGTTAGCCTGGTGATGTTTGATACTGAGCTCGAAATCAAATACACCGCCCTCCAGCGGAAAAGCCTTGCTGTCGGTAAACGTAACCTCGAGCATTGCCTCTGTGAGCGCTTGAGTCGCCAGAAAAGCGGGTTTGGTGAAACCATACGGAATCAACCTGAAGCCCTCTTCGTGGTGCAAGTCATAACGCATATGAGGAAACGAGCCAAACACCACGCTGTAATCAGTGGTATCAAACCTGGCACCGTCAGTCGCGACAATACGTATATTGACTTGTGAACCAGGATTAAGCCCTTCGATTCTCTGCGCCGATGAATGACGCTTGGGCTGCCACCGGCCGCCATCAACCTGATACTCCAACCTCCATTTCTGGTCGTAATCCGAATCCGGCGTTGTAATCAGTACGTTCTGGCCGCGCGCAGCGGTGAAATTATACTGATGAACTGCCGAAGTATTCTCCAGAATATGACTGATCTGATGAATCTTGTCCGACAGCACCACAGGATTCGAATGGCTTGGGTTTTGTACAGCCTGTTCCTGCAACATTGGTTGTTGACTGACGACAGGAGCTCCTTCTACTTGACCCATGGCGTGATAAGACATTGCCAAGAGCAATCCAGACACAAACGCACGACCTGCCTTGTTTTTCTTGTTTTTCATTTTGTTGATCTCGATAGGGATTAGCTAATCAGGGCATCATTGCCACTGACAAAACCGGACGTAATCACCTGTTTAATTCGAGATCAAGCGTTGGAAACAATTATCGGAAACGTCCTACAAATAACCAATAATATTTTATAAGTCCAACGCCTTGATTTATAAAGAATGCTTTTCAGGCGCTTATCTATGACTGATATTTTTTCAGTCAAACCCTGTGCTTAGACGAAAATGCATACAAGCCATGCCAGTCCAGGCATCGTCTCAGCCAATCTCGAAAACCACCACACAATTCCCCCCACATTCCCATCCAGCGTCTAAGCTTGGGTCAGGTGCGTTGAAAGGATGACCGGACAATCGACTATGGGCGTATTTCGGCATTCCGATAGCAAGCATGAAGCGCTGTCAGCTGACCGCCAGGATGACCCACGCGCGCCAAAGCGTCCGCGTCGCAAGCGATACGGGTGGCGGGTGTTTTGGGTGATTGTGGTGCTGGCCTGCATTGCGCTGGGTGTTGCAATAACGGTGGAGAGCCGCAGTTCAAGGCTGCAGGCGCGGGAGTTCAGCCGCTTTGCCGCGAGCCTGAGTTATTCGATGCAGCCTGGGCCGAGCCATGACGTGGTGTATCCCGGTGACGGGCCGTTCGACAGGCGCCTGGGCTATTCGTCGCTGGATGAGTTCCTGCAGCGTCTGCTCAAGCGCGATTATGTGATTACTCGCCAGACCCGTTTCTCACCAGAGCTGATGCGCTACGTTCAGCATGGCTTCTTCGTGCCTTACGAGGAAAAGACCCAGGCTGGCCTGTCGATCACTGATTGCCGAAACGAACCGTTGTATGAGTTCAGATACCCGCAGCAGTTTTATCCGACCTTTACCGCTATTCCGCCACTGCTGGTGAACAGCCTGCTGTTTATCGAAAACCGCGACTTGCTGGACCCGCAGCAACCCTTGGCCAACCCGGCAGTGGACTGGCCACGCTTCGTGAAGGCCGCGTGGTCGCAACTGGCGAAGATGTTCGCCCTCCCCGGCCAGTCGGCTGGCGGCAGTACGCTTGCCACTCAATTGGAAAAATATCGCCATTCACCCGACGGGCTGACGCTGTCGGGTTCCGAGAAGTTGCGGCAGATGATTTCCGCCAGCGTTCGCGCCTATCAACCGGGCACCGAGACCCTCGCGGTACGCCAGCGGGTGGTGCGTGATTATCTGAACAGTGTGCCGTTGTCCGCGGTGCCGGGGCACGGTGAAGTGCATGGGCTGGCCGAAGGGTTGCGGGTGTGGTTCGGTGCGGATTTTGCCAAAACCAATGACTTACTGGCCTCCAGCCCCACAGACAAACAGCGGCTGGCCGATAAGGCGCTCGCCCTGCGCGAAGTGCTGTCACTGGTCATTGCCCAGCGTCGTCCGTCGCACTATCTGGCCAAGGGCCGCCTGGAACTGGCGGACCTGACCGACAGCCATCTACGTCTGCTGGCCCAAGCCAATGTCATTGATCAACCGCTGGCCGATGCCGCGTTGGCAGCCCAGGTCACCTACCGCGACTGGGCGCAGCAGCCGACCATTCAGCCTATCGAAACCAATAAAGGCATCAGTGTCGCGCGCACTCGTTTGTCGAACCTGCTCAATCGCCCGCTTTACGACCTGGACCGTCTTGATCTGTCGGCCACCAGTACCCTGCATGGCGAATTGCAGCGCAGCGTCAGCCAGTACCTGCGTGACCTGGCCAACCCTGAGTTCGCTGCAAAAACCGGTTTGATGGGAGAGCGGCTGCTGACCCCGGCCAGTACCACCCAGGTACGCTATAGCTTCACGCTGTTCGAACGCGGCGTGGATGGCTCGCGGGTCAGGGTGCAGACCGACAGCACTGATCAGCCGTTCGACATCAACGAAGGCAGCAAGCTGGAACTGGGTTCGACCGCGAAGATGCGTGTGCTGACCACTTACCTGGAGATCATCGCCGAGCTGCACGGGCGGTATGGGAATCTGAGTACCGCGCAACTGCGCAAGGTGCCTGTCGAAGAACCTGACCGGCTGACTCGCTGGGCAGTGGATTACCTGCTGATGAACAAGGACCGTGATCTGGCGAAAATGCTCTCGGCCGCGCTGGATCGCACCTATTCGGCCAGCCCGGCAGAGGCGTTCTTCACCGGTGGCGGCATGCACCGTTTCAATAACTTCAGGCGCGAAGACAACGAGCGGATTCCCACCCTGCGCGAGTCGCTGCGTGAGTCGATCAACCTGCCGTTCATTCGCCTGATGCGCGATGTGGTGCGCTACAGCACGTATCAGGCGCCCAACAACAGCGCCGAGTTGCTCAAGGATGACGACAACCCGCGCCGTCAGGAATACCTCACGCAGTTTGCCGACCGCGAGGGCACGGTTTTCCTGCTGCGCTTCTGGAAACGCTACAAGGAAAAGACCACTCAGGAACGCCTCGATACTTTTCTGGACGGTATCCATCCCACGGCCATCCGCTTGGCTGCCGTACATCGCTACTTGCTGCCTGGGGCTGATCAAGCGACGTTCAACGCGTTCATCCGTGCGCATCTGGATGAGCCGAAAGCAACCTCGAAGCTGACCGACAAGCGTCTTGCCGACTTGTACAAGGGCTATGGGCCGGGCACTTACGACTTGCCCGATCAAGGCTACATCGCCCGCGTCCACCCGCTGGAACTGTGGCTGGTGGGCTACCTGCTCAAACAACCTGAAGCACAATTCAAGGACGCCGTGGCCGCCAGTCGTTACGAGCGTCAGGAAGTCTACGGCTGGCTGTTCAAGAGTCGCCACAAAAGCGCTCGCGACAGTCGCGTAAGGACCATGATGGAGGTCGAAGCGTTTCTGGATATCGAACAGCGCTGGCAGCGCGTGGGCTATCCGTTCGACCATCTGGTGCCATCGCTGGCAACAGCTATCGGCAGCTCGGGTGATCGCCCGGCGGCGCTGGCCGAGCTGATCGGCATTATCCAGAACGACGGCATCCGTTTGCCGCCCGTGCGTATCGACAGTCTGCATTTTGCAGCTGGTACACCTTACGACACCGAACTGACCATCAACCCGGAGCTGGGCCAGCGCGTGCTGCCAGCAGAAGTTGCCGCGGCAATGCGCGAAGCCTTGTCGCAGGTGGTGGATGGCGGCACCGCCAAGCGTGTGCAAGGCACCTTCAAGATGCAGGACGGCAGCGTGCTGGCGATGGGCGGCAAGACTGGCACGGGTGATAACAGGATCGAGAGCATCGGCGCAGGCGGACGCATTCTCAGTTCCAGGGCGATCAATCGCACGGCGACCTTTGTGTTTTATATCGGCGACAACCACTTCGGCGCATTGACCGCGTTCGTACCGGGACGCGCCGCCGAAGGCTTTCGCTTCACCTCGGCATTGCCGGTACAGGTACTCAAAGGTATGGCTCCGATCCTGACGCCTTATCTGGAGAACCACGGACAGGCGATGTGCAATGCCCCGCTTGCCGACCCGCCCAAGGGTGTTTGACCGGCAATGACCGCTCGTCTGCCAGCTCTGTGATTACAATAAGATATATCTTAAGGTATATCTAACTTGTAACCAGAGATCAAAAACATGCGTGAAGATAAACACCCTCCCCACCATCGTCCGCCGCATCTTCGTGAACCAGGTGAAGATCGCGACGGTTTTGAAAAACGCCCAGGCCGTGAACGCGGTGGACGTGGCCCTCGGGTTTTCGCCCCTGGCGATCTGAAATTACTGCTGTTGGCACTGATCGCCGAACAGCCCGCACACGGCTATGACCTGATCCGCAAGATCGAAGGTCTGTTCGAGGGTGCGTACTGCCCCAGCCCCGGCGTTATCTACCCCACCCTGACGTTTCTTGAAGAAAGCGAAATGGTGGTCGGCGATGCCCAGGCTGGCAAGAAGCTCTACACCATCACCGATGCGGGTCGCCAATCCCTGGAAGATCAGGCCGTGGCGCTGGAAGGTGTGCGCATGCGCATCGATGTCAGCAAGCGCTCACTGCGCGGCCACGATCGTCCGCCGGAAATCCACGAAGCGGTGCACAACCTGCGCCACGCGCTGCAGATGCACCACGGCCGCTGGACCCCGGAAGAGATTCTGCGGGTCAGCGAACTGCTCAACAGCACGGCCAAGGCTGTCGTCGATGGGCCTCAACCTACCTCGGAGGAGTCGGTATGAATTCGCCCCAGTCAATCCATCGCGTCATGCATGAAATCAAGCGTCGCAAACTAAAGGTGTTGCGAGTCACAGAGCTGACTCCGCTGATGCGCCGCATTACCTTGCAGGGCCCGGAACTGGCAGGCTTCATCAGTCTGGGCACAGACGACCACGTTAAACTGTTTTTCCCGCAGACAGCGCAAGAACAGGCAGCCCTGGAAGACCTGACCGCTACCAGCGACAAGGACGCACCACGTCCACCGATGCGCGATTACACCCCGCGTCGCTATGACGAAAGCAGCGGTGAGCTGGATATCGACTTCGTTCTGCATGGCGAAGGCCCGGCTGCCACCTGGGCGGCTCAGGCTGAACCGGGGCAATTTCTGCACATCGCAGGGCCAAAGGGTTCGATGGTGGTGCCGGACATGTTCGACAGCTACCTGCTGATCGGCGATGAAACGGCGATTCCCGCCATCGCTCGACGCCTGGAATCGCTGCCCGCCAACCGTGCAGCGCTGGTGGTGGTCGAAGTGGCCAACCCGCAGGAACAGCAGGTGTTCGACAGCGCCGCACAGGTCGACGTGATCTGGATCGTACGCGGTGAGCAGAATCTGGTGGATGTCACGCGTCGCCTGGAGATGCCCGAGGGCAAGCTGTACGCGTGGGTCGCGACTGAATCCGCGCTGTCACGCAAGCTGCGTCGCGTGCTGCTCGATGAGTTCGGCCTGCAAGAGGATTTCGTCAAGGCCGCTGGCTACTGGAAGCTGGACGGCACTGAAGAATAGGCAAGCCTGGGCGACTCACATCGTGCGACGAGCCGCCCATCTGTCGACCCCAAGCAGCAACAGTGCAACCAGCAAGAACCCGAGCAGCACGCCGAGCGCGTTGATGAATGCCTTTGGAAAACCGATCGTGCCGACATCGATGAATGGATACAGGTAGTCACCAAGCATGTGGCCACGCAGCAGGACGTAGGCGAAGTAGATGACCGGATAGATCGCCCACAGCGGCACATGGCTCAAGCGCAACACGCCTTTGGGCACGTACAGCCACCAGTACAGTACGAACGCCAGCGGCATTATGTCGTGCAGCAACTCATCGGCCACCCACTGCCAGCCTTGCGGGTGCCACAGATGGCGCAACAGAATATTGTAAGCGATGCCCACCAGCGCAATGCTCACCGCAATGCCGCCGCATACCACCGGGTGCCGGAAAAAACGGTGGCCTGCCGACTGCCGCGACGTCAGGGCACAACTCAGCGCGACGGCTGCCAGGGTGTTGGTCAGTACGGTAAAGAAACTTAAAAACCGCACCAGTCCGCCCAGCAGACTGGCGTGATCGGCATAACGGCCAATGAAGATCAGGTACAGCTGGATGACCAGCCCCGACCAGCCGAGGCAGGCTGCAACAAGGGTGTAGTAGCGCTGTCCCTGCGCAGTTGAGTGTTCGCGGTGCATCAATCGTTATCCTTGAGTTCCAGCGTCCATGCCGGGCTTTTCTGGCGGGCCTGTTACCAGCCTTTGCCGCGATGCAACTTCACATACAACGCTTCAACCTTTTCACGCGCCCAGGGCGTCTTGCGCAGAAAAGTCAGACTGGATTTGATGCTCGGATCGCTTTTGAAGCAGCGAATGTCGATGCGCTCGGCCAGGCCGGACCATTCGTAATGTTCGACCAGAGCCCTGAGAATCTGCTCCAGCGTGACGCCGTGCAGCGGATCGGAATTGGGTGTTGTCATGATGAGCCTTGAAGCTGATGAAGAGGGATAGCAGCCTGAACAGCTTCCTGGAGCGCGCAGGTCTTCCCGAAAAGTTTGCCATTGTAAGCGCCGCGCTTTCATAAAACACAGTCGACTTGAGCCACTGTTGCCGACCTTGCAATGATCCATGTCAGGTTTATCGCTTTTAGAAAAATCGTTAGCGTCCTATCATTGCGCGTTTAAGGATTGCAGGTTTCCTTTCTGAAGAGACTCCGTTGAATAAACACCTATGCACGAATTCGGGCGGCAATGGTCTACGAATCAATGACCGGGCCGCGCTGAATGGGCAACCGTGTTCTGTGTGATGTTGAATTCGAACGTCGGTGATTCGTTTCAATAAACAGCCTCAAGGAATGCTGCCAGGGTCGGCGGCGTACATGAAAACAATATATCAACTACTTACTTCTCGCGGAGATTCGCATTATGAGCACTGACGGTGCTTCAAATAGAAATCGCCTGTTGCCGACCCTGCTCGGGCTGGTGATCCTGTTGATGGGGCTGGCCTTGCTGGTCGGTGGTGCCCGACTGCTGCAACTGGATGGCTCGTTGTATTACCTGTTGGCCGGTATCGGCTTCGCCGTGACCGGCGTGTTGCTGATCACTGGTCGCGCGGCTGCGCTGGGCCTTTATGCACTGCTGCTGTTCGCGAGCACTGTATGGTCGTTGTGGGAAGTCGGACTCGATTGGTGGCAACTGGTGCCACGCCTAGCGCTGTGGTTCGCACTGGGCATCGTCCTGCTGCTGCCGTGGTTCCGCAAGCCACTGCTGCGCAATGGCCCGGCGCGCATGGGCACTGGCGCACTGAGCGTTGCTGTCGTGCTGGCCGGTCTGACCGCGCTGGCGAGCCAGTTCACCAACCCTGGCCGTATCGAAGGCCAGCTGGACCGCGAAACTGCCGGCACCACCAACACCGCTCCGGCCATGCCTGACGGCGACTGGCAGTCCTACGGCCGTACCGCATTCGGTGACCGCTACTCGCCTCTGGCGCAGATCACGCCGGAAAACGTCAACAAACTGGAACCGGCCTGGACCTTCCGCACTGGCGACATCCCTGGGCCGAACGACCCGGGTGAAACCACTGCCGAGAACACACCACTCAAGGTCAACGGCATGCTCTACGTGTGTACGCCGCACAGCCAGGTGATCGCACTTGATCCGGATTCGGGCAAGGAAATCTGGCGCTTCGACCCGAAACTCAGCACCCAGAATGCGAAAAACTTCAAAGGCTGGGCGCACATGACCTGCCGTGGCGTCACTTATCATGACGACGCAGCCTATGCAGCCAGCGCCCCGGCACAAAGCCCGGCAGCACCGGGCGCAGCCAGCGCCACTTCAAATGCATGCCCACGCAGAATCTTCCTGCCGACTGCCGACACCCGTCTGATCGCGCTGAACGCCGATACCGGCAAAATGTGTGAAGACTTCGGCAACAAGGGTTCGGTTGACCTGACTGCCAACATGGGTACGTTTGCTCCGGGCGGCTATTATTCCACGTCGCCACCGGCAGTGACCAAAGACCTGGTGATCATCGGCGGCCACGTTACCGATAACGTCTCCATGGATGAACCGTCCGGCGTGATCCGTGCCTACGACGTGCACACTGGCCGTCTGGTCTGGAACTGGGACAGCGGCAATCCGGAAGAGACTGCGCCAATTGCCGAAGGCAAGATCTACACGCGCAACTCGCCGAACATGTGGTCCATGTTCAGCGTCGATGAAAAGCTCGGCATGATCTACCTGCCGATGGGTAACCAGACGCCTGACCAATGGGGCGGCGATCGTACGCCGGATTCCGAGAAATACAGCGCGGGCCTGGTTGCGCTGGACATCGCGACGGGTCGCGTACGTTGGAATTACCAGTTCACCCACCATGACCTGTGGGACATGGACGTGGGTGGTCAACCGACCCTGCTGGACATGAAAACGGCTGATGGCGTGAAGCCGGCGGTATTGGCATCGACCAAGCAGGGCAGCATCTACGTGCTGGACCGCAGCACCGGTCAGCCCATTGTGCCGATCAACGAAATACCGGTTCCGCAAGGCGCTGTTGCAGGCGATCACACCTCGCCGACCCAGCCCAAGTCCGACCTGAACTTCATGCCGCCGCCGCTTAAAGAGCGCGACATGTGGGGCGTGACGCCATTTGACCAGATGATGTGCCGGATCGACTTCAAGTCGCTGCGCTACGACGGCCCGTTCACGCCGCCATCGCTGCAGGGTTCGATTGTTTATCCGGGTAACTTCGGTGTGTTCGACTGGGGCGGTATTTCCGTCGACCCGGTTCGTCAGATTGCCTTCGTCAACCCGAGCTACATGGCGTTCCGTTCAAAGCTGGTGCCTGCTGCCGAAGTCGAAGGCGGCCCTGGCCGCAAGAGCGAAACCGAAGGCGTGCAGCCGAACAAGGGCGCACCTTATGGCGTGATCCTGGAAGCACTGCTGTCGCCAATGGGCCTGCCGTGCCAGGCACCGGCGTGGGGTTACGTGGCGGCGGTCGATCTGACCACCCACAAAACCATCTGGATGCACAAGAACGGTACCGTGCGTGACAGTTCGCCAATCCCGATCCCGCTGACCATGGGCGTTCCAAGCCTGGGTGGCCCGATCACAACGGCGAGCGGTCTGGCCTTCCTGAGCGGTACGCTTGACCAATACCTGCGCGCCTACGATGTACGTAATGGCAAACAGCTGTGGGAAGGTCGCCTGCCAGCAGGCGCCCAAACCACACCGATGACCTACACCGGCAAGGACGGTCAGCAATACGTGCTGGTCGTGGCGGGCGGTCACGGTTCACTGGGCACCAAACAGGGTGACTACGTGATGGCATTCAAACTGCCGAAGTGATGCATTAGTGCGGTAAATGGAAAGCGGCTATCGAGAGGTAGCCGCTTTTTTTGTTGCTACTGAAACCTTGTCTCGGCTGCATTTGCTACCGGACAAGGCTGTAGATCTATGACGCAGAGCGTCACGAAGTGCATGCCAACGCGGAGCATTGGCACGATGGTGTTCTGACGATTATCGTTCCGCACGCTCCAGCGTGGGAATGCCGTTCTGGGCGCTCTGCGACCTCTCTTGAATGTGCGGTGCGGCGCAGACCTGTGACGCAGAGCGTCACGAAATGCATGCCAACGCAGAGCATTGGCACGATGGTGCTCTGACGATTATCGTTCCGCACGCTCCAGCGTGGGAATGCCATTCTGGACGCTCTGCGTCAGCTCTTGAATGTGCGGTGCGGCGCAGACCTGTGACGCAGAGCGTCACGAACTGCATGCCAACGCGGAGCATTGGCACGATGGTGCTCTGACGATTATCGTTCCGCACGCTCCAGCGTGGGAATGCCGTTCTGGACGCTCTGCGTCCGCTCTTGAATATGTGGTGCGGCGCAGACCTGTGACGCAGAGCGTCACGAAGTGCATGCCAACGCGGAGCATTGGCACGATGGTGTTCTGACGATTATCGTTCCGCACGCTCCAGCGTGGGAATGCCGTTCTGGGCGCTCTGCGACCTCTCTTGAATGTGCGGTGCGGCGCAGACCTGTGACGCAGAGCGTCACGAACTGCATGCCAACGCAGAGCATTGGCACGATGGTGCTCTGACGATTATCGTTCCGCACGCTCCAGCGTGGGAATGCCATTCTGGACGCTCTGCGTCAGCTCTTGAATGTGCGGTGCGGCGCAGACCTGTGACGCAGAGCGTCACGAAATGCATGCCAACGCAGAGCATTGGCACGATGGTGCTCTGGCGATTATCGTTCCGCACGCTCCAGCGTGGGAATGCCGTTCTGGACGCTCTGCGTCCGCTCTTGAATATGTGGTGCGGCGCAGACCTGTGACGCGGAGCGTCACGAACTGCATGCCAACGCGGAGCATTGGCACGATGGTGCTCTGACGATTATCGTTCCGCACGCTCCAGCGTGGGAACGCCGTTCTGGACGCTCTGCGTCCGCTTTTGAATGCGTGCCTAACGCGCTTTGGCGCTGCTTTTGCCACTGGCGCGCAGGATATCGTTCCAGCGGCGGACCAGGTAGTTGTGTTCGTTCATGACCGAGTTCCACACTGCAATGTGGCCCATGCGTTCCTCGTAGGAACCGCCGTCGCGGATCTCTCCGGCGTCGATCAGTGGCAGGCCGTCGCTGCCGAGCAGTTGCTCGCGAGCGGGCAGACCGGCGTACCAGTAATCCCATTCTGCGGCACTCAGATGATCACGACTGCGCGCCGGATTGCCGATGTAATACCCCTGCCGCGCCATCACTGCGCCCGGCCAGCCGGACAGCCACCAGTTCAGGTAGGCGTAGGCTGCATCCAGCACCGGGCCTTTGGCGTGGCGCGATAAAGACAGCCCGCCGAACCAGCCGCGATAACCCTCTTTGGGCACTGCCACGCGGTACTTCACACCCGCGCGGTGCAACCTGACCAGGGTCGGTGACCAGAGGCTCTGAATGTCGATGGTCGGGCTGAGCATCAGTTCGGCGGCTTCTTCGTCGTCTGACCAGAACGCGCCAAAATGCCCTTGCTGCTGTTTACGCACCAGCACGTCGGCCAACACGTCGATTTCTTCGATGCTCATGTTGCCGATGTCCTTGAACGCCGCCATCCCAGCGCCCTGCACAGCCAATGCGGCATCCAGTGCGCCGATAGCAGCGTCGCTCTGCAAGGCGATGCGCCCACCCCACACAGGGTCGAGCAACCAGCCCCAACTTTCGTCAGCAGGACTCAGCCCATCCGGCAAACGCTCGGGGCGATAGGCAAAACTGTCGGCGTTGTGAGTCAGCGGCAACATACTGATGCGCTCAGTCACCGCACTGCCCAGGCAGCCATCGTGCTGCACGAACAGACGTTCGCTGGGCACACTGCCGCTGCCCGGTTGATCGGTGGGTCTTAGTCGCCCCTGTTTGGGCAGGTCGTTGATTTCGTGCCAAAGCGCGATGCGCCGCGTGTCGATGGGTTGAATGGCCCGCGCAGGCCAGACGAAATCAACGTTATGAAACCACTGATCGTAAAGGTCGTAGCTGTCGGGCTGCATGACCGCGATGCGTTGCGCGGTCTGCACGTCATGGATCTGATAGATCAGCTTGATGCCCAGTTCCTGCTCGGCCCGCTCACGCAAGGACTCCAGCAAGGTCACGGACGTACCCAGCACACGCAAGGTAATGGTCATGCCGCAGACTCGCTGAGTGATGGCGCGAAGCTGCTGGAAAACACTTCGAATGAACGACGCAGCAACTCGGGATCAAGACCGCGCAGGATGAACACCAGCCGGGAAGTACGATCCTCTCCTGGCCAGGCTGCAAGATGCACCGGCGCATGCAGGCAATGCTGCACACCATGAATCACGATGGGAGCCTGGTTGTCGTTCACGTTGAGCAGTCCTTTGACACGGAGGATTCGTTCACCGTGGCATCTTAACAGCATCGACAGCCACACCCCGAAACCGACCCAGTCCAGAGGCCGCTCGAACGTCAGGCAACAGACCTGCGCATCACCATGCCGCGCGGAAGTCGACAGCACCCGATGCAGTTGCCAACGCGTCACTTCAGCGGCCGGTTCGTCGCTGCGCATGCCCTCGCCCAGCAACAGTTGATCGCCACTGTGGATCTGCACCGTATCCCGCAGCGGTGCAGAGAAATTCAGCGCTTGCAGGTGCTGACGAAGCGCATCCAGTGCGGGCTGATCGACCAGATCGGTCTTGCTCAACAACAGCCGGTCCGCCGCCGCGATCTGAGCCAGCCACTCCGGATGCAGACGCTCTTGCAGTGTTGCGTGGCAGGCGTCTACCAACGTGACGATCAGGCCGATATGAAAACGCCCGCGCAGTTGCGGGTCATTGCTCAGCGTGGTGAGAATCGGTGCGGGATCCGCAAGGCCGGTGGTCTCCAGGATCACCCGGCGAAACGCTGGAATCTCGCCACGATTACGTCGCTCCAGAAGGCCGAGCAACGCATCTTTCAGCTCCCCCCTGACGGAGCAGCAGACACAACCGCTGGGCAGCAGAACGGTATCCGGAGCAACCTCTTCAACCAGCAGATGATCGATACCGACATCGCCGAATTCGTTGATCAACAGCGCAGTTTCGCCCATGTCTTCATCGGCCAGCAGGCGTTTGAGCAACGTGGTCTTGCCGCTGCCGAGAAAGCCGGTAATCACATTGAGAGCAATGCTCATGATGACCTCTGCAGATGGTCGAGCAAACGGGAATCCAGCGGGTCGAGCGGGCGACCAATCAGTAACTCGGCTTTCTCCCAGAGCTGCTCCAGGCCGGTCGCCAGTTCCTGCTTGCCGGTGGCCCCCAGCAGAAGGTAGGAAACGCCCTGAAAGTCGTCGACCTTAAAGCGAAAAGGAGCCACCACCTTGTTGATCGCGGCGATACGCCGCAAACGCTCACGCCGCCGGGGCAGGTCGGCAGCCAGTGGGTCGCTCCAGTGCACATCTTCGCCCAACAGCCCGCACAATCCACACATCAGGTGTTCTCCAGCAGTTTGCTCATGGCATGACGTCGCCGGAATTGGGACCTAGCGTCTGGCCGACGAACAGGTTGCCACCCGGCTCGCTGGCCAAGAGCACCGCCACCGGCGCAACTTCCTCGGCCAGACCGAAACGCCCCAGCGGCAACTCGGCAGCCTTGGCGGTTTTCCACGCGCTGCTGATCCCGGCGACCAGCGGTGTTTCGATAGGGCCGGGAGCGATGGCATTGACCAGCACGTTGTCCTTGGCGACTTCCAGCGCAAGGGATTTGCTGAAACCGATCACCCCGGCCTTGGCGGCGGCGTAATGGGTCAGTTCGGCACCGCCCTTGATGCCCAGTTGCGAAGCAACATTGATGATGCGTCCCCAACGCTGGGCAATCATGTGCGGCAAGGCGCGCTGGCTGGCCACAAATACGCTGGTCAGGTCGACGCGCAGCATGTCGTTCCACATCTGGATGCTCAGGTCGACGCAACGTGCCTGGGTCAGCATGCCGGCGTTATTGACCAGAATGTCGATGCCGCCAAAATGCTCGACACAGGCATCGACACTGGCCTGCGCCCCCTCGACGCTGCCGACGTCGGCCACGCATTCCTGCACCTGCGCGCCGAGCTGACGGCAGTGTTCGGCAACCTTGGCCAGAGTGACCGGATCACGATCGCCCAGCACCAGATGCGCACCTTCACTCGCGTAGGCAAGCGCGATGGCAGCACCAATGCCGCTGCCTGCACCGGTGATCACCGCACGTTTTTGTTTGAGCTGTTGCATGGGTCGGGTTCCTTGGTTGAATTTGCGCGATCTACCCCGGCCAGCGCACGGTCAGGCCGCCGTCGATCACGATGCTTTG
The DNA here is from genome assembly GCF_032587795.1 of Pseudomonas syringae group sp. 247E2. Taxonomy (NCBI): domain Bacteria; kingdom Pseudomonadati; phylum Pseudomonadota; class Gammaproteobacteria; order Pseudomonadales; family Pseudomonadaceae; genus Pseudomonas; species Pseudomonas syringae group sp. 247E2. The sequence continues at coordinate 708,281 of NZ_JAWHPK010000001.1, read as the reverse complement.
CCCGGTCAGGTAACTGGCTTCGTCGCTGCACAGAAAACGTACCAGCGCAGCGACTTCGTCCGCTCGGCCTACTCTACCCAGCGGAATGGCCTTGGCCGCCTGCGCCAGACCCTCAGGGCCCAGCGAGTTCTTGCTGTCCAGCGACTGTGGCGTTTCGATCAAACCGGGAATCACCGCATTGCAGCGGATGCCCTTGGGCGCCAGCTCCACTGCCAGCGAGCGACACAGCCCTGGCACACCCGCCTTGGCGGCGGCGTAATGGGAATGGTCCTGCCAGCCGTAGACACCACCGGCAATCGATGAGATCGCCACCAGCGAACCGCCCTCGCCCATATGCCGGGCGGCGGCGCGGAAAGTACGCATCACCCCGGTCAGGTCCACGTCGAGCATCTCGTTCCAGCGCTCGTCGGTCATTTCCAGCAACGGCGCACGACGCAACAGTCCGGCATTGGCCACAGCGTAATCGATTCGGCCATAGGCCTTGATCGCAGCCGCAGCCAGATCGTCGACCGACTCGGTGCTGGTCACATCCAGCGGCAGCATCAGGCATTCGCCACCCGCCGCCTCCACCAGCCTGCGGGTTTCATTCGGATCATGCGGGTCAGCCGGATAGAATCCGCCTGCCACCGCCACATCGTGCCGGGCAAAAGCCACTGCCAGCGCCTGGCCGATGCCGCTGGCGGCACCGGTTACTACTGCAACTTTACGAATCATGTGTTGCTCCTCATTTCACCGTTTCAGGTCGCACATGCCTGGCCGCAAACATCAGTGCACCCGACAGGAAGCAAGGCAGCGCGCCGAAATACAGCGCCGAGGTCTGCCAGTCTCCGCCTGCACTCAATACCGACGTGGCACCGAAGCCTGCGACCACTGCACCGAGCGGGCCCATGGCGTGGATGATTGCGCCGCCCGTTGCACGAATGCTGGTCGGGAAGCTTTCGCTGATGAAGAACAAGGCCGCCGAGTAAGGGCCGATCAGAAAGAACAGCCCAAGGCTGTACAAGCCAACGACCGTCACCATGTTGCTAGGCCCGTAGAGCATGCCGGCGAACGCCAGACCACCCAGCATCCAGCCAAGACCGATCACGTTACGACGACCGATCCGGTCACCCATCCAGCCGTGACACAGGTAACCGCAATAACCCACCAGGTTGGACAGCACCAGAATGATCAGCGAGTTCTCGAACGAGATGTGGTGAACGCTGACGATCACCGTTGTGCCCAGCACACTGAACACCTGAATCGCCGCCCAGTTGAGCAGGATCGCAGCACCGATCACCAGCGTGGCGCGGCACGAAGAACCGCGGAAGGCAGCACCGATCCCCGCTTTGCTGTGCTCGTCGTAATCGACCCCGTAGGTTTGCGCCACAGCCTGTGCCTGGCTCACGTCGCCCTTCTTGCGCAACTGAGTAATACGTTGATGGATCTGGAACTGCGGGCTCTCTTTGAGCTTGCGCGCCAGGATCGCGATGACGATGGCCGGGATGGCCGCGAACACGAAGCAACCCTGCCAGCCAATGATCGGCAGCAGCACGGCGGTCAGCCCTGCTGCGATCAAAGCGCCGACCGGCCAGCCGCCCTGCACCAGGCTGTAGATGAAGCCACGGCGCTTGGCCAGACGCGGGTCGTCGGATGCCGCGTAGATTTCGCTCAGGTAGGTCGCGTTGACCGTTTCTTCGGCATAACCCAGACCGCCCAGCGAACGAATCAGGATCAGCGGCGACTTGCCCCATGATCCGCCGATGGCCGTGAGCGCCGAGCAGATCGCCGAACCGCTCACGGTGAAAATGATACCCACGCGCCGTCCCAGGCGATCTACCAGCGGACCGATGGCCAGTGCCACCACCGCGGTGCCGACCGCGACCCAGGTCGCGATTTCGGCCTGTTCGACCTCACTCCAGCTGAAGTGCCGACCGATTTCCGGTAACAGCGTGCCAAACAGAATGAAGTCATATACCGCAAACACCCACGCGAAAAACGCAATCCATGTGGCGAACCGTACTTGCTCCGGAGTCAATTGCTCAGGTTTCCAGCCGGTCAGGTCGAGCTTGTTGTAAATGGACATGAGTGACGCCTCGGACAGGGCAATGTATCAACGGGTACGGGGGTTACGACGCACGAAGTCGTCTGCAATCTCGTCGAAAGTGACGAACTTGACGCCTGCATGGCTTTGAATGTGCTCGATCAAGCGCTCCAGCATCAGCAGCACTTGCGGGCGACCAGACACGTCCGGGTGAATGGTCATGGTGAATACAGCGTGTTCGTGTTCGCGATAGACCCAGTCGAACTGGTCGCGCCACATCTCCTCCAGATGTCGAGGGTTGACGAAACCGTGGCTGTTAGGTGCCTTCTTGATGAACATCATTGGCGGCAGATCGTCCAGGTACCAGTTGGCCGGAATTTCCACCAGATCGGTTTCTTCGCCACGTACCAGCGGCTTCATCCAGGTATCCGGATGCTGGCTGTAATCGATTTTGGTCCACTTGTCGCCCACCCGAACGTAGTAAGGGTGGAAGTCGTTGTGCATCAGGCTGTGGTCGTACTTGATGCCTTTCTTGAGCAGCAGCTCGTTGGTGACGTTGCTGAACTCCCACCATGGCGCGACATAGCCGGTCGGGCGTTTGCCGGTCATTTGCGTGATCAGTTCGATGGACTTGTCGAGGACGATCTCTTCCTGCTCCGGGGTCATCGCAATCGGGTTTTCATGGCTGTAACCATGCACACCGATTTCATGCCCGGCATCCGCCACGGCTTTCATCTGCTCGGGGAAGGTCTCCATGGAGTGCCCCGGAATGAACCAGGTGGTGCGCAGACCGTAACGCTCGAACAGCTTGAGCAGACGCGGAGCGCCGACTTCACCGGCGAACAGGCCGCGAGAAATATCGTCCGGCGAATCTTCGCCGCCATAGGAGCCCAACCAACCCGCTACCGCATCTACATCCACACCAAACGCACACAGAATTTCTTTGGCCATCTTTGTTCTCCCACGGGTTAATCAGAACGGCTTCGCGATGTACCGCACGCGGGCCGGTTTCAAAATTCACAGGTTGTTCAAGGGGCTGCGATCAGTGCTTCCACTGCCAGCGCTGCGCGTAGCAACCGTGCGTCTTCCCCCGCCGGAGCGCTAAGCAACACTGCGGTGGGCAGGCCCGAGGCATCACTGCCGCTGGGCAGCGACACGCCGGGCATGTTCAGCAGGCTGCCCGGCATGGTCAGGCGCAGCGTGGCGAGGTTGGTTTGAATGAACAGCTCTTCGTCGTTCAACAGGGGCACGAGCGGCGGCGCCACATGAGCAACAGTTGGAGTAATCAGCAGCGCGCCATCGAGTTCGAGGGTCAATTGCTCCTGCAAACGTTCGCGCGCGGCGTACAGATTGACCAGCAGGCTGGCGGGCATATGCCGTGCGGCCTCCAGGCGCTTGCGCACTCTGGGGTCGAGCTGGCTGGCTGCGTCGCTGTCGAGCAACGGCTGATGCAGCGCGAATGCCTCGGCTGCACCAAGCCAGCCCTGTTGCTGGGTTAACAGCAACGTGGCCTGAAATGCCTGGCAAGGCTTGACCTCGATCAGCGCACCGCTTGCACGCAAGGCTTCAACAGCACGCAACAGGTTGTCGCGAACGGCCGGCGTGACTCGTTCGTCTTCCAGCACCGCCTGATCGAGCAGGAAACGTTGACCGGCCAGGCTGCGTGGTATCAACGATGAAGGTTTGCTGCGCGCACAGAGCAGATCATCGATCACTAGAGCGTCGCGCACACTGCGGGTCAGTGGCCCGACGCTGTCCAGCGTCAGCGCCAGCGGGAAAACGCCGTCGCGGCTATAGCGGCGGCTGGTGCTGCGAAACCCCACCAGACCGTTGAGCGCTGCCGGCACACGAATAGAACCGGCGGTATCGGTGCCCATGGCGATCGGTACGGTTCTGTTGGCGACGGCGACTGCCGAACCCGAAGACGAACCGCCAGGAATGCGTGGCGAGCCGTCGCTGTTGGGGTTGATCGGCGTACCGAAATGCGGGTTCAGGCCCAGCCCTGAATAAGCGAATTCACTGAGATTGGTCTTGCCCAGGCTGACCATCCCGGACCGTGCCAGCAGCCCGACACTCGGCGCATCCAGCAGCGCGGGCGACAGGTTGTTGCGCACCGCAGCACCGGCGGTTGTGACGCTGCCTGCCACGTCGAAAAGATCCTTCCAGGCGATGGGCACGCCGTCGAAGGGGCTCAATGGCTGCCCTTGCTGCCAGCGGGCCGCAGACGCTTCGGCTTCCCTGCGTGCCCGTTCGATACTCATGGAAATGAACACATGATCGGCGCGTGCCGCCTGTTGCAGCGCCTTGTCCAGAGCCTGCACAGGGTCACTGCGCCCCTGGGCAAAATCCTCGGCCAGTGCGCAGGCATCACCGGTAACGCTGTGACTCCCGGTATCGGTCATGGACATCACACCCTCAAAAATGTACTTATTAATAAAATGTACATTTAACAAAGGCAGGTTCCATGCCAATCTGCATGTCGCGACGCCCTGACCCGATAGAGCTGACGGCCCTTTCGCGCTGGAAACGCCGTACTAGAAACCTTTCTGCAAAGGCATCAATCAGTTGCGATAAGGCGTCGTGGACGAACAGGATCGTCATAAAGAAATAATGTATCTTTTACAAAAGATACATTTTAGTGCAAAAAAGTAACGGTGGCCCCATGAGCGAGCATCAGGACGTGGCCCAGGGTGACAACGGCGCTTCTGTGCGAGAATCGTCCGTCAACCGCCAGAAGTGTATGAAACCGATGTCAGAAGAGGACACGCGCACCGCGTCGCGTTACGCCACGATCCGTGAGGTGTTGCGTAACGCAATCGTCTCGGGTGCGGCTGCCAATGGACTGGTGCTGCTTGAAGCACCGTTGGCAGAACTGTTCGGCACCAGCCGGGTGCCAGTGCGCAAGGCGCTCAATCTGCTGCATGAAGAAGGCTTGATCAGCCGTTTCGATGGCCGGGGTTACCTGGTCAATCCTGACGCCGGGGAAGTCGAGCCGTTGCGGTTAAGCCTGAGCCACAAGCAGTTCGGGCTGGACAGCAGCGAAGAGCTGGTCGACACCCGCCCACTCGGCGAACGTATTCATGACGAGATCGGCGCGGCGCTGTCGGCCTGTATCGCCTTTGGTCATTATCGGCTGGATGAACAAAGCGCCGCGCAGCACTACGGCGTCAGCCGCGCGGTGGTTCGCGAGGCGCTGATGCGTTTGCGTGATCGCGGCCTGGTGGAAAAAGAGCCTTACTCACAGTGGCTGGCAGGGCCGCTGACGGCCCGGGAGATCACCGAAGACTACGAACTGCGCGCCTGCCTTGAGCCCGAAGCCCTGCGCCAGACCGCGCCGCAGCTGAGTCGCGAAACTCTGGAGGCCATGCTGGCCAGAGTCATTCAAGCGCAAAATGCCGAACAGTGCAGCCTGGAGGAAATAGAGCGCCTTGAGGACGACCTGCATCAGCAGTGTCTGGGCGGCCTGCAAAACCGCAAGATCGCCACTTTGATCAGTCAGGCGCAGAGCCCAATGATCATCAACCGGATTTTCTACCGGTTGCTGGAAATTGGCGCGGATGAAGCGATGCTGGCCGAGCACCGGCTAATCATTGAGTTGCTGCTGCACGGTGCTTTCGACGCCGCGGCCTTGAACCTCAAGGAGCACCTGCAACGCGCCCGGCAGCGCATGCTCCAGCGCCTGAAAGTGCTATCGGTACTGCCGGAGCAGGAAGTGCCGGGGTACCTGACGCGATTGAGTTGAGATGGGGCAAAGTTGGAGTTAACGCGACAGAGACTATCGTTACCACGCTCCAGCGTGGCAACGCTGTTCTGGACGCTCTGCGTCCGATCCTGAACACGCGGCGCGGCGTCGATTTGTGACGCGGAGCGTCACGAACGGCATGCCAACGCGGAGCATTGGCACGATAGTGTTCTCGCGCAAGTGCTCTCCCTGAAGATTATCGTTCCGCACGCTCCAGCGTGGGAACGCCGTTCTGGACGCTCTGCGTCCGATCCTGGACGCGGAGCATTGACACGATAGTCAGACTGCACTTAAAGGCTACGAATTACTTACCGACCACGTCGCCACGCATTGGCGCCAACCGGGCGATCAAACGGTTCTGGACCGGAACCGGGACGTTCTCGGTGTCCATCGCTGCGATCAGGTTTTCAACCAGCGCGTTGAAATCGCTGGGGGTAAGGTTCTGGCCCTTGTGCGACTCGGCCATGCTGTCACCGGTGTAACGGCACGGGCCGCCCGCTTCGACACAGAGTTGCTCGACCAGTTTGTCGCGCAGACGCACGATGTCGACTTTCTTGAAGCGCTCGACAATCCGGTCATCCCTGGCCACGTTCATGAGCATGCCTTCGACGATGCGCTGGATGCCGGCACGCTGGCCAAGGTCTCGATAAAGACTGTCATCCTTGGGGGGCTGTTGCTGTTGGGCGCAACCGGCCAGCACCGTCAGCATCAGACAGATCAGCAAGCGTCTCATCAGAAACTCCCCTGCACAGACAGATAAGTGCCGTTCTGGTTATCCAGCGTGGCGATTTCGCCCAGACGGGCGTAGGCCAATACAACGGACAGATGCTTGTTGGGGAAATAACCGAGAAACACATCTGCCCAGTCGCTCTCGCCAGCAAACGAAAGATTATCCGGCTTTTCGCGATATTCGACGCCAAGCGCCCAGCGCGGATTGAACAGCACCGCTACCGAGCCCTCCTTGAGCAGACTGCGACTGTCACGCCGGTCCCCGCCAAACCCGAGCAGACCGGTTTCGTTGGCGCGGCTATAACGCATGCCACCGTTGACCACGACGTTGTAGCCAAACGCCGCGCCCATGAACAGCCGACTGGCCGTCAGATACCCTTCGACATCCGAATCACGCTTGGCCCCCACCAGACTCGGGATCAGGAAATCGTTCTGATGCTTGTACTGCACGCCCAGGGAAACCTGCGGCAGGCTTTCATAGATCAGGTCGCCGAACAGGCGCACTTTGACGCCGAACACGTCCTGGCTGAGGTTGTCGTCCGGCAGGCTGAGCCTGTGCTGCAGGTTGCTGATATCGAAACGTTGGTGAGCATAGGAAAACTCGACGCGGTTGCCATAGGCGACGGCGAGGCCTGCCACATCAAGGTTGTAGTCCGGCAGATTGATGTGCGTGGCGAAGGCTGTCGCCCCCCACTCGCCTTGCTCGCTGTAACCGGTGATCACCGCCCATGGGGTGATACCGCCACCGGCGCTGCCCTCAATACTGGTTGCGCCACCTGTGGCGATAAGTCGGCCGTTGTCGCCCAGCGCGAGCGTCGGGGCAACCCCTGCCACACCCGCCAAAAGATAACTCAACAGTAATGATGTCTTGTAGGACATGGATTAATTCACCATAAGACTGGGTGATGCCTGATACGTAGCAATCCATGCCTCAAATGCTGACGCCGTCAGCGGCCGACTGATCAGGTAACCCTGGGCCGTATCGCAATGCCAACGCCGGAGCAGGTCCAGACTGTGTTGGTACTCGACACCCTCTGCCACCACCTTGAGTCCGAGGTTATGGCTCATTTCGATGGTCGACCGCACGATCACCGCGTCTTCGCTGGTTTCATCCAGGTTGCGCACGAAAGACTGGTCGATTTTCAACTCCTGCACTGGCAAACGCTTCAAGTGGGCCAGTGACGAGTAACCGGTGCCGAAGTCATCGACCGACAGGCTGATACCGCAGTCGCGTAGACGATGCAGAACCACCAGGGCTTTCTCCGGCTCGCTCATGACCGCGCTCTCGGTTATCTCAAATACCAGTTGTTCGGCAGGCACCGCGTATTGCTTGAGCAGTTTCATGACATAACCGGCCAGATCGTCGCCCAGCAGGTCGTCGGCGGAAATGTTGACCGATACCTGCAGCACCAGACCGCGCTGGCGCCATTCGGCCAACTGACGCATTGCCTCTTCGATAACCCAGTTAGTCAGCAGGTTGATACTGCCGGTGCGCTCGGCGAGCACAATGAATTCGGCTGGCGAAACATTGCCAAAGCGCGGGTGAGTCCAGCGCAGCAGGGCTTCCGCCTGACGAACATAGCCCTGACGGATATCCAGTTTGGGTTGGTAATGGAGCATCAGTTCGCCATTCTGCGGAGCCTTGCGCAGGTCGCGGATCAGACATATCTGACGCTGGTGAGCGAGGTCACGTCCGTCCTGGTAGATCTGCAGGCGACCGGGAATGAACGCTGCGTCCTTGCGTGCAATCGCCGCACGGTTGACCAGTTCCTGAGCCGAATCACCGTGTTCCGGATAAACCGTGATGCCTATGCAGCACTCAAGCATCAGATCATGGTTGTCGATACGTTGCGGCTCGCTGAGCAAACGCTGCACGGCGTCGGCCATGCCCACCGCGCCGTCACTGGCAGTGTTGTCCAGCAACAGCAAGAACTCGTTGGCACTCAGCCGTGCCACCGTGTCGCCAGACCGCAAATTGCCCTGCAAACGCTGCCCCAACTGGCGTAACAGTTGCTCAACGCCTTCGGCACCCGCACTTTCGTTGATCGTGGCCAGGTTCTCGATGCCTAGGTACAGCAAGGCGACCGTGCGATTTGCCGCAATCAAACTGCCAAGACGTTCCATCACCAACGCTCGATTGGGCAGGCCGGTCAGGTTGTCGTGCAGAGCGTTGTGAGCCAACTGCCCTTCGCGCACGGCGATGCCCTGTTGCATGGTGTTGATCGCGTCGGCGAGCATGCCCAATTCGTCACTGCGCACCAGGGTTACCGGCGTTTTATAGTCGCCATCGCCAATACGTTTGGCCGCAATAGCCAACTCCTGCACCGGCAGCGACACGCTGCGGGCCAGCGCCAGCGTACCAAGCAGCGACGCCAGCAATGCGATCATGGAAATCCAGAAAATCTTTTCATTCAGCGGTGCAAACGCTTGATAAGCCTTGTCCAGCGGGCTCTGCAACAGCGCGATCACTTGACCGTCGTCGCCATTGCTGCTTTTGGCCAGCATCAGCGTTTGACTGAGAAAGTTGAGGTTCGCTTGCTCGGTCAGCAGCATCTGCCCTTCAGAGGAACTGCGCATCAGCTCGATCAGACCAGCGTACAAGGCTTTGGGCTGGGTGCTGATCAGTTCCCCGGACTGGCCGTTTTCCACCGTGAGAAACGACACTTCCAGCCCACTGAGAGAACGCAGCTCTTCAGCAATGCCACTGTCGATGGTGAAGCCCATCACTACGCGGCCTATCGGCAACGGCGCAAGCACGGTACTTTCCACCAGCAAATGAGGTATTCCGCCACCCGGAATAATAAGCACTGACTGACCAGCAAGCTTGGCGTTGCGCAGCGCCTGGTCATAGACAAACCTGGACCCCTCCGGCACCGCTGTCTCGGTACTGGCAACCACCACGCCATCCATGCCCAGCAGGAACATATCGCTGGCGTTGATGCGTTTGCCATGATTGAGCAGTACCGATCGAATGGTCGATGAATCGGCACTCGCTACAGCATCACGAAACCCGAAGTCGGCCGCCAACAGTTGCACGGCGTCACGCAGACGCTTGCCGCGCAGATCAATCAGCCGCTCGAACACACGGCTACCCACTTCCAGCTGCGCCTGGGCCTGAGTGCGCACCGCGTCGTCGGTCGCAACCTTGACCGCGAGAAAGACTGCGCCCACGACAATCAGCAACAGGGCAATCAGAACCCCGGCGATGCGCGCCTGAAAGCTGGCTTTAAATTTCATTCATGTGCGGCCTTGTGAAAAGCGTCGCCGAAACCGCCGGGGGCCGGCTTGCCGGGTTTGTCCTCGGCTTTCACTTCGACCGCGAGGTTGAAACGCTGGGTGAGGCCCGATGCGGGCACATCGAATTCACCGCCCGATACAGGCTGCATGTCTTCAATTTGCGGATGCCAGAGCGTGGCAGCGTAGTGTCCGGCTGGCACCTGATCGAGTTTGAGCAGGCCATTGCTGTCCGTCACGCCGAACCAGGGTTCGTCCGTGACATAGATGTAGCCGACCATCCAGTCATGGATGTTGCAGCCCAGCACCACCACACCCGGTTTGTCGAACAACAGTGGATCCGAGGGGGTGCCCTCGTAAAGTCGCAACTCGAAACGCTTGGCCGGGGAAAAGGAATAAACCTGATGGCGGATGTTGTCGCTGTTGGGAAACTTGACCTGCGTGCCGGTGTGTACCGCCAGCACATGCGGTGCAAACTCCTGGTCGCGCTGGTCCATGGCAGCCTTGAGCACTGCGGGCGACGGATCAGCCGGGCCTTTGAGCGTCACTACTGCATCTGCGAGGGGCTTGCCCTGCTTGTCGAGTACCTGCGCGGTAAAGGTAGAAGCCGATGCATTCGCAGCCGATGACATCCATAGTCCAGCCAGTAATGCCGAAATAAATACGTTGGTCATACCTGATTCAACCCATAACGGCAGCGCCGTAAATGAAATAAGCCAGCGCTGGCCAGCACGGACTGGACCAACAACTAATAAATGACAGTTTTGCAACCGCTTTACAGACTATCGACCAAGACTATTGAAACCTGAGGGCTGCTGCCCCATCTAAGAAGCATGTTCAACTTCTCAGGTGCCCCATGAGCGACCAGCAGACAGACTCGCCAGATTTGCCCGATGACGCAGACGAGCACGACGTGTCTCTGAGCTCCGACAGCACCTCGCTTGCCTTGCCCGGCCAGAACCTGCCCGACAAGGTTTACATCATCCCGATCCACAACCGTCCGTTCTTTCCGGCGCAGGTCTTGCCGGTTATCGTCAACGAAGAACCGTGGGCCGAAACGCTGGAACTGGTCAGTAAGTCGGAGCACCATTCACTGGCGTTGTTCTTTATGGACACTCCTCAGGAAGACCCGCGCCACTTCAAGACCGATGCGCTTCCCGAGTACGGCACTCTGGTCAAGGTTCACCACGCCAGCCGCGAAAATGGCCGGTTGCAGTTTGTGGCGCAAGGCTTGAGCCGTGTGCGCATTCGTACCTGGCTCAAGCATCACCGCCCACCGTATCTGGTGGAAGTTGAATACCCGCAGCAACCCAACGATCCGACTGACGAGGTGAAGGCTTACGGCATGGCTTTGATCAACGCGATCAAAGAGCTGCTGCCGCTCAACCCGCTGTACAGCGAAGAGCTGAAGAATTACCTCAACCGCTTCAGCCCCAATGATCCTTCGCCGCTCACCGACTTCGCCGCGGCCCTTACTTCGGCCACCGGCGTCGAGCTGCAAGAGGTACTCGACTGTGTGCCGATGCTCAGGCGCATGGAGAAAGTCCTGCCGATGCTGCGCAAGGAAGTCGAGGTCGCCCGCCTGCAGAAGGAAATTTCTGCCGAGGTCAATCGCAAGATCGGCGAGCATCAGCGTCAGTTCTTCCTCAAGGAGCAGCTCAAGGTTATTCAGCAGGAGCTGGGGCTGAGCAAGGACGACCGTAGTGCCGACATCGAACAGTTCGAACAGCGACTGGAAGGCAAGACCCTGCCACCGCAGGCGCGCAAGAAGTTCGACGAAGAAATAGGCAAGCTCAAGGTGCTAGAAACCGGCTCGCCGGAATATGCCGTGACGCGTAATTATCTGGACTGGACCAGTTCGTTGCCGTGGGGTGTCTACGGCGAAGACAAACTGAACCTCAAGCACGCTCGTAAAGTGCTCGATCAACACCATGCCGGCCTGGATGACATCAAGGCGCGCATTCTCGAGTTTCTTGCAGTGGGTGCCTATAAAGGCGAGATCAGCGGCTCGATCGTCCTGCTGGTGGGCCCACCGGGTGTCGGCAAGACCAGCGTCGGGCGCTCGATCGCCGAGTCGCTGGGGCGACCATTCTATCGACTGAGCGTGGGCGGCATGCGCGACGAGGCCGAAATCAAGGGCCACCGCCGTACCTACATCGGCGCCCAGCCAGGCAAGCTGGTGCAGGCGCTGAAGGATGTAGAAGTCATGAACCCGGTCATCATGCTCGATGAAATCGACAAGATGGGCCAAAGCTACCAGGGCGACCCGGCGTCTGCGCTGCTGGAAACCCTGGACCCGGAACAGAACGTCGAATTCCTCGATCACTACCTGGACCTGCGTCTGGACCTTTCCAAAGTCCTGTTCGTGTGCACCGCCAACACCCTGGACTCAATCCCCGGCCCGCTCCTTGACCGCATGGAAGTGATTCGCCTGTCCGGCTATATCACTGAAGAGAAGCTTGCGATTGCCAAACGCCACCTGTGGCCAAAGCAATTGGAGAAAGCCGGTGTTGCCAAAAGCAAGCTGAGCATCAGCGACAGCGCCCTGCGCGCCGTCATCGAAGGCTACGCTCGCGAAGCCGGTGTGCGGCATCTGGAAAAACAACTGGGCAAGCTGGTGCGCAAAGCGGTGGTCAAACTGCTGGATACGCCTGACTCGGTGATCAAGATCGGCCCGAAAGACCTTGAAGCGTCATTGGGCATGCCGGTGTTTCGCAGCGAACAGGTGCTGTCGGGCACCGGTGTGATCACAGGCCTGGCCTGGACCAGTATGGGCGGCGCGACGTTACCGATTGAAGCAACGCGCATTCACACCCTGAATCGCGGCTTCAAACTGACCGGGCAACTGGGCGATGTCATGAAAGAGTCGGCTGAAATTGCCTACAGCTACGTCAGCGCCAACCTGTCGAAGTTTGGCGGCGACGCGAAGTTCTTCGATGAAGCGTTTGTACACGTACACGTTCCCGAAGGTGCAACCCCGAAAGATGGCCCTAGCGCGGGCGTTACCATGGCCAGCGCCCTGCTGTCCCTGGCGCGTAACCAACCGCCGAAAAAAGGCGTGGCCATGACCGGCGAACTGACCCTGACCGGGCACGTATTGCCTATCGGCGGGGTGCGCGAGAAAGTCATTGCCGCGCGACGTCAGAAGATTCACGAACTGATCCTTCCGGAACCTAACCGTGGCAACTTCGAAGAACTGCCGGACTATCTCAAGGAAGGTATCACCGTTCACTTTGCCAAACGCTTTGCAGATGTGGTGAAGGTGTTGTTTTAAAGATTGATGCGGGGGCACGTCTCACACTGACTCGCTCCCGCGCCCTTCGGGCAGAATCAAAAGCGGACGTGTGTTTAACGCTGAATGATCTGACCCACAATGGGACTTCTGCCCGCAGGGCGTGGGAGCGGGCTTGTCCGCGAAGACGATGCTTCAGACGACGTATTTTCGGCGATCATACTGGCTCTTTCGCGGACAAGTCCGCTCCCACGGCCTTGACTATCTGATCTGATCAACTGATTCCGATCCTGAGCGGTATACCTGCCGTACTCCCCCCTAAAACCCTGATCGGTTATCCTTGCGCCTCGTCTCGCAAAACCGGAACTTGCCATGACCCCTGCCCGTTTCCTTGCACCGTTGAGCCTTGCGCTGCTGACGGCGTGCGCGCAAACACCGAAAAACATCGTGTCCATTGAGGCTGAAAACGACTGCCCACTGACGCTCCAGAGCGGACAGACGCTGATCCTCACCCTGCCCAGCAACCCGACAACCGGCTTTCGCTGGCTGACCCAAAACCCGGCGCAGAACATCCTGCGCAGCCTCGGGCCGGAGGTGTATGCCAACGCCGAGAGCAAGGAGATGGTCGGCAGCGGCGGGCAGTCAGTCTGGCGCTACAAGGCAACCGACGCAGGCACCGGACGACTGGTGATGACCTACCAACAGCCGTGGGCTCCGGAAGTGGCGCCGGAGCAGACTTTCGAATGCGCAATCACGGTGAACTGACCGTTTGCCCGCGGCTTGTCCGAAGGCACGCGCTGCACCATGCATCACGGCGACAACTTGGCTAGAATGCCCGCTTTTCAAAGCCTTCGCCGGAACCGCCGTGAGCAAAGAAACCGACCGCATTTTCGCCCAGCCACTGGCCCAGGTGCCTGACTTCGCCTTCAACGAAGACGTGGTGCGGGTCTTCCCGGACATGATCAAACGCTCGGTGCCCGGCTATCCGACGATTGTCGAAAACCTCGGCGTACTTGCCGCGCAGTTCGCCCAGCCGGATACCGTACTTTACGACCTTGGCAGTTCGCTGGGTGCCGTGACTCAAGCCTTGCGTCGCCATGTACGCAGCGAAGGCTGTGAAGTCATTGCGATAGATAACTCCAGTGCGATGGTCGAGCGCTGCCGTGAGTACCTCAATGCGCAGAACTCCATGTTTCAGGAGCTGTTGCCGGTGCAGGTCATCGAAGGTGACATTCTGGCGCTGGAGTTCAAGCCCGCGTCGGTGGTCGCGCTTAACTTCACCCTGCAATTCATTGCCCCCGAGCAGCGTCTGACATTGCTCGGGCGCATTCGTGATGCGCTGGTGCCAGGCGGCGCGTTGATCCTTTCGGAGAAACTGCGTTTTGATGACGAACAGGAGCATGCGCTGCTGACGGATCTGCACATCGCTTTCAAGCGCGCCAACGGCTACAGCGATCTGGAAATTGCCCAGAAGCGCAGTGCCATCGAAAACGTGATGAAGCCCGACAGCCTGGAAGAACATCGCCAACGTCTGCTCGCCGCCGGTTTTTCCAAGGTGGTGCCCTGGTTTCAATGCCTTAACTTCACCTCGTTGATTGCCCTGCCATGATTGATCTCGCTCCTCTTGTCCGCCGTCTGGCGGGAACACCTCTGGCTGATTGGGCAAACGGCTTGCAAGCCCAGCTTGATACGAAAATGGCCAAGGGTCATGGTGACTTGCAGCGCTGGCAAAGTGCGCTGGACGCGCTTCCAGACCTGCAACCCGAGCGAATCGATCTGCTCGATAGCTTTACCCTGCAAGCCGAGTGCAACGGCGAAACCCGAACCGTGCTGCGCAAGGCGTTATTAGGCCTGTCGCCTTGGCGCAAAGGGCCGTTCAATGTGTTCGGCGTACATATCGACACCGAATGGCGCTCGGACTGGAAGTGGTCACGGGTATCGCCGCATCTGGACCTGAAGGGCAAACGGGTTCTGGATGTTGGTTGCGGCAACGGCTATTACCAGTGGCGCATGCTCGGTGCCGGGGCTGACAGCGTGATTGGTGTTGACCCCAACTGGCTGTTCTTCTGCCAGTTTCAGGCCATGCAGCGCTACCTGCCTGACCTTCCTGCCTGGCATCTGCCCTTCGCACTTGAGGACTTGCCAGCCAACCTGGAAGGCTTCGATACGGTGTTCTCAATGGGGGTGCTGTATCACCGCAAATCGCCCATCGACCATTTGCTGGCCTTGAAAGACTGCCTGGTAAAAGGCGGCGAGCTGGTGATGGAAACACTGGTAGTGCCGGGCGATGTTCATCAGGTGCTGGTGCCGGAGGACCGTTACGCACAGATGCGCAATGTCTGGTTCCTGCCGTCGGTGCCCGCGCTGGAACTGTGGATGCGCCGCGCCGGTTTCACCGACGTGCGCTGCGTCGACGTCAGCCATACGACGATCGAGGAGCAGCGCAGCACCGAATGGATGCGCTTCCAGTCACTGAGCGACTATCTGGACCCTGCCGATCACAGCAAGACCGTCGAAGGCTTGCCAGCGCCGATGCGCGCTGTGATTGTGGGGCGCAAGCCTTGATCAGGACGACTACCGAGCGGCCGCCACGATCAGCGCTTTCATTTCTGCCACCGCCGCTTTGAACCCTACGAACAGAGCATGAGCCACCAACGCGTGGCCGATGTTCAGTTCGTTGATGCCCTTGATCGCTGCGACTGCTTCGACGTTATGATAATGCAGGCCGTGACCGGCGTTGACGATCAGGCCCTGGGCGAGACCAAACGCTACGCCGTCGGCTACCCGCTGCAGTTCTTCGGCGACTTCAGTCGGGGTCTGAGCATCGGCATAGCGACCGGTATGCAGTTCAATGGCAGGTGCACCGACGCGCTTTGAAGCGGCGATCTGGCGCTCATCGGCGTCGATAAACAACGAGACCTCGCTGCCGATTTTCGCCAGCCGCTCGACCGCTGACTTGATCCGCGCTTCCTGGCCCGCGACGTCCAGCCCGCCTTCGGTAGTCAGCTCCTGGCGTGTCTCCGGCACCAGGCAGATATGCGCAGGACGAATGCGCTCGGCAAACGCGAGCATTTCTTCGGTCACGCCCATCTCGAAATTCATGCGGGTCTGCAGCACGTCCTTGAGCAGCAAGACGTCACGTTCCTGAATATGTCGACGGTCTTCACGCAGGTGAACGGTGATGCCGTCGGCACCTGCCTCTTCGGCGTCCAGTGCTGCCTTGACCGGGTCCGGATAGCGCGTGCCACGAGCCTGACGCAAGGTGGCTACATGGTCGATATTCACGCCGAGAAGGATGCGAGTGCTTTGGGTCACGGTGGTCTCCAGAAAAATGAGCGAGCTGGTCGAAGCAGGCTGTAGAGAATAAAGCCTGATCAAGGCTTGCGAAACAGTTCACGACTGACAAGTGGGCGGCCGCCCAGATGCACAGCCAGCGCCTGACGCATCAGACGCTTGGCAGCAGACAACGCACCGGGGACGCTCCAGTCCGCTTCGGACATGGCCAGCAATTCTGCGCCTTGAAACAGGCCGGGCTGAAGCAGGTAAACGCGCTCAAGCCCGGAATCCACTTGCAGGCGGTACATGCCATCAATTGCCAGCGGCTCGCCGTTGATGTCGGCGTCCATGGCAAAGCCGTAGCCCAGATCATCCAGCAACCGCCATTCGAACGAACGCAGCAAAGGTTCCAGCGGACGGCCCAGCGCGAGGGCCAGCAATGTGGCGGCGTAATGTTCGAATACGGCTGGATGCGGATCTTCGGCAGGCAACAGGCGAATCAGCAGTTCGTTGAGGTACATGCCGCTGAACAGCGCCTCGCCGGTCATCCAGGTAGCAACGCCTGCGCTTTCCATGCGGCCGACATTCTTGAGTTCGCCACGCCCTCGAAACTCGACTTCAAGCGGCACGAACGGACGTGCCAGCGAGCCTGCCTTGCCTTTGGCACTGCGTAGCACTGCACGTAGCCGCCCTTGGGGCGTGAGGAAATCGACCAGCGCGCTGTTTTCGCGATACGCACGGCTATGGAGCACATAAGCAGGTTGGCCGGTGGGCGCGCTCATCAGGCTGGCTCGAAAGAGAAGTGTTCGCCCAACCGCAGAGGGTCAGGCGAAAGGGCAGCTTAGAGGTCGCCGTAGCCGAGCGAGCGAAGGGCGCGCTCGTCATCGGACCAGCCACCTTTGACCTTGACCCACAGGTTAAGCATGACTTTGGAGTCGAACAGCAGCTCCATGTCGCGACGCGCATCACTGCCAATGCGCTTGATACGGTCGCCCTTGTCGCCAATGATGATTTTCTTCTGCCCGTCACGCTCGACGAGAATCAGCGCATGGATATGCAGGGTGCGGCCCTGCTGCTTGAACTCTTCGATCTCGACAGTGATCTGGTACGGAAGCTCGGCACCCAACTGACGCATGATCTTCTCGCGAACCAGCTCGGCAGCCAGAAAGCGGCTGCTGCGATCAGTGATCTGATCTTCCGGGAAGAAGTGATCATTTTCGGGCAGGTGCGAGGCAATCAGGCTTTCCAGCGCTTCCAGGTTGTGGCCATGCTGCGCGGAGATAGGCACGATGGACGCATTCGGCAGTTGGCCTTGCAGCCACTCCAGGTGCGGCATCAGATCGCTCTTGTCTTCAATGCGATCGGTTTTGTTGATCGCCAGAATGACCGGGCCTTGCACGTACTGAACACGCTCCAGAACCATCTGGTCTTCGTCGGTCCAGCGGGTGCGATCCACGACGAAGATCACCACGTCGACGTCTTTCAACGCAGCCGAAGCAGTCTTGTTCATGTAGCGGTTGAGCGCTTTCTCGCCATTCTTGTGCATGCCGGGAGTGTCGACATAGATCGCCTGCACGGCACCCTCGGTCTTGATCCCGAGCATGTTGTGACGCGTGGTCTGCGGCTTGCGCGAGGTGATCGCCAGCTTTTGACCCAGAATATGGTTGAGCAGCGTGGACTTGCCTACGTTGGGACGGCCGACAATGGCAACATAGCCACAGCGTGTTGCGGTTGTATCATTCATGACCGTTCTCCACGCCCAGGGCAATAAGTGCTGCTGCTGCGGCTACCTGTTCGGCAATCCGGCGGCTGACACCCTGTCCTCGGCTTTTTTCATTCAATAGGTTGATCTCGCATTCGACGAAAAACGTCCGGCAATGCGGTTCACCCTGGATATCCACCACCTCGTAACGCGGCAGTTCGCAGGCCCGCGACTGGAGAAATTCCTGCAGTCGGGTCTTGGGGTCCTTGTTGGTGTCTACCAGCGTCAGGCTGTCGAACTCGGTTGTCAGCCAGGCCAGAACACGCTCGCGCGCAGCCTCCATGCCAGCGTCCAGGTAGATCGCCCCGATCAGCGCTTCAAGGGCGTCGGCGAGAATCGACTCGCGACGGAAACCACCGCTTTTCAGCTCGCCGGACCCCAGGCGAAGGTACTCGCCCAGATCGAAACCACGGGCCAGCAATGCAAGGGTTTCACCCTTCACCAGGCGCGCACGCAAGCGCGACAACTGGCCTTCGCGGGCCTGAGGGAAGCGTTCGAACAACGCCTCGCCCGCCACGAAGTTGAGAATGGCATCACCGAGAAATTCCAGACGCTCGTTGTTGCGACCGGCAAAACTGCGATGGGTCAGGGCCAGGACCATCAGTTCCTGATCCTTGAAGGTATAGCCGAGCTGACGCTCAAGGCGGCTCAAGGATACGCTCACGGTTTACCCACACTGAATTGCTTGTCGAACTTCATCACCAGATCGATGTTCTGGAACCACGGTTCACGCTGCTCATAGTTCAAATGAGCCTTGAACGCATTGTTCTCCACCGTCACTTTCAACGCCTTGTTCAAATCTATATCCCGAATGCTGTTGACCTGCATGTTCTTACCGACATAACCGTAGAAATCGTCGACCGTGGTAATGTCCAGGGCCTGATTGGTGTCGACCGTTTCGATGATTTTCTTCATCGTCATATAGTCGAGGTAATGCGGGACCAGCTTGAAGGCCGTGCTCGTCGCGAACGCGACAAGCGCCAGCACCAACAGCCATCCCACTAGCGAAAAACCTTTTTGAGAAGTAGAGAACGTCATGTTCGACTTCAACCTCGAGAGTTCACTGCCTGCCCGACCGGGTCGACTCAGGGTTCAGAGGCGTTTCCAGTCAGCCCAAATGACATACGGCGCTGCTCCAGGCAGCGCCGCATCGATTACTTGATCAACCCTACGCGTGCAAAATTAGGGAAGTGGCTCAATTTCGGCTCCGGCCAGCTCATCCAGACGGCGAACGCCTTGCCTACGATGTTCTTGTCCGGGACCATGCCCAGTTCGTCCTTGGGAATATTGGGATCATCCCAATAACGGCTGTCATTCGAGTTGTCGCGGTTGTCGCCCATCATGAAGTAGTGCGCAGCAGGCACCGTCCATTCACTGTCAGGCGGCGCGCGGTATCGGCTCATTTCCTGACGGATCTGATGTTCGACTGCGCCCAGTTGTTCTTCGTACAGTTCTGCACTGCCCAGTGTACCGGGCTCGGTGCCGATCAGCTTCTTGGCAACCAGCTCACCGTTGATGAACAACCGCTTGTCGCTGGTATAGCGAATGCGATCACCCGGCAGACCGACGACACGCTTGATGTAGTTGACGCTTGGGTCGCTTGGGTAGCGGAACACCATCACATCGCCACGCTGCGGATCACCGAGCTGGATGACCTTCTGATCCAGTACCGGCAGGCGGATGCCATAAGCGAACTTGTTGACCAGAATGAAATCACCCACATCCAGCGTCGGCTTCATGGAGCCCGAAGGAATCTGGAACGGCTCTACCAGAAACGAGCGGAGCACCAGCACGATAAACAACACCGGAAAGAACGATTTGCCGTACTCAACCAGCAAAGGCTCTTTGTTCAAGCGCTCTACGACAGCAATGTCAGGTTCGCCGACGCTTCCCTGATAGTTCGAAATGGCAGCCCGGCGACGAGGCGCCAGGATGACCAGATCAATCAGTGCAAGCACGCCACAGACGAACACAGCGATGACCAACAACAGCGGAAAATTTAGTGACATAGGACCTGACTATTCCAACCTGAGCACTGCGAGGAAGGCTTCCTGTGGAATTTCCACGTTACCGACCTGCTTCATGCGTTTCTTACCGGCCTTTTGCTTCTCCAGCAATTTACGCTTGCGGCTGACGTCGCCGCCGTAGCATTTGGCCAGTACGTTCTTTCTAAGCGCCTTGACGGTTGTCCGGGCCACGATCTGACCGCCAATGGCGGCCTGAATTGCCACGTCGAACATTTGTCGAGGGATCAGCTCTTTCATCTTCTCGGTCAACGCACGCCCTTTGTAATGAGCGTTGTCGCGGTGAACGATCAATGCCAGGGCATCGACCTTCTCGGCGTTGATCAGAACGTCGAGCTTGACCAGGTTGGCCGACTGGTAACGATCAAAATGATAATCCAGGGAAGCATAACCGCGGCTGACAGACTTGAGACGATCGAAGAAGTCCAGAACCACTTCGTTCATCGGCAAATCGTAGCTCACCTGAACCTGGGTGCCGAGGAACAGCATGTCGTGCTGTACGCCACGTTTTTCGATGCACAACGTAATGACGTTGCCCAGGTGCTCCTGCGGCACAAGAATATTTGCGCGAACGATAGGCTCGCGCATGTCTTCGATGGACGACAGGTCAGGCAGTTTGGACGGGTTATCGACATAAATCGTTTCGCCGGTCTTCAGCAAAAGCTCGAAGATTACGGTTGGCGCGGTGGTGATCAGGTCGAGATTGTATTCACGCTCGAGACGCTCCTGGATGATCTCCATGTGGAGCATGCCGAGGAAGCCACAACGGAAGCCGAAGCCCAGTGCATCGGAGCTTTCCGGCAGGTATTGCAGCGAAGAGTCATTCAGCGTCAGCTTTTGCAGGGCTTCACGGAAGTCTTCGAAATCGTCCGAGCTGACCGGGAACAGGCCGGCGTATACCTGAGGCTGGATACGCTTGAAGCCGGGCAGCACGTCTACATCGGGCGTGGTGCTCAGGGTCAGGGTGTCACCAACCGGCGCGCCGTGAATGTCCTTGATACCGGCAATGATAAAGCCCACTTCGCCGGCTTTCAGATCAACGGTTGCCGTGTGCTTGGGGTTGAACACGCCAACGCTGTCGACCAGATGCAGCTTACCGGTGGACTTGACGAGGATCTTGTCGCCTTTCTTGACGCGACCGTGGCGCACGCGCACCAGAGACACGACGCCCAGGTAGTTGTCGAACCAGGAGTCGATGATCAACGCTTGCAGCGGATCTTCGATGTTGCCGGTCGGTGCGGGAATGGTTGCTACCAGACGCTCGAGGACCTCGTCCACGCCCATGCCGCTCTTGGCGCTGCACGCCACGGCATCGGTGGCGTCGATACCGATGATCTTCTCGATCTCTTCCTTGACGCGGTCCGGATCGGCCTGCGGCAAGTCCATCTTGTTCAATACCGGCATGACCTCTAGGCCCTGCTCGATGGCGGTGTAGCAGTTGGCGACCGATTGAGCCTCGACGCCCTGCCCTGCATCGACCACCAGCAACGCACCTTCGCACGCGGCCAATGAACGGCTGACTTCATAGGTGAAGTCGACGTGCCCCGGGGTGTCAATGAAGTTCAACTGGTAGGTGATACCGTCTTTGGCCTTGTAATACAGGGTAACGCTATGGGCCTTGATGGTGATCCCGCGCTCGCGCTCAAGATCCATGGAGTCGAGCACCTGGGCTTCCATTTCGCGCTCGGACAGGCCGCCGCACATTTGAATGAAGCGGTCGGCCAGCGTCGACTTGCCATGGTCAATGTGGGCGATGATGGAGAAATTGCGGATATGACTCAAATCACTCACGGATCAACACTCAAAAAGGTTGCAGGCAGATTGCCCGCCGAAAAATAGCCGGGAATTGTACCTGAACTAAGCAAGAGGCGTCACGCTTACAGGTACCCGGATAGGCACAAGGTAAACAAACAGGTACAAAAAAGGGTGGCCGCAGCCACCCTTCCCGGTCAAACCGCCCTGTTACTCGGACAGCTTGAAGGTGATGAAGGTCGCACGGCCCTGACGCAGAACACGCATCGAAACAGAGCGATCCTTGGGCAGGCTTTTCGCCACCTCAGTGAACTGCTTACTGGACGTAATCGCCTGGTTGTTCAGATGAGTGATCACATCACCCGGCTGCAGGCCAATCAGCGAAGCCGGACCACCTGTGACTTCCTTGATGGCCACACCGCCCTTGAGGTCCAGGGATTTCTTCTGCTCGGCAGTCAGTTCGATCACCGACACGCCCAGACGGTTGCTGCTGCGTTCGGCGCCTGTGCCAGCAACATCGCCCATTTCCTGACCTTCGTCAGGCAGCGCGCCAACAGTGACCGTCAGCTTCTGACGCTTGCCGTCGCGAATCACTTCAAGTTCGGCCTTACTGCCGTCCTTGAGGTTGCCTATCAAGTGCGGCAGGTCAGCCGACATGATGATTGGCTGACCGTTGGCACTCAGAATCACGTCGCCAACCTGCAGGCCACCCTTGGCAGCCGGGCCATCTTCAAGCACCTGAGCAACCAGCGCACCGGCAGGCTTGTCCAGACCAAACGATTCGGCAAGGTCTTTGTTCACTTCCTGAATAACCACACCCAACCAGCCACGGCTGACTTTGCCGCTGGCCTTGAGCTGGTTGGCCACATCCATGGCGACGTCAATCGGAATCGCGAACGACAGCCCCATGAAACCACCGGAGCGGGTAAATATCTGCGAGTTGATCCCGACTACCTCACCCGCCATGTTGAACAGCGGGCCACCCGAGTTACCCGGGTTGATGGCCACGTCAGTCTGAATGAACGGCACATACGTGTCGTTTGGCAGACTACGACCCTTGGCGCTGACAATGCCTTTGGTCACGGAGTGATCGAAGCCGAATGGCGAGCCGATCGCCAGCACCCACTCACCCACCTTGAGCGTATTGGAGTTGCCCAGTTTCGCTGTAGGGAGGTCCTTGCCGTCAATTTTCAGAACCGCAACGTCGGTGCGCGAGTCGGTACCGATCAGCTTGGCTTTCAACTCGCTGCGATCGGAAAGGCGCACAAGAATCTCGTCGGCACCATCGATCACATGATTATTGGTCAGAATGTAACCATCGGGGGAAATGATAAAGCCCGAGCCCAGTGACTGGGCTTCGCGCTGACGATCACCCTTGCCGGCTCCCGGCGGACGCGACCCTGGCGGCATGCTGCGCTCGAGAAATTCGCGCAGCAT
Organism: Pseudomonas syringae group sp. 247E2; assembly: GCF_032587795.1. Lineage (NCBI taxonomy): Bacteria > Pseudomonadati > Pseudomonadota > Gammaproteobacteria > Pseudomonadales > Pseudomonadaceae > Pseudomonas > Pseudomonas syringae group sp. 247E2. The sequence goes on along the minus strand of NZ_JAWHPK010000001.1, from coordinate 685,070 downwards.
GGGCGGCAAGCCTTCCAGGTCAGGCATCTGCTGATTGGCTATGGCGCGATCAGGCAGTTTCTGGCGCGTACTGATATTCACCACTGCTGGCGAGGCCTGCTCGACCAGCCCGGTAAAATCCGGCAGGTTCTCGGCTTGAGCCGTAGCAACCTGGCCGAGCATGAGCACAGCGGCAATCAGTGAAAAGTAGGACTTCATGCGTGGTATCGACATATAGCTCCCGTTGGTAACGAGCAAAAAATTAAGCAGTACAAGCAACTGACTCAAAGACCTCAAGCAGCGATGCTCATCTCTGGATCAGCGACATGGCCTCTGGAAACGACAAAAGGCCAAAGCTGCGAGGCTGTGACCTATAGAAAAAAACCAGAGTTTTTGCAACGTGCAAACCTCACCAAACATTTCAGTACCTGCGCCCAGGCCAGGTTGAATGCGCCCTGGCGACTCTTGAAACCCAGGATGAAAATTTTTACATCCTGGAATTCGTGACTTCAAATGTTTATTTTTTGGCTGAAGATTCGTCGTTACGCATCGACAAGGCTATACGCTCGGCGGTGCCCATCGGTATTTCTCCGACGACCGTCACCATCATGTCGCCCTGCGGTGTTGTGAGACGACGCGAGACCGCCACTGTCGGGCCTAGCTGAGTGCGAATATCAGAAGATGCGCCGCCTTTCACTGCCTCGATGAACACTGAAAAACGCGCCAGACCGTCGCCATACATCAGATGGGTAACGGAGGATTGCGTGGAGGAGTCCTTGCGCACACCACTGCTGCTGACGTCGAAACCAGGCGGCAGCCAATCAGAATGCCATGCCACAGAACTTATGGACGGCTCAGGCTTGGCTTTCAACACAGACACGGGCTTGCAGTCGGCGCTAGTCTTGAGCATTTGCTCGGACAGAACGCCGGCGGTATCAAGATCGGTAAACTGGAAACGTTCGAGCAGTTGCCCCTTCTCGCTCAACAGAAGCGACTTGAGCACAAGACCGGTTTCGTTATCCAGGTGAAGTTCAAGGCCGTATCGATGCTGGTCCTTGGGGGACAGCGCAACGATAGTAGCCTGACGACCGGCCACTCTGGATTTTCCGACAATTTTTATGTCGTACCAGGCGGAAAGTCTTTTGACATCGAATGCGCGGGCAGATGAGTCGGCCGGATTGGCCACACCCGCTTCAAGCGTGCCGCTGACGCACTGTGTAAGCCCGTCAACACGCAGAACTTCCTGAGCAGAGCCATCAAGCTGCAACAAACGCTCCTGAACATGCCCATCCGCTATGCGGTGCCAGATTCGATGGGTGGAAAAACTACCATTGCGTTCGTATACAAAAGTGCCTTGATAGCTCTGCTGCTGATCAACCTTGGCAAGACGATTGATTGCGTCTTGCGCATCATCAGCCTGTACCGGGAGGGCAAGCCATCCACCAAGCAGTAATGGCAGTAGAGGGACGGCTCGCATGATCCTCCTTAACGGTTTTCCAGACTCGCAGCACGTGCGTAAGGCAGCGCGCTTTCAGTACCTTTCAACGCTGCTTCCTGGGCGTGCTGACGCAGGTAGCCAGGCAGACGTTGATCACCTTGACCAGCACCCTGCAACACGCCGTTGGCCATAGGGCCAGGCGCCTGCTCGGTACTTTCAGTGTAGCCAGCCAGTACGGCAGGGCCTTTCACTTGTGGAACAGTCAGGTTGGCAGGCTGTTGGGTCTGCTGTGCCAGTTGTGCACCGGCGATATCGTCCTGGTTGTACAGGCGGACACCGGCCAGAACGGCTACGGTAACCGACGCTGCAACAGCCAGACGACCCAGCGTGCGCCAAGGCCCACGTGCTGCTTTGAGCGGGCTGACTTCATCGGCGATTGCGGCAGATACAGCAGCCGAAATATCCAGATGCGGGATCAGCAGCTCTTTGTGCATAGCTGCACGAGCAACTTGGTAACGCGACCAGGTAGCGCGAGTATCGGCATCGTCAATGGCATTCAATACCCGACGTAATTCCAGTTCGTCCGCTTCGTTATCCAGTACCGCGGACAGCGATTCCTGCAGGGCTTCACGACTCATGGCGGGTTCCTCTCTTGGGCTATCGCCGCTGTCTCAGGATTCCTGCAACAACGGCTGCAGGGCTTTATCGATGGCTTCCCGAGCGCGGAAGATCCGAGAGCGCACGGTACCAACAGGACACTGCATGACGCTCGCAATGTCTTCATAACTCAGACCATCGAATTCACGTAAAGTTAGCGCCGTACGTAAATCTTCTGGGAGAAGCTGGATGGTCCGATGGACGGTGCCCTCGATCTCATCTCTCAACAATGCACGTTCCGGCGACTCGATGTCCTTGAGGCCATGATCGCCGTCGTAGAACTCCGCGTCTTCAGACCTTACATCGCTATCCGGTGGACGCCGACCTCGCGACACCAAATAGTTTTTCGCCGTGTTAATGGCGATGCGATACAGCCAGGTATAAAAAGCACTGTCACCGCGAAAGTTTCCGAGAGCACGGTAAGCCTTGATAAAGGCTTCCTGTGCAACGTCCTGAGCCTCATGGGTGTCGTGCACGAATCGCACGATCAACCCTAGAATTTTGTGCTGATACTTCAGCACCAACAGATCAAATGCTCGCGTATCGCCACGCTGTACGCGCTCGACAAGCTGCTGATCCTCTTCCTGGGTTAGCATGAACACTCCTCGTTAAGCATGAAGGAGTGCTGCAACTGACATTGTTCAGGCTCGCAAACATAGACTCGGGCTTTTCGCAAAAGTTCTCCCCCTTCAAGCAAGTTTCCTGCGGGCCATCGTAAAGCCTGCACGAAAAACGCAGCGCGACACGGTCGGCTGCGTGAATAGTCTTGTCGCCGGTTTCGCAGTTGATGATCACTTATCTAACCCTGCGAAAACGACGCTGTTCCTGTGTAGGCAACCTGCTATTGAGCATGGATCCTGGCAAAAAGTTCCATTGGCACAATCACAGGCGTGAGCCGCAGACTGCACAAAGTTCTTTGAAATCAGTGCACTGGAGCATTTCCAGTAACAGATAACAGGGAAAACAATATGCATGACATCCGGGACTGGAGCACAATCCATACCCGCTGTGGTCTCACATTGCCATGTAGGCGTGGCTATTGTGCCGTTACCCCAATACTTATACTAGTGGTCGCCAAGGGCAGAATTCGCAGATGAGTCAACATTTTCAGCATGACGTACTGGTAATTGGCAGTGGCGCTGCCGGATTGAGCCTGGCACTGACGCTTCCCGGACACCTGAGCATCGCAGTGCTGAGCAAAGGCGATCTGGCCAATGGCTCGACATTCTGGGCCCAGGGCGGTGTGGCAGCAGTACTGGATGACACCGATACCGTACAGTCTCATGTTGAAGACACGCTGAATGCCGGCGGCGGCCTTTGCAACGAAGAAGCAGTGCGTTTCACCGTCGAGCACAGCCGCGAGGCCATTCAGTGGCTGATCGATCAGGGCGTGCCTTTCACTCGGGGCGATGACGCAGATACCGACGAAAGCGGCTTTCAATTCCACCTGACACGCGAAGGCGGCCACAGCCACAGGCGGATCATCCACGCCGCCGATGCCACAGGCGCAGCGATCTTTCGTACCCTGCTTGAACAAGCCCGTAAACGGCCGAATATCGAACTGCTCGAACAGCGCGCCGCCATCGACCTGATCACCGAACGCCGTCTCGGGCTGGAAGGCCAGCGCTGCCTGGGCGCTTATGTACTCAATCGCAACAGCGGTGAAGTGGACACCTACGGCGCGCGCTTTACCATCCTCGCGTCAGGTGGCGCTGCCAAGGTTTATCTGTACACCAGCAACCCCGACGGTGCCTGCGGCGATGGCATCGCCATGGCCTGGCGTTCCGGTTGCCGGGTGGCGAATCTGGAATTCAACCAATTTCACCCCACCTGCCTGTATCACCCCCAGGCCAAGAGTTTTCTGATCACCGAAGCACTTCGCGGTGAAGGCGCTTACCTCAAGTTGCCCAGCGGCGAACGTTTTATGCCACGGTTCGACGAACGGGCAGAACTGGCCCCTCGCGATATTGTTGCCCGTGCGATAGACCACGAAATGAAGCGACTGGGTATCGACTGCGTTTATCTGGACATCAGCCACAAACCGGAAGCCTTCATCAAGACCCACTTTCCAACCGTCTACGAGCGCTGCCTGGAATTCTCCATCGACATCACTCGTCAGCCGATTCCGGTGGTCCCGGCGGCGCATTACACCTGTGGTGGTGTCATGGTAGACAGCAAGGGCCACACCGACGTGCCTGGCCTGTACGCCATCGGCGAGACCAGCTTCACCGGCCTGCACGGTGCCAACCGCATGGCCAGCAACTCACTGCTGGAATGCTTCGTGTATGCCCGCTCGGCAGCGGCAGACATCGAGCAGCAACTGGCCGACGTACAGATGCCCACCGACCTTCCGGCGTGGGACGCCAGCCAGGTCACTGATTCGGACGAAGACGTGATCATCGCGCACAACTGGGATGAACTGAGACGATTCATGTGGGACTACGTCGGCATTGTGCGTACCAACAAGCGCCTGCAACGCGCTCAGCACCGTGTGCGTTTGTTACTGGATGAGATCGACGAGTTCTACAGCAACTACAAGGTCAGCCGTGACCTGATCGAGTTGCGCAACCTGGCGCAGGTGGCGGAACTGATGATCTGTTCCGCCATGCAGCGCAAGGAAAGCCGTGGCCTGCATTACACGCTGGACTATCCCGACATGCTGCCGGAGGCGCTGGACACTATTCTGGTACCGCCCACTTACGTCGGCTGAACTTCAGGCGCACACGCAGACGCCGGTGCGTGTCCAGCGTGAGCGCATCAAGCGGAATGCAGCAGCTTTTTATCGAGCGGCCCGGCCGGCCTGCGACAATCGGGCGAAAACGCAGAATCACGACCAACGGTAACGCGAGGCTGTCCGGACATAACTGCACGGGCTGCCAGCCGTCGCGTTGATTCCACAATTGCCAGCCTTGATGATCGCGCTTCAGCGCGGTGAAGGCTGCCGGATGACTGAGCAGGATCGAGCGCGGCAACGTCCAGGCAGCATGCATCAGGCAGAACAGCACACCCAGTGCCAACGCCAACGAAGCGATGTTCAGCCAGAACAACGCGATCAGCGCCAGCAGCTGAACGGCGAGATACGCCGTCAATAGCAGGCGCGAGGCCTGCCAGTGACATTCAAATCGATCACTTGGGCTGGACACGATCCAGAATCATGCGAACCATACGTTGCAATTCAGCATCCTCGGACTCGGCGCGCTGCATGAACCAGCCGAACATGTCCTGATCTTCACAAGTGAGCAAACGGCGATACAGATCGCGGTCCACGTCATTCAAATGCGGATAGACCTCCCGGACAAACGGCACCAGCAGCACGTCCAGTTCAAGCATGCCACGGCGGCTGTGCCAGTAAAGGCGGTTGAGTTCGACGTCTTCGACCATGGAGCGCTCCTCAAAGTAGGCGGCAAGTATACAGCCGTGAGCCGGGCACGCGAATCTTGCAATGGTCGCAGCAGTTTTCACGTACCCCGTATGCATAACCTCGACTCGGCACTATGATGTGCCCCCGGACTTTTTTCCCAATCTGCGATGACCATGACCCAAAAAGCTTTTTTCTGCACGCTATCCCATGAGGGCGTTCTCGCCGTTCGCGGCGTGGATGCCAGCAAGTTTCTTCAGGGTCAGCTGACGTGCAACCTCAATTATCTGAATGAAGACAAGTCCAGCCTCGGTGCCCGCTGCACGCAGAAGGGCCGGATGCAGTCGAGTTTTCGCATCGTTTTCGAAGGCGACGGTTGCCTGCTGGCGATGGCCAGCGAGCTGATCGAGCCGCAACTGCTGGACCTGCGTAAATACGCAGTGTTCTCCAAATCGAAACTGACTGACGAAAGCGCAGAATGGGTGCGCTTCGGCCTGCAGGATGGCGACAGTGCCCTGGTCGGCCTGGGCCTGGACCTGGCGCAGGAAACCGATGCGGTGGTACGAGCCAATGAGCTCATCGCAATCCGAGTCTCCCCGGGCCGCGCCGAACTCTGGGTACGCGCCGGGCAGGTAGACAGCGTCAAATCGCAGCTGGCTTCGCAGTTGAGCGAAGGTCCGCTCAATGACTGGTTGCTGGGTCAGATACGGGCCGGCATCGGCCAGGTATTTGGCAGCACCCGCGAGGAGTTCATCCCGCAGATGATCAACCTGCAGGCGGTCGGCGGCGTCAGCTTCAAGAAGGGCTGCTACACCGGCCAGGAAATCGTTGCGCGCATGCAATACCTGGGCAAACTCAAACGCAGGCTCTACCGCCTGACGCTGAGCAGCGAAGAAATCCCCGAGCCGGGTACGGCACTGTTTTCGCCGGTACACACCAGCGCGGTGGGCAACGTGGTCATCGCCGCACAGTCCGGCCAGAATGTTGAACTGCTCGCCGTATTGCAGGGCGATGCGGCAGAAAATGGCCATATAAATCTTGGCTCGCCAGGAAGCGCAGCGCTGCAAATGAGTGATCTGCCCTACATACTGGACAGCAAACTCGAAACTCAGCGCTAAGCCAGACGAACACATTCAGGTTCCTAGTGTCTTTAGAGCGTTCCAGTGCACATGCTGGCGCTCTGCGGAGCGCGCGGAAAACTCTGGACACCCCCAACGGCTGCGAGATGCAACATGAGCAACATGGCTGACGAGGTGCAGAGAAACTTGATCAAGGCCATCGACAGAGATGCCTTGTTTCTGCCTACCCTGCCGGAAGTAGCACTGAGAATTCGCCTTGCCGCCGAAGACACCGAAATCAGCATTTCGGCCCTGAGCAAGGTCATCGGTAGCGATACAGCCCTTTCCGCACGCCTGATAAAGGTCGCGAACAGCCCTCTGCTGCGCCCGAATTTTGAAGTCAGCGACGTCACCACCGCGGTTCGGCGCCTGGGCGTCAATTACACCTGTAACTTGGCTATCGGCCTGGTGGTCGAGCAGATGTTCCACGCGAAGTCTCCCGTCATCGAGCAGAAGATGCGCGATATCTGGAAGCAGAGCCTGCAGGTTGCCGGCATCAGTTACACCCTGTGTCAGAACTACACGAATCTCAAACCCGACCAGGCCACGCTCGCCGGGCTGATCCACTTGATCGGGATTCTGCCGATCCTGACGTATGCCGAAGACCATTACGAGCTGCTGGCCGATCCGATCAGCCTCAACCACGTGATCGACAGCATTCACCCGGTCATTGGCGAACGCCTGCTGCGCTCATGGGACTTTCCCGAGCCGCTGGCCTGCGTGCCGATTCAGTTCCAGAACTTCGCGCGCGTATCGAAAAGTCCGGACTACACAGATCTGGTGCAGATCGCCACAGTGCATATCCACAGGAACACCGACCACCCCTTCAGCCTCATCGAGATGGTCGACCTGCCTGCGTTCAGCCAACTGAGGCTTGCCAGGGCTGAAGGCATGCTAAGCGCCCAGATGGACGAAGCGAAGAGCATGCTCTACTAGGATCACGGCGCACTGAAACTGACCCGAACCTTCAAACCCCGCTCGGCACCATCGTGCAAGGTGATTCTGGCCAGATGCGCACGGCATATCTCTCCCACAATAGCCAGACCGAGCCCGGCACCGCTGCCCTGCTGACTGCGACGGTAGAAACGCTCAAAAACCCGCTCCCGCTCATCTGCTGGAATGCCAGGGCCATCATCCTCGACCTCCAGAACACCCGGCGCATACACCCGCAACACCACGTTACCGCCCGGTGAAGTGTGAGCCAGCGCATTGTCGATCAGGTTGCTCAACAGTTCGTTCAGCAACGTCGGCTCGCCACGCAGCCAGACCGGCTCGTCAGCCTCCAGCGCCAGCGCGACGCCGCGTGAATGAGCCAACGGCGCCATGGCCATGCCCAGCTCTCTTGCCAGCTGGCTGAGGTCCAGTTGTTGCGCGCCGCCTTCGGCAATGGCCCGCGCGCCGTTTTCAATCCGCGCCAGTGACAGCAACTGATTGGCCAGATGCGTGAGCCGATCCGTGCCAAGTGCGGCTGATTCCAGCGTACTGCGCCAGTGTTGGGGGTCGCGCTCGCGCAGGCCCAGTTCAACCCGCGCCTTGAGCGCGGCCAGCGGCGTGCGCAGCTCATGGGCAGCATCGGCGATGAACTGCGCCTGGCGCTCGAACTGCAGGCGCAGCCGCTCGGTAAAGTGGTTCAGCGCCCCTACCAGCGGACGCAGTTCATGCTGCACCTCAACCATTGGCAGCGAGCGCAGATCATCCGGCTGACGCTCTTCGACTGCGGTGCGCAAGCGCTCCAGCGGTCGCAGTGCCGCACTGACCGTGAACCAGACCAGCAGCAGTGCGCCACCACCGAGCATGCCCAGACGCAACAAGGTGTCGGCCATCAGGCTGCGCGCCATGCCCTTGCGCGCCTCTTGGGTTTCGGCAACACGAATTTCAGCAGTGCCGTTCATGCCCGGATCAGTCACTGGCTTGAGCAGGCTGACCACACGTACATCCTGCCCTTGATAAATCCCGTTATAAAACTTCGCCAGCGCAGGGTAATCATCGGTACGCAAGGTGCCCGGTGGCGGCGAAGGCAGATTTTCATAACCGGAAATCAGCTTCTGATGGATGTCATTGACCTGATAATAGATTCGTCCTTCGCTGTCGTAGGCAAAGGTATCCAGCGCCACGTAGGGAATGTCGGCGCTCAGCGTGCCATCACGCTGGGTCAGACCAGCAGCGATGGTCCGCGCTGAAGCCAGCAACGTGCGGTCGTAAGCGGTATCGGCCACTTCGCGGCCATTCCAGTAAGCGCTCATGCCGCTGGCCAGCATCAACACCACCAGCAGCAACGCCAGGTTCCACAATAACCGCCAGCGCAGGCTGTCGTTAATCATCGCGGCTTTCAAGCAGATACCCCAGACCCCGAAAGGTCACGATGGCCACAGAATGCCCGTCGAGCTTCTTGCGCAGGCGATGGACGTAGATTTCGATGGCGTCAGGGCTGGCCTCCTCGTCGAGGCCGAAAACCTGCGCGGCCAGTTGCTCCTTGCTCATCACCCGACCTGGCCTGGCGATAAGCGCTTCCAGCACCGCCTGTTCGCGAGACGTCAGGGCCAGCAGTTCCTCGCCGAGCGTGAAACGCCGCGTGTCCAGGTCATAGGCCAGTACGCCGCAGCGCTGTTGCCGCTCGCCACCCAGCACGCTACGCCGCAGCAATGCCTTGACCCTGGCTTCCAACTCGGAGAGCTCGAAAGGCTTGGCCAGGTAGTCATCGGCCCCCAGGTTCAGGCCATGGACGCGATCCTTGACGTCGCTGCGCGCGGTCAGCATCAACACCGGAAGGTTTTTGCTGCGCGCCCGCAGACGCGCCAGCACTTCAAAGCCGTCCATACGCGGCAAGCCGACGTCGAGAATGGCGACGGCGTATTCCTCGCTGCTCAACGCCAGGTCGGCGGCAACGCCATCATGCAGTACATCAACGGTCAAACCTGCGCTTTTGAGCGCCTGCGCGACACTTTCAGCCAATTGCAGATGATCTTCCACAAGAAGAACACGCATCGCCGTCTCCTGATTGTCACTGTTGTTATCGATCTGGGCATCGAGGCTTGTGGCGGTGGAGTTTACAGGCAGGCCGCCGCCTGTGAAGGACAGAAACGATTCGCGGCCCTTCAATTGCGACATGAAAGGTAGCTGAAAGGTTTGCGAAAGGTTCGTCATTTAGCATCGCCAGACGACCCGGCAAAAGGGTACGTACAAAACAGGCGCCCGGATGCGTCTGGACAATAAAAACAATAAATCGCTAAACGGAGTCACGTCATGTCTATGCCAGCCCAGGCTTGCCAGTCCATTGAGCACAGCCCGTCGCGGTTTTCCCCGCACCCGTCGCGCTCCTGCTCCACCTTCCTGCAAAACATCAGCGCCCACCGCTGTACCAATGGCACTTGCGTGTCAGCCAACAGGTCTCGTGGTGCGCGAGACAAAAGCATCTGCTGAACAGCTTCTCTCTTCCAAAAACAAAAATATCTCTGGAGACTGAACATGAAATTCCCTCTGCGTCAGATAGCCGCCACCGCCGCCTGCATGCTGGTTGCCAGCCAGTTGTTTGCTGCCGAGCCAAAGCGTCCGGAATGCATTGCACCCGCCTCACCGGGTGGCGGATTCGACTTGACCTGCAAGCTGGTGCAAAGCGCGCTGATCAACGAAAAGATTCTGACCTCGCCCATGCGCGTGACCTACATGCCTGGGGGCGTCGGCGCAGTGGCCTACAACGCAGTTGTAGCTCAGCGCCCCGCAGATGCTGGCACGCTGGTCGCGTGGTCCAGCGGTTCGCTGCTCAATCTGGCGCAGGGCAAATTCGGCCGTTTCGATGAAAACGCAGTACGCTGGCTCGCCGCCGTGGGCACAAGTTATGGCGCCATTGCAGTGAAGAGCGACTCGCCATACAAGAACCTCGACGATCTGGTCAAAGCGCTCAAGGCCGACCCGAGCAAGGTAGTCATCGGCTCAGGCGGCACCGTAGGCAGCCAGGACTGGATGCAGACCGCATTGATCGCCAAGGCTGCAGACATCAACCCGCGCGCCTTGCGTTATGTCGCGCTGGAGGGCGGTGGGGAAATCGCTACTGCCCTGCTTGGCGGCCACATTCAGGTGGGCAGTACCGACATCTCCGACTCCATGCCGCACATTTTGAGTGGCGACATGCGCCTGCTCGCCGTATTCGCCGAGAAGCGCATCGACGAACCCGAAATGAAAGACATCCCCACCGCCAAGGAGCAGGGCTACGACATCGTCTGGCCTGTGGTGCGTGGCTTCTACCTCGGGCCGAAGGTCAGCGACGAAGACTACAACTGGTGGAAAGCCTCGTTCGACAAGATCCTGGCCTCTGAAGACTTCGCCAAACTGCGTGATCAGCGCGAGCTGTTCCCCTTCGCCATGACCGGCGCGGAGCTGGACACCTACGTCAAGAAGCAGGTTGCCGACTACAAACTGATGGCCAAGGAATTCGGCCTGATTCAGTAATTGAACTCAATTGACTGACGTTAAGTTGCGCCCGCACAGCGGGCGCGGCTCAGGAGCTTCTCATGGTCATACAACGCATTTTTGCTGCCGTACTGCTACTGGCATGCGCAGGTCTGGCCCTTATGGCCTGGCCTTATCAAGCGCCGTTCTCCTATGAACCGGTCGGACCACGCGCTTTCCCGCTGCTGATGCTCGGGTTGATGGGGGCCGCCCTGCTGTACCTGCTGATTCGGCCCACACCCATTGTCCACACCGAGGAAGAACCGGCACTGGACCGTGAAACCCTGATCAAGATTGGCGCATGCATCATTCTGCTGCTGATATTCGCCGGGCTGTTCGAACCCCTGGGCTTCATCCTCAGCAGCATCCTGATCGGCATTCCCATGGCACGCCTGTATGGCGGACGCTGGCTCCCGAGCGTGGTGGTGGTGATTCTGATGAGCGTCGGCCTTTACCTGTTATTCGACAAGGCCATGGACGTTCCCTTGCCTTTAGGCCTGCTCAGCGTTCTGGAGAACTGACATGGATACTTTCAGCTACCTGGGCCAGGGGTTCGGCGTCGCCCTCACCCCTTACAACCTGATTACCGCACTGTCCGGCACATTGATTGGTACCGTCGTCGGCCTGCTGCCGGGGCTTGGGCCTATCAACGGGGTGGCGCTGCTGATACCCATTGCCTTTGCGCTGGGCCTGCCGCCTGAATCGGCACTGATTCTGTTAGCGGCCGTGTACCTGGGCTGTGAATACGGCGGACGTATCAGTTCGATCCTGCTGAACATTCCGGGCGAAGCGTCCACCGTCATGACCACGCTGGACGGCTATCCAATGGCACGCCAGGGGCTGGCCGGCGTCGCTCTGTCGCTGTCAGCATGGAGTTCGTTCATCGGTGCATTCATCGCCACTTGCGGCATGGTGCTGTTCGCGCCGTTGCTCGCCAAGTGGGCGATTGCCTTCGGTCCGGCGGAATATTTCGTACTGATGGTGTTCGCCATCGTCTGCCTGGGTGGCATGGCCGGTGACAGGCCATTGAAGACATTCATTGCCGCGCTGATCGGGCTTTTCCTGTCTGCGGTAGGCATTGATGCCAACAGCGGGGTGTACCGTTTTACGGGCGACAACATTCATCTGACCGACGGCATTCAGTTCGTGGTGCTGGTCCTGGGTCTGTTTTCAATCAGTGAAATCCTGTTGCTGCTGGAAAAGACCCATCGCGGCCAAGAGGCGGTCAAGGCCACTGGGCGCATGATGTTCAACGTCAAGGAAGCCGCTGCCGTGTTCGTGGTAAACATTCGCTGCGGTCTGCTGGGCTTCATTCTTGGCGTACTGCCGGGTGCCGGTGCGACACTGGCCAGCGCAGTCGCTTACATGACGGAAAAACGCATCGCCGGCCCTGGCGGCAAGTTTGGCCAGGGCGACATGCGCGGTCTGGCAGCTCCCGAGACCGCCATCGGGGCAACCGCTTGCGGCGCATTGGTGCCGATGCTGACGCTGGGTGTTCCGGGCTCGGGCACCACGGCGGTGATGATCGGCGCGTTGTCGCTGTACAACATCACGCCCGGTCCGATGCTGTTTCAACAGCAACCGGACATCGTATGGGGCCTGATCGCTTCGTTGTTCATCGCCAACATCATGCTGGTGATCCTCAACATCCCGATGATCCGTATCTTCACGCGCATCCTCGCCGTGCCGAACTGGGCGCTGGTCCCGGTGATTGCGATCATCACCGGCATCGGCGTGTATGCAGTGCACGCCACCACCTTCGACCTGTTCCTGATGGTCGGCATCGGCATCTTCGGTTACATCCTGCGCAAGCTGGATTTCCCGCTGTCGCCGATTCTGCTCGGTTTCATCCTCGGTGGTCTGATGGAGCAGAACCTGCGACGCGCCCTGTCGATCTCCAACGGCGAACTGGGGATTCTCTGGGCCAGCCCGATCACCCTCGGGGTCTGGGTGGTGACCGTGTTCATGCTGCTGTTTCCGCTGATCCGTATCTGGCGCAAGCGCGCAAAACAGCAGGCTGCCGCAACGCATGGCTGATTCGTCACTGCGTCAATGGTGGGCAACGCCGCTGGTCGGTCTGCTTGGCGGCTACCTCGCCAGCCAGGTTGGCTGGCCGCTGCCGTGGATGGTTGGCTCGTTGCTGGCAATCATCCTGGTGCGCTGCCTGACACCCTGGCAACTGACGCAGATTCCGGGTGGTCGTAAATGCGGGCAACTGATCATCGGTATCGGCATCGGTCTGCATTTCACGCCAGTGGTTATCGAGCAGGTGCTCGCGCATTTCGGGCTGATTTTCATCGGCGCGCTGGTCACCAGTCTGTCGTGTCTGGTTGGCGTCTGGCTGATGCTGAGCACCGGAGAAGATCGCCCTACGGCGTTCTTTTCGAGCATGCCGGGCGGTTCCGGGGAGATGGTCAACCTTGGCGCACGTAACGGTGCAACGCTAAGCAGCGTCGCAGCCGCGCAAAGTCTTCGGGTGCTGGCAGTAGTATTGTGCGTGCCGGCGATCTTCAAATACCTGCTGGGTGACGGTACGCCTTCGCTGCATGCCACAGCGGTCGATTGGCGCTGGCTGGCATTCCTGCTGCCGGTCGGCGCAGCTCTGGCCTGGCTGTGGCAACGTCTCAAGCAACCCAACCCGTGGCTGTTCGGCCCTCTGTTGCTCAGTGCCGTAGTGAGCGTGGTCTGGGACCTGAAAATCGGCTTGCCCAACGGTGCCAGCCAGCTGGGTCAGCTACTGATCGGCAGCGGGCTGGGTTGTCATTTCAATCGGGCATTCTTTCGGCGTGCGCCATCGTTTCTGGCGCGTACGCTGTTGGGCACTGCGCTGACCATGTTGATTGCCGCACTGGCTGCGCTGGGGCTGAGCGCCCTCACCCACCTGGACCTGCGCTCACTGACGCTGGGCATGATGCCCGGTGGCATTGCCGAAATGAGCCTGACCGCAGAAGTGCTGCAACTGTCGGTCCCCCTGGTGACGGCCATGCAGGTCATGCGCCTTCTGTTCGTGCTGTTTCTTGCCGAGCCGCTGTACCGGCGCTGGAACAAGCGGTTCGCTGACTGAGCCCAATCAGAAGCACTTTGATCAGAGAACGGGCAAGCGCCAGTCGATTGGCTCGATGCCGTTTTGCTCAAGGTACTTGTTGGCCCGCCCGAAATGCCCGTTACCCAGGAAGCCTTTGTAGGCTGACAACGGCGAAGGATGGACGGAGGTCAGCACCAGGTGCTTGGTCGCATCGACCAGTTTCTGCTTGCTCTGCGCATGAGCGCCCCACAGCAGGAACACCAGATGCGGCTGATGCTCGCTGACCACTTGAATGATCCGGTCCGTGAAGTGCTGCCAGCCTTTTCCCGCATGCGAAGCTGCGTTGGCGCGCTCGACGGTAAGAGTCGTGTTAAGCAACAGCACGCCCTGATCAGCCCATGATTGCAGGCAGCCGTGATTGGGAATGTCGATATTCAGGTCGCGTTTGAGTTCTTTATAGATATTGACCAGTGACGGCGGCGTCGGCACGCCTGGCTGCACCGAGAAACACAGACCGTGAGCCTGATTCGGACCGTGATACGGGTCCTGACCGAGGATCACCACTTTCACATTGTTGAGCGGCGTCGAATTCAGCGCATTGAAAATAAGCGGCCCAGGCGGATAGATCTCTTTACCCGCGGCATGCTCCTGGCGCAGAAACTCGCGCAACTGCGCCATATAGGGCTGCTCGAATTCATCGCGCAGCGCTTCCTTCCAGCTGGGCTCAAGCTTGATGCGGTCGTCGCTAGTCATGGTTACATCCGGTAAAAACAATGCGCGGACACTAGAAAAGCCCGGCAGCAAAGTCAATGCCGGTTTCTACATGCGCCTTTACGATCGGACGCAGAGCGTCCAGAAAGAAGTGCCGACGCGGAGCGTCGACACGATAGTCAGTTCGCAGCAGCCAGTTCACCGCTCTGGCATTGCACTGAGCGCAGGTTTCAGCTACCGATGCCCGCCCCGACCATCACCGCGCCCGCCTCGTCCATGATCACGGCCATCGCGTCCGCCTCGACCGCCATGGTCCTCCCAGCCGCGGTTGCCTCGGTCGCCGCGGAAGCCGTCATTGCGTCCGAAACCACCATTGCCTCGAAAGCCGTCATTACGCCCAAAACCGCCATTGCCGCGAAAGCCGTCGTTTCTCCAGCCATAACCCGGTGGGCGTCCCGGCTGGTAGTAGCGTGGCACTGGCGGCGGCGCGTAATAACGCGGTGCCGGGGCGTAGTAGCGTGGTTGGGTGTAATAGCGTGGCTGAGGCGCTACATAGATGCGCTGCTCCTGATAGTAGGTGGAGCGGTAGCCATTGTCGTACGCGTAAGCGCCACCGACGACGGTTGTCGGCTGCGTGTACACATCGGATTCGTAGTAACCAGGGCCTGCGTAGCAACCGGCAAGGAAAAGGGTCAGCAACGTGATAAGCAAGGGTCTTCGATACATGGCGGCCTCCTGGACCGCGATTGGGCACGAATCAGCGACGCTGATCGGCGTCCGCCAAAGCGGTTGACGGACAGAAGTTCAGACACCGAAAAGGGAATCTAGTGCGTTGGCGCAGCGTGTAAACCCTACGAAAGATGATGGCCATCCTTCACTCAAGGGCTCTAAAGCCGGGGCATGCAGGCATGTTTCGACTTCCTGCAAAGATGCTACAAAACATTTCAAAACACCCATGCATCAACACAGTGCGGTTACGCACCAGCACAAGGCAGTTTCCCTTAGGGCTGACCTGCGATGGTCCGGGCAGGCCTTGAAAAACAAAGGCCTTGGCGAGTTGGCACAAGTCTCGCTTGATGAATGGCGTGCAGGAGTCAACACAGGTTCGCGGCACCACAATTTGCAATAGCCGACTAGGGTTCCGGCTTGCCGACAGGCAAGTGGCTGGTCCGAGAGTTGGCGACCTCCAGTAGAGGTTACACGGCGGGACAAAAGCCCGGGAGACAGGGACACCAGTGGTGTCACGTTGCTCCTGGCCGCCTTTTTTCACTACTGGAGATTTCTCAACATGCAAAAGTCTCGTCTCTTCGGTCTGCTCACGGCAGGCCTGCTTGCTGCGTTGAGCTTCTCGGCGAATGCCGCCCAAAAAGATCACTTCAATGTCTGCTGGACCATCTACGCAGGCTGGATGCCGTGGGAATACGCAGGTAGCCAGGGCATCGTCGACAAGTGGGCGAAAAAATACGGCATCAAGATCGATGTCACCCAGCTCAATGACTACGTCGAATCCATCAACCAGTACACCGCCGGCCAGTTCGATGGCTGTACCATGACCAACATGGACGCACTGACCATTCCGGCTGCAGGCGGGGTGGAAAGCACGGCACTGATCGTCAGCGATTTCTCCAATGGCAATGACGGCATCGTGCTCAAGGGCGAAGGCAAGAAAGTCGCTGACCTGAAAGGTATGGATGTCAATCTGGTCGAGCTGTCGGTGTCTCACTACCTGCTGGCCCGTGCGCTGGACAGCGTCAAGCTCAGCGAAAAAGACCTCAAGGTGGTCAACACCTCGGATGCCGATATCTCGGCAGCCTTCAATACCGATGATGTGCAGGCAGTTACCACCTGGAACCCGATGCTGTCGGACATCAAAGCCAAACCCGGCGTGACCGAAGTCTTCAACTCCAGTCAGATTCCTGGCGAGATCATGGACATGATGGTCGTCAACACTCAGACCCTGAAGGACAACCCGGCGCTGGGCAAAGCCCTGACCGGTGCCTGGTTTGAAGTGGTCGCGCTGATGAACGCCAAAAACGCCCAGAGCAAGGCGGCGCTGGAGCATATGGCCAAGGCATCGGGCACCGATCTGGCCGGCTTCCAGGCGCAACTGGACACCACCAAGCTGTTTGCCACGCCCAAGGAAGCCCTTGAGTTCGCCACCAGCAAACAACTACCGGACACCCAGCGCAAGGTGGCCGACTTCTCGTTCGCCCACGGTTTGCTCGGTGAAGGCGCACGCGATGCCAACGCGGTCGGCATGTCGTTCGCCAATGGCGTGAACCTCGGCGACAAGGCCAACGTCAAGCTGCACTTTGACCCCAGCTACGTGCAGATGGCCGTCGACGGCAAGCTGTAAATCACGCTCAGTAAAAAGGTCATTGCCATGCGTTTGATAAACCGCCATCCGGATCGTGCCGGTCGCCTGATTCTGGTGATCCTGCCGTTCGCCCTGTTGCTGTTCGCCTACTTCATGGGCTCGGCCACCCGGCTTGCGGAAAACCCCACCGACAAACTGCTGCCCAGCGCGGTGCAGATGGCCGATGCGGTCAAACGCATGGCGTTTGTTGCCGATACCCGCAGCGGCGACTACCTGCTGTGGCAGGACACGGCATCGAGTCTGCAACGTCTGGCCATCGGCCTGGGGATCAGCGCGCTGTTGGGCCTGTGCCTGGGCATTGCGGCGGGCATCCTGCCGCTGTTCGGTGCGCCACTGTCGCCCTTGCTGACGGTAATGTCGATGGTGCCGCCGCTGGCGATCCTGCCGATTCTGTTCATCGTCTTCGGCCTGGGCGAGCTGTCGAAAGTGATGCTGATCGTGATCGGCATCACGCCGATTCTGGCCCGCGATCTGGAACAGCGTGCCCGGGAAATTCCGGTCGAGCTGCTGATCAAGGCGCAGACCCTCGGCGCCTCGACCTGGACGCTGATCCTGCGGGTGGTCCTGCCGCAGTTGCTGCCGCGTCTGCTGATTGCCCTGCGCCTGGTGCTGGGTTCGGCGTGGCTGTTCCTGATCGCCGCCGAGGCCATCGCCTCGACTGACGGTCTGGGTTACCGGATCTTTCTGGTCCGCCGCTACCTGGCGATGGACGTGATTCTGCCGTATGTAGTGTGGATCACCCTGCTTGCCTGGCTGATGGACTGGGGCCTCAAAGCCCTGACCCGACGCGCCTTTCCCTGGTACGAAGGGGCGCGGACATGAGCTTTATCAGTGTGCGCAATGTCTGGCAACAATACGATGATCAGGTGGTGCTTGAAGGCCTGAATCTGGACGTGGCCGAAGGTGAGTTCTGCACGCTGGTCGGCGCATCGGGCTGCGGCAAGTCGACTTTTCTGCGCCTGCTGCTGGGTCAGGAAACTCCGAGCCGTGGACTGATCACGCTGGACGGCAAGGCCCTGCGCAATGAGCCAGACGCCAGCCGTGGCGTGGTGTTTCAGCGCTATTCAGTGTTCCCGCACCTGTCGGTGCTGGACAACGTGGCGCTGGGTCTGGAACTGCCCCGCTCGGCGTGGCTGGGCCGACTGTTCGGCCAGGCAAAAAGCGAGGCACGCGAGCACGCCGCGCAACTGCTTGGCAAGGTTGGCCTGGGGCATGCGCTGGATAAGTACCCCACGCAATTGTCCGGCGGCATGCAGCAGCGTCTGGCCATTGCTCAGGCGCTGATCATGAAACCCCGCGTGCTGCTGCTGGACGAGCCCTTCGGCGCGCTCGACCCCGGCATTCGCAAAGACATGCACCACTTGCTGCTGAACCTGTGGCGGGAAACGAAGCTGACCGTGTTCATGGTCACTCACGACCTGTCCGAAGGTTTCAACCTCGGCACCCGCCTGCTGGTGTTCGACAAGGTCCGCCACGACCCGCACGAACCCGGCGCCTATGGCGCGCGCATCACTTACGACATTCCCCTCAACAGCGAACGCCGCGCCGAACGCGCCGCCATCGATTCGCTGCTCAACGTTTCAGAGGAGCCCGTTCAATGACTGACTCAACCACGCTGTACCCGGTTTTCGCCGAAGAGATGCTGCCCGGTGGCGGCCATCGTTCGTTCATCCTCAAGCGCGGCGAACTGCTGCGCCTGACCGACCTGCACGGCAACGCCAACGTCAGCCTGACTCTGCTCAACGCTCACGAAAAAAACGAGCGGCTGAACCTGCCCGACAGCCTCAAATGCCAGCACACCGCCAGGTTGAGCAACGGCCATTGCCTGTATTCGGACATGGGCCGCGTGCTGGCGGCCATCGTCACCGACACCTGTGGCTGGAGCGACAGCATTGGCGGCGTGCTCAATGCTCAGGAAGTCGCTGAAAAATACGGTCAGGGCCGCTATCAGGAACTGCGCAACGGCTTCTTTCGCAATGGCGTCGACAACCTGCTGGTCGAGCTGGGCAAATGGGGGCTGGGGCTGTCCGACCTGTTGATGACCCTCAACCTGTTCAGCCGAGTCGATGTCGACGAGAAAGGAATCCTGCACTTCGCCGCGAACAACTCGAAAGCCGGTGACTACATCGAGCTGTACGCACCGATGGACACGCTGGTGGTGCTGACCGCCTTGCAACATCCGATGGACCCCAACCCGCAATACGCCCCACAACCGCTCAGACTCAGCTGGATGAAGGCCGACGCCAGCGTTGCCGAGCACTGCCGCACCTCGCGCCCGGAAAACGAGCGCGGCTTCATCAACACCGACCGCCTGTTCGCCTGAGGAGCCCTTTCATGAATTCACACACTCACATTTGCTGCGACGCAACCATACCGGCAGGCGAGCCGTTCCTGGCCGAAGTCAAGGCCGGGCAGACCGTGCGCATCCTCGATCTGCAAGGCAACCAGGCGGTCGACACGCTGTTTTTCAGCCTCGCCAACCCGCGTGAACGCTACGACGTACAACGCACCTTGCGCCGCCAGAACAGCGTGTATCTGACCACCGGCAGCGTGCTGTTTTCCAACCTCGGTCAGCCGATGCTGACCATTGTCGATGACACCTGCGGTCGCCACGACACGCTCGGTGGCGCATGCGCGCAAGAGAGCAACACCGTGCGCTACGCCCTGGAAAAACGCTACATGCACAGCTGCCGCGACAACTACCTGCGCGCCTGCCTGCACGACGGGCGTCTGACCAAGGCCGACATCGGTCCGAACATCAATTTCTTCATGAACGTGCCGGTGACAGCCGAAGGCGGCCTGACCTTCGAAGACGGTATTTCCGCGCCCGGCAAGTACGTTGAACTGCGCGCCGAGATGGACGTGATCGTGCTGATTTCCAACTGTCCGCAGCTCAACAACCCCTGCAACGGCTACAACCCGACGCCTGCGCAGTTGCTGATTCGCGACTGACCCGGCACCAGCCCTCAGCAACGGACGACCGTTGCGTAGATTGATCAATAGCGGGACGGCCCGCTTCCCATCACGAAACCGAGCGCGACTGGGTTTCCGGGGTTATGCCATGTTCGACAAACTGCTGATCGCCAACCGTGGCGCCATTGCCTGCCGCATCCTGCGGACCCTGCGTACCTTGCAGGTCAAGGGCGTGGTGGTGTATTCCGAAGCCGACGCTGCCAGCCTGCACCTGATGCAGGCCGACGAAGCCCACAGCCTGGGCGAAGGTGGCGCAGCCGGAACCTATCTGGCGGTGGACAAGATCCTCGCCATTGCCAAAGCCAGCGGCGCCAAGGCCATTCATCCCGGCTACGGGTTCCTCTCCGAAAACGCCGCGTTCGCTCAAGCCTGCGAAGACGCCGGTATCGCCTTCGTCGGGCCAACGCCCGAGCAACTGCGCGTATTCGGCCTCAAGCACACTGCTCGCGCACTGGCCAGACAGCACGGCGTGCCCATGCTGGAAGGTACCGAACTGCTCGACAGCGTGGAATCAGCCATCGCAGCGGCGCGTGATATCGGCTATCCGGTCATGCTCAAGAGCACTGCAGGCGGTGGCGGCATCGGCATGCGAGTGTGCCGCAGCGCTGAGGAGCTGGCAGATTCGTTCGAGGCGGTAAAGCGCCTCGGCCAGAACAATTTCAGCGACGCGGGTGTGTTCATCGAGAAATACATTCAGCGTGCCCGCCATCTGGAAGTGCAGGTGTTTGGTGACGGTCAGGGCGAGGTGCTGGCGCTCGGCGTACGTGACTGCTCGGTGCAACGCCGCAACCAGAAAGTGCTGGAAGAAACCCCGGCCCCCAACCTGCCCGACGGCATGGCCGATGAACTTTGCGCGGCAGCCATCAAACTCGCCAGAGCGGTCAATTACCGCAGCGCAGGCACCGTCGAATTCGTCTTCGACAGTGAGGATCAGCGCTTCTATTTTCTGGAAGTAAATACTCGTCTGCAGGTCGAACACGGCGTCACCGAGCAGGTGTGGGGGGTAGATCTGGTCAGCTGGATGGTACAACTTGCTGCCGGAGACCTGCCGCCACTGGAGCAATTGCAGGCCGGCCTGAAACCGTCCGGCCATGCCATTCAGGCACGGCTGTACGCGGAAGATCCGGGCCGTGACTTCCAGCCCTGCCCCGGCCTGCTGACGGCGGTGAATTTTCCGCCTGCCGATGGCCATGCACTGCGCATCGACACCTGGGTTGAAGCGGGCTGCGAGATACCGCCGTACTTTGACCCGATGATTGCCAAGCTGATCAGTTGGGCGCCGACCCGCGAGCGGGCCAGCACCGGGCTGATCGATGCGCTGAACGAAACGCGCCTGTACGGGGTCGAGACCAATCGCGACTACCTGCGCCAGATCATTGCCGACACGCCGTTCGCCAGCGGCCAGCCGTGGACCCGCTGCCTGGAAGGTCTGGTGTATCACGCTGACACCTTCGAAGTGTTGAGCGGCGGCACGCAGACCAGCGTTCAGGATTATCCGGGGCGGCTGGGTTACTGGGCGGTCGGTGTACCGCCATCCGGGCCGATGGACAGCCGCGCGTTGCGCCAGGGCAATGGCCTGCTGGGCAATGCCGAAGGATGCGCTGCGCTGGAAATCACCATGAGCGGGCCGTTGCTGCGCTTTAATACCGATGCCGTGATTGCCGTGACCGGTGCGCAGATCCCGATCACGCTCGATGGCGAACCCCGCGCCATGAACACCGCGCTGCTGGTGTGCGCAGGCTCGACCCTTGCGCTGGGCACCATTGCAGGTGCCGGCGTGCGCAGCTATCTGTGCGTACGTGGCGGGCTGGACGTGCCGGATTATCTGGGCAGCAAAAGCACCTTTACCCTCGGCCAGTTCGGCGGGCATGGCGGGCGGGCGTTGCGGGCCGGTGATGTGTTGCACATTGCGCCATTGGTGGATCGTAGCGCGGGACAGCGGATTGCCGATGAAGCCCTTGAAGCGCTGACAGATATCCGCCGGATGAGGGTCATTTACGGCCCCCATGCTGCGCCGGAATACTTTACCGAAGCGTACATAGAGACGTTTTTTGCAACCGACTGGGAAGTGCATTTCAACTCCAGCCGTACCGGCGTGCGCCTGATCGGCCCGAAACCCGAATGGGTGCGCGCTGACGGTGGCGAGGCAGGTCTACACCCGTCCAATATTCACGATAACCCCTATGCGATCGGCGCAGTGGATTTCACCGGCGATATGCCCGTAATCCTGGGCCCGGATGGACCTAGCCTGGGTGGGTTCGTATGCCCGGTGACCATTATCGAAGCGGACTTGTGGCAGCTGGGGCAGTTGAAGGCTGGTGACAAGGTCCGGTTTTATCCGGTGAGTGTCGAGGCATGTCATGCAGAACGATGTGGGAGCGAACTTGTTCGCGAAGGCTATATTCCAGACGCAGCAGATCAATCGACTGTACCGCCCTCTTCGCGGACAAGTCCGCTCCTACAGGGCATCGCGCGCCCTCAAAGCACCGCGAACTCCCGTGGGAGCGAAGCTGTGCGCATAGAGGATTTGCCCTCCCCGGTCATTCTCGACATAGGTCAGGACGATAAACGCCTGGTCGCACGCCTGTCCGGCGATACCCACCTGCTGCTGGAAATCGGTGCGCCAGAGCTGGATCTGGTGCTGCGTCTGCGCGGCCATGCCTTGATGCTGGCGCTGGAGGCCAAGCAACTGGAGGGCGTGATTGACCTGACGCCAGGTATTCGCTCGCTGCAAGTCCATTACCGCCCCGAACAACTGCCCCTCCGACAACTGCTCGACATCGTCGCTGGAGAATGGGACGCCGTGTGCGCAGCGAAAGACCTGCAAGTGGCGTCGCGCATCGTTCATCTGCCGTTGTCCTGGGATGATCCGGCCTGTCAGCTGGCCATCGAGAAGTACATGACCACCGTGCGCAAGGACGCACCGTGGTGCCCGAGCAATCTGGAATTTATCCGGCGCATCAACGACCTGCCCAATCTTGACGAGGTGCAGCGTACGGTGTTCGACGCCAGTTATCTGGTCATGGGGCTGGGCGATGTGTACCTCGGCGCACCGGTCGCCACGCCTCTGGACCCGCGTCATCGATTAGTGACCACCAAGTACAATCCGGCGCGCACCTGGACCGCCGAGAATTCGGTCGGCATCGGCGGTGCCTACATGTGCGTGTACGGCATGGAAGGCCCCGGCGGCTATCAATTCGTCGGCCGCACGCTGCAGATGTGGAATCGCTACCGTGACGTTGCCGCCTTCGAGGGCAAGCCATGGCTGCTGCGCTTTTTCGACCAGATCCGCTTCTACCCGGTCAGCGCCGACGAATTGCTACGCATCCGTCGCGATTTCCCGCTGGGCCGGTTCGATCTGAACATCGAACACAGCACCTTGAACATGGCTGACTACCAGGCCTTCCTGACCCGCGAAGCCGAAGGCATCACGGCATTCCGTGCTCAGCAACAGTCCGCGTTCAACGCCGAACGCGAACGCTGGATCGCCAACGGCCAGGCCGACTTTCAGAGCGATGAAGGCGTCGCCCCAAACACCGAAGAGTTGCCACTGCAAACGGGCCAACAAGGCGTCGACAGCCACATCGCTGGCAATCTCTGGCAGGTCCAGGTGCAACCCGGCGAGCGTGTCGAAGCGGGTGATGTGCTGGTGATTCTGGAGTCCATGAAAATGGAAATCCCCCTGCTCGCGCCAGTCGCAGGTGTGGTGCAGGAGGTCAGGGTGCAACCCGGCTCGGCAGTACGCGCAGGGCAGCGGGTGGTGGTGCTGGCAGCAGACTGAACCGATCAACTTTTCACTTTCAATGGAATTGCGTCATGAACGACTCAGCACTGCCCAACGACCTGCGCCTGGATACCGTACGCACTGCTTACCTGTCCGGCCAGATTTCCCCACGCCAGCTGATTCTGGCGCTACGGGAAAAAGCCGTAACGCTCAACGCGGATTACCACCTGTTCATTCACCTGCTAAGCCCGGCTGAACTGGAGCCCTATCTGGCCGCGCTGGAAAATCACGATATTCAAAGCCTGCCACTGTATGGCGTGCCCTTCGCGATCAAGGACAACATTGATCTGGCCGCCATTGCGACCACCGCTGCCTGCCCGGCGTACGCCTACACGCCAGCGCGCTCGGCGACCATCGTCGAGCAATTGATCGCGCTGGGGGCGGTGCCCATGGGCAAGACCAATCTGGACCAGTTCGCCACCGGCCTGAATGGCAGCCGCTCGCCCTATGGCGCCTGCCCCAACAGTGTCTTGAAAGAGTACCCGTCCGGCGGCTCAAGCTCTGGTTCGTCACTGGCCGTCGCGCTGGAGGTCAGTAGCTTCTCGCTGGGCACTGACACGGCGGGTTCGGGCCGTGTGCCCGCAGCGTTGAACAATCTGGTGGGGCTGAAAGCCAGCAAGGGGCTTATTTCCACCGCTGGTGTCGTACCCGCTTGCCGTACGCAGGATTGCGTGTCGATCTTTACTGCCACAGCAAGGGAAGCCAGCCAGTTGCTGGGGCTGGTTGCCACGCTTGATCCGCACGATGAATACAGCCGACGCAACCCGCAGTGGAATGACCTTTCGGCATTCGGCGCACCTCGACCGTTTCGCTTCGGCGTACCACGCGCTGAAGACCTGGAATTCTTTGGCTGTAACGAAGGACCGAGGCTGTTCAGCGCGGCCATCGCCCATCTCACTGCGCTGGGCGGCGAAGCTGTCACGGTAGACCTGTCACCGTTTCTCGAAGCGGCGCGGTTGTTGTACGAGGGGTCGTGGGTGGCCGAACGCTACAGCGTCGCCGGGCAGTTAATGGAAGAACACCCTGACGCGGTATTGCCGGTGATCCGCGACGTGCTGGCCAAGGCACCCCAGATCAGCGGGGTCGATACGTTTCGGGCGCAATACCGTCTACAGGCGCTCAAGGTGATTTGCGATCGGGCGCTTGAAGGGCTGGATTGTGTGGTAACGCCGAGCATCGGCCGCCCGGTAACTTCAGCAGAACTGGCCGCCGAGCCAGTGCTGCGCAATTCGGAGCTGGGCTATTACACGAACTTCGTCAACCTGCTCGACTACGCCGCCATCGCCGTACACAGTGCCTTCATGAGCAACGGTCTGCCGTGGGGCATTACGTTGTTCGGACGGGCATTCACCGATCAGTACCTGCTCAGTCTGGCCGATGCTTTCCAGCGGCACACCGACCTGTCTTTGATCAGCGGTGAAGCACCTCGATTGCCCGCGCCGAAGACCTTAGCAGGTAACGATATGGCCCGGCTGGTGGTCTGCGGCGCGCACCTGAACGGACTGGCGTTGAACTGGCAGCTCAAGCGACGCGGTGCCCGTTTGCTGGAGTGCACACACAGCTCAGCCGACTATAAATTGTTCGCGCTGGCCGGTGGCCCGCCCTTTCGTCCAGGCATGGTAAGGGTGGCCGAAGACGGCGTGGCCATTGAGGTGGAAGTCTGGGAGTTGCCCAGTGTCGAGCTGGGTTCGTTTCTGACCGGCATTCCTGCACCGCTGGGCCTGGGGAAGGTGCAACTGGCCGATGGCCGCTGGGAGACCGGGTTTATCTGTGAAGCCTACGGCCTGACAGGTGCTCGCGACATCAGCCATCTCGGCGGCTGGCGTGCCCACGTGCAACAGATGTAAGCGAAAAGGCGGCATGCTCTGACGTGCCGCCCTTTCTGAAACAGCTCTGTTACTCCAAAGGCTCTGCCACTACTACATAGTTATGTCATGTTCGGACGGTCTTGCCGACATAGTACGCATCCACTCACTTCGACCAGCCGTCATGAACCACATCTGGAGTCCGCTTCGCCAGGACACCCTCTTTCACGCCTCATCGTTTCTGCTGGAACAGCCAAGCGTTCTGCTGCCCGAGCACAGCAACAGCCGACACGATACGCTCAATGCCTGGACGCCCTTGGCCCTGCCTGCGCTCCGGTTTCCACCCCGTGAACAACCACTGCCACCGCTGGCCGAAAAGCCCGCTACGCAAGATAAGACCGCACGCATCGAACGCACGCTCGAAGCACTGCGCAAAAGCCCGGGTTTCCAGCTGATCGCCAACTCGGCGTTGCTCCTTGAAGCGTGCCAGCTGGATATGGACTTCCCGCCGACTCGAAAACACTATGTCCACCAACAACTCGTCATGCTGCTCGAACAAAAGACCGGCAAGACGCTGGACCCGGACACGCTGCGGATCACGTTCAGCACGCAGACCCTGCCCGCCCTGAACGACGAGGGGCATGAGCGTTACAGCATTGACATGTCGCTGACCAACGTAGCACTGGCGGTCTTCGATCCAGAACAGTTCGTGGCCCTGTATCGCAGTGAAATCATCGACACGCCCTTGTCCGAGGAAGCCCCGTCACTGAGCGCAAGGCAGGTGCTCAAGTGGCTCAGCGAGACACCGCTGGATCGCGACTACAGCATTGCTCTGGAGGCTTTCAGGACACGACACACAGTCACCTGCCGTGCCTTGTCGCGGTTGGGTTTTCTGGATGCGCTGGCTCACCGGTTCTTCCACGGGCACATCAGCCGCGACGGCTATTTCCTGACGCTGGACGCTCTGGGGCTCAGTGATTTCCCTGCCGACGTAGCGACACTGGAAAAGAGCGGCCGCGGTGAGAAATCCGAGGTTCGAATCTTGTCACTCAACGGCGAAACGGTGCCGGGAATTTTTCAGGTCAGGTCGAAAACCACCTCCCACTGTTTCATTCACATACTGAGTGCCAAGGGCAACGTCATCGAATACATCAGCGATGATCCGGACCAGATGACCAACAGGCTGCTGGCGGCCCTGAATGCCTCGAAGCTCTATGGCTACACGTTGCATGCGCTTGATCAGGACGCAGGCATAGTTGCCAGCGCGCCGCTGCTCGCAGAAGACGTTTTTAACGAACTGACCCAGGCATCATTCGCCGAGACACAGCTCAACAGCCAGAACATCGACCTGCTCAAGACGGTATCGCGCAGCCTCAAGCTGGCCGGGGCGGTAGACCTCTGGCAGACCAACCCTGCTCTTCTGGAACACATCCCCTCGGCCTCCAGAATGGCTGCGCAGGTCATGGAGAGTTATCTGCTGGACCATCACGGTCTGACGCTCAACCCTGACCACGTGTTCATCGCCTATCAATCCGGTAACTCTATCAGCCCGCTGGGTGGAGCCCGCAATCCACCCACGCATGTTCACACACCCGATGAAAAACCGATCAGCCTGAGCGAAGCGCTGGTGATCAACTACCGGGTGGATGCTCCTCAGGGCTACATTGATCAAGATGGTATTACAGAGGTCTTTCTCGACACCACCGGCCAGGGCGTACGCGCTCAGGGCCAGAGTTTGGCGATCACGCCGCAGGCACTTGAAGACTATATCAAGGCATTCGATTTTCTGAACTGGATGACCAAACGTATCCAAGAATTCTGGGGGCAGCAAAAAGAAGCCATCGAACAGGCACTCAAATCAGCCTTCATCCATCAGGCGCTGATCAGCCTGAAGCGCGGCAGCCTCAAACGCAGCGGTTTCGATCAAGTCGTTGAAGCGCTCGCCCCTTCTGCGCCCAATCACTGGCTGATACTTGGCTTCTTCGTTCAGGGCTCGCTGATCGACGGCATGGAACATCAATACACCGGGCTGTTGATACTTGAGCAACCCGGTAAACCGAAGGTGCTCTATCAGCCTGGGTATCCCGAAGCCTTTATCGAGTTTACAGACGGCGATGCACTTGAACGCTATCTGAACCTGAAGACCGCCCAACCGGACTGGCGTGAAGCCGTGATGCGCTACGTTCCCGTGCGCCATCACCAACGTCTGGACTACCTGTTCAAGCTATGGGGCGGCGTTCAGGCACCCGGTCCGCCCGTCTCCATCCTGCGTCCGTGGACGGATGCGCTGTACAACCCAGACGCTCGAAAAGCCCTGCACCACTCATTGTGTGGAAAAAAAACTGGAGGGCTCGCCGTTCGGTTATCTGCATCAACTCCTGAAACAGAATTCGCTGGCTGATGCAGAAGAGCAGATCGTGACCTCCGCACAGGTTTCGCTGACGTACTGGACAGACCGCCTACACCACTTACAGCGTTTGCTGGTGCCCATGTCTCTATTGCTGACACCGGCGTTTTTAACGTCGCTTGCAGCGGATGTCGGACTTACTGCACTGAGTATTGCCTCCGCGAATTTGCCGGGCAGTCGTTACGCAGAAAAGAATCAGGCGTTGCTGGCAACATTATCGCTGGGCTTGTTACAGCTTGGGCCGCAGACACCGAGACTACTGCGCACACTGACCAAAATCGTCAAACCTGCCGGTCATACAGCGGGGGCGTCTTTAGTGTTATCCGGTGGCTCACGAGGCTCCAGCCATTTAAGCGCACGGCCATTAAAACCGCGCCATACACGACTGGAAAAATTCTTTCATACCGACGCCCTGCTAAAACGCTGGACCATCACCAGCAGAGTGTCGCCCGGTTTGTTGCCGGTGCATGCCTGGAAGCTGGGCCGCCGTTTCCTGCTCTGGACGTCGGACAGAGGTCAGGCGCGGACACTGGTGGTCAGCACCCACGGGTACTACACCCCGTGGACTGCGACGGTGAAGATCCCTAACGGCACGGAGATCCGCACCTATGCGCCGCATGGTTATGAATTGGTCGACCCCAAATTGCACCGTATCGTCAACAAGAATGCCCGGCCGTTTGCCATTTCCAATACAAAGGAAAATATCCTGATGTATCCAGTAGCCGCGCATGAGCCATTGCTGATGACGGACAAATTAATCGCGGGCACTTCACTGCCCGGCAGGCTTAAGAACTACAGCCTGTCCAAGTTCCAGACAACCAGTTACGAAACCTATGACGATATTGCACGGGTGGTAGGCAACTCGAACGCATCGCCCCTCAAGGGCTGGTTACCGCCAACGCCAATGGATGTACTGACGGTACGCAACCGCTTCGGCAAGACGCCACCGTCGTTGAGCGACCTGTTCAACAGCCTGTCGACACAGGGCATCCATTACGACAGGGTGCTGCTGGTGCACTGCCGATGCGGAGCAATATCTGCACTGTTGCGGCGCACACCGGTTTATCATCCCCCTGTAACATAGCCAATTGGCGGGAGCGCCTGCACCAACTGCCCCGATCATCGAGCAAGACAATCGCCATGAACGACACCCGCCTTTGCCCTCTGTGCGGCTTCAACAACCAGTGCAGCCTGGCTGACCCGCTTACGGCAGATCAGGCCTGCTGGTGCTTTTCGGAAAGCATCGACCCGGCTTTGCTTGAAGCCCTGCCTGCGGACATCCGCGACAAGGCGTGTCTGTGTCCGCGTTGCGCCGGGATCCAGGAGGCCGCATCCGGCCAGTCTGCCGACCGGATCAACAAGTAAGATGCGCCCCCCATCCCCTATCAGCCGCTGTCGCCATGCGTCTTGATCGCTTCCTCAGTAACCTGCCAAGCCTCAATCGCAAAAGCGTGCGCCTGGCGCTGGCCAGCGGGCGGGTGCAGGTGGACGGGCAAACAACCAGCGACCCGCACCACGAAGTGCGCGACTTCAGTCGCGTAGCGCTCGACGGGGAAATACTGCAAGCCGGCAAAGCTGCCCGCTATTTCATGCTGCACAAACCTGAAGGCTGCGTCAGCGCGACAGTTGATACACAGCACCCGAC
Source organism: Pseudomonas syringae group sp. 247E2 (assembly GCF_032587795.1). Taxonomy (NCBI): domain Bacteria; kingdom Pseudomonadati; phylum Pseudomonadota; class Gammaproteobacteria; order Pseudomonadales; family Pseudomonadaceae; genus Pseudomonas; species Pseudomonas syringae group sp. 247E2. Next base: position 655,347 of record NZ_JAWHPK010000001.1, on the reverse strand, counting down.
AGTCCTCGACTTGCTGGACGAGCCTGACAGACACGAGCTGCATATCGCCGGGCGGCTGGACTTCAACAGCACTGGCCTGATGCTGATTACCAACGATGGTCAATGGTCACGACGCCTCACCCAGCCGCAGACCAAAATGCCCAAAGTGTATTACGTCGAGACCGAACAACCGATCGACGAACGCTACGCAGCCACATTCGCTGCCGGTATGTACTTTTCATTTGAGAACATCACCACGCAACCGGCGCAATTAACCCTGCTGGGGCCACGTAGCGCACGCCTGACTATTGTCGAAGGTCGTTATCACCAGGTGAAACGGATGTTCGGTCACTTCAATAACAAAGTGCTGCGCCTGCACCGGGAGAATATTGGCGCGCTGGCGCTGGACCCTGCCCTGGCACCCGGCGGCTACCGGGCGTTGCACGCTGCGGAAATCAGCCTGTTCTGAAAAGTCACAACCGTTTGGCGGATTACGCAAACAAGGTACGAATGACACTTGCGGGTTAACGGATCGACTGCTTGACTGGGATTGTCAGTCCTTATGCGACTGATGAGTCAATCCATTATTCCAAGAAACACTTTGTCGTATCGAGCCGCTGGTTCGCGACACATTGCCCGCCAATAACAATACCTGTCGAACAGCTTATCGGATCGACATGGGCCTTTAATCGGCTATCGCCTGCCTGTCACGAAACTCGTGCAACGTCATGTGCACGTCTACCTGTTTACGCCAGGAGTTACACCTATGTCGCCAGAAAAAGCAGTGCTGGACATACAAGGACAGTTTCGGGTTTATACCGAGTTCTATCACACCGATGCCGCCGCAAAGACCATCATTCTGGTCAACGGCTCACTGGCCACCACCGCGTCATTTGCTCAGACCGTCCGCAACCTTTACCCCACATTCAACGTGGTGCTCTATGACCAGCCTTATTCGGGCAGGTCCAAGCCACACAACGTGCACGGCGCACCGCTGACCCGGGAAGAGGAAGGTCAGCTGTTGCTGGAACTAATCGACCATTTCAACGCCGAGCACGTTCTGTCCTTCTCCTGGGGCGGCGCAGCTACGCTGGTTGCACTGGCGCATCAACCTAGACGCATCGAAAGCGCGGTCATCAGCTCGTTCTCACCGGTCATCAACGGCCCAATGCGCGAGTACCTGGACAAAGGCCTCGACTACCTCGGCGCACATAGCCGTTACGACATGGGGCATTTGATCAACAACACTATCGGCAAGCACCTGCCGGCGCTGTTCAAGCGCGTCAACTATCGCCACGTCAGCAGCCTGGACGGTCATGAATATGACCAGATGCACTATCACTTCAGTCAGGTACTGGAGCTTGACCCGGACAACTACCTGACAGCAGGGCAGCGCATCAAGGTGCCGGTGCTGTTCATCAATGGCGCCTGGGACGAGTACACCTCCGCGAACGACGCCGCGCAGTTCTCCCGATACCTGCAGAACTGCAGCTTCAACACCATCGAAGCCACAGGCCACTTCCTGGACATGGAACACAAGGCCGCCTGCCGCGACTCGAAACAGGCGCTCATGAACTTTCTGCAACCGGCACACGCGTCATCCAGCTTCTACAACCGGGTTCAGGGTCACCATGCTTTCGCCTTCTGAAACCCGTGAGCGCCTCTCCGTCAGCCCACACGCATGTGCAGCTGGCGGGGGGTGTGATCAGGAGGGAAATCGCTGCGCGGTGAAATTAGCGCTTCAAATCAAGGCAGGGTTCTGGTACAAAGTCAGCCGCTCAGAGCAGCTCCCAGAGCGGGTATAGTTTAGTGGTAAAACGAAAGCTTCCCAAGCTTTAGTTGAGGGTTCTTATTGGACTGGCCGCTGTGGTGAGTAAAGACGTTCAGTGATGCGGGTATAGTTTAGTGGTAGAACGAAAGCTTCCCAAGCTTTAGATGAGGGTTCGATTCCCTCTACCCGCTCCATCTCTCTCACCCTTCAAAGCACCGTACTACCTGGCCTCAAGGCCTCCTTGCATCGTTGATGCCTCGCCTTTCTGTGCCCCAGGCCGCATCAGCTGACAAGCCTGCTATGCATCCACGACTTCGACCTAATACCTACCAATGTGGTGAGTAAAGGTGTTCAATCGCCCTCCCCTGCAGCTTCCTTTACGTCGTCTGGAATCGCTGGAAGGAACACCAAGACATCCAGGCGGTTCGGTAGAAGCCTAAACTGGACTCGAACCAGATGATTGGTGACGGCCCCATTTTTCTCGGCCCTTACACATACGAGTCCCGATTCGAGCTCAAGACGAGACTCAGCGCCTTCTTGATGAAGTTCTCACCAGGGGTGATCGTCCATCCCAAGGCTGTAGAAAAGCTCAAACCAATCTGGTCAACCACCAGCCAGATCGAGGAAGTGCGCGAGTTTCGCATCGTCAGCGGTACGTTCAAACATCATCTTGAGCAGTGCTGGTATCAGGGAATATCATCGACGTTGACCATGGATCCGCGATTGACCGGCTCCCTTAATCGCCCTCACCAGCGCGAGCGTGCGTAGTGGTCAATCAGAGCTATCAGACAGCTCAGACGCCTCAAGCGCTGGGCGTTCCCGATCGGTCACAGTTATTTTTGGTTATCCAATCCCAGGAAGCCGGCCACGCCTGAGTAACAAACAGCGTTGGCGGCATAGCTCACTACCCTGCCATTCCCATCATCTTGTCATAGTGCTCCGCAAACCCAGTCTTCACGAACACTTGCCTGAACCGCTCCACATAGTGCGCGGGCTCGATCTCGCCAAAATCCGTGAGGTTGACCGCGTCGGCATGGGACTCGCGGTTGACGTAACGATACAGTGCTTTGAAGTCTGCATCCTCATCGGCCAATGCGACGAGCGCCTCCTGAAGCACCTCCTGACGGTGCACAAACGTGAAGTAGTACTCCAGGATGTTTCGCATCATGTTCGGGATGACGGTCGCAGAGGTACGTCCTGCTTGGGCATCCTTGATGGCCTGCCAAAATGATTGGTAGTCATTCTGCACGTCATTGGCCTTCATCGGTGTGATGACGCTGTGTTCAGCCTTGGTGATTCGGAACAGGGAGTACTCATCTGACTTCTTGAGATGTTTGAGCATTTCATGAAAGAAGAACAGGTTGTGCGTCAGGATGAAAACCTGCTTGAAACGCTCTTTCGGGCTTAGCACTCGCCTATGGATCATGGAAGCGATGTCATATATGTAGTTATGGGACAGGCTAGAGATCGGGTCGTCGATCACGATGATTCGCTCACTCTTCAGCTTGCCACCTTTTTCATCGAGCTCGCCATTACAAGCCTCAAGGAAGTACAGAAAAGAGATCAGAGTCTTCTCTCCCTCACTGAGCGTCTTGAACACACCGACCGGCTGGTCAGGCCTTTGCAGCCTGTAACGAGGTAGCTCCCCCTCCTCCCTAACAACCAGAAAGCCCTTGAGCCCAAGCACACTCAGCGACGTGTTGATGCTGTCGATAGCCTGGTCGATGTTCGTGATCTTAGCTTTGCTCAGTGCGATGGCATCTTGGTGGATCTGAGCCTTGCCACGGATCTCCTCAGCCAGCTTTCTCTTCTCATCTCTTTTGACACCAAGCTCGCCGTGTACCTTCTTCGCGGACGTAATCAGCGTATCGCTGTCTGTGCGAACGCAATTCCAGAATCGCTTCTTGATGTTTTCCAGGTGGGTTTTCTTGTCTTTCACCTTGAGGTTGAACACATCGATTTTCTTCTGATCTTCTGCGATCAAGGCATTGATTTCGCCAAGCTGCGCCTCAGTCGACTCCAGCGTGATGACCATGGATGGGCTGGCCGATTTGGTAGCTAGCCCCTGCATGTTCTGAGTGAACAATACGTCCAGCCTTGCAAGGAGTGCCTGATACTCAGGCGCTCGGTACTCTGCACGCTGAAACTGGCTTTTCAATCGAGCAACACCGCTCTCATACCGACTTCTTAGGGCGTTCAGATGGGAGATGCGCTGCTCGTATGTTTTGTCGAAGACCTTTCGGATTTCATCGTAGAAACCAGCCGGTAACGTTTGCTGACAAAACGGGCACTGCTCCCGTTCGTGAAACTTCAGGGCGTGCTTGACCCAGTCCGAGTTGCCCAGGTCAGTGATCAACGCCGACAGGTAAGAATCGGCTGACCCGCAAATGACTTCAGAGAGCAAGGGGCTTGTTTCAACCTCACCCTCTGCAAATCTGAACGCAGGTATCGCAGGAAGCTCAGCATCCCCTGCCGACTGTAATTGCTCAGCTTCAGCCGCCAACCCAGCGAAATTATCAGTCGAGGGCACAAGCTCAAGGGCCAGTAGTTTGTCTCCAAGACGTTCCTTGGTATTGGGGCCAGCGAGGCAATACCGAAGAGGGCCAGTCTCGAATGGCTTTTTGAGGGCCCATAGCTGATCCAGCAATTTTGCTTTATTGGCCTTCTGAGATTCGCCAATCGCGTTACCCGCCATTACCTCGGTCTGATGTTCAGCCAGAAGCTGTTTGAGGGCGAGCTCAGCAGCCTCAAGCTCTTTCGCAGCTTCAATATTCCCTTCGTTAAGCGTGAAGATGCCGGGTTGCGAGCTAGCCTGAAAATTGGCGTCCGTGAATGTGTGGTTGTACACCAGGATCTCACGATCCACCGACGCAGGCTGGGTCTGGCATTGGTGATACATCAGATCAGACGGGTCTTGGAGGTAGTTAGCAATGGTGGTTTTACCCGTGCCATTGTGCCCATAGAACATGTTCACTTTCGTGAGCGGGCCGATCTGGGAATTGAGCGCATGCGAGTAACTCGAAACGCCGCGCAGTATCAGAGTCTTGATCACGTCGCTGTCCTTAGCTGCCTGAGGCAATATGGACGTATCCTATTCCTGGCCTGCTTCAGAGAAAAGACCGCCGCCCCTAGATCACACCGCAGCAGCACTGCCAACAAATTTCACCCTGTTGCTCCGACCAAGCCTTGAATACAGCAGCCCAGCATTGCCTCTCTGCTCGCCAGTTTTTGCGCCCAGAAAAACCAGAACCCCGGCAGAACGTGAACACCAGACGTGGCACTGATATAGCCTCAAGTGGAAGCTAGGCGTTCGATTCACCGGCTACCTTCAACCTCTTCCTCTCGTATCAAGTGGTTGCCACTGGCAAGGCGCAACGCCACCATGGTGTTTTATAGGCTCCAAGGAGACCAAGACATGAGTAAGCATAATCAGATCTCGATTGGCACAATGCAAAACTCCCAGCTCCAGCAAGACGCCCAGCACTCCAATCAGCACTTCGATCAAAGCACGTCGCTGATCGACCTCCCGGCATTCCTGGAGGCCTTCAGTAAGGACATCGCCAAAGTCACAGATCAGCCCACCGCCGAAGCGCTGCGCGTGGACGTTGAGACCATTCGCCTCCAGAGCCAATCGCCCTCCCCGAAGAAGGGCATCATCAAGGAGTGCCTGGGATCGATCAAAACAGTGTTGGAAGGGGCAGCTGGCAATGTCCTGGCAACCTATCTTCCCAACGTCATTGCTCTAATTGGGAGCATGTGAGAGATGGAGAGCCTGGTACTTGACCTGCAGCGTGACGTTCTTGACCGCTCGATCCACATCACTGACTTGTTACGTAAGGCCCTCCTGGTTTCACGAAAGCTTAAGATCGCCGACATTGAAGAATGGCTAAGTGCCGAACTGAATGGGTACGACGGCAAGTCGGTACCGAGCTATCGGATCCTCACTGGTGAGATTAAAGGGTTTCACCCGCATAGAGGTTGGATACCGATGATGCTCGGGGACGAGATCAACAACCTGATCAGTGAAACGCCCCTCTACGATTCGGTGAGCCAAATCATCGATCTGATCGAGCGGTCTAAAACCGGCAGCGTAACAGTCAAATTTCCTCAAGAGGTGAGCATGCGAGTCATGCGCATGATCAAGTGGGATATCGAACCCGTCCTGCACATCCCCGTGCACCAACTCGTGCGCATTGTCGATGTCACCAAGACAAAGATCCTCGACTTCGCGCTGGATCTGGAAACTCGCGGGATACTGGGTGAAGGAATCCGATTCAGCAAAGCTGAGGAGCAGCTTGCCCAGTCGATCACGTATCACACCATCAATATCGAACGGATGGACAACTCCCAGATTCAGCAGGCTTCCGATGGATCAAACCAGTCCCGGTAATTACGAGCGTGGTCAATCAGGGCCTGGCAGCCTGTGAACCCCGATGCTGGCATCAAGCGGAGATGATGCTGTGGTTGATCGGGCAGGCAATGCGCTCTGAGACGATCAACGCTCGCGCTAGGTGAGCTCCCAGTAACCCTCCTCCCTCTTGCGGATGCCGGCGCGCTGATCCGGTTTATGGCGGTGCCTGACGATGTAGAACAGATCCCGAAATACCTTGGAGACATTAGCCATGTAGCTATGGCCAAGGCCAAACATGTCTTTACCGACAGCGGACACGTCTACGGTGGATAAGTAGCGCATGACCAAAGGAGGGTTGGCATCGCCCGCCCGAGGATAGCGGTGCGCAAGTCTGGACACAGCGATCGCTCTGTCATGCCTGGAGGCGTAAAGCGTCACTTGCTCGTAGGTATCGAAGACTTTCCCAAGCTGCTTCAGGCGGCTGCTGTCCACGTCTGGAGCCGCCAGGACGACCTGGTGGATGGGCGTAGTCCCGGGTGTGTACGTCCAGCCCTCAAGCACTGACAAAAGCGCTCTATTGCCCATGCTGTGGGCAACGATATGCAAGGCTGACAAACCCAGCTCCTCCGTCACATGCTTCAGGTACTGCCTGAGATTTCCTGCTGACAACTCTACCGTTGCCTCATCCGCTGGATACGCGCCAGGCGTACCAAGTGATGCCCAGGAGAAGCAAAGCATCATCCCCGGGAATTTGAGGTCGTGACAGAGCTGCGCGGCTCGCCATAGTGCGGCGTCGAAGCTGACGTTGTACCCGTGGATGAACAGCAACCCTTCTTTTCTGGACGGATCATGACCCAGCTCCAGTTTGCTCAGATACCTCTTCGCGCTTGCTAGCCACGCCTCCAGAGCCATGACGTCATTGTCATGAACAACGATGTGCTTATTGGGGCTTCCCTTAGATTGGGTAGGCCAGAGCCAAGGTCGCTCAAGCCTCCCCTCTTTGTGGATATGGGGAATGGACACATTGGCGATACCGAACGAGAGGACGTCATCGCTGCGAAACCCGCCGAATCTCACGGTGCGTCCAGGCTCAAGCAGCCGATCTGTGCCATAGAAAATCGAATAAGTCGTGTAGTTTCGCAGTACTACTTCCCGGCTGTAGCGGATACTCCGAGACTGAATGACATTGCCGTCAGGTGCAGGTTTTGGGCGTTGGAGGCGTTCGATCAAATGATCAATCTTGGCCGAAAAACCAACCGCCTCGCTGATCGCGCGCTTGAACATAGGGTGTCTGATGGTAGCCGGTACGCTAGCCACGGACGGTACGCGCGCACTTAGAAATGCCTCGGCATCGACGGCGCCATTGTCGAGGTCGATCTCATCCACATGATCTGTGAGCACTTCAAAGATCGCCTGCGGATATTTCCCTTTGATGCGGGCCTGAAGCACCTCGACCAAGGTGTCAGGAGGGCAATTTCTCCAGCAGAAAATGAGTGCAGTCGAGCTAATTACACGGGAGCGAGACGCCCCAATCTCCGAGCTCAGTTGAAGGATTGCCAACGCAATCTTAAGCTCGTTCAAACTCCTTGTGGGTTGTTCCATGTGTCTGACCTTGATGAACAAGGCGGTCACTTTAAGATGCGATTTGGACTGCTGGCAACCAGGGTGGAGGTTTACAGACGATGCTGCCTAGCTCGTTGGTGTCGGTCGGCATCTGACCTCACAATCACCAGGAGCTCCCTGATGTCCTGATACTGCCTGAACGCCAGCACACGTCTGTGGGATAAAGATGGAGGCCATCCCCCCTGGGCACTGGTTGCTACCAGCCCTCTCAAGGGCGATCATGCCGCAAGGGTTGCGAGAAACCTCAGACATGCATTGCCTAGGGGCAGACCTAAAGGACTACTAGCGTGTATCAGTTGAAAGAACAAGAGGAGACGAAGCTCTGGCTTAGCCAGTTCGACCACTGCGCAAAGGATTTGGAACTGGCTGAACAACTCGTCGATTCAATTCTCTACTGCACACTGAGCGAATTTAAGAACAATTTAATCAAACTGATAAAAACCAAGCTTCCACTGAGGCAGCCTTCCGCACTTTTCATAGAGCGAGAGTTGCAGTCCACTAAAGCAACGCTTCCACCCCCCATCTACAAACAGAAAAAAACTCTCAATCTAATTTCGAAGAAAAAGCACAAACGGGCGTATGGGGCCGCAATTCAGGCCATAAAATCGCTCCGATACACGTCTCAAGATATTGGGAGCGAAGCGCTCACAGCGCATGTCGCTAGTACGCTGTGCCGCAAGAATGACCGCCGATTCCTGCTTCACCCTACAGCCGAAAATGTAAGAAAGTCCAAAGTCAGAAATTTTGTCATTCTGACCGATTTCATTGGAAGTGGCGACCGGGCACGAACGCTGCTCGATGCCATGTGGAACGTTGCGTCCATACGAAGCTGGCACTCAGGAAAATTTATCAAGTTCTGGGTCATGGCCTACAGCGGCACAGACATAGGCGCGCAAAACGTCCGCAGCCACCGGTTTTCTCCCAATGTTCATATCGTCAACGAGTGCCCGACCCTGTTCAACAGTTTCGGGGAGGGTAAGGACGAAATGATCGAGCTCTGTAAAAAGTATGGTTCCTTCAGCAAGGATCCACTGGGCTGGAAAAAGACCGCAGCGCTGTTGGCATTCGAGCATGGGGCACCGAACAACATGCCTGCGATTTTCGTTTCAGGGAAATCCAGGGGTTCAAAAAAATGGACGCCGCTGTTCCCCAAGCGCGTTACGGAAAACCTCTGGGGAACAGCCGAAGTCGACATGAGCAAGGTCATCTCCCATGCCCTCGATGAGCTGAACCTCCCAGAAATCTCACAATCCCGCCGCTTTCGCAAATCAAACACCAAGAACAAATCGGCCTTCATCATTCTGCTCGCCCATGCTCAAGGGAAACGGCGACTGGCAGAGCTTCGTCGAGTATTGCCATTGTCGTTGGACATCCTCATCAGTGCAAAAGACCGCGCGGTCAGCAGAGGCTGGCTCACACGATCGGGCGCGCTGACCCTCGCTGGGCATAAAGCGATCCGCTTGCTCCGTCGTCAAGGGAGGAAGAATTTTGTGGCCCCGGATCCCTTCGCTTCGTATTATCCAACGCAGCTGAGGGCTCCGCTGTAGCGGAATCTAGTATCCCGCACATTGTGCGGGGCGTTTTTGGGAGCAAACTATGCTTACCGTTGGACGATCTCACGCCTACTGGAGGGCGGCAGGCTCCGTGGTGTTCGCTATCGAAGTCTGGCGCCAGAAGCCTGCCATCCGCCAGGGCGGAATTTAAAGGTAGATGAGCCGCTGGAGCTCTCAGCCCTATTTAAAGGCAGGCCGTAAAGCGGGCGTGCCTGGGGACGTACTCAAGGATGCCGTGAAGACGGCAAAGCAGGTGAAGCAAGGCTGCCCGCCTATCCTCACCCTGAATCACCTCTCACATCTGACAGGCGTTCCCCATTCCTTCCTGCATCGGATGGTCAGCCGAACCTACAGAACAGAGGCGTACAACGTCTTCAAGCTCAGAAAGCCAAACGTAGGCCATAGCGCGGATCGCTTCAGGTGGATATGTGCACCGAGCGAAGAATTGCTCCGAGTTCAGCGTTGGATAAATACGCACATTCTGTCCAAGGTTGAACCACACGAAGCCAGCTACGCCTATGACAACCGTCACGGTGTGCTGGATGCAGCTGAGCTTCATTGCGGGGCTCAATGGCTGGTAAAACTCGACCTCACAAACTTCTTCGAGTCTATCCTGGAGCCTCGGGTTTATGAGCTTTTCAGGTCGTTCGGGTACCAACCACTGGTGGCATTCGAGCTTGCCCGGCTCTGTACCCGCGTCCGAGCAAGCAGTAACCCTGATCGAAGGTTCGGCAACAGGGAGCTTCCTGGAGGCCTGCCTTACCCCGCAGATCCCCGCATCGGCCACCTTCCCCAAGGCGCCGCGACGTCTCCGAGGATTGCCAACCTGGTGATGCAGTCTCTGGATGAAAGCCTGCACGACTACGCCTGCGACAATGAGCTGGTGTACTCGCGGTACGCGGACGATCTGGTGTTCTCATCGAAGAATACGTTCGACCGGCAAGAGGCAATCCAACACATCAAGCTGATCGGCAAGTGCTTGATAGAAGAGGGGTTCTGGCTCAACGAGGCGAAGACGAAAATCGTCCCGCCCGGAGCTCGCAAGATCGTACTGGGACTGCTGGTCGACGGCGAAGAGCCCCGGCTCTCTAAGTCCTATAAGAAGTACGTGAGTGATCACCTCTACTACCTGTCCCATCCCAAGATCGCCCCTATGACCCACGCCAAGCGTCATGGGTTTCAATCGCTCCAGGGGCTGATCAATCATGTCAGTGGGAAGATTGCCTACGGCTTCAGCATCGAGGCAGATTGGGCCAAGAAACAAGGCAAACAGCTGAAAGGCATCTGCCGAAAGCTCGAACTCGACCACGTCATCTTTCCATAAGACACCCGTGGCAGTGGGCCCTATAGCGCGTCAATAATGGCTCGCTCGCCTTTGGCGATCATCTTTAGAATGAAATCGGGATCGTCAGACGTCTTGGGAACATGATGTGCACTGTTGATCCGCTCGACCTGCTCCATGAGGACTTGCGCAATCAGCTCTGCCTCCTTCGGTGCCCACCACTGGGACAAACCTCGCGCCATGACTGCTCTGCTAGCTCCCTGAGTCCCGATTTCAGCCAGTAGCGTTGCCATGAGTTTCAGGTGATTATCAAACGTCGCGAACAAGTACTGAACCTTGTTTTCAGAAAGCGATTCGTTGATGCGCCGTACGAAATCACTGAGATGAGTGATATCCCAGGCGGCATTTTTCACCCCGTCGATTGCCGCAGGCCTGTCGGCAGATCCCTTGTTTTTGAACACCTTTTTACGGCCTGGCGACTTCGACCCTAGATAGATGACCGCGAGCATCATCGCGGGCCCGGCGAAGATCACTTCATTCGCCATCCAGTCCACCAGCCGCAAGGCCTTTTCCAAGGCGGGCAGCTTGGCGTAATCCAGCTCCAGCACTTTCAATGCAACGATGTAATTTCGGTTCCAACGTTTGAGAGGTGCGGCCATATCACCGATATGCGCCTGTCGAGCAACGTAGGAGCGCGAGACACCGTCGGAGTAACCCAAAGCCACATTGAGCATGTCCTGAGGAGAGGCATTATTCGCGGTGCGGAACCAGCCAAGCTCCTCCGCAGCACTTTCGTTGCCGCAGCCATGAGCGAGCTCGTGATAGGCGATACTCGGCTCGAACTCAATGTCCAATAGATGCGCAAATCCGAGCAGGCCCGCGCACGCTCTCAATTGGTCGTTATCAATCGTGCGACCGCCCTGAACAACCTTTGCCAACCGGGATGCGACGTTGCGATCCGGGAGTATCACGGTCTTGATCCCGAGATCCCGATTGTGGAAATAGACTGCTGGCTGGTAGATGCCCGCTTCCGGGGCCAAATATCCAGGTAGCAGAAAATTTGCTTCCTTGAGCAATTCGGACGTGGCCATCAGGTCGTCCAAGGGAAAGTCCAAAGGGAGAGCCCAAGAGATTGGTTTTTGGCGAGGCTTCACGCGATTATCCATCACGGATGGGATAGACGAGTTTACCAGCTAGGACGAAGGGGCACTGTTGGCTCGGCGCCAGGAGCTCGTCCTCCTCTGTTCAGAGTCTCAGACACTACTGAATCGACGGTCGCCACGATTCAATCACAGCGATCCAGGAGCGATGCTCACACAGACACGATGGAGACAACCTCAAAGTATTTGTACCACTTCTTCTTGGCAGCGCTCTTCGCTTCTTGCTCTGCGATCAAAGAGCTGAGCGTGTTGGCGTCGTACGTAAAAATCTCTTCGTCCCCTTCAAACGTCTTGGTCACCTTCAGCGTTACACGAAGCCTCGGAGACGATAATTTGCGCTGCGCAGGCTTCGCTGCAGGTGCTTCGGTGACTGCCGAAGCAACAGAGCCGGCGCTCCCAAACAGTGCTTTGCGCATTTCCTCTTCGCTCAGATTCATAGTCATTGGGGCGGCTCACATGGCATAGACGGCGCTGCACGCTTGGGTAGGGCAGCGTGAAGCAGCGAGATTTAAGATAGTGCCATTATGACCTGAGTGGCCAACGGATGCTCTCATCACTACCGGTTTATCACCTACGACCTACGCCCTAAGTTCGTCGATTCGCAGCTGCAGCATAGTCCCGCATTTTTCAGAAAAATGACTATGATCAAAGCGCAACGTATTAGTGCGATCAGTACGCAGGGAATAAGCGCATGGCAAGGATTCGTCGTCTTAAGATCGAGAACTTCCGCTCCATCCAACGCTTGGATTGGTGTCCCGCACCGGGCTTCAATTGCTTGGTTGGCCCTGGGGATAGCGGAAAATCCAGCATTCTCGATGCCATTGATCTTTGCCTGGGTGCGCGGCGTAGTGCACCGTTCGGCGACACTGACTTTTACAGGCTAGATGTCACTCGCCCAATCCTGATTACAGCGACCTTGGGCGACCTCCCTGACGACTTGATCAACTTGGATAGCTATGGTGACTTCCTGCGTGGCTATGACCCCGCTAATGGAGCGCTGGAGGACGAGCCGCGATTCGGCATTGAAACGGTCTTAACCCTGCAGCTCAAAGTCGAGAGTGATCTTGAGCCGGTTTGGCAGCTTCACTCGGAACGGGCACTCCAACAAGGCATCGAGCGAAACCTCGCCTGGAAAGATCGAGCACGGATTGCCCCAGCTCGCATCGGCAGCTATGCCAACACCAACTTTTCGTGGAGCCGTAACTCCATCCTCAACAGACTGACAGAGGAGAGGCCAGCTTTGGGCGGTGCGTTGGCAGCGGCAGCACGGGACGCCCGCAACGGCTTCGGGGTGCAAGCCGGCGCGCAGCTCCAGCAACCCCTCCAGATTGTAACGCAAACGGCTATTCAGCTTGGCGTACCGGTGGGTGCTTTTGCACAGGCCCTGCTCGATGCCCATGCCGTCTCAATCGGTGACGGGGCCATTGCCCTGCACAACGAGCAAGGCATCCCACTGCGATCATTGGGCACCGGATCCTCTCGACTGCTGATCGCCGGGCTTCAGCGCCAAGCAGCCCAAGCTGCATCAATCGCATTGGTCGACGAGGTAGAGTTCGGACTGGAGCCGCACCGGTTGATTCGATTCATGGACTCCTTGGGGGCCAAGAATTCCCCTGAGCCTCTGCAAGTGTTCTTGACCACGCACTCGCCTGTCGCGCTGCGAGAGCTGTCAGGTCATCAACTCTTTGTGGTTCGAGCACAGCAGGGCCTTCACGTAGTACGTCAGGCCGGAATATCGAATGACGTACAAAGCACGTTACGAACCGACCCTGAGGCCTTTCTGGCCAAGCGCGTCGTGGTGTGTGAGGGAGCCAGCGAGGTCGGCCTCATGCGTGGCCTGGATCAATACTGGGGAGGTTTGGGCCACACCTCCTTTCTGGCCCTCGGCGGCGCCTATGTCAACGTCAACGGCGGCGAAACTGATAACTGTTACACGCGAGGCTCAGCACTGCTAAGCCTTGGGTACCAAGTGCTCGTCATCGTCGACGCAGACAAGCCCGCGACTGCCGCAATCCAGGCTGCATTTCATGCGGCAGGTGGACAATCGGCAACCTGGGGGCAGGGTCGAACCCTTGAGGACGAACTGTTCATCAATTTGCCAGATGCTGCGATCGATAGGCTGATCACTATAGCCATCGACGCGCGCGATCGTGAACTGGTAAACAGCCACATTCGTGACCGATCGCAAAACGCTTTGAGCCTCGAGTCAATTCAAGCCTTTCGCGCACAAGGGACGCCCTATGCACCACCCACGCGGGTGTCATTGGGCCTCGCGTCGCGCATTCGTAAAAATGGCTGGTTCAAGTCGGTCACCACCTACGAGCTCATCGCAAGAACGATCATCGGCCCTGAGCTCCAGGCCTCTGGCCCCGATCTACAAGCAACCATCAACCGGATCAAGGGTTGGGTACATGCCGCCTGAAATCGCGCTGTTCGAATTCGCAGGAGGCTCCATAACGGCTCCTGCTGGATGTGGCAAAACTCAGCTGATTGCGGACACGTTGGCTCAGCACACCGGCCCAAAACCCGTTTTGATCCTCACCCATACCAATGCTGGGGTCACAGCTCTGCGCGCGCGTATGGCCCGTGCCCGGGTGGCCTCAGGCTCGTACCGAGTAGCCACCCTGGATGGCTTCACGATGAAGCTCATTGGCAGATTCCCTGCCAGGAGTGGGCATGACCCTGCAATCATGCAACTCGCCAACCGGGCAAACGATTATCCGGCCATTCGCGCAGCAGCCCTGGCTCTACTGAGGGCCCGGCATGTTGATCAGGTGCTGCGATCAAGCTATTCCCATGTGTTGGTCGATGAGTACCAAGACTGCAATCAGGTGCAACACGCCATCGTCACCTGCCTGGCCGCGACCTTGCCCACGTACGTGCTGGGCGATCCGATGCAGTCCATTTTCGACATCGCGCAAAACAGGTTGGTCGATTGGCACACTGAGGTGATCCGAGACTTTCCCGTCATTGGCGCTTTGACCACACCTTGGCGCTGGCGACTCGCCGGCGCCGAGAACCTGGGTAACTGGCTTCTCCAAGTCAGACAACTTCTGGAAGCTGGCCAGCATTTAGACCTCACTACAGCCCCGCCCGAAGTTCAGTGTATTCGGATCCAGGCCGCGACCGCAGATACGCAGCGGCGAAACGCAGCCATGACCCCTTTGCGCCAAGGGGAGACCGCACTCGTCATCGGCGATTCAAGAAACGCTGTTGGCCGACAACGCCTGACAAGCCAATTGTCAGGCGCTACCACGGTTGAACCCGTTGACCTGCCAGACCTCATCTCCTTCGCTCAGAATTTCGATCTTGCAGGGCCATGGGCCCTCAACCAGATTGCGAACTTCGCAGGGATTGTGATGACCGGCGTCGGCATCAATCCGTTCCTCACACGCGTCGAGACGATTCGAAACAACCGGCACCGCACCCCGCCTACGGTTGCAGAATCCGTTGCCGTGAGCTTCCTCGCCGAGCCGACCTTTCTGAGGGTGATCGATCTTTTGCAGCGCTTCTCTCAGCAGCAGAACTGCCGCGTTTACCGCCCGGAAATTCTTCGCTGTTGCATTGCAGCGCTGAGAATGGCCGCGTCCCGAACCCACACATTCCTTGAAGCAGCCGTGCAGATCCGAGAGCGCAACCGCCTCCAAGGTCGGCCTTTGACCCGGCGGGCGGTTGGCAGCACGTTGCTGTTGAAGGGGTTGGAAGCGGACGTCGCGGTCATTTTGGAGCCGGAGAACATGAACGCCAGGAACCTCTACGTGGCAATGACACGGGGTGCCAAACGGCTCGTCATCTGCAGCCAGAACCGATTCCTCGGCGCATAAGATAAGGCAAGGGAGCGAGCCTGCTTTTTACCTGGCTTGGAACCTGAGCCCCCGGCGCTCGATAGTGGCTATCGGGAGAAGGCCAAGAGCTGGGGCAATTCCCATTACCGTGGCGCAGAATCTGTTTCTTGTCGGCATATGGAGTGATTTATCCAGGCACCCCCTCACAAGCCAGGGACATAACGTTGACTAGCAGACAGCATCACTAGAGCGTGATCTGCGCCCTGCTTCATGGTATGAAGTCCGCTCTAGGCCGCACCGCCTCCATGCCAAGCGTGGACAAATAATGTTCATCTAAAAGGACTTCCGATATGACGCAGGAGCGACACTTCCGTGAATGGTACGTCGAACTTTCTGAGCTCCCTCAGGAGGCTACTGCCCCTGAAAAACGTGCTCGCGGGTTCGCTTTCGAGAAGGTTCTCAAGAGCCTTTTGGCGTTTGAGGGACTTGAACCTCGCTCCAGTTACAAGTCTGTTGGTGAGCAAATCGACGGCTCATTTTACCTAGACGGTAGCTTCCTCCTGATGGAAGCCAAATGGCATGCCCTGCCCATCCCTGCCTCTACGCTTTATCAGTTCAAAGGCAAAGTGGATGGCAAACTGGTGGGTACCGTCGGCATTTTCATCTCGATGTCTGGCTACTCCGACGACGCCGTGGACGCCCTCATCGCTGGCAAATCCCTCAACCTGATCCTTTTCACAAAAGAGGACATGGATGCAGCGATCATCCAGCAGCTGGGGTTCAAGAAAATCCTCAAGGACAAGCTTCGCAAAGCTGCCGAGGAAGGTTTGGCATTCTTCCCAACTGTTGCCGAACAGGTGAAAACCTCCCCGTCGGAGCCTGTCCTCATTGAGCGAGTGCATTACGATCGAGTGACCGGAACGTTGTTGAGCCCAGCAGATCGGCCTGCCACCGCCCCAGATTTGGTCATCGTGTGCGAAGGGGACTTTGACCGTGAGCTGCTGGCCAGCCTGGTGCAGCGGATTTTGAAGAGCGCGAGGGCCACCAAGAAAATTCAGCTCATATCAGCGCTGGGTAAAGTGGCTGTACCACATATTGCCAACAGCGTATTGGCAGCTAACCCCGATGTTAAGGTACTGGCTGTGGTGGACAGTGATGGTGATATTCAAGGCTCTGAGCTGATGCTTAAGAACATCATCGAGTCCGACAACTGGACGCCTATTGTCGTCGATCCTGCGATTGAGACTTGGCTTGGATGCTCAGTCGAAGAAACGATACGCCTGCGCCGTCGCGTGGGACTGATGACACAGCTCGCCAATTCGATAGATGGCATCAACGTGCAGCTCCTAAGAACAACTGACCCAGCCTTCGAGACGTTCTACCAAGAGGTCAGCTCGTTGTAATCAAAGGTTTGTTGGATCGAAGCGTGCCTCACACGATGGCGGCAAGTGTGGGAGCCATGGCCTATGAACAACGTGGCCGACCTCAAAATGCGCTGTTCCACAGCGATCAGGGCAGCCAGTACGGCAGCCGAGCTTCCCGCCAGAGGCTGTGGCGGTACCGCTTTAAACAAAGCATGGGTCGACGCGGCAATTGCCACGACACGAGGTGGACAACAATGAGTAGGGTTAGGGCATAGGTGCAGTCGCCCCGATGTGATTGACGATGCCAGCATCGGCATCATCGGTTAGCACCACAGCTGAGAGCGCCTAACCACACAACTCACTGGCCCACGGGGCCTAAAAGACCAGCTATAGCAGTCGAACCTGACACGCGCGCCAACGCGCATTGCAAGCGCAACGTATGATATGTAGAATTCGGCTCGAATTTATACATCATCACAGGTCGCTTGTCAATAAATGCCTAAATCGTCTTTTGATTTTTTTTTCATCGGAGCCAAAGCTCATGGCTTTCGCAGCACCAAGCTCCGACCCGGATGCAGGAACCGACGGCCTGTGCGTAGGTGTAGGACGTCTTCGCTGACGATCACTCAAACGCTCCTGCCCGTCCGCACGCCACGAGCGGGGCTGCCGACTTCAAGCAGCCGAACCGATAGCGCTGTTGGAATCATTTCATGAAGCACGTGCGTTTGATTCACCGTGGAATCCCACGCCTTTATGAGACCGAGAGCGGGAAACCTATCGAGGCATTCAATTCTTACTCACATCTTCTATTCAATAACCTGTACCACTCAAGCGGGGCAAGTACGCCCAACCTATACTGCCCCGACGTTGCAGAATTCATCGATTACTGCTACGAAACGGGGGTCTTAGGCCCCCGATGCCTCACGCCTGAGGCGGCCTATACCACTATGTGCCAATACCGCATTTTCCTGATGGATGGCCCCGACAGTAAAGACTTTGTGATCCGAAGGGCGGCCAAGGCCCTCGATCAACGCTCCCTGAGCCCCGCCTTTGCGGCGCGTAAAATCGCAGCAGTCAATCACTTCCTCCATAACAGCACCAGGGTCGCTCAGGACACTAGCTCCCACCTCAGCATTCTGTCCAGCAAGCAGCCCCCCGAATACCCAGTGCCTGATGTAATTGCCCCGAGACGAAGGAGCCAGGCCGAGCGAAGCAGAATCCTGGAAGAAACCCTCCAATATGGCACCCCTCGATCAGACTTTGCATTTACGAGGGGTGGAATCCCTAGCCCTAAAGTTAAGAGAATCAAAGCAAAGCGCGATTTTCCAACCTGCCACATCCTCAGCCTTCTAAATAACGCTCCTTCAGCGTTCTATCGTTGCCTTTGGGCCTTGCAAGCCGGCGGAGGGCTACGAATATCAGAAGTTTTCCTGATGAGGCGAAGTGAGGTCAACATTCAGAACCGGACACTTCGGATCGAAGACCCGGACAATGTTCGCGACCCTTCGAAAAAACCCGATCGCAAACTAGCTTACAAAGGAAGGCAAACAACCTCAGTTGTCATGTTCGAACCCTACAAAAGCATATTTTTTGAGGCCTTAACGCAGTACGAAACCGAGCGTCCAACCTCTGCAAGTGACTTCCTATTTGTATCAGAAGAGAAATCTTCCTATGGAGAACCTATTATCCTATCTGAGATTTTCAATACCACAACCAAAAAATACAACTTCGAACTTAGCAAGGCCCAATCAGTGATTGGAATGGCCGCCGAAGGTCAAAAGATATTCACCTCCCATAGCCTTCGGCATTTCTATGGCAATTGGGCACGAAATTGCGTACATATTCCTGGACGCAACCGTATCGGGCTCGAACTTTCAGAAATTCAGCTTTTGATGGGTCACAAGGATATTAAGTCGACTGAACGCTATGCACAACTGGATGAAATAAACATAGCGGTGGAAATAGCTGCTGCGAACCAACTAGTTCACGGCTGGAGCACCGCTTATAGTGCTGACTTGGTGAGAGGTCAGACGTATGCGAGGCTCGCAGATGAGCTACTGGCAAGGGCCGCGTGATGATCAATACATCCGACGTAATCATATGGACAGGTAAGGGAACTACCAATCGTGCTATCGCCGCATTGAAAGATCTCGAACACCTAACATCTTCACAGGCAAAATATAACGGCAAACCAGTCGATGAAATCACCTGCCCACAAACGCGAACACGCATAGCTTTGTGTATTTTTCTGCAAAAGACCGATATACAGCGCCTGCAAAAATCCGACTTCAACTTACTGTACACCATCACCACGACCTCAAAAACAGACAACATCTATCTAAAACAACTCTATGAAAGAATAACGGGAACCTATCCAAAATTTATAGAAGATGTGGAGGGTCTTCGCTCTCCTCTCCGTGCGTGGTTCGCAATTCTCTGGTCAGAGGGCATCCTTACCCTTCCTCATACATTCTGCATGGATGGCGCATGGCAAAAATACCCCGAGTTAATGGAGGTAAGTCAGGGCTTTGTTTACAACATGACAAAGTCTTCGCCCTCGATAGCGAGAGCAGGGCGCGCTTTTCAGTACCGCACCACCTGGCATAATCTTGCGGACATCTCATTCTCGGAACTATGGGAAGCTGCGCCCCGGGTGGTAGATGCCCAAAAGGATATCAAAAACTCTGGGAACATGAAGAGTGCCGATTTCAGCTATCTTTCGTTCTTAAATATCGTCTCAAAACAACACCCTGGGATCATTTCCCCTGACCAGTACTTCCATCTGGAGAAGTATCATCAGCATTTACAACAAAAACCAAAAAAAACTACCGCTTTAGAGAACACCCAAAGCTTTGAGTCATTCAAGGAAATGTGGGGTGTCGACTCCGAGGCTTGGAAGTTTATGACCCCTAAGGAGCGCGAGCACTATCGCTACCAGAACCGTACCTCTGAGTTACACACCACTTATAAGCAGGCACACAAGGCGAGGGGCATGGAGGCCAAACGAGCGATGGTCGCCGAGGCTCATAAGAACTCTACACCTGAAGAACTTGCGGTCATTACCAGAAATAGCATCGGTCGCACCCTTAGCGACTTGGCATGGCTGACCGATAGCGCATATCCGGGACTTGAACATCTTGATCTCAAAAAGCTTAGCAGTCACTGGCGTGCAGCCATTGCTCTTTTGACCAATCACCTGGATATAAACAAGATACATGGTCGAGCTCGAAGCAACTACTTCAGAGAAGTCAGCCTACTGATGGATTACATATTTTGCTATTTACCCATCTGGCAACAGATGAATAGCAACAGCTTGATAAGCATACCCTGCACACTTACAGAGTTCTATAGAACTCTATTCTGGAACAATGACTATGTCGATACAGACATGATCACCGCCTCTATCTTGCCACCCTCTTCCAACGGGTCAGGCTTGCCAATCACGGTCATTGAATTCTATCTTTTGTGCTATAGCAAAAAAACTGCAGCATCGTTCATTTCTACGATCCACCTGCTGTTTGAACTGGCGATTGCACAGGGGAAAGATCTCTATATTGATCGCGAAAGACTGAACGGTGGCTCCCTCACAAATCCAGTTTTCCCGAAGCTTGATTCGCCTGGAAGTGGTGGCCGCACTAAGACTGACAAGGTAGTTCTTCCATTAGCCTCTGTACCCATTGCAAAAGAATACATGCTAGCCATCGACATTATTGGCACTTCGATACAACAAAAAGTATTGAATGGTGAAGTTTCTATAGAGATGCAAGACAAAATAAGGAAGGCGGACTGGATCGACCTGACCGAGCTAGGTATTTCATACAGCATCAAACTCTTTAATCCCCACACCAATGAGCTTCAACTGGAAATACCCCTCAAAAGAATCACAAATGCCTATCACTGGCATCACGGGAGGTACGACAACGGCTTAGCGTGGGTGCCATGGCTTTCTGCTCTGCGGATGTTAACTGTTGCTATGTACGGCGGCCTCAGGCTACAAAATTGCCAATGGCTCGACATTCGGAGCTTTAACAATTTTTACCATCCCGAAAGAACTGTACTCGGGTATACCACACTCTATGTAAACACTGATAAAAACGGGGATAGTCGGCCTGTATCGCTCCCCACGGAAGTCTTTGAGCGCCTGCTGAAGGAGCGTGAATTTCAAAACTCTTGGACGAGACGCCCTGTAGGCCCTATTTACTACGAAAACAACCCCAATGACAATAAATATGACCCCATCCACCCGTTATTTAGAAGTCCTTTCAGCAAGGTCGGACTTCCATTTTCAGATACTGCGTATAGCCAGCGATGGGTCAAAATTCTCAATGGAATAGACGCGATCTATAACTCCCTAGTCCCCAAAGAAAGGCAACACAGCTTTACAAAAACCAATAAGGCAGGTGTGTCGTTAGCAGTACATACGCCTCATGCCTTGCGTGCCACTTGGATTACTTACATGAGTATTTATGGCCACCTACCACAAGCCATATTAGGGCAACAGGTAGCGCACGCGAACATCAAGTCCAGCATTTACTATAATGCTCCCCCCACTCAACAGACTGAAGAACATATTCGCGCTGCTGAATCTAAAGCTCACCAAGCAAGCTGGGATTCTCTTTGGAATGCCCATGCTGCGCCAAAAGGCCAAAATAGTTTAATGACCGCTTGGCGTGATGATCCTAATGAAGCCGCGAAAACATTCGGACTAGTCAGCCTAAACTCTCCTGTCGTTGACATAGAATCTGCAGGACTGAGCTTACTCAAATTAAAGGATATAACTGAAATTGGCTGGTACCAAGTATGCGCGTGTATGGCGAACGGAAAATGTCCTTGGGAGCTCCTGAAGTTCACCACAAGCGCCAAAACCTGTGGCATGTGCCCCCATGCAGTCTTTGGCGTAAACCATCTACCAGCGATCAACGCGAAAATGCGCTCATTGATTGACGATTGCGAAATGCTACAGGAGCAAATAACCGCGACCGCCATCGTCCATACGGGCTCGCAGGCAATGGAAGAGCTCCATCATCAGCTGACGGTAAGTAAACTTGAACTAGCGGGCTTTGAGCAAGTTCGTCAAATCTTGAACCTGCATACCGAGAGCAATGACTATCGACATAAATACATTTCCCGCCATGGCGACTTACGCGACCGCTGCCTTGAATTTGACAACGAGGATCCAGCTCAACGTTTCTTGGCCAACATCATCGATGGCCGAGAATTTCCTGCTTTTGCTGCTAATAATTACTTAATCCGACTTAAGAAAATAGCTTCCCAGCCGCAGCTACTGTCCATTGCCTTATCCAGCCCTGATGAGCGTCAAATCATCGCGAATCAAATAATCTTCATGCTAGATAACACCGGGATCACCATTCCAGAGCTTGCCAACCACATGCGTGAGCATAGTTTACTCGCTATAGGTTCGGCGACGTGACTACAGAAAAATCCAGCCTCCAGAAATTTCATGCCGAGCAGCTCGACGCCACTCTAAACCGCATGGAGGAAACACTGCGCGAATGGGCTTCAGGCCCGAGGCGGTACAAATCCATTTCAAGTTTGGCCACACATCTCGCCAAAGCACTTGGTTATGACAGATCTCTTTTCTTAGCCAAACCCCATCCCGGAAAACCGCTCAACCATGGAAGACATCGACTGGTCATCGATAAATGGGCGTCGCAGCTTGTCGAGGGTGAACAGAAGATCTCTTATGAGCTTTTGGAAAAACAGCTAAAGGACACCAAAAAAGATCTTCAGATGATTGAGGATGCCTACAGAGCTGGCCTCAGGAGAAAAAGCCTAAGCTCAACTCCAATAAACACACCTACCGTCCAAAGCAACTTTTTTTATGAATTTGAGCAAACGTGTCTCGTACTTCAGAAAGTATTGAACCACCCCAACACTGGCCTAGAGATTATAGAAGGAGAGCTTTATGACACCGCACCTCTCGTTGGCGACAGAATCCTCATCAGCGAAGTCAAAGCATGCAAACCGTTCGTTGAGTGGCAATCAGGAACGGGAACATTTTCTCGAAAGCTTTTCCAGCCTGGTGGCAGTGAGTGAGGATGCAGTCAACTTTCAAAAATGGGCCGTAGCATACCTCAGTGAAAGCGCCCCACTGGTCATGCGGGCAGGCAGTCTGCAGCTTTCCTGGGCAGCAGCTGAAAGCGGCGTGCCTCGTCAGAAATTTTATCCTGGGCGGGGCCCAGTTGACCTCCAAGAACTGATCTCAGCACTAGGAATCTACGCGAAATCCGCCCCCACCCTGCAAACCGGCTTCGCACGCAAATCGGATGACAGCGTTTCTGGCCTACGCGCAGCGCTCGCGAGCCAACATCGTAAGTCGCGGGCGCTTCGCGCAGAACTTTGCCGGATCAATGTGCTGCATGACCTGGTTCATTCGGGCAGACCACTGGTGTATTAATGAAACAGTACCTTGTTCAAAATGTTCTCCATCGACTCGATCGCCGTACTGTCGTTTCTATGGTGGAAATCACACGAAATCGGGTAGAACGGGTCATAATTGATACAGACGAGATAGTTTGCTCCTTCGTTACTGGCCTTGCATACGAAGTTAAGTTGAGCTACCGCACTGGCCGCCCTCAGCTTGTATACGCGCGCGCTGTGAGCCTCACGTCCCAAAGCCTAAAGCTGGCCACACAGTGTGGCGTAATTGGGGGAGAGCTTCGATTGCCAAAGGCTATCAAAAAGCTGATTCATAAAGACTCGAATGCCATGTCAACGTGGCTGAACCATCCAGACATCTGCGACCTCCAGGCTCCAATTCAAGAGCCTTATGCGTCTCAACTGTGGCTTGAGACAAGGGATCGGCACCATGATCAGCAAATCTTGACTGAGCTGATCAGCGTCGGTTTAAACCAGCAGCAGGCAGAGCGCTACCTTATGAGCTACGGGGATACTGCCATATCAAAGCTGATGGCCATGCCCTTGTCAGCATTGCCCTTCGTGAACCACACCGCTTTGATATTAAAACCTCGTACAAGCGATGCGGATCATTCAGCTATCGCTCCCCTTGGCGTTCTCTTTTGGCTACAAAAACGCGCTGATCAAGGTCAGACCCTATATGATCGAGATGCAATTCCGCTTACGTTTACTGCTGTGCTAGAAACCTGTATTGACAACAACTGGGTCGAAGCAGACGAAATCAAGATACAACTGAAGTCACATGCCCTGCTGCAATCGAGATTGAGAAAGCAGCTGGAGGCATTGACAAATAAATTCTTTCCGACCTACAGCTATCACGAAATGGAGTTTGCGTACTCCCGGCTCGCAGGTCTTTCATCCGGAAGAGTAGATATTGATTTTCTACCTATGTTCTCGCAACTTATAAATCAGCGAGTCGTGTTGCTCACCTACAGCACAATGTCGGAGGTCAGTAGCCTTATCGAACAGTATTCCGCCTTGGTGCAGACCTTGCACTGGGAACCACCACAAATCGTAACTTACTCGGCGAAAAATATTCCCGCCTTGTCTCGCCTCCTGCCATATGAAGAAATCGGCCCCTTCTACAGTTCGTCGGTACCTAGTGGTCAGACTAGCCGAAGCCAGATTGTGATTGATTTCGACCTATTTGCCGTCAGCGATCTAGTTGTTTTGCTCGACCAAGTCGGTAGAGACGACCAAGTAATTCTAATCTGCCACAGCGATATTGAGTCCTATATCAACAGCCGGGAATTCCATTTCGCGCAGCTACAGGGCTATTTCCAGCATTTAATGCTCGGCAGCAGCGCGGCCACGCTCAAGCACCGGCCAGCGGCGAAGAATGCCTTCATCGATGAGGCGATTATTCAAGGTCGCACGATCATATCCGATGACATTGATACGATAGAAAGGATCAATGATCGTCCAAAGAGCGCCGGGCCTCCGAAATTGGTCACAGCTCATGGCAGCTACTACAAAAAAGAACCTGTACTATTTCATCCACGGGGAGCACGTCACTTCGACTCCTTCATCGGGACGATCATTTCTACGTCAGACAAGGGCGTGATGGTGAATGTCGCCGGAGCGGTGATGCTGCTAACCAACGAGTTCGTTGACCGTTGCCGAACGTCTACCGCATATGCAATCGACGTCCGCGATGCTGCACGCATCGGCCTAAATCAGGGCGTACTCTTTACTAGTCGCCATCACAGCGTGGTGACGTATCTGGAGGACTCAGGCACCGAGATACTTGAACACTATTGTCTACCACGCCCATCTGGAAACGCCGTCATTCCTTCTGGCCAGCGAGTAGTTCCTGTAGTAGAGGGCTGACCTACCTCTCCCATGTTAAACGCCTACAGCGCTGAGATAGCAGCCTTTTGGGCTATTCCAGTCGCTGTATCCAAACGCATAGCCCCTTCAAACGGACGGGCCATGACTCGATGCGATGCGATGCAATGACAACGATCCTTAAGTTATCCTCAGCTGCAATTAGCCGTCGATTGTATCAGCACTGATGGGCTTGCCCACACGCCTCCCCTTCCCACGCCAGTTGAGCTTCTGCTAATTGTCCCGCTCAGCGCGGGATCCGCTACTATAGAGTTTCGTCGCCACGTCGAGCGATGTCAGGGCATTCAGGGAGGAAAGCTATGTGGGTCGACAACGAGACTGAGAAAGACTTCCTCAATTTTTCCGGTGTCGCAGATACCGTGGCTGAGATCATCTACTCAGCTGACGGTCGACCGATCTCAATTGGCGTATCTGGAGCTTGGGGTGCCGGTAAGTCCTCGATGATCAAGCTCATCCAGGCGTCTCTACAAGATCCCCCAGTGTCGGATGAGAAGCCCGCCAAGGACTTCGTGTTCGTTGAATTCAACGCCTGGCTTTACCAAGGCTACGATGACGCTCGTGCGGCGCTCATGGATGTCATTGCTACACGTTTGGAGGCTGAAGCTCAAACTCGAAAAAAAGGGCTCGAAAAAGTCGCAGAGCTTGCTGCCCGCGTGGATTGGTTGCGCGCAGCCAAGCTCGTCGGCAACACCGCCTTTTCAGTGGCCACAGGAACACCTACACCTGGGCTGCTCGGAGAAATTGTTGGCATTGTCGATCGACTCCGCTCTGGAGAGGTGAACCAGGAAACGATCGATGGGATGCACGACACAGCTGTGCAGGCAAAAGATGAGGCCAAGAAGCTATGGCGCAGTGCGCCGGCAAAGAAATCTCCTCCCAAAGAGATCCAGGCCCTACGAGATGGATTTGAATCTATCCTAGACGACCTTGGAGTGACGTTAGTCGTCCTGATTGATGATCTGGATCGCTGCTTGCCTGAAACGACCATATCGACCTTGGAAGCCATTAGGCTTTTCCTGTTCCTACGCAATACTGCATTCGTCATTGCCGCTGACAATGAGATGATCAAACACGCCGTGCGCAGGCACTTCAGCGGTGTGCCTGACGATGTTCTGGTGACCAGCTATTTCGACAAGCTGATCCAAGTGCCCATTCGAGTCCCCCCTCTTGGCACTCAAGAAGTCAGGGCGTACATGATGATGCTTTTTCTGGAAAACAGCGCGCTTCCCAAGTCCGTCCTAGAAGATATCCGGATCAAAGTACGTGGGCAGCTTCGTACAACTTGGCAAGGTAACCGCGTTGACAGGGCTTTCATGCAAGGACTTTACGAAGACTACCCGCCAGAATTAGTCGGGAAATTCGACACTGCTGAGCGCTTGGCCGCCGTCATGACATCGGCGTCAGGAATTCAAGGCAACCCGCGCCTAATCAAGCGTTTCCTTAACGCGCTAGCCATTCGCATGACCATCTCACGCGCCCAAGGTGTGGGGGTCGACGAGGCTGTACTCGTCAAACTGATGCTGTTTGAACGCAGTGGTAACCCCAAGGCATACGAAGAGCTGATGAAGGCAGTCGCTACCGATAAGAATGGCAAGCCTCTCATGCTTGGTGAATGGGAAGCAGACATCAAGAAAGGCAAGGCTCTCAACCTTGCTCAACCTTGGGATCAACCATTTGTGAAGGAATGGTTGGCACTGCCGCCAGCCTTGGCTGATAAAGACTTGCGTGGAGCCATCTACGTTAGTCGGGAGCATGCCCCGATCATCACTGACGAGGATCGTCTTTCCTCAGAGGCTACTGAGCTTCTGGCAGCACTACTGGAAATGCCAGAAATGGCGCCGCAGCTCAAAGCACGATTGGCTGCGATAGCACCTGTCGAAATTAACGTGTTGATGGATCGCCTGCTAGATAAGGCAGGTAGCGAACAGGAATGGGGTGTGCCTGCCATTCTCGACGCGATGCTCGTAGTGGCAAGTCTTGATGCGCAGCAAGGCGTTCGTCTAGCCGCATTTCTCAAAGACCGTCCACCTGCCCAGATACAGGCAGGCATCGTGCCCAAGCTGACTGATGAGGCATGGTCAAAGTCGGTGTACGAGCACTGGGCAAGTGCCGATGTCGGTATGCCCGTCAAAGCCGCAATAAGGAAGTTGAATGGGAACGTCACAAAATAGCGATGGGCCTGGTAAGGGCGTGCCGATTGTGCCTCCTTGGACACCGCCACTTCCACCAGTCCCTCCACCCCCGGTACCGCCTCAGCCTCCTCAGCTGCCGGAGCCCCCTTTTCCACCTGTAAACGAGCCTTCTGACGACGGCCTGCCCGATTCAGACGATGTCAGGCCCGAGGATGACGATTCCAATGAGCGAGATCCAAAAGCGGTACCTAACGCCCCTGCTCCGATAGCACCACCGGGCCGGTTCGGTGGTGCGCGACGAGGGCTGGGTGAATATGCGGGCAATGGTGATCGAAACAGCCTTCGGAAAAGCTTGCGCGAGTATGTTCGGCACGGGTACGGCGGTGCCAAAACTACGACAGCCCGCTTCGGGGGTACAGCAGCAGTAGCGGGCATGTTAGGTAGCGCCCTCGAAGCTGCAGCCGAAGGCAATCAACTTGCTGCTAACTCTTTAGACCCTGCTCTTTGGAGTGGCCGATCCGCTTCCGAAGTCATGGATGCGCTGGTCGAGGCAGTTCGACCAGTCGACGGCACCCAGGATGCAGAGGCCGAGCGCGCATCGATCCGAGGCTCCCTGTCTGATGTGCTGGTACGTTTTCCAGATGCTGACCTGCTGAATCTGTCGACTGAGCAACGGGCGTTTGCAATTGAGCGTTTCACTGCCATGGATGTGTTCCATCGGTATGAGCTCGATCTTGGAAAGACCGTTCAAGACAAGGCCAAATCAGCAACAATCGCCATGCGCCGTCTCAAGGAAATCAAGGACTACATCAAAGAGTGTGTCTCGGCATCGTTTCGTAAGATCGCCTCTTCTGGCGCACGCTTGACGTCAGGCCGGATCACTCAAGTAGTAACGCAGGCTTTGCGCGACACCTTCGACGTGTTTGAGGGGTATGTAGAATGAAATATATTTGCGGCCCATCAGGGTTCCGGGTGCCTGGCATCAACGACGCCATGCAGGTAGTGGTCTACGGGAAAGCTGAGAAGGGACAGGTCAGTGTGGGTGGCTATGCCCGCGAGCTCCTTGAACGCGCGCATCTAGAGATCAGCCCCCGAGCTTGGGATTTTCTGAGCATTGCGCTGTCCGTAGTCGCTGCAGACTTCACAGATTTGCGAGCAAAGAGTCCTGATGGCTGGACGCGAGTGATCACACTTGAAATCGCGGTGCAGGATCCGACTTTTTGGAACACACAGGCGCATGCGCTGGAGGGTGCATTACGGTTTCTTACCACGGACAAGTGGACGCTTTCGTTTCATCACGGTGGGTTTGGCCCACCAGCACAATTGCAAGCATTGCATCCCAAGGAAGACTCAGTGGTGCTTCTCTCAGGTGGATTAGACAGCCTGATCGGAGCAATCGACCTAGTCGAACTGGGCGTTAAGCCTTATGCCGTCAGCCAAATTGTACGAGGTGACGGAGAGAAGCAGGATGTATTTGCCCGTAGCCTCGGGCTGTCCAGAATCGGCCTGAATCACGTCACAAAATCCCCGGGCTCTCAGGAGCCATCCCAGCGTGCACGTTCGATCATTTTCCTGGCATTCGGACTCGCAGTAGCGACATCACTTGATCGCTACCACCAGGGCAATACCGTCCCGCTTTACATCTGCGAAAACGGATTCATCGCCATTAATCCACCTCTGACCGTCACTCGGCTTGGGAGCTTGAGCACCCGTACGGCCCATCCAGAATATCTCGGGAGGCTTCAGAAGATATTCGATGCAGCCGACATCAATGTCAGCATCGAAAATCCTTATGCGCTAACGACCAAAGGGGAGATGCTCGTGAACTGCAGGAACCAGACTGTCCTTGCCGAGCACGCCGTTGCGTCCACCAGCTGTGGAAGATTCCAGAGGTTCGGATACAAGCATTGCGGGCGCTGTGTGCCTTGCCAAGTGCGGCGTGCCTCGTTCAAACGATGGGGAGCTTTGAACGACACGACGACGTATGTGTACGATGACCTCTCCATCGACAGCCAACAGTACGGTCGCTTCGAGGATGTGCGATCCATGGGTATGGCGTTAGCAAGTGTAGGTCAGGACGGTTTTGAGCAATGGCTTGGGCATAGCCTTTCCTCCAAGTTTATTACTGATCGGGAGGGATGCCATCATATGCTAGCCAGGGGCCTTGATGAGCTCAGGTCATTGCACCACAGCTATGGACTTACCTAGGTCTCTACCCAAAGACATTTTCATTGCTTCCTACGATGTAAAGCTCGCTGATGATGTCACCTGGCACTACCTCAACGGTAGGCGCCGAGCACGGTAAGGCAGCACATTGGACTGCACCAATCCAAAATTTTTCTAACGGCGGAGAAAGCGTGATGGATAGCGTTGGCTAGATCATAAAACTGCACTTTTATAGCTTTTAAAACTTGCATTTCCTTTAGCTAAGCGGGTGTCTTATGGATGAGTTTGCATTAGAGAAGATGTCGGATCGCATTCATTATGGTAAGACCAAGGATTACTTTAAAGAAGTCTTGTCTTCATATCATAATGGGAACCATAGATCGGCAGTTGTAATGCTCTGGTCGGTGGCTGTATGTGATCTCGTGTATAAACTGCAAAGTCTGATTGATTTATATGATGACGCCTCCGCCAAATCAATATTGGCAGAGATGAGCAAAATCCAGCAAGATGACCAAAAATCTGCGGCATGGGAAGTGAGGCTGATTGATGACGTGCATGATAAAACGCACCTTTTGGACAGCTCGGAGTATGAAAACTTAAGGTACCTTCAAAAGCAAAGGCACCTCTCCGCTCATCCTGTTCTTAATAGAGAACGAGAACTGCATTCGCCTAACAAGGAAACCGTCAGATCTCTGCTTCGCAATACCTTGACTGATGTATTAACAAAGCCTCCATTTTACACTCAGCATATTCTCAAGGAACTCCTTATGGATGTTGCTGAGTCTAGTGAAATGCTGAGTGACAGGGCGAAGGTGAAGAAGTACGTCGTCAGTCGCTACCTTGAACGAGCAACTCCGTCAGTTGAATTGAGTATTTTTCGTCAGCTGTGGAAATTTGTCTTCAGGCTTGAGGATGAAAACTGCATCAAGAACCGACTAATCAATCTGTATGTTCTAGAGGTAGTGGCAGCTCGTAACAAAGCTGCTCTTGCTGATACGATCAAAGGTGATTCTGATTATTATAGTAATGTCGCCAGCTCAGAACTTCCACTGCAATATTTGACATACTTTATCTCTAACAACCCGGAGCTGTTCCCCGTCTTGAGTGAGGCGGCTCGCCTGAAGGTTGAGCATTGTATTGCTGAGGATGACGTCGGAAGAGTCATAGGATGGTTTATTAAAGAAAGCGTCATCAAGCATGGCGATGATTTAGAGGAGTGGATCAAAAATGATTCACCGGTCATTAGCCCATCTCAATTCGACTACATATTGCAGATTTCTGATAGTGATGAGTGGCAAGAAAAGTTTTGCAATATAGTCGCTAGCTACTATGGTGTAAGTGGCAGCTACGACCAAGCAGACTCTCGTTTCCAAGTGGCAATACCTCAGTATATTAAATTATTTAACAAGGCTGCCATTAAATACCTCGCTGAAAAAATTGAACAGAATAGTCAGTGTCACGATAGAAATAAGGCTCGCCACGATTACGTCACCATAAAGGCGCGCATTGATGAATTGTTTGGTGCTGAGTTCGATTACACCCAATACTACTGGTTTAGTCGCAAGCTAGGTCTTGCGGACTAATATTGAAATTTTGGGTATCCCATTTCTTGGAGTGGTTTGGTAGCCCCGTCGGGTTTTGCTTATCGCTCCAAGCGTCTCAGCTTTCATCCTTTCTGAATCGCACCGGGCTTCCTGGACATTGCTGAGTTTCAGCTTCGGGTCGATTTCTGCCAAGCAGGGCCACCCAGTATGCTGGTCAAATCCGATGTAAACGACTGGTTAAGTCAATGCAAATGAGTGGCCAGGTAGCGCGCAATTACCCAGCTTGGCTGCAGACAAACCTTGCTGATCTGATCCGAACACTTTTAGCTATTACTCCTTCATACAAGTGTTCCGATCCTCGAACGTCATATCCCTGCCATGGCCGTCCCATGAAGTATCCGTAGGCGGCATGACACCCTTCTGTCTTATCTGTTGGAGCATCCAGCCGCCAGCGTCATCAAATTCTCCCATCATTGCATCGAACTCTTGGTCAGTGAGTCGGATGGGGAGGTCACGCTGCTCCATTGAGCCTCCAGCCTGGCATAAATGCCTTGGGTTTGCCTGAACCGAGATCACGTTCACCAGGCCCAATTTTAAGCATTTCTGATGCTTCATCGCGGGTCATGTTCAGATCCTCAGTGCGAGTAGTTTCGATGGAGCACTAGCTCGGCAAATTGAACGAGGTCATGAATATTGCACTGGTCGCTCCGATCCAAGTGAAAGCCCAGAATTCCCACAGCGCGGGGGCCATCCCGGTCGCATCGAGGCGAATCTCCAATCATTAATACGCGGCCTGTTTTTTCACTGAAACAGTGCCCAGGAACGACATCCATTTGAAGACAAATCGCGTTGTAGATATCGGGGTCTGGCTTCATGATCCCCAACTCAAAGCTGAAGGCGTGCCCATCGATTGTCCGAAATAGGTTTCGAACGACAGGGCCATATGGGCTGGCGAGATTAGAGCAGATCCCGACCTTCACCCCAGCGGATTGCAGCATTGATATGGCTTCAAGCGCATCGGGATAAGGCTCAATTGAGGAAAGCTCCATCTCCAACGCATGAATCAATTTTGCCCGCTTCGCTGAAGTGAGCGAAATGCCCAACTTTGATGCGATCTCGTCCAGCGAAAGGTTGCTAGTCATCACAATGTGGGTCGTCATCGACGTCAGAGCAACGCCTTGCCGCCGCCCCTCACGTATGAGATCGCGGTAAGGGTTCATGCGTTGGGCAATGCGCATAGTAGTGCCAAAAGCATCGAAGACGACTCCGTTGATCACGATAGCTGCTCCCCTCGTTCGAACCGTTAAAATTCATCGCTACTTGGCTGGCCCGTCAAAAAAGCCGCACCACCGCCGAAAGCGGCATAGAGGTTCTACGACCATGGCCCAACAGCACATAAATTTTGTGTTCAGTCAGGAAGAACATGTCATCTACGAACTCAGTGAGAGGCGTTGATCGAAACCAATTGGAGCCAACACCTGATGAGCTGTCATGCTGAAGGTTGAAGATCAAAAGCATGGCAGGCTGTTTTCCAGCATTCGCGAGCTCCGTAATGACTAGGTCTGGTGCGTCGAAGTCGATCCAAATCCATTCGTTGACGATACAGAAGCTCCGCTCAGGAAACCGGTGGCTGGTCAGCCTGATGGCATCGTTTAAGGCAAGCTCCGATCCGACCATTACGGTGCTCGGGCCAATCATTTGCTGTACATCAATATCGGACATAGTCCTGCGACTCCACCTTTTGAGTTGCCCATGGGGTCATTTACTCCGAACTGTGCTGGCCGTGACGCCTAACGCTTTAACCATGAAGGGCATTGCCATCGAGTCGCCTGCTCAGCAAATCAGAGACATTTGCCCCACCTGCAGATAGTAAAACGTATCTGCTCCCTGAAAAGGTAGAAGCAATGTGGTAGCCGGAGCATTCTAAGAATTCGAGGACAGTCGAAGTTCGAATGAGCCGACCATCTGCGAACTTTTCTCGACGGTCACAATAGATATTCCCTACTAGGCTAAAGCCGTCCAGCTCCGGCTGATAGAGAAAAGCCGTGATTAAGATATCGAATTCGACTAGGGCTGCTTGAGCTAAAGACGGTGGACGGGCACAGTGCTCAGTCATGGCATTTCACCAATCGACTGCCATGAAGCAATCACGTAGTGGTCTTGACCACACAAAGACCGCAGCAGCACGAAATGCTCGCGCTGCTCTACGGTCATGACTGGTGGGGTCGCCACAGTTGATCCATCGGAAATTGAGCCAGAACGGTCTAGGTAGGCGATGGCCGCGTAGCGGTCTCCCACGATCGCCGCACTGGTCAGGTAAGCGTCAATCAGCACTCCCCAATAGATCTTACTAGCCACAACGACTTCTGATGGGAGAGCTGCTCCTCCCAGCGTTGGGGGACGACAAATGTTCGGCACATCAAATCTCCAAAATCTTGTAGGGGTTGAAGCCAGTTTGCTCCTGTGGATAACCACGAGGATTTGAAATCAGCCGACAACGTCCATACAGGCTGTCGATAGCTTGATGGGTGTGTCCGAAAATCCAGCAATCTGCCAGCTCAGCAAGTCTGTACCAGCGGTTGTAATACGCAGCGCTGATATGTCCGACGTGTTCATCCCCTGCCGCTTCTAAAAATGGACAATGATGGCTCACAACCACAGTCTTGCCGCTGAAGGGCTTCGCCAACTCTTGGGTGAAGAACTCGGTCGCGACTCGATTTTTCTCAATGACGTCCGCAGGCCTAAGTCGACGGTACCCACTGCCAGCTCGAATCATCCGGAAATCGTTCATCCTACTGGCACACACGCTGGAGGCCGCAACCACATCGCCGGTGCTCCCAAAGTCCGTCCATCCGGTGCCTACAAGAAAGCGTACGCTACCGAACGTCCAGACTTCATTATCGAGTACGTGGACGTTGGCGGCAGCAGCAGCCTTCATTTTTTCCATGGTGCGATCGATGTGGCCTTTATAGAATTCGTGGTTACCACTGCAATAAATCACGTCAGTTTCGAACGTCTCGTTTGCCCACTTCACACCGCGTGCGAGTAAATCAATATCTCCGGCAAGAACTACTAAATCGACATTGGCCGGAGGCGGGGCAAAACGGTCGAACTCGTTATGCAAATCCGAGTAGATCAGAATTTTCATCGATGTCTCCAGCGCGCTGATTGCTGCAATTCGCTTCTGCGCTAGCGCATCGCTTCAGTGATGAATCGTAGATGATCCGGGCATGGCCACCTCAATCTCCATCCGGTCGACCCGAAGGCTTAGTTGTCAAATCTGCAGTGATTGGAAAGACACCAGGAGGAGCGGCGGACTTTCCAAACAGATGCAGTCATAACGAAGGACGCAGATGAGGAAGTCGCTTTAGGGGTATATTGCTGAAGAGCCCGGTACACCTAGCCCCCTACCACCACAACAACGTGCGCTTACGTTGAAGCAGGAAGCGTTCGCATATCATACTCGGCGCCAACCGCCACGAGAACGAATATATAGGTTTGAGTGGCGCCAAGCAATCGCGGCATACCCTTCCGATTTAAACGGATGGGAAAAATGTCCTTACGTTCAGCCCTAGCTTCAGTCCTACAGCGACTCCGCCGTGAGCGAGGCATGTCTCAAGCGGACTTCGTGGGCACTGTCACTCAATCGCACATCAGCCTCTTAGAGGCTGGTGAGACGTCGGTGAGTACCGATACCCTGGATGCCATGTGTAGCTCGCTAGGAATGCACCCCGTTGCGTTCATGACATTGGTCTATTCCGCTTATGAACAGCTCACGCCTGCAGAGGTACTTGAGCGGGCCCAAGCTAACATCACGGAGCTGGGCCTGTTGGAACAGCGATTCGAAGCAGCGCCAGAAGATCATCCTCACCCCCGTGTTTCCAGCGCTGCGAAAGCAAGGCGGGCCGTCCATGAGCTGAAAAAATCCGGACACAGTCAGGCGGAGATAGCGGGGCTTTTGCAAATGGCGGAATCGACGGTGAGACGACATTGGCATCGAAAAGACGCCTAACTCATCCCTCCGTCATCATGCCAGTGAAGGCACACCGACACAGTTTCATCTTGAACGCTATAGGCCTATCACATCCTCAATCGGGAAGGTGACGCTCGCCTAAAATCAAAGCTTCGGTGACTTCAAAATCGCTAGCAGCGGGCATTGTGCTCGACGTTCGCCTGCTTTCAGTGTCCAGCGCAGTTCCCCCCAATTGATCTCAAGAGATACAACACTTTTTGTACTTCCTGCCGCTGCCGCAGGGACATGGATCGTTGCGCCCATATTTTATGGGCCTTAAGCCTTTCTCCAAACTCTTAAGCAAGGAATTAACGGGAGCAGGCGCCTTCATGTCCTTGGTCAAAGCGTCCATCGTTGCAGACTTCTCCCAAGGCGAATCGAGTGTCACACCGAATTGCAAGTCGCCGCTCAAACCGACTGAAACACCAAACCAGACGTCTGCTCGCAGCGCATATTTGCGCCGCTCACAGTGCGAGCGCAAAGCGTTGATATCCGCAGTGGTAGGTAAGGGGTTGCAGTGGAAGCAGATACCGCTCTCGCCGGCGCCGGCGCCTACGCCTACGGTAAAGTCGTGACGTCGCCGATCTAGCTTGGCAAGCTCGATGATCCCGGTCAGCCCACGATGGATCCCCAGACAAGAATCTTCACCCATGGATAAAAGCTGGAACCCCAGCTCCAATATTGCTGGGTCAGCACGTCGCTCAATCTGCTCGATCAAGCGTTCGTAGAGAGTGCCCGTCATGACGGTTAAGATTCCGGGCGGCACCCGCTTGCCCCGGAATCCCTCCCTTCGAACCATCATCGCGGCATCTAGATCACTCGCGATCGAGTCGTCCAACATCATCATTTGAAACTCATCGGTGAGCCAGAGGTTACGTCGTAAGTGGTACCCCAGCGTGGTGAGCTCGTGACTAACCATTATTTTGTCGGTGACCGCTAAACGCAACCGGACATAGCTTAGAAGGCGAAGCGGAGAATCGAGCATTTCGGACAGGACATCGAGCAGAAAAACGTCCATCACGAAAGGCTGACGGATAATCTCCGTGGATTGAAACTGGAGGAACTGGCTCGCCTGGAATGCCAAGGCGGGATAGTGGTCGGACACCACGCAAAACGGGTATATTTCTCTAATAAACTCCGGCAGAACTACCTCATAACCTTTGTCAGTCTCTAAACGGCAAATGCCCGACAATAGAGCATTGCCGCACTCCCAGGCTTGGTCGGATGCCTTTTGTATCGCAGCTGAAAAATCGTTTTTGAGCTGCCCATCATTGCCCTTGCGAGCCTCCAACGTAAGCTTTTTGGCCTTGGCCTGGACGATGATTATCCTATCGCCGAAGACGACCAGTACATCGGCCTCGCCAACAATGTCCTTGCCGTCAAAGATATTCACATTCAGATGAACGTTCGCGGCGCCAAAGACCGCTACCAACCGTTCGTGCGCAAAATTTTCAGCAAAAGCACCACGGTTGTCGGATGCCTGCTCCCGGTAGCTTTTGTCTCTAATCATCCAGAAGAACGGAGACTCGTAGAGTGCCTCATAAATCGAGTAGTGCAGGAAAAGTAGAACTGTTCCCCGACCAGTCGGTATCAAGGGCGTGGCGGCCACGGCGTTAAAGTCACCCAACTCATTGAACTGGGCATTGCCTGTTTTGAGCGTTAGGGCATCGAACACTGCGCCGACTACCTCTACATCCAGACCACTCCGGGCCGAAACGTCGGCGGGGTCAAATTCGAAGTGATCCAACAGCGATTTAGGGGGCAAACCACCCCGAATTCCTCCCATCGAGGAGGCGGTAGCTGTTGCCCGCTCATCCATGAGCAGACACATCGAATGGGCAACTCGTTGGGCTTGAACGCTCGTGAAACCTTTATTTGCCTCCAGCCAGCCGTCATCAGCAGCATGCTTTTTGACGAGAAAATCCCGATATTGGAAGCTGTATGCGGACTCTGTCGCATAGAAAATAGGCTCCCTCATCATTGAGCCCGACCAAATTTCTGTCGGTGCCCCCCCTGCAAGAGCGTTCGTTAGAAGATGCTCAATACTCGGACGATTTAACGCTCCATGGAGCTCGGCCATCAGCTCGTCGCTGCGAGATACGTAGATTTCAATTATTTGAATGTCCGGTAGGGTCAGCTCAAGGGGCTGACGCACCATCAGACCCAACAAAGTGGTGATTTCCGTTCGAATGAGGCGGTTAGGGTCAAACAGGTGACTCATGTCGGAGGCTTTCCACTCACCTTTGTAGGCGACGAGATTGTCCCTGTGGCATATGTATGCGATTGCGTGGGCATAGCCTGGCTGAGCAGTGAGCTCCATGAGGTCGGCAAAAATCTCCGTTTCACTTCGATCAGTTAGCGTCATGAAGCATTTCTCCCCTCGACATGGGCAAGGTCGCTGAACAATTGAGGGCATAATCGGACTGATGGGCCCAGACCGGCCTAGGGGTCATGATGTACCGCCGCGTTACACCAGAGAAGTGTTACAAAGGGTCAATACTCACTAGGTGAGCGTAGGCCGTCCGCTGATTTTGCTAGCGCCCCCCTTTGCTGTACAGGGGTTTGGGATACACATGGTTTACACACTTACACACTTCAGGGAATTTCTGTCCAATAAGGGTTCGATTCCCTCTACCCGCTCCATCTTTCAGTTAATGATTCCAGGCATTTCAGGCAATTTCGCCCTAGTGCCTAAGGCAATCAATACCTTCTCGCCGCCCCACCTTATTTCTTCCGGAATCCCCAAAATTTGATGCACCGTCGACTCCCTCGAGACGGCGTCCTGTCTGACCCGCGTTTCCCCTTCGATCACTCAATACCCCCCTGCCAGGATGTCTGAGTTTTGAAGCTCAACGATCGCCCGGACAACGTCAGGGTACAACTCAATCGACGAAATCTCCTTCTCCAATGCCTCGCTCAGCTCGACGCGTTTAGAAGCGGAGAGAGAAATCCCCAAGTGGCCTGCAATCCCGGCGAACGGAAGGTTTGCAGGCATCGCGAAGTCAAACCCAATCAGCATGCCCTACCAAGTGAATGAAGCCGGCATCGCCTTGAGTCAGTGCAGCAGACTCCGCGGAGTTGGCGATATTGAATGCGACCTGTCCACGGCTTGTGCCTACGTCCAGCGAGTGGACCCAATGGGCAAGGCCGTCAGCGTCGCTGCCTCTGCCCAGGACATTGTGATACAGCTTTTCGACAAAGACTGCATTGCTGGCGTCGGGCAGGCTTTGGGAAAATTCGGCAGATTGCACAAAACCACCCGCAACCTGGGCACCGGTTTCGCCTGCGGCGCCCTGGGACAGCCAGGACTTCAGGCCTTCGATATCGGGAGCACGACCCAAAATGGTATACAGACGACCAATGCTTGCCTGCGCCGAGTCGAGAACGAACAGTTCGCGATCTGCGAAATCGAGCACATTGAAGCCACTCAGTTCGAATTTCGCCGCAGCTCCCGTGGAACGACTGACTGATAGAGTGTCGGTATCGAGCGCGCTGATCGTGTAGGAGGATGCAGCGTCGTTGAAAATAAAGGTGTCTATACCGGCCTTGCCGGCCAGATGCGAAACCGCATTGCTGTCAAGGCTGACTTCCTGCTCACTGATCTGATCATCACCAGCCGTGCCGGTGGCCACGCCCTTGCCCACCACCACATCCAGATTGTTCCAGGCGTTATGAGCCACGATCCTGATGAACCCCGTCTCGCCTTCCGAGAGGTCACGGCTCTCGCGCGAATTCAGGAAGCCATCAGCGACCGTTGCTCGACTCCCGCCCGCCTGCAGCAGAGTACTCCAGAACGACACACCGGATTCTTCGCCTGTGCGATGCAATACGGTCTGATAGAGATTAAGGACAAAGTCCCGATCACCAAGCCCGCTGTAGTGCTGCATCGCTTCAGTGGAATTCAGAAAGGCATCGCGCATCTCTACATCCGAACTGCCCATCGCCTGCTGCGTCAGCCAGTGATTCAAACCCTGATAATCGGGCGTCCGACCGAACAGTGAGTAGAGCCTGGCAACGTCAGCCTGATCCTCGGTGAGCGCGATGTGATGAATATCCATGCTAAAACTCAACGAAACAGTGGCGTCACTATCGGCGTTGAAGGCGCCATACCGGCTGCGAAAAGCCATGAGCAGTTCGTCAAGATTGGCATTGCGATCGCTGAAAGCCAGCTTTTCGACGCTTGAAAGTGTGTCCACGTCGGACGTTTGCGCATCATGAACGCTGAGGGTGGCATTCCTCACCAGCGCAGCATCGTAGGTTGCAAAGTAGCGAGCACCTGCCTCGGTATACAAGGCGGTGTCGATGCCGTTGCCACCATTGAGCACGTCCGAACCCGCCCCCCCCATCAGCCGATCATTGCCATCGCCGCCTTGCAACTGGTCATTGCCCGCGTTTGCATTTAGAAAGTTGTCACTGGCGTTGCCTATCAGCGTATCTGCGCCCGCACCAGTTATGGCGTTCTCGATAACCGTACCGCGCGCGATTGCAATATTCGATAGACCGCCGTATAGGCTGGAAAAAGCTTCACTTCTCAGATCGACTGTCTGAGCACCGACATAGGTGCTGACGTTGATCGTGTCGTTGCCGCCCGAATCATAGATCGTGGCCACCAGGCCG
Source organism: Pseudomonas syringae group sp. 247E2 (assembly GCF_032587795.1). Lineage (NCBI taxonomy): Bacteria > Pseudomonadati > Pseudomonadota > Gammaproteobacteria > Pseudomonadales > Pseudomonadaceae > Pseudomonas > Pseudomonas syringae group sp. 247E2. The sequence goes on along the minus strand of NZ_JAWHPK010000001.1, from coordinate 615,722 downwards.
GGCACGAAGTCGGTTCCGGTGTTGATGGAAGTCTTGTTGAAACTGTAGGTATTGTCACCTGTGCGGGTAACGGCGGTGCCGTACAGTGACTGGATGGCTACGATGTCTGCCAGCATGGGGGTAGCGACATAGCCGAAAGAGGCGTTGGAATACGTATTCTCGTCCTGACTGAAGTAGGACATCACCGAGTATTTCCAGCTGTCCTCTTGATAGAAGGCATTGTTGGGGAAGGTCGCGCTCCCGTTGTAATTGCCCGCATGGCCCAACCCCAGCGCGTGGCCGATTTCATGAATGTAGGTTTGCTGATAATACAAACCGTATTTCACCCAATCGGAAGCGATGTTGACGCTGCTGTTCGAGATGATGCTGCCTGCATAATTGGAGTTGCTGTACGCACCGCTTTTTTGTTCGCTGAAATTGATCGCAGCGGCAGCAGTGGTTTCCACAAAGTTTAGGCCGCTGACATTAGTCCAGGTTTGCAGCGCATACCGAGCAACAGCCTGAGCGCTTGCGCTCAAACTTGCCAGGTTGACAGTGAGCGACCCTCCGGCGTGCACGTCAAAATGGTGCTGGGAATCGCCATAAGCGTCGTGCCAATAGCCATCAGTAAGGTAGTTGGCTTGCTGGTCAAGCGTCAGGTGCTCAAGCATCGCTTGGCTGGTGACTGTCTGTTTGGCCGCACCCTGGCCGGTCGCTCCTTCGGCCCAAAGTTGGGTGAGCGCGTCACACATTGAACACATGTAGAAACTCCGGGGCAAGGCATGCCTGGCCAGGTGAATGACGCAAGAATCGGGTATAGATCGGTGACGAGTTCAAGCCGCCGAGCCGGTTTTGAAAACTGGCGTCATGACCTTCACGCGTTTGCTCCGCCTTGATCTTGACGATCGTGTTGCTCTTCGAGAAGGTACGCCAGGACGCGGTCGAAGGCCGTCAACCTATTGCTGATGAGGTTGTCGGCATGCTTTCTTGCGACTTAAGGCGGTTTTTCCTTGAGGTCGATGAAATACAGCCGGAAGAGGCTGGAGGAAGCATTGTGGCTAGGCTGCATCGCTGGCTGTGTACAAAAATTGGCTGGGCTGGATGATGCTGTGGCGCCGCTGTTCACGTTGTTGTTCGGCCTGATCTGGGGCCATCACAATACCGGGCTGGAATGAGCTGGCATTTTGCTGAGCCTCGTCGGCACCTCCTTGCTCAACACGGGCTCGAACCCGCAGGCCCTTTCACGATGCAGGAGAAATCGCTATAGAAACTTGTCCCTTTTAGCCAACCATGGGGGACGAAAGGCTGGATATTTTCAAAGGTAGTTCTAAAGCCAGAACAGTGCTGGCTTACCATGCTGCTTTGTTCGAAATCTACCTAAGCGATCCGTCATTCCCGTTCAGACTGCTCATCTTGGGTACACCAAAGCAGCAAGATATTCCAAATGAACACCTCAACGCTTATGCCCAAGCGCTGAGAACACTTGCAGCGGAAAATAATGGGCAAGTAATATTTTCGACATCAAGTGTCGATATGTGGTTGATGGACAGACCGATGAGGAATGGTTACCGAGCTTGATCTCTCACGAATCGAATCCCGCGTCAATGTGCGCGGGATACAGCCTGGGAAACGGATAATGCGATCCGGTGAGGTTAGGACGAAATCGATGCTCCAGGTATCCGAATCTCAGGCTTTCCCTCACATGTGAGCAAGTCAAGATTTGAAGGGTATTTCCACTACCGTAGAGACGAGCCCCAGCAAAGCAGCCACCTCAGAACACACAACTACACGCTTTCCCAGCGCTGCCTCGGAGCAATACCTACACACATACACAGATCCGAATAATTCTGTCCGATAATGGTTCGATTCCCTCTACCCGCTCCATTTCTCTCCTGACACGTTAATTCTCCTCAAATCTCCGAATGGCACGTAGCGTGACAACCTCTACCGCTGTCCGAGCGGGATCTACGCTCCTTCGCATAGCTGCTCATGTTCGGTATCGCGTCTATCTTCAGTCAGACTGATATCCATACATCAACGCATTCCAGCCACCTGACCGCCGAAAAAGCGATAGTACGCAGCGTCTGGAATGACGACTTACCAAGCTTGGGTACATGCTAACGACTTGGCAGGAAGCACGTGCTCGTGCCAGCTCAAGCTTCAGAACCCTGGAAACTGAAATCAACTACCTGACTGTTTTTTGAAGATGGCCTGCGAACGTTAACAGGCCACTATCCGTTGCACCCAAGCCATCAAGTTCAGAGGGGCCTGAGGGTAACCAACATCCCGCCAGTCCCATCCTCAATCAACCAAATAGCAACGTCAGGCGCAACACCTTTGACCTTATCCCCCCGGGGAGGATAAGGTGTCAGCCTGGATCATTCACCCAACAGGCTCAAGCGATGAGTGAGCACGAACATCCGTATGACCATACGCACCAGTCACACGAGGCGATCATCAAACGTCTCAAGCGTGCAGACGGCCACTTGCGAAGCATCATCACCATGATCGAAGACGGCCGCGAATGCGTGGACATTGCTCAACAGCTTCATGCCGTCGAGAAAGCGATATGTCAGGCGAAACGCACGCTGATCCAGGATCATATCGATCACTGCCTTGAAAACACCATGGGGGCTCTTGCCAAAGGCGAGCGAGCGCCACTTGAAGCCTTCAAGCAAATCACTAAATACCTGTAAGGCCTCACATGCCCGACTTTGCCGATTTATTGCAGCGAGGCGGTGCCAACGCCTGGCTATACTTCCCCAGCGCCGTCCTTTTAGGGGCATTGCACGGCCTGGAGCCGGGGCACTCCAAAACCATGATGGCGGCATTCATCGTGGCCATTCGGGGATCGGTGAAGCAGGCTGTCATGCTCGCGCTGGCGGCAACGCTATCCCATACTGCTGTTGTCTGGTTGGTCGCTATCGGCGGCATGTATCTGGGTCAGGGCCTGGATGCCGAAACGACCGAGCCCTACTTTCAGCTTGCGTCCTCAGCGCTGATCATCGCCATCGCGCTGTGGATGTTGTGGCGCACATGGCGCGGCGAGCAGCTGTTTAAATTCAAAGAAGAAAACGGTGGCCACAGCGATCACCACGACCACGAAATACACCATTACAGCCATGACCATGACCAGGAACACCACCACGGCCTTAGCCATGATCACAGCAATCCGCACCGATTCACGCTGGCTGCCGAGGGTTATCAGGATGCTCATGAGAAGGCCCATGCCGAAGACATTCGCAAGCGGTTCACCTATCGTGAGGTCAGCAACGGTCAGATCCTGATGTTCGGTTTGACCGGTGGGCTCATCCCTTGCCCAGCCGCGATCACTGTTTTGCTACTGTGCCTGCAAGTGAAGCAAGTCACGCTAGGGGCCGCGATGGTGCTTTGTTTCAGCATTGGTTTGGCAATCACTTTGATGACTGTCGGAGCCGCTGCCGCTATCGGCGCTCGCAAAGCATCAAACCGTTTTCCCTGGCTCAATGCAGCTGCCCGACGGGCCCCGTATCTTTCCAGCGTGTTGATCATTTGCGTCGGCGTGTACGTGGGTGTCCACGGCTGGAACGGATTGTATTCGTGAGATGACATCGTGTTCGAGCTGACCAGCTATCTGGGCCTCTTTGCCGTGGCATTTGGTGCCGCAACGCTTCTGCCGCTGCAATCTGAAGCGGTGTTGGCTGGCATGCTCATTTCGCAACATTACGTGACGACACTTCTGTTGCTGACTGCAACGACGGGCAATGTTCTGGGGTCGGTCGTGAACTGGTATCTGGGGCGCTCGGTTGAACGCTTTCGGCACAAGCGCTGGTTCCCCATCAGCGAGCGACACCTCGACAAAGCTCAAATCATTTACAGACGCCATGGACGCTGGGCATTGTTGCTAAGTTGGGTGCCTATCATCGGTGACCCGATCACCATGATCGCCGGTGTCCTGCGTGAGCCGCTTTGGAGCTTTCTGCTGGTTGTCACTTTTGCAAAAGCTCTACGCTATTTGACGCTGACAGCGATCACGCTGGGGTGGGCGGTATAGAGGAGATCGGCGGTGGTGGCATTGCACCCCGTCGCTGATCCAACCCATGCTTCACCCTAACCCCATCTTGTGCTTTCATCGTGCGCCTTATTAAACTCTCAAGGACGAAAAATGCGTGCTGCCATTCTGATGCTGATCATTGCCTGCGTTACAGGCTGTGCATCCAAGCCCGATTACTACGTATCGCCCACCCCGGTCCACATTTCCGCCACCGCCACTTACTGGGTTGAATCTTTCAAGATAGCCCTGGAAGGTGAGAACGATCGCTTTCTTTCAAGGGCCCAGTTAGAAGAGGGTCTTGAACTGGAATTGATCAATCAGCTGAAGCAGGCCCATCGTTATGCAACGACAAAAGAGAGTGCCGATTACCTGCTGGACATTACGGGCTTGTACAAACGACGTATCGGTAACTCAAAAGGCGGATTCATATCGTTTATCGTCGATGACAATACGGTGATGGGCAGCGTGGACTTCAGCTATCAGGTCTCGGTAAAAAAAGCGGAGAAGGAGCTACTCCACTTTGGCCAGTACCGGGATTCGCTTCAGCCTGCCGGAGTGATGGGCAATTGGGAAAACATGAGGACGATGGCCGGAGCTATTACCAACAAAGGTAATTCCGACGTAGAAAAATTTTATATTCGTGTACTGCCTCGCTTCATTGTCGACGATATCAAAGCCATCCCCTCGCGCTGATATCGCGTTGCGTATGCCCAGCCTTACTGCACCCAGAGGCTGAAACGCACCCAAACTGATGATAAGGACCTCACGTACTTCATCGGCTAACAGTGCCAGGCCATTGCGCGGGCAACCAAGGAATCACGATACGTCACGAAGCTATCGTGATTCCCATGAACCAACATCCACCTTCCCCACTCCCGCGTCACGCATCACCTGCCCTCTGGCCTCTTGCGCCGAAACCGGCACCACTAGAAACTGCCGATAATCCCTGAAAGCCTCCAGCACAGATGTGTCCTGAGGACGATAGTCATCGCCACTCATCTGTTGCTGATTCGCCACACACGATCTTCCAATAACACTCATACACACATCGTTTGCGCCAGTTGAACCCGGACCAAACAAAGCAAACGCTGTACCCGGCTGATCCGTATCGTTGAACAGTGGATGAGCTACGTTTTCAAAATCATTCCCTTCCACCAGCAACTGTGAGGATGAAGTCCGCGACATGATTGCGCCTTGGTAAGTCATGCGCTGAAAGACGTTATTGACCAGTTGAGCGCGGACTTGCGCATTATTCATGCCGCCGGAGTGCGGCGCTCTTCCCGAGGCGTCGTGTATGTAGTTTTTTGACAGCGTCAGCGTGTCCTGACTGCCGAGGAACAGCCAGACCCAGTAATGATGGCCATCGCAGGTCGACGAGTAAGGCGTGCGACCATCGAACTCATTGCTGGAAATGGTGACGTGTGAAGCAGTGCCCCAACCTGTCACGATCATTTGTCTGCCGATACGGGCGAAGGTGTTGTGGTCAATCCACACGCCATCGGCTTTGTTCAGAGTGAGCGCATCTCCGCCCCATACGACACTCGGGTTGATGTCTGAAAGCGTCAGGTTACGGACAATCACGTTATGCGCGCCGTCACCGATGAACAGTCCTGCACCTTGGATACCGGCCTTTTTGCCCACGCCTATCAGGGTCTTGTTCGATCCGACTTTCAGTGGCTTCAGCCCTGCATTGTCGTAGGTCACCATGACCGGTGGCCTGGATTGGCAGAAGTTGTTGGGACCATTGAGAGCAAGCTGCTCGCCGCCATGCGGACACTGCTTGACCATGCAGCCCGGTTCGGTGGTTTCGGCGCTGCCTTTGGCAACGAGACTCCCGCGAAAGTCGAACAGGTGCTCCAGCACAATGACCCGCGGGGTTTCATCGGTACAGGCACCGCGCGAGTCGTAAGACGCGCACAGTGCAGACCGAAGCTGGTCAAGCGTTGAAGGGTGTACTGCCGCGGCGGCTCCGCCACCCGTAACCCCTTTGGCAAAACCTTCCGGCAAGTCCGCTGCCTCCAGGTATTGCGCACCCGACAGCATCAGGAACAAAGCAGAAACGCATTGCAAAAGAGCACCCAAAAGCCTCATTTGTTGAACTTCCAGTCCTATTCGCGAAGGGACGCGAAAACAGTCTGAATGCTAAACGCAGAGCGGCCTGCCTTACTCGTATTCTGTAGACTTGGTCAGGCTCTGTTCAGCCGCGAGCATCCCTCACGAAAACGCCAGCTCCATTCTGATACTGTCGATTCCAGGACCATGCCCGTCCACTTCGACAGAGGTCACGACAAACCCCAGATTCAAGTAGAAGCCCTGAACGTGCTGGCTGGTATCGATGTGGGAACGGGTGACGCCCGGTAATGACCTTACGACATCAAGTCTCGCCTGGGTCAGAAACCTGCCCAGGCCGCTACCGTGTTGCTCACTGTGGACCATGCCCCATGTAAGCTCGGCCACTGACGAGTCTGACAGCACGAGGTATCCCCCGCAAGCCAGAACATCGCCATCACGCTCGACAACGAAGTACTGACCCAACGGTGCCATCAGGAAGCTGGCAAATTGCTCGCGCTCCGCAGGATCAAAGTAACGCGGTACGTTGCTGTCGAAGATATCCAGACAGATATTCCGGGCCGAAAGTGTGTAGGGTAAGAGCGTTGCCATTTTTAGCCTGTCCGTTGCGGTTAATCACATTGCCTGACGAAATATCTCCTGAATCTGCTCAAGATCGGCACGACGCGGATTGGTCAGACCGCACGCATCTTTCAGGGCATTGGTGGCCAGGATCGGGAAATCCTCTTCCTTGACGCCAAGCACCGCCAGCCCCGCCGGGATTTCCACGGCAGCCGACAGTGCGCGAATGGCCTCGATTGCCGCCTGAGCACCTTCTTGCGGAGAAAGACCACGAATATTGCAGCCCATCGCATGCGCAACATCAGTCAGGCGCGCAGCGCTGACGCTGGCGTTGAAACGCTGAACATGAGGCAGCAATACGGCGTTGCACACACCGTGCGGCAAATCATAGAAGCCGCCCAGTTGATGCGCCATGGCGTGTACATAGCCCAATGATGCGTTGTTGAACGCCATGCCGGCCAGAAACTGTGCGTAGGCCATGTTCTCGCGTGCAGTAATGTTCGCTCCATTGGTGAAGGCGTCGCGCAGATTGTTGGCAATCAGTGCCATGGCCTGCAACGCGCAGGCATCCGTGATCGGATTGGCAGCCGTCGAGACATAGGCCTCTATCGCGTGAGTCAAGGCATCCATACCGGTGGCAGCGGTCAGTGACTTGGGCATGGCAATCATCATGTTCGGGTCGTTTACGGATAACAGTGGCGTCACGTTACGGTCAATGATGGCCATTTTTACGTGGCGCGCTTCATCGGTAATGATGCAGAAGCGGGTCATTTCGCTGGCGGTTCCGGCGGTGGTGTTGATCGCGATCAGCGGCAACTGCGGTTTTGCCGAACGGTCGACGCCTTCATAGTCGCTGATATGCCCACCGTTACTGGCGCACAGGGCAATGCCCTTGGCGCAGTCGTGAGGTGAACCGCCGCCCAGAGAAATCACGAAATCGCACTGGCGTTCCCGCAGCAAGGCCAGACCGTTCTCGACGTTGGCGATGGTCGGGTTGGGTTTGGCACCGTCATATACCACCGAGTCGATGCCCTGCTCCACCAACAGCCCCGCGACCTGACTGGCCACACCGGCCTTGGCCAACCCTGCGTCGGTCACGATCAGCGCCTTGAGAAATCCGTATTTGCGAATGGCGAGCATGGCTTCATCAATGCAGCCAGTGCCGATGATGTTCACTGCGGGGATGAAAAAGGTGCTGATCATGACGGACCCTCGTGGGTAGCTCGGATGCTTGGGTGATAGCCCAAGCATCCGCCGTGTGCGAGGTACAACCATTGACCTGGCGCAATGAAGCAGCCTGATAGCAGACCGTTGGTCGAAGACTCTTCGGTCTACGTGTGCAGGGTGGCTGTTTCAGCCGATGAAGCCGTCCGCCCTCAGCAGCGTTTCAAGGCACTGCTCGCTGATGCCGTAAAACGTCTTCAGCTCCTGGATACGCGCGATCAACAGGTCCGGGTTGACCGGCTCGGCGCGCTTGACCGCCAGGATCATCTTGTTCTTGTTGGTGTGCTCCAGAGAGATGAACTCAAAGACCTTGGTTTCGTAACCGCACGCCTCCAGCAACAAGGCACGCAGGCTGTCCGTGACCATTTCTGCCTGCTGGCCCATATGCAGGCCGTATTGCAACATCGGTTTCAGCAAGGCCGGGCTCTGGATTTGCAGGCGAATCTGTTTGTGGCAGCACGGCGAGCACATGATGATCGAGGCGCCGGAGCGAATGCCCATGTGAATGGCGTAGTCGGTTGCGATGTCACAGGCATGCAGCGCGATCATCACATCCAGCGCGCTGGGCGCGACAGTACGCACATCGCCGTGCTGGAACGTCAGGCCGGGGTGTTCAAGACCCGCCGCAGCGTTGTTGCACAAGGTGACCATGTCCTCACGCAGCTCGACACCGGTCACCTGCCCTTGCGCCTGCAAGGTATTGCACAGGTAGTCATGGATCGCGAAGGTCAGGTAGCCCTTGCCTGAGCCGAAGTCTGCCACCTTGATCGGCTGATCTAGCTTGAGTGGCGATGAACTCAAGGCATGGGAAAACACTTCGATGAACTTGTTGATCTGCTTCCACTTGCGCGACATCGCAGGGATCAGTTCATGCTGCCGATTGGTGACACCCAAGTCGGCCAGGAACGGGCGGCTCAGCTCCAGATAGCGCTTTTTCTCACGATCATGCCCGGCCGAAGGAGCTTCACGCTCCTGCTGAGCCTTGCTTTTGAACAGCGTGCTCTTGCCCTTCTTGCTGAACTCCAGCTGCACCTCGTCGGTCAGCGACAGCAGGTGCGCGTTCTTGAACGATTCAGGTATCAGGCTGGCAATAGCGCCCACCGCTTCTGCAAGCGGAAAATTCTTGGTGATATCGCGGGTCTTGTAGCGATACACAAAGGTAAGGCATGGCTGTTCCTTGACGGTCAGCGGTTTAATGATGACCCGCTGTAATTCGGCCTCGCTGCCCACGTATTTGGCCAGCACCAGCTTGATCAGCGAGTTTTGCGACAGGCTGGTGTCCAGCAGGCCGAGAAACTGCGCGCGGTGATCGGTCGCAGTGTTGGATGACGTGGGGGTAATGACTGACATTGAAAATGTGCCTCAAACGTCCCGGCCGGGACTCGAAAAATCAGACCGGCATTTTAGGCGCGTCGACGCGTCAAGGGCACCTCTATTTTTCAAAGACTACACACACTGTTTGCACGAACCTACACACCAAAGCGAAACACACATAACCTGTAAAACAATCACGACGAAATTCACGAGCCATTACTTGTACCGCGCAAAAACACCTTTATAGTCGCCCTCACTGATGACAGACAATCAGATCTCACTCCTGGAGCTTTTTGCTCTAACAGAATAACTTGTACAAGGAACGTGCAGTATGTTGAGTCAAGCAGCACTCTTGGAAAACGAAGATATCGCACGGGTTACTTTAAAACCCGTAGAGTACTTGAGCGTCATACTCGATGATGAAAAAAGCGGAGGCCGGAGCGCGGCACTTATTCTGACCAGGGAAGACATCCTCAGTCTTAAGCGTTACGAGCGTCACGCCCTGAACATTCCCACCTCGCTTACTCGTGTCGAACAGCAATTGGGTTTTACAAGAAGTTACATTCCCGGGCTTGAGCCTAAAGATATGCTAGTGACTTACCAGGCAATCAATAATCATGGCAAGAGCTGGCTCAGTATCGAGGATGGCATCAAACGCAGCGGGTTCGCCATTGAATTGTTTGCCACCCAATTCTCGAGACAGGGCGAACAGATCATCAACTACATCGAAAAAATGGATTTTGCCAGACAACTGGACATGACCGTTGCCGATTTAAACATCGAAGAGGTCCGTAACACTGCGCCGGTACCACTGGGTGAAACCGATCAGAGGGTGTGTATCACGCTGGCAGAGTTTCTGAAGAAAACGGCGTCACAAATAAAAAACCATCAGCACGCTGCGCAAACCCTGGCGGACCACATCGATACGTTCAGCACCGTCCTGAGCGTCCAGCTCATTCCCGGCATCAATGACAAGGTGAAACTGGCAAATTGTTCTGATCTGGACCAGCAGATCCAGGATCTGGAAAAAGATATTGAACAACTGACGACGGAAATCGAGCAGAAAAACAACGAGTATAAAACCGCTCTATATAATATTGCCTGGGGTCTTTTCGGCGGGCCCATCGGGGTCGCTATCACGGGGGGCATTTTTGGTGCCCAAGCAGAGGAAATCCGAAAAGAAAAAAATCGAATGGTGGCTTCCAAGAACGAGAAAGTTCAAAAACTCGAAGAAAAATCTCCTTTGGCAGCCGCCGTTCGCAGCCTGCAAATACTGTTTGAAGACATGAATATTCGTATGATGGACGCTCACCAGAGCGCCACCCATTTGAAAGACCTCTGGACCATGCTGGCGGCGTATATCGACCGTTCTGCCAGTGAACTTTCAGCGATCACGACTGATCAGGCGCTGATGATTTTCGCTATGCAGTTTCAAGGCGTAGTCACACCTTGGCGGGAAATAAGAGGCATGGCGAATCAGCTACTCAAGATATTTGATAGTGCACTGGATCAGTTTCAACGCGAACAGCAATCCGGCAAGAGAGGACAATGATCATGAGCACTGAAACCCTGAGTGAGCCGTTGGTCCTCACCCCTCCTGACAATGAAGTCATGACAGCCGCCCGCCAGAATATTCTTGCGCAGGTGAGCAGTTTGAAGCTGAACTTTCTGCCGGCCATGAAAGAAAAAATGCTGCCGCTTCAAGACGCATTGATTAGCGCAGACAAGGTCTATCGCCAGGAACTGGCCAATATCACCGTGCAGTTGAATACTGTAAACCTGAAACCGATCGATCAGAAACAACAACTGATTGAGGCCGACGCAACGCTCAGCGACAAACAGAAACAACAAGCGATCAACCTGCTGAACGGGCAGCGCATTCGGCAGGTATCGAATATCACAGCAGCGGTACGCCGCAGCGCGGCGGCCATTGCCGAGCACAGCGACAATATGGCGCAGATAAACCTCGCGCTGGAAAGCAATCGTTTGCTGGAAACACTCCAGCAACAGATCGACAGCATCACCCAACGATCAGCCACGTTAGAAAGCGCAATGGCTTTAATCGCTGAAGACCGACGCCTGCTTGACGCAACGATCAGTACGCTTGAAAAGTACAACATTGCCGACCTGTTCAAGGAACTACTGCCTACCCCGGAGGAGCTACAGCTCATCATCACACCATCGCCAGAACTTGCGCTGGTCTCCGCAGGGATTGCCAGACTCGAAAAACTACTCGACAAGATCAGCAGCGCCCTGACTTACCTTGATCTTACTCGAGAACGCGACAGGCTGAGGTCGCGCTATAACGCCCTGCTCGACGACTCCCGCATGTCTACCCAGGAAACAAAGGTAATCAAGGAAAAACTCGACGAGTTGACAGGGCTCGCTGGCGTCGCTCAGAGCAAAGCACTTTGGGTACAAGAAGCGAAAAAGGTTTGTCAATCGCTCTATCATTTTCTGGATCAAATAACATCGCCAGGTGATGCATCGACGTTGATCAGCCAGCATGTCGAACAACTGAAGACCTACATAAAATCGTTTTATGACGTAAAACGTATCGTCTGACCCGGACGATTTTCAAGCAAGGCAGATGTCGATAAAATCGACATCTGCCTTTTGCCGTTACCCCAACACCACCAGCCGATTCGGCAGCTCATTCCTGCCGTGCGTCACTGGAACGTGATCGGCAAGCAACTCGCCACAGGCATGGATACAGCCGAGAAACCCCTGCAAGGTCTGCCCGTCTCTGACCTGCTGGGTAAATACGTCGACCATCGCCTTCCAGGTATCGTCATGCAGACGACTGGCAATGCCATGGTCAACCAGAATTTCGACATACCGTTCGGCCTCACTGACAAAAACCAGAATGCCGGTTCCGTCATGGGTCTTGTGCAGGTTTTGTTCAAGAAACTGCCGACGTGCCAGATTTCCGGCTCTCCAGCGCCGAACCGAAAGCGGCACCAGCAAGGCCGACACGTTCGACACGCGGCAGACCAGCGCCACAACAATGAACGTACTCATTTGCGCCAGCATCAGTTCGTCCGCGCTCAACCACTGAACGCAGTAATTGACCGTGCCCGGCAGCAGCAGGCCGATCAACCCGGCCCAGATCAGCGGCATGTACGCGTAGTCGTCGGCACGAGCAGCCAGTACCGTAACCAGTTCGGCATCGGTGCGCTGCTCGACGCGATCAATCGCTTCGGCGACCTGCCGCTGTTCATCTCTGTTCAATAACGCCATGCTTCCCTCATTAACCAATCGATCCGCTACCAGTTGCCCGAAGCCCCGCCACCGCCAAAGCGACCGCCATTGCGGTCAGCGGCCCTGTCACGTGCAGGCCGGGCAACGGCCCCGCGTTTGATACTGATGATCACGATGCCCAGCACGATGAGGGTCAGAACAATCGCGATCAGCCAGACCTGATCGTCACTGGCCTGCTCTTCATATTCGGACATCTGTCTCGTCGGTTCGGGATAATCCGGTATCTGACCGCCCAAAGCCGCGATAACCGCCCGCGTACCGCGCTCGATGCCGACCGCAAAACGATTGTCGTCAAACTCGGGCGTCATCAACATATCGATGATCAAGGAGGCCTGGGCTTCATTGAAACGATCCTTCAGGGCAGCACCGACTTCCATGAATACTTTGCGCTTGTCACGGTAAACCACCAGCAGAACGCTGTCGTCTTCGCCGTGCGGCCCAAGGCTCCAGGCATCACCGAGTCGGGCTCCGAACTCTTCGATGCTCGTGCCTTGCAGATCGGCCAGGGTCACCACTACAACGCGCTCGCCGGTGGCTTGCTCGTGGGCACGCAGAAGTCTGGCCAGACGAACTGTGGTCTGGCTGTCGAGCATTTGTGCAGCATCGACCACACTGCCGGTCATTGGCGGAAAAACCAGCGCGGCTGGCTCAGCCTCGGCACGCAACCCACCTCCCAATAGCATCACCACGTACAACATCCATTGTGAAACAGACTTCAAAATCAGACCTCCGGTGCTTTTTTGAATCTATTGAAACGACACGCCTTAGCCAAAACACAAGTTCCCCGGCATAATCCATCGCCAACGCCTGATGCGGTCAATAGCTGATCGAACAGGGTTTGTACAAAAATCAATCAAACCACCATTTTCGTACACACCTTGGGGGACTTCGTACAGTGAAGCGGATGGCAACTATCCTTGCGCCCTGTACGAACCATAACGCCAAAGGTCCATAACCCAAAAACTGGCTGTCGGATATTAAACGCGAGTTGCTGACAAAAGCCTTGAGAAATCATTCATGAATAAGCTGTGTTTATTAGGTTTGCTGGTCGGGATGGCCAGTCAGTCGGTGATGGCCCAAAGCGCCGCCGTCACGGACAATACAACGCTTCAAGCCAAGAATGCCTTCATCGGCAAACTCATGAAACAAATGACCCTGGACGAAAAGATCGGCCAGTTGCGTTTGATCAGCATCAGCGCCGACATGCCACAGCCGCAAATTCTCAAGGAAATTGCTGCCGGAAGAATCGGCGGCACGTTCAACTCTATTACCCGTTCGGAAAATCGTCCGCTGCAGGAAGCTGCTGTTGCCAAAAGCCGTCTGAAAATTCCGATGTTTTTTGCCTACGACGTGGTTCACGGTCATCGTACGATTTTCCCGATCAGCCTGGGCATGGCCGCCAGCTGGGACATGGACGCCGTCGCACTGATGGGCCGGGTCTCGGCCAAAGAGGCAAGTGCTGACAGTATCGACATGACATTCGCGCCCATGGTCGATATTTCCCGCGATCCACGCTGGGGCCGCAGCTCCGAAGGCTTTGGCGAGGACACCTACCTGGTGTCACGCATTTCCGATGTGATGGTCCGGTCTTTCCAGGGCAAGAACATCGCAGCCAATGACAGCATCATGGCCGCCGTCAAGCACTTCGCTCTGTATGGCGCGGTCGAAGGCGGACGCGACTACAACACCGTGGACATGAGCATGACGCGCATGTATCAGGACTACCTGCCGCCCTACAAGGCTGGCATCGATGCAGGGGCTGGCGGCGTGATGGTTGCGCTCAACTCGATCAATGGTGTCCCGTCGACCGCCAACAAATGGCTGATGCAGGATCTGCTGCGCAAGGACTGGGGCTTCAAGGGCGTGACCATCAGCGACCATGGCGCGATCAAGGAGCTGATCGACCACGGCGTGGCCAAGGACTTTCGCGAGGCCGCCAAGCTGGCGATCAAGGCTGGTGTCGATCTGAGCATGAACGACATGGCCTATGGCGAGCAGTTGCCCGGACTGGTCAAGGACGGCGAGGTTTCCATGAAGGAAATCGACAGCGCCGTGCGTGAAGTACTGGGGGCCAAGTACGACATGGGCCTGTTCGCCGCTCCTTACGGCCGAATCGGCGTCGCTGCCGATGACCCGGCAGACACCTATTCCGATGACCGCCTGCACCGTGCCGAGGCTCGCGATGTTGCGCGCAAGACACTGGTGCTGCTGAAGAACCAGAACGACACGCTGCCGTTGAAGAAACAAGGTACCATCGCGGTTATTGGTGGATTGGCTCAAAGCCACCTCGACATGCTCGGCAGCTGGTCGGCAGCGGGCCGTGCCAATCAGTCGGTCACTGTCTATGAAGGGCTGGCCAACGCGGTCGGCGACAAGGCCAAACTGGTTTACGCCCGTGGTGCCAACGTCAGTGACAACGAGCACATCCTCAACTATCTGAACTTCATCGAGAAGGAAGTCGAGGTCGACCCGCGTCCCGCGCAGGAAATGATCGACGAAGCGGTCAAGGTCGCCGAGCAGGCTGATGTGATTGTTGCCGTGGTAGGCGAGTCGCGCGGTATGTCCCACGAGTCGGCCAGCCGCAGCAGCCTGAACATTCCGGGCAAGCAGCGTGACCTGATCAAGGCACTCAAGGCCACGGGTAAACCACTAGTGCTGGTGTTGATGAATGGCCGTCCCCTGGTACTGGTCGACGAGCAGGAACAGGCCGATGCCATGCTCGAAACCTGGTTCCCGGGCACCGAAGGTGGTAACGCGGTGGCGGATGTACTGTTCGGCGACTACAACCCGTCGGGCAAGCTGGCCATGTCGTTCCCGCGCTCGATCGGTCAACTGCCGGTCTACTATGCACACTTGAATACCGGCCGTCCGTATCATGAAGACAAGCCGGGCAACTATACCTCGCACTATTTCGAGGAGCCCAATGGCCCGCTGTTTCCGTTCGGTTACGGTCTGAGCTATACGCAGTTCGACGTCTCGGACATCAAGCTTTCTGACGCCAGCATGACGCGCAAAGGCAAGCTCACTGCCAGCGTAACCGTGAAAAACACCGGCAAGGTTGCAGGCGCGACCGTGGTGCAGTTGTATATGCATGATGTGGCTGCGTCGATCAGTCGCCCGGTGAAAGAACTGAAGAACTTCGAAAAAGTGATGCTTGAGCCTGGCGAGGAAAAAGTCGTTAACTTCACGCTCAGTGAAAACGACCTCAAGTTCTACAATAGCGAGCTCAAATACGCTGCGGAACCTGGTGAATTCAAGGTCATGATCGGCCTGGACTCGCAGACCGTGAAAGAAGCGTCCTTCAATCTGTTGTAACGCTCGTCCATGGCGCGTTCGCAGGCATTGATCTGCAAACGCGCCAGCGGAGTCCGATCAGGCCGCAACATGACGCTAAAGCATCGTTACTGGCGCATTACCCTGTACATGCTGCTGATTATGGCCGGTGCGGTGCTGTGCGCCGGGCTTGCGATGCATCAGGCCCAGCGTCACGCGCTATCAGAAGATGCGGTGCGTGCCGAAGGGCAACTGGCACTGTATGCCAATACCCTGCATACCCTGATCGAACGTTATCGCGCCCTGCCCTCTGTTCTGGCACTGGACCCGGAGATACGTGCGGCGTTGAGCGGTCCGGTAGCCGCTGACGTGCAGAACGCGCTCAATCTCAAGCTGGAAAAAATCAACAATACGGCGCATTCATCGACGCTTGAATTGCTCGACCTGCACGGTCTGGCAATCAGCGCGAGCAATTGGCGCGCACCCAACAGCTATGTCGGCCACAACTACGGCTTTCGCCCCTACTTTCTGCAAACACGGGCTCAGGGGACCGGGCGCTTTTACGCGGTCGGTGTGACCACCGGAATCCCTGGGTACTTCTTGTCCAGTGCGGTGGTGAACGATACGGGTGCCTTCATCGGTGCGATGGTCGTGAAGCTGGAGTTTCCAGACCTTGAGCAGGAGTGGGGCCAAGGTGACGACCTGCTATTGGTCAGCGACGAAAAAGGCATCGTTTTCATTGCCAATCAATCGGGCTGGCGCTATCGGGAACTGCTGCCTATTTCTGTAGAGGACCGTGCCGACCTGCTGCGCACTCGCCAATACGACAAGAAGGTACTTTCCCCGCTGCGCAGTCGGGTCATGGACAGCTTCGGCGAAAACAGTCATTTGAGCCGTGTAGAAGGCCCGGATGGCACCACGGATTATCTCTGGCAGTCGCTGCCGCTGCCCGATGAAAACTGGACCTTGCACCTGTTGCGCAAGCCACCTACGTCCAGCGAGGACATTCGCAATGCGGGCCTCGCCGCAGCGGGTATCTGGCTGGCACTGGTATTTCTGGGGCTGTTTCTCTATCAGCGCTGGCGACTGGCGCGATTACGGGAGCGCAACCGGGACGAACTGGAGCGTCTGGTGCAAGAGCGCACCCGTGATCTGCAAACCGCGCAGGACGGTCTGGTGCAGTCGGCCAAACTGGCGGCACTGGGGCAGATGTCGGCAGCGCTGGCCCACGAAATCAACCAGCCCCTGACTGCCCAGCGCATGCAACTGGCGACCGTGCGACTGCTGCTGGATCAGGGCCGAATCGATGAAGCCTGCAAAGCGCTGGTTCCAGTCGATCAACAGCTGACACGTATGGCCGCCTTGACCAGCCACCTGAAGACCTTTGCCCGCAAGAGCCCCAGCGGTTTGCGCGAAAGACTGGACCTGGCCACGGTGGTCGATCAGGCCTTGCTGTTGCTCGACCCGCGCCTGCGCGAGGAACACATCGACTGCGTGCTGCATCTGTCACGTCCCGCCTGGGTGCGTGGCGATGCCATACGTCTGGAGCAGGTGCTGATAAATCTGCTGCGCAATGCGCTCGATGCCATGCGCGAGTGCCCGTCCAGACGCCTTGAAGTGCGTATCGACGCCATCGACAAACAATGGCGGCTCAGCGTCAAAGACAACGGAACGGGGATCGCCGAAGAAAACCTGGCCAGTATTTTCGATCCGTTTTTTACCACCAAACCTGTGGGCGATGGTCTGGGCCTTGGTCTGGCCGTGTCCTACGCCATCATTCACGAACTGGGCGGGCAACTGACGGCGCAAAATCATGCCGAAGGTGCTGTGTTCTGGTTCAGCCTGCCCAATGACTTTCTGGAGACCTGACCCGACATGTTGAACGCGGTCATCGTGGTAGACGACGAGGCTCCCATTCGGCAAGCCGTCGAGCAATGGCTGACGCTGTCGGGGTTTGAGGTGCAAGTCTTCGCCCGTGCCGAGGAATGCCTGGCACAACTGCCGGAACATTTCCCCGGTGTGGTGCTGACCGACGTACGCATGCCGGGCATGAGTGGTCTGGAACTGCTAAGCCGCCTGCAAGGCATGGACCCGGACCTGCCGGTCATCCTGCTGACCGGCCATGGTGATGTGCCAATGGCTGTAGAGGCGATGCGCGAAGGTGCCTATGATTTTCTGGAAAAGCCCTTCAGCCCTGAAACGCTGATCAGCAACCTGCGGCGCGCGCTGGAGAAACGCCAACTGGTGCTGGAAAACCGCCGTCTGCATGAACAGGCCGATGCCAGAACCCGACTGGACGCCACGCTGCTCGGCGTGTCGCCCAGCCTGCAGACCTTACGCCGTCAGGTGCTTGAGCTCGCGCAGCTGCCGGTCAATGTAATCATTCGGGGGGAAACCGGCAGCGGTAAGGAACTGGTCGCTCGCTGCCTGCACGACTTCGGGCCGCGCGCCGGCAAACCTTTTGTCGCGCTTAATTGCGCGGCCATCCCGGAACATCTGTTCGAAGCCGAGTTGTTCGGGCACGAAAGCGGCGCGTTTACCGGTGCACAGGGCAAACGTATCGGCAGACTGGAGTATGCCGACGGCGGCACCGTGTTTCTTGACGAAATAGAGAGCATGCCCATGGCGCAACAGGTCAAGCTGCTACGCGTTCTGCAAGACAAGCGCCTTGAACGGTTGGGCTCGAATCAGAGTATCGACGTCAACTTGCGGATCGTTGCTGCGACCAAACCGGACCTGCTTGAAGAGGCCCGCGCCGGGCGCTTCCGTGAAGATCTGGCCTATCGCCTGAACGTTGCCGAGCTGCGCCTGCCGCCGTTGCGCGAACGCCTTGAAGACATCGCGCAACTGTTCAGCCACTTCGCCCGAGCCGCCGCCGAGCGTATGGGCCGCGAATCGCCTGCCCTGAGCGCCGCACGCCTGAGTCAGTTGCTCAGCCATGACTGGCCTGGCAACGTACGCGAGCTGGCCAATGCGGCTGAGCGGCAGGCGCTGGGCCTGGAACTCACCTCGCCGCAGCCCGATACTCAATTGCAGGGACACTCTCTGGCAGCACGCCAGGAAGCCTTCGAAGCACAATGCCTGCGCGCTTCGCTGGCCCGTCACAAAGGTGATATCAAGGCTGTGCTCAACGAGCTGCAACTGCCGCGACGGACGCTGAACGAGAAAATGCAGCGCCATGCTCTGGTACGGGAAATGTTCCTGAGCTAGTGGCTACGGACATCCGGTATGGCTTCTTCTGGCGATAACCGAACATTTCCCACGCTGCCGGGTCTGCATACTGTCCCGGCTATGTAAGGCCGTGATGGCTGGATAGTTTTAAGGCATAATGACATCATTCCCGCCTGGCTATTCAAGCTCACATTGGCAGTCCGAAAGTTGGGGCATTTTCTACCGTGAATACTCCCCTCGACCTCCCACTGGGAGGCGGCGATATGGGCCGGCTTATCCGAGAGACAGACTGGTCGACGTCTGCACTGGGACCAAAGCAAGCATGGCCTGCAGCGTTACTGTCATCAATGAACCTGATGCTCAGTTGCCCTGACAGCATGTACCTGCTTTGGGGGGCGGACTTTGTCCTGTTCTTCAATGACGCCTATTCCCAGGTTTTGCCCGTTGCAGCAGAGCAGGCACAAGGACAACCCATTGCCTCGGTGTGGGGTGATGCCTGGGAGGCCGTGCGCCCGCTGGCTGAGCAGGCGCTTGGTGGAAACAGCCGCCGGTCTGACGATATTCAGCGCACCATCGTGCGCAACGGCAGGCCCGAGCAAACCTGGTGGTCGCTTTCCTATTCGCCGCTCTACGGCGATAACGGCCTGATCGAGGGCGTGTTCTGCCGGGTCAATGAAACCACCTCCCAAGTCATTGCCCAGGTCCGGCAAAATGAAAACGAAGCGTTTACCGACCGTGTTCTGTCGAGCATCAATGATTGCATCAAGGTGCTGGACCTCGATTCGCGCCTGACCTTCATGAGCGAAGGCGGCCAGCAGATCATGGAAGTCAGCGATTTCAATGCGATTCGCGGCTGCCCCTGGCCCGATTTCTGGCAGGACCAAGGCAATCTGGACGCCATCGCGGCTGTCGAAGCGGCCCGCGCGGGTCAGAACGCCAGTTTCATGGGATCGGCGAAAACTCTGACGGGCACAGCCAAGTGGTGGCATGTGCAAGTCAGCCCGATTTTCGGCAAGGACGGCAAGCCGGAGAAAATCCTGTGTGTGTCCCGTGACATGACCCAGCTCCGAGACGCTGAACAAGCGCTGATGTCTCTCAACGAAACGCTCGAGCAGCGCGTGATTGAGCGCACCCGTGACCGTGATCGCATCTGGCGCCTGTCGACTGACCTGATGCTGGTGGCGCAGTTCGACGGCATTATCTCGGCAGTCAATCCGGCCTGGACTCAAGCTCTCGGCTGGTCGGCAGAACAACTGCTCGACAGCCAGTTCCTGGGGCTGGTGCACCCCGAAGACGTGGACAGTACGCTGGCCGCCATGAGCGGACTGGAAAACGGCCAGACCATTCCTCACTTCAAGAATCGCTATCGCCATCTGGATGGTTCGTACCGGACCATCTCGTGGACTGCCGTACCGGACAAACAATTCATCCATGCCGTCGGCCGTGACATTCAGGCCGAAGAAGAAGCCAATGAAGCGTTGCGGCTGTCCCAGGACGCCTTGCATCAAGCGCAGAAACTGGAGGCTATCGGCCAACTCACTGGCGGTGTGGCGCACGACTTCAATAACCTGTTGACGGTGATCCGCTCCTGCAGCGACCTGTTGAAGGCACCTAACCTTGAAGAGCATCGCCGTGTGAAGTACGTCGAGGCGATTTCCAGTACGGTAGACCGGGCGGCTCGCTTGACCGGTCAGTTGCTGGCCTTTGCCCGCCGTCAGGCCTTGCAGCCGGAAGTGTTCGATGTCTGCAAGAGCGTAGCGCGTATTGGCGAGATGATGGATACGCTCACCGGCGCACGCATTCAGGTGAACATCGACCTGCCTGCCGAGCCGTGCTTTATCTTCGCCGATGGCAGCCAGTTCGACACTGCGCTGGTCAACATGGTGGTTAACGCCCGCGATGCAATGTCGGGCGCAGGCCGACTCAGCATAAAAGTTGAATGCGCTGCCTGCCCCACTGCCGATCAGCCCGCCTCACTCAGCGATGGCGATTATGTGACGGTGTCGCTGACCGATACCGGCGCGGGTATCGCCAAAGAAAAACTGGGCCTGATCTTTGAACCGTTCTACACCACCAAAAGCGTGGGACAGGGTACAGGGCTGGGGTTGTCGCAGGTATTCGGCTTCGCCAAACAATCGGGCGGCGAAGTGCTGGTTGAAAGCGAACTGGGCAGAGGCAGCTGCTTCACGCTGTGCCTGCCGAGTGCAAAAAATCACGAAGTCGTCGCGCAAGACAAGCATTGCGCGCCCATCGCGTTGCCCGGTCTGTGCGTTTTGATGGTCGAGGACAATCAGGACATCGGCACTTTTACCCGACCGATGCTTGAGCAGCTTGGCTTTCAGGTGCTATGGGTCAAAAGTGCCGCCGAGGCGCTGCATGAATTGTCCGGTAACCCGGAAAACTTTCATGTGGTGTTCTCGGATATCGCGATGCCCGGCATGAGCGGGCTGGAACTGTATGCCGAAATCGAGGCGCGTTACCCCTGGATGCCGGTCGTCCTCACCACCGGTTACAGCACTGAATTTGCGACGATCGCCAAGGACGAGGCACACCGCTTCGACCTGTTGCAAAAGCCCTATGCCAGAGAAGATCTGGCGGCGATCTTGCACAGGGCGGTGAGCCGCACCGGGGAACAATAATCCCGCAAAGGCATCCTGAGGCAGGACGCAACCAGGTATTCCCGACGCATAAAACGAAGACAACACCGGTTGCCTTGATTCAGAATCACGCAAAACATTGCAACAATCCTTGAGCAGGGAGCATTTTTGAGATGATCGTCGGTATTGATCTGGGCACCACCAACAGCCTGGTGGCTGTCTGGCGCGACGGCAGCAGCGAGCTGGTTACCAATGCGTTGGGAGAGACGCTGACTCCAAGCGTTGTCGGACTGGACGACGAAGGGCAGATTCTGGTCGGCAAGGCGGCGCGCGAACGTCTGCAAACTCACCCGGAAAAAACCACGGCGCTATTCAAACGTTATATGGGCAGCGCTCAGGAGATTCGCCTGGGATCTGCCACCTATCGTCCGGAAGAGTTGTCCTCGCTGGTACTCAAGAGTCTTAAAGCCGACGTCGAGCGCGCGTTTGGCGAGCCTGTCACCGAGGCGGTGATCAGCGTTCCGGCGTACTTCAGTGACGCTCAGCGTAAAGCGACGCGCATTGCCGGTGAGCTGGCCGGCCTCAAGGTCGAGAAGCTCATCAACGAGCCGACAGCAGCAGCCCTGGCCTATGGACTTCATCAGAAGGAAGGCGAAACCTCGTTTCTGGTCTTCGACCTGGGTGGCGGCACGTTCGACATCTCGATCCTCGAACTCTTCGACGGCGTGATGGAAGTGCGTGCCAGCGCGGGCGACAACTTTCTGGGGGGTGAAGATTTTGACCGCCTGCTGGTCGAGCACTTTCTGACCCTGCACCGAGATGAGCAGGACTTCCCCGGCAAGCAACTCGTAACGCCTTCGCTACGACGTGAAGCCGAGCGCGTGCGCAAGGCGCTGGGCCAGGAAAACAGTGTCGATTTCGTGCTGCGCCATGCCGACCGCGAATGGCGCAAGACAATCACGCAAGAGCAGATGAATGATCTGTTTGCGCCTCTGCTGGCCCGCCTGCGCGCGCCTATCGAGCGAGCCTTGCGCGATGCGAAAATTCGCGTCGCAGATCTGGACGAAATCCTGCTGGTGGGCGGCACTACACGTATGCCGCTGATCCGCAAACTGGCCGCGGGGATGTTCGGCCGTTTTCCGGCCATCACACTCAACCCGGATGAGGTTGTCGCGCAGGGTGCTGCAATTCAGGCAGCACTCAAGCAGCGCGATGCGGCGCTGGAAGAAGTCGTTTTGACCGACGTGTGCCCCTACACCCTGGGTATCGAAACCACACAATACGTGTTCAACGGCTATCAGTCCGGGCATTACCTTCCGATCATCGAGCGCAACAGCGTGGTACCGGTCAGCCGGGTGCGTACCGTAAACACGGTTGCCGATAATCAGGAGCACGTTCTGCTGCGGATCTTTCAAGGTGAAAGCCGCCTGGTCAAAGACAACATCGCGCTGGGCGAGCTGAATATTCCCGTGCCGAAAGCCAAGGCTGGCGAGGTCGAACTGGACGTGCGTTTCACATACGACAACAACGGCCTGCTGGAGGCCGACGTGCGGATCCAGATGACCGGCGAAAATCACAAGCTGGTTATCGAGAACAACCCCGGAGTCATGACACCCGCCGAAATCCGTGAACGACTCAAGGTGCTGGAAGCACTCAAGGTTCATCCTCGCGAACAACAGGTCAACACTCACCTGACAGCACGTCTGGAACGGCTCTATCAGGAGTATCTGGGCGAGGCACGTGAAACCATCGGAGTCTGGGCTGCACAATTCCAGCGCGTGCTGGAAACCCAGGATGACCGGCAGATCAATGAACTGCGCAAACAGCTTGAACAGGAAGCAGACCGTTTCGAACGAGGTGAATGGTGACGGCAATGGATTGCTGGAGCGTACTGGATCTGGGCCATGATGCCGACGAGCGCAGCATCAAGCGCCAATACGCCAGGCTGTTGAAAACCACGCGTCCCGACGACGACCCGGCTGCCTTTCAGGCGCTGCGCGATGCTTACGAGCAGGCGCTGGACTGGGCAAGAAATCGTGCCGAAGACGATGATGAGGGCAGTGAAGTCTGGTCAACTGCTGGCCAGCCCCTCGAATCGCTGCCCCTTGATGAGCCTGTGCTGGTAGTCCGACCGGACCATCGACAGGTACACCCGGCATTCGACATGGCCGAGCCTCCTGCACGCCCGGCAGTAGAGTTGAGCTGGTATGAGCAAGCCAGTCAGACCACACCGGAAAACCTGCACTCACAACGTCAGATAGCCCAGGATCAAGGCTGCGATGAGCTCTTCCAGCAACATCTGGCCCGGCGTTGCCTGCTGGACCCGGAGGACAATCAGGCGCTGATCAAGGCCGCCGTCGAACAGTTGCATTGGCTGACACCCTGGCAAAAAGTACAGCTCAGGACTCATCAGGCGCATCGGCTGACTCAGGCACTGCTGGACAGCTCGCTTGAGTCATTTCATGCCATGCTCGAAAACAACGAGGAACGTGCCTTTCTCGATACGCTCAAGGCACTCCGGCAGCAGCCATGGCTGACATCATTTGATCGCCAGGAGCAACTTGAACAGTGGACCATGACACTGCTGCTCAACAACCATGACTGGTCCCCTGCCCTGTTCGAACGCGTGAGCAGCCTTTTTGCCTGGGATCAGAAACATGACGTGTATGCAGGGCCGCTTTCCCTGTGGATGAATCTGGTCCAGCGTTGTGAAAAGAAGGCATTCGTCGCACGTCAGCAGAAACTGCTCGAAGCCTCACAAGACAGTCCCGAGGCCACGGCTGCGCGTCTTCTTCTGCAACCACCCCCCCTGGATGAAAGGCTGCGACTGGCAAGGCACGGTAATCAAGAGCTGTGGCAAGCCTGCGAAAAACTGGCGTCCGACCTCACTCACCGATTCCCGGATGCCATACAAGAATTCCCGGACGCCGACGTACAATCCTGGCGTAAATTGCCTGAGCAGGTGTCATCCAATTTCAATCTCAGGGCCTATTTTTTCGGCGTATTGACGATCTTCACGACGGCATCACTGGACCCTTCCGGCAGCAACGCCACCTGGTACGAAATAGCTGGCCTTGCGCTTACCGCGCCGATTTTCCTCTTGCTTGTCATCCATATATTCATGTCGTTCTGGCGCCCTTTCGCTGAGCGTATCAAGCCGGTGGATACGCGCTGGAGTGCGCGCTTGCTGCCCGATTACCTGAGCTGGCCCGGTTATCAGGCGCTGGCGCTGCGCCACGGTATTCCGATCGTCACGCTAGGCTATATCTGTGTACAGAAAGGGCCCGTACTGGCAGCGCTGTATGGCGCTGTCCTGCTGCTATGGATCGTGCTGTCGCCCTACCGGATTTCAGGTTTTCAGGATGCCATTTCCGTCAGGACCGGAGGCTGGGATAGCGTAAAAGCCTTCTGCGTCAGAAATACCTTCAAGGCAATCATGATCGTTCTGGGTCTGATGCTCGCTTTCGTCGTGGGCGTGATTGTGTTCGGGCCGGCACGCGGTCACTAACCTCGCTTGAGCACCCATCGGCAAGAATCCGCTTATCTATTTTGTACAGATAAGCGGATTCTTGCTCATCAAAATATCGCAACCGCTCTAGAACAAGCTCTCATGGTGTGGCACAGCTCCTGCTACGTCACAGGCAGGGCAGCTAATGCCTCCTTCCAAAAATAATGAAAAACAAGGAACACCATGGAAACTTCCAATCCCGCCTCCCGTGGGTCGGCTGCTACTGCTGCCGGCCAAAAAACCACTTCCAGCCGTTTAAAATCCATTTTCAGCGGCTCGGTCGGCAACATGGTCGAGTGGTACGACTGGTACGTCTACGCCGCTTTCTCGCTGTACTTCGCCAAAGCGTTCTTCCCCAAGGGCGACACCACCGCACAGTTGCTCAACACGGCCGCGATTTTTGCCGTCGGCTTTCTGATGCGGCCTATCGGTGGCTGGCTGATGGGGCTTTACGCTGACTACAAGGGGCGCAAGGCTGCGCTGATGGCATCGGTGCTGCTGATGTGTTTCGGCTCGCTGATCATTGCCCTGACCCCGGGCTATGAGAGCATCGGCGTCGGTGCCCCGATCCTGCTGGTGTTCGCCCGACTACTGCAGGGCCTGTCTGTCGGGGGTGAATACGGCACCTCGGCCACCTATCTCAGCGAAATGGCCACCAAGGAACGTCGCGGCTTCTTTTCCAGCTTCCAGTACGTCACGCTGATTTCCGGCCAACTCATCGCGCTGGGCGTGTTGATCGTGCTGCAGCAGACGCTGACCACCGAGCAACTGTATGCCTGGGGCTGGCGCATCCCGTTTGTCATCGGTGCCCTGTGTGCAGTCGTCGCGCTGTTTCTGCGTCGTGGCATGGAAGAAACCGAGTCGTTCACCCGCAAGAAAAAGGAAAAGGCCAAGGAAAGCCTGATGCGCACATTGATGCGTCATCCCAAGGAACTGATGACCGTAGTCGGCCTGACGATGGGCGGGACCCTGGCTTTCTATACCTACACCACGTACATGCAGAAGTATCTGGTCAACACCGTCGGCATGAGCATCACCGACTCGACCTCGATATCAGCCGCGACGCTGTTTCTGTTCATGCTGTTGCAGCCGGTGATTGGCGCCCTGTCCGACAAGGTCGGGCGGCGTCCGATCCTGATTGCGTTTGGCGTACTGGGAACGCTGTGTACCGTACCGATCCTGACCACGCTGCATACCATTCAAACCTGGTGGGGCGCTTTCTTCCTGATCATGGCGGCGCTGATCATCGTCAGCGGTTACACCTCGATCAACGCAGTGGTCAAGGCCGAGCTGTTTCCGACCGAGATCCGTGCGCTGGGTGTCGGCCTGCCATACGCACTGACGGTGTCGATTTTCGGTGGTACTGCGGAATACATCGCACTGTGGTTCAAGAGCATCGGTATGGAAACCGGCTACTACTGGTACGTAACCGCTTGCATCGCCTGTTCGCTGCTGGTGTATGTCTTCATGAAAGACACGCGCAAACATTCGCGGATCGAGACAGATTGATCACCCTTCATTAACCCGCTTGAATGGCATGCCAACGCCTGAGTTGGCGTGCCGTTTCCACACCCGTGTGAGGAGCATCAATATCGGTTACATCGATACAACCGCCATGAATGCCCCCTGGAGCGACATGAGCACTTGCTACAAAGTGTTTCAATACAGTGCACACTTTCGAGATCAACCAGCGATAAGACATTGAAAAAATTATACTTCCAGATTGTCAAGAGGCTTTATTACAAGATTTTTCAAAATATGCACTTCAATAACGCAATATCGCCCACAAGGCCCGAAATCAGAGCATCACAGCCAACTATCATTTTCAGCGATGGTCGCTAGCAATCCGATTAACTTCTTAATAATCCGCTGGCGCGTAGCATTGCCTCCATACCGGGATGACAACTCACCCGACACTCATTGGAGACATCATCATGAAAACCACTAAATTGATCTTCGGCCTGGCTTTCTCTGTTCTGGCTTCAAGCGCCTTTGCACTTCCAGTCACAACTGTTCAAAGCGATATGTCCCGCTCGACCATCGTTGCTGAAGGCGGCACCAAACACACTAACGTCGGTTCAATTCGCGTAGCTGCTGATGGCGCAGACCGTGTCGGTCCAAATCGTCAGGCTGCCGATGGTGCAGACCACGTCGGTGCCAACCGTCTGGCCTCTGATGGCGCGGACCGTGTCGGTGCAAACCGTCAGGCCGCCGATGGTGCAGACCACGTCGGTGCCAACCGCCTGGCCGCTGATGGCGCAGACCACGTCGGTGCCAATCGTCTGGGCTGATAGCCCACGCAACACCCCAAGCCCGGCCGATGTCGGGCTTCTTCATGTCTGGCCCAGGCTGAAATACACGCTACTCTGGCATCCTCTGCAAATGCGCAGCACTATGTCCGCACCCTATAGAGCCCATCAGGAATCAAGCATGTCAGACGCTATTCACTCCTACGAGCCGTCCAAGGGCCACGGCCTGCCGCATGACCCGTTCAACGCGATTGTAGGCCCACGCCCGATCGGCTGGATTTCATCGCAGGATGCCAACGGCAAATTGAATCTGGCACCCTACAGTTTCTTCAATGCCTTCAACTACGTGCCCCCCATCATTGGGTTCTGCAGCGTTGGTCGCAAGGACAGTCTGAATAACATCGAGCAGACCGGTGAGTTTGTCTGGAATCTTGCGACCCGCTCGCTGGCCGAAGCCATGAACCAGAGCTGTGCCCCGGTAGCGCAGGATGTCAGCGAGTTCGAACTGGCCAACCTCACGCCGCTGGCCTCTCATATCGTCTCGGTCCCACGCGTGCTTGAGACGCCGGTGTCGTTTGAATGCAAAGTCACGCAGATCATTCAATTGCAACGCGCCGACCAGGAACTGGTGCCCAGCTGGCTGATTCTGGGCGAAGTGGTAGCCGTACACATCGAGAAATCCCTGCTCAAGGACGGTGTTTATGACACCGCGGCCGCCGAGCCGATCCTGCGTGGCGGCGGTCCTGCAGATTACTTCCAGCTTGGGCCGGAAGCGCTGTTCAAGATGTTTCGCCCAGGCGCCTGATCAGGAATCGCCCCATACAGGCTCGCCCTCGGCATCAATGTCGATCAGCCGCTGCAGCTCCTGCACAGCGGCCAGGTCGGCATCATCGGCGGTCTTGAATTTCTGGTCCGGCAGCAGCGCATGAAAGCGCGGCGCTCCGCCTGCACCCAGCGCCTTGATGGCAATTGCCGCGTTGTACCCCTGCTCGGCAGGCATGACTGCCGACACCACTTCAAACCCGTTGTATTCCTTGCGTGCCATGCGTATGGACCCTGCTCATAAATCAAAGCGCGAATTCTAACGCGTCTTCCAGGGCATTCGTCACGCAGCAACCGCAGATGATGACTACCGACGCAAACTCCAACCTTGTCCTACACTTTAATCAGTTCTTTCAAACTGCTCTGTAGCCGAGGTAAGGAGTGCGTCATGAAAGTCAGAACAAGAAAATGCATGGTTGTCGTCGGTGCTATAGCGGTCCTGGCGGTATACACCGCAGGGGCCTATCGTAACGAGCTGGCTCGTCAGGCCCCACAGGTCGCCAGTTGCACGTTTGGCCATTGCGTGCCGACCGACGCAACCTTCAGCGCCTTGCGATGACGCTTGTGTAGCGTGAATTGCGTCATCGTTCAGCAAAGGCAGCTATCGATTAGCAAGCTATCGGATTAGACTGGTCAGACTCTCCCGCCTCACTTGCGGCGGGTCAACACTGCCATCAGGTTTTGCCTTGACCAGTCTTACTCAAACGCCTCCGGCCATTCGCAGCATTCTGTTCGCGTTGATGATGGCGGTATTGCTCAGCGCTCTGGATCAGACCATCGTTGCTGTTTCGATGCCTGCCATTTCCGCCCAGTTCAGGGACATCGATCTGCTGGCGTGGGTCATTTCCGCGTATATGGTTTCACTGACCGTTGCAGTGCCGATCTACGGCAAGCTGGGCGATCTTTACGGACGGCGTAAACTGATGCTGTTCGGCTTGGGGCTTTTCACCCTCGCCTCGCTGTTCTGTGGCATGGCGCAGAGCATGGAACAACTGGTGCTGGCGCGCGTCCTTCAAGGCATCGGTGCAGGCGGTATGGTTTCGGTAAGCCAGGCAATCATCGCCGACATTGTTCCGCCTCGTGAGCGGGGCCGCTACCAAGGCTACTTCAGCAGCATGTACGCCGTGGCCAGCGTCGCGGGCCCGGTCTTGGGCGGCTTGATGACCGAATACCTGTCCTGGCGCTGGGTGTTCCTGATTAATCTGCCCTTGGGGGCAGCCGCGCTGATCGTCGCATATCGAACCCTGGTCGGCCTGCCAGTGCCGCAGCGCAAACCGATTATCGACTACCTGGGTACGGTGCTGATGATCATCGGCCTGACCGCGCTGCTGTTGGGAATTACCGAAATTGGTCAGGGGCATGGTCTGGGCGATTTCGAGGTTCAGTTGTTACTGGGCACCGCCCTGCTGACGCTGGGCATTTTCGTCTGGTACGAACGCCGCACCGCCGAACCCCTGTTGCCCATGCACCTGTTCACCAATAAAAGTGCCGTGCTTTGCTGGTGCACGGTGTTCTTTACCAGTTTTCAGGCTATTTCCCTGATTGTCCTGATGCCGTTGCGTTACCAGACCGTCACCGGTGGCGGTGCAGACAGTGCCGCCCTGCACCTGCTTCCGCTGGCGATCGGCATGCCGATGGGTGCCTATTTCGCCGGGCGACGCACCGCGCAAACCGGGCGCTACAAACCGCTTATTCTGACCGGGGCGTTGCTGATGCCCATCGCGATTCTGGGCATGGCCTTTACGCCTCCCCAATCGCTGATAGCGATGAGCCTGTTCATGGTCCTTACCGGCATCGCCACCGGCATGCAGTTCCCCACCTCATTGGTCGGCACCCAGAACTCGGTTCAACCAAGGGATATGGGCGTGGCCACCAGCACAACCAATCTGTTCCGCTCGCTGGGGGGTGCAGTAGGCGTGGCATTGATGTCGGCGCTGCTACTGGCTATGTTGCAGCATACCGGTGTCGGCCTGCCCGGCTCGGGAGCGCTGGGTGGCGAAGGCAGCTCCGGTAATGTCCTGCTCGACAGCCTTAATGCAGCAACCGGACCGGCACTGGAAACACTGCGAGCCGAACTGGCGCTGACCTTCAGAAACCTGCTGATCACCAGTGCGGCCATTTCGCTGCTCGGCCTTGCCGCAGCCGTAGCAATGCCCAATACGCTATTGCGAGGCCGGGATTAGCTCGACGCGCTGAATCAGGAAGGCATGCCGGCCCAAAACCACTGGGTTTTCTTGCTTTTTATATGGTTGAACGCCGGCATGAGTTCACCTTCGTCGAAATGTCGACGCGAGCCAAACTGTGCGCTGCTGAACCAGCAGCCTGATCGAGGGCATGCCTGCCCCGCATCAACTGGCGGCAGCGGTTTTTCATCAAATCGCGCGTACCACTGCGCAGTGGTTTCCTCGGTAAAGCCGATACCGGGAGCAAGGTAGGGATGAAGGTTGCCGGTGTCCTGCAGGCGAACCGGTTTGATCATCCGGTTGACCGTCACATAGGGTTGCGGCGGTGGCAGGCCTCGACCACCCAATTCAGGCACCGCACCCGCCCGAATGATCAACCCGTTGCGATAGCTATGAAACACGATGTCGCTGTGCGCGCTCATCTCGCCCCGCAATCTGTCGCTCCCTCCCAGCTGTCTGACAAACCCTTCGCCCAGCACCGTGTACCAACTGACGCCCTTTATACGGTCCAGCAAACGCAGGCTTTCAATGTGCGGACCGGGATCGACCATCAACCCTATGTAGTCCTGAGCCAGTCGATACTCCCAGGGTAAATACTGATGACCATCGCAAGGCAGTACACAGGCGAGCCCGCCAAAGCCATGCTCGGCCTGCACTTCGCTGCTTAGATAGCGGATCCAGGCCTCGTAGTTCTTCAAACCGTCGGGCTCGGTCAGGCAGGACCAGGGCAATACCATTTTCAGACAAGAGCGATCATTATCGGCCTGCCCCTGCGGGGTGTTCATGACAAACAGGCTGTACATGGCGACCTCGGCCTGGGTCGCACTGGCGATAGACCAGATGAACTGCTCGTCCGGGAGGCTTTCGACAACCTGACGCCGGGTCGATGCAAAACCCGATGCGCTCAAGCGACGCATACGCTTGAACAGCTGCCACTTGAGTTTCGGCTTGAACGCGCCATAGAAGCGCGAAAAGCAGGCTTCGACCCGACGCTTCATCTCCAGCGTGTGGCCATTGCGGAAATACAGCGTGGTGATCAACCCAAGTCGAATGACGGGCGTCCCCAATTCAGAATCCATGGCAACCCGTTCGGATTGCTGCGCGACTCCGGCCAGTAGCCTCACAGCATCAGTTGTAGTGTCCGACATGCTCCGCCCTCCCTTTGATCGAGAGACGCGGATTTACGCTAACGCCTGCATGCCCTTTGCATGTTTCGATCACGCCCGACACAGACCTGCGCTCATGCAAGCCACGGCCCTGTCCACGCTCGTACACTTCAGCGGATCTGGCGATGACTTCAAGGCACATAGGCGCAAGATTCGGCAAAAACATGCAACCTTCCTCTCTTCTGATCTTTCCGGAAGCGAAGAGTGAAGGGAGTTTTCCCGCGGGGCAATACTCGGAAATTACTTTGGGAAATCAGCTACATGTATCAGGAAATGTCCTACCTGCCTCCTACAATATTTTGTCGGATCAAGGTCTGATCGGCGGCAACCGGCGGGGGCAATTGATGAGGACGGGTACACAGTCAGTAAACACACTGTATGAAAAGCACGAATTGGAGTTAGGCTTTGTGGGAAAGACAACGGCCCGACCGAACCGGCAGGCGCTACGACCTGTCATCTCCGTCAGGAAGCCTTGCTGATTCTTAGCGTAGGGCTGAAACGCAGCATGTCCAGACACACATCAACCAGTTGCTCGGCCTCTGCCGGCAATGAAAAGCTGTCTGGAACCAGCAGCCATTGATAAATGATGCCGTTTACGTAAGAAAACAGGGCGACTGCGGCCCGGGCCGTATCGAGATCTTTGGGAAGTTGCCCCTGGCGCACGGCATTGTTCAGCCCCAGGGTGATCCGGTCGTGGCACTGTATGGCGTTGTCCTGGCGCTGACGACGAAAATCACACATCTCGTCAGTAAACTCGCACTTGTGAAACAGGATTTCATTGATGCGACGGGTTTTCGGGTCCAGTGCGAGCTCATGAAACAAATGAATCAAAAGATTTCTCATACAGCCCAGTGGGTCTTCTTCCTCTTCGCTCTGACTGGCCTGCGCCATTTCATCGAGTGGTTCCTGAAGGCTGTCGAGCATTGCCTGGACCAGATCGGCCTTGTTGTTGAAGTGCCAGTAAATGGCTCCTCGCGTCACACCAGCAAGGGTTGCGATGTCAGCCAGCGTGGTGCGGGCGACGCCTCGCTCATAAAAAGCCTGCTCAGCAGCCTCCAGAATCTGGCTGCGAGTGATCTGAGCTTCCTCTTTGGTGCGACGAACCATGGCAATAAAACCTCAAAAAATTTACCTCAGGCATGCGTCTGGCGGCAGACCTGGAGATATGACCGGGCGGCATTTGTCTCGCCTTGTCCCGAATTGGCTGTCGGCACTGTGAATAGTGGCCGAATGCGCACAGCGGGTGTTTACAAACAGCCGCGAATGTAAGTATATTCCTTAGCATGCTACTTATCTAGCCGAAATATTTTTTAACACTTCAACGTACTGTTGAGACAACAGGCTCCTGCCCCGAGGATCTTCATGCAATTCAAGCCAGCTGTTACCGTTCTGGTCACTGCCGTCGCCCTGGCAACCCTGCTCAGTGGCTGTAGCAAGAAGGAACAGGCGGCCCCGCCTGCGCAAACCCCTCAGGTCGGCGTCGTTACCCTCAAAGCACAGCCCTATACCCTGACCACCGAGCTGCCAGGCCGGACCACCGCATTCCGCGTCGCCGAGGTACGCCCTCAGGTCAACGGCATCATTCTCAAACGTCTGTTTACCGAAGGTGGCGACGTCAAAGCCGGTCAGCAGCTCTATCAGATCGACCCGGCTGTCTATGAGGCCAATGCCAACAGCGCCAAGGCGACTCTGCAGTCTGCCAAGTCGATGTCTGATCGCTACAAGCAACTGGTCAGCGAGCAAGCGGTAAGCCGTCAGGAATACGACACCGCCCAGGCATCGACGCAGGAAGCTCAGGCCGCCTTGCAGACCGCCCAGATCAACCTGCGCTACACCAAGGTGCTGGCACCTATTTCCGGTCGTATCGGCCGCTCCGCAGTGACCGAAGGCGCGCTGGTCAGCAGCGCCCAGACCGAAGCAATGGCAACCATCCAGCAGCTCGACCCGATCTACGTGGATGTGGTTCAGTCGTCTGCCGACATGCTCAAGCTGCGCAATGACCTGGAAAGCGGCAAGCTGCAGAAAGCCGGCGACAACGCGGCCAAGGTCAAGCTGACGCTGGAAGACAACAGTGTCTATGGCCAGGAAGGCAAGCTGGAATTCTCCGAAGTATCGGTTGATCAGACTACAGGCTCGGTCACCTTGCGCGCCGTGTTCCCGAACCCGGAACATCGCTTGTTGCCTGGCATGTTCGTCCACGCGCAATTGCAGGCTGGCGTCAGTGCGAAAGCCATTCTGGCACCGCAACAAGGCGTGACCCGCGACCTGAAAGGCACGCCGACCGCCATGATCGTCAACCAGGACAACAAGGTTGAAATGCGTACGCTGGTGGCCAACCGCACCGTGGGCAGCGACTGGCTGATCGAAGACGGCCTGAAAGAAGGTGATCGGGTCATTACCGAAGGCTTGCAGTACGTCAAACCAGGCGCCGAAGTGAAAGTCGCCGAAGCGACCAACGTCAAAGGAGCAAACCCGGCACCTGCCCCGGCCACTGATAAAGCCGCAGGCAGCAAAGGGGAGTAACCCATGTCGAAATTCTTTATTGATCGACCCATTTTTGCCTGGGTTATTGCCCTCGTGATCATGCTGGTCGGTGCGCTGTCGATTTCCAGCCTGCCGATCAACCAGTACCCGAGCATCGCACCACCAGCCATCGGTATCCAGGTCACCTATCCGGGCGCTTCTGCCCAGACGGTGCAGGACACTGTGGTGCAGGTGATCGAGCAACAGCTCAACGGTATCGACAACCTGCGTTATGTGAGCTCGGAAAGTAACTCCGACGGCAGCATGACCATTACCGCGACCTTCAATCAGGGTACCAACCCTGATACGGCGCAGGTTCAGGTGCAGAACAAGCTCAACCTCGCGACCCCGCTGTTGCCACAGGAAGTGCAGCAACAGGGTATCCGCGTGACCAAGGCAGTGAAGAACTTCCTGATGGTTATCGGCCTGGTGTCCGAAGACGGCAGCATGGGCAAGGAAGACCTGGCCAACTACATCGTGTCGAACATGCAGGACCCGATTTCCCGGACCTCCGGTGTGGGTGACTTCCAGGTGTTCGGTTCGCAGTACGCCATGCGTATCTGGCTGGACCCGGCAAAGCTGAACAACTTCCAGCTGACTCCGGTGGACGTGAAAAACGCGATCACCGCGCAGAACGTCCAGGTATCGTCCGGCCAGCTGGGTGGCCTGCCGTCCATCAGCGGCCAGCAGTTGAACGCCACGATCATCGGCAAGACGCGTCTGCAGACCGCCGAGCAGTTCGGCAACATCTTCCTCAAGGTCAACACCGACGGTTCGCAGGTTCGCCTCAAGGACGTCGCGACTGTCGGCCTGGGCGCAGAGAACTACAGCACCGACTCGCAGTTCGACGGTAAACCGGCATCGGGTCTGGCAATCAAACTCGCGACCGGTGCCAACGCACTGGATACCGCCAAGGCTATTCGCGCGACCGTTTCGTCGCTGGAGCCGTTCTTCCCGCCAGGCATGAAAGTCGTGTACCCGTATGACACCACGCCAGTGGTCAGCGAATCGATCAATGGTGTGGTGCACACCCTGATCGAAGCGATCGTGCTGGTGTTCCTGGTGATGTACCTGTTCCTGCAAAACTTCCGTGCCACGGTCATCACGACCATGACCGTACCGGTAGTATTGCTGGGTACGTTCGGCATCCTCGCGGCATTCGGCTTCACCATCAACACCCTGACCATGTTCGGTATGGTGCTGGCCATCGGCTTGCTGGTGGACGATGCGATCGTGGTGGTGGAAAACGTCGAGCGGGTCATGGAGGAGGAAAAGCTCTCCCCGCGCGACGCCACGATCAAATCCATGACCCAGATCCAGGGTGCGCTGGTCGGTATTGCGCTGGTGCTGTCGGCGGTTCTGCTGCCCATGGCGTTCTTCGGCGGCTCTACCGGGGTGATCTACAAACAGTTCTCGATCACCATCGTCTCGGCCATGGCCCTGTCGGTGGTTGTCGCCCTGATCTTCACCCCGGCGCTGTGCGCCACCATGCTCAAGCCTATCGATCACGAGAAGCACGGCCAGCCAAAACGTGGTTTCTTCGGCTGGTTCAACCGCACCTTTGACCGCAGCGTTCTGAGCTACGAACGTGGCGTCGGCAACATGCTCAAGCACAAATGGCCGGCGTATCTGGGCTATATCCTGATCTGCGCAGGCATGGTCTGGATGTTCATGCGTATCCCGGCCGCGTTCCTTCCGGAAGAAGATCAGGGCGTCATCTTTGCCCAGATCCAGACCCCGGCAGGCTCCTCTACCGAGCGTACGCAGGAAGTCATCGACAACATGCGTGAATACCTGCTGACCAAGGAAAGCGGTGCAGTGAAGTCGGTGTTCTCGGTAAACGGCTTCAACTTTGCGGGCCGCGGTCAAAGCTCGGCGATTGCGTTCGTCATGCTCAAGCCGTGGGAAGAACGTGATTCCAACAACAGCGTCTTCGAACTGGCCAAGCGCGCTCAGGGCTATTTCTTCAGCCTGCGCGACGCAATGGTGTTCGCGGTCGTTCCACCGTCTGTTCTCGAGCTGGGTAACGCCACAGGTTTCGACGTTTACCTGCAGGATCAGGGCGGCGTGGGTCACGACAAACTGATGGAAGCGCGTAACCAGTTCCTCGGCATGGCAGCGCAGAGCAAGATTCTCGCAGGCGTGCGTCCGAACGGGCTGAATGACGAACCGCAATACCAGTTGATCATCGACGACGAACGCGCCAGTGCGCTGGGCATTACCCTGTCGGACATCAACAACACACTTTCCATCGCGTTGGGCGGCAGCTACGTCAATGACTTCATCGACCGTGGCCGTGTGAA
This sequence comes from Pseudomonas syringae group sp. 247E2, assembly GCF_032587795.1. Taxonomy (NCBI): domain Bacteria; kingdom Pseudomonadati; phylum Pseudomonadota; class Gammaproteobacteria; order Pseudomonadales; family Pseudomonadaceae; genus Pseudomonas; species Pseudomonas syringae group sp. 247E2. Next base: position 579,485 of record NZ_JAWHPK010000001.1, on the reverse strand, counting down.
GAAGGTGTACATCCAGGGCGATGCAGGTGCCCGTATGACGCCTGAAGACCTCAAGAAGTGGTACGTGCGCAACAGCTCGGGTGAAATGGTGCCGTTCTCGGCCTTCGCCAGCGGCAAATGGACCTACGGCTCACCGAAACTGTCGCGCTACAACGGCGTGGCAGCAGAGGAAGTGCTCGGTACTCCTGCCCCGGGTTACAGCAGCGGCGAGGCGATGGCCGAGGTAGAAGCCCTGGCCAAGAAACTGCCGCAAGGTATCGGCATTTCGTGGACCGGTCTGTCCTACGAGGAACGTTTGTCCGGCTCGCAGGCCCCTGCCCTCTACGCGCTGTCGTTGCTGGTGGTGTTCCTGTGTCTGGCGGCGCTGTATGAAAGCTGGTCGATCCCGATCGCGGTCATCCTCGTGGTGCCGCTGGGGGTTATCGGTGCACTGATGGCAACCAGCCTGCGTGGCCTGTCCAACGACGTGTTCTTCCAGGTGGGCTTGCTGGTGACGGTGGGTCTGGCGGCGAAGAACGCCATTCTGATCGTCGAGTTCGCCAAAGAGCTGCACGAACAGGGCAAGAGCCTGGTCGACTCGGCAATCGAGGCGTGCCGCATGCGTCTGCGCCCAATTATCATGACGTCCATGGCGTTTATCCTCGGCGTTGTGCCGCTGGCAATCTCCACGGGCGCAGGTTCAGGTAGTCAACATTCGATCGGTACTGGTGTAATTGGCGGTATGATCACCGCCGTTATCCTGGCGATCTTCTGGGTGCCCCTGTTCTTTGTCTCGGTTTCAGGGCTCTTCAAGAGCAAGAAGAAACATATTTCACACGATGAGGCTGGCCAATGAGCAAGTCATTGATCTCTCTTGCAGTTACCGCGTTCATTCTCGGCGGCTGCTCTTTGATCCCCGAGTACAAGCAGCCGGAAGCACCGGTCGCCGCTCAATATCCGCAAGGGCCGGCGTACTCGCCGGTCGAAGGCGCCAAAATGGCTGCCGCGGAGCAAGGCTGGCGGCACTTCTTCAATGATCCGGCGCTGCAACAGCTGATTCAGACTGCACTGCTCAACAACCGCGACCTGCGGGTCGCGGCCCTGAACATTGACGCTTACCGTGCCCAGTACCGTATTCAGCGCTCGGACCTGTTCCCTGCTGTTTCGGCGACAGGTAGCGGTACTCGTCAACGCGTGCCAGCCGACCAGTCGCAAACCGGTCAGGCAGGCATCACCAGCAGCTATTCGGCAACGCTGGGTGTCAGCTCGTACGAGCTGGACCTCTTTGGCCGGGTCCGCAGCCTCAGCGAGCAGGCGCTGGAGACCTACTTCTCCAGCGAAGAAGCGCGTCGCAGCACCCAGATCAGCCTGGTGGCCAGCGTCGCCAATGCCTACATGACCTGGCAGGCCGACAAGGAACTGCTCAAGCTGACGCAGGACACCCTCAAGACCTACGAAGAAAGCTATCGCCTGACCTCGCGCAGCAATGAAGTCGGTGTTTCCTCGGCCCTGGACCTGAGCCAGTCACGCACCGCCGTCGAAAGCGCGCGTGCCAAACTGGCTCAGTACGAGCGTCTGGTTGCACAGGATCAGAACAGTCTGGTGCTGCTGCTCGGCACCAGCCTGCCTGACAACCTGCCGGCCAGCCACTTGCTGGATTCCGACATGCTGACCGAAATGCCGGCTGGCCTGCCGTCCGACCTGCTGCAGCGTCGTCCGGACATTCTGGAGGCCGAGCATACGCTCAAGGCAGCCAACGCCAACATTGGCGCAGCACGCGCAGCGTTCTTCCCCAGCATCAGCCTGACGGCCAGTGCCGGAACCAGCAGCAGCGAGCTGTCCGGCCTGTTCAAGGGCGGATCGGGCGCATGGCTGTTCCAGCCAAGCATCAACATCCCGATCTTCAACGCCGGCAACCTGCGCGCCAGCCTGGACTACTCGAAAATCCAGAAAGAAATCAGCGTCGCCAACTACGAGAAAGCGATTCAAACCGCCTTCCAGGAAGTGTCTGACGGCCTGGCTTCACGCAAGACCTACGACGAGCAGCTCCAGGCGCAACGTGACTTCGTCGCGGCCAACCAGGACTACTACCGTCTGGCCGAGCGTCGCTACCGGATCGGTATCGACAGCAACCTGACCTTCCTCGACGCCCAGCGCTCGTTGTTCAGCGCGCAACAAACGCTGATCACCGATCGTCTGTCGCAGCTGACCAGCGAGGTCAACCTGTACAAGGCCCTCGGCGGCGGCTGGTACGAAAGAACCGGGCAGACCGAAACCATCTCCAAAGAGAAGCCTTCGGTTCAGCTGTTCTGATTTAAAGCGGCACACAAAAAAACCACCTGATCAGGTGGTTTTTTTGTGGCCGAAACAAGCCTGCGATCAATGGTCCTGATGCAGGTACTTGGGCTCTTTGGGCAGGCGCAGACTGAACAGAAAGGCCACAGCCATCATTACCGTCACGTACCAGTAGAAGCTGTTTTCCATCCCGGCACTTTTGAGTTTCAGTGCGACAAATTCGGCAGAACCGCCGAACACTGTGTTGGCAACCGCATAAGCCAGCCCGACACCCAGTGCGCGGACCTGAGGCGGAAACATCTCGGCTTTGACCAGCCCGCTTATCGAGGTGTAAAAGCTGACAATTGCCAACGCCAGGGTAATCAGCACAAAGGCAATGAACGGGTTGGTGGTGGTTTTCAGGGTCATCAGAATCGGCACCGTGCACAGTGTACCCAGCGCGCCGAACCACAACATCGAATTACGACGACCGATGCGGTCCGCCAGCATGCCGAAAAACGGCTGCATGCACATGTACAGAAACAGCGCGCCGGTCATGATGTAGCTGGCGGTCTTGGCTTCCATGCTTCCGGTGTTGACCAGGTATTTCTGCATGTAGGTCGTGAAGGTGTAGAAAATCAGCGAGCCACCGGCGGTGTAACCCAGCACTGTGATGAAGGCTGCGGCATGATGCTTGAACAGTGCGGCAATACTGCCGGCGTCCTTGTCCTGACGGCTTTCGGCGGTGGTGGTTTCATTGAGTGTGCGACGCAGCAGCAAGGCAATGACAGCGGCGGCCGCACCGATCACGAACGGGATACGCCAGCCGTAGTCACGCAGTTCTTCGGTGGTCAGGAATTGCTGAAGGATGACCACTGTCAACACGGCAAGCAACTGGCCGCCGATCAGGGTGACGTACTGGAACGAGGCATAAAAACCGCGCTGCCCGCGTAAGGCCACTTCACTCATGTAAGTGGCCGTGGTGCCATATTCACCGCCCACCGACAGGCCTTGAAGCAAGCGCGCCATGAGCAGCAAGGCCGGCGCCCAGGCACCGATCGACGCGTAGGTCGGCAGGCAGGCAATGATCAGCGATCCCGCGCACATCATGGTGACCGAAATCAGCATGGAGTTCTTGCGGCCATGTTTGTCTGCGACACGACCAAACAGCCAGCCGCCAATCGGACGCATCAGAAAGCCAGCGGCAAACACACCTGCGGTGTTGAGCAACTGAACGGTCGGATCATCGGAAGGAAAGAAAGCCGGTGCGAAATAAATCGCGCAGAAGGCGTAGATATAAAAGTCGAACCATTCGACCAGGTTGCCGGATGAAGCACCGACAATGGCGAAAATTCTTTTGCTTCGCTCCTCGCCGGTGTAATGCGGTGCTTTTGATGTTGTAGTCATTATTTTCCCCAAGCAGAACTGTCCATAAGAAACAATCTGTAACACCGTCTTTAATCGAGCACAATAAGTCAGAGCAATTCAGCCACCAGGAAAAATCGGCAGGGTTGAATATCCAGTGCCCGGACGAACAACAACCCGGATCATCGGCCCGCCTTTTCGTGGAGGCAGACAAACGATCCGGGTTGCTGGACAACAGGTTGAAACGGGAGCGCTTACCGCTCGATGGCCAGCGCAAGGCCCTGCCCTACGCCGACGCACATGGTTGCCAGGCCTTTGCGCCCCCCGGTTTTTTCCAGGTGGTGCAACGCCGTCAGCACCAGGCGCGCGCCGCTCATACCCAGCGGATGACCGAGCGCAATGGCCCCGCCGTTGGGGTTGACCTGCGGTGCGTCGTCCGCCAGGCCCAGTTCGCGCAGAACTGCCAGACCCTGGCTGGCGAAGGCTTCGTTGAGCTCGATGACGTCGAAATCAGTCACCGCCAGACCCAGCCGCTCGACCAGCTTGCGTACCGCAGGCACCGGGCCGATGCCCATCACCCGAGGCGCAACCGCCGCGCTGGCCATGCCCAACACACGGGCGCGTGGCGTCAGGCCGTGCTTTTTGACAGCGTCGGCCGAAGCCAGAATCAATGCAGCAGCCCCGTCGTTGACCCCGGAGGCATTACCTGCGGTGACAGTTTTGTCCGCGCCGTTGACCGGCTTGAGTTTGCTCAGGGTTTCCAGGCTGGTATCACTGCGCGGATGCTCATCCTTGTCGACGATGGTTTCGCCTTTTTTGTGCGCAACCCGTACCGGCACAATCTCTTCCTCGAAAAAGCCCGCAGCCTGGGCAACGGCAGTGCGCTGCTGGCTGCGCAGGGCGAAAGCGTCCTGATCGGCTCGAGAAATCCTGAAGTCGGTTGCAACGTTGTCGCCTGTCTCGGGCATTGAGTCCACGCCGTACTGTGCTTTCATCGCCGGATTGATGAAGCGCCAGCCGATGGTGGTGTCTTCCAGCTTCATGTTGCGCGAGAACGCTGCATCAGCCTTGCCCATCACGAACGGTGCACGGGACATCGATTCGACGCCACCGGCAATCGCCAGCTCGATCTCGCCGGAAGCGATGGCACGGAACGCGGTGCCGATGGCGTCCATCCCGGAAGCACACAGGCGATTGAGAGTCACCCCCGGCACGCTCTCCGGCAGCCCCGCCAACAGCGCAGCCATGCGCGCAACGTTGCGGTTGTCCTCACCGGCCTGGTTGGCACAGCCGAAGAACACTTCGTCGATCTCCTGCCAGTTGACCGATGGGTTGCGCTCCATCAGTGCCTTGATCGGCACAGCGGCCAGGTCGTCGGCACGCACCGAAGACAGCCCCCCGCCAAAGCGACCGATGGGTGTGCGAATCGCATCGCAAATAAATACTTCACGCATCACGCTTCTCCTGCAACCTGACCATGAGCGGCGGCAGTCCGGGCTTCCAGATCACGCAGCGCCGTCAGCTCGACCTCGGTAGGCTCTTCGGAAACGACCACTGTGTCGGCAAAGCGGATCTCCCAGCCCGTGGCAGCAATCACCTGCTCGCGGGTCACGCCAGGGTGCAGCGTGGTCACAACGAACTCGTTGGTGCCTGCTTCCGGCTCCATGATGCACAGGTCGGTAATGATCCCCACCGGGCCGGCACCGGGCAGCCCCAGGCGCTTGCGCGAATCGCCGCCCTCGCCGTGGCCGACCGAGGTAATGAAGTCCAGCTTGTTGACGAACGAACGCGCCGACTGCTTGAGAATGATCAGCACTGACTTGGCCGAACCGGCGATTTCCGGCGCGCCACCGGCACCCGGCAAGCGCACTTTGGGATGATGATAATCACCGACAACGGTGGTGTTGATGTTGCCGAAACGGTCCACCTGCGCTGCGCCGAGAAAGCCGACGTCGACGCGCCCGCCCTGCAGCCAGTAACGAAAGATTTCGCTGGTGGATACCACCGTGTCGGCGGTTTCCGCCAACTCGCCATCGCCAATCGACAGCGGCAACACGGTAGGTTTGGCACCAATCGGGCCGGACTCGTAGATCAGCACCACGTCGGGTGCTGATGTCAGACGCGCCAGGTTCGCAGCCTTGGAGGGCAGACCGATGCCAACGAAGCACACCGAGCCATTACGCAGACGACGGGCTGCTGCAACGGTCATCATTTCACTGGTGGAGTAAGTCATTATTTGGCCTCCGAAGCGCGAGCCAGCTTGCTCTGGAATTCACTGAAATCTGCGGTGCCGTGGATATATTCGTCAATCCACGCGGTGAAGGTTTCACGGTCCCGGGCAATCGGGTCCCAGGCCTGGTAGAACGGGTTGTCACGCTCGTAATAGCCGTGCGCATAGGAGGGGTGAGCACCACCGGGCACCAGACACACGGCGCTCAATGCCCAAGTCGGCAGTACACAGGAATTCATCGGCGCTTGCAGGTCATCGACAATTTCTTCCACCGTCACAATGCATCGCTTCGCAGCCAGCGCGGCCTCTTTCTGCGCGCCGAGAATCCCCCACAGCAATACGTTGCCTTTGCGGTCGGCTTTCTGCGCATGGATAACAGTCACATCCGGGCGTACCGATGGCACAGCCGCCAGCACCTCACCGGTAAACGGGCAGGTTACCGTCTTGATCAGCGGGTTGACCTTGGGCAGGTCGGACCCGGCGTAGGCGCGCAGCACTGCGAACGGCAGGCCCGACGCACCAGCCACGTAGGCGTTGGCGAGGTCGGCATGGCTGTGCTCTTCGATTTCCATCGCGCGCGGCCATTGCTTTTCAACCGCATCACGCAGACGGTGTAGAGAACCGACGCCGGGGTTGCCGCCCCACGAAAAAATCAGACGCTTCGCACAACCGGCACCGATCAACTGGTCGTAGATCAGGTCGGGCGTCATGCGCACAAGGGTCAGGTCTTTTTTACCCTGACGGATAATTTCATGACCAGCGGCCGTGGGGATCAAATGCGTGAAGCCTTCCAACGCAACGATGTCGCCATCGTTGACCAGTTGCTTCACCGCATCGCGTAGAGAAAGAATGTCTGCCATGAGGTGCTCCGAACCCAACATCACGTTCAATGAACAGCGCGAAGACCTGCGCCGGAATGAAAATGAGGTTATGCCTGAGCAGACGGGCAAACAATCCGATAATCGACTAACCGTTCGGTAACCGAACAAATTCAGCTAACTAACGATCGCTCACGAGCTCGGATAACCAAGCCCGTTTAACCATACCCAGGCAAACAAGGTCAGGTAAACAGCTGCGTACTCAGGTCGCGGCTGGCATCGAGCATGATCGGCAGAAAGCGCTGTTCCAGCTCGCTGCGTGCCACACGCCCGGCGCTGGTACTGACATTCAGCGCAGCCAGCACCTGGCCCGACGCATCATAGACCGGCACGGCAATCGAGCGCAGCCCCTGCTCCAGTTCCTGATCAACAATACACCAGCCTTGTTGACGAACCAGTTGCAGACACTCGAGCAGCGCTTCCGGCGTGCGAATGGTACGACTGGTCTTGGGCTGCAGATCGACATGATCAAGGTATTCATGCAACGACACATCATCCAGCGCGGCCAGCAGAATTCGGCCCATGGACGTGCAATATGCCGGAAGGCGGCCGCCCACCGAGAGGTCGACCGAGATCAATCGCTGCGTGGTCGCCGAGCGCGCTATATAAAGGATGTCGTCACCTTCCAGCGTGGCCATGTTGCATGCCTCGTGCAACTGATCGCTCATACGGTCCAGATACGGCTGCGAAGAGGTCGCCAGAGGCGTCGATGACAGATAGGCGTGGCCCAGGGTCAGCACTTTGGGCAGCAGCGAGTACGTACGACCATCGGTGGTCGCGTAACCCAGTTTGATCAACGTATGCAGACAGCGGCGCACTGCCGCCCGGGGAATTTCCGTCCGGTGGCTGATCTGTGCAATGGTCAGGTGCCGCTTGCGCTCCTGAAATGCATGAATAACGGCAAGCCCGCGCGCCAGCGAAGTCATGAAATCCGGGTCTCCGGTCAGCGCCTGAATGCGCTTTGCGGGTGACGCCACGATGGGCGGTGCCAATGAGGCAAAAGATTTACGCAGTTCATCGTTCATTGACACACCCTCTGTAACTCCCTTCAGCCCCTGTGGAGCGCAGGTTTCAGGTCTATTGGAAGCAGTGAAGACAGCCTCTGCTTGTGCGATTATCGAACAGGTGGCCGATAATCGCAATTGACCCGCCGTAAATATACTTATACCTTTACCTCTGCCACGAAGTGACTTCTTGGAAATTACTGGTCAGGTACCCACTGAGAAGTCCAAGGCAGCGGCCTTGCTCACCAAGCAAGGCCGTTTTCATTGCGGCAGCGCCTGCTGCGCATGAACACGCCCCGCCTGCTGAACCCCCGCATCACAACTCCAGATATCGTGCATATAAAACTCTCTGAATTCCATCGTCAGGGTTTTGTCACCTGGTGTGTAAAATTTGTTTTATAAAAGTTCCGTCATATAAATGGCTCACTAAAACTTCGGAACAATCGTACAAAAAAACCAGACCTGTGAACTTATTCAACCTCTGTTGTTGACGTAACAGAACTTCTTGGAGATAGTATCCATCAGTGGGTCGGCAACACCCTCGCAAACGATTGATCCGTTCACCCGATTTCTGCCTCGATTATCCCGTCGAAGCGCTGTCACGGTGCACCATCGCCGCGCGATCAAAGGGAAGCCTGCCAGCGCAAGCCTTGCGCTTGAAATCACACACATGTCGCTACGACAGCTGTTTCTCTGGTGTACGTAGCCGCAGGCAATAACAGGATGTTCCGCAACCTTTTCGGGTAATGGCCCGAGCAGGTCGCTGGCTGTATCTGGTATACAGTCCGAATGGCGTGAACATACTTGCATTGTTTTGCGTCATCACCAGAACTCAATCGACTCGATCAGGTATTACAGTGACTAAAGATGAACTGCGCGCGGAACTTGAGCGCCAGGAACAACGTTACAAGGATGTCTACGGCGGTGAAATCACCACCTACGCCGCGCAACCGGAACCGGAACGCAAGCCTTGGCGCAAAAGAGCCAGCCTGCTGGACCAGGCGTTCAAGCAAGAATTGCAAAAAATGGAAGAAGGCCTGAAAGAAGAGCCGTGACATCGCGGGTCTCATGATCCCCGACCGCTCATCTCTGCCTTCCAGCCCCCGGAACTAAACGCCTCACAGCCTCATTGAGTATTCAACGGGGCGGCGCTCATGCGTCTTTTTTTTGGTTTGAGGCGACACCTCGCAGTGACGACAAGTCGTTCGGTATTTTTTCTGTCATAATCGCGCCCCCTTCAGACCCGGTCAGAAAACCTACATGATCGATTTATTCAGCGGGCTTGATGCCTGGGTGCTTGTGAGCCTTTTGCTCGCCCTGGCTTTTGTCCTCACCTTCGAGTTCATCAACGGCTTTCATGACACCGCCAACGCGGTGGCGACAGTCATTTACACCAAAGCCATGCCGCCTCATCTGGCCGTGTTCTTCTCTGGTGTATTCAACTTCCTCGGCGTGCTGCTGGGCGGTGTGGGTGTTGCCTACGCAATCGTCCATCTGCTGCCGGTCGAACTGCTCATCAACGTCAACACCGGACATGGCCTGGCCATGGTGTTCTCGCTGCTGGCGGCGGCCATTACCTGGAACCTCGGTACCTGGTACTTCGGCATCCCGGCCTCCAGCTCGCACACCTTGATCGGTTCGATACTCGGTGTCGGTCTGGCCAATGCACTGATCAACGGCATTCCGTTGGCCGACGGCGTCAACTGGCAGAAAGCGATCGACATTGGCGCTTCGCTGGTGTTCTCGCCGCTGGCCGGCTTCATCGTTGCAGGCCTGGTGCTGGTTGCGCTGAAATGGTGGCGCCCGCAGTCGAAGATGCATAAAACCCCGGACCAGCGTCGCAAGCTGGACGACAAAAAGCACCCGCCATTCTGGAACCGCCTGGTGCTGGTCATTTCCGCAATGGCGGTCAGCTTCGTACATGGTTCGAACGACGGCCAGAAAGGCATCGGCCTGATCATGCTGGTGTTGATCGGCATCGTGCCCAGCCAGTTTGTACTGGACCTGACCAGCACGACCTACCAGATCGAACGTACCCGCGATGCGACCCAGCATCTGAGCCAGTTTTATCAACGCAACAGCAGCACGCTGGGCGAATATCTGGCCATGGGCAAGGCTGAAAAAGGCGACTTGCCGTCCAGCTCTGCCTGTAATCCGAAGCAGACCGAACCCACCATCGACGCGTTGCTCGACCGCCTCAAAGGCGTTTCCGACTACCACTCGCTGGCCCCTGAAAGCCGTATCGAAGTGCGCCGCTATCTCTTGTGCCTGGACGACACGGCCCGCAAGGTCGGCAAACTTCCAGACCTGTCAGCGCGTGAAAAGTCCGATCTGGAGAAACTTCGCAAAGACCTGACCACCACCACAGAATACGCACCGTTCTGGGTAATTCTGGCGGTCGCACTGGCACTGGGCATCGGTACCATGGTTGGCTGGAAACGCGTAGTACTGACGATCGGCGAGAAGATCGGCAAGCAAGGCATGACTTACGCACAGGGCATGTCGGCGCAAATCACCACCGCCTGCGCAATCGGCCTGGCTAACGTGTTCAGTCTGCCGGTTTCCACCACCCACATCCTGTCATCAGGCGTTGCCGGGACCATGGTCGCCAACAAGAGCGGCCTGCAAGGCGGAACGGTTCGCACCATCCTGCTGGCCTGGGTGCTGACCCTGCCTGCAACGGTCGCCTTGTCCGCAGCGCTGTTCTGGCTGGCCTCCAAGGCACTGTCCTGACTCAGAGCCCTTCAGGTGGTGCAGCCTTGCACTGCCTGAAGGGCTTGATTCACCCCTCTCCCTCCGCACCTTTCTCGACAAGCCTTTCAGCGGGCATTTCCGATTGCTGCAACTCACGCCATAGCGCTGCTGCACCGTCGAAATCGGCACCGTTTTCCGGAGTCAGGGCAGCGGGGTCATAGCGGCTGAGACAGCCCTCGCCAAGCGTGGCGGGAGCGGTGGATGTGGCTTTTTCGAAAGGATCGGTCATTGGCTGTCACCCTGAGCGTTGCACCATTGCCGACGAGCCAGGTCGGGAGCGCGACAGGCGCACTCCCGAAAAGATAGATCAGTCGAAGACGACTGTCTTGTTGTCGTGTACCAGAACACGGTCTTCCAGATGAGCGCGCAGGCCGCGGGCCAATACCATCTTTTCCACGTCGCGACCGAAGCGCACCATGTTTTCGATGCTGTCGCGATGGCTGACGCGCACCACATCCTGCTCGATGATCGGGCCGGCATCGAGCTCTTCGGTCACATAGTGACAGGTCGCGCCAATCAGCTTGACGCCACGCAACGACGCCTGATGATAAGGCTTGGCGCCGACGAAGGATGGCAGGAAGCTGTGGTGAATGTTGATCACCTGATGGGCATATTCACGGCACAGCTGTGGCGGCAGAATTTGCATGTAACGCGCAAGGACCACAACGTCCGCCTGATGATGCCCGACAAGACGCGAAACTTCGGCAAATGCAGGCTCCTTGTCTTTCGGGTCCACCGGGACATGGTAATAAGGAATGTCATGCCACTCGACCATGCTGCGCAGGTCCTGATGGTTTGAAATCACACAGGCTATGTCACAGTCGAGTTCGTCGCTGTGCCAACGGTGCAGCAGGTCGGCCAGACAGTGCGATTCGCGGCTTGCCATGAGCACGACGCGCTTCTTCTGCGCCGAGTCGGTGATGCGCCAGTCCATCGAAAACTCTTCCGCGATCGGCGTGAACGCTTCACGGAACCCGTCCAGGTCAAAAGGCAGGGTGTCGGCACGTATCTCGTGACGCATGAAAAACCAGCCGCTGAGATTGTCCGAATGATGACTCGCTTCGGTGATCCAGCCGTTATGGGACGCCAGAAAGTTACTGACTTTGGCAACGATGCCTACACGGTCCGGGCAAGCAATCACCAGACGAAAAGTGCGCATTGGGGGAAACTCCAGAACTTCGCAAAGCCGCTATTCTAGCGGCTGCGCAGCAAAACTGCAGTATCTTTGCTGCCTGAATGTGCAGGCAGAAAAGGACACCGCCCAGGCAAAAGATTGCACCGTGCCAGTATCGACTTTTACCACCCGCGACGCCTAACAAGACCTATATAAAGAAGGGCTTTATAGCGAGGATCTTTTGAAGGGGGCTCGGCGCTTGCCTAGTTCAGACGTCTGTAGGACGCGTGTATATTGCTAAATAATTCAAATAAAACTTTTATTTAATGTTTACTTGCTCATTTACAGTGACTATTATTGCCCCACTGTATCCCTGCAACCTACACAACATAAGGTCTCCTCATGTCCCTGATCAACGAATACCGCGCCACAGAAGAAGCCATCAAAGAACTGCAAGCCCGTTTGAAGAACCTGTCGCAAGACGACAAACTGCAAACCGAGCTGGAATTCGAAGGCAAGCTGCGTACGCTGATGGGCGAATATCAAAAGTCGCTGCGTGACATCATTGCCCTGCTGGATCCGGATGCCAAGGTAAACAAAGCCCCCCGTGGCGGCGCTGTTAAACCTGCCGGTACCAAACGCGCCCGCAAGGTCAAGCAATACAAGAACCCGCACAACGGTGAAGTCATCGAAACCAAAGGTGGCAACCACAAGACATTGAAAGAGTGGAAAGCCAAGTGGGGCAGCGACGACGTCGAAAGCTGGGCCACTCTGCTGGGCTAAGCTTCAAACGGTCGCGCTTCATTGCGATTGCAAAAACGCCAGCCTGCTGGCGTTTTTTATTGTCCGTTATTTATACACCCAGACGTTTACTCAGCGCCTGCGCGTAATCCTGCCATTGGCGCAATACCTCCAACTGCTCTGGCGCGGCACTAAGAGAGCATTCAGCCAGCGCAGTCGCAAAGTCCTTCAGGGTATTGGGCGCCCCCCGTTCCGGGTCGCTCAGCCGCTGCTGACAGAAGTCCTGCCACCGCTGTTGCTCTTCACTGCTCAAGGTGTCAGGAAAGTTACGAGCGCGGTACCTGAATAACAATTCAGGCAAGCGGGCGTCATCAAACGGCCACGCGTCACGTGCCAGTTGTTCGGGCTCGGCTTGCCGAACTTGCTCGCACAGTCGACGATCACGGTCACCAATAAAACCGTCATATAACTGCTGTTCTGGATCCTCACTTGCAGCAAAATCTTCCTTGCCATAAAGGACGCTCAGTTTATCCTGCCAAACTTCCCGGCTTTCACTCAACTGCGTTGCGCGTGCCTGGTAGCCCGCCATGTCCAGTTGCAGCCGCTGCTGATCTTCGCTGCGTAGCACCCCCAGGGGGGCTATCACCGGGCAACGGTTTATATGCAGTAATTTGAGCGGCACCGGCAATTCGCCTTCCCCCAGCGCTTCATGCCGGGTATATAAACGCTGCTTGAGTATTTCAGCGTCGTCTTGCAACAACGGTGAAGGGTCAAGGTGCAGGTCACAGACGATCAGCGCGTTGCGGTTATGCGGGTGCCATGCCAGCGGAAGCACCACGCCAAGGTAATTGCGTGCCGCAGAAAAACGTCCCGATATATGCACCAGTGGCTGCATCAGACGAACCTGCTCCTGGACTTTCTGTTTACTGCGTAATGCGAACAGGTAGTCATAAAGCTTCGGCTGTTTTTCACGAATCAGGCGCGCCAGGGCAATAGTTGCACGCACGTCGGATAACGCATCATGCGCCTGTCCATGATCAATACCGTTGGCAGCAGTCAGTCGTTCCAGCTTGAGTGTGACGCGACCGTCCTGTTCGGGCCAGACAATGCCGTCGGGGCGTAATGCATAGGCCGCGCGCACGACATCAATCAGATCCCAGCGGCTGTTACCGCCCTGCCACTCGCGTGCATAAGGGTCGAAGAAGTTGCGGTAAAAACTGTAACGCGTGACTTCATCGTCAAAACGCAAGGTGTTGTAACCCGCACCACATGTCCCTGGCGCAGATAGTTCGGCATGTACGCGGGTCATGAAATCCGCCTCGCACAAGCCTTTTTCCGCCAGCGTGGCCGGCGTTATTCCGGTAATCATACAGGCAACGGGATGGGGCAGAATGTCGTCACTTAGCTGGCAATGAAGATTGACCGGCGGCGCGATTTCATTGAGTTCGGTATCGGTGCGGATGCCGGCCATCTGCAGCGCACGGTCATTGCGCGGGTTGATGCCGGTGGTTTCGTAGTCGTACCAGAAAATGCTGGAAGTCACGGGCTGATCCTGAACAAAAGACCCGCGAAGTGTAGGGCGTGACAGGTGTCATTGCCTAATCGGGTAATATCCGGCGTACCGGGAAATGTTTTCTTACAGCCCGCGTCTTGAATGGTCGGTTGCTTAGCTCCGCTGCGATAGCTAGCATCAGTTTTCGTTTTCAGGCGCGTCCTCCGACAATGTCATCCCTTCCCGCTTCGCCAAGGAATGCAGCGCTGCCCACGCCACTGGACACCCGCATTGAAATCGAGACGCCGGAAGGCATCGATATGGTTCTTCGCCCTGCCGGACTTGTTTCCCGCGCATTGGCGTTCGGAATCGACTTCGCCATTCGCGCAGCCGTTATCGGCGTGTTCTTTTTACTCTTGCAGTGGTTTGACAAGCTCGGCATGGGCCTGGCCGCCATCGTGTTTTTTCTGGTCAACTGGTGGTACATGGTGCTGTTTGAAGTGCTGAGTCAGGGGCGCACTCCCGGAAAGCGGGTCCTCGGCCTGCGGGTGGTGCACGATGACGGCACACCGATAGACTGGTCCGCGTCGTTGATACGCAACCTGCTGCGTTTCGTCGACATGCTCCCGCTGGGCTACGGGCTAGGTGCAATCAGTTGTCTGAGCCATCCATTGTTCAAACGGCTGGGTGATCTCGCAGCCGGGACGCTGGTTATCTATAGCGACCAGCCTGTAACGCGCCCCACCCTGCCAGAGGCAGAACCGGTGATTGTGCCGTTCGCCCTGCATCTGGACGAACAACGGGCAGTGCTCGGTCTGGCGGAACGACAAGGTGAACTGTCCATTGCCCGCACCCGGGAGCTGGCCGCAATTCTTGCTGAACCCTTGCACATCCCCGCTGATCAGGCGGTCGCTCATGTAAACGGCATCGCCCGCAACCTGCTGGGGCCGAAATGAAGCAGAGCCTCTTTGAAACCCGCCATAAAGATGAGTGGCAACGTTTTGGTCAGCGCCTTGATGCGCTGGAAAACGGCAAGGCCGATGTCAATGCCTGCGAAACATTCCCCGGTGATTATCGACGCGTCTGCCACCACCTGGCGCTGGCACAGGAGCGTGGCTACAGCAGCCACCTGGTCGACCCCCTGCATCAACTGGCCATGCGCGGCCACCAACAACTTTACCGCCACCGCAGCGCGATGGGCGCTCGTCTGCTGGGCTTTGTACTCGGAGGTTTTCCGCGACTGGTGCGCGCCGAGTGGCGTTTCGTCCTGGTCGCCAGCCTGTTGTTCTTCGGCAGCCTGATCGGCATGGGGTTGTTGGTCTACGGTTTTCCGCAACTGATCTACAGCATCGTCAGTCCTGAGCAACTGGCCGACATGCAGAGCATGTATGACCCATCGGCCAGCCGGATCGGACAACCCGCCGAAAGAGCCTCCGACGCAGACTGGATGATGTTCGGCTACTACATCATGAACAATATCGGTATTGCCTTTCAAACCTACGCCAGCGGTTTGCTGTTCGGGCTGGGCAGCCTGTTTTTTCTGCTGTTCAATGGGTTGATGACAGGCGCAATTGCCGGTCATCTGACCGACATAGGCTTTGGGCAGACATTCTGGACATTCGTCATCGGTCACGGTGCTTTCGAGCTGACCGCCATCGCCCTGGCCGGGGCGGCGGGTCTGAAGCTGGGATGGGCTTTGCTGGCCCCAGGAAGACTGACGCGCAGTACCGCGCTGCGTGTTGCGGCCAGGACCAGTGTGCAACTGATCGGCGGGGTCATTCTGTTCCTGCTTATTGCGGCATTCATTGAGGCTTACTGGTCATCGATGACCTGGCCCGGACCGCTGCTCAAGTACCTTGCAGGTGCCGCCCTATGGTTGCTGGTCGCCGCGTATCTGACCCTCGCAGGACGTACCCCCCATGCGCCTGACTGAGTCAAACGTCGCCATACGTCCTCGATCTCCTTGGGAAGCCATCGACCTGGGCGTGCTGCTCGCGGGTCGTCACCGCGGTCTGCTGATGAGCAGTTGGGCAATCGTCACCCTGCCCGTTTTCTGCCTGCTCAGCGCACTGCTATGGGACTATCCCACGGCCGCCATTCTGCTGTTCTGGTGGCTCAAGCCTGCGTTCGAACGCTTGCCGCTGCTCATCCTGTCGCAGTCACTGTTCGGGGCAACGCCGACGCCCGGGCAAGCCCTCAAGGCGTGGCCCGCCACTTTGAAAAGCCAGCTGTTGCCAAGCCTGTTATGGCGAAGACTCAGCCTGAGTCGCAGCTTTCAGTTACCGGTGCAGCAACTGGAGCATCTGGCAGGCACGGAACGCGACCTGCGTATCAGCCTGCTCAGCCAGAAAGACCTGCGCGCCGCACGGCTGCTTACCATCGTCGGCGCACACCTGGAATACTCATTGTGGATAGGTCTGCTGATCCTGCTTTACGCGTTTATTCCGCAGCAGATCCAGATCGACTGGCACTGGATGAGTCTGCTCGAAGTTGAAAACCAGTGGCTATGGATCGACCACCTGACCAACCTCTTCTATGCACTGGCGTTGGTACTCTGGGAACCCATCTACGTTGCGTGCGGCTTCACCCTGTACCTCAATCGCCGTACGGTCCTTGAGGCGTGGGATATAGAGCTGGTTTTCAGACGCCTGCGTCAGCGCCTGATCGGCAGCGCCTATGTAGTGTTGATCGGTGTCGGACTGGTGCTTTCGACGGCACCGGCCACGGTCTGGGCCGAACAACAGAGCTACAGCTGCCCGCTGCCCGATAGCAGCGCGACAGAACCGCCCACCTCCCTAGCTGCACCGGACACGCCGCGCCTGACCCGCCAGACACTGACCAGCGAAGCGGCACGTAGCGAAATACACAGCATCCTGCAACAGCCGCCCTTCAAGAACCCCAAAATTGAGACAGGCTGGCACTTCCCTGAACAACAGAAAAGCCAGTCAGTGGTTCGGGACACGCACGATCAGGGCTGGCTGATTACCTGGCTCAATGGGCTTCTTCGGGCCGCAAGCGCCTTGGCCAGCCTGATTGAATTGCTGCTCTGGGGCGTGGTTATCGGCCTGACCGGGCTGGTGCTCTGGTATTACAGAGACTGGCTCAAGACCTTTGCAAGCAGGGCGCCCGGCAGAACAAAAACCGCCCGCCCGGCTCCCCGGCAGCTACTGGGCCTGCAAGTGAATGCCGAAAGCCTGCCTGACGATGTCGCTGGCCGGGCCGAACAGCTCTGGAGCAGTCAGCCTCGTGAAGCCCTCAGCCTGTTGTACCGCGCACTGCTCAGTCGCTTGCTGAACGACTATCGACTGCCGTTGAAAAGCGCCGATACCGAAGCTCAGGTATTGGCGCACATCGCTGCGCTGAACCAGCCGCTGCTCAGTGAATTCAGTCATGACCTGACCATGCACTGGCAGAACCTTGCCTACGGACATCGACTGCCACCGGCCCATGCCCGGCAGCAACTCTGCGATGGCTGGCGTCGCCTGTTCAACTCGTCGGTGCAGGCATGAGCCGCCGTAGCGGAATACTGATCGGGCTACTGGCCCTTTTACTGCTGGCAGGCGCAGGGCTTTACCTGAGCCGTCACCTGGAGCGCTACGAGAAAACCGTGGATCAGGGCCCCTCGCCACAGGCAAAGGCCAATCCCTGGCTTGCGGCCGAATACTTCCTGCGTGGCCTCTCTATCCCGGTAAACACCACTGACACGCTGGCCCGACTTCCCGACCCGAGTCAAAGTACCCAGACGCTGCTATTGCTCAATGACCGGGAAGAAATGACACCTGCACAAACCGAACGGCTGCTGAACTGGGCCGAAGCGGGCGGGCACCTGCTATTGGTGGCCGAGCAACTCTGGAATGAGAAAAAAGGTCGCAGCGGCGATCTGTTGCTGGACAGGTTGCAGGTTCATCAGTACCTCACCACGGCCATCAATGCGCAGGAACAACAGCTGAGCGACGCTCAGCCGCCGCTGCCCATCCCGTTGATAACCCCCTCGCCAAAACGCAAAAAAGAGCCTTGGCCGGAACTGACCCGCCTGTATCTGGAAAACGAAAGTGCCCCGGCATACATGAGCTTCGATCCTGCGTTCCATCTGGAAGACCCGCAAGACCATGCACAGTCGTGGGCCAACAGCGCCGATGCCACACACCTGCTGCAAATAAACCGTGGTAACGGATTGATCACGATTGTGACTGACGCCAACCTGTGGAAAACCCGCTCGATCGGCAACTATGACAATGCCTGGCTGCTCTGGTATCTGACCCAGGGCAGTGAAGTGACCCTCGTGCTGCAAACCGAACACGACAACCTGCTGACCCTGCTGCTGCGCAACTACCCTCAGGCACTGCTGACGCTGGCGTTGCTGATTGGCCTGGGCCTCTGGCACATCGGCTTGCGCGAAGGCCCGATGCGACGGCCCGCCCCCCTTGCACGTCGCCAACTGACCGAGCACCTGCGTGCCAGCGCCGAATTCCTGCGCAGACGCAGCGGGCAACAAACGCTGATAAAGAGCCTGCAACAAGACATCCTGCGCCGCGCCCGCCAGCTTCATCCAGGCTTCGAGCGGCTGGCTGTCGCAGAACAATGGCAGGTGCTTTCGCGCCTGACCCGACAGCCCACCAGCGCCATCAGCGACGCCCTGCGCCCTCGCCCGCCGCAACGCGTCTCACACAGCGAATTCACCCGTCAGGTAGCCCACCTGCAAACGCTCAGGAATGCCCTATGATCCTGCACTGGCGAATCGTTGGATATCTGCGATATTGAAATCAAACCTTTAGAAGCTCATGGGTACGTAGTGTTGGATACCTCATTTGGGCAGGCTTCGGCGCTGCGAATGAATCCCGACTCAACTTACTGTAATAACCGCATTCAAGATCAACACCACAACCAATCCGACCACCGCCACAATGGATTGAACCACCGAGATAGTCTTCGTCGCCTCCCCCATTGTCATGCCAAAGGACTCCTTCACCATCCAGAAGCCTGCATGATTCGCATAGTTGAAAAACAGCGAACCGCAGCCGATTGACAATGCCAGCAAGGGCAAGTTGAGGGTGGGATCAGCACCCGCAAGCGGTGCCAACAGGCCTGCAGCCCCTACGATACCCACAGTTGCGGAGCCAGTAGAGACCGAGAGTAACATCGCAATCAGCCAACCCAGGATTAACGGAGGGAAGGCAGACTGCTGGGTCAGGTGCACGATAGCATCGCCTACCTTGGCACTGGTTAGCATCTCCTGAAATGCCCCGCCTCCTGCGATGATCATGATGATGGAGGCGATAGGCTTGAGGCTTTTACCCAGTGAATCACGCACCTTTTCGGCGTCGCCACCGCGCGCCAGTACCAGGCTTGCGCCGGCGAAAAGCACGCCTAATAGCATGGATATCAAAGGGTTGCCCACGAAACTGGCCATTTGCAGGATCGCATTGCCCTTTGGTAGCACCATCTCGGCGACGGCATTGATCAGCATCAGGATCGCCGGTAGCAAGGCTGCCAGTACGCCGAGCAAAACGCCGGGACGGGGTTGATTGTCGGTTTTTTCGGCCAGAGTGAACTGATCAAGTAATGCCTGATCAGGCCTGGTGCTCATGCGCTTCGAAATGAACGCGCCATAAAGTGGACCGCCCAAAATCATTGCTGGAATAGCCGCGAGAAAGCCGTAGAGCATTGTGGGCCCCACTGAGGTTTTGAGTGCAGCGATGGCCGTCAACGGGCCAGGGTGCGGCGGTACCATGCCATGCATAGCGGCGAGCGCCGAAATCACTGGAACACCCACATACACATACGCCGAGCCTTTGAAGCGAGCCTGGCTTTCCAGCTTTCGCGCCACACTGAATATCAGCGGCAGCATAATCACCAAACCCACCTCGAAAAACATGGGTATGCCAACGACAAACGCAACCATCATCATTGCCCAAGGTATCAGGCGATCCGGGGTGCGCTTGAGGATGACCTCGGCCAGCTGCTCCGTGACGCCAGCATCAGCCAGGATTTTGCCTAGCATCGCGCCAAGCGCGATCACAATCCCAACGGCCCCTAGTGTCTTTCCGGCACCGGCGATCAAGTGAGCGACGATACTTTCTGGCTGCATTTGGGTAGCAAAGCCCACACCCACAGAAACTACCATCAGGGCCAAAAGCGGGTGCATCTTGAGGCGCGACACGATCAGTGCCACCAATACCACGACGCTGACAAGCGCGGTCATTAGAAGCTGTATATCTAAGGTAGTCATGAAAATATCTCAGTTGGGCTGGCGCTGAGGCTGCACTCAGCATTTGAAAAACCGGTTCGAGACGTAACGCTCGACGGAGCACGCAAAAAACCAGACAGCGTATGGGTGCCTTCACGTGCAACACCCGTTTCAGGAAAGGCAAACACTTCGCGACCTGCTGCCATGTCACTGCTGTCAGGTAGTTCAGTCAGGAGGTCAACATGGAAATAGGCATGAGAGCGACGCCACTCTAGCGGGGTGTCGGCGTAGTCACGGGCCAGGGTGCCAGTGATTGGTTGCAATCTGCTGGGCCAACGGGTCATGAAGACGTTGGTACAGCGGCAAACGGGCATCGTTGGACAGAGCATTCATTGACCTATTCGCCTTGTTATATAGTCATATATATGAATCGCAGCAAAGTATTTCCCCAATGACAAAAACTTGTCAAGACTGATCTTCTTTCATAAGCAAGATCAGGTCGTAACTGCAGACAGAGGGCAGATGCAAGCTGTGTTCAGGGACGCCAGCTAATCTGCGGAGCAATGCAGTCGATCAGAAGTCCGCCACTTTACTCCAGGCTGATTTCCGGAATCGGCCCGGGTGATACGGTCGCGGATCAACGATCGGGGGTGCGACGCTGACAATATCGGCAATCAAGTGACCCGCGCCGGGGCTTAAAGACCGACCAATTCTGGCAATCCGCCAATGTCAGGGATCTGGTGGTAGCCGAAGGCGACATCCGCCGGCTGCTCATGGCCGCGGGCGACGAAGGCTTTGTGCTTGATTTTCATGTCATGGGCCGACATCAAGTCATAACGGAAGCTTGAAGATACGTGCAGCACATCTTCAGGTGCGCAGCCAAGGCTATCGAGCATGAACTCAAACGCTGCCAGGCGCGGTTTACAGGCTTGAGCCTGTTGAGCGGTGAACACTTTGTGGAACGGCGCTACTCCTGAATAAAGCCGGAGGGGCACTGCCTGTGAGTGCCCGATCCTGGTCGATTGCTGTCTTTACCTAACAGGCACGCAAACGCACCTGCCTTTCAGACAGAAAAGGCATCCTTGCGCAGATATCTATCTTTGGTGCAGACGGCAGCTATGTCAGTGCAATTGAATGGCATGCACCAATACGCCGCATGCCCTGAGCGGTTACCATGGAAATAATGCTCGGCAAGAGAAAAAACATTCAGTCGCTGCGCACAAAAATTACGAAAAAGCCAAATCAGGTAAGTAATTGATTTATGGACGATAAATCTAATATAAAAGTTAGTGACGCTCCAGAAGTCGCGAGCGATCAAACGCCCGAAACATCAGGCAGCACCGGGCCCTTTATCGAGCCTTCCATCGAACCGGCCAGCCCGACGAGCGCCGCGAGCACTCAGTTGCAGCAGCGGCAACGCGCCAGCCAGCTGGCTCAGGCGTTGCGTAACGAGTTGCAAAAGGCTGTGATTGGCCAAAACGCGGTGATCGAGGACGTGCTGACCGCCCTGATCGGCGGCGGGCATGTGCTGCTGGAAGGCGTACCGGGGCTGGGTAAGACGTTGCTGGTCCGGGCGCTTGCCAGTTGCATAGGCTGTGAGTTCGCGCGCATTCAATTTACGCCGGACCTGATGCCCAGCGATGTCACCGGCCATGCTGTGTACGACATGCAGACCGAGCAGTTCAAGCTGCGCAAGGGGCCGCTGTTCACCAACCTGCTGCTGGCCGACGAAATAAACAGGGCACCGGCCAAGACGCAGGCCGCGCTGCTCGAAGCCATGCAGGAGCGGCAAGTAACCCTCGAAGGTAGGGCGCTGCCCATCCCGCAGCCGTTCATGGTGTTGGCAACCCAGAACCCTATCGAACAGGAAGGCACTTACCCACTGCCGGAAGCCGAACTGGATCGTTTCATGCTCAAGCTGCGCATGGACTATCCCGAAGCGCTGGAAGAGCTGAACATGGTGCGCCAGGTCACCCGCTCGACCCGTGCCGACATGCTGGATGTGCGACCGCTGCGGGTCATCATGCAGGCTCGAGAGGTTCAGGCGCTGCAACGCATTGCCAGCGAGCTGCCCATTGATGAACAGGTGCTGGACTACGCAGTACGCGTGGCGCGCAGTACGCGCACCTGGCCAGGTCTTAGCCAGGGCGCAGGGCCGCGCGCTTCAATTGCACTGGTGCGTGGCGGGCGGGCCAGAGCATTGTTGCGCGGCGGTGAGTTCGTTACTCCGGACGATATCAAGGGCTGCGCGCTGGCTGTGTTGCGACACAGGGTCAGGCTGTCACCGGAGCTGGACATCGAGGGCCTTTCAGTGGATCAGGTGCTTCGGCAGATCCTTGATCAGGTCTCGGCACCGCGCCTGTGAATCAGGTTCTGAAACCGTCGGTTCCGATGCTGCGCTGGCTCGGTGGGTTCATGTGCGTTGCATTACTGACAGGAACGCTCCATGCGCTGGGCATCGAGTATCCGGCAAAAATCGACGAGTTTTATTGGGCAGCGTTGCTGGCATTCGCGGGTGTCAGCCTGCTTGATGCATTCTGGCTGTTCAGGCGTCCCTCGCCACGCGTGCAGCGCGAGCTTGCGGGCAGCCTGGCGCTGGACCGCTGGAACGAGGCGCGGCTCGACCTGCAACACAACGGTGCCAAGCCAGTCACCATGCAGGTGTTCGATCATGTGCCGCATGGCCTGGAACATGAAAACCTGCCGCAGTCCATCATCCTGCCTGCGCGCGGCAAAGGCAGCATCGGTTACCGTCTGCGCCCCTCGAGCCGTGGTCATTTCATCTTCGAGCAGTGCGAAATCAGCCTGCCGGGGCCTTTGGGCCTGTGGACGGCACGCCGCTATCTTCCGGTACACAGCACGACCCGCGTCTACCCGGACTTCGCCCGACTTTACGGTGGGCAACTGCTGGCGGTGGACAACTGGCTGAGCCAACTGGGGGTGCGCCAGTTGCAACGTCGCGGGGCAGGAATGGAATTCAATCAGTTGCGCGAGTTTCGTGAAGGCGACAGCTTGCGCCAGATAGACTGGAAAGCTACCGCCCGCCAGCGCTCCCCCATTGCTCGCGAGTATCAGGACGAGCGGGATCAACAGATCGTTTTCATGCTCGATTGCGGACGTCGAATGCGCAGCCAGGACGGTGATTTGTCTCACTTCGATCACGCGCTCAATGCCTGCCTGCTATTGAGTTATGTCGCACTGCGTCAGGGTGACTCGGTTGGCCTTGCGACGTTTGCGGGTGAGCAGGACCGCTATCTGGCCCCCCTAAAAGGGCCGGGGCAGCTCAACCTGTTGCTCAACTCGGTCTATGACCTGCAGACCACCCGGCGCCCTGCTGACTACAGCGCCGCCGTTCGCCAATTGATGGTGCGCCATAAAAGACGTTCACTGGTGGTACTGATCACCAACCTGCGCGATGAAGACGATGAGGAACTGGTGGCTGCTGCAAGACAGCTTGGCAAGCAGCACCGGGTGCTGATTGCCAGCCTCAGGGAGGAAGTGCTCGACAGTCTGCGTCAGGCCCCCGTACAAACCTATGATCAAGCGCTGGATTATTGCGGAACCCTGAATTTCCTCAACGCTCGCGCTTCGCTGCACGACCGCTTGAGCGCTCAAGGCATTGCAATAATGGATGCTCGACCAAGGGAGCTGGGGCCGCAGCTGGTCAGCCGTTATCTGAGCTTGAAAAAGGCAGGTACGCTATAAGCGAAACCTTGCGGGTCAGCCAGCAGCCTCAGGCTGAGGCTTCATAAAAGGGGTAGAAACAGAAATACTCCCGCAAGAGCTGGACGAACGCCAGGTATTCTGTCGAGACCTGAGACAACTCGAAACCGGAGTCGTAGCTCCCTGGCGTCTCGTCTTCGTGGCTCCAGAGGCACTTGGCGCTAAGATCTATTGATTGCCCGATATTGCCATTCGGCATTTTCAGACACAGATCGAACCTGGCCCCTACCAGAACGGGCAGTTCGCTGATCAGCATCAGCCCTTCCCCGGACACATTCCCCAAACACCCCATCAGCTTGCCAGTATGACGATTGAAGACCTGCAGGTAATCCTGCAATTGGTGCCGTTCTATTTTCCGCTCTTTATACATGGCAGGCTGCCTTCTAAGACCACTGTTGCGATCACGTAACACCGTTCGCTGGCTGCGGACTTCAAAAACGAGGCACTGCGCGATAACCGCCTCGGCCTAGAGCTCTGCAGCTCGTCCACTATGTGATCACAGCCTAGCTCAGAATTTTTCAAAATCCACCCGAACACGGCGCCTGCCATTCAAATGAGGGTAACTATTTTGATACGGGAGCGTTTCGAACAGGTGCAGGGATCGGCCTGGCAGGCTGAGCCTTGGGGTAGAGACCCGTTTGTGCGAGCGTATCGAGCCTGGCCCGTGCACGGAACGCGTATTCGCTCTCTGGATACTGAGTCATCAGGAATTGATAGGTCTGCGCAGCGTCGACATACAGTTTCTGCCGCTCCAGGCACTGGCCACGCAGCATCGACACTTCCGGCTGAACATAACGGCGCGAACGGCTTTGACGCTCGACCTTGGAAAGATCCAGCATGACCCGGTCACAATCACCTTCCTGATAGGCACGGTAAGCGTGATCGAGGTTGGAATTCATCGCCCAGCGGGTGCAACCGCTGAGCGCAGTCAGTAATACAACAATCGTTACAATACGCATGGGACTCTCCTGTTCTCTGCCCTGTATCGGCGTCACAGCCTGTTTCTTCAAGTAAATCGCACACCGACCGTCAGCCGATTGCCCTCCCTGAGAGCAACACGGTAGTGCAAAGGAACAATGACTAAAGACCCAGACAGGAGTAGCCTCTCGCTGCGCTTCAATTAAGGAGTTTGTGCATGACCGTTCGCCGCACCAAAATCGTCGCCACACTTGGCCCTGCCAGCAACTCGCCGGAAGTCATCGAACAACTGATCCTTTCGGGTCTGGACGTTGCTCGTCTGAACTTCTCTCACGGTACTCCGGATGAGCACAAGGCACGCGCCAAACTGATCCGCGAAATCGCCGCCAGACACGGGCGCTTCGTCGCTCTGCTGGGCGACCTGCAGGGTCCTAAAATCCGTATCGCAAAGTTCACCGACAAGCGAATCGAGCTGAAGGTCGGTGACAAGTTCACCTTCTCCACCGCTCATCCGCTGACCAGTGGCAACCAGCAAATCGTGGGTATCGACTACCCGGATCTGGTCAAGGATTGCGGCGTAGGCGACGAGCTGCTGCTCGACGACGGTCGCGTAGTGATGCGCGTCGACACCCAGACGGCTGACGAACTGCATTGCACCGTGCTGATCGGCGGTCCGCTGTCCGATCACAAGGGCATCAACCGTCGCGGCGGTGGCCTGACGGCTCCGGCACTGACCGAGAAAGACAAGCAGGACATCAAGCTCGCTGCCGAAATGGACCTGGATTACCTGGCCGTTTCCTTCCCGCGCGATGCCGCCGACATGGAATACGCTCGCCAGTTGCGCGACGAATCCGGCGGTACAGCCTGGCTGGTCGCCAAGATCGAACGCGCCGAAGCCGTTGCCAACGACGAAGTGCTCGATGAGCTGATTCGCGCCAGTGACGCTGTCATGGTTGCGCGTGGCGACCTGGGCGTTGAAATCGGTGATGCCGAGCTGGTTGGCGTACAGAAACGCATCATCCTGCACGCACGTCGCCACAACAAGGCGGTGATCGTCGCCACGCAGATGATGGAGTCGATGATCTCAAGCCCGATGCCGACGCGTGCCGAAGTGTCCGACGTGGCCAACGCCGTGCTCGACTACACCGACGCCGTCATGCTGTCGGCGGAAAGTGCTGCAGGCTCCTACCCGATCGAAGCGGTTCAGGCGATGGCGCGTATCTGCATCGGCGCTGAAAAGCACCCGACCGGCAAGACTTCCAGCCACCGTATCGGCCACTCGTTCACCCGTTGTGACGAAAGCATCGCGCTGGCGGCCATGTACACCGCCAACCACTTCCCGGGTGTGAAGGCGATCATCGCACTGACCGAAAGCGGCTATACCCCGCTGATCATGTCGCGCATCCGCTCCTCGGTGCCGATCTACGCGTTCTCTCCGCACCGTGGTACTCAAGCGCGTGCAGCGATGTTCCGTGGCGTCTACACCGTGCCGTTCGACCCGGCA
Organism: Pseudomonas syringae group sp. 247E2; assembly: GCF_032587795.1. Classification (NCBI taxonomy): domain Bacteria; kingdom Pseudomonadati; phylum Pseudomonadota; class Gammaproteobacteria; order Pseudomonadales; family Pseudomonadaceae; genus Pseudomonas; species Pseudomonas syringae group sp. 247E2. The sequence goes on along the minus strand of NZ_JAWHPK010000001.1, from coordinate 553,322 downwards.
GCCCTGCCACCGGGTCAGGTCAGCCAGGCCGCAGTCGACGAACTGCTCAAGCGTGGTCTGGTCGAGCAAGGTGACTGGGTCATCCTCACCAAGGGCGACAGCTACCACACCATCGGTGGCACCAACGGCATGAAGATTCTGCACGTCGGCGACCCATTGGTCTGATAGCAGAACGCTGCAAGCCAAGGCCCCGTCTCGCAAGAGTCGGGGCCTTTTGCATTGTGTATGCCTGACGAATCTTTGTGATTAATCGTGCCGAACGAGAGCTGTGACTAACATGCACCTTATTCCCGCGCCACAAACACATCCGCCAGCAATTGATTACGCGGCAGACCTGCCAGATACAGCCGCTTGGCAAATATCTCCACGCTCTCGGCACTGCCACACAACAACGCCATCGCATGCCGCGACAACAGGCGCAGCTCGGCCAGGGTCGTCTCCAGCGTCTGCACGGTAATCAGTTGAACAAGCAACTGTGGATAACGCTCAGCCAGGGCTTGCAGCTCATTGGCCAGATAGTGCTGCTGGCTGTCATGGGCCAGATGAATCAAGCGGATGGTGCCCTGATGCTCCTGACGCAACGCCTCACGCAATACGCCCCACAACGGGCCCAGCCCGGTACCGGCAGCCAGCAAGAGCAGAGGTTTTTCCTGCCAGTCAGGGTCATAGCGCAGCGCCCCTCCGCGCAGTTCGCCGAGCCTCAACGTGTCACCGACCCGCAGCTGTCGGGCGACGTCGCGGAAGGCCCCGGACTGGTGGCAGTCGATATGAACTTCCAGAAACGGGTCCTCGCCCGGAAGGCTCGCCAGCGAATAAGGCCGGGCGACACCGCTGTCAGTCCACAACACCTGGTGTTGCCCGGCGCTATAGCGCAGAGGTCGCGCAGGCTCCAGACGCAAACGCAGCACGGTCGGGCAGAGCCAGTCGCAGCCCACTACTGTCGCAGGCAGGCCGTCACGCTGCGGGTCAAACACCTCGACAGCCAGGTCACCGACCACTCGGCACTGGCAGGCGAGCCGCCAACCCTGCTGGCGCTTTTCAGCGGGCAAGGCGTCGGGCAACGCGTCCTCAGGCTCGCCTTTGACACAGCGCACCAGGCACGCATGGCAACTGCCGGCACGACAGCTATAGGGAACCGGCACACCGGCATGGTTCAGGGCGTCGAGCAGATTGCTGGCCGATGCCACCGACCAGCTACGCTCACCAACATGCAATTGAGGCATTCAGGCGGCCTGTGCAGAAAATAACGGCGATTGTACAGACTGGCCTGTCGGGCGGGTTATACTGCCGCGCCTTTTTGCGCCCGCTACGGCTAACCTGACAGCTCTGGTTCAAGCCGCAGTTCCAGACTGCCGCCGATAGCGTAATTGAATGTTCCCGTCCTTACAGAGGAGCGCGCCGCATGACCGTGATCAAGCAAGACGACCTGATTCAGAGCGTTGCAGACGCACTGCAGTTCATTTCCTACTACCACCCCGTGGATTTCATCCAGGCCATGCACGAGGCGTATCTGCGTGAAGAGTCGCCTGCCGCTCGTGACTCCATCGCCCAGATCCTGATCAACTCGCGCATGTGCGCGACCGGTCACCGCCCGATCTGCCAGGACACCGGCATCGTCACGGTTTTTGTGCGCGTGGGGATGGATGTTCGCTGGGACGGCGCCACCATGGGCCTGGACGACATGATCAACGAAGGCGTGCGTCGCGCTTACAACCTGCCTGAGAACGTGCTGCGGGCCTCGATCCTTGCCGATCCGGCAGGCGCTCGCAAAAACACCAAGGACAACACCCCGGCTGTTATCCACTACTCCATCGTTCCAGGTAATACCGTGGAAGTGGACGTCGCGGCGAAAGGCGGCGGTTCGGAAAACAAATCGAAGATGGCGATGCTCAACCCGTCCGATTCGATCGTCGACTGGGTCCTGAAAACCGTTCCGACCATGGGCGCAGGCTGGTGCCCACCGGGCATGCTCGGCATCGGCATCGGCGGCACCGCGGAAAAGGCAGCGGTCATGGCCAAGGAAGTGTTGATGGAGTCCATCGACATTCATGAGCTGAAGGCCCGTGGCCCGCAGAACCGCATCGAAGAGATGCGTCTGGAGCTGTTCGAAAAGGTCAACCAGCTGGGCATCGGCGCTCAGGGCCTGGGTGGTCTGACCACCGTGCTCGACGTCAAGATCATGGACTACCCGACCCATGCTGCGTCGCTGCCGGTGTGCATGATCCCTAACTGCGCGGCCACCCGCCACGCGCACTTCGTACTCGACGGCAGCGGCCCTGCCTCGCTGGAAGCGCCGTCGCTGGACGCCTACCCGGAAATCGTCTGGGAAGCTGGCCCATCGGCCCGCCGAGTCAACCTCGACACCCTGACCCCGGAAGAAGTGCAAAGCTGGAAGCCGGGCGAAACCGTGCTGCTCAACGGCAAGATGCTTACCGGCCGCGACGCCGCGCACAAGCGCATGGTCGAAATGCTCAACAAGGGCGAAAGCCTGCCGGTCGATCTCAAGGGTCGTTTCATCTACTACGTCGGCCCGGTTGATCCGGTACGCGAAGAAGTCGTTGGCCCGGCAGGCCCAACCACGGCCACGCGGATGGACAAGTTCACCCGTCAGATCCTCGACCAGACCGGCCTGCTGGGCATGATCGGCAAATCCGAACGCGGCCCGACCGCCATCGAAGCGATCCGTGACCACAAGGCCGTGTACCTGATGGCCGTCGGCGGCGCTGCATACCTCGTGGCTCAGGCGATCAAGAAATCCCGAGTCGTGGCTTTTGCCGAGCTGGGTATGGAAGCGATCTACGAGTTCGAGGTCAAGGACATGCCGGTTACCGTTGCCGTAGACAGCACCGGCGAATCCGTGCACATCACAGGCCCGCAGATCTGGCAGAAGAAGATCAGCGACAGTCTGGCGGTGGAAGTGCAGTAAATTCTGATCTGCAAGACAATAAAAACCCGGCGCAAGCCGGGTTTTTTATGCGGATTAACTTACTGTCCCTGCGATCTTCCAGTGCAATCCGGAATAGACCGTTCAGCCTGTGGCCAATATAACAAGGCAACTTATCCCCGATAAACAATACGACTCACTGGTAATATACATCGCACCCTGCGATCAGTCCGTAATACATTTCAGACAATAAACCGAGACAGTTCGCTACTCCCCAGAGGTTCAATACCCCTTTCTCTCCCTGAAAGACAGATTATTCTTCTGCTGGCTGTAAACCAGTGAGCGCATGAAAAATAAATGTACTTCTCAGGCATACCGCCTGATAAACAGGGAGATTTCAAAATGGCTTTTGACGCCTATATCAAGATAGAAGGCATTCCAGGCGAAGCGCTGGATGACCGCTACAAGGACTGTATCGAGATCACCGGGTATGGCTTCGGCATGCATCAAAGTACTTCCGCCACGGCGAGTTCTTCCGGTGGTGCATCGTCCGGAAGGACTTCCTTGAGTGATTTCTCGTTCACCAAATCACTGGACAAATCGAGCTGCAAGCTCATGGAAACCTTGTGCGCGGGCAGACACCTGAAAGAAGTTGTTTTGTCACTGCATCGTGCAGGCGGAGAAAAGGTCAAATACTTTGAAGTGCTGCTGGAAGAAGTCATCATTTCCAACTACACCCAGCATGCCAACGATGGCATACCCAGTGAAACGATCAGCTTGAATTACGGGAAAATAAAAACCACCTACACACAGCAAAAAAGATCGGATGGTGCCGGTGGAGGAAATGTCTCGGGTGGCTGGAACCGTATCAACAACAAGGTCTATTCCTGATTTTTTAAACGCTCATGCATTGAACCTTACAGAACGATCAGGGAAAGACTATGGCACGGCCATTTTTTACTGCTGCGTGGGCGGCTTCGCAACATATTTATGATCCGGTGGCACCGGAAAAACGAGTGGCAGAGGTGATTGGGGGGCTTGTGGCGAAGGATATAAATAATCCTGATCCTTCGACAAAGTGGAGGAACACCTGTGCTGTGCGATTAAGTTACATCCTGAACTACTCAGGATTGAAAATACCTAAGATAGCTAAACAGACAGTCTCCGGCGCAGATCAGCATCAGTACTTTTTCCGTGTATCGAACCTGAAAAGCTTTTTGGAAACGCACTGGGGCAAGCCTGAGGTCGTCAAATACCCGCCCTCTGACGGCGGAGCGCTTGCAAGAAAAAAAGGAGTTATATTATTTGAAATATCGGGTTGGACAGACGCAAAAGGCCATGCAACGTTATTTGACGGTGACATTTGCTATGACCATTGCTACTTTAACGAGCCCGACGTTAACTACCGTACGGATATGGCAAATTTCTGGAGCTTAGTTTAATGAAGCTCATTGTCACAGCCATCACAGTCTGTCTCGCACTCTTGGCAACCGAGAGCTTCGCACATACAAAATCCTCATCACCAGAGGGCATGCACCGAAGCTATGAACAAAACTTCAAGGACCTGGTCCTTGCTACCTGTATAGCAAACGCTTACGCCTCTGACGTAAAGGTCGGAATTGATGCTGGAAGTAGCGTCACCGCCATTGAGGACTGGGCAAATTACGACTGGGAAGTAGGACCCGATGGAATTCGAGCGCTCGTAAGCAAGTATCTGGCCAGAGATTATACGAACCCCTTAACCGAGTCCGAGATAAAGGGTGTGAAATTTGACCTTTTAAAGTGCTTGGACCTTTACCACAGCAAGGAGCTGAATGCCTTGACAAAAAAAACTGTCGTAAATCCAACACACACCTACATGCAGGACTACAAATAACATCCATATTCACAGGGAGGTTCGTAGAATGAAATCATGTCTTACGGCCCTAACAGCATCTCTGGTCTTAACAACATCCAACAGCTTCGCCTACACCCCCACCTCATCGCCTGAAGGAATGTACAGAACCTTTGAAAAAAACTACAAGGACATGGCACTCGCCACCTGCATAACCACCGCTTATAAATATGATGTGAACGTCGGCATTGACGCGGGCAGTAGTGTCAGCGCGATGCGTGACTGGACCTACTATGACATGGAAAAAAGCCCCCTTGCGGTCAAGGCATTGGTTGAAAAATACCTCGCCAGAGACTACACAAACCCTTTGGCCGAATCCCAGATAAAGGGAATAAAATTCGACCTGCTGAAATGCCTGGACATGTATCACAGCAAGGAACTGGACGCGTTGACGAAAAAGGTCGTGACTCACCCGAATCAGACCTACATGCAGAATATCAAAAAGCCTTAACTACTCTCTTCATGCAACAAGCCTGTCCGGCAAACGCTGCACAGGCTATTTTCATTGCAAGCACTCTACGCCGCACATTATCTGTAGGGCGGAGACACATCATGCTGACTCAATGTAATCCGATAGCTTTTTAACGTCTCCCCTCGGTGATGTACTGCTTGCTGAAATACTGATAAACAGCGCCAGTCACTTCCCCGCCTATACGGCGAACATCCTCAGAAAAACTTTTTCGATAACTCTTGTAAGAATTAACCGCAGGACACCTCCCTTCCATTTGAAGGAAATTTCCGAGAAAATCCCGGCCTCTTGCGCTTGGCTGTTCAGGTCTCTAGCCTTCAACGGTCGCTGCCCAATCAGCGATCAGGTTTGGTAGACCTGCTTTTGCTGGCGCAATGTGCCACCTCTGCGAGGCGATCCTTTTCGTCTCGTCTTTATGGTGGCCGTGCGCATGGCGTCTTCGGATGCACCGGGTGCCAGCAGCCGGTCTACCAACTTGCACACGGCCGCCACCTTATCGTTTGGTAGCGATTAGTGACGGCTCCCCCCAAGTTCTGCTGGAGTTGCAAACATGCCCCATAAAATCGTCCCCGACCCGCCCACCGCCCTGTTCACCGTCAACGCATCCGTCAGCCAGGAAGAAGCGCTCAACTACGCTTCGGATCTGCTGCGCTGCATCATCACGACGGCCTATGAGTCCGGCGACAGCACTCAGGGCACCAGCCGTGATCTGGCGTTTTCGGTATTGCACATGGCCGAGATGGCCAAAGCCATGGTTGACCGCTCACTGGAATGCATCGTTTGACCAGATGACAACCCGGGGCCACGCTCGGCCCCGCGTACACCTCAATTACGCTGATCCAGCAGGTTCACCACCAGCCGGTCGATCCACCCCCACAAGCGCTGTTTGACGCGTCGCCACAGTGGTCTGGCCTTCCAGTCTGCCAGTGTGGTTTCGGCGCTCAGGGCGAAGTCTTTTTCGAAGCTGGCGACCACATCGCGGGTCAGCCCTGGGTCGAGGGCTTCGAGGTTGGCTTCAAGGTTGAAGCGCAGGTTCCAGTGGTCGAAGTTGCACGAGCCGATGCTCACCCAGTCGTCGATCAGGACCATTTTCAAGTGCAGAAAACACGGCTGGTATTCGAAGACCTTGACCCCGGCCCGCAGCAAGCGCGGGTAGTAACGGTGACCGGCGTAGCGTACGGACGGGTGATCGGTGCGTGGCCCGGTCAGCAGCAAACGTACATCGACGCCGCGCGAGGCTGCCCTGCGCAAGGCGCGGCGAACTTTCCAGGTGGGTAGAAAGTAGGGGGTTGCCAGCCAGATGCGCTTTTGCCCGGTGTTCAGCGTGCGCACCAGCGATTGCAGAATGTCGCGGTGCTGGCGAGAGTCGGCGTACGCCACACGGCCAAGGCCTTCACCGGCTACCGGAGCGGTGGGCAGATGATCCAGACCAAAGTTTTCTTTCGGGCGCCAGGCGAAACGTCGGGCATTGGCGTGAAACTGCCGGTTGAACAACGCTTGCCAGTCAAGAACCAGCGGCCCGGTGATTTCCACCATCACTTCGTGCCATTGGCTGACATCCTTGTCTGGCTCCCAGAATTCATCGGTTACACCCGTACCGCCGACCACCGCCAGCGTCTTGTCGACCACCAGCAATTTGCGATGGTCGCGGTAGAAGTTGCGCACGCCGCGTCGCCAGTGAATAGGGTTGTAGAAACGCAGAATCACACCGGCATCGGTCAGTTGCTTGCGCAGGCCGGCGTCGAAGGCTTTAGAACCGAAGTCGTCGAACAGGCAGCGCACGATCACACCACGCCTGCCCGCCTCGACCAGCGCCCGCACGATGGCATCGGCGCAGGCCCCGGCTTCGACCAGATACAGCTCCAGGTCAACCTGCTGCTCGGCCCGGTCAATGGCTGCAATCATGCGCGGGAAGAACGCAGGACCGTCAATCAGCAATTGAAAGCGGTTGTTTTCACGCCACGGGAAAATCGCACCGTTCATATCAGCGCGCCGTGAAGATCAGGACAGCCCCGACCGGGACTGACAGACTGACCGCCGACAAGCCTGCCGCGTTGCGCAGGGCATTGAAGTCCGAAACCATATCGAAGTCCTGAGCATGAATCACCAGCGGTTCGAGCGTCACAACCTGAAAGCGGCGCTCGTCGAGGCGCGTCGCCAGCAGTTCGGCGTTATAGCTGTGACTCTTGCCGCGCAGGCTGACGGTCAGTGGTAAACGCAATTCCAGTTGCGCGCCGGGGGCAAGGTTATTGATGGGGCGCATGTCGAGCTGGGCATTGATCTGCGCAACGGGAAACTTGTGTACCTGAAACACCTGCTCCCGCAGGCGCTCGTCACGCAGGGGAATACCGGTGCTAATGGACTCCGTTTCGACTTCCACCTCAGCCAGCCCTTTGGGGTCGACCTTGCCATGCAGCACGAGGAAGCGATGCACCTCGGCAATATCGGCATTTTTGGTTGACGTGAACGAGAGCCGCGACGACTCGTTATCCAGATACCAGTTCGCATGGGCAGGTAACGCCACTGCGGCCAGCATGACCAGCAGCAGGCGATTCATAGTGAGCATGCAGACTCCAGACGTGCAATTGAGGGCCACCTTATCCGCCTGTCTGACCTCTGGCAAACCACGACGTTCGGCAGTAATCCATCAAGGCTCGGATGGCAACAGTCGGCAGCCTTGTCGCTCACCCTGCCACGACGCACTGCTGGTTCGTCCAAGCCCGTTGGCAATGACCTTTTTCTGGCTGCTGTCGTCGATCAGCGCGCTGGGCACGTACTGTTTGACGTAGCCCAGGCAATACGCCTCGGGGTTGTTCATGACGTACCTGCACGAGCAGTATTCCTTGGCGGTGTAGGCACTGATGATGGTGGGGAATGCCTGCAGGTTCACGCGGTACTGCCAGGCAAGTACCGCGAGCGCAGCAAGGATCAGCAACAGCAGGCTGCTGAAGGGTCGACGCAGGATGAACATTCGGCGACTGCTCATTGCCCACCCTCCTTGCCAAAGGCTGCCTGTATGCGCTTGATCATCTGATTGTGGTCGTAAGTACCGTCGCGGTCATCGGCATAGCGCACGATCACCAGCTTCCGGTCGGGGATCACGTACAGCGCCTGCCCCCAATGGCCCAGTGCGGAAAAGGTATCAGGGGGCGCATCGGGCCACGGCCCCCTGCCGCCATCGGCAGTTCGATTGAGCCACCATTGGCCGCCAGGGACTTCGACGTTGGCATCTATCTGCTCGCCTGCAAACGGCGTCAGCACGAAGTTCATCCATTCCTTGTTGAGCAACTGCCGAGCCTGCCATTGCCCGCCGCGCTGCATCAGCAAGCCGATGCGTGCCAGGTCGCGGGCGGTCATGTAGGCATAGGACGACCCTACAAATGTACCCACGCCATCGGTTTCCCAGACGGCACTGCGGATGCCAAGCGGGTCAAACAGTGCGGTCCACGGATAATCCGCATACGCCTGTGGCCCGACGATATTTTTCAACGCAGCAGCCAGAACCGTGCTGTCGCCGCTGGAATACAGGTACGCCTTGCCGGGGGATTTGGCTGCGCGGTGCTCGGCGGTGAAGCGCGCCATGTCGTCACGCCCACGGGTGTAGAGCATGGCGACTACGGAAGAGTTAAGCGGTGCATATTCGTAATCTTCCTGCCAATTCAGCCCCGAAGCCCAGTGCATCAGGTCTTTGATGGCGATATCGGGGTGCGCCTTGAACGGCGGGTAGAACTTCGCCACTGGATCATTGAGTTGAAAGCGCCCGTCGGTAAACGCCACGCCCAGCACTGTCGCCATCACGCTCTTGCTGATCGACCAGGTCAGGTGCGCGGTTTGCGCTGTGGTCACACCGCCGTAGCGCTCATACACAACTTCGCCATCACGAATCACCAGCAGCGCATCGGTGCGAATGCCCTTGCGTGTGGCGTCGTCACGGGGCGGGAAGGCGTAGGCCTCGAGTTCTTCGATTGCCGCAGATCGCGGCGCAGGCTGAGATGACCATTGCTCTGTCGGCCATGTTTGAGCAACGACGCCCTGGGCACTGAAGCCCAGGATCAAAACCAGACACAGGCGGAAAGATCTACGCGGCATGACAGAGCCTCTACAGAGTAATCCGCATACCGTATCAGGGCTTCGTGACAGTCAGCCATTACCCCGGGACAGGACGCAGAGCGTCCAGAACGGCATACCCACGCGGAGCATGGGCACGATAGTGGTCCTTCGTACGCCGCTCGCTCCTCCCGCTCCACCAGCCTGGAAATGCCCACAGCGTTGCCCGTCACACAACCATCACCAAAGTTTCACAGGCATGACACGCCATCTCCCTAGCCTGCAAGTACGGCAAAGCGCCTGGACAAATCAGTCAACCAGCCAAACTCTGCATGGCTGGCTCATGGAGATTCGTATGACCCAGATCGCCCGCATTCGTGACAACACTTCTGAACGTCGTCTTCAGGCCGAGCGCCTGATTGGAGCGCGCGCCCTGCAGGAAGCACAGGCGTTGCGTTTCAGTGTGTTCAGCGAAGAGTTCAACGCCCGTCTCAACGGCGCTGAACAAGGCCTGGATATCGACGATTACGATGTTCATTGCTCGCACATTGGTGTGCGTGACCTGAACACCGGGCGTCTGGTTGCCACTACCCGGCTGCTCGACCACAAGGCTGCCAGCACGCTGGGGCGTTTCTACAGTGAAGAAGAATTCAGCCTGCACGGTCTGGTTCATCTGCAGGGTCCGATTCTTGAACTGGGACGTACCTGCGTAGACCCGGCCTACCGCAACGGTGGCACCATCGCGGTGTTGTGGAGCGAGCTGGCCGAGGTGCTGAACGAAGGCGGCTACAGCTACCTGATGGGCTGCGCGAGCATCCCGATGCACGACGGCGGCATTCAGGCGCACGCGATCATGCAACGCCTGCGCGAACGCTACCTGTGCAACGAGCACTTGCGCGCCGAGCCGAAAAACCCGCTGCCGACGCTCGATATCCCGAGCAATGTGATCTGCGAGATGCCGCCACTGCTCAAGGCTTACATGCGCCTGGGCGCCAAGATCTGCGGCGAACCTTGCTGGGACGAAGATTTCCAGGTGGCCGACGTCTTCATCCTGCTCAAGCGCGACGACTTGTGCCCGCGTTACGCCCGCCACTTCAAGGCGGCCGTGTGATGAGCCGGGCACGCGGCTATGCCCGCGTAGTCCGGGTGCTGCTGGTCGTGGCGCTCGGCTTGACGATTGCCGGAACGTTCGCGGTTCTGGAACGCACCAGAATCGGTGGGTCGATGGAGCGCAGGCAGCGCTGGAGCCGTTGGTTCATGGCGCGCCTGACCAATGCCCTGCCGTTTCGCGTCACCGTGACAGGTCAGTTGCCAACCCAGCCAATGCTGTGGGTCAGTAACCATGTGTCGTGGACCGACATTGCACTGCTGGGCATGCTGGCACCGCTGTCGTTTCTGTCGAAGGCCGAAGTCCGGACCTGGCCGGTAGCGGGCTGGCTGGCACTGAAGGCTGGTACGCTGTTCATTCGTCGCGGGTCGGGCGACAGCCGTCTGATTCAAAAGCAGATGTGCAATCACCTGCAACAAGGCAACGCACTGCTGATCTTCCCGGAAGGCACCACCACCGATGGCAGAAGCCTGCGCACCTTCCACGGCCGTCTGCTGTCCAGTGCCATTGAAGCCGGCGTGCCGATCCAGCCAGTGGCCATCGGTTACTCGCGCGACGGCAAACCGGACCCGATTGCCCCGTTCATTGGCGACGACGATTTGCTGTCCCATTTGCGCCGGTTGTTCGCCAATGAGCAGAGCGATGTGCACATTCACCTGCTGACCCCGATTCCGACGGCGGATCAGGAACGCGCTGCACTGGCGTTCAAGGCCCAGCAAGCCGTTCAGGTGGCGCTGTTCGGTGAACCTGTCACGGGGGAGTCAGTGATCGGTAAACAAGTATCCGGCGAGCCTGCTCAGCCGAGCGAAGTGGCTTCGCGCTCGGCCAGGGCAGCCTGAGCAAAATCCTCCAATAGCGGATAGAACTCGGCGAAATCCGCACTCAAGGGCTGGTAAAGCGCCTGCAGTTCCTGCATGCCGCCTGCCAGCCCTTCGGGCCGTGACAAGCGTCGCGATATCCCGCTCAGCACCTGCCCCAGCACCTCGAAATCCCGATACGAACCCAGCCAGTCCTGCGCGGCCATGCGCGGCGCGATCAATGCGAGCCGCTCGGGCAATTGCGGCTCGGCGGCCAGCGTGCCATAGACTTTGCCAGTGAATACGTCCAGCGGCAGATCGGCATAGCGATGCCAGTCGCGAGCCAGACAATGATCGAAAAAGACGTCGAGCATAATGCCTGCATAGCGTCGCCGCTGGGATGGAAAGCGGGCAATGGAAGCCTTGATCAGCGGGTGGCTGTCAGTGAAAGCGTCAATGCTGCGATGCAGCCGAATGGCCGCTTCAAGCTCTGCAGGAAAACGTCCCGACAGCGGACCTTTGACGAAGTCGCCATACAGGCTGCCAAGCAATTGAGCAGGCCGATGCCCGCCAAGATGAAGATGTGCCAGATAGTTCATGCCTGCAAGCCTACGCCGCTTTCAAGGCCGAGGTCTATATATCGATATAACCCGATATAGCGATTTTGCCAGTCCTAAGCACAAAATCATATTTGTATATCGCGAAATACAGATATAAGGTTCGTCCTATCGCGATATATCGCTACACCGCCTGTGAGAACGACATGCCTATCGACCTCGACGACATAATAAAAGCCCTGGCCCATCCGGTCCGCCGAGAAATCCTGACCTGGTTGAAGGACCCCCGCGCGAGCTTTCCTGCTCAGCAATACTCGATTGAACACGGCGTGTGCGCCGGACAGATCGATCAGCGTGCAGGATTGTCCCAATCCACTGTCTCGGCCCATCTGGCGACCTTGCAACGCGCTGGCCTGATCAGCAGCAAGAAGGTTGGCCAATGGCATTTCTTCAGACGCAACGAAGAAGTCATACAGGCATTCGTTCAGGCGCTGGTTGAAGAGCTGAACAACCCGACCTGATTTTCCAACGTTTACCAGGAGCTGCCCCGTGCCTCTTTCGCTACTTATTCTGGCCCTGAGCGCCTTTGCCATCGGCACCACCGAATTCGTCATCATGGGCCTGCTGCCCGATGTGGCGGCTGACCTTGGTGTATCTATCCCCGGCGCAGGCTGGCTGGTCACCGGCTATGCGCTGGGCGTGGCCGTCGGCGCGCCGTTCATGGCCATGGCCACGGCAAAACTGCCGCGCAAGGCTGCGCTGGTCACGTTGATGGGCATTTTCATCATCGGCAACCTGCTCTGCGCACTGGCCAGTGACTACAACGTATTGATGTTCGCCCGCGTGGTTACAGCGCTGTGTCATGGTGCGTTCTTCGGCATCGGTTCGGTAGTTGCTGCAGGGCTGGTGCCTGCCAATCGCCGCGCTTCGGCAGTAGCGTTGATGTTCACCGGTCTGACCCTGGCCAACGTGCTGGGCGTGCCTTTGGGTACTGCATTGGGTCAATACGCAGGCTGGCGCTCGACCTTCTGGGCGGTAACAGTCATCGGCGTGATTGCACTGATCGGCCTGATCCGCTTTCTGCCGACCAACCGCAATGAAGAAAAACTCGACATGCGCGCCGAACTGGCCGCACTGAAAGGTGCCGGTATCTGGCTGTCGCTGACCATGACCGCGCTGTTTTCAGCGTCCATGTTCACCCTGTTCACCTACATTGCCCCGCTGCTCGGCGAAGTCACCGGCGTATCGCCCAAGGGCGTGACCTGGACCCTGCTGTTGATAGGCCTGGGCCTGACCGCAGGTAACGTGATTGGCGGCAAGATGGCCGACCGCCGTGTGTCATCCACGCTGATTGCCGTGTTCGTCTCGATGGCGGTGATCTCAACCGCTCTCAGCTGGACCAGCGCCGCGCTGATCCCGACTGAAATCACCCTGTTCCTCTGGGCGGTCGCTGCCTTTGCCGCCGTCCCGGCTCTGCAGATCAACGTGGTGACCTTCGGCAAAGCCGCGCCCAACCTGGTTTCAACCCTGAACATCGGCGCTTTCAACGTGGGCAACGCGCTTGGTGCCTGGGTCGGTGGCAGCGTCATCGCCCACGGCCTGGGCCTGACCAGCGTACCGCTGGCCGCTGCCATGCTGGCAGTGCTCGCGCTGCTGATCACACTGATTACTTTTCGTCAGACCGGCAACCCCGATCTGGCACCTGCTACACATTGATCAATCACGAGGATTCGACACATGACGACTATCTTTGACCCGATCACCATTGGCGATCTGCAACTGCCAAACCGCATCATCATGGCGCCACTGACGCGCTGCCGCGCCGACGAAGGTCGCGTACCCAATGCATTGATGTCCGAGTATTACGTGCAGCGTGCTTCTGCAGGCCTGATCCTGACTGAAGCCACATCGGTCACGCCGATGGGTGTTGGTTACCCGGACACACCCGGCATCTGGTCCAACGACCAAGTACGCGGCTGGAGCAACATCACCAAGGCCGTGCATACCGCTGGTGGCCGGATTGTGCTGCAGCTGTGGCACGTTGGCCGCATCTCCCACCCGGCGTACCTGAACGGCGAAACTCCGGTGGCCCCTAGCGCTATCGCAGCTGAAGGCCACGTCAGCCTGATGCGCCCGATCACCCCGCTACCGACCCCGCGCGCGCTGGAACTGGCAGAAATCGGTGACATCGTCGAGGCCTATCGCGTCGGTGCGGAAAACGCCAAGGCTGCGGGCTTCGACGGCGTGGAAGTACACGGTGCCAACGGCTACCTGCTGGAACAGTTCCTGCTGACCGGCTCCAACCAGCGCACTGACGAGTACGGCGGTTCGGTAGAAAACCGTGCTCGTCTGCTGCTGGAAGTGACTGATGCGGTCATTGAGGTGTGGGGCGCTGGTCGCGTAGGCGTACACCTTTCGCCTCGCTTCGACATGCACGACATGAGCGATGCTAACCGCACTGAAACCTTCAGCTACGTGGCCAAAGAGCTTGGCAAGCGCGGTATCGCGTTCATCTGTGCCCGTGAGCGTGACGCCGAAGACAGCCTCGGCCCGCAGTTGAAGAAGGATTTCGGCGGCATCTACATCGCCAATGAAAAATTCACCAAGGACACCGCAAATACCTGGCTGGCAGAAGGCAAGGCCGACGCTATCGCATTTGGTGTGCCTTATATTGCCAACCCGGACCTGCCTGAGCGTCTGGCCAGCGATGCGCCTCTGAATGAAGCGCATCCCGAAACGTTCTACGGCAAAGGGCCGGTCGGCTATATCGACTACCCACGCCTGTAACACGGCGCTGCAACAGCAAAAAACCCTGACTCGCAAGAGCCGGGGTTTTTTATCGCCCGTACTTATTACTGTTACAGCTTAGCCTCAGGCCCGACTGTACCTAGCACATTGCCTTCGGCATCAGTGATAGTTCCGTCCGGTAACTTCCAGCGACCGTCGGGGTAGCTGACAGAGCCATCTGCCATAACCCAGGTCCCGTCCTTGTGTTGAACATCGCCGCCGGGGTGCTCGACCGAACCGTCGGCATGCACGGTGGTGCCATCCAGGTGTTGAACAGTGCCATCCGTGTGCTTCAAGGACTGGCCATCTGCCGCCGCAACACTTCCATTCGGATAACTGACCGTACCATCGGGGTTGAAGACACTGTTTAGCGGGTGGACCAGTTGTAAAACACCGGTGACCGTGCTTATGACTGCCAGCAGCTTGTCCAGGCGCGAAGGTGCCTCAGGGGCCGGCGTTAACTTTTGCGCAACGGGTGGTTTGATAACAGGTTTGACGGGCGGCTTGACAGGTGGCCTCACTGGCTTTTTCACCTTGACCGGGGATTTCACGGGCGGTCTCACGGGCGGCTTCACCGGACCCGCCCCCTTGACCGGAGGTTTTACAGGCGGCTTTACAGGCGGTTTGACAGGTGGCTTTACAGGCGGTTTGAACTTCACCGGTGGCTTGACCTGCTGGCGTACCAAATCTTCCGGATAATCCGGTACGTCGGCGTAAGTGGGCAACGGCGTCCTGGAAACTTCGTCTACTCCCTGGTCTGAGTCTTCAGCCGGGATGTAATTTTCGGTCGTTTCTTGCGGGGCATCGGTGTACATCTCATTGATTCCATTCATTGTTGAAACTCCAATTTAGTTAACAGCCAGGCAAGCGTAAGCCTTCCTTCTATTGGCAAGTACATATCTATTTAACGAGTACAAAAAAATGTCAGGAAATTTGCCAGCGGCTATCTGCTATGGACAGCCGCCGGCAAGTCTTGCCTTCAACGACGCGCGTTGAGCTGTTGCGACAGATTCTGGATCTGGCTGGTGAGGGTATTGATATTGCGGGTGACCTGAGCACGAAACGCGTCGAACTCCGCAGTATTGGCCTCTGCTGAAGGGGCCGGGCGGTTTTCCTGTTCGCTTTTGAGGACCATCAGGTCCTGCTCCAGGCGCTCGACAGCGGCCGACGGGTTGCCCTGTTTCTTCAATGTCGCAACATCGGCTGCCACGCTTTTGATTTGCGCATCCAGCTTGCCCTGATCGGCCTGTGCGGTTTTCAGATCGGGCAGCGCGGCTTTCAGCGTGGTCAGCTCAGCGACGACGCTTTTGAGCTGCTCCTGCAACTGCGCGCTTTCACTGTGCTGCTGGGCGGTTTGCGCGGCCATCTGCTCCAGGCGCTTGTCGAGACTGCCCTGCTGGCCTTCAACGCCCTCGCGCTGTTTGTCCTGATCTTCCAGTTGCGCTTCCAGCAGCTTGATGCGCTGCTTGAGCGCCTCGCCATCGCTGGACAGCGCCTCGGTCGCAACGACTTTGCCGGAAATATCCTGCAGGCGTCCCGCCGCTTCTTCGCTGATGC
The DNA here is from genome assembly GCF_032587795.1 of Pseudomonas syringae group sp. 247E2. Taxonomy (NCBI): domain Bacteria; kingdom Pseudomonadati; phylum Pseudomonadota; class Gammaproteobacteria; order Pseudomonadales; family Pseudomonadaceae; genus Pseudomonas; species Pseudomonas syringae group sp. 247E2. The sequence continues at coordinate 537,222 of NZ_JAWHPK010000001.1, read as the reverse complement.
GCGCAAAGCTCTCCTGAGTGGCCACCAATTGCTGTTCCATGAGGGAGACCTGCTGAAAGCTCCACCAGCCCAGACCGCAAAAGGCAATGAACAGCGCGCCGACCAACGCCCATAGCGGTCCGGTGCTCGGGCCCTTTACCTTGACCACCGGTGTGGTACGCGAATAGACCGTGGTGCGTTCGCGTGCACCATTGCCCGGCGCGAAGTCGTCATCGTCGTCCTTGGCGCTCAGGCTGGGAACGTCATCGACGTCGTCGTATGGATCGTTGCGCATGAATAACCCTTCAGGAAGCTGTTAAACCAAAGTCGGGCAGTATAACAACAGCGCGTAACCAATCTCACTGTGCCACTACCGCATTCAGATTGCGTGCTGTGCCTGCCACCAGCCACAGAATTCATCCAGCGCTGTCCACAGGCTGACCTGAGGCTGATAATCCAGATAATGCCTGGCGCGGCTGATATCAAGCGTAAAATCCCTGTTCATGACCTGCATGCCCATTCTTGACAGGGTAGGTTCAGGTCGGCCCGGCCACAGCAGGCAGGCACCCTCGTTGATTGCTGCGGCACTGTAGGCCAGTCCGTATGAACGATAACGGGTGACTTGAGGCAGATGCATCTGGCGCATAACATAATTGATTGCGTCCCACAGCGGGACCGGCGTGCCGTTGCTGATGTTGTAGGCCTTGCCCAGCGCCGAGCCGGTTGCCAGCAAGCTGCTCAGCATGGCTTCGTTGAGGTTGTGCATGCTGGTGAAATCCACCACGTTCAAACCGTTGCCGACAATCGACAGACGCTTCTTGCGCTGCATGTGCAGCAAACGCGGGAAAATACTGTTGTCGCCCGCGCCAGTGACGAAGCGCGGCCGCAGGGCGATCACTTCCAGACCGAACTCTTCGGCACCAAAGACCTTTTGCTCGGCCAGGTATTTGGTCGCCGCATAGTGATTATGGAAACGCTTGGGCACCTGCTCTTCCTTGATGCCGCGGTGCGATTTGCCATCAAAGTAGATCGAGGGCGACGAAAGATGAACCAACCTTCGCACCCTTTGTTTCAGGCAGCCCTCGACGATGTTTTCGGTAAGCTGCACGTTGCCCTGCATGAAATCCTGGCGGCGTCCCCACAGGCCGACGGAGCCTGCGCAGTGCACCACCGCTTCCACGTCATCGCACAGCGCCCGCACCAGATAAGGGTCAGCGAGGTCGCCCTGGATGAACTCGGCGCCACGCCTGACCAGGTGCTCGACACCTTCGGCACGACGGCCATTGATCCGCACGCTCATGCCCTGCTCAAGGGCAAAACGCGCAAAGCGTCCGCCGATGAAGCCGCTCGCGCCGGTGACCAGAATCTTCATTTACCGCTCCGTTAACGCATCTGCAGAAAAGGGAAAACCCTGCCTGCATGGATTACACATGATCATGTTGACGATCATTCCTCGCTCAGCGGCACCAGCCAATCGGCCGAATGTTGCGCAAGATGTTCGGTAAGCTGCGTCAAGAGCTGTCCGCCATTGCGCCAATGGTGCCAGTACAACGGCACATCGATGCAGCGCTCCGGCAGCAATTCAAGCAGAGTGCCGCTGCGCAACTGGTCGCGCACCTGCAACTCGGGCGCCAGGCCCCAGCCCATCCCGGCCTCGATCATACGTATGAAACCTTCGGACGACGGGCACAAATGATGCTCGAAGCCGTCCTGAACGCCAAGAAGTGCCAGATAACGATGCTGCAGAAGGTCGTCCGGCCCGTACACCAGTGCTGCCGATCTGGCCAGATTTGCCGGGCTGACACCGTCCGGAAAATGGCGGGCGATGAACGCGGGACTGGCCAGCGCCCGATAGCGCATGGCCCCCAGCAACTGGCTGCGCGCCCCGGCCACCGGACGCTCGCTGCCACACAGGCAGGCCGCGACCTCGCCTGCACGCATGCGCTTGAGCCCTACGTCCTGATCTTCGACAACCAGATCCAGCAACAGCCGGTGTTGCGTGCAAAACGCGCCGATGGCCGGTGCCCACCAGGTCGCCAGACTGTCGGCATTCAAGGCGATTCGCAGACGCTCGGGCATGCCCTCTTCATCCAGCGCCGGCACCTGACTCTGCAAGTCGCGCTCCAGCAAACGGACCTGCTGTACATGATTGAGCAGGCGGCGTCCGATGTCGGTCGGGCTCGGTGGCGTCGCGCGCACCAGCACCGGCAGACCAATGCGTGCCTCCAGCAATTTGATGCGCTGCGAAACCGCAGATTGAGACAGCCCCAGCACCTGAGCGGCACGCTCGAAACCGGCTTGCTCGATCACAGCCGCCAATGCAGATAACAATTTGTAGTCGAACATCAGTTTTCCTAATGAGCGATGAGTATTATTTGTTTTCCTTATAGCGCTCAACGCATAAGAATCGCCATCTGAATCTGCTCAATGGAACGTCTTTATGTGGCAAAGCTACCTTAATGGCCTGCTGATCGCGGCAGGCCTGATCATGGCTATCGGTACTCAGAACGCTTTTGTACTCGCTCAGGGCCTGCGCCGTGAACATCACGTGCCCGTGGCGTTGCTGTGCATTGTGTGCGACGCCATTCTGGTAGCGGCAGGCGTCTTCGGACTGGCCAATGTGCTCACACAAAACCCGACATTGCTGGCGGTAGCGCGTTGGGGCGGTGTGATATTCCTGAGCTGGTATGGCCTGCAGGCACTGCGGCGCGCGTGCTCGCGGCAAAGCCTTGAACACAGCGCAGCCGTTGGCAAAAGATCGCTGCGCACGGTGTTGCTTAGTGCGCTGGCCGTTACCTTGCTGAACCCGCACGTGTATCTGGACACCGTACTGCTGATTGGCTCGCTCGGGGCACAACAGGACGTGCCGGGGGCGTACGTGGCCGGTGCTGCCAGCGCCTCGCTGCTGTGGTTCTCAAGCCTGGCACTAGGTGCGGCATGGCTCGCGCCCTGGCTGGCCCGCCCCGCCACATGGCGCATGCTGGACGTGATGATCGCCGTGATGATGTTCAGCGTGGCCTTTCAGTTGATCCGCTCAGCCTGACGGGTTTCATGACCTCCAGGTCAAACGCGTTGGAACCTCTATCCCACACAGTTGTTGCGTGGTTAAGCCGCAGACCCGGTGCTATGATCCGGGGTCTGCGCCGCAAAAGAGTAAAACTCCCGGTGCATGCTGTATCTGGCCGCCCGTGATCGGCCGTGCGATTACCGCAATTGACCTGAAAGGAGATAAACCATGGCTTTTGAATTGCCGCCACTGCCCTACGCCAAAGACGCTCTGGTGCCGCACATTTCTGCGGAGACTCTGGAATATCACCACGACAAGCACCACAACACCTACGTCGTGAACCTGAACAACCTGGTGCCAGGCACCGAGTTCGAAGGTAAGACCCTGGAAGAAATCATCAAGACCTCCTCGGGCGGTATCTTCAACAACGCCGCTCAGGTCTGGAACCACACGTTCTACTGGAACTGCCTGGCCCCTAACGCTGGCGGCGAGCCTACCGGCGCTCTGGCCGAAGCCATCAACAAGGCGTTCGGTTCCTTCGACAAGTTCAAGGAAGAGTTCAGCAAGACTTCCATCGGCACTTTCGGCTCCGGCTGGGGCTGGCTGGTGAAGAAGGCTGATGGCTCTCTGGCTCTGGCCAGCACCATCGGTGCCGGCAACCCGCTGACCAGCGGCGACACCCCGCTGCTGACCTGCGATGTGTGGGAACACGCCTACTACATCGACTACCGCAATCTGCGTCCTAAGTACGTAGAAGCGTTCTGGAACCTGGTGAACTGGGACTTCGTGGCCAAGCAATTCGCAGCCTGATTCCAGCCTCATCGAAAAACCCGGCCTCGCGCCGGGTTTTTTATGCTCCAGGTTTATACCTGTAGTCTTTCCAGATTCGTGTTTAATAAACGGCGTCAGACTTCGACCTGCCAGTCAGGTGAACAGCAAATGTTTTTTCGCCTGTCGCTGTTACTTTGTGTATTGTCAGAAAACGCTAGCTGACTCGCATCACGACGTAATTCTTTACAGTGTTCTGCTCAAGTTACCCACCTGGCCACCCGACACACTCAGGTGGCTTGGGCCAGTAGGTGCAAGGAACGCGAAGATCAGCCAGACGCACCGTTTCTGACCACGTCACGACGGTCGGATCTGGCTTTTCGAGGGTCATAGGGCGATATGTCCTCCGACACGAACTAAGGAACGGCCATTGAAGCTGGAACTCAAGAATAGCCTTTCGGTAAAGTTGCTGCGCGTCGTACTGCTTTCGGCGCTGCTGGTAGGCGTCGTACTAAGCTGTGCGCAAATCGTTTTCGACGCCTACAAGACGCGTCAGGCCGTGGCGAACGATGCCGAACGAATTCTCGGAATGTTCCGCGATCCCTCCACGCAGGCCGTTTACAGCCTGGACCGCGAAATGGGCATGCAGGTCATCGAAGGCCTGTTTCAGGACGACGCGGTACGCAGGGCATCGATAGGACACCCCAACGAAAGCCTGCTCGCAGAAAAAGACCGCCCGCTGAAAAGCTCTCCAACCCGCTGGCTGACAGACCTTATCCTCGGCCAGGAGCGCAGCTTCACCACGCAACTGGTCGGTCGCAGCCCCTACAGCGAGTATTACGGCGACCTGCGTATCACGCTGGACACTGCCAATTACGGCGAAAGCTTTCTGGTCAATGCCGCAATCATCTTCATCGCTGGTGTATTGCGTGCATTGGCAATGGGGCTGGTGTTGTACTTGGTCTATCACTGGTTGCTGACCAGGCCACTGTCGAAAATCATCGAACATCTGATCGCGATCAACCCCGACCGCCCCAGCGAACACCAATTGCCATTGCTCAAAGGCCACGAGAAAAACGAACTGGGGATTTGGGTCAATACCGCCAACCAGCTGCTGGCCTCCATCGAGCGCCACACTTATCTGCGCCACGAGGCGGAGAACAATCTGCAGCGCATGGCGCAATACGATTTCCTGACCGGCCTGCCCAACCGGCTTCAGTTGCAGATCGGTCTGGACAGAATTCTCGAAGATGCGGGGCGTCAGCAGCACCGGGTCGCGATTCTCTGCGTTGGCCTGGATGACTTCAAAGGTATTAACGAACAGTTCAGCTATCAGGCAGGCGATCAACTGTTACTCGCGCTGGCTGACCGGCTGCGCGCCCACAGCGGGCGACTCGGCGCTCTGGCGCGATTGGGCGGCGATCAGTTTGCACTGGTGCAGGCCAAAATCGAGCAACCCTATGAGGCAGCAGAGCTGGCGCAGAATATTCTGGATGAGCTGGAGGCCCCGTTTATAGTCGGTGAACAGCAGATCCGCTTACGAGCGACCATTGGCATCACGCTATTTCCCGAAGACGGCGACAACACCGAGAAACTGCTGCAAAAAGCTGAACAGACCATGACGCTGGCCAAAGCCCGCTCGCGTAACCGGTATCAGTTCTACATCGCCAGCGTCGACAGCGAAATGCGCCGCCGTCGTGAACTCGAAAAAGATCTGCGCGAAGCCTTGCCGGGCAATCAGTTGTACCTGGTCTATCAGCCGCAGATCAGCTATCGCGATCACCGCATCGTTGGCGTGGAAGCCCTGATCCGCTGGCAACATCCAGAGCATGGTCTGGTGCCGCCGGATGTATTCATCCCGTTGGCCGAGCAGAATGGCACCATCATCGCCATCGGCGAATGGGTGCTTGATCAGGCCTGCCGCCAGTTACGCGAATGGCTTGATCAGGGCTTCACCGACTTGCGCATGGCGGTCAACCTGTCGACCGTACAACTGCATCACGCGGAACTGCCGCGCGTGGTCAACAACCTGTTGCAGATCTACCGCCTGCCACCGCGCAGCCTGGAACTGGAAGTGACCGAAACCGGCCTGATGGAAGATATCAACACCGCCGCCCAGCACCTGCTGAGCCTGCGACGCTCCGGCGCCTTGATCGCCATTGATGATTTCGGTACCGGTTACTCGTCGCTGAGTTACCTGAAAAGCCTGCCGCTGGACAAGATCAAGATCGACCGGAGTTTCGTTCAGGACCTGATTGACGACGACGATGACGCCACCATCGTGCGGGCCATTATCCAGCTGGGTAAAAGCCTTGGCATGCAGGTCATCGCCGAGGGTGTGGAGACGCTAGAGCAGGAAGCCTATATCGTCACTCAGGGCTGTCACGAAGGCCAGGGCTACCTGTACAGCAAGCCGCTGCCCGGTCGGGAATTGCTGGCCTACCTGAAACAGTCGAGAGAGCGTAACGCCGCCAGCCTTTGAACGGCAGTGCTCTTTCGAGCCATCTTGAAACCGACTGTTACAACCTGCTGAATACCTGAACACGACCGCAAAGGCGTTTTGCCTTTACATCGAATGCAAATCTTTCGCATCATGTCGCAGATTTTCTGGGCGCACCCCGCCATCAACTTTATCGACGCAGGATTCCGTCATGATTCGTATGCCTCTGGCAACCGCTAGTCTGTTGGCCATCGCTATCTCTCTCGCCGGTTGTGGCGAAGGCAAGGACAAGGCTGCCGCCCCGGCACCCGCGCCAGCCGCTGCTCCTGCGACTCCCGCGGCGACGCCTGCTGCCCCTGCTCCGGCCGCAGCCGCCCAGACTGACGACGCGGCGGCCAAGGCTGTGGTCGCGAATTACGCCAACATGGTGTCTGCGGTGTTCGACGACGCCGAAACTGGTGCGAAAAAACTGAGCACCGTCGTCGACGCATTCCTGGCAAAACCCAACGATGAAACTTTGAAAGCCGCACGGGATGCGTGGGTAGCTGCGCGTGTGCCTTACATGCAGAGCGAGGTTTTCCGCTTCGGCAACACCATCATCGACGACTGGGAAGGACAGGTTAACGCCTGGCCCCTGGACGAAGGCCTGATCGACTATGTCGCCAAGGATTACCAGCACGCGCTGGGCAACCCGGGCGCGACTGCCAATATCATCGCCAACACCGAAATTCAGGTCGGCGAAGACAAGGTCGACGTGAAGGAGATCACCTCCGAAAAACTCGCCAGCCTGAACGAGCTGGGCGGTTCCGAAGCGAACGTTGCTACCGGCTACCACGCCATTGAATTTCTGCTGTGGGGCCAGGACCTGAACGGCACCGGCCCTGGTGCCGGGGCTCGTCCAGCCAGTGACTACCTTGAAGGCGCCGGTGCGACCGGCGGCCACAACGACCGCCGCCGCGCCTACCTCAAAGCTGTTACCGATCTGCTGGTCAGCGATCTGGAAGAAATGTCTGGCAACTGGAAGGCCGGCGTTGCCGACAACTACCGCGCCACGCTGGAAGCCGAATCCGGCGAAAGCGGTCTGCGCAAAATGCTCTTCGGCATGGGCAGCCTGTCGCTGGGTGAACTGGCGGGCGAGCGTATGAAAGTCGCGCTGGAAGCCAACTCCAGCGAAGACGAACACGACTGCTTCAGCGACAACACGCACAACTCGCACTTCTACAACGGCAAGGGTATTCGCAACGTTTACCTGGGCGAATACACGCGCACCGATGGCAGCAAAGTCAGCGGCCCGAGCCTTTCGTCTCTGGTTGCCAAGGTAGACCCTGCCACCGACGCCACCTTGCGCGCCGATCTGGACGACACCCAGGCCAAGCTACAGGTCATCGTTGATCACGCCAACAAGGGTGAGCACTTCGACCAGTTGATCGCTGCCGGCAACACGGCAGGCAATCAAGTGGTGCGTGACGCCATTGCTGCGCTGGTCAAACAGACGGGGGCTATCGAACAGGCCGCTGGCAAGCTCGGCATCACCGACCTGAACCCGGACAACGCTGATCACGAGTTCTGACAGATACTGTTTGCGGTAACAACCAATGCCGGTCAGTTCGCTGACCGGCATTTTTATGCCTGACCGATATGCGTTGCTTTCAACTGCTGAGCGCTGACCATTACAGAAGCGAGTTCCCGGAGCTTCAATACAACGTATCCGCGATGCGTCCCGGCAAAGCCTTGTCATAGGCGTCACCGTCGATCTGCTCGGCCGAAACCGCTTTTAGTATTTGCCCGGCAGTCGGCAGCGTGCTGCGTTCGATGTGCCGGGTTGCATCCCATAAACCGGACCTGATGGTTGCCCTGCTGCATTGGAAGTACACGCTGGTCACGGAGATGCGCAGCACTGACCTGGGCAGTTGGCCGTTCACCTCAAAACGCGACAACAGTTCGGGCTGAACCGATATCTGCGCTGTTCCGTTGACCCGCAAGGTCTCGCCCACGCCAGGGATGAGGAACAGCAACGCGACGCGTGGGTCGCTGATGATATTGCGCAGGGTATCGATGCGGTTGTTGCCGCGCCGGTCAGGCAGATAAAGCGTCTTGCTGTCCTCGATATACACGAAGCCCGCCTGATCGCCACGCGGAGACGCATCAAGGCCATCAGACCCGGCAGAGGCCAGCACAACAAAGGGTGCCGACTCGATGAAGGGCCGGTAGACCGCGTGAATATGGTCAACTTCCTTGATCATGGAAGGAGGAGCAATCGGGCCATAGAGCGCTTCCAGCGTCTCGATTGTGGTCACGAGCGCGCTGTTTTCCGGGTTATCCATTGATGTGGCCTCTGCTGGGCATGTTGTCTGTGTGTGCTGTCAGCTTCGACATGTGCAGCATAGGCAAAAATGCCGGGACCGGACCAGCCTCAGAGATTCGTAACAACGCATTACGTCAGAGCGGGCAAACGATAATCCCTCTTATTCAAACCGCACGAGGCTGATAAGCTTGCACGCCCCGATTTTCGCCTCGTTGCAGGATGTGTATGAGTACGCGGCTCCGTCTATCCCTCGCCTTGCTTACGACTCTGGCCGTGAGTGCATGCGATGACGCCCCGCGTTTCACTCATGCCGAGCCGGGAGAAGCCTTGTCCGGAGGCAGTGCGACGGTCAGGAAGAGCGATCAGAATGCCTTTTCCATGCCCTCGGCCAACTTGTCGCCCGTGCGGCGGCTGGACTTCAGTGTCGGCAACAGTTTTTTCCGCAGTCCGTGGGTGATTGCGCCATCGACCACGACCGCTCGCGACGGGCTTGGGCCGTTGTTCAACACCAACGCTTGCCAGAACTGCCACATCAAGGACGGTCGTGGTCATCCGCCAGAAACTGGCGACAGCAACGCCGTGTCGATGCTGGTCAGGCTGTCGATTCCTGATGACCCGGCCTACGCCGATCTTGTGCAGCGCAATGGCGTGCTGCCTGAGCCGACTTACGGTGGGCAGTTGCAGGACATGTCGAACCCCGGCGTGGCCCCCGAGGGCAAGGTGCGGGTCGAGTACGATGCGCTGGCGGTCGAGTTTCGCGATGGCACCTCAGTCGAGCTGCGCCAGCCGACCCTCCGAATCACCCAGTTGGGTTACGGACCGATGCACCCCGATACCCACATCTCGGCGCGCATAGCCCCGCCGATGATCGGGCTGGGGTTGCTTGAGGCGATTGCCGATGAAGCAATTCTTGCCAATGCCGACCCGGATGACAAGAACGCCGATGGCATATCGGGACGCCCAAACTGGGTCTGGGACGATGCACAGCAAAAAGTCGTCATGGGCCGATTCGGCTGGAAAGCCGGGCAACCCAACCTGAATCAGCAGAACGTGCACGCTTTTTCCGGCGACATGGGGCTGACCACCAGCCTGCGCCGCTTTGATGACTGCACGCCAGCCCAGACCGACTGCCTGGCAGCGCCCAACGGTAATGGCCCGAACGGCGAGCCGGAGGTCAGCGACAACATCCTGCGTCTGGTGGAGTTCTACACACGCAACCTGGGGGTTCCGGCACGCCGCAAGGTCGATGACCCGCAAGTGCTGGCGGGCAAGAATCTGTTTTTTGAGGCGGGCTGTCAGCAATGCCACACGCCCTCGTTCAAGACCCGTAGCGACGCCGCCGAGCCTGAGCTGGCCAATCAGGAGATTCGCCCGTACAGCGATTTGCTGCTGCACGACATGGGCGAAGGGCTGGCCGACAACCGTACCGAGTTCCAGGCCACTGGCCGCGAGTGGCGCACGCCCCCACTGTGGGGGCTTGGCCTGACCGGCACGGTGAGCGGGCACACCCAACTGTTGCACGATGGTCGCGCCCGCAATGTACTTGAGGCGATACTGTGGCATGGCGGCGAAGCCCAGGCAGCGCAGCGGCAGGTTCTTGCATTTGACGCGCAACAGCGTGAAGCGCTGTTGGCGTTTCTGAATTCGTTATGATTGCTCCCATTCCAGAATCGTCTCGTTCAACATTATTTTTTCAAAATCATCTTTCGAAAATAAAATAAGGAGCCGGACATGTTCCGACCCAAGTTGTTGCTGACCAGCCTTGCGGCGCTTGCATTGGGTGCCTGCTCGCCATCCGACCCTCAGGCGGTCACGTCCGCAGCCATTGCCAAACAGGTAATCCTGCCGACCTACAGCCGTTGGGTCGATGCTGATCGTCAGTTGGCAACCAGCGCACTGGCGTTCTGTCAGGGCAAGACTGATCTGGCCACAGCACGCGCCGACTTTCTCAAGGCGCAGAAGACCTGGGCCGAGCTGCAACCGCTGCTGATCGGCCCTCTGGCCGAGGGCAATCGCGCCTGGCAAATACAGTTCTGGCCAGACAAGAAGAACCTGGTTGGCCGGCAGGTCGAGCAACTGGTGACGGCACAGCCGCAGATCACTGCTCAGGAGCTGTCCAAGGCCAGCGTCGTGGTGCAAGGTTTGTCCGCTTACGAATACATTCTGTTCGACGCGGAAATCGACATGGCCAACGCCGAACAGAAAGCCCGCTACTGCCCGCTGCTGATGGCAATCGGCGAGCGTCAAAAGCAGCTTGCCGAGGAAATCCTCAGCAGCTGGAACAGTACCGACGGCATGCTTGCGCAACTGAGCAAATTCCCCAACCAGCGCTACGCAGATTCTCATGAAGCCATCGCCGAACTGCTGCGGGTTCAGGTCACGGCCCTCGACAGTCTGAAGAAGAAACTGGGCACGCCACTGGGTCGCCAGAGCAAGGGCCAGCCGCAACCCTTCCAGGCAGATGCATGGCGCAGCAAATCGTCGCTCAGCAGCCTGGAAGCCAGCCTGATCAGCGCCGAAACGGTCTGGACCGGTGTCGACAACAAGGGCCTGCGCAGCTTGCTGCCCGCCGAGCAGAAACCGCTGGCTGACAAAATCGATGCGGCCTACGCTACCAGCCGCAAATTACTGTCGGAACTCAAGCCGCCGCTCGCCGACCTGCTGGCCACCGAAGCAGGACGTCAGCAGCTCAATGCGTTCTACGACAGCCTCAATGCGGTGCACCGCCTGCATGAAGGCGAGCTGGCCAAGGCATTGGGCATTCAGTTGGGCTTCAACGCCAACGACGGCGATTGATCAAGAGGTACACGTGATGTTGCGACGTCAGGCCATGGCCCTCGGCAGTCTCTTGCTCAGCGCTTTCACGCTGGGCGGCTGGACGCTGTTCAGGCAAAAAGACGCACCCCCTCTGCTGCTCTCCGCTCGCGACGATGGCGAAGGCAAACACTACGCGGTGGGTTTCCGGCTCGACGGAACGCAGGTATTTGCCACCCAGGTGGGCCAGCGCTGCCACGACATCATCAATCATCCCGACCTGCCGATTGCGGTGTTCATCGCACGTCGTCCAGGTACTGAAAGCTATCTGATCGATTTGCGCGATGGCCGCTTGCTGCAAACCATCGCTTCGCAGCCGAACCGACACTTCTATGGTCATGCGGTGATTCACCGCGACGGCGAATGGCTATATGCGACGGAAAACGACACCCTTGACCCAGGCCGAGGGCTACTGGGCGTCTATCGATTCGTTGATCAGCGACTGGTGCACTCGGCTGAAATTCCTACGCACGGTATCGGTCCGCATCAGGTTTCGTGGATGCCGGATGGCGAAACGCTGGTAGTCGCGAACGGCGGTATTCGCACCGAAGCGGAAAGCCGGGTAGAGATGAACCTGAATGCCATGCAGCCCAGCCTGGTGATCATGCAGCGTGACGGTATATTGCTGAGCAAGGAGACTCTTTCCCAGCAGATGAACAGTGTGCGTCACATGGGCATCGCCAGCGACGGCACCATCGTGGCAGGCCAGCAGTTCATGGGCGACAGCCACGAAGTAGCCGAGTTGCTGGCAATCAAACGGCCGGGGCAGCCCTTTCAGGCCTTTCCGGTGGCAGAAGAACAACTGCGGGCGATGGCTCATTACACTGCAAGCGTTGCAGTGCACAGTGATCTGCGCCTGGTAGCCCTGACAGCGCCGCGTGGCAACCGGTTCTTTATCTGGGATCTGGACAGCGGTGCATTGAAGCTGGATGCGCCGCTACCAGACTGCGCAGGCGTGGGTGCGGTAGCTGATGGGTTTGTCGTGACTTCGGGCCAAGGGCGTTGCCGCTTCTATGATTGTCGCAAAGCGCAACTGCTGGCCAAACCGTTGGACCTGCCAGCAGGGCTGTGGGACAACCACCTTCATCTGGCTCAAGCAGGATAGTCAGAAGTCAGGCAGCAAAGCGCCTCAGTTCCTGACCCCAGCCCCTTGCGCCAGGCTGTACATGAACAGCAACAGGTCATGATCAGGCTGCACGCTCACCAGACTCTTGGCCACACGCGGCAACGGGCAATATCCCTCGCCGTGCTGTGTCGTGAGTATCTGGGTAGACGGTTGTTCAAGCGCTGCCACTGCAACGGTGGCAATTGCCAATGCACCGAAGATAAACAGACCTCTTGCCATTTCTAGCTTCATGACTCTAAACCTTTGATAGAGCTGCCAAACGCTGCCTGATAAAAGTAGATCAACTTTTGCCAGTCTGCAGCGCTGAATGACGAATGGCGTCGTAGCTGTTTCATATCATGCTGGGCCGCCCCTTGCGCTGTCAGGCGGCGCCGGCCTTTTTCGAGGTCCAGCAAGGCAACCTCGACTTTGGCATCCGGCCCCTCACCGGTCACACGTACAAATATGTGCTTGATATACAGGCAGCTATGCTGCCAGCGGCCAAGGTGCATGCGGGCCAGGGTGGCCGCCACTTCCTTGAGCACGAGCTCATAGAACAGCTCGCCATGCCGCTCGCGTCCTCCGCCAGCCTGCCACTTTTCTATCTCTTCGAAACCTTCCAGCGCAACCGTGACCAGCAATGCCCGCCAGGCATTGTCCTCGCCGCGCTCGGCACCACAAAACACCACTTCCGGCACGACTACGCCAAGCTTGCGCAGACCTTCAAGCGCTTCACGCTCACGCAATACAGTCGGTCGCCCCAAAGGGTGCAGCAAACTGCGGTATATATGCCCTGTCTGACGCTTGGCATAAAGCGTTTGCCCGTTGTCCATCGTGAGCCGCTGTACACCACTTTCTCCACCTCGACGGGAATTGGGTTCTTCAACCCATTCGCCGTGCTGACTCCAGAAATGGTTGAACTCATCCTGCACCGAGTTCACAACTGGCTCTTTCAAGGACTGCAAACCCATCTGTTTACCTTTTACGTAAGACGTAGACACGCCACATGGCGTACATCGGCAGAAAATCCATTCGGTTCTGGATACGAAATCCTGCCTGTTCAAATTCGGATTCTGCGGTAGCAACCGGTAACACAAAACGATTCTGGTAACTTTCCTGCCCGTTTTTCTGGAGACGCTGTTTCTCCAGACGTGCACGCTTCCATGCTTTGAAATTGCCGTCGACCCATAATGAGACAATCACACTGTCCCGGGTTACGCGCTGGAACTCACGCAATAGAGCCATCCGGTCGCTTGACTGACCGACGTGGTGCAGCAGGCGCATGCAGAAGATGCTATCTACTGCGTTATCAGGCAGGTCGATGTCAAAGGCAGATGTCTGCAAAGGTTGTACCCTTTTCACAACTTCTGCAGGCTGTGACGCACAAGCGGTGCTGAGCATGTCTGCGGAGTTGTCAGCCCCGATGATCGAGCGGTTCGGTTTCTCGGCCAACAATGGCCAGAAACGCCCCGCGCCGCAAGGCAGATCCAGCACCAGGCCAGGGTCACCGGCCAGGTGAAGCGCCTTTCTCGCCAGTTGTTCATCGCGATGATGCGACAACTTGCGCCAAAGACCGTCCTGATGCTTTTCAAGGTACTGACGAGCATGCGACTTGTCGTACTTGCGGGAAAACTCGAGTTCTATGCGGTCGCTCATGAGAGCTGCTCCTGACGTTGATGCGGGCCAAACTAAAGGCACCGCTGTCACTGTCAGGTCATCTGAATGTGAAAATATTGTTACCTCTATACTTCAGATGTTTCTAGATTTTACAGAGAGTTAGACGCCGTGTGTGACTTATCGACGAAGTGCAGTCGATTTACCGTCACACACTGAGGTGGATCTGCTCGAAAATGAACGTCAGGTTTTGTTCAGGTTCAATGTCACTTCGAACCGGCAACCGTGTGGCTCCATGGGCGTGAGATCGACGCTCCATCCCTGGTTGGCGCAGATGCGCTGCACCAGTGACAAACCAAGGCCCAGGCCTTCCCCGCGCTGCTCGTTACCACGTACAAATGGCTCGAACATGGCCTCGCGTTTTTCCTCGGGAATACCGACGCCACTGTCTTCCACGGTGAAACTTTCGGCGTGCAGGGTCAGCGCAATGAATCCGTAATCAGTGTAGTGCAGCGCGTTGCGCAGCAAGTTACCCATCACGGCATGGAGGAAGGTCGCGTTGTAACGAATTTCGGAAAGCTGGTCATCGGCAGGTGGCGTGTAGGTCAGTTGCAGCCCCTTGCCTTCTATCGGATCACGCCATTGAGAGATCAACTGCTCGGCCACTCCGACCAGCGTGGCCTTGGGCGTCATGGCCGGGTCTTCACGCTGGGTGCGGGCGAGCATGAGGAACGTTTGCACCAGATCACGCATCTCTTCGCAGGCGCGGCCAATGCGCTCGACCTGACGACGCCCTCGCAGGTCGAGCGCAGGGTTTTCCAGCAGCAGCTCGCAGGAGCTGGCCAGTACCATCAATGGGGTGCGCAGCTCGTGACTCACGTCACTGGTGAACATGCGCTCACGAATCAACGCTTGCCTCAGACGCCCCAGCGTTGCATCGAACGCCACCGCTAGCTCGCCGACCTCATCAGCGGCGTAGTCAGGTGCCAGTGGCGGTGCCAGCCCCAGCAACTGGTCACGGTGACGAACCTGTCTGGCCAGACGCACTACCGGTGCCATCACTCGACGGGCCAATACCCAGCCGAGAAATACCGCCAGCGCCAACGCCAGAACAAAACCGACCAGCACGACAGCGAACAAAACCCGCTCACGCTCTTCAAAATCGCTTTGGTCCTGAAGCAGGGCGTAATGCCGACCGTCTACCACCTCGATCATGGCGTGGTACGACAGTGGCCCACGGAAGACCTCATGAAAACCGGGTTCAAGGTGCCGAAGGTCTTTGGGCAGATCGAAATCGCCCGGACCGTTGCTGAAATAGAACAACTGATCGGGCTTGGGCCGGTGGCTCCAGTCACTGACACTGTCCATCAGCATCAGGCGATTAAGGTCGCCGCCAAGACCGGCAGAAATCAGTTTTTCTTCGACCAGATGGACAGTGGAAATAATGCCGATGGCGAAAGACCCGGCGACCAGTGCACTCATCAATGCAAAGGCAATGATGATCCGTTGGGCAAGACTCTGTTTAAACTCCATCCCGGCCCTCGGCCAAGCGATAGCCCACACCGTGCACGGTCTGCAACAGCGGTTTGCCGAACGGTTTGTCGATCACCTGACGCAACTGATGCACATGACTGCGCAGGCTGTCGCTGTCCGGGCAGTCGTCGCCCCACAGAGCCTCTTCCAGAATCTCGCGGCGCAATACATGCGGGCTTTTCTGCATCAGGACGGCGAGCAGTTTGAGCCCGACCGGGTTGAGCTTGAGCATCCGGCCTTCACGCGTCACCTCAAGGGTGTCGAGGTCATAGACCAGATCGGCCACCTGCAAGGTACGCCGTCCGCCGCCCTGGGCACGGCGCAACACCGCTTCGATGCGCGCGGCCAGTTCGGACAGGGCGAACGGCTTGAGCAGGTAGTCATCAGCGCCGGAGCGGAAGCCTTGCAGACGGTCGTCCAGCTGGTCACGTGCGGTCAGCATGATGACCGGGGTATCGCGACGGGCATCTTCGCGCAGACGCTTGCACAGCGTGTAGCCGTCGATGCCCGGCAGCATGATGTCGAGGACAATCAGGTCGTAATGCTCGGTGGCTGCCAGGTGCAGTCCTGAGAGGCCATCCTGAGCGCAGTCGACGGTATAGCCTTTCATGCCCAGGTAATCGGCCATGTTCGCCAGGATGTCGCGGTTGTCTTCAACCAGAAGAATTCGCATAACGCACTCTCATATGCAGTTTGGGCTGGCGCAGCTTAAGACGAAGTGAGCGTCAGGGCCAGCGCCGATATGGCATGACGATTTTTTCACCTATGATTTACAAAGCACATGACACACTTTGAGACAAACCGTCGCACACAATGATCGCGGCATGCCTTTCACCGATCTGGATTCGATATGTCGAAAACCGTCGCCCCACCCTATTCTCGCTCAATAAATCCGTGGATTTATCTGGGTATCCCCGCTGTTGTCGCGCTGATCCTCGTACTCCTTGAGCTGACTTCGCTGGACATGGACATCGCCAGGCTTGCCTTCGATCCCGTCAGTGGGCAATTCATTGGCAGGCATAGCTATTTTCTGGAAGACGTCCTTCACGACCGCGCCAAACAACTGGTGATGGTTTTCGGCGTACTGGCGATGATCGGCTTTGCCGCGTCATTCAAGGTAGAACGCCTGATCCCGTGGCGCAGAGAACTGGGTTGTCTGGTGTTGTCCATGGCGCTTTCAACCGCATTCGTGACTCCAGTAAAAGTGGTGACCTCGGTGCAATGCCCCTGGAGCCTGACCGAGTTCGGCGGCCAGGAAACCTACAGTGAACTGTTGAGCCCGCGCCCCGCCACCGACAAGCCAGGTCGCTGCTGGCCGGGAGGTCATGCGGCCACCGGTTTTACCCTGTTTGCCCTGTTCTTCGCCTTGCGCGACCGCCGCCCGAGAATGGCGAAAATGGGGCTGGCCCTGGCCTTCGGTTTGGGAACAGTGTTCTCTATCGGCCGAATGCTGCAAGGCGCGCACTTCTTTTCCCATAACATCTGGACTGCAGTGTTTTGCTGGTTGATCTGTCTGGGGGTTTACTACTTTGTACTTTACCGCCCCGAACCCAAGGGCCTCGATAACAGCAAAGTACAACCGACGCACTGATTGATCCGGAACAGCAAGACAAAAAAACCCCGCACAAGGCGGGGTTCTTTATGGGTGTAGCTTTTCGGGGTAAAGCCGGCTTACATCATGCCGCCCATACCACCCATGCCGCCCATGTCCGGCATGCCGCCGCCTGCTGGCTTGTCTTCAGGCACGTCAGCGATCATCGCTTCGGTGGTGATCATCAAGCTGGCGATGGAGGACGCCGCCTGCAGAGCAGAACGAGTCACTTTGGCCGGGTCCAGGATACCCATTTCAATCATGTCGCCGTATTCGCCGGAAGCAGCGTTGTAACCGAAGTTACCCGAACCCTGCTTGACCTTGTCGACAACAACGCTTGGCTCGTCACCGGAGTTGGCAACGATCTGGCGCAGAGGTGCTTCAACGGCGCGACGCAGCAGAGCAATACCGACGTCCTGATCAGCATTGTCGCCTTTCAGACCTTCGATAGCTTGCAGGGAGCGAACCAGTGCTACGCCACCGCCAGGTACCACGCCTTCTTCGACGGCTGCGCGGGTTGCGTGCAGGGCGTCTTCAACGCGGGCTTTCTTCTCTTTCATTTCAACTTCGGAACCGGCACCGACCTTGATCACTGCAACGCCGCCAGACAGCTTGGCCAGACGCTCTTGCAGTTTTTCCTTGTCGTAGTCCGAGCTGGTGTCGCCGATTTGCTGACGGATCTGGGAGATGCGCGAGTCGATATCGGTTTTAACGCCAGCACCATCAATGATGGTGGTGTTTTCTTTGTTCAGGATAACGCGCTTGGCATTACCCAGGTGTTCCAGGGTAGTGGTTTCCAGGCTCAGGCCGATCTCTTCGGAGATAACGGTACCGCCGGTCAGAACAGCGATGTCCTGCAGCATAGCCTTGCGACGATCGCCGAAACCTGGAGCCTTGACGGCTGCAACTTTCACGATACCGCGCATGTTGTTGACAACCAGAGTTGCCAGCGCTTCGCCTTCAACGTCTTCAGCGACGATCAGCAGAGGACGGCCAGCCTTGGCGACTGCTTCCAGAACCGGCAGCATTTCGCGAATGTTGGAGATCTTCTTGTCGACCAGCAACAGCAGCGGGCTGTCCAGCTCGGCAACCATGGTGTCTGGCTTGTTGATGAAGTACGGAGACAGGTAACCGCGGTCAAACTGCATGCCTTCTACAACAGACAGCTCGTTTTCCAGACCCGAACCTTCTTCAACGGTGATAACGCCGTCTTTGGTCACTTTTTCCATGGCTTCGGCAATGATGTCGCCGATGGAGTGATCAGAGTTGGCCGAAATGGTACCCACCTGGGCAATTGCCTTGGTGTCGGTGCAAGGCTTGGACAGTTTTTTCAGCTCTGCAACGATGGCGATGGTCGCCTTGTCGATGCCGCGCTTGAGGTCCATCGGGTTCATGCCGGCAGCGACAGCCTTCAGGCCTTCGTTGACGATAGCCTGAGCCAGAACGGTAGCGGTAGTAGTACCGTCACCGGCGTCATCGTTGGCACGGGAGGCAACGTCTTTGACCAGCTGCGCGCCCATGTTTTCAAAACGGTCTTTAAGCTCGATTTCCTTGGCAACCGACACACCGTCTTTGGTGATCAGCGGAGCGCCAAAGCTTTTCTCGATGATAACGTTACGGCCTTTAGGGCCCAGGGTCGCTTTAACTGCGTCAGCCAGGACGTTTACACCGGCGAGCATTTTTTTGCGGCCAGAATCGCCGAATTTAACTTCTTTAGCAGCCATGATCATTATTCCTTGAATACTTTGTAGTAACGGAAATCAGCGGGAGCACTCAGCCTTCGACGACAGCAAGAATCTCGTTCTCGCTCATCACCAGCAGGTCTTCGCCGTCTACTTTCACTGTGTTGCTGCCGGAATAAGGGCCGAACACAACCTTGTCACCCACTTTCACAGCCAGCGCACGCACTTCACCGTTGTCCAGCACGCGGCCGGTACCCACAGCAACGATCTCGCCACGGTTAGGCTTTTCAGCAGCCGAACCTGGCAGAACGATACCGCCGGCAGTTTTCGTTTCTTCTTCACTGCGACGGATTACGACGCGGTCATGCAGAGGACGAAGCTTCATTGTCGATCTCCTGATTATGTTTGTTTGATCGTCCGGTGAGTGCACCGGCCGGTTTAAATCCGGACTTGCCGGTTACGGTTCGACGCGCGAACCGCAGAATACGGTCTGGCCTTCATGCCAGAAACCTTGCGGTGACCCATACATAAGGGCGAGCAAAGTGATTACAAGTCTTGAGCAAAAAAATTTTACAGCCCAATTGCCACGCCAAAACGAGCGCGGCACCCGAAGGTGCCGCGCTGCCGGGGGTGTAACGGCTACTTGTCGCGATGTTCGAACTCGCCTTCGATCACATCCGGCTCGCGGGTCGGCTGGTGAATGGCATTCGGGCGATGGCTGGCAGGTCCCTGATTGGCCTGAGTCTGCAGATCATCGGCGAAGGCGCGCTGACGCATAGCCTGATCCTCTGCACGGCGACGAACCTTGTTGATCAGCAGACGACGAGTAATCGGCAGCAGACAGATCACACCCAGAATGTCACTGATGAAGCCGGGCAACAGCAGTAGACCGCCACCGACGGCGACCATCAGGCCTTCGAGCATTTCCTGGGCAGGCAACTCGCCACGCGCCAGACTTTCGCGCGCACGCAGCGCCGTTGCAAAACCGGCTACCCGCATGACGAACAAGCCCAGCATCGACGTCGCGACGACCAGCAGGAAGGTCCAGAGAAAGCCGATGGACATCCCGACACGAACCAGCAGAAACAGCTCAAGTACCGGGAATAATAGAAACAGCAGCAAAAAAACACGCATCAAATGAGTTCCTCAAGGGAAGAATGCCTTCCGAGTAGACCGTATGTGATGTCAGAAGGTCGTTAATTCAAGCTCCCTGCGCTTGGGTAACAGCTTAATTATGCGCATAAGTCAGCTGAACCTGGGCTTCACAAACGTGTATCGGTGTATTTCAGGGCTGGGTGGCAGAGGCGAGACGAACGGGCGAAAACAGCCTATAACGTGCTCTGGCTATGGCATAAGCACTCGCATCAAGCCAGTGATGCCATGGAAACGATCAACTGTGATTGGGCACGCACATGGAATTGAAAGACAAGCTGATAATTATCACCGGCGGATGCCAGGGGCTAGGCAGAGCCATGGCCGAATATCTGGCTGGCAAGGGCGCGAACCTGGCACTGCTGGACCTGAATCAGGACAAACTTGATCAGGCCGTCGTAGCCTGTGAGGCGCTCGGGGTCAAGGCTCGCGCCTATCTATGCAATGTCGCCAATGAAGAACAGGTCGCCGACACGGTCAATAAGGTCGCCGAGGATTTCGGGGCCATTCATGGCCTGGTCAACAACGCCGGTATTTTGCGTGACGGCCTGCTGGTCAAGGTCAAGGATGGCTTGATGACCAAACTGAGCCTGGCGCAATGGCAATCGGTGATTGACGTCAATCTGACCGGCGTATTCCTCTGCACGCGCGAGGTAGCAGCGAAGATGATCGAGCAGAAGAGTCAGGGCGCGATCATCAATATCTCGTCGATTTCACGGGCAGGGAATATCGGACAAACCAACTATTCGGCAGCCAAGGCCGGTGTTGCCGCCGCTACGGTTACCTGGGCACGCGAACTGGCACGCTACGGAATCCGCGTGGCGGGCGTGGCACCTGGGTTCATTGAAACCGAAATGACCGGCAGCATGCGCCCCGAAGCACTGGAGAAGATGACCTCGGCCATCCCGCTCAAGCGAATGGGCAAACCCGACGAAATCGCCCACTCGGTGGCTTACATTCTTGAAAACGATTATTTCAGCGGCCGCATACTGGAGCTGGACGGCGCGATGAGAATCTAGTCAGCGCATAGCGGCAGAGCGATGCACACGGTGTGCATCGCTCGTCACATTGTTTACCAGCTCACACCGAAACCGGCGGTGTAGCGGGTCTTGTCCACGTCGCCGTTATCCGAGCCACTGATGATGTTTTTCTCGGCCTTCAGGTTAAGCGACGCCCAGTCGGTAACCTTGTAGCGCAGCCCGGCTTCGACATCCATCGAGTAATCGGCAACGCCACTCAACGGCTTGCCCAGTTCGCCGTTGCTGAAGAACTCGAACTTCTTGCCGATCAGGTAGCGGTTGTAATCCCAGGTGCCGGCAACGGAATAGAAGTTTTCCTTCTGGCCATTGGAGAATTCGAAATCTGTACGGTTGAGCAGCGCACCGACCTTGAAGGCTCCCAGCTCGTCATCCCACAACTGGTAACCAGGACCTGTACCGACAACACGCTGGCGCGACAGGTCTTCGATCTTGTCGCGCTTGTAGGTCACACGAGCATCCCAGAAGAATTTCTCGGTCAGGAAGCGGTCCAGCGAGTATTCGGCGCTCCAGTTGTCGGTGCCCACCACATCATCGGTCGTTTCGCGGTTGTAATCGCCTTTGGCGTTATGGCGCCATTGGCCGTGACGCGCCGAAGTCTTGAAGGCAATGTTGTAGTCATTGGTATCGTTTTCTGCCTGCTGGAAATCCAGCGCCGCATCGATATTGCCTTTCCAGACAAGATCAGTGATAACCGGCTTGGGCTTGATGATCTGATGAATGCTTGCCAGTTCGACGGTCTTGGGTGCATCGCCATTAGCCAGTACGACCTTGCCGTCGTCCGAAGCCTGCAACGACTTGGAGACTTCGCCTGTGTGCTCATCCTGCTTGACCAACAGTGGCTGATCGCTTTGCAGGGTTTTGACCTGCTTCCAGTCCAACGGAATAGCGCCGCCGTATTCGGTCTGCAATAGCAGCTTGCCACCGTCGAACACTTTGATTGTGCCAGTCAGCCTATCACCGTTCTTCAACCAGACAGTGTCGGCAAGCAATGGAGTGGAAACAGTAGTAATTGCGAGGCACAGCAGGGTTCTGGACAACATAAGCGGTAATCAGGCTCTGTTTGGCGGGAAGGCGGGCATCATCCTGCAGAAAAACATCAAGGCGATCTCAATCCATGGACCGCCGGACACGGTGGTAACAGACAGCAGCGATCGACCAAAGTTCCGCGAACGACAATCAATATCGTTTTATACAGGATAAACGCGTGACCGACCCGGACTTGACACTTCTTTACCCTGGCGAGCCGTCAGCTGCCGAAATGCGACGTACGGCCCTCTACCTGACGATGGCGCAAATACCGGAGGGCAAGGTGGTCGCCTACGGTCAACTGGCTGAACTGGCAGGGCTGGGCAAAGCTGCG
This sequence comes from Pseudomonas syringae group sp. 247E2, assembly GCF_032587795.1. Classification (NCBI taxonomy): domain Bacteria; kingdom Pseudomonadati; phylum Pseudomonadota; class Gammaproteobacteria; order Pseudomonadales; family Pseudomonadaceae; genus Pseudomonas; species Pseudomonas syringae group sp. 247E2. The sequence goes on along the minus strand of NZ_JAWHPK010000001.1, from coordinate 514,832 downwards.
CGCTGGGTGGGCCGTACATTGAGTCAGTTGCCGGACGGCTCCTCCCTGCCCTGGCATCGGGTGCTGGGGGCCGGCGGTCGGCTCAGTCTGCCCGTTAGCAGTGTGTCCGGTGACGAACAGCGGGCCCGTTTGCGCGCCGAGGGCGTTACCATTCTGAATAATCGGGTGGATATGCAGCGCCATGGCTGGCGTCCCCTATAGCACAGCGGTTAGAGTGCGCCCTTTGTTTTCGTAACCTGAGGCAGATTCCAGCCCATGCCCCGTAAAACCTGGCGCGCCGCGCTCGCCGCATATGCCAGCCCGTCGACATTAGTGTTACTGCTGCTCGGATTCGCTGCGGGCATGCCTTATATGCTGGTCTTTTCGACATTATCCGTGTGGTTACGCGAAGCCGGTGTTGCTCGCGAGACCATCGGTTATGCGAGCCTGATCGGTCTTGCCTACGCCTTTAAATGGGTCTGGTCGCCCTTACTCGACCAATGGCGCCTGCCGTTTCTGGGCAAGCTGGGGCGGCGGCGCTCCTGGCTGGTGCTGGCACAGAGTCTGGTGATTCTCGGCCTGATCGGGATGGGCTTCTGCGATCCGCAGAAGCATTTATCCTGGCTGATCGCAATTGCCGTGGTGGTGGCCTTCGCCTCCGCAACCCAAGACATCGCCATCGACGCCTATCGCCTTGAAATCGCTCAGGACACCCAGCAGGCCGCCCTCGCCGCCAGCTATATGTCCGGCTATCGGGTGGCCGCACTGTTGGCGACCGCGGGCGCGCTGTACTTCGCTGAAGGTTTCGGCTCAACAGGCTTTGCCTACAAGCATTCGGCGTGGACCGGCACCTATGTGCTGTTTGGCCTGCTGATGCTGCCAGCGCTGGTCACTACACTGATCATGCGCGAGCCACCCGTACCGTTGCGCACCCAACTGTCGGCAGCGCGCTATGGTTTTACCCACCAGTTGGCCTCGGTGTTCGTGCTCATTGTGCTGCTGGTTTCAGTACCAGCAATGTTTACCCAGCTTTACAACACCGACTTCGCCAGCGTGCTGTTCAACGGCACCAGCTGGATGGACCTGCTGCTGGAAGACCGGGCTTTCCTGCGCGCCATTCTCTATACGCTTCTGACCTTCGCCTGCCTGTCGTCAATGGGTCGTCGCGGGCTGGCACCGGTGCTTACGCCGATCAACGACTTCATCATGCGTTATCGCTGGCAGGCCCTGCTGTTACTGGGCCTGATTGCAACCTATCGAATGTCGGACACGGTGATGGGCGTCATGGCCAACGTGTTCTACATCGACCAGGGCTTCACCAAGGACCAGATCGCCAGTGTCAGCAAGATCTTCGGCCTGATCATGACGCTGCTGGGCGCTGGTGCCGGTGGTCTGCTGATCGTACGCTTCGGCATCATGCCGATCCTGTTCATCGGCGGCTTCACCTCGGCAGCGACCAACATCCTGTTCCTGTTGCTGGCGGACATGGGGCCGAACGTGAAGATGCTGATCCTGACCATCTCACTGGACAACTTCAGCTCAGGGCTGGCGACATCAGCGTTTGTCGCCTACCTGTCGAGCCTCACCAACCTTAAGTTTTCCGCCACTCAATACGCACTGCTCAGTTCCATCATGCTGTTGTTGCCGCGTTTGCTGGGCGGTTATTCCGGCGTGGTGGTGGAGAAATTCGGTTATCACAATTTCTTCCTGATCACCGCTTTACTGGGCATTCCAACGCTGGTGATGATCATTCTGCAATGGAGCCGCGAGATACGCACCGCGAAGGCCGAGGCGCCGACAGAAGTTTCAGAGATCGAGAAATCCTGATCGCTGGATCACTCATCAAGGAAAAAAAGTGGACACCGAAAACCAAACACGCCCTTTCAACCCCATCCCACTGATTCTTATCAGCCTGGGGATCTGGCTACCCATCATCGGCACCCTGCTGACATATTATCTGTCGCGAGACGCTGATGGCCTGTCCGGATCAATGGCCTTGGGCAGTGCGGTAGTGCTGCTCGCGCAGGTGGAAATCTTCGCGATCATCTTTCTGCTGATTTATGCGTTCGCCGTAAAGCCATGGAGACTGTCCAGAAAGATACGCACAGTGTTCTCCATCAACGCAGTAGCCGCCACTGTCGCAGGCCTCGGCATTATCGTCACGCTGGCCAATATAAGCCTGCAGTAATCGCCAACTAAAAAGCCCTGATGCTCGTGAGCCAGGGCTTTTCATATCACACTCCTCCAGCCCTCTCTACTAAAAGCAAAGCCTTGCAGCCTGCATGGCCGTGCTCATTACGCCGTAAGAAACGCACTACAGCTTCTTATGAATTGGACGACGAAATCGTTAGCCATTCCCCACTACCTCAGCGCGCCGTGAGGAGTAATGTTGCCCGGTGATGGCCCATTGCAATTTAAGTGTGTGCCCCCGGAAAGAAGTCTATAGACTCACGCCCCTCTCTATATCAGCACTCTCTAGCGGAACGAGCGGCTGGTTTTATATAACGGAGCAACAATGTTAAAGGATCTAACGGCGCTATTTGCGCCACAAAACCGTCGCTTGATCAAGCTGACGACCGTTGCCCGTGACGAACAGGAACTCCTGCTGGAACGTTTTTCCGGTACTGAAAGCCTGTCCGAGCTGTTCAGTTTCGAGTTGTCGATGATCAGCCGCGATGCCGGCCTGGAACTCAAATCGCAGATCGGCCAGCCTGCACAATTGGCAATAGAACTCGCCACCGGCGAATCGCGCTACATCAATGGTTATATCAGTGCCTTCAGCCTGGAAGGCAGCGACGGCGGCCTGGCCCGCTACAGCGCCACACTAAGCCCTTGGCTATGGATGCTCTCGCGACGCGTCGACTCGCGCATATTTCAGGAACAGACCATCGAAGCCGTTATCCGAACGGTATTTGCGGCCTACGGCGCATTGCCCGACTTCGAGTTTCAACTCAGCCAGCCACTCAAGACGCACAGTTACATCACCCAATACCGTGAAAGCGATCTGACCTTTGTATTGAGGTTGCTGGAACACGAAGGCCTGTTCTTCTATTTCGATCACAATCAGGAAAAGCACACGCTGATCATTCTTGATCACTCGCGTGACCTCTCGCCCCTGCCGCAACAGCCAAGCATTCGTTATCACAGCGCATCCGTTACCGAGACAGCGGACTCGATTACCGAATGGCGCAGCCATCGACGCCTGCAATCGGGGCGCATGTCCATTCAGACATTTGACTACAAGCAGCCCCGTAATCAGTTGCCTGTCGGCATGCCGAGCCTCAATGAGCAGGGCAACGTCGACGCGTATGAAGTGTATGACGTGCTCGATCACTATAGCCATGGCACCTTCAAAGACGGTGAACGCCTGGTGCGTCAGCGCCTGGAAGCCATTGAAGTACAGGGCAAGACATTCACCGGCAACAGTACCTGCCGCGCCATGTACCCTGGCCACACCTTTGAGCTGACCCAGCATTTTGATCATGACCGCGGCTCTGCTGAAGATCGCAGTTTTCTGCTGATAACGGTCAAGCATGAGGGCAGCAACAATTACCTGTCGGACGAAGGCGCGGGCTACACAAACGAGTTCGTGTGCATTCGCCACGAAATCCCCTACCGTCATCCGATCACCGTCCCGCGCCCGAGCATTCCGGGCCCTCTGAGCGCCATCGTGGTCGGGCCGGAAGGTGAGGAAGTGTTCACTGACGAGCTGGCGCGGATACAGGTCAGGTTCCACTGGCAGCGCGGCGACAGCCTGCCGCAAGGCACCACCTGGTTAAGGGTGGCGATGCCCAGTGCCGGTAGCGGCTTCGGGCATCAGTTCATGCCACGCATCGGCCAGGAAGTGCTGGTGACCTTTCTGGCGGGCGATATCGACCGGCCTCTGGTGACGTCGGTGCTCTACAACAACATTAATCTGCCGCCACGCTTCAGCAAGGCCTCGGGGCTGCCCGGCAACCGCACGCTGTCGGGGATCCGCACCCAGGAACACAAAGGCAGCGGCTTCAACGAACTGCTGTTCGATGACACGCCAGGCTCGCTGCGCGCGCATGGGCACGACCCATCAGGCCACCGCCCTCAACCTGGGCAAACTGACCGACCCGCGCACTGACGGCACCGCCCAGCCACGCGGCAACGGCGCAGAACTGCGCACCGATGCCGCCATCGCCCTGCGTGCCGCGCAGGGCATGTTGCTCACCACCTATGCGCGTACCGACGCAAAAGGCTCACAGCTGGATCGCGAAGAGCTGCTCAAACTGCTGGCCGAGTGCGGCGAGCTGTTCAAATCCCTCGGCGAAACCGCCGCCGCGCGCGGCGGTCAGGCAGTGGATGCTCAAGGCATCGACGCCTTGCGTCAGTCGCTGAATCAATGGCCCGCGCCGGACAGCAACGGCTTGGGCGACCCGGTACTGGCCATGACCGCAGCAGCAGGTATTGCCAGCGCCACGCCGCGCTCGCAGGTTCACTATGCCGGTGAACACCACGACACCACCGCGCAGAACAACCTGCAATTGACCAGCGGCGCGGCCATGCACCTGCAAGCGGGCAAAGGGCTGTCAGCCTTCGCCCAGGACGCGGGGATCAGCGCCATCGCCAACCGCGGCAAAGTGCTGGTGCAGGCCCAGGAAGACGACATCGCCCTCAATGCCCAGAAAAACCTGCACGTCTCGGCCGTCGAAGGCGAAGTGGTCATCACCGCGCCGACCATTCGCCTGGTCGCCGATGACGGCAGTTACATCAAGATTGGCGGCGGCGTCGAGATCGGCTCGCAAGGCAAAGTCACTGTGCACGCCAGCGAGCACGACTGGATCGGCCCCAAGACCGACAGCGCTGCGATCCCCTCTTTCGGCCGCGACCCCGCCGCCCAGCAGGTCACCTTCCACTACCCCGGCCACAGCGAACAAAGCCCGCGGGCAGCAGCGGATCACTCGTATGAAATCAAACTGGAAGATGGCAGCCTGGTGAAAGGAATGACGAACGCAGACGGACTGACGGAGCGCGTGGAACGCGAAATGATGCATCAGGCGCAAGTATCGGCACTACGCAGCGGCACACCGAAAGGAGGTGCGCAATGAACGGCGTCGATGAATACGCCGTTGCCCAAGGCAATACGCGCCTGATCCCCAACCTCAACACCACCTGCAAAATGGAAGTGCCCGGCGATTTGCCAGGCGTAGTGATCTTTCTGCACGGTGTGAATGACCCGGGGGCGTCGTACAGCATGGTGGAGAGCGGGTTGTGTCAGGGGGTGAATGAGCGACTGGACCGGCCGGATCTGGTGGCGGGGCGGTACGGGGCTGAATACGAAAAGTTAAGAAAGCTACCATCTGAAGATGTGCAAGACGATCAGAAGGGCATTCTGGACGATCCCGACACCTATCTTTATCAACGCGACACCAAGAATCCGAAAACCCGTAGCCTGATGATTCCCTTTTATTGGGGATATCGGGCCGAGCCTGGCGAGGTGAAACGGGACAAAAACGACGACCCAACCAAGCTCCGCGACCAGTATCAGGACGTGCGCGGCAATCGTCTGGACAGGCACTTTGGCAAAGGTGGAGGTTTTTTTGCCAACGCCACCAACAACCTGTCGCAGATGTACGACAAGGGTTTGGATAAAACACTTCTTCATAAGGCGGTGCAGGCAAGGCTACCCAATACGCTGTACATGGGCGAAGGCCCGCATCGCCGTTATTTTGTTCTGGCGGCTACCCGGCTGGCCATGCTGGTACGCGAGATACGCCGCGTATCCCCGGACGAAACCATCACCATCATGGGCCACAGCCAAGGCACCTTGATCACGTTGCTGGCGCAAGCCTTGCTGGTGGATGAAGGTCAGCGATGCGCGGATACGCTGATCATGGTGGACTCGCCTTACAGCCTGTTCCCTAATGTCACACCCAAGGGCCACGACACGCTGTCCACGCTGACGCGTATTGTCACTGAAGTCACTCAGGCACCTCACACCCAGCCGCCGCTGTCGGACCTGCGTAACCCTGCAACCTATTGCGGGCGAAGCGGCCCGAAATGGAGTCCGGCGCAGGGTGTACGCAAGGACAAGGTCGGTAATCTGGCGATTTTTCCGGAGCGCGATAATCGCGGCAAGGTGTACTTGTACTTCTGCCCGGACGACACCACCGTTGCTCTGGATGACGTCAAGGGCATCGGCACGTATGGCGTTTGGGATACGCTGGGCAAGAAAAACGGCCGGCAACCCATGAATGAATTACAACCGTTGCGTTTCTACCAACGCATGTGGACCAAGCGCCATCGTGACAACGCTCCGGTACTGGTCGGAAAGCCGGCAGGTCATGAGCTGCTGCGTGCGGACAATGAGCCACGCTACCCTGGAGGCTGGACAGTGGCAGGTGTCATCTCGCAAGCCCCGGTAGAGATGGGCCAGTTGTGCCTGATAAATGCCGAACCCTTGAGCCCTCCACATGAGCCACAGATGTTTGGTGGTGAGTTTGAATCAGGCACTGCCACCAAAGCAGGCTTAGACAAGCCCGATGATGTGAGCATCAACGCCGCACTGGGCAATCCTAGCGCCAAGTTCAACTGGATTAATATCAGGACCTATTCAGGCCGGATAGATTTGGAGCAAGAGCGCGACCGCTGGAATAAAGGCAAAGCATCCGGTGATCAAACTAGCGCCATGCAAAGTCGGCGACTGACCGGAGAAGGCGCCCCTAAACCCTCGGACAGGTACGCTCTGGAGCGAGAGGAAACCCCCAATGAAATTCGGGCAAGGCTGGCCGAGGCTCCGGAGTTGGACCCGAACAGCTATCACTCGGCGGTGTTGCGCAGCCCGGAAAATCAGCGCTGGGTCACGGCGATGGACATTGCGATTGGGCAGGCGAAATGCCTGGACGATCCTGAGATGCGTGAGGTGTTGGTGGCGATTGCGAATTGGAGGATAGATAAAACTACATTCGGAATCATTGAAAGATTACCGGGATGGGCAAAAATTAGCGTCGAAGCTCAGACATTGGTGAAAGCCAGTCATGCGTATTACCAACGAGGCATATTTCCGCCCTCTGGGCTGGTATCACTAACGCCGCCGTCTTTAGTAACCGCCCCACTTGAAAAAAGTGGTGAAAAGTGAAGCTCCATCAACCGAAAATCTCACTACGCCCCAAGCTGAAGGCGTATATCTGGATAACTGGAATACTACTTTTTCTCTGGATAGGGTTCGTCCTACTTGCCTACTTTAAAGCACAGGAAAACAACATGGAACTTCGTGACATACACTCGGTAACACGCTGGGGCATTGCAGCCATTTTGGGCACTTTACTGCTGATCTACAGCGGCCACTGGTGGGGTAAAGCCGTTGCTCATGAGAAGGTTGAACTAGCCGCGTATAAATCTAACGTAGCAGCACAAGTTTCCGAACAGCAGGCGCTGCAAAAACGGACCTACGCTTTAGAAATGCGCGGAATCGGACTAGCCGTAGGGGGATGGCATCAATCATCTGTATGGCGAAAAATCAAAGAAAAGAAAAATAATTTTACATCAATATATTCGCAAAACCCCGAAGATTATACGGATTCCTTACTCTCTCGAGAGAATACCCAGAGCATTAATATCCGTGCTGCATTCAAGCACTCAGCAGGCGAGGCGGTCGCATATTGGCCCATCCCAACGTTTGCAATTGCCCCCCCCAAACAACCTGCGGATACGGGTGCTGCTGACAATATTTTAAATGGGCGCAACGCTGCTACTTTAGGTGTGACACTGTTTTTGTGGCAAGACGCTGAAAACACCACCCATGCTCAAAAAATGCTTGAACGCTTATTCCGTCTTTTTGACGATAATCCCCAAGTGCCTCAGGCGCTAATCGTAAGTGAAGATGGTGACGTCACGCGAAACGGCTTGCGTGTGGCGGGTACTCCCGGACTGCAAAATGCTCAAGTCGTACCAACAGTGTTCGAAAGCATGACAGGCCTACTGGTCACTCGCTCGGATCGGGTAGATCGCTACATCCGTCAGTACGCGACTAATGAATCAGAGGACAATCAAAACAAGAACAGCGATCTGGGCAAGCTATGGAGTTTTTACTGGGAGCGCGACAAGAATCTGTATGAAGCGGGTGCAGGCACCTATAATCCCAAGGTACCAGATGCCCCGAGCACCATGTCCACCGCCTACTGGCAATCCCAGCTCCCCACCCTCTGGAAAACCATCAGCAATCGCGGCCCCGGCAATTTCGAGCCCTCCCCTTGGTTACCTATTCGCTGGGGTCAGCATCAGGTCAAGGAGTTCGACGCTGCGCCGGTACTCGGCTATTTGCACCGCCCGATCAAGGTGCCCATGCAGGATGAAAACGGCAAGCGCCTGAAACCTGCATTGCAAGCCAAAGCCTTGCAAGCCGCCTGGGTACAGGCGCTGGATACTTTGCCCGAAGGGCAGAAACCTGTACGGGTGTTCTATGACAGCACCAACAACCCGGAAGCCGAAATTGCCCTGAACAACGCCCTGCACGACCTGAACAAGGACGGCCACGGTCTTGAGCTGGGCAATGTCGAAGAGGGTTACGACATCGGTCGCCGTCTGGGTAATACCGGGGTCAGCGGTGCGCTGGTCGAGATCAATCTGGCTACCATCGCCAGTTACAAGGATGGCGGCGTCAGCGCCGTGGTCTACGCCGGCACCGATGGCAGCCTGACCGTACAAATGGTCCGCCCGCCCGATGAAGCCCGTAAAGCGAAGAACAGCCAGAACCGCGGCGCAGACCCGTTTACCTTCGGCTCGCCAACCGGCGGGGCACCTGCAGAGTGAGTTACCCCGTCTGCCTGGGCGACGCCACCAGCAGTGGTGGCCGAGTGGTGTCCTGCCAACTGGCAGGCACTCACACCCTCAACGGCAAGCCTCCGGCCGTGCTGGGCGACAAAGCCACCTGCCCGCTTCATTCAGGAGAATTCGCCTTTATCGAAGGCCACCCCACCCGAAAACTGAACGGCATACCGGTGGTCCTGCACGGCCACCGACTGGCGTGCGGCTGCCAGGGTGTGGCCAGCCACGCCATGAATGTGCGAGTGGTCTAGGGGTTTTATTTGTGATCAGACCATGCAAGGGAAGCACAGGAAAACGATATGGAATTGCGTGACATACATTCGGTAATGCGCTGGAGTATTGCAGGAATTCTAGGTGCGGTTCTGCTCAGCTACAGCGGGCATTGGTGGGGCAAAGCTATTGCTAATGAAAAGCGCGAACTGGCGGCTTATAAATCCGAGATTATTGCTAAAAATACAGAACAACAGGTTGCGCAAGCACGAACATACTCACTAGAAATACGAGGCGTAGGCCTTGCAGTCAATGACTGGCATCAATCGTCTGTCTGGCGAGAAATTGCTAAAAAAAGCAACAATTTCTCATCGATATTTCCGTCGGACTCTAAAGCCTATAACCCATCATTGAGCTCGCGAGAAACTACAGCGGATATTAATACTCGGGTGGCTTTTCAGCATTCCGCAGGAGAGTCAGTAGCCTATTGGCCAATTCCAGCCTTTGCTTTAGGCCCTCCGAACCCTTACGAAAAGCCCTACCGTGCAGCGAACCTGATCAACTCTGGCCGGAATGCAGCGACCTTAGGTGTCACCCAGCTTCTCTGGCAAAACGATGAGAGCACCAACTACGCACAAAACACGATCGAGCGCCTGTTTCAGTTTTTTGAGGCTAATCCTAAAGTTCCGCAAGCACTGATCGCAAGCGAGGACGGGGACGTCACGCGGAACATATATCGCAAACGTGGCACTCTTGGCCTGCAGAAAAATACTCAAGTAGTACCAACGGTATTTGAAAGCATGACAGGCCTGCTGGTCACCCGCTCTGACAGGGTAGATCGATATATTCGTCCCTATGCGACAAACGAGCCCGAGGACAACCAGAGCAAAGATACCGATCTAGGCAAGCTTTGGGCTTTCTACTGGGATCGGGACAAAGCATTTATGGACTGGTACGAAACTGCCGAGAAAGCGAAAGGCGTTGAAACCCCCTACGCCCCCGGAACCATGTCCACCGCCTACTGGCAATCCCAACTCCCCACCCTCTGGAAAACCATTAGCAACCGAGGCCCTGGCAACTTCGAGCCCTCCCCGTGGCTGCCCATCCGCTGGGGTCAGCATCAGGTCAAGGAGTTCGACGCTGCGCCGGTACTCGGCTATTTGCACCGCCCGATCAAGGCGCCCATGCAGGATGAAAACGGCAAGCGCTTGAAACCTGCTTTGCAAGCCAAAGCCTTGCAAGCCGCCTGGGTGCACGCGCTGGATACCTTGCCCGACGGTCAGAAACCTGTACGGGTGTTCTACGACAGCACCAACAACCCGGAAGCGGAAATCGCTCTGAACAACGCCTTCCACGACCTGAACAAGGACGGCCACGGTCTTGAGCTGGGCAATGTCGAAGAGGGCTACGACATCGGTCGTCGTCTGGGCAATACCGGGGTCAGTGGTGCCCTGGTCGAGATCAATCTGGCGACCATCGCCAGTTACAAGGACGGCGGCGTCAGTGCGGTGGTCTACGCAGGCACCGATGGCAGCCTGACCGTACAAATGGTCCGCCCGCCCGATGAAGCCCGCAAAGTGAAGAACACTCAGAACCGCGGCGCAGACCCGTTTACCTACGGCTCACCGTAAGTACGAGCCGTGCGGGAGGTGTGACATTTTACTATCGAAGAAAAAACCTACACGCCAACTGGATAGGAAAACAGGGACAGAACAATGACTACCGAAGCTAAAAATCATATCGGCCACTATTTTTTCCTCACGCTCATTGGCTTGGGAATCTGGCTGCCCATTAGCGGTATAGCCCTTTGTATATACGTGCTTCAAACAGCCAGCAATTTAGGCATGGGAGCGCTGACTGTCGTCGGAACGATATTTTCACTCCTGTGCATAGAGTTTGTCGCAACTGGCCTGTTGCTTATATACGCATATTTGAAGAAACCGTGGAGATGCTCCAGAAAAATCCGAACAGTTTTTTTCATACATGCGTTGGCAGCAGGCCTGACTGCATTTTCAGCCTTTATATGCTTTTTGATCATAAAGCTACAATGAGTCCCAAAAGTCACACCCAAAAAAAATGACTGATCTGTGTAGACGCAATATTCAAGAAGCCGATGATGAGTCGGCTATAAACGCGACACTCGCCACAAAAGACTAACCTTTAACGAACGCATACAAAAAAGCCCCGACTCTCACAAGCCAAGGCTTTTTCATACCGCACAAACCACTATTCCTGAACCACCCGCACAATCCGTTGCGGCAATGGAATCTCGATGCCTGCGTCCTTCAAGCGGTCGCGTGCTTCGATGTTGAACATCGACGTCACGTCGCCCATGTCGCCACTGCTGGTCCAGACACGCAGGGACAAGGTAATTGCGTTCTCCCCCAGCGCTGCCACCACGGCCTGTGGGGCCGGGTCCTTTAGTACGCGTGGGTCGTCTGCCATGTCCAGCAGGACCTGCAATGCTTTCCTCAAATCCGCATCGTGGCTGACGCCGATATCGAAGGTGATCTTGCGGGTTGGCTGACGGTTGGTGTTGGTGATGATGCCGTTGGACAGGTTGCCGTTGGGAATGATCACCGTACGGTTGTCGCCGGTGCGCAGCACGGTGTGGAAGATCTGGATGTTGTCGACAGTTCCCGACACACCCTGGGCTTCGATCCAGTCACCGATACGGAACGGACGGAACAACAGAATCAGCACACCACCCGCAAAGTTCGCCAGGCTGCCTTGTAATGCCAGACCAATCGCCAGGCCGGCAGCACCGATAGCGGCCACGAACGAGGTAGTTTCGACGCCGATCATCGACGCGACGCTGACCACCAGCAGGATTTTCAGAATGATGTTCGCCAGGTTGCTGACGAAGCCCTGCAAGGCCAGGTCGGCGTGTCGCAAGGCCAGCAACGCGCCCAGTTTTCCGGTCAGCCGGTTGATCAGCCACCAGCCCACACACAGCGTTACGACTGCCAGCAGCAAGCGGCTGCCGTACTCCATGATCATCGGAATCCAGGCCTGCGACGCTTGCCACAGATGACCGACTTCTGCGTTTAAATCCATCGTTATCTCCTTACCCGCCATGAACTGCCATCGAAACCACGGCGGCCTGCCGTCATTTCAATGCTCAAGGCGATTCGGACTGGCCGGGGGACGCAGGGTTCCCCGGCTTTCAGTGCAAATAAAATATTAGTCGCGGAAGTTGTTGAATTGCAGCGGCATGCCCGAATCATAGGCACGCAGCGCTGCGATCGCTTCTTGCAGGTCGTCGCGTTTCTTGCCGGTAACCCGCACCTGCTCGCCCTGAATGGCGGCCTGGACCTTGAGTTTGCCCTCTTTGATATGGGCGACGATTTTTTTCGCCAGTTCCTTGTCGATGCCTTCGCGCAGGGTGACTTCCTGCTTCATCAGTTTGCCCGAAGCGTAGGCATCCTTGATCTCGAGGCATTTTGCATCGATCTTGCGTTTGACCAGCGCCAGCTTGAGGATTTCGATCATGGCCTCCAGCTGAAAGTCTGCTTCTGCGGTCAGCGTGACAGTCAGTTCCTTGAACTCGAACGTGCCTTTGCCTTTGAGGTCATAGCGACGGTCCAGCTCTTTGATGGCATTGTCGACGGCATTCGTGACTTCGTGTTTATCCAATTCGGACACTACGTCGAACGAGGGCATGTATGTTCTCCAGATAAACGGCGTGCGCACGATTCGGGCACGCGTGACTTGACGGTTTGAAAGAACGCTCATTATAACGAGACTTTTCCTGCATTCACTGTGAGCCTTTCATGCACATCCTTGTTTTCACCTTCAGCAGACCGCTTCAACGCCTTAACGTGCCTCACTGATGGCGGTGACATGGCATGTTCTCGGCGCGGGAAGTCTGGGCACTCTGTGGGCGGCGCGACTGGCGCGCGCAGGTCTGCCGGTGCGGCTGATTCTTCGCAATGCTGAACGGCTGGCGGCTTATAACACCAGTGGCGGTTGCGTGACACTGGTCGAAAACGATATCGCCCACACGTACTCGGTCGAAGCACAGACCGCCGAACATCACCAACCCATCGAGCGGCTGCTGGTCGCCTGCAAGGCCTACGACGCTGAGCAGGCTGTTGCGCAGTTGGCACCGCGTCTGGCGGCACATGCCGACGTCATCCTGCTACAAAACGGCCTGGGCAGTCAGGACGCTGTGGCTGCAAGAATCCCCCACATCCGCTGCGTGTTCGCCTCCAGCACTGAAGGCGCGTTTCTGGAGTCGGACTGGCGTGTCAGGTTAGCTGGCCACGGTTTCAACTGGCTTGGCGATGTATCGAACCCGACGGCACCCGCACTTCTGCAGGACTTGCACGCCAGTGGCATTCCCCACGAATGGACACCGGACATCCTGACGCGGCTGTGGCGCAAGCTGGCCCTGAACTGCGCGATCAACCCGCTGACGGTCCTGCACGACTGCCGTAATGGTGGCCTGCTCGAGCACGCCTGCGAGGTCGCAACACTGTGCGCCGAGCTGAGCGATTTGCTGGGCCGCTGCGGCCAGCCAGCGGCAGCGCATGACTTGCATGCTGAAGTGCTGCGGGTCATTCATGCAACGGCAGCCAATTACTCATCCATGTATCAGGATGTGCTTCACGGGCGACGCACCGAAATCAGCTACCTGCTGGGTTACGCGTGTGCGGCAGCCGTGCGTCATCGCTGTCCGGCAGCACACCTGCAGCAATTGCAGACACGTCTGACAGCCCATCTGGCACACAAGGGTTTGCGTACTGACTAGCGCGCGCTACCCTGCTCGCATCACATGTCACTGCGACCTTCCCAATGCCTTTGCGCCAACGCCTGGAAAACCTGCCGGTAGGTCAGAAACTGCTGGCCGCCCTGCTGGTCCTGATGACCACCGTGCTGCTGGTTGCGAACCTGACCTTCATCAGCGCGGCTTATTACATCTCTCAGGAAGCGATGGCCCCGCAGGCCCTGCAGACCATTGGCCGTCTGATCAGCAGCGCCAATCTCAACGAGCGCGCCTTGAACTCGCCTGCCGATGCGCGTGCCTTGCTCAAGGAACTCAAAAGCTACGGCCCGCTACGTGCAGCGGCCATATACGACAACGACGGAGAGCGACTTGAGCAGATGCAACAGGGCGAGGGCCTGCAACTGCCCAGACACTACAAGGACCTCGAAAGCTGGCGGCTTACTGAATTTCGCAGCACGCAGGTCATTACCGTACCGAAAGGCGACGAACCGCCCGGGCACATGTTACTGGTTGCCAGCAGCGAGCTGCCTCCCGCGTTCTACACCGGCACACTGACCGCGAGTCTGGGCATTCTGGTGTTCAGCGTATTGCTGTGGCTGGTGGTGGCCCGGCAGATCCGGCGCTTGATCACAGAGCCCATTTATCAGTTGGAAGAACTGTCGCGGCAGGTCACCCGCGAAGAAAACTACGCACTGCGCGCAGAGCCTGGCAACGAGGATGAAATCGGCAGTCTGGCCGAGGCATTCAATACCATGCTGTCGCGTATCGAAGCGCGTGAGCAACAACTCAAGCGCGCTCGAGATGACTCCCAGGAAGCTTACGATCAAGCACAGGGGCTGGCCGAGGAAACCCGCCACACCAACCGCAAACTGGAACTGGAAGTCCAGGTGCGCAGCAAGATCGAGAAGAAGCTCACCGGCTTTCAGAACTACCTCAACAGCATCATTGATTCGATGCCCTCGGCGATGATCGCGCTGGACGAGCAGCTGTACGTCACCCAGTGGAATCAGGAGGCGACAGCGCTGTCCGGAACCACGCTGGACGAAGCGTTGAACCAGCCGATCTTTCTGGCCTTCGAGCCGATGCGCTCGTTTCTGCCGCAAATCAAGCACACCGTCGAGCGCCACAGCGTGACCAAGATCGAGCGCGTGACCTGGATCAAAAACGACGAGTCGCGCCACTATGCGCTGACGTTCTACCCGCTGACCGGCGATGCCGGGCGTGGCGTGGTGATCCGTATCGATGACATCACCCAGCGTATATCGCTGGAAGAAATGATGGTGCAGTCGGAGAAGATGTTGTCTGTCGGCGGTCTGGCAGCGGGCATGGCCCACGAGATCAACAACCCGTTGGGCGCCATTCTGCACAATGTGCAGAACATCAGGCGGCGTCTGTCCCCGGAACTGCCGAAGAACATTGAGCAGGCCGAAGCCGACGGTATCGATCTGGCGCAGGTCAATCATTATCTGGAAAGCCGCGAAGTACCAAAACTGCTCGATGGCATCCAGCAAGCGGGTGCCAGGGCAGCAAAGATTGTCAGCCACATGCTCAATTTCAGCCGCTTGAGCAGTCGTCAGCTGTCAGCCTGCGACTTACCGGCATTGATCGATCAGGCAGTGGAAATTGCCAGCAACGATTTTGACCTGACAGTCGGTTTCGACTTCAAGGGCCAGCACATCATCCGTCAGTTCGACCCGGAACTGGGTCCGGTACCGTGCATCGCCAACGAACTGGAGCAGGTGCTGCTGAACCTGCTGAAGAACGCCGCCCAGGCCATTCACCAGCGCCCGGAGAGCGAGGAGCCTGGACGCATCATCCTGCGTACCCGTCTCAACCCGCCCTGGGCCGAAATTCAGGTGGAGGACAACGGCATCGGCATGTCCGAAAACGTCCGAAAACGTACTTTCGAACCGTTCTTTACCACCAAGGAAATCGGCCAGGGCACCGGGCTGGGTCTGTCGGTGTCGTATTTCATTGTTACCAATAATCATAAAGGCCAGATGGAGGTGCATTCCTCTCTCGGCACAGGCACCTGCTTTACGCTGCGTCTACCGTTGGTGGCCAACCAGGTAAGCGTTCAGCAGCAGGTTATTTCCAAGTCTTGATCAGGAATCGCAGCAATGGGCTTTCGTTTGTCGAAGATTTACACACGCACCGGTGATGCCGGAGAGACCGGTCTGGGCGACGGTCGACGGGTGTCCAAGGATCATCCGCGCGTCGAGGCCATTGGTGAGGTCGATACGCTCAACAGCCAGCTCGGCCTGTTGCTGGCCGGACTGATTGATGAGGCCAAAAGCGTGCCGGCTCTCAACGAAGTGATCGAGGTGCTCGCGCCTTGCCAGCATCGGCTGTTCGATCTGGGCGGTGAACTGGCGATGCCAACTTACAAAGCGCTGAAAGACGCTGAGGTCGAGCGGCTGGAAGCGGCAATCGATGTGTGGAATGAAGAGCTGGGGCCGTTGGAAAATTTCATCTTGCCAGGCGGCTCATCGCTTATCGCTCAAGCGCACATCTGCCGCAGCCTGGCGCGCAGTGCCGAACGCCGTTGCCAGCATCTGAATGCGGTCGAGCCACTGGAAGGCGCCGGGCTGGCGTACATCAACAGGTTGTCGGATTTGCTGTTCGTCGCTGCTCGATTGATCGCCAGAAGACAGGGCATTGCGGAAATACTCTGGCAGCCCGCGCCCAAGCCGGTTTGATGAGCATCCGAATGGCTGCGCGGCGCAGATTTGTGACGCGGAGCGTTTTCACGTTGAAGCGTAGGGGCATTTGTGGGGAGCGGACCGGGCGACGCTTCGCGGACAAGTCCGCTCCCACGGCCTTCGGCCATAGTCAAAAGCGGACGTGTATAACGATGAGTGCTCTGGGTCAGCTGTGCGACTCAGACGATTTCGTCAGGCCAGAACGCGCGGATCCCGGCCACGCCCTGTGCGCCGCTTTCCCAGGCCTGCTGACGCTCGGAAGGGCCAACGCCGCCCAGCAGAAAAACCGGTTTGTTAAAGCCTGCAATCAGTTGCGCCGCCTGCTGCCAGCCCAGCGGCTGTGCATCGGGATGAGTCAGGGTGGGCTGAACCGGTGACAGGGTGACGAAATCCACGCCCATCTGCTCTGCCAGGGCCAGCTCTTCGGCGTTATGGCACGACGCCGCCAGCCAGCGGTTCTCAGGGAACGGACGTCCACGACTGGCGTACTTGCGCAGTTGCTCCGCCGTCAGGTGCCAACCGGCGGACGGAAAGTCGCCCAGCCACTCCAGAGGCCCTTTGAGCATAAGCTGCGCCTTGCCCGCACACAGCCCGGCCGCATCCACGGCCAGATCGCGATACTTCGGGTCATAGCCACCCGGGGCCCGCAACTGGACCAGCTTGATACCGCCTGCGATGGCTTTCTGCATACCGCGCAACAGCTCGATATTGTCCAGCCCGTCAGGCGTGATCAGATACTCGCCGGGCAAACGTGCCGCAGCGACAATCGGCTGGTTGGCGGCCGGAAAGTCGTAGTCAGGCAGCTCTCGCGGAGCCGCCCAGACCAGTGGCTGCCCTTCTGCACCATGCGGCTCGCCGGTAAATGCCGAGACTTCCCAGACGTCCAGCAGCACCTGCTTGTCCGGATAGTCGTGACAAACCTTGATCAGCGGACGTGCCGCCGTCACCAGGATGCCCAGCTCTTCCTGCAGTTCACGTGCGAGTGCGGCCTGAACGGTCTCACCCTCTTCGACCTTGCCACCGGGAAACTCCCAGAGGCCACCTTGATGCTGAGTGTCGGCACGTCGGGCAATCAATATACTGCCGTCAGCGCCACGAATGACTGCGGCAGCCACATGAACTCGTTTCACGATCAGGACTCCTGCAGGCCTGCCTGCTGCCAGCGCTTGAAGGCGGGCCACTGGTAGATGGTTTCGATATACGCCAGTGCCTCTGCCGGCAACTGGACGTGATAGCCGCGCAGACGAATAGCCACCGGTGCGAAGAACGCATCAGCAATGCTCGGCTTGCCAAACAGAAAAGGACCACTTTCGGCAGCAGCAGCGCGACATTCGGCCCACAGCTCGACTATACGGTCGATATCGTTCTGGGTATCGACGGTGATCACTTCCAGCGCCTTATCCTGACGCAGGTCCATTGGCATGTTCGAGCGCAGATTGACGAAACCGCTGTGCATCTGCGCACACGCCGAACGGGCCTGGGCACGGGCAGCGATATCACGCGGCCACAGCTCGACGTCCGGGAAGCGCTCGACCAGATATTCACAGATCGCCAGCGAATCGATGATCGTGCCGTGCTCACACTGAAGCGCAGGCACCTTGCCGGTCGGCGAATACTTGAGAATATTCTCGCGGGTGTCCGGCAGGTTCAGGCGGATGACTTGATCGGTGAACGCAGCACCGGTCATTTCCAGCACCAGCCAGGGACGCAGCGACCAGGAGGAATAGCGTTTGTCGCCGATAATCAGATGCAGGCTCATGGTTCAGCTCCATTGAGCCCGGCGCGAGAGCAGGATGCCCGCGCGCCGGGCATTGAATCAGGTGCGATATTCCGCGTTGATCTTCACGTATTCGTGAGAAAGGTCGGTGGTCCAGATGGTTTCGCTGCAATCACCGCGACCCAGCTCGATACGAATGGTGATTTCTTCTTCGGCCATTACCGCCGAGCCCTGCTCTTCGGTGTAGGTCGTGGCGCGGCAGCCCTGGCTGGCAATGCATACGCCGCCCAGGAATACGTCGATCTTGCTCACGTCCAGGTCCGGCACGCCAGCGCGGCCGACAGCCGCCAGAATACGCCCCCAGTTCGGATCGGAGGCGAACAGCGCGGTCTTGATCAGCGGCGAGTGGGCCACGGCATAACCGACGTCCAGGCACTCCTGATGATTGCCGCCACCGTTGACTTCTACCGTCACGAACTTGGTCGCACCTTCGCCATCACGCACGATGGCCTGAGCGACATCCATGCACACGTCGAACACGGCTTTCTTCAACGCGTCGAACAGCGGGCCCTTGGCCTCGGTGATCTCGGGCAAATCAGCCTGACCGGTGGCAATCAGCATGCAGCAGTCGTTGGTAGAGGTATCGCCATCGATAGTGATGCGATTAAAGGACTTGTTGGCACCGTCGCGAATCAGGTCCTGCAGTACGCTCTGCGACACTTTGGCGTCGGTGGCGATGTAGCCAAGCATGGTCGCCATGTTCGGGCGAATCATGCCTGCGCCTTTGCTGATGCCGGTCACGGTGATGGTCACGCCATCGTGGGTGAACTGACGGCTCGCGCCTTTGGGCAGGGTGTCGGTGGTCATGATGCCGGTCGCCGCAGCGGCCCAGTTATCCACAGACAGATCATCAAGCGCGGCTTGCAGCGCGCCTTCGATCTTTTCCACAGGCAACGGCTCGCCGATCACGCCCGTTGAGTAAGGCAGCACTGCTGATGCATCGACGCCGGTCAGTTGCGCCAGCTTTTCGCAAGTACGTCGCGCAGCAACCAGACCTGGTTCGCCCGTGCCCGCGTTGGCATTGCCGGTGTTGGTCAGCAAATAACGCACCGTCCCCTGAACACGCTGTTTGGCCAGAATGACCGGCGCGGCGCAGAACGCATTCAAGGTGAATACACCGGCAACGCTGGAGCCTTCGGCACAGCGCATGACCACAACATCCTTGCGCCCCGGGCGTTTGATGCCGGCAGAAGAAATGCCAAGTTCAAAACCGGGAACCGGGTGCAACGCAGGCAAAGGACCAAGACCAACAGCCATCGGGGTGCTCCTCAAGGAGTATGGCGCCGTCCGCATCGGTACGGCGATCAATGAAAAAACGCCGCGACGGGCAAGCCGGTCGCGGCGCAGGTATTACACAGTCAAAGGCTTAGTTGATCTGGCCGTGACAGTGTTTGAATTTCTTGCCCGAACCACACCAGCACAGCTCGTTGCGACCCAGTTTCTGGTCGTTGCGGACCGGCTCGGATGCGACGGCTACAGGCGCTTCGCCCCCCTCTTCATCCGGCAGCGGCTGGTCGATGCCCGGCGCAGGAGCGTGTTCGAACTGCATACGACTGGCCAGTTCTTCGGCTTCCTGACGCAGGCGCGCCTCTTCTTCCTCTGGATCTTCGCGACGAACCTGAACATGCGAAAGTACACGGATGGTGTCGCGCTTGATCGAATCCAGCAGCTCCTGGAACAGCGTGAAGGACTCGCGCTTGTATTCCTGCTTCGGGTTCTTCTGAGCGTAGCCGCGCAGGTGGATACCGTGACGCAGGTGGTCCATGGTCGACAGGTGATCTTTCCACAGGTCGTCCAGCACGCGCAGGAGGATCTGCTTCTCGAAGGAACGCAGGGCTTCGGCGCTGGCCTGGTCTTCCTTCTCGTTGTACGCCACCAACAACTGCGCCATGATTTTTTCGCGCAGGCTGTCTTCGTGCAGGTTGTCGTCTTCGTCCAGCCACTGCTGGACGGGCAGTTTGACGGCAAAGTCGGTGTTCAGCGCGGCTTCCAGACCGGCAACGTTCCACTGCTCCGGCAGGGATTGCGGCGGAATATGCTGACTGATGAGATTGTTGAGCACTTCCTCACGGAAGTCAGCGATGGTCTCACCAATGTTCTCGGCAGCCAGCAGCGTGTTACGCATGTGATAGATCACTTTGCGCTGCTCGTTGGCCACGTCATCGAACTCGAGCAATTGCTTGCGGATGTCGAAGTTGCGACCTTCCACTTTGCGCTGCGCTTTTTCGATGGCGTTGGTCACCATGCGGTGCTCGATAGCCTCACCGGACTGCATGCCCAGCGCCTTCATGAAATTCTTCACGCGGTCCGAGGCGAAGATACGCATCAGGCTGTCTTCGAGCGACAGGTAGAAACGGCTGGAACCGGTGTCACCCTGGCGGCCGGCACGGCCACGCAGCTGGTTGTCGATACGGCGCGATTCGTGGCGCTCGGAGGCAATAACGTGCAAGCCACCCGCTTCGATCACCTGCTGATGGCGTTTCTGCCAGTCAGCCTTGATCTGTGCGATCTGCTCAGGGGTCGGATCTTCCAGATTGGCGACCTCTACTTCCCAGTTACCGCCCAACAGGATGTCTGTACCGCGACCCGCCATGTTGGTAGCAATGGTCAAAGCACCCGGACGACCGGCCTGCGCGATGATTTCTGCTTCTTTTTCGTGGAACTTGGCGTTCAGAACCTTGTGATCAATGCCTTCCTGCTTGAGCAGGTTGGACATGTGTTCGGAGGTTTCGATGGTCGCCGTACCTACCAGCACCGGACGGTTCTCTGCAATGCAGGCCTTGATGTCGGTAACGATGGCTGCGTACTTCTCTTCCGCCGTCAGATAGACGAGGTCGTTGAAGTCTTTACGCGCCAACGGCTTGTTCGGCGGGATGACCATGACGGCCAGGTTGTAGATCTGGTGGAATTCGAACGCTTCGGTGTCAGCCGTACCGGTCATGCCGGACAGTTTGTTGTACAGACGGAAGTAGTTCTGGAACGTGGTCGATGCCAGGGTCTGGCTTTCGGCCTGAATGTTCAGGTTTTCCTTGGCTTCGATGGCCTGATGCAGGCCCTCGGACAAGCGACGGCCCGGCATGGTGCGGCCGGTATGCTCGTCGACCAGCAGAACCTGGCCGTCTGCAACGATGTACTCGACGTTGCGGTTGAACAGTTTGTGCGCACGCAGACCGGCATAAACGTGAGTCAGCAGGCCCAGGTTGTGAGCCGAGTACAGGCTCTCGCCTTCAGCCAGCAAGCCGACTTCGGTGAGCATTTCCTCGATGAACTGGTGACCGGCTTCGTTCAGCTCAACCTGACGGGTTTTCTCGTCAACGGTGAAGTGGCCAGGTTTGGTGACTTCGCCTTCCACTTCCTCGATATGCTGCTCGAGCTTGGGGATCAGGCGGTTGATTTCGGTGTACAGCTTGGAGCTGTCTTCGGCCTGACCGGAGATGATCAGCGGCGTACGCGCTTCGTCGATCAGAATCGAGTCGACTTCGTCGATTACGGCGAAATTGAGTTCGCGCTGGAACTTGTCGTCCATGCTGAACGCCATGTTGTCGCGCAGGTAATCGAAGCCGTATTCGTTATTGGTGCCGTAGGTGATGTCGGCAGCATAAGCAGCGCGTTTTTCTTCCGGCGGCTGGAATGGTGTGACGATGCCTACGGTCAGACCGAGGAATTCGTACAACGGACGCATCCAGTTGGCATCTCGGCGAGCGAGATAGTCGTTCACGGTGACTACGTGAACGCCCTTGCCGGAAAGCGCATTGAGGTACACAGCCAACGTACCGACCAGGGTTTTACCTTCACCGGTACGCATTTCCGCGATCTGACCTTCGTGCAGGGTCATACCGCCGATCAACTGAACGTCGAAGTGGCGCATGCCCATGACGCGCTTGCCCGCTTCACGAGCGACAGCAAAGGCTTCCGGCAGTAATTGATCGAGGGTCTCGCCTTTGGCTATGCGGGCCTTGAACTCTTCGGTCTTGGCGCGCAATTGCTCGTCCGAAAGGGCCACCATTTGCTCTTCGAAGGCATTGACGATCTGTACCGTCTTGAGCATGCGTTTTACTTCACGCTCGTTCTTGCTTCCAAAAAGTTTTTTCAACAAAGGCGCAAACATATCGACAGGATCTTCCACACATAGGAATGGAGGGCGGCCCCGTGAGTCGCCCGTGCAGCCCAGATGGCCGCATGCGAACGAGCATTCTACCCGGAAACGATGGTGAGGAAAGTGGCGTTATTCCACGATGCTGGCACAGCGCTGTTATGGGGCAGGTTTACAATGGGGCCAATTTCAAGCACTTCAACCCATAATCCGGGGAAGTTACTCATTGATTTGCATATGAAAGCACGGAAATGCCCTGAAAAGCAGCCGTTAGAACGCTTTCTGTTAAGATGTTCATCTTGTTACCAGGCACTCCACCATGGCCTTTCGTCCTCTGAACGCCCGCCCGCCCGCGGTTCTGCTGCGTGAAGCCAAGCCTCTGAAGGCTATCTTTCGTCACGCCGAACGCCTTAGCCATTTGCAGCGCCTGCTCGAAAGTCAGCTGCAACCAGCCGCGCGCGAGCATTGTCGTGTGGCCTCGTGGCGCGAAGGCACCTTGTTGCTGATCGTGACGGATGGTCACTGGGCCACGCGCCTGCGCTATCAGCAGAAGCGCCTGCACCGGCAACTGATGGCCTTCGACGAATTCATCAACCTGATGCGCATTGTCTTCAGGGTGCAGCCACCTGAAGCCCCGCGCGGAGCGGCCACGCACACCATCGACCTGTCTTCGATTGCCGCCGAGAACATTCAGGCCACCGCCGAGGGCATCACTGATCCCAAGCTGCGGGCAGCGCTTGAGCGGCTGGCCAGCCATGCCAAGGACAAGAAATAACGTCTGAGTGATTTTCGCCCGATCCTCTGCGCAACTGGCTTTGCCCAATGAAGCGGATAAAAAAAGGCCACCCGAGGGCAGCCTTTAAAGAACAAAAGGAAAGAGAGTAAAGCTTGCCTACACGGCCGCGACAGGGCGCATGTAGGAAATAGGTGCCGTACTGGCATCCTCGAAAGTCACCACTTCCCAAGCGTCTTTCTGCTCGATCAACGTGCGCAGGAGACGATTGTTCAGTGCATGCCCCGATTTGAAGCCACGGAACTCACCGATCAGGCTATTGCCTAGCAGGTAAAGGTCACCGATGGCGTCGAGGATTTTGTGTTTGACGAATTCGTCCTCGTAACGCAGGCCGTCTTCGTTCAGTACGCCGTCCTTGTCGACCACGATGGCGTTTTCCACACTGCCGCCGAGTGCGAGGTTGTGCTTGCGCAGGTACTCGATGTCACTCATGAACCCGAAGGTCCGGGCACGGCTGACTTCCTTCACGAAGGAAGTGCTGGAAAAGTCCACGCTTGCACTCTGGGTGCGATCACGGAAGACGGGGTGATCGAAATCGATCTCGAAACTGACCTTGAACCCTTCGAAAGGCACGAAAGTAGCGCGTTTACCGCCCTCCTCCACTGTGACTTCACGCAGGATGCGGATGAATTTCTTCGGCGCGTCCTGTTCTTCCAGGCCAGCCGATTGAATCAGGAATACGAAAGGGCCTGCGCTGCCGTCCATGATAGGAACTTCGGAGGCAGAGAGCTCGACGTAGGCGTTATCGATGCCAAGGCCAGCCATGGCCGAGAGCAGGTGTTCTACCGTGTCAACTTTGACATCACCATTGACCAGAGTGGTCGACAGAGTGGTGTCGCCGACGTTTTCCGCACGCGCAGGGATCTGCACGACGGGGTCAAGGTCAGCTCGGCAAAACACAATGCCGGTATTCACAGGTGCGGGCTTGAGGGTCAGGTAAACCTTCTCCCCGGAGTGCAGGCCTACACCTGTGGCACGGATAATATTTTTCAGGGTGCGTTGTTTAATCATGGCATGGGCCGCTTCAGCGCAAGTTGCGAACTGGTATCAACAAAGGCTGGCGATGATAGCAGACCATGCCTTTGCTGAACACCAATCACCCTAATACCCCTGATACATTTCATCAATCGGCCTGACGACGCAGGAAAGCCGGGATATCCAGGTAATCCAGATCATCGTTAGGGTTCATCTTCGCCGCTGCCGTAGCGCCTGCGTGTGCCTGATTGCGCATCACGGTAGGACGGTCCAGATCGCGGTAGTTGACCGAAGGTGCTTCCTGGCGCGACGCCTGCTGGGCAGGAGCCTGCTGGGTGGTCTGCAGCGTGTTGTCGATGACCTTGACCGGCTTCTCGATTTTCGCGCCCAGGCCGGTGGCAACCACAGTCACGTGCAACTCGTCACGCATGTCCGGATCGATAACCGTACCGACCTTGACCATCGCGTGCTCGGAAGCGAACGCTTCGATGATGCTACCCACGTCCGAGTACTCACCCAGCGACAGGTCAGGACCGGCAGTGATGTTGACCAGGATGCCGCGAGCGCCCTGCAGGTTGACGTCTTCGAGCAACGGGTTGCGAATGGCCGCTTCGGTGGCTTCACGCGCACGGTTAGGACCGCTGGCGCAGCCAGTACCCATCATCGCCATGCCCATTTCGCTCATCACGGTACGGACGTCGGCGAAGTCGACGTTGATCATGCCCGGACGCTTGATGATGTCGGAGATACCGCGAACGGCACCGGCCAGTACATCGTCAGCCTTGGCGAAAGCCGACAGCAGGCTGGCGTCCTTGCCCAGGATGGTCAGCAGCTTCTCGTTGGGGATGGTGATCAACGAGTCGACGCTTTCGGACAGCATGCGGATGCCTTCATCGGCGATCTGCATACGCTTGCGACCTTCGAACGGGAACGGACGGGTCACGACTGCGACCGTCAGAATGCCCATTTCCTTGGCCACTTCAGCAATGATCGGTGCTGCACCGGTACCGGTACCGCCGCCCATGCCAGTGGTGATGAAAACCATGTTGGTGCCCTGCAGAACTTCTGCAATGCGCTCACGATCTTCCAGTGCGGCCTGACGACCGACTTCAGGGTTGGCGCCAGCGCCAAGGCCTTTGGTCACGCCGGTGCCCAGTTGCAGAATGGTCCGCGCGCCAATGTTTTTCAGCGCTTGAGCATCTGTGTTGGCGCAGATGAATTCCACGCCTTCGATGTTGCTCTTGACCATGTGATTGACAGCGTTTCCGCCACCACCGCCTACACCGATAACTTTGATAACCGGGCTTTGCGGGACGTTGTCTACGAGTTCGAACATTTCTCTCTCCTTCCGCTTTCTAGTTAGTTTTGCCTACTGCCTGCCGATATTGCTTTTGAAGCCCTGAATCTGAAGCTGTGAAACTTTTAAACGTTGAAACTTAGAAATTGCCCTGCACCCAACGCTTGATACGCTCAAGCACCGGTGCCTTGGTTTCGTCGCTGTAACTGCTGTTGCCGACCATCCCGGACAGTGAAATGCCGTCCGACTGTTTTTGCAGCCCGTACATCAACAGGCCTACGCCGGTCGAGTAGATAGGGTTGCGCACGACATCAGCGAGCCCTTTGACGCTGTGCGGCACGCCAAGGCGCACCGGCATGTGGAAGATTTCCTCGGCCAGTTCGACCGCACCTTCCATTTTCGCTGTGCCCCCGGTCAGCACGATGCCAGCCGGGATCAGGTCTTCGTAACCGCTGCGGCGCAGCTCGGCCTGGATCAGGGTGAACAGCTCGTCATAACGAGGCTCTACCACTTCGGCCAGGGCCTGACGCGACAGCTCGCGAGGTGGACGGTCGCCCACACTCGGTACTTTGATGGTTTCACCGGCACCGGCCAGTTTGGCCAGGGCGCATGCGTAGCGAATCTTGATTTCTTCGGCGTACTGGGTCGGGGTACGCAACGCCATGGCGATGTCGTTGGTGACCTGATCGCCCGCAATCGGGATAACCGCCGTGTGACGAATGGCGCCTTCGGTGAAGATCGCGATGTCGGTCGTACCGCCACCGATATCCACCAGGCACACGCCCAGCTCTTTTTCGTCATCGGTTAGTACGGAATACGCCGACGCCAGTTGTTCCAGAATGATGTCATCGACTTCCAGACCGCAGCGACGCACGCACTTCTCGATGTTCTGCGCGGCATTCACTGCGCAGGTCACGACGTGAACTTTGGCTTCCAGACGTACACCGGACATGCCCAAAGGCTCACGCACGCCTTCCTGGTTATCGATCACGTAATCCTGAGGAAGGGTGTGCAGCACGCGCTGGTCGGCAGGAATGGCCACCGCCTGAGCAGCATCGAGCACACGCTCCAGGTCCGCAGAACTGACTTCGCGATCACGAATCGCCACGATGCCGTGCGAATTCAGGCTGCGAATGTGGCTGCCTGCAACGCCAACAAATGCCGAGTGAATACGGCAACCCGCCATCAGCTGCGCTTCTTCGATTGCACGCTGGATCGACTGCACAGTCGACTCGATATTCACTACCACGCCCTTCTTCAGGCCGCGGGAGGGATGGGTACCGATACCCACGATTTCCAGCGAGCCATCGGCCGCGACTTCGCCTACCAGTGCCACCACCTTGGAGGTACCGATATCCAGCCCGACGATCATTTTGCCGCTTTGCACGTTTGCCATGGTCCTGCCTCTTATCAATTCTTCGCGACGGCGGGTTTATCCGTCGTTGCCGCTGCCTGTTCGCGCCAACCGACCGCAAGGCCGTTGGAGTAACGCAAGTCGACGCGCGCGATATTCGTGATTTGTTCTTTCAGCGTTTTGTCGTAAATCGCGATGAAACGGCGCATTTTTTCGACGAGGTGGTCGCGTCCAAGCAACAATTCGATTCCCGGGCCAGCACTACCGGCGCCTGTCGTCAGGAACCAGCTGCCGCGCTCGCGCAGCTCCAGGCGCACGATGGAGAAGCCCAGCGGGCGCAACATCTGACTCAACACCTGGTACTGCTGCATCACCTGCTGCTGGGCCCGCTGCGGGCCGAACAACTGGGGAAGATGTTCGTAATTGGACAGTTCACGCGGCGTGAAAGCCTGCCCCTGGTTATTCAACAGCGCTTCATCACCCCAACGGGCAACCGGCAACTGCTCTTCAAGACGAATCACAACCTGATCCGGCCATACACGACGAACTTCGGCGTGGGCGATCCAGGGCATCTGCTCAAGCTCGGTGCGCATGCCGGTCAGATCGATCTTGAAAAAGCTCGACGCCACATAAGGCGCAATCCGCTGTTGCACAGCCTGCTGGCTGATGTAACTCAAATCGCCCTGCACATTGATGCGGGTAATCGGGCGGTCGGCGTACGGCAGCAGACGTTGCGCTGCCTCATAAGTGCCGAAGCCCAGAACCACCAGCAACACAGGCCAGAGCAGACGCTTCAGAACACTGAAGTTAGCCTTGGGCAGGCGCGCCGACAGAGGCTCCTTGGCCACCATTCGGCTGGCGCCACGCGGCACCGGCTTGTTGCGGCCGGGTGCAGGTGGCTGAGGACGTGCCGACGCGCCGTACATGCCTTACCCTCTCGCCTGAACACTGTCGGCCAGAATCGCCAACACCAGTTGTTGAAAATCCAGACCTGCAGCACGCGCAGCCATTGGCACCAGACTGTGATCGGTCATGCCGGGCACGGTATTCACTTCCAGTAACCAGAACTTGCCTTGTGCGTCCTGCATGACATCCGTGCGCGCCCACCCTGCAATACCGATGGCGTCGCAAGCGCGAGCTGCAAGTTGTTTGAGTTCCTGTTCCTGCGCATCGCCAAGCCCGCAAGGGATCCGGTACTGAGTATCGGACGCCAGGTACTTGGCATCGTAATCATAAAAACTGTGAGGAGTGCCCAGGCCAATGGGAGGCAACACCTGGCCACGCAGAGACGCCACAGTGAACTCAGGTCCCTGAATCCACTGTTCGACTAATACTTGCGAATCGTAGGTACTGGCGGCTTTCCAGGCGGCGATCAATTCATCGACGCTGTTCACCTTTGCCATACCGATACTTGAACCTTCATGGGCCGGTTTGACGATCAAAGGGAAGCCCAGTTCCGTCGCTGCGCAAATACAATCGCTCTCGTTTCCAAGAACAGCATGCAAGGGCGTTGCAAGGCCGAGACTCTGCCAGACCTGCTTGGTGCGCAACTTGTCCATCGCCAGCGCGGAAGCCAGTACACCACTACCGGTATAAGGGATTTCCAGGCATTCCAACAGGCCTTGCATGGTGCCGTCTTCGCCGCCTCGCCCGTGCAGAACAATGAAGGCACGGTCGATCTTTTCACTGACCAGTCGCTGCAGGAAGTCATCGCCCACATCAATGCCGAACGCATCCACGCCAGCATCGAGCAGTGCCTTGAGCACGGCATTACCCGAGTTCAGGGAGACTGCACGCTCGGCACTCTTGCCACCAAAGAGCACGGCGACACGACCGAAGCTTTTCGGCTCGAGTGTCGAGCGCAGGGAAGACAGGGTGACGGCTGTCATTTCAGCTTCCCTTCGGTAGGCGCCGCTTTTGCGCCAGCGAACAGCGGGCTTTTCAGTAGTTGTGGAGCAAGACCGCCGATATCGCCAGCGCCCTGGCACAGCAGAATGTCGCCAGCGCGCAGCAGCGGCTTGACCAGCGGTGCCAGCTCGACGCCGCGCTCGATGTAGATCGGGTCCAGCTGACCGCGCTGACGAATGCTGTGGCACAGATTGCGGCTGTCGGCGCCGGGAATAGGCTCTTCACCCGCCGGGTAGACTTCCATCAGCAGCAACACATTGGCGTCGGCCAGAACCTGTACGAAATCGTCGTACAGGTCACGGGTGCGGCTGAAGCGGTGCGGCTGGTAGACCATCACCAGACGACGATCCGGCCAGCCGCCACGTACGGCGCTGATCACAGCAGCCACTTCACGCGGATGGTGACCGTAGTCATCGACCAGCATCACATTACCGCCTTCGACCGGCAGCTCGCCGTACACCTGGAAGCGACGACCGACGCCCTGGAACCCCGAAAGGCCCTGCACGATCGCCTCATCGCTGACACCTTCGTCGGTAGCGATAGCGATGGTCGCCAGCGAGTTGAGTACGTTGTGATTGCCGGGCATGTTCACCGACACATCCAGCGGCTCGCGGTCGCGGCGCAGTACGGTAAAGAATGTCAGCATGCCGTCCTGACGCACGTTGATCGCACGTATGTCGGCAGACTCGCTGAAGCCGTAGGTCAACGTCGGGCGCTTGACCTGCGGGAGAATTTCACGCACCACCGGATCGTCGATGCACATGACCGCCAGGCCATAGAACGGCAGGTTATGCAGGAACTCGACAAAGGTCTTCTTCAGTTTGTTGAAGTCGCCTTCGTAGGTCGCCATGTGATCGGCGTCGATATTGGTGACCACCGCCACAAGAGGCTGAAGGTGCAGGAAGCTGGCGTCGCTTTCATCGGCTTCGGCGATCAGGTAACGGCTGGTGCCCAGCTGGGCGTTGGTGCCCGCGGCGTTCAAACGGCCGCCAATCACAAAGGTAGGGTCCAGGCCACCAGCAGCGAACACCGAAGCGATCAGGCTGGTGGTGGTGGTCTTGCCATGCGTACCGGCGACAGCGATGCCGTGGCGATAGCGCATCAGTTCGGCGAGCATCTCGGCACGAGGCACGACTGGAATACGGCGTTCCAGCGCGGTAGCGACTTCCGGGTTGGAAGTATTCACAGCGCTGGACACCACCAGTACGTCGGCACCCACAGTGTTCTCGGCACGATGGCCGACAAAAATCTGCGCGCCGAACGATTCCAGACGCTCGGTCACGGCCGAGCCCTTGAGGTCGGAGCCCGAGACTTCGTAGCCCAGGTTCAACAATACTTCGGCAATCCCGCACATACCGACGCCGCCGATACCGACGAAGTGGATGCGACGGATACGGCGCATTTCAGGTTGTGGCATGGCGCGTTGATTCTCAACCATGGGCCACCTCCACGCAGACGTTGACGACGGTGTTGGTTGCATCAGGCTTGGCCAGGCTACGTGCAGTGCGGGCCATGCTGTTCAATTGTTCGGGTTGCATCAAAACCTCTTTCAGGCGTGCTGCCATCTCGGCGGCGCCAGTTGTCGCTTGCGGCATGACGAAGGCTGCGCCTTCGCGAGCCAGATAGTCAGCGTTACGTGACTGATGGTCATCAATCGCGTGGGGCAGCGGTATCAGCAACGACGGCAGACCGGCGGCGGCCAGTTCGCTGATGGTCAATGCGCCTGCGCGGCAGACCACCAGATCGGCCCAGCTATAGGCTTGGGCCATGTTCTGGATGAACGGCGCAACCTGCGCCTCGACGCCCACGTTGCGATAACGCTCGGCGGTGACTGCGTCGTGATTCTTGCCCGACTGATGAAACACTTCGGGCTGGATATCCTGAGGCAACCGGGCCAGCGCCTCGGGCAGCAATTTGTTCAATGGCTCCGCGCCCAGGCTGCCGCCCAGTACCAGCAGACGCGCCTTGCGTCCGGCCAGCGCCTGACGCGGTGTTTCCAGAAACAGCTCGACACGCACCGGATTGCCGGTGGTGCGGCGTTTGGACGAGGCCACAAAGGTGTTCGGGAACGCCTCGCACACGCGGCTGGCGAACGACGCCAGGCTGCGATTGGCTGTACCGGCAACGGCGTTCTGCTCGTGAATGATCAAAGGTACGCCTGCCAGCTTCGCCGCCAGACCGCCAGGGCCGGTGACATAGCCACCAAAGCCAACCACGCAGACCGGTTTCACCTGACGCACAACCTTGCGCGCCTGCATCAGGGCCTTGAGCAACATGAAAGGCGCCTTGAGCAGCGACAGCCGGCCTTTGCCACGCAGCCCGGTGACATTGATAAGGTGCAGCGTCAGCCCGGCCTGCGGGACCAGTTCGTTTTCGATTCCGCGTGGCGTGCCCAGCCAGTGGACCTTATAGCCACGAGCCTGAAACTCGCGTGCACAAGCCAGCGCCGGGAATACATGCCCGCCGGTGCCGCCAGCCATGATCAGCACATTAGCGTCCATGGGGCGTCTCCTCGGCGAAGTCGCTTTCCTTGAACTCGGCTTCTTCACTGCCCATGTTGTTGCGCGATTCCCACTCGATGCGCAGCAGCAGGCCAAGACTCGCGCAGCAGATCACCAACGAGCTGCCGCCGTAGCTGAGGAACGGCAGAGTCAGTCCCTTGGTTGGCAGCAGACCGACGTTCACACCGATATTGATCAGGAACTGGCCGATCCACAGGAACGACAGACCGTAGGCCACATAGGCACCGAAGAACTGCTTGGCACGTTCGGCCCACATGCCTATGTACATGCCGCGAATACTGACAAACAGAAACAGTGCGACGGTGATCAGCGAACCGACGACGCCCAGCTCTTCTGCAAGCACCGAGAACACGAAGTCGGTGTGCGCTTCCGGCAGATAGAACTGCTTCTGCACACTGTTGCCCAGCCCGACGCCGAACCATTCGCCACGACCGAAGGCGATCAGCGCCTGGGTCAATTGATAACCGGAACCGAACTGGTCGGCCCACGGGTCGGTAAAGTTGGTCAGACGCGCCATCCGGTAAGGCTGGGCCTGGACCAGGACAACGACCGACGCCACAGCCAGAACCACCATCAGCGAGAAGCGGAACAGACCGACACCACCGAGAAACAGCATGGCTGCGGCCGAGCCCATCATTACCACGGTCGCACCGAAATCAGGCTCCATCAACAGCAGACCTGCCATCGGCAACAGCACGATGAACGGCTTGAAAAAGCCCATCCAGCTTTCGCGAACTTCCTGCTGCTGACGAATCAGATAGCCCGCAAGGAAGATCACCACAAACACCTTGGCGATTTCCGACGGCTGCACGTTGAACGCGCCGAAACCGATCCAGCGCATCGAACCGTTTACCTCGCGCCCGATTCCCGGCACCAGTACCAGCAGCAACAGGCCGAACGCGCCAAGCAGCATCATCCAGCCCAGGCGTTGCCAGGTGGCGACCGGAATCATCATGGTCACGCCGCAGGCACCTAGGCCTATCAGCAGATAAACCAGGTGGCGGGTCATCATGTACAGCGTGTTGCCCGACTGAACTGCAGCAACTTCCGACGAGGCGGAAGTAATCATTACCAGCCCAAGGCCCAGCAACGCCAGGCAGCCGACCAGCATCGGGAAGTCGAGGTCAATGCCGCGCCCGCTGATCAGTGGCGATGGATAAGGCTTGATCACACCGAAGATCATGACAAGCACTCCACTGCCTGCGCGAACACACGTCCGCGCTCTTCATAATTCTTGAACATGTCCAAACTGGCGCATGCAGGCGAAAGCAGTACCGCATCGCCACGCTGAGCCAGTCGGGCACTTTGCTCGACAGCGGCCTGCACGGTATCGACACGAACCAGCGTAACGGCGTCGCCCAATGCCTGAGCAATCAGCTCGGCGTCGCGGCCCAGTAACACCGCAGCGCGGCAATGCTCAGCGACTGGCGCACGCAATGCGTTGAAGTCAGCGCCTTTGCCATCGCCACCAGCGATCAGCACCAGCTTGCCGTCGATATCCGAACCCAGGCCTTCGATGGCAGCCAGTGCGGCACCAACGTTGGTGGCCTTGGAGTCGTTGTAGTAATGAACGCCGTCATGCTCACGCAGCCACTGGCAGCGATGCTCCAGCCCGGTGAATTCGCGCAGGCTGGCGAGCATCGCATCGAACGGCAGGCCGACCGCATGCCCAAGCGCCAATGCAGCAAGGGCGTTGGCCTGATTGTGAGCACCACGAACTTTCAGCTCACGTACCGGCATCAGGTTTTCGAACTGAAACGCCAGGTATTTTTCGCCGTTTTCTTCACGCAGACCAAAGCCGTGGAAATCAGGCTTGTTGAGACCAAACGTCCAGCAAGGCAGGCCTTCACCGATCAGCGGACGGGACAGCGCATCCTGACGATTGACCACCACTTGCCGCGC
This sequence comes from Pseudomonas syringae group sp. 247E2, assembly GCF_032587795.1. Taxonomy (NCBI): domain Bacteria; kingdom Pseudomonadati; phylum Pseudomonadota; class Gammaproteobacteria; order Pseudomonadales; family Pseudomonadaceae; genus Pseudomonas; species Pseudomonas syringae group sp. 247E2. The sequence continues at coordinate 481,798 of NZ_JAWHPK010000001.1, read as the reverse complement.
GCCACGGAAAATCCGGTGCTTGGCCAGGTGATAAGCCGGCAGGCCGCTGTAGCGGTCCATATGGTCTTCGCTGATGTTCAGCACGGTTGCCACTTCAGCGTTGAGCTGGTCGGTGGTTTCGAGCTGAAAGCTGGACAGCTCCATTACGTACAGTTCGACATCGTCGCTGAGCAGGTCCAGCGCCGGAGTACCAAGGTTGCCCCCAACCGCAACGCGTTTTCCGGCAGCGACGGCCATTTCTCCCACCAGCGTTGTCACCGTGCTTTTCGCATTCGAACCGGTAATGGCAATGACCGGCGCCTTCGCGTAACGCGCGAACAGCTCGATGTCACCGGACAGCTTGACGCCGCGCGCGTGCGCCTGCTGCAAGGCCGGTGTGGCAAGCGCCAGACCGGGGCTGACGTACAACTCGTCGGCACGGCAGAGGAAATCCACGTCCAGCTCGCCACAACGCACTTCCACCTGCGGATAGTCACGACGCAAGGTCGCCAGCTCAGGAGGATTCTCCCGCGTGTCGGCCACGGCAAAGGACACGCCCCGGTTCGCCAGGAAGCGAACCAGGGACATGCCACTTTTGCCAAGCCCCACAACAATGCGGAAGCGGTCGGAAACGATCAGGGACACTCGTTCTACCTCAGTTTCAGTGTGGCAAGGCCAATGAGCACCAGAATCACGGTGATGATCCAGAAACGGACGATCACGCGCGGCTCAGGCCAGCCTTTGAGTTCAAAGTGGTGGTGAATCGGCGCCATGCGGAACACGCGGCGACCGGTGAGTTTGAAAGACGCAACCTGAATGACCACTGAAAGGGTTTCCATCACGAACACGCCGCCCATGATGAACAGAACAATTTCCTGACGCACGATCACAGCCATGGTGCCCAGCGCAGCGCCCAGCGCCAGCGCACCGACGTCACCCATGAACACCTGAGCCGGATAGGTGTTGAACCAGAGAAACCCGAGTCCCGCGCCAATCAGTGCACCAGAGAAGACAATCAGCTCACCTGCCCCCGGTACGTAGGGAATCAGCAGGTATTCAGCAAACTTCACGTTACCCGACAGGTAGCAAAATATGCCCAGCGCACCGCCGACCATCACCGTCGGCATGATCGCCAGACCGTCCAGGCCGTCGGTCAGGTTGACTGCGTTACTGGAGCCGACGATCACAAAATAGGTCAGCACGATGAAACCGATACCCAACGGAATGCGCACATCCTTGAGCATCGGCACGATCAGCGTGGTTTCGGTAGCCGATGGTGCAGTTGTATAAAGGAAGATCGCTGCACAGAGGCCGAATACCGACTGCCAGAAATACTTCCAGCGGCTCGGCAGGCCACGCGAATTCTTTTCGATCACCTTGCGGTAGTCATCGACCCAGCCGATGGCGCCAAACAACAGTGTCACCAGTAACACAACCCAAACGTAACGGTTGCTCAGGTCAGCCCACAACAGCGTACTGATACCGATGGACGAGAGGATCAGCGCGCCGCCCATGGTCGGCGTACCCGATTTGGACAAATGCGACTGCGGACCGTCGTTGCGGACAGACTGGCCGATCTGGCGCATCTGCAAGGTACGAATCATCCAGGGGCCCAGGCACAGCGACAGTGTCAGCGCAGTGAGCACACCAAGGATCCCGCGCAAGGACAGGTACTGAAAGACCGCGAAGCCTTTGTAGAACTGTTGTAAGAACTCGGCCAACAGCAGCAGCATTAATGTTTCTCCAGGCTAGAACCGCACAAGGCAGCCACGACGTTTTCCATCGCAGCGCTACGCGAGCCCTTGATCAGTAAAGTGGTATTAGGGTCCTGCTCGGCGCCCAGCGCCGCGATCAGCTCTGCCTGACTGGCAAAGTGGTACGCATGTTCACCAAAGGCGCTGACGGCATGAGTCATCAACGGGCCGACGGCATACAGCGCCGAGACCTTGCCAGCGGCATAGGCCCCTACGTCGCGATGGCCTTGTTCGGCCCACTCGCCCAGCTCGCCGATATCGCCCAGCACCAGCACGGTACGACCGCTAAAACCGGTAAGGATGTCGACGGCGGCGTTGATCGAGGCAGGGTTGGCGTTGTAGGTGTCATCAATGACGCGCGTGCCGTTGCTGGCGATTTGCACAACCGCACGGCCCTTGACCGGCTGCACGTTGTTCAGGCCCGCGACAATGCCTTCCAGCGTCACGCCCAGTGCGCAGGCTGCAGCCGCGGCCGCCAGGGCGTTGGTCACGTTATGCGCGCCCAACAGATTCAACTGAACCTGGGCGACGCCGAGCGGGCTGTTGATGGTGAAGCCCGGGCAGCCGCGGGCATCATTACTAAGGTCGCTGGCGTGCAGATCCGCCGCAGGGTCAGCCAGTGCGAAGGTCAGAATGTTGCGATTGCCGGCACGCTTGCGCCAGACGGGGAAAGCCTTGTCCTCCAGATTCAGCACCGCGGTGCCGCTGGCATTGAGTCCTTCCAGAATCTCGCCCTTGGCCTCGACAATTTTGTCCGGTCCGCCAAACTCGCCGACGTGGGCGGTTCCAGCGTTGGTAATGATGGCAACGTGTGGCTTGGTCAGGCTCACGGTGAAGGCAATTTCGCCCACCCGCGATGCACCCAGTTCGATGACCGCCGCACTGTGCTCGGGAGCCAGCTCCAGTAACGTCAATGGCACGCCCAGCTCGTTGTTCAGATTGCCACGAGTGGCCAGCACAGTGCCGCGCGTACGCAGGATGCTCGCGAGCATTTCCTTGACCGTGGTCTTGCCGCTGGAACCGGTCATCGCTGCAACCGGCTTGTCGATGAACGCATTGCGGTTCATTGCGCCCAATTGCGCGAGCGCCTTGCGGGTATCGAGCACGACCAGTTGCGGCAGGCTTGCGCCCTGCACTTCGCGCTCGACCAGAGCACCGACCGCACCTTTGGCAGCCACCTGCTCAAGGTACTCATGGCCGTCGAAGCGCGGCCCGGTCAGGGCCACAAACAGCTGGCCCGGCTGGATACCACGGCTGTCGGTGCTCACACCGTCAAAGCTGCAGTCGCCAGCGACCAGACGGGCGTCAAGCGGCACGACCAGTTCGCTGAATGTCATTGACTTAATCATTCGCAGGCCCCCCACGCAGCAAGCGCCTTGGCAGCTTCTTGCAGGTCAGAGAACGGATGGCGCTGACCGTCGATCTCCTGATAATCCTCATGCCCTTTACCGGCCAGGACTACGACATCATCGGCATTGGCGCTGGCAATCAACTGGGCAATGGCCTGGCCGCGACCTTCGATGAAGCGCACCTTGTCAGCAGCAGCGAAGCCAGGGCGGATATCGTCAAAAATACTGGCTGGCGATTCGGAGCGCGGGTTGTCGTCGGTGACCCACACACCGTCGGCCAGGCGTTCGACCACTTCAGCCATCAGCGGACGCTTGCCGCGATCACGATCACCGCCACAGCCGAACAGGCACAACAGGCGACCTTTGGCGTGCGGGCGCAGTGCTTCGAGGACTTTTTCCAGCGCATCCGGAGTATGCGCATAGTCGACAACCACCAGCGGCTTGTCGGCACCGCCCAGACGCTGCATGCGCCCGACCGGGCCTTCGAGTTTCGGCAACACCTTGAGAATTTCGTCCAGCGCGTAATCCAGGCCCAGCAAAGCGCCGACCGCAGACAGCACGTTGCTCAGGTTGAAGCGACCCAGCAGGCTGCTGCGCAGGAAGTGCTCGCCCTGAGGCGTGACCAGCGTAGCGCGCACGCCATCGTCATCGAATTTCGCATCGCGGCAATACAGGTAGGCCGAGCTGTCCAGCTGGCTATAGGTGATCAACCGCGACTCTTGCTTGATACCGGCCAGTTCACGACCGAAAGCATCATCCAGATTGATTACCCGGCATTTCAGGTTGGACCACGCAAACAGCTTGGCCTTGGCGGCAGCGTACGCTTCCATGGTGCCGTGATAATCCAGGTGATCACGGGACAGATTGGTCAGCACCGCCACATCAAACGCCAGCGCCGTCGCCCGCCCTTGATCCAGCCCATGAGACGACACTTCCATTGCCACTGCGCGCGCACCGGCCTTTTTCAGGTCGGTCAGCGTCGCCTGAACGGCTATCGGGTCGGGCGTGGTATGACGGCCGCTTTGCAACGCGCCGTAGAAGCCTGTGCCCAGCGTGCCGACGATGCCGCAGTGCTGACCCAGTGCATCAAGCGCCTGGGCAACCAATTGAGTGACGCTGGTCTTGCCGTTGGTGCCGGTAACGCCTACCAGATTCAGGCTGCGGCTCGGATCGCCGTAGAAGCGGCCGGCAATATCGGACAACTGCGCGGCGAGCCCCTTGACCGGGATCAGCGGCACGTCAGTGATCGGCAGAACGGTCGAGCCTTCTACTTCGTAAGCCACAGCCGCAGCGCCACGCTTGAGCGCGTCGGCAATATGCGCACGGCCATCGACCTTGATACCCGGAACGGCCAGAAACAGATCACCCGGACGGACATTGCGGCTGTCGAGAGTCAACTCGCGAATCAAGGGGTCGCGGTCGGTGTGAGCGAAAATCTTGCTCAGATTAAAGGCCATCAACCACGCCCTCCTTTGGCTGCCGGTGCTGCATTGACTTGTTCCGGTGGGGCAAGGTTGTCAGGCGTGACGTTCATCAGACGCAACGTACCGGACATGACCTTGCTGAATACCGGAGCCGAAACCAGACCACCGTAGTAACCGCCCTTGCTCGGCTCGTCGATGACCACGACGATGGCATAACGCGGGTTACTCATCGGGCCGAAACCGGCGAACAGGGAGCGGTAGGAGTTCTCCGCATAGCCCTTGGTGCCGATGGACGTCTTACGCGCCGTACCGCTCTTGCCGCCGACATGATAGGACGGCACACGGGCGCGATAAACGCCGCGCGGGTCTTCGATAACCTGCTGCAACATGCCCTGCAGCGTCTTGGCGGTTTTCTCGGGAATGGCCTGGGTCGATTCCGGTTCTTTATCTGTTTTCAGAATGGTCAGTGGCACGATGCGGCCGTTATTGGCCAGCGCGCCATAGGCGTGTACCAATTGCAAAGCGGTAACTGACAGACCGTAGCCATAGGACAGCGTGGCGGTCTCGGCCTTGCGCCACTCGCGATAGTTGGGCAGGTTGCCAACGCGCTCGCCAGGGAAGCCGAGGCCGGTGTACTGACCGAAACCAACGCGTTGCATGGCACGGAAGATCGCTTCGCCGCCCACATCGAACGCGACCTTGCTCATGCCAACGTTACTGGAGTTGATCAGGATGCCGGTCAGATCGAGGATCGGGCCCTCGGTCTTGGTCACGTCACGAATCGTGTACTTACCGATCTGCAGTGTGCCTGGATAAACCTCGACCTTATCGGTGGGCTTCCAGCGGCCACTGTCCAGCGCTGCAGTCATGGAGATCGGTTTCATGGTCGAGCCCGGCTCGAACACGTCAATGATTGCCCGGTTGCGCATGGCAGCAGGCACCATGGTGCGGCGATTGTTCGGGTTATAGGTCGGCTGATTGACCATCGCCAGAACTTCACCGGTCTTGACGTCCATGATCACCATGCTGCCTGCCTTGGCCTCGTTTTCCACGATGGCGTTGCGCAGTTCACGGGTTGCCAGGTATTGCAGACGCAGGTCAATAGACAAAGCCAAGGTCTTTCCGGCCTTGGCATTCTTGGTCACCTGAACATCCTTGATCAGTCGGCCGCGCCGGTCCTTGATAACCTGACGCTTGCCGGGCACTCCCGCAAGCCAGTCGTCATAAGCCAACTCGACACCTTCGCGACCGTGGTCATCAAGGTCGGTAAAACCAACCATGTGCGCGGTAACATCCCCTGCCGGGTAGAAACGGCGGAACTCTTCGATGCCGTAAACGCCAGGGACTTTCAGATCCAGTGCTGCCTGGCCCTGCTCCGGCGTCATGCCACGAACAAGGTAGATAAATTCCTTGGTGGATTGCGATTCCAGGCGATCAGTCAACGCTTTCAGATCCTGCCCGGTAGCCGCTGCGAGCATCGGCCACTTGGACTTGTCCTGCTGCATTTCGCGCGGATTGGCCCACAGCGTCGTCACCGGAGTACTCACGGCAAGCGGCTCGCCGTTGCGGTCGGTGATCAGGCCACGGTGAGCCGGAATCGGAATATGCCGCAGGCTGCGGGCATCGCCCTGCTCCTTGAGAAAGGTGTGGTCGATAACCTGCAGGTCAACGATGCGCCAGCAAATGGCGAGCACAAGGGACACCAGCAGCCCCACGACCACGCGAAAACGCCACGGATAAAGCGCGCCTTCAAGTTTCATCATGGCGCCACCATCCGCACTTCGGCAGCGCTTGGAATGCGCATTTTCAGCTGTTCGGTGGCCAGATTCTCGATGCGGCTGTGTGCAGTCCAGGTGCTCTGTTCAAGGATCAGCCGGCCCCACTCTGCCTGCGCCTTGTCGCGCACGCTCATTTCCGAGTACAGCGAGTTGAGCAGTTGACGATTCCAATGTGCGCTATAGGAAACGCCAATCGCTGAAATCAGGACAGCAATGAACAGCAGCAGCATAATGAAGCTGCCGCCGGGCAAAGGTTTCAGAAACAGACGGCTCACCTGAGCTTCTCCGCTACGCGCATGACAGCGCTGCGCGAACGCGGGTTGGCTTTGGTTTCGGTATCCGAGGCGAATTGAGCCTTGCCGTGAATTTTGATTTTCGGTTCGAACGGTTTGAACTGGATCGGAAGATTGCGTGGCATGTTGTCGGCTTCGCCCTTGGCGAGCTTGCGCATGAACAATTTGACGATACGGTCTTCCAGCGAGTGAAAACTGATGACGACGAGGCGACCACCGACTTCAAGGGCATCCAGTGCAGCTTCAAGACCGGCTTCCAGATCACCCAGCTCGTTGTTCACGTGAATACGCAGCCCTTGAAAGGCTCGCGTTGCAGGATTCTTGCCCTTCTCCCAGGCAGGGTTGGCGACCTTGAGCACTTCTGCCAGATCAGCGGTACGCTCGAAAGGCTGGACTTCACGGCGCGCGACGACGGCATTAGCCATGCGCTTGGCAAACCGCTCTTCGCCGTATTCCTTGAATACGCGGGCAATTTCTTCAGCGGGTGCAGTCGCGATGAACTCGGCAGCGCTCACGCCACGGGTTGGGTCCATGCGCATGTCCAGCGGGCCGTCGTTCATGAAGCTGAAGCCGCGCTCGGGGTCATCCAGCTGCGGGGACGAAACGCCCAGATCCAGCAGAATACCGCTGACCTTGCCCGCCAAACCGCGTTCCTGAGCCTCGGATCCCAATTCGGCAAAGCTGCGCTGCACAATGACAAAGCGGCCGTCTTCGGCCGCTAGCGCTTGCCCTGTGGCAATCGCTTGAGGGTCCTTGTCGAACCCAAGAAGCCGACCATCAGGGCCAAGCTGGCTCAATATCAGACGACTATGCCCGCCACGTCCGAACGTGCCGTCCAGATAGCAGCCATCGGCACGCACCGCGAGAGCCTCCACGGCTTCTTCAAGCAGCACGGTGATGTGGGTAAAGCCGCTGTTCATAGTCACAGGATCAAATCACGTAATTCGTCGGGCATAGCGCCAGGTTTTTGAATGGCAGCCAGGTCAGCATCAGCAAGAGCGTTCCAGGCGTCCTCGTCCCACAGTTGAAACTTGTTGAGCTGGCCCACCAGCATTACGCGCTTGTCCAGCCTGGCGTATTCGCGCAAGCGTGGCGGCACCAGAAAACGCCCGCTGCCATCGAGTTCCAGATCGACAGCATTACCAATCAAAAGCCTTTGCAGACGACGGTTCTCTTCACGAAACGTCGCCAGATCACGAAGTTTTGCCTCTATCAGCTCCCATTCGGAAAGCGGGTACAGGCAAAGACAGGGATCAACGGCATCAATGGTCACGATAAGTTGCCCGGCACTACGCGAATCCAACTCGTCACGGTACCGGCTCGGCATAGCGAGACGGCCCTTGGCATCGAGATTGATCGCGTTGGCACCACGGAACACAGGCGCATTCTCCGAATTTTAGCTTTTTGCGCTGAAAAAACCCACTTCGTGCCACTTTCTGCCACTTGTGCACACTATAGGAACGCGCCCACCACACCGTCAAGGCACGGTCTTAAGGAAAACCCTTACATTTCGGAGATTTAGGAGAGGTATTGGGTATAAAAGGGTAATTTTACGAACGATCTGACAGATAAATCCCACACAACTCAAATCGTTGCGATTCAAAGTTAATGTGATTTATGAGCTGTAAGATTTTTTTGGTATTACGAGAGGGTTTTGCTGCTTGAAACGAAGGGTGAGAAAAAAGGTGGAGAGTCGATCTGTAAGCCGGGTTCTGTCGAGAACAGTCATTCCTCTACGACGGCCATCACTGGACGTCTTTAGCAACCTACCCGGTTCCAGCGCGGGCCACGCCTAGGAACCCTATTTGGTCTTGCTCCGAGTGGGGTTTACCTTGCCACGAACTGTTACCAGACGTGCGGTGCGCTCTTACCGCACCTTTTCACCCTTACCGGCACCGAAGTGCTTAGGCGGTTATTTTCTGTGGCACTTTCCGTAGGCTCACGCCTCCCAGGCGTTACCTGGCACTCCGCCCTATGGAGCCCGGACTTTCCTCCCCCCCCTGTTGCGGAACAACAAGAGGCAGCGACTGTCCAATCGACTCTCCGCCGCCAAGGTTAGCGGCACATGCCTTCAAGAACAAGCTTTAATAGCACGTGGGGCGCACTTGTCCCCGTTATCCACCCCTTTAAAGGCAACCCATCATTCCTTCTGTTTCTCCAGCGCCACCTGATAAAGCAGGTTCTTGCGCACGCCGGTTATTTCGGCTGCCAAGGCTGCGGCGCGCTTGAGAGGCATCTCTGCAAGCAGTAAATCCAGTATGCGGCGCGCCTCCTCACCAATGACATCCTCGTCCTCGGGTGGCGTCCAGCCAGCTATCAGCACCACGCATTCGCCACGCTGCTGATTACTGTCAGCCTCGACAAAAGCCCGCAGCTCACCCAAAGGCAGACCCTTGAGCGTTTCAAAAGTTTTGGTTATTTCACGTGCCAGCAAGGCCTGACGGTCGGCACCGAAGACTTGCTCCATGTCTTGCAGACACTCAAGAATCCGGTGCGGAGCTTCATAATAAATAAGCGTGCGCGGCTCTTCCTTTACTCGCTCAAGCTTTGCCTTGCGCCCTGCAGCCTTGGCAGGAAGAAAGCCCTCGAAAATGAATCGGTCCGAAGGCAGCCCGGCCGCAGAAAGAGCGGCGATCAGGGCGCAAGCGCCCGGCACGGGCACAACCGGTACACCTACAGCACGCGCCTGACGTACCAGGTGATAACCGGGATCAGAGATCAGCGGCGTGCCCGCGTCGGAAATCAGCGCCACATCATCGCCAGCCAGCAGACGCGTTATGAACCGACTACCCTCATCACGTTCGTTATGCTCGTGACAGGCGGCCAGCGGAGTGGATATCCCGAAGTGCTGCATCAGCCGTGCAGAATGGCGCGTGTCTTCAGCCGCAATCAGCGCGACCTCACGCAACACCTTCAATGCCCGCACGCTCATGTCGTCCAGATTGCCGATAGGAGTCGCCACTACATAAAGCGAGCCCGGAGTGGAATTCGAAACAACCGGAACAGTCAAAACGCAAACCTCACAGGTTAAAGCTGATACTTGGAAAGAATGCATTGTACAGGCTGAAGCACGGCCGAGCGGTTCGCGCATCAGGGATGCCGATAAAAAAGGAATAAATACATGATCAAGGCCGGACACAACACAACGCTGCCTTCTCGAATTGAACGATTTGGCCGCCAGATGACCCTAACGCGACCAATATCACGGCTTTAAACACCTTCGACATCGCACCCCGGCCAGCGCTTGGGTACAATTCCCCGTTAATTCGCTCGAGTTTCAGGAACATACCAATGATCGCTTGTCTGCGGCTGCTCTCTGCCCTCTGCCTCGCTGCCCTTCTCGCAGCCTGTGCCAGCTCGCCCTCGTCCAGCCTTGGCGAGCTGCCTCGAACCCCTGACGCCAGCATCGAGCAGTTGCTTGATCAGGCCGCCACAGCCAAAACACCCGAGCAGGCTGCAACGCTGCGCTTGAGTGCAGCCGACCTGGCCGCCCGCCAGAATGACGCAGGACGCGCTGCGCAGATCCTCGGACAGGTGCAAATCGATCAACTCAAACCCGGACTGCAGGTTTTCGCCAGCACATTGTCCGCAGAGCTGGCGATGGGCCGCAATCAGCCCAAGGCAGCACTGACCGCACTGAACCACCCGAGCATGCAACGCCTGGGCGAACTGTCGGTCGAGCAGCAAGTTCGCACCCATATGGTCAAGGCGCGCGCCCTGGAGGCCGATGGCCAGGCCCTGGCGGCCGTCAATGAGCGAGTATTCGCCGGCCCTCTGCTGCAAGGCGCAGAGGCCAGCGCCAACAATGATGCAATCTGGACGCTGGTCTCCGCTCTGCCGGCCGAGCAGTTGCAAAGTACCGCCAGCGGCGATATGGGCGGCTGGCTGAATCTGGCCCGCTCGATCAAAGGCGCAGGCACACTTGAGCAGCAACAGGCGGCCATCGACAACTGGAAAGCCCAGAACCCGAAACACCCGGCAGCGCTGCAACTGCCTACCGCCCTCGCCCAACTGCGCGCCCTGACCAGCGAGCCTATTACCAAAATCGCTCTGCTGCTGCCGCAGGACGGTCAACTGGCCGCCGTTGCCAAAGCGTTGCGCGAAGGTTTCATGGCCGCGCACTTCCAGGCACAACAAGCAGGACAGAATCCACCCGCCATCCAGGTGTTCGACAGCTTGCGCGTTACCTCGATGGATGAGTTCTATCGTCAGGCACAGGCCGCTGGCGTACAGCTGGTCGTAGGTCCGCTGGAGAAGAACCTCGTCAAACAGTTGAACAGCCGCCAGCAGCTTCCGATCACTACCCTGGCGCTGAACTACAGCGACACCAGCAACGAAGGCCCCGCTCAGCTGTATCAGTTTGGTCTCGCTGCCGAAGACGAAGCCCGCGAAGTTGCACGTCGCGCCTGGGCCGATGGCAAGCGCAGCGCTGTAGCAATGGTGCCGAAAGGCGAATGGGGCGACCGCGTACTGGATGCCTTCCGCAAGAGCTGGCAGGCCAAGGGCGGTACGCTGATCGCAGCCGAGCACGTTGACCAGCCCGTAGAGCTGGCACAACAGGTCGCCGATCTGTTCCAGTTGCGTAACAGTGAAGGCCGCGCCCAGCGCCTGCAGAGCACTGCCGGCACTCAGGTAGCCGCGCAGCCAAGCCGTCGCCAGGACATTGACTTCATGTTCCTCGCCGCGACGCCGCAACAAGCGCAGCAGATCAAGCCAACCATGGTTTTCCAGTACGCAGGCGATGTTCCGGTCTACGCCACCTCGCACCTGTTCACCAACAGCAACGATCATGCGCAGTACATGGACCTCAACGGTGTGCGCTTCTGCGAGACGCCATGGCTGTTGAACGCTGAAGACCCACTGCGCCAGCAAGTCACCGCGCAATGGCCACAAGCTGCTGGCAGCCTTGGCCGCCTGTACGCAATGGGCATCGACGCCTACCGCCTGGCCCCACGCCTTGCGCAACTCAAGGCGATGCCTGACAGCCGTATCGATGGCCTGTCGGGCAGCCTGAGCATCAACCCTGGCCGTCGCGTCGAGCGCCAGCTGCCATGGGCGGAGTTCGTCGACGGCAAGATCCAACGCCTGCCGGACACAGCGCCTTGATGCCACGCAGCAGCCGCCAACAAGCAGGGCGCGAGGCTGAAGCCTTCGCCCTGCAGTTTTTGCAACAACAGGGGCTGCACCTGATTGAACAAAACTGGTTATGCAAACGCGGCGAGCTTGATCTAGTCATGCTTGACGGCGATACAGTAGTATTCGTCGAAGTTCGCTACCGGCGCCATTCAGGCTGGGGTGGCGCTACGGAAAGCGTTGATTTTCGCAAGCAGGCAAAACTTGTCACCGCCGCACAGCTTTTTCTGCAGCAAGCAACAGACTGGGCCAGTCACCCCTGCCGTTTCGACGTGATCGCCATTGAAGGCCAGCCTGGCAGCGCTGCACCGCTGAACTGGATCAAGAGTGCTTTTGACAGCTGACCTTGCGCTCGAGCAAAGCAGCTCCGCCGTGCTGATGATCTGCAATAGCTTCTACGCTCACCGATTTCGCTATTTGTTTTGCCGGCTGCACACCTTGTGTGCCGGATAGCTCCCGGGAGAACCCGGCGCATCCGTCCCGCCGCCGTACGCTCTAATTAAGGTCACATTGATGGACATGCAATCCCGAATTCGCCGGCTGTTCCAGGCCAGCATCGAAACCAAGCAACAGTCGATGGAAGTCCTTGCACCCTATATCGAGCAAGCCAGTCAGGTCATGGTCAATGCCCTGCTCAACGAGGGCAAGATGCTCGCGTGCGGCAACGGCGGGTCGGCTGGCGATGCACAGCACTTTTCCTCGGAACTGCTCAACCGTTTCGAGCGCGAGCGGCCGAGCCTGCCAGCCATAGCCCTGACAACCGACAGCTCGACGATCACCTCGATCGCCAACGATTACAGCTACAACGAAATCTTTTCCAAGCAGATCCGCGCACTGGGCCAGCCAGGCGATGTGTTGCTGGCTATTTCTACCAGCGGTAACTCGGCAAATATTATTCAGGCCATCCAGGCCGCACATGATCGCGAAATGATTGTCGTAGCATTGACGGGACGCGACGGTGGCGGCATGGCTTCCCTGCTATTGCCCGAGGACGTGGAGATCCGCGTACCTGCCAATGTCACGGCACGCATACAAGAAGTCCATCTGCTGGCGATCCATTGCCTTTGCGATTTGATCGACAGCCAACTGTTCGGGAGTGAAGAATGACCCCTAATCGTCTCAGCCTATTGGTTCTGACACTGTGCCTGAGTGTCACCGGATGCAGCTCGGTGATCACGGCCACTCGCGACAAGCCGATCGAAGATGATCGCGGCACCCGCACCTTCGGCAGCAAGATCGATGACTCGCTGATCGAGACCAAGGCAGCCGTCAACATTTCCAAAGCCAACCCTGATCTCGCAGAAGGCTCGCACATCGTTGTGACCAGCTTCAACGGCATCGTGCTGCTGGCTGGCCAGACACCCCGCGCCGACCTCAAGGCAATTGCCGAACAGGCCGCCAGCTCGGTCCAGCGAGTCAAGAAGGTCAACAACGAGCTACAGGTCATGGCGCCCTCTTCGCTGCTGGCGCGTAACAACGATGCCTGGCTGACCACCAAGATCAAAAGCCAGATGATTGCCGACGCATCCATCCCCGGCTCGCGCATCAAGGTGGTGACCGAGAACGGTATTGTGTTCCTGCTGGGCCTGGTGACTCAGGATGAAGCCAATCGCGCCACCAACCTGGTACAGGGCGTTTCCGGCGTGCAGAAGATCGTCAAACTGTTTGAGTACATCGACTGACGGGTAACTGGCAGGCGAAAAAAAGGCGATCCGGAGATCGCCTTTTTTATTGCGCATTTTTTACTTCACGACCTTCAGACTCGGCCGACCGCTCGGGCGCGGTGGCTCGCTGTCGGGCGGAGTATCATCTTCGATCTCGATTTCCTCACCCTCATCCATGGAAGGCTCCAGATCGAAAACCATACCCTGACCGTTCTCACGGGCATAAATGCCCAGGATGGCAGCTACAGGCACATAAAGCGTGTGTGGCACACCGCCGAAGCGGCCTTCGAAGCTGACGGCCTCGTTATCCATATGCAGATGACGCACCGCACTTGGCGAAACATTCAGGACAATCTGCCCGTCATTGGCAAACCCTTGCGGGACCTGTACCGAGGGGTAATCCGCATTGACCAGCACGTGCGGGGTGCAATCGTTATCGACGATCCACTCATAGAGAGCGCGAACAAGATAAGGGCGACTGGAGTTCATTAACGGCTCCTTAAGCCTTAGCGCATTTCACGTTCGGCAGCAGACAGACTCGCCTGAAAAGCCTCACGCGCAAATTGGCGCTCCATGTAATCAAGCAACGGCTTGGCAGGCCGCGGCAATTCAATACCCAAAATTGGCAAACGCCAGAGTATGGGGAGTAGACAGCAGTCAACAAGACTTAGCTCGTCGCTCATGAAAAAAGCTTTTTCCGCGAACAACGGTGAAACCCCAGTCAGACTTTCACGAAGCTCCTTGCGCGCCTGAACACGAGCAGGCTCTTTGCTGCGCGTATCAAGGATCAGGTCCACAAGGCCACACCAGTCTCGCTGGATGCGATGGATCAGCAGACGGCTGTTGGCGCGAGCCACGGGATAGACAGGCAGCAAGGGCGGATGCGGATAGCGCTCATCCAGGTATTCCATCACCACCGTCGACTCGTACAACGCCAGGTCACGATCAACAAGAGTCGGCAAGCTGCCATACGGATTTACTTCAATCAGCTGCGGCGGATGACGACCTGCCACAACCTCAATGATTTCGGCGCTGACACCCTTCTCGGCGAGCACAATACGCACACGATGAGAATAGTGGTCGGCGGGGTCGGAGTAGCAGGCCAACCGGTTGGTCACGCCCATGGCGATCCTCCTCGCTTGTTAAAATTTATCGGACAGACGAACGAATACGCCTTAAGGGCGCATCCGATAATGAACGCAACAGGACAGGTGTTCGTCGCGGGCCACAAGATAGCTCATTTACGCGATGTAAATTCTGTAATCTTCGCCGACAGGCTTATAAATCTCGCAATATCGACGTGACACGCCCAGCTTGAAAACACCTCGACCGCAAAAATCACACCCATAAAAAAACGCCCAGCCCCGCGAGGGGATGGACGTTCTTTCTTTGAACGAAGAACGAATTAACGCTTCGAGTACTGCGGACGCTTACGCGCTTTACGCAGACCGACTTTCTTACGTTCAACTTCACGAGCATCGCGAGTCACGAAGCCTGCTTTACGCAGAGCGCCACGCAGAGTCTCGTCGTATTGCATCAGAGCGCGAGTGATACCGTGGCGGATTGCGCCAGCCTGACCACTTACACCGCCACCGATAACGGTGACGTAGATGTCGAACTTTTCAACTGTCTCGGTCAGTTCCAGCGGCTGACGAACTACCATGCGGGCAGTTTCGCGACCGAAGAAATTGTCCAGGGAGCGGTTGTTGATCGAGATGTTACCAGTACCCGGACGCAGGAAAACGCGAGCGGTTGCGGTCTTGCGACGGCCAGTGCCGTAATTTTGAGTCGCCGACATAATGAACTATTCCGTTAAAACTTCAGTTCTTGGGGCTGCTGAGCAGTATGAGGGTGTACAGCGCCCGCATAGACTTTCAGCTTACGATACATGTCGCGACCCAGCGGGTTCTTAGGCAGCATGCCTTTGACCGCGGTCTCGATCACGCGCTCAGGAGCTTTGGCGATCAGCTTTTCGAAGTTGATCGACTTGATCCCGCCCGGAAAACCGGAGTG
Organism: Pseudomonas syringae group sp. 247E2; assembly: GCF_032587795.1. NCBI lineage: Bacteria > Pseudomonadati > Pseudomonadota > Gammaproteobacteria > Pseudomonadales > Pseudomonadaceae > Pseudomonas > Pseudomonas syringae group sp. 247E2. Next base: position 466,411 of record NZ_JAWHPK010000001.1, on the reverse strand, counting down.
TGAGTAGTAGATCTTGTCGGTGGTTTTGGCACCAGTAACGCGGATCTGCTCGGCATTGATCACGACGATGTAGTCGCCGGTATCAACGTGCGGAGTGTATTCCGGTTTGTGCTTGCCACGCAGACGGCTCGCGATTTCGGTGGCCAGACGACCCAGGGTCTGACCAGCAGCGTCGACGACGAACCAGTCGCGCTTAACTGTTTCCGGTTTAGCAGTAAAAGTTTTCATTCTTTATAGCCTCAGGGGCCGCCCTGAAAATTAGACGGCGGATCTTACTGAATAGTGCGTACTTTGACAAGTCAAAGGCAGCCGGAAACAGACGCTATCGGGGGCTCGGGTCAGCGCGTCCGTTATACGGCAAGATTCTTCGGCAGACGGCGCATCACTTCCACTGCAAAGAGCTGGCGGATTATACAGACTGTAAAAATAACCTCAACCGGATTTTTTGTTCACATTCTGTTTATTGCCTGCGAGGCGTGGATTGGCGGATATTTACCCGCTTAGCACAAAGCCATCATGCGCACCTCTCGCAGAGATCCTGCCATGAGGAGGCTGGACACACCCGACAAAAAATAAGACGATCCAGCCGTTGCTTGACCATTTACCCATATAAGAATAACGATTATGCCGATCCAACACGCCACTCTGCTGCGCCGCGTAAGCATTCTAACCACCGACAAGATGTTTGCCTCGACGGTCATGCAGGCCAAAGACTTCTTCCACTTAGCCAGCCTGCGCTACAGCAAACAACTGGGCCAGGGCCTGGTGCCCGCTTTCGAAACCCGCCTCGTCAGCCCGGACGGACTCTCCGTCAGCAGCTTCAGCGACGTCACATTGCCAGTCGACGGCGCGCTGTGCCAAAGCGACATCATCGTTATCCCGGCCTTTTGGGATGATTTTGAAACCCTGCGCGAACGCTACCCTCAGATCCTGCCCTGGCTGCGTGAGCAACACGCCAACGGTGCCGTACTCTGCGCCGAAGCCACCGGGGTCTACTGGCTTGCCGAGGCAGGATTGCTCGACGGCAAGGAAGCGACTACCTACTGGCGCTTCTTCGGTGCATTTGCCGAACGCTACCCCAAGGTGCTGCTCAACCAGGAAAAGCACCTGACTGACGCCGATAACGTGTACTGCGCAGGGGGCACGACGTCAGCGTGCGACCTCTACATCTACCTGATCGAGCGGTTCTGCGGTGCCAACGTCGCGCAGGCCGTGGCCCGCGATATTCTTTACGAGGTACGCCGCACCTACTCACCGGGCCGCATAGGCTTTGGCGGGCAGAAACTGCATCAGGACGTGGTGATTCTGCAGATTCAGCACTGGCTGGAAGAGCACTTTGCCGACAAGTTCCGCTTTGAAGATGTGGCCCGAGAGCACGGTATGAGCATTCGCAATTTCATGCGCCGCTTTCAGACCGCAACCGGTGACAAGCCGCTGCATTACCTGCAACGGCTGAGGATCGAAACGGCAAAGGGATTGCTGTCAGGGTCTCGCAAAAGCATCAAGACCATCAGCTACGAGGTGGGCTATGACGACGCCAGCTTCTTCGCCCGGCTGTTTCGCCAACACACCGAGCTGTCACCTAACCAGTACCGGCAGCAGTTCGAGAGCCAGAAGGAAAAGCTGTGAGCTGCAGCATGGGCGAGCTTCAAGCGTGCAGCTTGAAACTTGCCGCTTGCAGTCGCTGCTAGGGCTTATGCGCCCGCGAGAGGAATTCGTGGGATTGCATTTCCAGCAGACGGCTCAGGGTGCGTTGAAACTCGAACATCAACCGGCCACCGGTGTACAGGTCCTTCAACTCAACCTCGGCTGAAATGATCAGCTTGACGTTGCGATCGTAGAACTCGTCGACCATGTTGATAAAACGTCGGGCGATGTCATCGGTAGAAACGTCCATCTGCTCGACGCCACTGATCAGCACAGCATGAAATATCTTGCCCAGCTCGATGTAGTCGTTCTGGCTACGTGGCCCGTCGCACAGCTCGCGGAAGTCGAACCAGGCCACATCATCACACGTACGCAGGGCACGGATCTCGCGGTTTTCGATCATCAACACATCGTTTTCGATGGTTTCGGCGCAATCCGGGGTCAGGGCCTTGAAGCTTTTGCGCAGGCTTTCCTGCGCAACTTCGTTGAGCGGGAAGTGAAACAGCTCAGCCTGCTCCAGGTGACGCAGACGGTAATCGACGCCGCTGTCGACGTTGACGATGTCGGTGTTCTGTTTGATCAGCGCAATTGCAGGCAGGAAACGCGCGCGTTGCAGGCCGTCCTTGTACAAACCGTCCGGAACGATATTGGAGGTTGCCACCAGCGTTACGCCATTTTTGAACAGTTCTTCCATCAGCGTGCCCAGAATCATGGCATCGGTGATGTCGGAAACAAAGAACTCGTCGAAACAGATAACCCGTGCCTCGTCGGAAAAACGCTTGGCGATGATCGTCAGCGGATTTCGCTCGCCCTTGAGGGTCTTCATCTCTTCGTGCACGCGCTTCATGAAGCGGTGGAAGTGCGTACGGACCTTGTCCTGAAACGGCAGCGCGTCAAAGAACGTGTCGACCAGGTAGGTCTTGCCACGGCCCACGCCCCCCCAGAAGTACAAACCCTTGACCAGAGTCGGCTCTTTCTTGCCAAACAGCTTGCCGAACAGGCCGGGCTTGCTGTCGTGAGCGGCAACCAGATCGTCATACAGGCGCTGCAAATGGCGCACAGCGTTTTCCTGCGCGGCATCGTGAAAGAAGTCCGGGCGTTTCAGATCAGATTGATATCGTTCTAGGGGCGTCATAATTCGTTAGCAAGGCAACAAAAACGGGTCGTCACTGTAGCGACGACCCCGGGGATTGGCAATCAGTCCTGTTGAGGAGCAAGTGCCAGCTTAAGGGTTTGAATCGCGTTGTCGCGCGCAATGGCATCGGCGAACTCCGGGCTATCGGCTACACACTCGCCGTCCAGCCACAGCGTGAAACCATTGGCTTCACTGCGCAGATCCAGCTCACCGCCCTGCTGCAACTGCTTGCTGGCGATGCCGGCCGCCTTGCCGTCGGCAAAATTGCGCGACAACAGCAGCTGCTCGCCATCGGCGGCCAGCAGGCGGAAACGGAAGCTGCCGTCGTCTTCACGGAAGCTGACGAAACGAGCGCCCTTGGTAGCCTTTTTCTTGCCGGTATCGGCGTTTTGCACCGTGGCGCGGAACGAGCGCAGGCCCACCGCCTCACGCAGCTCCTCCAGAAACGGAGTGGCAACCCGGCGTGCCTTCTGCGCGCCGGCGAGCAGGATATCTTCGAGATCGGCAGGACGCTCGATCAGCCTCAGATATTTTTCACGGGGCTCGCTCAATTGCGCATCCAGCAAGGTGAACAGACGATTCTTCGCTTCGCCCCAGCCCAGCCCCTGCAATAGATCGGAACGGAATTCAGCGCACTGCTCTGCCGTCGAAAACGCTTGATACAGGGTGAACAGGTGCGAGGTGTCCGGATCCTTCGCTTCACCCGGCGCGCGCGAGTCGGTGACGATGCGCGATATGGCGCTTTTCATCTCCTTGGCGCTGCTGAACAACGGAATGGTGTTGTCGTAGCTTTTCGACATCTTGCGCCCGTCCAGACCGGGTAGCGTGGCGACGCTCTCTTCGATCAAGGCCTCGGGCATGACAAAGAATTCCTTGCCATTGCCAAACAGGTGATTGAACCGCTGGCCGATGTCGCGGGCCATTTCAACGTGCTGGATCTGGTCGCGCCCCACCGGAACCTGATGCGCATTGAACATCAGAATGTCAGCGGCCATCAGTACCGGATAGCTGTACAGTCCCATGGTGATGCCTGCATCCGGGTCCTCGCCACCTTCGACGTTCTTGTCCACTGATGCCTTGTAGGCGTGCGCGCGATTAAGCAGGCCCTTGGCCGCCACGCAGGTAAGCAGCCAGGTCAGTTCCGGGATCTCTGGAATGTCCGACTGGCGATAGAAGGTCACACGATCAACATCAAGGCCAGCCGCCAGCCAGGTCGCAGCGATTTCCAGACGCGAGCGCTGAATGCGCAGCGGGTCATCGCATTTGATCAACGCGTGGTAGTCGGCCAGAAAGTAGAACGAGTCGAAATCGCTCTGACGGCTGGCGACAATGGCCGGGCGAATCGCGCCCGCGTAGTTACCCAGATGGGGAGTGCCGGTGGTCGTGATACCGGTCAGGATACGAGTGGTCATGGCAGGTCGCTTATCTAAAGGATGCAATACGGGCTGCAATCAGTTGGAAAGTCGCGGCAGAAGCAGATCTTTCAGATCGGTCAGCTTGCCGTGAAAAAAGTGTCCGCATTCTGCCACTTTCAGCAGCTCATGGGGGCGTTGCAGCGCGGCCGACCACGCATACACCGTTTCAGGATCGATCACTTCATCGTCTTCTGGCTGAATGATCGTCAGCGGGCAGGCTTGCGGCAAGACGCTTTGATCCTTGAGCCGCGAGGCCGCTGCAGCAATCAGAAACAAATGCGTCAGTTTTTCACCCTGCCCCTCAAGACGACCGCCCAGGTTGGCGGCAACGTAGCCACCGAAAGAAAAACCGAACAGAGTCATGGGCAGATCAGGATGTTGCGCACGCAGCCACTTGGCGGCAGCCTGGGCATCATCGATCTCACCTGGCCCTGCGACCGACGTACCGGCACTGGCACCGACACCGCGATAATTGAAGCGTAAGGTGATCAGACCTTGATCCCTTGCGGTACGCTGCAACGTCGAGACGACTTTATTGAGCATCGTTCCACCCTGTATCGGGTTAGGATGGCAGATCAGTGCAACGCCTCGGGCGTCGGGTACATCCTGATACAGCGCTTCGAGCTGGCCTTCTGGGCCATCGATAAATAATGGGGTTTCACGCATGAGCAAAACAGAACTCCGTGACCTCGAAATGGGTCGACTCGTCTAGCTGATTGTCTGCGGCTTGCATATCAACGATACGTCGCGGGTATACAGCGCAGGTTCCAGCCGTTAACGTAAAGCAAAGCCGTTTATAGAGGAAGGACTCGTGGAACACTCGCTCTTAGTCTGGTTGTTGCCGACGCTCGCCCTGGTGGCCGGTGTCGTCATTGGTTTTCTGGTAGCGCGCCTGCTGCCCAACACCGTTCCGAACAGCACCCAGCGCCAGCTGGACAACATTCAGGAGCGCTTCGACACCTATCAGAACGAGGTAGTCACGCACTTCAACAGCACGGCCAATCTGGTACAGAAGCTTTCGCAGAGCTATCAGGATGTTCAGGAACACCTTGCCGAGGGCGCCAACCGTCTGGCTCTCGACGAGCTGACCCGCCAACGCTTGCTGGCCGCCCTGCACCCTGAGGCCAATCATGCGCACCGCGATCATCGCGACCGCCTGACCCCTCCGCGCGACACCGAGACACCCAAGGACTACGCCCCCAAGTCGCCCAACACGCCTGGAATGCTGGATGAGCATTACGGCCTGAAAAGGTAAGGATTCACAGCCACACAAAAGCCCGCTACAGAGAACATCTGCAGCGGGCTTTTTTGTGCCCTACCCCTTCGCGAGCAATGCGGATTGCCACGCCGGTCGCTCCCACAAGATCGTGCGTGCGCACCATTGTGGGAGCGAGCTTGCTCGCGAAGAGGCCAATGCAGGCGCTGAAAACCATTGGGCTTTCACGCCTGCATGCGTATCAGATCGCGCCGCGGCTGCGCAGCAGATCAAGCACCTGTTTAACGCTTTCTTCCAGGTTGAGTGTCTGCGTGTCGATCACCAGATCGGCATTCAGCGGCACGTCATACGGAAAGGACTCGCCAGGAATATTGTCGCCATCAGCGGCATACAGGCCTTGCGGGTCACGCTCGCGACATACTGCTGGCGACGCCTGAACATAGACGGTCAGCAGACGATCCTTGCCGATCAGCGCCTTGGCGCGCTCACGGCCCTCGGCATCCGGCGCCACAAAGGCAGCCAGGGTCAGCAGGCCAGCTTCGTTGAACTGGCGCGCCACGTGGGCGGCACGGCTCCAGTTCTCGGTACGCCCGGCACGGTCCTGTGGCAAGCCCTTGTTCAGGTCATGACGCAGGTTCTGACCGTCCAGCACATAGACCGCACGGCCCATGTCGAACAACTTACGCTCGACCGCATACGCCAACGTACTTTTGCCTGCGCCGGACAGGCCGCTGAACAATACGGTAGCCGGCTGCTGACCGAAACGCTGCGCACGCTCTTCAGTAGAGACGTGGGCCAGCTCGCCATGATGCTGCGAGCCACCGCCTGAAACCGGCTTGGCAATAATCATGCCCGCTGCCACAGTGCCATTGGTCAGACGATCGATGACGATGAACGAGCCAGTGGTGGGGTTTCTGTCATAGCCGTCCAGCGCGATGGGCGCATCGAGGCTGACTTTGACGCGTCCGATCTCGTTCAACTGCAACGAGCTGGCAGGGCCTTCCTGCAGCGTGTTCACATCGACCCGATGAGTAATGCTGGCAATAGAGCCCGGCACATAGCTGGTAGCGCGCTTGATGTCGTACTTCTTGCCCGGCAGCATGGGCTCTTCGGCCATCCACACCAGCATCGCGTCGAACGCATCGCTGACCTGTGGGACGTTGTCGGCATGCACCAGCAGATCACCGCGGGAAATGTCGATCTCGTCTTCCATGGTCAGCGTCACGGCCTGCCCCGGACCGGCCTGCTCCAGTTCGCCTTCAAAAGTGACGATGGACTTCACACGGCTGCTCTTGCCCGACGGCAGCACGACGATCTCGTCGCCCTTGTGCACGATACCGCTGGCCAGCGTACCGGCGAAACCGCGGAAGTTCAGGTTTGGACGGTTGACGTACTGCACCGGGAATCGCAGGTCCGCATAGTTGCGGTCGCTGGCAATTTCGACGGTCTCGAGAATTTCCATCAGCGACTGGCCGGTGTACCAGGGCGAACGCTCGCTCTTGTTCACCACGTTGTCGCCCTTGAGCGCCGACATTGGAACAAACGCCATGGTGGTCGGCTTGAACGCGATACCCTCGGCGAACTTCAGGTAATCGGCCTTGATCGACTCGAACACGCCCTCATCGAAGCCGTTGAGGTCCATCTTGTTGATGGCGACGACGATGTGCTTGATGCCCAGCAGAGAGGCGATATAGCTGTGACGACGGGTCTGGGTCTGTACGCCATAGCGCGCGTCCACCAGAATGATCGCCAGGTCACAGGTCGAAGCGCCGGTGGCCATGTTACGGGTGTACTGCTCATGGCCCGGCGTATCGGCAATGATGAACTTGCGCTTGGCCGTGGAGAAATAGCGATAGGCAACATCGATAGTGATGCCCTGCTCCCGCTCGGCCTGCAGACCATCCACCAGCAACGCCAGATCGACGTCATCGCCGGTGGTGCCGGACTTCTTCGAGTCCCGGGTGATGGCTTCAAGATGATCTTCATAGATCATCTTCGAGTCATGCAGCAGACGCCCGATCAGCGTGCTCTTGCCGTCATCGACGTTGCCACAGGTAAGAAAGCGCAGCATTTCCTTGCGTTCGTGCTGGCCCAGATAGGCGAGGATGTCCTCGCTGATCAAATCAGATTGATGCGACATGTGACACCCCTTAGAAATAACCCTGACGTTTCTTTTCTTCCATCGAGCCGGCACCGTCATGGTCAATGACCCGGCCCTGGCGTTCGGAAGTTCGTGTCAGCAGCATTTCCTGAATGATGTCGGTCAGGCTGGTCGCTTCGGACTCGACAGCACCGGTCAGCGGGTAGCAACCCAGCGTGCGGAAACGGACCTTTTTCTTGACGATGCGCGACTTCTCTTCATCGGTGAGATGCTCGAGGATGCGCTCGTCGTCGATCATGATCAGCGTACCGTTCTTCTCGATCACGTCGCGCTCGGCGGCGAAGTACAGCGGCACGATAGGGATGCCTTCAAGGTAGATGTACTGCCAGATGTCCAGCTCGGTCCAGTTGGAGAGCGGGAACACCCGGATAGACTCGCCTTTGTTGACGTTGCCGTTATAGACATTCCACAGCTCGGGGCGCTGGTTTTTAGGGTCCCAGCGATGTTTGCTGTCGCGGAACGAATAGACGCGTTCCTTGGCCCGGGACTTTTCTTCGTCGCGCCGGGCACCGCCGAAAGCGGCATCGAAACCATGCTTGTCGAGCGCCTGCTTCAGGCCCTCGGTCTTCATGATGTCGGTATGTTTGGCGCTGCCGTGGGTGAAGGGGTTGATGCCCTGCGCCACACCATCGGGGTTGATGTGAGTGATCAGGTCCAGGCCCATTTCCTCGACCATCTTGTCGCGAAAACGATACATCTCCTGGAATTTCCAGCGAGTATCGACGTGCATGACCGGAAATGGCAATTTACCGGGGAAGAATGCCTTGCGCGCCAGGTGCAGCATCACGGCCGAATCCTTGCCGATCGAGTACAGCATCACCGGGTTATCGAACTCGGCGGCGACCTCGCGGATAATGTGGATGCTTTCCGCCTCCAGCTGTTTCAGATGCGTCAGTTTGTCAACCATGGCTACTCACGGATTGCGTTCGTTATGGACCGGGAAACCCCGGGGCGGCCTGCGGGCCGTATTCGAGCCGAGCACTTTAACATGCGTGATATCGCTAATCAGCGATGCAGCTAGATCGAAACGATCTATGCATATGCCCTGCTGTTTGATCGTTCAAATTGGGTTCGGGCAGTCGATGAAGATATGCTCGAGTGCAAAGCGTCGGGCCAGGTAATCACCCAGGGCCTGAACGCCATATCGCTCGGTGGCGTGATGACCGGCCGCGATGAAGCTGATGTCGTTCTCCCGTGCGCTGTGGAATGTCTGCTCCGACGCTTCGCCACTCAGGAACAGATCGACGCCTTCCAGCACTGCCTGATCAATGTAGTTCTGACCACCGCCCGTGCACCAGCCGACACGGCGAATCATCTGACTGCCTTCGATGAGCAATGGCTCACGCCCCAGCGCATCCTGCACGCGACGGGCAAAATCCCGCGGCGTCATGGGTTCGGACAACGAACCGATCAAGCCGACCACTCGCGAATTTTCGGGGTCCAGCGGGCCTTCGACAGTGATGTCCAACTGACGTGCCAGCTGCACGTTATTGCCCACTTCAGGGTGCACGTCCAGCGGCAGGTGGTAGGCAAGCAGGCTGATGTCGTGCTTGAGCAGAGTTTTCAGGCGACGCTGCTTCATGCCGACAACACAGGGGTTTTCGCCTTTCCAGAAATAACCGTGATGGACCAGAATCAGATCAGCCTGAGCCTCTACGGCAGCGTCCAGCAATGCCTGGCTGGCCGTCACGCCGCTGACGATGCGCATCACTTGAGGCCGACCCTCGACCTGAAGGCCATTAGGGCAATAATCCTGAATCCGGGCACTGTTCAGATAGCGGTCGGCTTCTTCGACCAGGGTGCTCAGGGCAACAGCCATAAAAGACTCCTAAATATGCAGTTCAGAGCTGCGTTGTACTCGTATAATGCCCGCCATTATGGCGCACCCGTGGCAAAACTTTCTGCGCCCGCAACCATCAGGACTTGTTAAATGTTCAAGGCACTGCGTTTTTTCGGCTGGCCATTGCTGGCTGGCGTGCTTATCGCCATGCTGATTATTCAGCGCTATCCGCAGTGGGTCGGCCTGCCGAGCCTGGATGTCAATCTGCAACAGGCTCCGCAGACCACCAACGTCATGCAAGGTCCGTCGTCCTATGCCGATGCGGTCATTGCCGCAGCGCCCGCGGTGGTCAACCTCTACACCACCAAGATGGTCAACAAGGGCAACAACCCGCTTTTCGAAGACCCGCAGTTCCGGCGCTTCTTCGGCGACAACACGCCCAAGCAGAAGCGCATGGAATCGAGCCTGGGTTCTGGCGTGATGATGAGCCCTGAAGGCTACATACTGACCAACAACCACGTCACCACTGGCGCGGACCAGATCGTGGTAGCGCTAAAAGACGGCCGCGAAACCATTGCCCGGGTCATCGGCAATGATCCGGAAACCGACCTGGCGGTGCTCAAGATCGATTTGAAAAACCTGCCCGCGATTACCATCGCGCGCTCTGACAGCATTCGCATCGGCGACGTTGCACTGGCCATCGGCAACCCGTTCGGGGTCGGTCAGACCGTGACCATGGGCATTATCAGTGCCACCGGGCGCAATCAATTGGGCCTCAATACCTATGAAGACTTCATCCAGACCGACGCGGCCATCAACCCCGGCAACTCGGGCGGTGCACTGGTAGACGCCAGCGGCAATCTGATCGGTATCAATACCGCGATCTTTTCCAAGTCCGGCGGCTCGCAGGGCATCGGCTTTGCCATTCCGACCAAGCTGGCGATGGACGTTATGAAGTCGATCATCGAACACGGTCAGGTCATTCGTGGCTGGCTGGGTATCGAAGTTCAACCGCTGACCCAGGAACTGGCCGAGTCATTCGGGCTGAAGGATCGTCCCGGAATCGTTGTGGCGGGTATCTTCCGCGATGGACCGGCGCAGAAAGCCGGGCTGCAACTGGGTGATGTGATTCTGAGCATCAATGGCGAACCCGCTGGCGACGGTCGTCGCTCGATGAATCAAGTGGCGCGTACCAAGCCCAAGGACAAGATTGCCATCGACGTGATGCGCAACGGCAAGGAAATGCGCTTGAGCGCCGAGGTCGGCCTGCGCCCGCCACCTGCACCGACACCTGCCGCAGCGCCCGAGTGATGCGCCATTACCTGAAAGTGCGGTACAGCACAGATCTGTGACGCCGGGAATAAAGGGCATCCGGGCTTCTGCCCGAAGGGCGTGGGGGGCGAGCTTGCTCGCGAAGAAAGTGTTTCAATCGATGCATTTTCGGCGCTAGTGCAGGCCCTTTCGCGAGCAAGCTCGCTCCCACAGGTCCGGAGTGCTTTCAAGCCATGCGAGACACTCACACAGTTCCGGAGTGTTTCAAGCCATGCGAGACACTCACACAGGTCCGGGCTGTTTCAAGCCATGTGGATGCTCTGCGGCAGCGATGATCTTGTGGGAGCGAGCTTGCTCGCGAAGGCGGATTGCCTGATCAATGGAGTTTCAGCGGCTGCACGGGCTTCTTCGCGAGCAAGCTCGCTCCCACGGACCCGGAATGTTTTCGAGCCATGTGGATTACTCACATAGGTCGGCGGTGTTTCCAGGCCATGCGGATGCTCTGCGGCATCAATGATCCTGTGGCAGCGCAAGGTCAGCCCGTTTTCGGGCTGACCGATCTGCGTCTTAGATATCGCTCAACCCTTCCAGCAACGCCTGATGCTGCTCTGGCGTGCCGATGCTGATGCGCAGGAACTGGGCGATACGCTGCTGTTTGAAGTGACGGACGATGACGCCCTGCTCGCGCAGTTTCGCAGCCAGGGCTGCAGCATCGTGTTGCGGGTGGCGGGCGAAGATGAAGTTCGCTGCCGAAGGCAGCACTTCGAAGCCTTTGCCCTGCAACTGTTCGACCAGCGCCTCGCGGCTTTCGATGACCTTGTTGCGGGTCGTCTCGAAGTGCTCGCGATCCTCGAAAGCTGCTGCCCCTCCCACGTTGGCCATGCGGTCCAGCGGGTAGGAGTTGAAGCTATTCTTGACCCGCTCCAGCGCTTCGATCAGATCAGAATGCCCCACCGCCAGGCCGACACGCAGACCGGCCAGCGAGCGCGACTTTGACAAGGTCTGAGTGACCAGCAGGTTCGGGTAGCGATCAACCAGCGTTATCGCGGTCTCGCCACCAAAGTCGATGTACGCTTCGTCAACGACGACCACTGAATCCGGGCTGGCCTTGATGATCTGCTCAACCTTGTCCAGACCGAGCAGGCAACCGGTCGGTGCATTCGGGTTAGGGAAAATGATCCCGGCATTGGGTCTGGCGTAGTCTTCGGCACGAATCTGGAACTGATTATCCAGCGCGATCATTTCGTAATCGATCCCGTACAGACCGCAGTAGACCGGATAGAAGCTGTAGCTGATGTCCGGAAACAGCAGCGGAGCATCGTGCTGAAACAAAGCGTGGAAAATGTGCGCCAGCACTTCATCCGAGCCATTGCCCAGGAACACCTGATTGGGGTGCACCTTGTAGTAATCGGCGACAGCGTGCTTGAGCAGGTCGCTGTTGGGGTCCGGGTACAGACGCAAGTCGTCGGTCAGCGCGGCACGCATGGCCTCGACAGCCTTGGGCGACGGGCCATACGGGTTTTCATTGGTATTGAGCTTGACCAGCCGGGTCAGCTTCGGCTGCTCGCCCGGCACATAAGGCACCAGATCGCTGACGAAAGGACTCCAGAATTTGCTCATTATTTGCCGTCCTCTGTATTGCCTGCTTTCCAGTCGGGATCAGTAATTCGATATTCAGCACTGCGGGCATGGCCGCTCAGGGATTCGCCACGAGCCAGCACCGACGCTGTCTTGCCCAGCTCGGACGCACCCTGCGGCGAGCAGTAGATGATAGACGAGCGCTTCTGAAAATCGTACACGCCCAGCGGCGAGGAAAAACGCGCCGTGCCGGAGGTCGGCAGTACGTGGTTGGGACCTGCGCAATAGTCGCCCAGTGCTTCGGAGGTGTGGCGCCCCATGAAAATCGCACCCGCATGGCGGATCTGCGGCAGCCAGGCCTCCGGGTCTTCAACCGACAGCTCAAGGTGCTCAGGCGCAATGCGATTGGCAACTTCGATGGCTTGCGCCATGTCTGCCACTTTTATCAATGCGCCGCGACCGTTGATCGACGTTTCGACGATAGCCGCGCGCTCCATGGTTGGCAGCAGACGCGTGATACTGGCGGCAACCTTGTCGAGAAAATCGGCGTCCGGACTGACCAGAATGGCCTGGGCATCTTCATCGTGCTCGGCCTGGGAGAACAGGTCCATGGCAATCCAGTCAGGATCGGTCTGGCCGTCACACACCACAAGAATCTCGGAAGGACCGGCGATCATGTCGATCCCGACCTGACCGAATACGTGGCGCTTGGCGGTAGCCACATAAATATTCCCGGGGCCGACAACCTTATCGACCTTTGGCACGCTTTCAGTGCCGTACGCCAGCGCTGCCACAGCTTGCGCACCGCCGATGGTGAAGACCCGGTCGACACCCGCAATGCACGCAGCGGCCAGCACCAGTTCGTTGATTTCACCACGCGGTGTCGGCACGACCATGACCACCTCGGTCACGCCCGCCACTTTGGCCGGAATGGCATTCATCAATACCGAAGACGGGTACGAGGCTTTGCCACCGGGCACATACAGGCCTGCGCGGTCCAGCGGCGTAACCTTCTGGCCCAGCACCGTGCCATCGGCCTCGGTATAGCTCCAGGAATCCTGTTTCTGTTTCTCGTGGTAGCTGCGCACACGCTCGGCGGCTTTTTCCAGCGCCTCGCGCTGGACCGGCGTGATGCGGGTCAATGCCAGTTCCAAGCGCTCGCGAGGCAGAATCAGGTCGGCCATCGACGCGACCTGCAGCCCGTCAAACTTCTGGGTGAACTCGACCAACGCCTCGTCGCCGCGCTCACGTACCGCCTTGATGATGTCGAGCACGCGCTGGTTGACCGAGTCGTCAGACACGCTTTCCCAGCTCAGCAGGTGATCCAGATGTCGTGCGAAATCCGGGTCAGCAGCGTCGAGTCGGCGAATTGCAGTGGGCGTGGTCATAGCGGGGGCCTCAATAATTGGCGGATGCTCAGGAGCCTAAAGCTACCAAGCTATCCGCGCAGGCACCTGAGAAATTTGGCTATGACACGGATAGCTGGACGCAACTCAACGTTGCGTGAATGAATCAGCTACGGTGTCGCGACTCCACTGCCTTGCGCAGGGTGTCGATGAGGGCCTGAATGCGTGCGTGCTGCATCTTCATGGAAGCCTTGTTGACTACCAGACGCGAGCTGATGGTAGCGATCAGTTCCTGAGGCTCAAGGCCATTGGCTCGCAAGGTATTACCGGTGTCGACCACGTCGATGATCTTGTCTGCCAGACCAATCAGCGGTGCCAGCTCCATGGAGCCGTACAGCTTGATGATATCGACCTGACGACCCTGCTCGGCGTAGTAACGCTTGGCAACGTTGACGAACTTGGTCGCCACGCGCAGACGGCCCTTGGGCTCGACCGCACCGATGGCACCGGCAGTCATCAGCTTGCACTTGGCAATTTGCAGGTCCAGAGGCTCGTAAAGGCCCTGGCCGGTATATTCCATCAACACATCCTTGCCCGCGACGCCCAGATCGGCGGCACCATGCTCGACATAGGTCGGCACATCGGTGGCACGCACGATCAGCAGGCGTACGTCAGCCTGGGTCGTGGGGATGATGAGCTTGCGGCTCTTGTCCGGATTCTCGGTCGGCACGATGCCCGCTTCAGCGAGAAGCGGCAGGGTGTCGTCAAGAATGCGGCCCTTGGACAGTGCGATGGTCAACATGGGAAACGTAAGTCCTTATCAGGAAACTTTTGTCACGACGCAAGCGGCGCATGACAACCCTCAAGCGTGTTCGGCCTGAAGTGAAACGAATCAGAAATCACACCCGCGACAGAACAGGCGGCCCCGATGCCAATGGCATCAGGGCCGCGCGCTACTAGCCCGGAACGCGGCGGATCTTGGCGCCCAGCATTTGCAGCTTCTCTTCGATGCACTCGTAACCACGGTCGATGTGGTAGATGCGGTCGATCAGCGTGTCGCCCTGGGCAACCAGCGCAGAGATCACCAGACTGGCCGATGCACGCAGGTCGGTCGCCATGACTGGCGCGCCCTTGAGCACTTCGGTGCCGGTGACAATGGCAGTGTTGCCTTCAACCTGGATCTGAGCGCCCATGCGGTGCATTTCATACACGTGCATGAAGCGGTTTTCAAAGATGGTCTCGATGACCGCACCCGTACCTTCGGCAATCGCATTGAGCGAGATGAACTGCGCCTGCATGTCGGTCGGAAACGCTGGATACGGCGCGGTACGCACGTTGACAGCCTTTGGACGCTTGCCGTGCATGTTCAGCTCGATCCAGTCTTCACCGGTCGTGACTTCGGCACCGGCTTCCTGAAGCTTGAGCAGCACCGCTTCAAGGATGGTCGGATCAGTGTCCTTGACCTTGACGCGACCACCGGTAACAGCAGCGGCTACCAGATAGGTGCCGGTCTCGATACGGTCAGGCATGACCTTGTAGGTGGCCGGGCCCAGACGCTTGACTCCATCGATAGTGATGGTGTCGGTGCCTGCGCCGTGAATTTTTGCGCCCATCGCGATCAGGAAGTTGGCCAGATCGACAACCTCGGGCTCGCGAGCAGCGTTCTGCAGAACGCTGCGGCCGTTGGCGAGGCTGGCGGCCATCATGATGTTTTCAGTACCGGTCACACTCACGGTATCGAAGAAGAAGTTGGCACCACGCAAGCCACCCTCGGGTGCCTTGGCCTTGATGTAGCCACCCTCGACATCGATGATCGCGCCCATGGCCTCAAGACCACGAATATGCAGATCAACCGGACGCGAACCAATGGCGCAGCCGCCTGGCAGCGCCACTTCGGCCTCGCCGAAGCGAGCGACCATCGGGCCCAATACCAGAATCGACGCACGCATGGTTTTCACCAGTTCGTACGGGGCGACCAGAGTCTTGATGGTGCGCGGGTCGATCTCGACGCTGAGCTTTTCATCGATCACAGGCTCGATGCCCATGCGACCGAACAGCTCGATCATGGTGGTGATGTCGTGCAGGTGGGGCAGGTTCTGAACAGTAACCGGCCCGTCAGCCAGCAATGTGGCGGCAAGGATCGGCAAGGCAGAGTTCTTTGCCCCGGAGATGCGAATTTCGCCATCAAGACGAACGCCGCCGGTAATAATCAATTTATCCATTAGAGTCTCGACACCAATTGGCTCAGGAACGCTCGGCCCATGCAGCGCGGCTGAAAAATTTCATGGTCACCGCGTGGATGCTGCCATCGGCAATCCAGGGGTTCAGATGGGTATAAATCTGTTGCTGACGCTTGACCGGACTCAGGCCGGCCAACTCGTCGCTGATAATATTCAGCTGGAAGTTGCAGCCTTCGCCTTCGACTTCCACTTTGATTTCCGGCAGCTTTCCTTCAAGGAAGCTTTTAACTTCTACGGCCTGCATGCTTAACCTCGATCGGCGCTGTACGCGCGCGGGTCGGCCATCATACAAAAAAGCCCATGTTATGCGAAGCCCGACAAGCAGGTCCCGGATAAAGGGCTTTTTCGATGACGCCTGTCAGTGGGTGTCCAGTAGCTCGGTCAGACCTGATACACGGGCTATCTGACGCATGTCTTCAGGCAGCGAGCGGACAGTGATCGACTTGCCTGCCTCCTGTGCATCACGCATGAAAGCCAGCAGCAAGGCGAGGCCTACGCTGCTGGATTTCTCGACGCCCGAGCAATCAAGTGTCAGATCGGCCAGATCACCCGACTTGATCAGCGCCGCACCCTGCTTGCGCAGCTGTGGCCCGGTGCGGTAATCCAGCACACCAATCAGCCTGAGCTCGCCAGGCCCGACGAGGCGGACGGCGGACTCTGTCATTGTGCAGGCTTCTGCGCAGCGTCTACGGTGGACTTGGTCTTGGCCACTTCGCCAGCCCAGTTGTTGATGGTGGTGTCCAGGTTGTTGCCGTTGCGCTGCATGGCATCGGCGAACTGATCACGGAATAGCTTGCCGATATTGATACCGTTGATGACAACGTTACGCACTTTCCACTCGCCGTTCAGCTTGACCAGCGTGTAGGAAACCGGATAGATCGCGCCGTTATTGCCCTTGACCTGCATGTCAACGCTGGTGCGGTCATCACCTTCGTCCTTGGCAGGTGCGACGGTGATGCCCTGGTTGTTGAATTCAAGCAAGGCATTGCCGTAGAACTGCATCAGGCTGCGCTTGAAGTTTTCCTCGAAACGCTTCACCTGTTCAGGGCTCGCCTTGCGGGAGTACTTCACGGTCATGATGCTTTTGGAAATGCCATCGGCATCCACGACAGGACCGACAATGCGGTTCAGTGCATCATAGAACGCGCTTGGGTTGGCTTTGTACTGCTCGCGATTGGTCGCCAGGTCACTCAACAGTTCCTTGGTGGTGCGCTCCACCAGGTCATGAGCCGACGGGGTCGCCGCGGCATTCGCCAGCATTGGCAGAGCGGCCAGCAATACCAGCAGGCCACGGCGCAGAATAGAGATCATTTGAAGCTCCTCACTTGGCGTCTTTACTAACAGTATTGAGCAGGAATTTTCCGATCAGGTCTTCCAGCACCAGCGACGACTGCGTGTCATGGATAGTCCCGCCATCCTTGAGCAGCTTGTCATCGCCACCGACGCTGAGACCGATGTATTTTTCACCCAGCAAACCGGCAGTCAGAATCGACGCAGTCGAGTCCGAAGGCAGGTTATCGACCTTCTTCTGAATCTCTAGCGTGACGCGACCGGTAAAGGTATCGCGATCCAGATCGATCGCCGTCACCTTGCCGATCGTGACGCCAGCCATGCTTACCTTGGCTCTGACAGTCAAACCGGCAATATTGTCGAAGTAGGCATAAAGTTTATAAGTGTCGGTGCTCGCGCTCGTGCTCAGACCACTGACTCGCAGGGCCAGCAGGAGCAGAGCCAGTATCCCCGCCAGCAGGAACAGACCGACTCCGGTTTCGATGGCACGGTTTTGCATCAGAAATCTCCAAACATCAAAGCGGTCAAAATAAAGTCCAGTCCCAGCACGGCCAACGAGGCGTATACGACGGTTCTGGTCGTCGCGCGACTGATCCCCTCGGAAGTAGGCTCGCAATCGTAACCCTGGAAAACGGCAATCCATGTCACCACGAAGGCAAATACGACGCTTTTGATCACCCCATTGAGCACATCGTTCGTGAAAGAAACGCTGTTCTGCATGTTTGACCAGAAAGAACCGTCATAGACACCCAGCCAATCGATCGCTACCCAGGAAGCGCCCCAGATACCGACCACACTGAAAATCATCGCCAGAATCGGCATCGAGATGAAACCTGCCCACAGGCGTGGCGCAACGATGTACTTGAGTGGATCGACACCGATCATCTCAAGGCTCGACAGCTGCTCGGTGGATTTCATGTTGCCGATCTCGGCGGTCAGCGCAGAACCTGCACGCCCGGCGAACAGCAGGGCTGTAACCACAGGCCCCAGCTCACGCAGCAGGGTCAGTGCGACCATCTGGCCAACGGCCTGCTCGGAGCCGTACTTGGTCAGAATGCTGAAGCCCTGCAGCGCCAGCACCATGCCGATGAACATGCCGGACACCACGATGATGACCAGCGACATGACACCGACCGAATACAGCTGCCTCACCAGCAGTTGAAAACTGCTGCCCGCACCGCCGCGGCCAAGCAGGGCGTTTACCAGAAACAGACCGGAACGACCCAGAACAGTAACAATATCAATGGCCGAACGCCCCAACAGGCGTACCCGGTCCATCAGTGACTTATTGCGCATCAGCGCTTCCCCAATAGATCTTCGCGAAAATCCGGCGCCGGATAGTGGAACGGTACAGGGCCATCAGGCTCGCCGGTCATGAATTGACGAATGCGTGGGTTGTCCGAGGACATCAGTTCCTCGGGCGTGCCCTGCCCCAGCACCTGGCCGTCGCCCACTACATAGAGATAGTCGGCAATGCTCGCTGTCTCGCTGAGGTCATGAGACACCACGATACTGGTGATGCCCAATGCGTCGTTGAGCAAGCGGATCAGGCGTACCAGCACGCCCATCGCAATCGGGTCCTGCCCTACGAAGGGCTCGTCATACATGAGAATCTGCGGATCGAGAGCGATGGCCCGGGCCAGCGCGACACGACGCTTCATACCACCCGACAGTTCGTCGGGCATCAGTTCGACCGCACCACGCAGGCCCACTGCCTGGAGCTTGAGCAGCACGATGTCACGGATCATTTCTTCCGGCAGTTCGGTGTGCACGCGCAAGGGAAAAGCGACGTTTTCGAAAACGTCCAGATCGGTAAACAGTGCTCCGCTCTGAAACAACACGCCCATCTGCTTGCGAGCATCGAACAGATCACTGCGCGACAGCTCAGGCAGGTTCTGACCATTGACCCACACCTGCCCTTCGCTTGGACGCAACTGAGCCCCCATCAAGCGCAGCAAGGTAGTCTTGCCACAACCGGACGGCCCCATGATCCCGGTGACCTTGCCCCGCGGAATACGAATATCAACGTTATTGAAAATGCTGCGCGTACCGCGTTTGAAAGACACACCTTTCAACTCGACCGCATAGGCGTCATCAGGACTCATCTAAACTCCTTGCGATACAGCCTCCGCCCTCAGCCGTCGGTTCTTGGAGGCCGACCAGCTGTCCAGGCGCGCCGAACAGGCCGCGAACTATACCACCGCCGCCACCCGCCCCCAAGAAGAGAACCGAGCGGTTCAGGTAATCGTTGAATTATTCTGTACCACAATGTTATGGCATCAGGCGTGGATACAGACCCTCAAGTGCGTAGGAAATTCGTTTAAAAACAACACAACGACGATCAGACGTGAGGGAATCGTTCATTACCGCTATAATCGCCGCCTTTCAGCAGGCTGACCCTTTCCAGACATGAACCAATCCAGTGACCTGATCCAATCGGCGCAACGCACCATTCGCCTTGAGATAGAAGCCATACAAGGCTTGCTTGAACGTCTTGACGGCGATTTTGTGCGCGCGTGCGAAATGATCCTCGCCAGCAAAGGCCGAGTTGTTGTGGTCGGCATGGGCAAGTCCGGACACATCGGCAACAAGATTGCCGCCACACTGGCGAGCACGGGCACTACCTCTTTTTTCGTGCATCCAGCTGAAGCCAGTCATGGCGACATGGGCATGATCACCCGCGATGACATCATCCTGGCCCTGTCGAACTCCGGCAGCACCCACGAGATCGTGACCCTGCTGCCGCTGATCAAGCGCCTGGGCATAAAGATGATCAGCCTGACCGGCGACCCCGAGTCCATTCTGGCCAAGGCTGCCGATATCAATCTCAACGCCCACGTCGTGCATGAGGCCTGCCCGCTCAATCTGGCACCGACCTCTTCGACCACCGCGGCACTGGTCATGGGCGACGCGCTGGCCGTGGCGCTGCTGGACGCACGGGGTTTCACCGCTGAAGATTTTGCATTCTCCCATCCAGGCGGCGCGCTGGGTCGTCGCCTGCTGCTCAAGGTTGAGAATGTCATGCACTCCGGCGACGCACTGCCCAGCGTTCAACGCGGCACGCTGCTCAGGGATGCGCTGCTGGAAATGACCCGCAAGGGCCTGGGCATGACCGCGATTGTCGAAGCTGACGGCACACTGGCCGGCATCTTCACCGACGGCGATTTGCGCAGAACGCTGGACCGCCCCGTCGATATTCGCCAGACCATCATTGATGAGGTCATGACCCTTCACGGCAAGACGGCCCATGCAGAAATGCTGGCCGCCGAAGCGCTGAAAATCATGGAGGATAACAAAATCAGTGCGCTTGTTGTCGTAGACCAGTACGACCGGCCGGTTGGCGCGTTCAACTTGCAGGATCTTTTGCGCGCAGGCGTCATGTAATGGAAACCGAAACGATGACCCAGGACCTCATGCAACGCGGCAAGGCTATCAAGCTGGCCGTTTTCGACGTCGATGGCGTACTGACCGACGGCCGCCTTTACTTCATGGAAGATGGCAGCGAGATCAAGACATTCAACACTCTCGACGGCCAAGGCATAAAAATGCTGATAGCCTCAGGCGTCACAACAGCCATTATCAGCGGCCGCAAGACTGCGATAGTCGAGCGCCGGGCAAAGAGCCTGGGCATTGAACACCTGTTTCAGGGACGTGAAGACAAGTTGGTAGTACTGGACAAACTGCTCGCAGAACTCCAGCTTGGTTACGAACAAGTCGCCTATCTGGGTGATGATCTGCCAGACTTGCCAGTCATCAGGCGCGTCGGTCTGGGCATGGCGGTTGCCAATGCCGCGAGTTTTGTACGCGAGCATGCACACGGAATAACCAGAGCGCGGGGCGGCGAAGGTGCGGCACGCGAATTCTGCGAACTGATTCTGAGTGCGCAAGGCAACCTTGAAGCGGCTCACTCCGTCTATTTATAGAAGCCATTATGTTCACTAAAAAAATTCGCAAGTTCCTGCTGCTCGGGGTACTGGCGCTGCTGCTGGCAGCGGTCGGTTACTGGAACATCAGCCCGGAAAGTTTTATGGATCAGCCGGTGTCGACGGTCGACGACACGGTCATCGACTACTATGCAATCAACGCCCACAGCGTTCAGTACCTGCCCGACGGCACGCTTCAGTACGACATGACCTCCGACAAGGTGGAGCATGTGAAAGCCACTGACGTGACCCTGTTGACCACGCCCGACCTGCACATGTACCGCGGTGGCGAGTTTCCATGGCACGTACAGAGCAAGAAAGGCGAAGTTTCGTCCGGCGGCGATCAGGTCGAGCTGATCGATTCCGTTCGTGTCGAGCGTACCGATGAAAAACAACGTACGACTATTATCACTACCAGTCGAATGACCGTATTCCCTCAGAAGCAATATGCGCAGACCGAGCAAGACGTTAGAATCGACGGCGCCGGCGGTGTGACTACGGCCAAGGGAATGAAAGCATATTTGAAAGACAGCAGGATGGACCTGCTGTCCAACGTAAGAGGACAGTATGAGGCTCGTTAAAACTCTTCCTTTATTGCTCGGCCTGGGCGCAGCACTGGGAAGCGCGAGCGCCTGGTCCCTGCCAACCGACCGCGATCAGCCGATCCACATCCAGTCTGACGATGCTCAGCTCGATGACAAGAAAGGCGTAGCAACCTACAAGGGCAACGTCATCATCACCCAGGGCTCGATGAAGATCACCGGTAACACTGTGACGATCACGCGTAATGCCCAGGGCGAAGTGGATGTGTTCACCTCTGTCGGCAATCTGGCCTATTACGAGCAGAAGCCTGCCGTAGACAAACCGATTGTGCAGGCCTATGCCGTCACTATTCAGTACTACGCCGGGCAGGACCGTATCGTCCTCATTGACAAGGCCAAGGTCATAAATGATGGCAATACTTCCGAAGGCGAGAAAATCGTTTATGACACGGTCAGACAGGTCGTCAGCGCCGGTCGGGCCAATGGCGGTGCCAAGGTGACCACACCACGTCCGCGTATCGACATGGTCATCCAGCCGAAAAAGAAAACCGACCAACCTCAGAAGGCCCAGTAAATGGCGACGCTCAAAGCCCAGCATCTGGCTAAAAGCTACAAAAGCCGGCAGGTCGTGCGCGATGTGAGCATTTCCATCGACAGCGGCCAGATCGTCGGCCTGCTGGGCCCCAACGGTGCCGGCAAGACCACCTGCTTCTACATGATCGTAGGTCTGGTCCAGGCTGATCAGGGTCGCGTGCTGATTGACGATCTGGATGTCAGCCATCAACCCATGCACGGCCGCGCCCGCGCCGGCATCGGTTACCTGCCGCAGGAAGCCTCGATTTTCCGCAAGCTGTCAGTGTCCGACAACATCATGGCGATTCTCGAGACCCGCAAGGAACTCGATGCCGGAGCACGCCGCAAGGAGCTCGAAAGCCTCTTGCAGGAGTTTCACATCACCCACATTCGCGACAACCTGGGCATGAGCCTGTCGGGCGGCGAGCGCCGCCGTGTGGAAATTGCCCGCGCGCTGGCCACTGCGCCGAAATTCATCCTGCTGGATGAACCTTTCGCAGGCGTAGACCCTATTTCGGTAGGTGATATCAAGCAGATCATTCACCACCTCAAGGCCAAGGGTATCGGCGTGCTGATCACTGACCACAACGTCCGTGAAACGCTGGACATCTGCGAAACTGCCTACATCGTCAACGATGGACAGCTGATCGCAGAAGGCGATTCCGAGACCATTCTGGCGAATCAACTGGTGAAAGAGGTCTACCTCGGCCACGAATTCCGCCTTTAATCGACTGCGCTTTGCGCTTAGCGGCCGATTGATGCCAGTGCAGTGTGTTGACAATATTTTATTTGTCATATCACTCTAGGCAAAGGTACAGGTTTCAGGCATATAATTTGCTTAAGTTGGCGCTCCGGTGCCTGTAGTAGATGGCGCATGAGCGCCGGCGAATAAGGTGTTTAGCCCCTGCCATGAAACCATCGCTAGTCTTGAGAATGGGCCAGCAGCTGACGATGACACCGCAGCTGCAACAGGCAATCCGCTTACTCCAGCTTTCCACACTGGACCTCCAGCAGGAGATCCAGGAGGCGCTGGAATCGAACCCCATGCTGGAACGGCAGGAAGAAGGCGACGACTTCGACAACTCCGACCCGCTTGCCGACAACATCGAACAAAAGCCCAACCCCGACGTTCAGGAACCGACCTATCAGGAATCCGCGCCTACCGTGGATAATCTTGACGACGGCGAATGGAACGAGCGCATTCCCAACGAACTGCCCGTCGATACCGCATGGGAAGACATCTACCAGACCAGCGCCAGCAGCCTGCCAAGCAACGATGATGACGAGTGGGACTTCACCACACGCACATCTGCAGGCGAAAGCCTGCAAAGCCACCTGCTGTGGCAATTGAACGTCGCCCCGATGTCCGACAAGGACCGTCTGGTGGCGGTTACGCTGATCGACTGCATCAACAACCAGGGCTATCTGGACGAAACGCTCGATGAGATTCTCGAGTCTTTCGATCCCGAGCTGGACATCGAACTCGACGAAATCGAAGCCGTACTGCACCGCATCCAGCAGTTTGAGCCGGCAGGC
Source organism: Pseudomonas syringae group sp. 247E2 (assembly GCF_032587795.1). Lineage (NCBI taxonomy): Bacteria > Pseudomonadati > Pseudomonadota > Gammaproteobacteria > Pseudomonadales > Pseudomonadaceae > Pseudomonas > Pseudomonas syringae group sp. 247E2. The sequence goes on along the minus strand of NZ_JAWHPK010000001.1, from coordinate 442,757 downwards.
ATCGGCGCCCGAAACCTGAGCGAATGCCTGCTCCTGCAGCTTCGCCAGTTGCCAGCCAAAACACCTTGGCTGATGGAAGCGCAACGGTTGGTCACCGACTACATCGACCTGCTGGGAAGTCGCGATTACGGCCAGTTGATGCGCCGCATGAAGCTCAAGGAAGACGAGCTGCGCCAGGTCATCGAGCTGGTCCAGAGCCTCAACCCGCGCCCTGGCTCACAAATCGAATCCACAGAAGCCGAGTACGTCATTCCCGATGTAATCGTGCGCAAGGACAACGAGCGCTGGCTGGTCGAGCTCAATCAGGAGTCCGTACCGCGCCTGCGCGTCAATCCGCAATACGCAGGTTTTGTACGCCGGGCCGATACCAGCGCGGACAACACCTTCATGCGCAATCAGTTGCAAGAGGCGCGCTGGTTCATCAAGAGCCTGCAAAGCCGCAACGAGACACTGATGAAGGTCGCCACCCAGATCGTCGAACATCAGCGCGGCTTTCTTGAATACGGCGACGAGGCGATGAAGCCGCTTGTCCTGCACGACATTGCCGAGGCAGTGGGCATGCATGAATCGACCATCTCGCGCGTGACCACCCAGAAGTTCATGCACACGCCACGCGGCATTTACGAGCTGAAATACTTCTTCTCGAGCCATGTGAGCACTTCCGAGGGCGGTGAATGCTCGTCCACGGCAATTCGCGCAATCATCAAAAAACTGGTTGCGGCGGAAAATCAGAAAAAGCCGTTGAGTGATAGCAAGATCGCTGGTTTACTGGAGGCACAAGGCATTCAAGTAGCCCGTCGCACAGTCGCCAAGTACCGCGAGTCACTCGGGATAGCGCCTTCCAGTGAGCGTAAGCGGCTGATGTGATGCAGGCCCAGCCACAGCGTCCCAGAGACAGGCGCCATGCCTGTCTCTTTATGCACTGGCAAAGGAGAAAGCTGTATGCAAGTCAACATCAGTGGACACCAACTGGAAGTGACCAAACCCCTTCGTGAATACGTTGAGCTCAAGCTCAAAAAGCTCGAGGGGCATTTTGACAAGATTACCAACGTGCAGGTCACGATGACGGTCGAAAAGCTCAAGCAGAAGATCGAAGCCACGTTGCACATCCATGGTGGAGAGGTCGTTGCCAATGCTGAACATGACGATATGTATGCTGCCATCGACCTGCTCACTGACAAGCTAGACCGACAATTGCTCAAGCATAAGGAAAAGCAGCAAAGCATCCTCAAAGGTGCGGCCGCTCGCTAACGCCCATTTAAATGATCCGAATCGAAAATATCCTGACCCCCGGCCGCTCCCTTGTGAACGTGCCGGGTGGCAGTAAAAAGCGCGTACTCGAAGAAATTGCCAACCTGATCGGTCGTGAAGTACCGGGCATGGTTCGGGACACAGTATTCGCAAGTCTTGTTGCCCGCGAAAAACTGGGTTCGACCGGTTTCGGCAACGGCATTGCCATCCCTCATTGCCGCCTTGCTGACTGCAGCGAGCCTGTCAGTGCAGTCATGCACCTCGCTACCCCCGTGGATTTCGACGCCATTGATGGCGCGCCGGTTGACCTGCTGTTTGTATTGCTGGTCCCGCAGGCTGCTACCGATGAGCACCTGGAGTTACTGCGCCAGATCGCCAGCATGCTTGATGACAAAGATGTGCGTAAGCGCCTGCGCAGTGCCGAAAGTGCTGAAGCGCTTTATCAAGTGGTGCTGGACGTGCAGAACGGAAACTGAACATGCGCATGATCATCGTCAGCGGCCGTTCCGGCTCGGGTAAAAGTACAGCCCTCGACGTGCTGGAAGACAACGGTTTTTACTGTGTCGACAACCTGCCTGCCGGACTGCTGCCGGAACTGGCCGAGCGAGCGCTGATCAATACTGAACTGGCCGAGCCCTTGCTGGCGGTGTCCATCGATGCGCGAAACCTGCCCAGTCACCTGACCCGCTTTCCGCAAATGCTGGATGAAGTCCGCTCACGCAACATCCAGTGCGACGTGCTTTACCTGGATGCGGATGAAGCAACCCTTCTCAAACGCTTCTCGGAAACCAGGCGTCGTCATCCTTTGAGCACGGCAGATCGTTCGCTGGCCGAGGCGATACGCGACGAGACAACGCTGCTGGGCCCGATCATCGATCTGGCCGACCTGAAAATCAACACCACCCACCTGAACCTCTATCAGTTGCGCGACGCACTCAAGCTTCGCCTGCTGAACAAGCCCGAGCCAGGCACTGCGTTTCTGATCGAATCCTTTGGTTTCAAGCGTGGCATGCCCGTCGACGCAGATCTGGTATTCGATGTGCGCTGCCTGCCCAACCCGTACTGGAAGCCTGAACTGCGCGACCATTCCGGGCTTGAACAACCGGTTATCGACTACCTGTCGGTGCAACCCGATGTTGAAGAGATGTTTCAGGACATCTTCGCTTATCTGAACAAATGGTTGCCCCGGTTTGCAGCCAGCAACCGTTCTTACGTTACCATTGCCATCGGCTGCACCGGCGGACATCACCGCTCCGTCTACCTGACCGAACGGCTCGGCCAGGTCTTGCAACAATCACTCAAGAACGTTCAGGTTCGCCACCGCGACCTTAGCTGAAAGGATTTTCACTGCGATGCCCGCTCGTCAAATCACCATCATCAACAAATTGGGCCTGCATGCCCGCGCTGCCGCCAAATTCGTCGGCGTCGCAGGCAAGTTCCCTTGCACGATCAGGGTTGGCCGCTCTGAGCAGACCATGGTCGATGGTAAAAGCATCATGGCCGTGATGATGCTGGCGGCAGGCAAAGGTACCGAAATCCATCTGAAAACCGAAGGCGAATTCGAGCAGGAAGCGCTCGATGGCCTGGTTGAACTGATCAACAACAAGTTTGATGAGGGCGAGTAAGCCCTCAAATACGCCCCTTCCAAGGTCACCAGCAGTGCATCCGCAACCAGCTCAAACCGTGAGCAATCAGTAACGCCATACCTGCCAACAGCAGCCCGGTGCCTACGACGAGCCGCAACAACCGCACACCGCTGAGAGCGAATATTCCTGAGCGCATAAGCTGCCTTGAGCCCGGTTACGGGAGTCAGGCCAGAGCGGCCTGATAACGTCGAGACACTTCATCCCAATTGATCACGTTGTAGAACGCGTTGATGTATTCGGGGCGACGGTTCTGATAGCGCAGGTAGTAAGCGTGCTCCCATACATCCAGACCCAGAATCGGCGTATTGCCATTCATCAACGGGCTGTCCTGATTACCGCTGCTTTCAACCACCAGCTTTTTGCCAGGGGTGACGCTCAGCCATGCCCAGCCGCTGCCGAAACGGGTCAATGCGGCTTTGGTAAACGCTTCCTTGAAGCTGTCATAGCCACCCAGCTGCTCGTCGATGGCCAAAGCGACAGCGCCTTTGGGCAAACCGCCTCCGCCTGGCACCATCACCTCCCAGAACAACGAATGATTCGCGTGACCGCCACCCTGGTTGATGACCGCCGGACGCAGGTTTTCAGGCAACTGCTTGATGCTGGCCACCAGCTTCTCGACGGACCAGTCAGCAAACTCGGTGCCTTCGATCGCAGCATTAAGGTTGTTGATGTAGGTCTGGTGATGCTTGGTGTAATGGATCTCCATGGTTTGCGCATCGATGTGCGGCTCCAGGGCATCGTATGCGTAAGGCAGTGCAGGCAAGGTATAAGGCATTTCAATGTGCTCCGTAGAAAAGTCCGGAAGTGGCTGCCGAGTGGCGCTGCAACGATGAGCGCGTGTGCTCGCTGCTGCTGTTCAACAACCGATGAGTGCGCGGGTATTCGCCGTGTTCACTGATAAAGCTCAGCAACTCGGCGTAGGTTTTGCTGCTGTGGCGCAAGGCTGCCTCACGGAGCGCCGGAGGAAGACGCTGATCCTGCATGGTCCGCAAAAGATGTTGATGAATGGCACACAGGTATTCAGCGCTTTCCTCAGGCTGACCGAGGCTCAGGTGCAGGTCCGCCAGGTTGTGGTGAGAAATCACACAGGCCGCGACGGCCTCGTCGACATCCGCCCAACGCTCGAACAGCACTTGCGCCAACGCCAGCGCCTGAAGGTAAAGCTCGCGGGCTTCCACCCACTCGCCCAGATTGAAACAGCGATTGGCCTGCTCGATAGTGCGTTTCCAATGCTGCATGGTCATACCTCCAGGGGACGTTGGCTGGCTGGAATCAAATACCGCCAGCGGTGAGTTTTTCAGGGTTGAGCAACACTTCCAGTTCGCTACGTTGCAAATCAGTGTGCTCAAGGGCGACGTCAATGACCGGACGGCCCTGCTTGTAAGCGGTCTTGGCAATTTCGGCGGCTTTCTGATAGCCAATGATCGGGTTGAGGGCCGTCACCAGAATCGGATTACGCGACAGCGCTTCCTTGAGCTTGGATTCATTGACCTTGAAGCTCGCAATCGCTTTGTCAGCCAGCAGCCGACTGGAATTGGCCAGCAGCTCGATGCTGCTGAGCAGGTTCTGGGCGATGATCGGCAGCATCACGTTAAGTTCGAAGTTGCCAGACTGCCCCGCCACGGTAATCGTCGCGTCGTTGCCAATCACCTGCGCGGCAACCATGGCGGTGGCTTCCGGAATGACCGGGTTGACCTTGCCCGGCATGATCGATGAGCCCGGCTGCAAAGCCTCCAGCTCGATCTCACCCAGCCCTGCCAGTGGCCCCGAATTCATCCAGCGCAGGTCGTTGGCTATTTTCATCAGCGACACCGCCGTGGCTTTGAGCTGGCCGGATACCGCGACCGCGGTGTCCTGCGAACCGATCAACGCGAACAGGTTCTTGCCAGGTGCGAATTGCACACCGGTCAACGTGCTCAACTGACGACTGAAACGAGCCGAAAACTCAGGATGCGCGTTGATCCCGGTACCGACTGCGGTGCCGCCCTGTGCCAGTGACTGAAGGCTCGGCTGGAGACCTTGCAGATGCTCGACGTTGGCGCGAATCTGCTGTGACCAGCCGTTGAGCACCTGGCTCATGCGCACGGGCATGGCGTCCATCAGATGCGTACGACCAGTCTTGACGAAGGCATGGACCTGCTCGGCTTTGTGTTCGGTCACTTGCACCAGATGGGCCAGCGCAGGCAGCAGTTGTTCGTGCAGAGCCAGTGCAGCGCTCACATGAATCGTGGTCGGGATGATGTCGTTGCTGCTCTGCCCGCAGTTGACGTGGTCATTGGGGTTGACCTCTTCGCCCAGCACACGCGTGGCCAGCGTGGCGATCACCTCGTTGGCGTTCATGTTGGTACTGGTGCCGGAACCGGTCTGAAAGATATCGACCGGAAAATGCGCCATGTAGTCACTGGCCAGCAGGTCTTTCACGGCACTGACAATCGCCCTGCTCTGCCCTTCGCTGATCTGCTCCAGCTCCAGGTTCGCCTGCGCTGCAGCCGCCTTGGCCAGCAACAGGGCACGAATGAATTGCCGCGGCATACGTTGATGACTGATCGGAAAGTTTTCCACCGCACGCTGAGTCTGCGCGCCGTAAAGGGCCTCGGCCGGGACCTGTAGCTGGCCCATGCTGTCGCGTTCGATACGGGTATTACTCATCGCAATGTCCTTGCACCAGTTCAGAGAGGGAAATCGAGGGCTGTAGCACGCAGGTCGCCAGTTGATGAACACAGGCTTGCCAGCGCTGACGCCGCGCAGGCGTGGAGGCGATTGCCTGTAAATCACGCAGCGGACGCCAGGCCTGATCCAGACACAGGCAGCGCCAGTGCCACGGCAATGCCGTATCGCGTGCGGTGTCTATCAAAAGACGGAAAGTGGTTTCGGCAATCATCGGCTGGGGCGTGGCGGTAAAACGCGCCAGATAGCGCCCTTCGGCGAGGTAATGCTCGATCAGCCGAGGCTCGTCGGGCTCAAGGGCGCAACGAATCCGCAGACTCAATCCACGCCAGTTTTCCAGATAAGACAGCTCGTGCAGAACAGACCCCATGACCGCAGCCTATTTTAGAAATGATATTCATTATTAAATAATATAAAGAATCATTACAAGGGCGATCTTGAGCGAGTGCGTCATACACAGGTGCTGAGATGCCCGCTTTGTTGCCGGTTCCCGGCAGTTCGCGGACGAGCCCGCTCCTACAAAACCTGGATATCGCGGACCAGCGTAGGGCTGCTTCGGCCCGGAGGGCGTGGGAGCGGACTTGTCCGCGATGGGATGCAAAGCGGCCCTAAAACAGGCCACCTTGGCTGTATCTGGTGCACCGAGGCGCTTGGTTTTGCTGCCGGTTCCCGGCAGTTCGCGGACGAGTCCGCTCCTACAAAACCTGGATATCGCGGACCAGCGTAGGGCTGCTTCGGCCCGGAGGGCGTGGGAGCGGACTTGTCCGCGATGGGATGCAAAGCGGCCCTAAAACAGGCCACCTTGGCTGTATCTGGTGCACCGAGGCGCTTGGTTTTGCTGCCGGTTCCCGACAGTTCGCGGACGAGTCCGTTCCTACAAAACCTGGATATCGCGGACAAGCCTAGGGCAGCTTCGGCCCGGAGGGCGTGGGAGGGGACTTGTCCGCGATGGGCTGCAAAGCGGCTTTAAAACAGGCCACCTTGGCTGTATCTGGTGCACCGAGGCGCTTGGTTTTGCTGCCGGTTCCCGACAGTTCGCGGACGAGTCCGTTCCTACAAAACCTGGATATCGCGGACAAGCCTAGGGCAGCTTCGGCCCGGAGGGCGTGGGAGGGGACTTGTCCGCGATGGGCTGCAAAGCGGCTTTAAAACAGGCCACCTTGGCTGTATCTGGTGCACCGAGGCGCTTGGTTTTGCTGCCGGTTCCCGGCAGTTCGCGGACGAGTCCGCTCCTACAAAACCTGGATATTGCGGACCAGCGTAGGGCTGCTTCGGCCCGGACCGCTCCTACAAAACCTGGATATCGCGGACCAGCGTAGGGCTGCTTCGGCCCGGAGGGCGTGGGAGCGGACTTGTCCGCGATGGGATGCAAAGCGGCCCTAAAACAGGCCACCTTGGCTGTATCTGGTGCACCGAGGCGCTTGGTTTTGCTGCCGGTTCCCGGCAGTTCGCGGACGAGTCCGCTCCTACAAAACCTGGATATCGCGGACCAGCGTAGGGCTGCTTCGGCCCGGAGGGCGTGGGAGCGGACTTGTCCGCGATGGGATGCAAAGCGGCCCTAAAACAGGCCACCTTGGCTGTATCTGGTGCACCGAGGCGCTTGGTTTTGCTGCCGGTTCCCGACAGTTCGCGGACGAGTCCGTTCCTACAAAACCTGGATATCGCGGACAAGCCTAGGGCAGCTTCGGCCCGGAGGGCGTGGGAGGGGACTTGTCCGCGATGGGCTGCAAAGCGGCTTTAAAACAGGCCACCTTGGCTGTATCTGGTGCACCGAGGCGCTTGGTTTTGCTGCCGGTTCCCGGCAGTTCGCGGACGAGTCCGCTCCTACAAAACCTGGATATTGCGGACAAGCGTAGGGCTGCTTCGGCCCGGAGGGCGTGGGAGCGGACTTGTCCGCGATGGGCTGCAAAGCGGCCCTAAAACAGGCCACCTTGGCTGTATCTGGTGCACCGAGGCGCTTGGTTTTGCTGCCGGTTCCCGGCAGTTCAAGGACGAGTCCGCTCCTACAAAAGCTGGATATCGCGGACCAGCGAAGCGTCGCTAGGCTCAGCTACCCGCTACGGTCATACGCTCGATCAGCACCGAGCCGGTTCGGATGTTGCTGCGCAGTTCAAGATCGCTGCCAACGGCGACGATCTGCTTGAACATGTCACGCATGTTGCCGGCAATCGTCACTTCCTGAACCGGAAATTGTATTTCCCCGTTCTCGACCCAGAAACCTGCTGCGCCCCGCGAATAGTCACCGGTAACCATGTTCAGGCCGCTGCCCATCAATTCGGTTACCAGCAAGCCACGGCCCATACGTCGAATCAGCGCGGCCTGATCTTCCGAACCATGGGTGACGAACAGGTTATGCACCCCGCCCGCATTGGCAGTGCTCGGCATGCCCAGCTTGCGGCCGGAATAAGTGCTCAGCACATAGGAAACCAGATCGCCGCCTTCCACGAACGGTTTGGCAAACGTCGCCAGACCGTCGCTGTCGAACGCCGAACTGCCCATTGCGTGCTTCAAGTGCGGACGCTCATCAATGGTCATCCACTCCGGGAACAGCCGCTGACCCAGGGCACCCTCCAGAAATGACGATTTACGGTACAGGTTGCCACCGGAAATGGCACCGAGAAAGCTGCCGAACAGGCCACCTGCCAGTTCTGCGGCAAACAGCACCGGCACTTCACAGGTCGGCACAGGACGCGCACCCAGACGGCTCGCCGCACGCAACGCAGCCTTGCGACCAATGCTCTGGGCATCGGCCAGCAACTCACCCTGGCGATTGACGTCGTACCAGTAATCACGCTGCATCTGGCCTTCGCCCTCGGCGATCATCACGCAACTGAGGCTGTGCCGCGTTGATGCATAACCACCGACGAAGCCATTACTGTTGCCATACACACGGCAGCCCTGATGGGTATTGAGCGTGGTGCCATCGGCGTTCTTGATCCGGCTGTCGGCGTCGAAGGCCGCGGCTTCGCAGGTCAGCGCTTTCTCGATGGCCTGCTCGGGCGTTATATCCCAGGTATGATAAAGATCGAAATCCATGACCTCTTTGGCCATCAGCGCAGCATCAGCCAGCCCGGAGCTTTCGTCTTCGGAGGTGTGCTCGGCAATCGCCAATGCAGCGGCGACGGTTTCACGAATGGCATCGGCCCCCGTGGCCGAGGTGCTGGCAGAGCCTTTACGCTGCCCGACATACAGGGTGATACCGAAACCCTGGTCGCGGTTGAACTCTACGGTTTCAACTTCACGCTGACGGACCGATGTCGACAGCCCCTGATCCACCGACACTGCGACTTCGCAGGCGCTGGCGCCCTGACGCCGGGCTTCGGCGATAATCTGCTCGACCTGTTCCTGCAGTTCGGGCAAGGCTTGCGGACCGACGCTTTGGGTTGCACTCATGACTTTCTCCATCAAATTCTTCTTTCAGCACAGGCCGAATACCGACCGGGCCGGACAAGCGGCCCACGACTGGTTATCATGGCGGCGTTTCTTTGCGGACTGCCCCCATGGTTGATTCTTACGACGACTCCCTCGACGGGGAGAAAAGCAAAACCCAGGTCAAACGAGAGCTGCATGCTCTGGTCGACCTCGGCGAGCGACTGACAACACTCAAAGCCGATGTGCTGGCCAAGCTGCCGCTGACCGACGCTTTGCGCAAGGCCCTGGCCGAAGCGCCCAAGCACACGGCGAACATCGCGCGAAAGCGGCATATTCTGTTCATTGGCAAGCTGATGCGCGATCAGGACCAAGAAGCCATTCTGGTGTTGCTGGACCAACTCGATGCCTCCACTCGCCAATACAACGAACGTTTTCACAATCTGGAGCGCTGGCGTGATCGCCTGATCGCGGGTGATGACGCCGACCTCGAGAAATTCGTTGTCGAATACCCCGATGCCGACCGTCAGCAGCTGCGCTCGCTGATTCGTCAGGCGCAACACGAAGTTGCACGTAACAAACCGCCGGCCACCAGCCGCAAAATCTTCAAATACATCCGTGAGCTGGACGAACTTCAACGCGGTCTGCGTTGATTTCAACCGCGGGGCCGGCAGCAGCAAGCGGCCAGCCCCGACTCACCTTCAGCTACCCGTACCACCTACCGTGATCGCATCGATTTTCAGCGTGGGCTGACCCACACCGACCGGCAGAGACTGGCCGTCCTTCCCGCACGTCCCCACGCCGCTATCGAGCGACAGGTCGTTGCCCACCATCGATACCCTGCTCATGGCTTCCGGCCCGTTACCGATCAAGGTCGCACCCTTGACCGGCGCAGTGATTTTGCCGTCCTCGATTAAATAAGCCTCGCTGGTCGAAAACACGAATTTGCCGCTGGTGATATCCACCTGACCGCCACCCAGATTGGCGCAGTAAATACCGCGCTTCACCGAGGCGATGATTTCCTGCGGGTCGCTCTGCCCGCCCAGCATGTAGGTATTGGTCATACGTGGCATCGGCAGGTGAGCGTAGGACTCGCGACGACCGTTACCAGTGCGTGCGACACCCATCAAGCGAGCATTGAGCTTGTCCTGCATGTAGCCCTTGAGCACGCCGTTCTCAATCAGTGTGGTGCACTCGGTCGGTGTGCCTTCGTCATCGACACTCAGCGAGCCGCGACGCCCTGCAAGGGTACCGTCGTCAACAATCGTGCAAAGTTTCGATGCAACCATCTCGCCCATGCGCCCGCTGTAAGCCGAACTGCCCTTGCGATTGAAGTCACCTTCAAGGCCGTGACCAACCGCCTCGTGCAGCAGCACGCCTGACCAGCCGGAACCCAGCACCACCGGCAATGTGCCTGCCGGAGCAGGAATAGCTTCCAGGTTGACCAGCGCCTGACGCAGCGCTTCACGCGCGTAGCCCATGGCACGATCATCGGTCAGGAAATAACGGTAGTCCGTACGCCCGCCACCGCCATGCCCGCCCCGCTCGCGGCGGCCGTTCTGCTCGACGATGACACTGACGTTAAACCGCACCAGCGGGCGCACATCGGCGGCCAGGCTGCCATCGGCTGCGGCCACCAGAATGCGCTCCCAGACACCGGCCATGCTCACCGACACCTGCTGGATACGCGAGTCCAGCGCGCGCGTCGCGACGTCAATGCGTTTGAGCAGTTCGACCTTCTCGGCGCGGCTCAGCACTTCCAGAGGATTATCCGGGGCGTACAACTGGGCCACATCCTGCGAGGTAAAAGCCTGCACCCGGCCATTCTGCCCAGCGCGGGAGATGGAACGGGCAGCACGGGCAGCGGTGCGCAGTGCGTCCTCAGTGATAGCGTTGCTGTAAGCGAAACCAGTCTTTTCGCCCGATTGAGCGCGCACGCCCACGCCTTGATCGAGATTGAAACTGCCTTCCTTGACGATGCCGTCTTCGAGCGACCAGGACTCGGAGATCATGCCCTGAAAATACAGATCAGCCGCGTCGATACCCGGCCCGGCAAGCTCTCCGAGCACCGATTGCAGGCTGTCGAGGCTCAGGCCACCAGGGGCCAGAAGATGTTCGCTGACTGAGGACAGATCACTCATATTCACTCCGAAGCAGGCCGCATGGCGTCCTGCGAAAAAAAGCGCCGGTGACTGGACACCGGCATCCGCGCCCGTATGGACGCCTGTTCTTCACTGTCGCGCTTGGCCAGCAGCACGGCTTCACCCTGTGCCTGCTCGGCCAGTACGCGGCCCCATGGATCAACGATGGCCGCGTGCCCGTAAGTCTCGCGAGGCCCCGGATGGACCCCGCCCTGTGCCGCCGCCAGCACGTAACACTGGGTTTCGATGGCGCGCGCCCGGATCAGAATGTCCCAGTGCGCAGCACCCGTTACCGCAGTAAAAGCTGACGGCGCGGTAATCAGTTCAGCACCGGCCTCCCGCAGCGCGGTGTACAGCTCGGGGAAGCGCAAGTCATAACAGACTGTCAGCCCCACGCGCCCTACAGGTGTATCGGCCACCACCACATTGTTTCCGTGAGCATAGTCATCGGATTCACGGTAGCGGCCCCGCTTGTCAGCAACATCCACATCAAACAGATGCAGCTTGTCATACCGGGCCACCTGCTCACCGTGTTCATCGATCAGCAACGAACACGCCGTCACCTTGCCATCGGGTCGCTCATCCGGCGGCAGTGGCAAGGTTCCGGCAACAATCCATAACTTGAGGTCGCGAGCGGCCAGTTTCAACCATGGCAGGATCGGCCCATGCCCATGAGCTTCGGCACGACCGATGTCGGCCACGTCACGCCGCCCCATGGCAACAAAGTTTTCGGGCAGCACCGCGAGCCGCGCGCCACCTTCGGCTGCCTGCTCCAGCAAGCGGCGAGCGCTGACCAGATTAGCCTGGACATCGCTTTGGCTGACCATCTGAATCACAGCAAAGGACATGGCGACCCGCTCCTTGATGACCTGGCCACCACTGTACTCCATGCGGCGCTATTGGGGCTTTTCAAATGGCTTGTCGAACGTGATCTTCGGCTCTTTCCAAGGCCCTTCGACCTTGTATTGCACGCTGGCGAAGCGGGCAACCCTGTCGCCCAGCAGCTTGTCGACCAGGAACAGCGCGCCGCCAATGGCTGGCGCACCGACAATTAGTGCCGCGATCGGCAGGTTGTTGGTCACCGGCAAGGTCACCAGCAGCTTCGCATCAACGCGGTCGCGGACCATGTCCAGCGTACCGTTGAGCTCAAGATTACTCGACGGCCCGGTCAGGGTAATCGGGTTGCGCGTCACATAAACACCGTCACTGGCGACCAGCAGCCCTTTGACCCGGTCGTAACTGAGCCCTTTGCCCAGCAGGTCGGAGAAGTCCAAACGCAGGCGACGGCCGATGGAGTTGAAATTCAACAATCCAAACACCCGCAGCGCCTGAGCACCGCCTTCTACCTCGACAAACTGGCCTCTGTTCAACGTCGCATCCAGGCTGCCGGAATAGCGCTTGAGGCCCACCCAGGCAGGCGAACCCGGCCAGCGTCCGTCGACATTCATTTCGAAACTTTCACTGGTGACCGTCGGCGCGAAGTTCCAGGCCTTGAGCACGTCGGCCAGATTCTTGCCTGCCACACGCCCCTTGAACGAGCTGCTGCTGGAGCCCGGAGTGCCCTCCCAGGCACCATCGCCCTCGAGCAAAATACCTTTGAGCCCCAGACTCAGGTCGGACATGCGCATACCGGTCGCCGTCGGGCGGGTTTTCAGCGACCAGGCACCCAGTAACTGGTCACCCTGAAACAGCTGGGCAATCTTCACGTCCAGCGCAGGAATATTGTGCGGGTCGATATCCGCCAGAGGGTCAGGCGCGTTCTCGACGACCGCCGCATTCGGATCAGAGGCAGGCAGTCGCACGTAGAGCATGTTGATACCGATCGGCGTGGACTTCGCGTCGGGCAGCACGGCAGTGCCCTTGGCCAGCGCGCTGTCCAGCGACAAGGCCCAGGCCGCAGCATTGCGCTGCAATTGAACACGTACGTTATCCAGCGTGGTGCCCATCGCCGTCAGCTTGCCGATCTGCAGGTCGACGCTGTTGAGCAGTTGTTTTGCGCTGCCGCCCGGATCATTGCCGGTATATCGTCCAGCCAGCTCCTGCCAGGGCGCTACGTCCAGCTCAGACAATTCGCCACGAATCCGCAGCCCTTTGGCGTCCGGCACTATCGCCCCGCCGCGCCCCAGATATAGCTCGCCGCGACCGTCGGCAAACTTGCCATTCGGTGCGGCAAAAGCAAAGTTGGCCTGATCGTTATACGCCGCGCCAAGCCTGCGCTCCGCGCCTTGCAGGGTCATGCGGAACTCGCTGGGACGCTCCTCCTCGGCAGTCTTGCCAAACGGTGCAGGCAGATCGATTGCCACGCCCTTGAGCGTGGAGTTGATCACCAGTGGGCTGTCCTTGCTGTCCAGAGTCAATTGCAGCTGATACGGCAAGTCACCCGACACCGGCAGTGGCTGGGTAACGCTCAGCCAGTCGGTCAGCCGCTTCACGGTGATCTGCCCGTTTGCCACAATGCGTGTCACGTTGTCGCCTGGCTTGCCTTCGGCAGCGATTTCTGCGGTCACGGGACGATCAAATGCCTGCGCCTTGATGCCCTTGCCGCTCAGCCCTTTGGCGCTGTCAAAGCGGAAATCGCCCTTGAGGCGAGTCAATTCCAGCACCGGGTCAGCCAGTTTCAAACGCGCATTGTCGGTACTGAAATCCACTACAACCTTTGGCTCGACGCCCTTGGCCAGCGGAATATCCAGCTTCAGCTTGCCATCCAGCGGACCTTCGCCGGTCCAGCCGGCAAACGTGCTGGCCGTGCCGATGGGCGCTTGCTGGAGAATCTTCAGGCCATCGATCAGATTGCCGGAGAAGCTGCCATCGACCAGCAGGTGGCTGTCCTGACCTGCCGGGACGTGGGGAATATTGACCAGCACGTTGCTTACTTTGGTATCGAGCAACTGCCCTTTGCTTGCCTTGACTCGCACGCCGCTGTTTTCGACGTAAACCTTGCCGTCGACTCCGGTCAACGAAGGCCAGCCCGGCTGGAAAGCCAGCGTTGCGTTGCTGACATCGAAAAACAGGCTGATAACGCGCGCGGTGTCGGGCGAACTCTTGTTCAGCGACCCTTGATACTGAAAGAAACCCTGCTTGACCGCACCACTCACCACGGCGGTGCGCAGCCAGTGATCAAGCTCGGGACTGAGGGCTGTAGGCAGATACTTGCTGGTGTAACGACCATCGCCGTCGACCATGCCGACCCGCAGGTCCATGTAGTCTTCCTGCTCATGGCTGAGATGAATCCTGATCAGAAAGTCTGCCGCGATCTTGCCTTCGTCGCCGAGCACCTTGATATACGGCGCGATCAGGGTGAATGCCTGATCATCGAGCTTCCAGGTCAGACGGGCATTGGCCTTCTGGTAGCGCCAGGGCTTGGCGAAGATAGGGTCCAGATGAAGCATAAAGTCATTGGTGTCGAGCCGCAGTTCGCCCTGGCCCAGATCGCCGCTGATGGCACCGGTGACATTTCCGGCCGCCGGGGCCCCGCGATAGGCGTTGAACCCCACCTTGTCCAGATTGGCGGCAAAGCTCAGGCGCTTGTCGCCGGTTGCCTGTGGCCGGTAATCCAGCAACACGTTACGCAGCCCGCCTGTCACCTTGAGACCGTCGACCACTGCCATGGCTTTCTCCGGCAACGGCGCGAGGGAATCAATAAGCGGCGTGAGCGGCGTCAGGTCCAAGCGATCGGCCTGCACATGCCAGAGTTCTTCGCTGTCGGGCGTCGCAGCGGTTTGCGTGAGTTGCAGGCGGCTTTCCCAGCGCTTGTCGCCCAGGCTCATCGCCAGTGAATCGAGGTTCAGGTCGAAACCTGTGTCAGTGCGCGCAAACCAGGCGTTGAGCGCGAGGTTGTCGACAGTCGAGGGTTTGCGACCGGCATAAACGCCTTTGACATGCGGCGCATTAAGCCGCGCAGTCGCGCTTTGCACAGTGCCCTTGCCCCAGCTCATCCACAGCTCGCCACCGGCCTGCAGCTTCGACAGTGTCCATTCCCGGGTGAGGCTTTTTGGCAACCACTTGGCCCAGTCGCTTTGCGGCAGGCTGGCGTAGACATCTGCCTCGCCGTCCTTCCATTGACTGGCCTGAATACGTGAACGCACATTCAGGGCAAACGGCTGACCATCCGGCAGCGTCAGGCGTGCATCAAGGCGCTGGTGATAACTGCCTGTGGCCAGACTGAGGTTTACATAGGTCAGGGTCAGCGGCGCGGCGTCAAACGGTTGCACAGTGACCTGGCTGTCGAGCAGCGACAAGTGCGAGACCATCTGCATCCGCTCAAGCACTTGCCCGGGGTCGAACGGGCTGTCGTTGCGCACTGGCAAGCCCTGTACCGACCAGTTGCCCTCCTTGTCCTGCCTGAGCATGAACTGCAGGCCGTCCACCTCGAGATGAGCAATGCGCACTTGACGCGCCAGCAGGCTTTCCCAGAGGTCGGGAACAACCCTTACACGATCAAGACGCACAGCACTGGAACCCTCTCCGACCATGACGTCGTGAGCCAGAAAAACCGGGGCAAACCGGCTCCAGCTGCCTTCCAGACTGCCAATGCTCAACGGCATGCCAAGCGCGCTGCTGGCCCTGGTTTCCACATCCACACGGTATTCGGCAACCAGCGGCGTGAGCTGACGCCCGAGGCTTACGTACAACGCCGCGAGCACCAAAACCAGTGCGCACAGGCTCAGACCCCAACGAGTCAGGGTTGCAACAAGGCGAGGAAGACGACCCATCTCAGGATGCCCTCCGCTGCGGGATACAAGCAGCGGAATCGGCGAATCGATTCCGGCTCAGGTGTGCAGGTGCGTTCAGGTACAGGTTTTGCTCATTTCCCACGCATCATTCTCGATAAAACGGCATACCTGCCAGAAACCCGAAGGGCACTTGTCATCATATTTCAAACGATCAGCACCCTCAGAGCAGCACCACGTCGTATTGTTCCTGCGAGTACATGGTTTCTACCTGAAAACGGATGGTCCGGCCAATGAAGCTCTCCAGTTCAGCCACATTGCCCGACTCCTCGTCGAGCAAGCGATCGACCACGCGCTGATTGGCCAGAACCCGATAACCCACCGCCTGATAGGCTCGGGCTTCTCGCAGGATCTCGCGAAAGATTTCATAGCAAATAGTCTCGGGGGTTTTCAGCTTGCCCCGACCCGCGCAGCAATGGCAGGGCTCGCAGAGCACTTGCTCAAGACTTTCACGGGTGCGCTTGCGGGTCATCTGCACCAGGCCAAGCTCGGTGATACCGATGATATTGGTCTTGGCGTGATCGCGCTCCAGCTGCTTCTCCAGCGTGCGTAACACCTGACGCTGGTGCTCACCGTCTTCCATGTCGATGAAATCGATAATGATGATGCCGCCCAGATTGCGCAGGCGCAGCTGCCGGGCAATGGCTGTCGCGGCTTCCAGGTTGGTCTTGAAGATGGTTTCTTCAAGGTTGCGATGCCCCACAAACGCGCCGGTATTGACGTCGATGGTGCTCATCGCCTCGGCCGGATCGACCACCAGATAACCACCGGACTTGAGCGGCACCTTGCGTTCGAGAGCTTTCTGGATTTCATCCTCGACCCCATAGAGGTCGAAGATCGGCCGTTCGCCCGGATAATGCTCCAGCCTGTCGGCAATCTCCGGCATCAATTCGGCCACGAACTGGGTGGTCTTCTGAAAGGTTTCCCGCGAGTCGATGCGGATTTTTTCGATACGCGGGCTCACCAGGTCACGCAAGGTACGCAGGGCCAGGCCCAGGTCCTCATAAATCACCGTAGGCGGGCTGACGGTCTTGATCTGCTCACCGATCTGATCCCAGAGCCTGCGCAGATAGCGGATATCCATGAGGATTTCATCAGCACCGGCACCTTCGGCCGCGGTACGCAGAATAAAGCCTCCGGCCTCTTTGATACCTTCCAGGGCGACACAATCGCTGACAACTTTTTTCAGTCGTTCACGCTCTGCCTCGTCCTCGATTTTCAGGGAAATGCCTACATGCGCAGTGCGCGGCATGTACACCAGATACCGTGACGGAATGGAGAGCTGGGTAGTCAGCCGCGCGCCTTTGCTGCCGATGGGGTCCTTGGTGACTTGCACCACAAGGCTCTGGCCGTCATGCACCAGCGACGCAATGCTCTCGACGGCAGGCCCTTCACGCATGGATATTTCCGAGGCATGAATGAATGCAGCGCGGTCCAGACCGATATCGATGAACGCCGCCTGCATGCCGGGAAGCACCCGCACTACCTTGCCTTTGTAGATATTGCCGACGATGCCGCGGCGCTGGGTACGCTCGACGTGCACCTCTTGCAGAACACCGTTTTCTACCACTGCCACCCGTGATTCCATCGGGGTGATGTTGATCAGGATCTCTTCACTCATGACTCGTCACCTTCCAGGCATTGCCAGCAGGGTATGCCGAAATGGCCAAGCAGTTCTGCGGTTTCACACAGAGGCAGACCAACCACCCCAGAATAGCTGCCTTGCAGGCCCTCGACGAAAATCGCCGCCAGCCCTTGAATGGCATAGCCTCCGGCCTTGTCGGCAGGCTCGCCACTGGCCCAGTAGGCTTGGGCTTCGTGGGGTTGAATCGGGCGAAAGCGCACGCGACTGGTCACAATACGGGTTTCACTGCGATGCCGATCACTCAGCGCGACGGCGGTCATCACTTCGTGCTCGCGCCCGGACAGGGCCGTCAGCATGGCCAGAGCATCCGCCTCATCGGCCGGCTTGCCGAGAATGCGCCCATCAAGCACCACCGCCGTGTCAGCGCCCATCACGCAGGCCTGTTGTTCGGCCGCCAGCACAGACAGCCCGGCCTGGGCCTTGCCGAGCGCAAGACGCTCGACATAGGCAGCCGGGGTTTCGTGGTCGAAGGGAGTTTCGTCAATCTGAGCGTTCAGTACGGTAAAGGACACACCGATCTGAGTCAGAAGTTCGCGGCGGCGCGGCGAGCCAGAAGCCAGATAAAGCGAGGGCATAAGGACATCTCCGTGTCTGTTCGGGTGAGCGCCAGGGACGCAGCGGGGCGTCGCGCTCACCTTGCGCTTAATTGATTTTCAAACGTTTGCGCAATCCACGCAGGCCATAGCTGATCCAGGGCCACAACAGGGCACTGACCAGCGCGGGTAGAACCAGCGCCAGCGTAGGCTGACGGTTGCCGGTCAATGCACTCAGCCAGAGCTGCGCAAGCTGCGCCAGACCGAATACGACCAACAGCACCAGACATTGCTGCCACATGGGGAACATACGCAGACGCTGCTGCAGGGACATCACCAGAAACGTGATCAGGCTGAGGATCAGCGCATTCTGGCCAAGCAATGTGCCATACAGCACATCTTCCATCAGCCCCAGTATCCACGCAGTGGTCATACCGTATTTGTGCGGCAGCGCCAGAACCCAGAAGGTCAGCAACAGGGCCAGCCACAAGGGCCGGAAGATTTCCATGAATTGCGGCAGCGGCGATACGCTCAGCAACAGACCGATCGCAAACGTCAGCCAGACCACCCAGCCATTGCGCCCGGAAACATGACTAACCATCGATAGGCTCCCGAGCAGTGGAAGGTCTTGAAGCAGGCGGCTGTGAAGCAGCAGGCCGGGCGGCAGGCCTTGACGGTGTCACAGGCGCTGCAGCCGGCGCAGGCGTTGTCGATTGCGCAGCAGGCTTGTGCGTTGCAGTGCTGCCCGGGAATACCGGAACAGTTGCTTGCGGCCACATCGGGAAAGCAGGTGTCGGCGGCGGCAGGGTCGCCATCACTGAAGGCTCGATACCCTTGTCGATGGATTCCTGCGCTTGCGCCGCGTCGGCAGCCCGCTCTTCCGGCGAACGGCCGTCCGAGAACACCAGCAGCAGATAACGGCTGCGATTCAATGCGGCGGTTGGCACGGCACGCACGATTGCGAACGGCTGGCCGGAGTCGTGAATCACTTCCTTGACCGTAGCCACCGGGTAGCCAGCCGGGAAGCGCTGCCCCAGGCCGGAACTGACCAGCAGATCACCCTCTTTGATGTCGGCAGTATCTGCCACATGCCGAAGCTCAAGCCGTTCAGGGTTGCCGGTGCCGCTGGCGATAGCACGCAGGCCGTTGCGATTCACCTGCACCGGAATGCTGTGGGTCGTATCAGTCAGCAGCAGGACCCGCGAGGTGTACGGCATCAGCTCGACAACCTGGCCCATCAGGCCACGCGCATCGAGCACCGGCTGGCCCAGCACAACGCCGTCGCGCTCGCCCTTGTTGATGATGATGCGATGGGTGAAGGGGTTCGGGTCCATGCCGATCAACTCGGCGACCTCGACCTTTTCGTTGACCAGCGCAGAAGAGTTCAGCAACTCACGCAAACGAACGTTCTGCTCGGTCAGTGCCGCCAGCTTTTGCAGGCGACCTTGCAGGAGCAACGCTTCGGTCTTGAGTTTTTCGTTTTCGGCGATCAGCTCTGTGCGGCTGCCGAACTGACTGGCAACGCCTTGATACAAACGTTGTGGCAGATCAACGATCCAGTAGGACTGCATGAGCACCATCGACATCTGGCTGCGCACGGGCTTGAGGATCGTAAAGCGGGCGTCGACAACCATCAACGCAACCGACAGAACGGCCAGCACCAGCAGACGTACGCCCAGCGAAGGGCCTTTTGCGAAAAGCGGTTTAATAGGCCGCTCCTCCGGGGCATGCGATCGTTGGATCGAACTTCGATTGGCAATTATTCATGCGGTATGTAACCGGCCTGGACAAATGAAAGAGATAGGCACCCTGTTTCGGTGTCAGCACGATGCATACAGGTAGCACATACGCCACCTGCATACAAAAGACTCCGTGAAAGGCACTCCGGCGAATTACTCGCTGGAGAGCAGATCCATGGTGTGCTTATCCATCATTTCCAGCGCACGGCCACCGCCGCGGGCTACGCAGGTCAGCGGGTCTTCGGCAACGATCACCGGCAGACCTGTTTCCTGAGCCAGCAATTTGTCCAGATCACGCAGCAATGCACCGCCACCGGTCAGGACCAGACCACGCTCGGCGATGTCCGAGGCCAGTTCCGGAGGCGACTGCTCCAGAGCGCTCTTGACCGCCTGAACGATGGTCGCCAATGACTCCTGAAGCGCTTCAAGCACTTCGTTGGAGTTCAGGGTGAACGCACGTGGCACGCCTTCAGCCAGGTTGCGGCCGCGAACGTCGACTTCACGCACTTCACCGCCCGGGTAGGCCGTACCGATTTCCTGCTTGATGCGCTCGGCGGTGGATTCGCCGATCAGGCTGCCGTAGTTACGACGCACATAAGTGATGATCGCTTCATCGAAACGGTCGCCGCCTACACGTACGGATTCGGCATACACCACACCGTTCAGGGAAATCAGCGCGATCTCGGTGGTGCCGCCGCCGATGTCGACAACCATCGAACCGCGAGCTTCTTCCACCGGCAGACCGGCACCGATTGCAGCGGCCATTGGCTCTTCGATCAGGAATACTTCGCGTGCACCTGCACCCAGGGCAGATTCGCGAATGGCACGACGCTCAACCTGGGTGGATTTGCACGGAACGCAGATCAGCACACGAGGGCTGGGCTGCAGAAAGCTGTTTTCGTGGACCTTGTTGATGAAGTACTGCAACATTTTTTCGCAGACGCTGAAGTCGGCGATAACGCCGTCTTTCATTGGACGAATGGCTGCGATGTTGCCTGGAGTACGGCCCAGCATGCGCTTGGCTTCGGTACCGACGGCCACGACACTCTTCTGGTTGCCGTGAGTACGAATGGCAACGACAGAGGGTTCATTCAGAACGATACCGCGCTCACGCACGTAGATAAGGGTGTTGGCAGTGCCCAGGTCGATGGATAGATCACTGGAAAACATGCCACGCAGTTTCTTGAACATGGGAAAGGGACCCTAGGGAACGCGTGGTAAAAAAAGTGCGGCAAACTCTAACAACGACAGGGATTTTGGGCAAGGAGCCAATATGCTAAATTGGCGGTTTTCCGAACATGACCCTCGACGTTAGCGGCTTGAGACAGTAATAACGCGATAGTGTTCCGCAATTGGCAACAAAGCAAATCCATAAGCATTCCACTGGAGATACCCCATGGCGCTTGAACGCTCCGACGTGGAAAAGATCGCTCATCTGGCCCGACTGGGTCTCAATGACGCCGATATCCCGCGTACCACCGAAGCACTTAACAGCATTCTCGGGCTGGTCGATCAGATGCAAGCGGTCGACACCACTGGCATCGAACCTCTGGCCCACCCGCTGGAAGCCACCCAGCGCCTGCGCGAAGACGCCGTCACCGAGCGAAATCGTCGTGACACTTACCAAGCCATCGCACCAGCGGTCCAAGACGGCCTCTATCTGGTTCCGAAAGTCATCGAGTAAGGGAAAGCGCCTGCATGCATCAAATGACTCTGGCCGAGATCGCTCGCGGACTCGCCGAAAAAAAGTTTTCTTCTGAAGAGCTGACCCGCGTTCTGCTGTCGCGTATCGCGACGCTCGACCCGCAACTCAACAGCTTCATCAGCCTCACCGAAGACCTGGCCATCACTCAGGCCCAGGCGGCAGACGCTCGGCGCGCCGCCGGTGAGAACGGCCCGCTGCTCGGCGCCCCGCTGGCGCACAAGGACCTGTTCTGCACTCAGGGAATTCGTACCAGTTGCGGCTCCCGGATGCTCGACAACTTCAAGGCGCCATACGACGCCACGGTTGTGTCGAAACTGGCTTCAGCAGGCACGGTAACGCTGGGCAAGACCAACATGGACGAATTCGCCATGGGTTCGGCCAACGAGTCCAGCCATTACGGCGCGGTGAAAAACCCGTGGAATCTGCAATGCGTACCCGGTGGCTCTTCCGGTGGTTCGGCAGCGGCGGTTGCTGCACGCCTGCTGCCTGCGGCAACCGGCACCGACACCGGCGGCTCGATTCGCCAGCCAGCGGCACTGACCAACCTCACCGGCCTCAAGCCTACCTACGGTCGTGTGTCGCGCTGGGGCATGATTGCCTACGCTTCAAGCCTCGATCAGGCAGGGCCAATGGCGCGCACCGCCGAAGATTGCGCACTGCTGCTGCAAGGCATGGCCGGCTTCGACCCGCAGGACTCGACCAGCATCGACGAGCCGGTTCCGGACTACTCCGCCAGCCTCAATACCTCGCTCAAGGGCCTGCGTATTGGCGTACCGAAAGAGTATTTCAGCGCAGGCCTGGACCCGCGTATCGCGCAATTGGTGCATGAAAGCGTCAAGGAGCTGGAAAAACTCGGTGCGGTCGTCAAGGAAGTCAGCCTGCCAAACCTGCAACACGCAATCCCGGCCTACTACGTCATCGCGCCGGCTGAGGCCTCGTCCAACCTGTCGCGCTTCGACGGCGTGCGTTTCGGCTACCGCTGCGAAGACCCGAAAGACCTGACCGACCTGTACAAGCGTTCCCGCGCTGAAGGCTTTGGCCCGGAAGTCCAGCGCCGCATCATGGTGGGCGCCTATGCGCTGTCGGCGGGCTACTACGACGCTTATTACCTGCAAGCGCAGAAGATCCGTCGCCTGATCAAGAACGATTTCATGAGTGCATTTGCCGAAGTCGACGTAATCCTCGGCCCGACCACGCCCAACCCGGCCTGGAAAATCGGCGCGAAGACCAACGATCCGATTGCCGAATACCTGGAAGACTTCTACACCATCACCGCCAACCTGGCGGGCCTGCCCGGCTTGTCCATGCCCGCAGGCTTTGTCGATGGCCTGCCGGTCGGCGTGCAGTTGCTCGCTCCGTATTTCCAGGAAGGCCGTCTCTTGAATGTGGCGCATCAGTATCAGCAAGTCACCGACTGGCACACTCGCGCACCTGAAGGCTTCTGAGGAGAAACACATGCAATGGGAAGTCGTCATCGGGCTGGAGATTCATACCCAGCTTTCGACCCAATCAAAGATTTTTTCCGGTAGCGCCACCACGTTCGGCTCCGAGCCCAACACCCAGGCCAGCCTCGTTGATCTGGGCATGCCCGGCGTTCTGCCGGTGCTGAACAAGGAAGCCGTGCGCATGGCCGTCAAGTTCGGCCTGGCGGTGGATGCCGAAATCGGCCAGCACAACGTGTTTGCCCGCAAGAACTACTTCTACCCCGACCTGCCCAAGGGCTACCAGATCAGCCAGATGGAGCTGCCGATTGTCGGCAAGGGCCACCTGGACATCACTCTGGAAGACGGCACAGTCAAGCGCATCGGCATCACCCGCGCGCACCTTGAGGAAGATGCAGGCAAAAGCCTGCACGAAGACTTCCAGGGCATGACCGGTATCGACCTGAACCGTGCCGGCACGCCGCTGCTGGAAATCGTTTCCGAGCCGGACATGCGCAGTGCCAAGGAAGCCGTGGCCTATGTAAAAGCCATTCATGCGATTGTCCGTTATCTGGGCATCTGTGACGGCAACATGGCCGAAGGCTCGTTGCGTTGCGACTGCAACGTGTCGATTCGCCCGAAGGGCCAGGTCGAGTTCGGCACACGTTGCGAGATCAAGAACGTCAACTCGTTCCGCTTCATCGAGAAGGCGATCAACAGCGAGATCCAGCGCCAGATCGATCTGATCGAAGACGGCGGCAAGGTTATCCAGCAGACCCGCCTGTACGATCCGAACACCAACGAAACCCGCGCCATGCGCAGCAAGGAGGAAGCCAACGACTACCGTTACTTCCCCGACCCGGACCTGTTGCCGGTGATCATCGAGGATTCGTTCCTCGAAGAAACCCGCGCCACATTGCCGGAACTGCCGCCGCAGAAGCGCGAACGTTTCCAGAGCCAGTTCGGCCTGTCGACCTACGATGCCAGTGTGCTGGCCTCCAGCCGCGAGCAGGCCGACTACTTCGAGCAGGTGGTCAGCATCAGCGGTGACGCCAAGCTGGCCGCCAACTGGGTCATGGTCGAACTGGGCAGCCTGCTGAACAAACAGGGCCTGGAAATCGAACAGTCGCCGGTCAGTGCCGAGCAACTGGGTGGCATGCTCAAGCGCATCACCGACAACACCATTTCCGGCAAGATCGCGAAAATGGTTTTCGAGGCGATGGCCAATGGCGAAGGCAGTGCCGATGAAGTCATCGACAAGCGCGGCCTGAAGCAGGTAACCGACAGCGGTGCCATCGAATCGATGCTCGACGAGATGCTGGCTGCCAACGCGGAGCAGGTCGAACAATATCGCGCCGCTGATGAAGCCAAGCGCGGCAAGATGTTCGGTTTCTTCGTCGGTCAGGCAATGAAAGCCTCCAAAGGCAAGGCCAACCCGCAGCAGGTCAACGAGCTGCTGAAGGCCAAGCTGGAAGGCTGATCGCTCCAATGCCGAGTACACGGTGAAGCACCGTGTTATGACGCGGAGCGTCATGAAATGCATGCCAACGCGGAGCATTGGCACGATAGGTGTCCTCGCGCGCACCTATCGTTCTTCACCCTCCAGCGTGGGGGCGCCGTTCTGGAAGCTCTGCGTCCACTGTTGGGTACGCGGTGCAACACGCGCACCTATCGTTCCTCACGCTCCGCGTGGGAATGCAGTTCTGGACGCTCTGCGTCCGCTGTTGCGTGCGCGCTGCGACACCGAGTTGCGACGCGGAGCGTCAGGAAATGCATGCCTGCATGGAGCCTTGGCATGAGAGTCAACCACACCTACTCCGGCACTCAGGAACCCAACCCATGCGCCGCCTTATTTTTGCCTGCAGCCTGCTGACGTTACTGGCAGGCTGCGCCAATCACATCATCGACCCTCACGGTTATGACGAGACCGGCACAGCCGCTTATTACGGTGCCCGCCATCATGGCAATCGCACGGCCAGTGGCGAACCCTTCAATCAGAACGCCCTGACTGCCGCCCACAGGCAGTTGCCATTCGGCACGCGCGTCAAGGTCACTAACCTGGACAACGACAGGTCAGTGGTCGTACGCATCAATGATCGCGGCCCTCACACGCGTGGTCGTTTGATCGATGTCTCTCGCGAAGCAGCCGAACAACTGGGTATGCTGCGTAGCGGCACCGCGCCAGTGCGTGTTCAGGCCCTCGATTAGCCTTAACCCCCATCAACACCAACAAGGACACTCGTATTCTCCAGCTATCGGCCCTGCCCGCCCCCGCGCTCATTCAAATGCTCAGCGGCCTGCTATTGCTGCTGATCGGGGCAGAACTTTCAGTGCGTGCGGCAGTGCATCTGGCGGCGATTTTCAAGGTCAGGCCATTGCTCATTGGCCTGACCGTTGTGGCGATGGGCACCAGCGCGCCGCAAATGGCGGTAAGCCTGCAAGCGGCGTTTGCCGATAACACCGACATCGCCGTAGGCAGCGTGATCGGTGGCAACATCTTCAATGTCCTGGTGATTCTTGGCCTATGCGCGCTGATCATCCCGTTACGCGTTGCCCGCCAGGTGCTGCACATCGATATTCCGCTGATGATCGGTGCCTGCCTGCTGGCCATCGGCCTGTCATGGAACGGCGAATTCAGCAAATTTGACGGTGCACTGCTGCTTGCAGGTTTGCTGGTCTGCCTGATTGTCATCATCCGCCAGGGCGGTCACACGCCGCGCCACGGCCATGCCGAAACAACAGAGAAACCACGCACCTTCACGCGCATCCTCATGCTTGCCGCAGGCTTGCTGCTGCTGACCGCTGGCGGGCACTTGCTGGTTGACGCGTCGGTCGTGATCGCCATCCATCTGGGGCTTTCCGAGCGCATTGTCGGCCTGACCATCATCGCCATCGGCACCTCATTGCCCGCCCTGATGACCTCGCTGATCGCGGCGTTTCGTGGCGAACGCGATATTGCAGTGGGGAATGTGATCGGCAGCAATCTGTTCAACCTGCTGGGGGTATTGGGAGTGACTGCACTGTTCGCCCCGGTGCCGCTGACGGTCTCGCCGAATGCAATGGTGTTCGACCTGCCGATCATGCTCGGTGTTTCGCTGCTTTGTGTGCCGCTGTTCTATTCCGGCTACCGGATAGACCGCATGGAAGGGGTATTTCTGCTGTCGCTGTACCTGACGTACGGGCTGCATATTCTGGCGATCAGCACTGGAATGGCACTGGCCGAAAGGCTCGAGACAAAAATGCTTACTCTGGTTCTGCCTGTGCTCGGCGCTATTGTTGCCTGGGGCACGATCCGCGCCTGGAGACGCCAGCACTGACTTCAATCCGCATCGATACAAGGGGAATGCCATGACAGACAAGACAATCAGCGAAGGCGAGCAGATCCGTCGTCAGGTAATGGGCGATGTCTACGTCGACCGTGCGCTGGGTAACGCAACCGAGTTCAGCCAGCCGCTGCAGGACTTCGTCAACGAACACGCCTGGGGCAGCGTCTGGAGTCGTGAGGGTTTGCCGCTGAAAACCCGCAGCCTGATCACCCTGGCCACCCTCACCGCCCTGAAATGCCCGCAAGAGCTAAAGGGCCATGTTCGTGGAGCACTGAACAACGGTTGCACGGTTGAGGAAATTCGCGAGGCGCTGCTGCACTGCGCGGTCTATGCAGGCGTGCCAGCAGCCATCGACGCGTTCCGTGCAGCACAGGAAGTCATCGACAGCTACGTAAAGCCGGACTAGATCCAGCCGCCCCATTGCAGAATGAAAATTCCCACGTTGGTGGTGACCGCTGCGGCCAGTGTGGTGATGACGATGATCGCGGCGGCCAGTTCGTAGTTGCCGTTGGCGGTGCGCGCCATGATGTAGCTGGCAGCGGCCGTCGGGCTCGCGAAGTACAGGAACAGAATGCCCAGTTCCGCGCCGCGAAAACCGACCAGCCAGGCGGCCAGCGTGCAGAGCAGCGGCAGCGTGATCATTTTCATGACGCTGGCACTGATCGCCAGACTGCCACTTTTACGCAGCGAGGCCAGCGACAGCGTGCCGCCGATGCAGGTCAGCGCCAGCGGCAGGGTCATCTGCGCCAGATAACTGCCGGACGTCTCCAGCCACCTGGGCAGGCCTATGCTGAAGTAAGCGAAAGGCGATGCGATGATGACGCTGATGATCAGCGGGTTGGCCAGCACACTTTTGAACACGCTCCAGGGGTCAGACTTGATCACCGGGCTGTAAACCGCCAGCACAATTGTCGACAACGTGTTGTAGAAGACGATGACCAGCGCGGCCAGAATCGCCCCCAACGAAATGCCATAAGGGCCGTACATGCTTGCCGCCAGCGCCAGGCCGATTACCCCGTTGTTGCCACGGAACGCGCCCTGAACGTAAACGCCACGCTCTTCTTGCGGGCAGCGCCAGATCGCCCAGCCCCAGGCGAATGCGAAACTCAGCAGCGTCGCGACACTGAAAAAGATGAGCAGTCTGGGTTGCAGAGCCGCGCGCAAATCAGCGTGAATGATGCCCAGAAACAGCAGCGCAGGCATCGTGACGTTGAACACCAGCCCGGAAGCCGCGACGATAAATCCGTCGTTGATAGCACCGATGCGTTTGAGCAATACGCCCAGAAACAGCATGGCAAACACCGGGGCGGTGATGTTCAGGGTTTGGAGAAAAATAGCCAGCATGCAACACACCCGGTCCCGTCGTTAGGTAGCTCATGATAGGCCACACACGACGAGCATGTTGCAAGGAATTTCCGAAAGGCTTACCTGAACAACCCCAATTCTCTGTCAGACAATGCGGCTAACCTCCACGGTCGGCTGCAATTTGCGCTCGAACACTGAAACGCCATCAAGATCGCGCAGGGCAACAGACATCTCGCCGGTCTGCCCGTCGATGTTCACTTCGCCAAAGAACTGATAACCCGCAAAAGGCGAGGTGTTCTGTGCAGGGGGCGCCTTCTGGAACACCAGTTCCGGACCGAACGTCTTGTCCAGTACATTGGGACCGAAGCTGCCCGCATTCAGTGGCCCGGCGACGAATTCCCAGAACGGGTCGAAGTCCTGAAACACGGCACGATCCGGCTGGTAATGATGCGCGGCGCAGTAATGGACATCGGCCGTCAACCAGACACAGTCGCGAATCTTCTGCGCGCGCAGGTACGCCAGCAATTCGGCAACCTCCAGCTCGCGGCCAAGCGCCGGTCCGTCATTGCCGTTGGCGATGGCTTCCCAGCGCGCCACACCGGGGCTCACCTCGCCATCCGGTACGCCAAGGCCGATGGGCATGTCAGCAGCAATGACCTTCCATTGCGCGCGCGACGCATTGAGTTCACGCTTGAGCCAGTCAAGTTGCTCACGGCCAAGAAATGCAGTGGTAGGGCCCGGTTTTTCGGCCAGATTGGCATCATTGCCATCGCGGTAGCTGCGCATATCGAGGACAAAAACGTCGAGCATCGGACCGTAGGGAATCTTGCGATAAATGCGTCCGCCATTGTCGGCTTGCTGCAAGCGCAGCGGCGCGTACTCCAGATAAGCCTGGCGGGCACGCGAGGACAGCAGCTGGATATCCTTGACCTTGTAACGCTCATCAAGCTGCTTGCTGGGCGACCAGTTGTTGGTGACTTCGTGGTCATCCCATTGCCAGATCTGCGGCACTTCTGCGTTGAAGCGGCGCAGATTTTCATCCATCAGGTTATAGCGGTAATTGCCTCGGTACTCGTCGAGGGTCTCCGCCACCTTGCTTTTCGCCTCGGTGGTCAGGTTGCGCCAGATCCGCCCGCCTTCCGTGGTGATCTGCTCGGGCACTGGCCCGTCGGCGTAAATGGTGTCACCGCTGTGGATAAAAAAGTCCGGCAAGCGCAAGCGCATCGCCTCATAGATACGCATGCCACCAATGTCAGGGTTGATGCCGAAGCCCTGCCCCACCGTGTCGCCACTCCAGACGAAGCGGATGTCACGACGCTGTTGGGGCGTGCTGCGCAGATGGCCGAACCAGGGCTCGCTGGCGACACCGCTCTGGGCATCCTCGAACGAGACGCGGTAGAAAATCGCCTGATCGACCGGCAGCCCGCTCAACTCGACCCGCGCGGTGAAGTCGGTACGCGGATCGGCGAGCGCCGAGACCACGCGCCGTGGCTGAGTAAACATACTGCGTGTGTCCCATTCGACCACCATCCGCGAAGGCCGGTCGCTGCGGCTCCAGACCATGGCCTTGTCGCCGAGCACATCTCCGGACTGCACACCATCGACCATTTTCGGGCGGTCCTGCACCGAAGCGATCACCGCAGGCGCAAGCCCCGGCAACAGCAAACCGGCCCCCACGGCCTGGATGACACGGCGACGCTTGAGATCGAACTGGCTCACGGTTATCCCCTCGCTGACAGGCAAAAAAGTACCGTAGCAGGGGAATGTTGGCGCTGTATGACAACACAGGGCCGGAATAACGCACCTGACGCCAAAAACCTTCAGCGCTCGCTAGCTGTTAAACTCCCGCGCCTTATTCCAGTCCGAGGCGCTTAGCATGTCTTCCTTGAATCAGGCGCTCAGCGTCGCCCTCGATAATCGTCAATCGTTGCTGGACGAACTGCATCAGCAGGGCACGGACTGCTATCGGCTGTTTCACGGCAGTCAGGAAGGCGCCAGCGGGCTGACCATCGACCGCTACGGCCCGCAGTTGCTGGTACAAAGCTTCCACACCCGCCTGGATCGCGATGCATTGCTTGCGCTGCACGAGCAAGTCAACACACGACTGGGCATGGAAACGCTGCTGGTCTATAACGATCGCTCGCAAGGCAACTCACGCGTGGATCGCCAGGATACGGTCTACAAGGCTGACGAAGCGGCGCTGGCCGACCATATCGGGCATGAGTGGGGGCTCAACTATCGGGTCCGTGGCCGACATGCGGGCCAAGACCCGTTGTTGTTTCTGGACCTGCGCAACACGCGTGGCTGGGTCAAACAGCACAGCGCCGGCAAAAGCGTGCTAAACCTGTTCGCCTATACCTGCGGCGTCGGTCTCAGTGCTGCGGCCGGTGGCGCGAGTGAAGTGTGCAATCTGGACTTCGCCGAAGGCAATCTGGCGGTGGGTCGCGAGAATGGCGCGCTCAATCCGCAACTGCCGCCGATGCAATTCATCCAGTCGGATTATTTTCCGGCAATCCGTCAGTTGGCCGGGCTGCCCATTGCCGCACGCCGCAGCCAGCAATTGCCCAGCTACGTAAAACTGCAACAGCGCCAGTATGATCTGGTCCTGCTTGACCCACCTGCCTGGGCCAAAAGTGCGTTCGGCACCGTTGACCTGTTGCGCGACTATCAAAGCCTGCTCAAGCCGGCGCTGTTGACGACGGCAGACGGCGGCGTGCTGGTCTGCTGCAACAATCTTGCGAAGGTCAGCATGCAGGACTGGCGTGAGCAGGTATTACGCTGTGCCACCAAGGCTGGACGCCCGGTACGCGACTGCCAGGAGATGCTTCCTGCCAAGGACTTCCCGTCTCTGGATAATCAGCCACCCCTGAAAACGCTGATCCTGCAACTCTGATCCGGCGGCTGGTATCGCAAAGCACTATCGGAAAGTTCCTACGAGCGGCGACGGCAGTGCCTTGGGAACCGAACAGGCATGCCATACTCCAAGGGCTTCCAAAAGAGAGAGACGCCGCTGCCCATGTCCAGAGGATTGAAACGCACACTTGGCTCCTTGCTGACTGTGATCGTGCTCTACAGCTTGCTGGGGTTCTTCATTCTTCCCGGTGTCGCTCTGCGGATCGCCAATCAGCAATTGGCCAATTACGCCACCGTGCCGGCGAAGCTTGAACGCCTGGAATTCAATCCCTACACGCTGGAGCTGACGCTCTGGGGCCTGAACATCGGCACGCCGGGCAAGGAACAGGTCGCGTTTGAAAAGCTTTATGCCAACCTGCAAATCAACAGCCTGTGGACACGGGCCCTGCACCTGCAACGCATCGAGCTGATCAAACCCAAGACCGAGCTGTTGTTCGACAAGCAAGGCAAGCTCAATCTGGCGCAACTGTTCAAGCTGCCAGCCAGCGAACCTGCCAAGGACGAACCACCCGGCAAGCCGTTCCCGCTGCGTATCGACGAAATAAAACTGGCCGATGGCTATGTTCACTTTCAGGATATGCGCCCAAGCCAGCCCATCGAATTTCTCTACGACACACTCAATTTCGAACTCAAGAACCTCAGCACATTACCCGAAGACAATGCCGACATGACGCTGGTCGCGGCAGGTCCGGATGGCGGGCAGATCGACTGGGTCGGCCGTATCAGCCTGATACCGATCACTTCAGAAGGGACGCTGAAAGTCACCGACAGCAAGATGAAGCTGTGGTGGCCTTACGTGCGTGATGCGTTGCCGCTGGCGCTTGAGGATGGCGTACTGAATTTCAGCACGGCCTACACACTGAATCTGGCCAAGGAAACCGAGCTGAAGCTGACCAATGTGTCGGCCAGTGTCGCGCCCTTCGCGTTGAACACGCCAGACGGTCGCCCTCTGGTACGCCTGCAACGCCTGGACGTGAGCGAAACATCAGTCGATCTGGCAAAGCAGCTGGTGACCGTAGGCAAGATCCGCAGCCAGAAACTGGAAACCTGGGCAGCGCGCGAAGCCGACGGGCAACTCGACTGGCAGAAACTATTCGCCAGCCAACCGGGCAAGCCAGCGGCAGCGCAAACACCGGCCGTGGACGACAAGGCGGCTGAACCGGCACCCACGACCGACGCCTCTGCCAAAGCCAGCGCCAAGCCCGCCACGCAAAGCACGCCATGGCAGGTGCTGCTGCGAGATGTGCAGCTGCGCAATTACATGGTCCACCTGGCAGATCGCGTACCTAAAGAGCCTGTTGCTCTGGATGTTGGCCCGCTGAATCTGGACATCCAGAATTTCGACAGCCTGAACAAATCCCCCTTCACGCTCAAGCTTGATACCGGGCTGGGCAAACAGGGCAACCTCACTGCAGCCGGCGATGTGAACCTCAACCCAGTCAGTGCACAACTTAACGTAACTACCCGCGACATCGACCTGCGCCTCGCCCAAGCCTACATCAGCCCGTTCATTCGTCTGGAAATGCGCAGCGGCATGCTGGGCAGCGATCTGGCGGTCAACCTGAAAAGCACCGAACCGCTGGCGTTCAGCGTTACCGGCAAAGCGCAGGTCAATCAGCTTCACACACTCGACACGCTCAAACAGCGCGACTTCCTGAAGTGGCAGCAACTGCAACTCGAAGGGCTGGACTACCAGCACGGCACGGGCCTTTCGATTGCCAAAGTCAACATGGATCAGCCTTACGCACGCTTCATGATCAATGAAGACCGGACCACCAATGTCGACGATCTGCTGATTCCGCAGCCTGATGACAAGACCGCATCGCAGCCAAAAACAGCCAGAACACAGCCCAAGGCCAAGGCAGATAACCCTCTGGCGATCTACGTCGGCGAAGTGAATATCAAGGATGGCTCGGCAAACTTTGCCGACATGACCCTGACCCCCAACTTTGCCACCGCCGTGCAGCAGCTCAATGGTCGTATCGGCACCATCGACAACCGCAAGGCGACACCGGCACCCGTGGACATCCAGGGCAAGGTCGATCGCTACGCGCCTGTGACCATCAAAGGCAGCCTCAACCCGTTCGACCCGATGGCCAGCCTGGATATCACTACCAGCTTCAAGCGTGTCGAGCTGACCAACCTGACTCCCTACTCCGGCAAGTTCGCCGGTTTCAGGATCCGCAAGGGCAGGCTCAATCTCGACCTGCACTACCTGATCACCAAAGGTCAGCTCAAGGCGCAGAACAAGGTGCTGGTTGAGCAGTTGCAACTGGGTGAGCGTGTCGACAGCCCGGATGCGCTGGACCTGCCTATCCGTCTGGCGGTCGCGCTGCTCAAGGATACGCAGGGACGAATTTCTCTGGAGCTGCCGATCGAGGGCGACCTGAACAACCCGCAGTTCAGCGTGATGCCAATTGTCTGGCAAACCCTGCGCAATCTTGTGCTGCGTGCTGCGCAGGCTCCGTTCAAGATGCTCGGCGGGCTGGTCGCCGGTGGAAGCTCCGAGGATCTCGGCAGCGTGAGTTTCGCGCCGGGCTCCAGTGATTTGTCGGCCGAGGCGCAAAGCGCCCTGGACAAGCTCTCGGTGGCGCTCAAGGAGCGCCCGGACCTGAAGCTGGAGATCGAAGGCACTAGCGCTGCCAGCAGTGACGGTCCTCTGATCGCCCAACAGCGGCTGGAGCGGGAATACCAGTACACCTATTACAAGATCCTCCAGCGACGCGGCGACAAGGTTCCGGCCAGGGCCGGGTTGATACAAGTCCCGGAAGATGAAAAAGCTCCTATGCTTGAAGGTATCTACCGCACACGCCTGAAACAGCAACCGCCTGCCGAATGGGCAAACCTGGGCAAGGAACAACGTGCAAGCCAGATGCGTGCCGCCGTGCTCAAGTTCTGGAGCAGCAATGAAGTATTGCTGCGTGAGCTGGGCCAGGGCAGAGCCAGCAGCATCAAGGACTACCTGGTAGACAAGGGCAAACTGGAAGACGCCCGTGTGTACTTCGTCGACGCCCACCTGGGTCAGGCCCAGCCAGATGGTAAAGTCATCAGCCCCCTCCACCTCGACAGTGAATGAAGCCTTGGCACGTACCCGAATCAAACTGCTGATCAACCTGACCCTCGCCACCCTGGCCGGGTCAGTTGCCACCTCGTCATATGCCACGTCAACCCTGCGCTGTGGTAACCAGCTGGTCAGCACGGGGGACCGGGCATTCGAAGTGCAGCAGAAATGCGGAGAGCCTGTAAGCCAGGAAGTGCTGGGCACTCAGGAGACCTTCAATAGTAACTACCGAAGGTCCGAAGCCGTGAGAATCGAGGAATGGATCTACGGACCTGATAACGGCATGTATCAGTACCTGCGCTTCGAAGGGGGTCGCCTGGTGAGGATTGAAAGCAAGCGTCGCACCTGACTCTCCCAAGCGTCTGTTTGTCACCGTCATAGAAAAGGCCCCGACTCTTCAGTCGGGGCCTTTAATGGCTACATCCTTGTAGCCTCGCATGAACTTTCCATCAATCAATGACTGCGGCTGTTCATGGGCAGTATTCGATTACTCGGCTTTCAGGCCAGCAGCCGATACGTCTTTAACACCTTTGATTTTCTTGGTGATAGCGACGGCGGTGTTTTTCTGAGCTTCGGTAACTTTTACCATGGAGGACAGGGAAACCACACCTTTGTTGGTCTCAACCTTGATGTCCGAACCTGGGATGCCTTTCTCGGTCAGCAGGTCAGCTTTGACTTTGGTGGTGATCCAGGTGTCCGAAGTATCTTCTTTGACTTCTTGAGTAGTGGTGTTAGCTGCCAGAACCATTGGCGCTTGAGCCGAGGTCTGTGCGAAAGCAGCGTTGGCCATGGTCAGAGTCAGGGCAGTAGCGGTAGCAGCGGCAATAGCGAACTTCTTCATACGATAACTCCTGTTTTTCTCAAAATCTGCACCAGCGTGTGGTGGCAGGGTTAACAGGTATATCGCAAGCGGTGTGCCAAAAACCAAATATACTAAAAATCCTTTAAAATCATATAGTTGAGTTTTTTCATTTTTAACCGGGTCGTGCAGTTTGCCCGTTCGTCACTAATCGGGCTTGCAAGATGCATGTTTGCACCGAGCAGTTTGCATGCCCCGTTTGTAACCCTCTAATTGCGCTCATAAAAAAAGGACTCCGAAGAGTCCTTTTTCACATGCCGCTCAGATCAATCAGACGCCCGACGCCTTCGCTGCCGCTACGTCTTTGATCGACAGCTTGATACGACCGCGGTTGTCCACGTCCAGTACCAGCACTTCGACTTCCTGACCTTCCTTGAGGATATCGGTCACTTTCTCTACGCGAGCATCGCTCAGCATCGAGATGTGAACCAGACCGTCCTTGCCCGGCAGGATGTTGACGAACGCGCCGAAATCGACGATGCGCTCAACCTTACCGACGTAGATCTTGCCGATCTCGGCTTCTGCGGTAATGCCCAGAACGCGCTGACGTGCTGCCTCAGCCGCTTCCTTGGACTCGCCGAAGATCTTGATCGAGCCGTCGTCTTCGATGTCGATCGAAGCCTTGGTCTCTTCGCAGATAGCACGGATGGTTGCACCACCCTTGCCGATCACGTCACGGATCTTGTCGGTGTCGATCTTCATCGCGATCATGGTCGGAGCGTTGGCCGACAGTTCGTTACGCGACTGACCGATGATCTGGTTCATCTGACCGAGGATGTTCAGGCGAGCTTCCAGGGCCTGACCCAGGGCGATCTCCATGATTTCTTCGGTGATGCCTTTGATCTTGATGTCCATCTGCAGCGCGGTAACACCTTTGGAGGTACCTGCTACCTTGAAGTCCATGTCGCCCAGGTGATCTTCGTCACCCAGGATGTCGGTCAGAATGGCGAACTTCTCGCCTTCCTTGACCAGACCCATGGCGATACCGGCAACCGGTGCCTTCATCGGAACACCAGCGTCCATCAGTGCCAGGGAAGCGCCGCAGACCGAAGCCATGGAGCTGGAACCGTTGGACTCGGTGATTTCCGACACGACACGGATGGTGTACGGGAACACGTCGGCGCCTGGCAGCATGGCCTGAACGCTGCGACGGGCCAGACGGCCGTGGCCGATTTCACGACGGCCCGCGCCGCCCATGCGACCACACTCGCCCACCGAGAACGGAGGGAAGTTGTAGTGCAGCATGAAGGGGTCTTTTTTCTCGCCTTCAAGGGTGTCGAGCAGCTGTGCGTCGCGCGCGGTACCCAGCGTTGCAACAACCAGCGCCTGAGTTTCGCCACGGGTGAACAGTGCCGAACCGTGAGTCTTCGGCAGAACGCCGACTTCGATATTCAGAGGGCGAACGGTGCGAGTGTCGCGACCATCGATACGCGGCTTGCCGTTGACGATGTTTTCGCGAACGGTGCGGTATTCGATTTCACCGAAAGCAGCTTTGACTTCGCTGGCAGACGGGCTGCCTTCTTCAACAGCCAGCTTGGCAACGACCTGATCTTTCAGCTCGCCCAGACGCGCATAGCGGTCGGCTTTGACAGTGATGGTGTAAGCCTGGGAGATCGCGTCGCCGAACTCGGCACGGATAGCGCCCAGCAGTGCGGTGGCTTCAGGCTTTGGCTGCCAGTCCCAGACAGGCTTGGCGGCTTCTGCAGCCAGTTCCTTGATGGCGTTGATCACCACCTGGAATTCGTCATGGGCGAACAGCACAGCGCCCAGCATCTGGTCTTCGGTCAGCTCTTTGGCTTCGGATTCAACCATCAGAACGGCTTCGGAAGTACCGGCTACGACCATGTCCAGGCTCGAAGCCTGCAGTTGCTCGTAAGTCGGGTTCAGCAGGTAGCCGGTGCTTTCGTGGAAAGCAACGCGCGCAGCACCGACCGGACCGTCGAACGGAATACCGGAGATGGCCAGTGCAGCCGAAGTACCGATCATCGCAGCGATGTCCGGATCGATTTTCTTGCTGGTGGAGACGACGGTGCAGACAACCTGCACTTCGTTCATGAAGCCTTCTGGAAACAACGGGCGGATCGGACGGTCGATCAGGCGCGAGGTCAGGGTTTCTTTCTCGGAAGGGCGGCCTTCACGCTTGAAGAAACCACCAGGAATCTTGCCGGCAGCGTAGGTTTTTTCCTGATAGTGCACGGACAGAGGGAAGAAGCCTTTGCCAGCGTCAGCCTGTTTGGCGCCGACCACAGTCACGAGTACGCTGACGTCGTCGTCAACGGTGACCAATACTGCGCCAGAGGCTTGACGGGCGATACGGCCTGTCTCGAGGGTTACGGTCGATTGACCGAACTGAAACTTTTTGATTACCGGGTTCACGGTTTCCTACCTTTCTTTGTGGCTCTTGGGGAACTGGTTTCTTGCGAATTCTTGGGCAGCGTGGGGAATCGGCCCCTTCCACAGTCCAGATAAAACTTGAGGCTGGGAGCCTGCCAGAACCACCGGGAAAACCCGACGGATCGTGACAGACAACCAACCTCTAGCAACGTCGTTATTAGCGACGCAGACCCAGACGACCGATCAGGGCGCTGTAACGGCTAACGTCCTTACCTTTCAGGTAATCCAGCAGCTTGCGACGCTGGTTTACCATACGGATCAGACCACGACGCGAGTGGTGGTCCTTACCGTTGGCCTTGAAGTGGCCTTGCAGTTTGTTGATGTTGGCGGTCAGCAGTGCAACTTGCACTTCTGGCGAACCAGTATCACCAACAGCTTGCTGGTAGTCGGTTACGATCTGAGCTTTTTCTTCAACGCTGAGTGCCATGTGGGCAATCCTTTTGTTCAAGGAAGCGCTTCCGGAGAAACGTTTCCAACAGGCCGAGGACAGATCCTCGTATTAAAAAAGGAGGTATGACCGTGCCTGTTGACAGCCATCCTCGTTCCACCCCGCTCGCAGGCTAGCCTGCGGACGGACTGGTTCCGGTCACTCTGACCGAATCAATCGACGCGGCGCAATACGCCCGTCTTCGCCGACTTCACCGATACCGATGAAGCGACCTTCGTGATCCTGCACACGAACCATACCGAATTTCGGTGCGTCCGGCGCGCGCACTGGCTGCCCGTGCAACCAGTAAAACGAGCTGTGCTCCGAAAACTTCAGCAGCGGCCAGTCCAGCAGACCGCTGTCCGATGGCATCAGGAAGCGGTCAACCGCCTCATTGCCGCCGTCGGCATGCACTTGCTCCAGCTCTTCCAGCGTAACCGTCTGAGCCAGCGTGAAAGGCCCCGCCTGAGTACGGCGCAGCTCTGCGACGTAAGCACCACAACCGAGCTTTTCACCAATATCCTCGACCAGCGTACGGATATAGGTGCCTTTGCTGCAATCGACGGACAGACGTGCTGTGACGCCTTCGCAAGCAAGTAATTCCAGGCGCGCAATAGTAACAGAACGGGGCTCGCGCTCCACTACTTCCCCTGCACGTGCCAGCTTGTAAAGTGGCTGGCCATCACGCTTGAGGGCCGAGTACATGGGAGGTATCTGGCTGATTTGCCCACGAAAATGCGGCAACACCGCTTCAATATCGTCGCGACCAACGGTCACCGGACGCGTGAGCAAAACCTCGCCCTCAGAGTCGGCGGTCGTGGTGGTTTTGCCCAACTGCGCCAGAGTCTCGTAGGACTTGTCCGAATCGAGCAGGTATTGGGAAAACTTGGTCGCTTCGCCAAAGCACAACGGCAAAACACCCGTTGCCAGAGGATCAAGACTGCCCGTATGCCCGGCTTTCTCGGCATTGAGCAGCCAGCGAACCTTTTGCAAAGCGGCGTTGGAAGTGAAACCCAGTGGCTTGTCGAGCAGGATGATCCCGCTGACGTTGCGGCGTATACGCTTGACCTGAGCCACTCTTTATTCCTCGGTACTTTCAGGCTTTGCATCTGGCGATGCCGAGCCTTCCTGATGCTGACCGTCCTGTGCCACTGCACGCTCGATCAGTGCCGAGAGATGCGCACCACGCACGACGCTTTCGTCGTAATGGAAATGCAGTTGAGGCACGCTGCGCAGCTTCATTTCGCGTGCCAGCTGCATGCGCAGGAAGCCTGCGGCAGAGTTGAGCACCTTGATGGTCTGTGCGATCTCTTCCGCGCTGTCCTGGCCCATGACGGTCATGAAAATCTTCGCATGACCCACGTCACGGCTGACGTCTACGGCGGTGATAGTGACCAGACCCACGCGTGGGTCCTTGATTTCGCGACGGATCAGTTGCGCCAGTTCGCGCTGCATCTGATCGCCAATACGTTGGGTACGGCTGTATTCTTTTGCCATGCTTGTTACCTGTTACTGATCCGGGACCAAACCCTGACAGTCTGAAAGCGGCAAACGCCCGGCCTGACAATTGCCAGACCGGGCGTTGCGTTTAGAGCCCATGGGAGAAGCAGGGCATTTGCATGCGAAGCTCCCACCATGACTCCTGAAGCTCGCGATTTAGAGGCTGCGAGCCACTTGGACCTTCTCGAAGACTTCGATCTTGTCACCGACCTTGACGTCGTTGTAGCTCTTGACGCCGATACCGCATTCCATGCCTGCACGTACTTCGGCAGCGTCGTCCTTGAAGCGGCGCAGGGATTCCAGCTCGCCTTCAAAGATAACGATGTCTTCGCGCAGAACACGAATCGGACGGTTACGGTAGACAGTGCCTTCCAGAACCATACAGCCTGCGATCGCGCCGAATTTCGGCGAACGGAACACATCGCGGACTTCGGCAATACCCAGGATATTCTCCCGGACGTCGCTGCCAAGCATACCGGTAAGGGCTTTCTTGACGTCTTCGATGATGTCGTAGATCACGTTGTAGTAACGCATATCCAGACCTTCCTGCTCGACAATCTTGCGCGCGCCAGCATCGGCACGCACGTTGAAGCCAAACAGTACAGCGTTGGAGGCCAGTGCCAGGTTGGCGTCGCTCTCGGTGATACCACCGACACCGCCACCGACTACGCGCACTTGCACTTCGTCGTTACCCAGGCCGCCGAGGGCGCCCTGCAATGCTTCCAGAGAACCGCGGACGTCGGATTTGAGGACGATGTTAAGCGTCTTCTTCTCTTCCTGCCCCATGTTCTCGAAGATGTTCTCCAGCTTGCCGGCATGAGCGCGAGCCAGTTTGACCTCGCGGAACTTGCCCTGGCGGAACAGCGCGACTTCGCGGGCTTTCTTCTCGTCAGCCAGCACCGACATCTCGTCGCCAGCATCCGGAGTACCGTCAAGACCCAGGATTTCGACCGGGATCGAAGGACCTGCTTCTTTGACCGGCTTGCCGTTCTCGTCGAGCATGGCGCGGATGCGGCCGAAGTTCGAACCGACCAGAACCATGTCGCCCTGACGCAGCGTACCGTCCTGAACCAGAACAGTAGCGACCGGACCACGGCCCTTGTCCAGACGGGACTCGACAACAACACCACGACCCGGGGCCGACGGGGTTGCCTTGAGTTCCAGAACTTCGGCTTGCAGCAGAACAGCTTCCAGCAGCTCGTCAACGCCAGTACCCATTTTCGCGGATACCGAAACGAAAGGCGTATCACCGCCCCACTCTTCGGACGTCACGCCATGGACCGACAGCTCGCTGCGGATACGATCGAGGTCAGCACCAGGCTTGTCGATCTTGTTCACCGCTACAACCAGCGGAACGCCAGCCGCAACAGCGTGCTGAACAGCTTCGATGGTCTGCGGCATCACACCGTCGTCAGCTGCAACCACCAGAATCACGATATCCGTTGCCTTGGCACCACGGGCACGCATCGCGGTAAACGCAGCGTGACCAGGGGTGTCGAGGAACGTGACCATGCCGCGTTCGGTTTCAACGTGGTAGGCACCGATGTGCTGGGTGATGCCGCCGGCTTCGCCAGCTGCAACCTTGGCACGACGAATGTAGTCGAGCAGCGAGGTCTTACCGTGGTCGACGTGGCCCATTACGGTCACAACCGGTGCACGGGAGAACGACTCACCTTCGAACTTCAGCGATTCGGCCAGGGAATCTTCCAGGGCGTTGTCGCTGACCAGCGTGACCTTGTGGCCCAGCTCTTCGGCGATCAACTGGGCAGTTTCCTGATCCAGTACCTGGTTGATGGTCACCGGAGTGCCCATCTTGAACATGAACTTGATGACTTCAGCAGCCTTGACCGACATCTGTGCCGACAATTCGCCGACAGTGATGGTCTCGCCGATGGCAACGTCACGGATCACAGGGCCGGTAGGGCTCTGGAAACCATGTGCATTGCGCTTCTTCAGCTTGGACTTGCCGCGACCACCACGACGGAAGCTGTCGCTTTCTTCGTCGGTAGTACGAGGAGCAACGCGAGGGGCCGGAGCCTTCTCCTTGACCGAAGCGCGATGCGGAGCGTTTTTACGCTCCCCGTCGCCGCCGCGGGCATTGCGGTCGTCAGCACGAGGCTTGTCAGGGCGACGCTGTTCGTCACGCTTGCGAGCGTCAGCAGACGGCGCTGCGCTGGCAGGTGCCGGAGCAGCCGCTGCTGGTGCTGGCGCTTCACGCACGGGCTCGGCTGCAGCAACAGGTTGCTCAGGTGCCGAAGCAGGCTGGCCGGCGGCAGGCTGATTGCGCGCATCTTCTTCAGCGCGACGCTTGGCTTCTTCTTCAGCCTTTTGACGAGCGGCATTTTCTACCGCACGGCGTTCGTCCATCTCGCGCTTGCGCTCGGCTTCGATCTCTTCCGGGCTACGCTGCACAAAGACTTTCTTCTTGCGCACTTCAACGCTGATGCTCTTGCTGCCAGCAACGCGCAGGGTGCTGGTGGTCTTGCGCTGCAAGGTAATCTTGCGAGGCTCTTCCACCTTGGCCTTGTGACCGCTTTTCAGGTGCGTCAACAAGGCTTGTTTTTCGTTATCGGTCACAACTTGCTCGGCGGCGGTGTGCGGCAGACCTGCCTCACGCATCTGCTGTAACAGGCGCTCTACCGGTGTGTCGACCACTTTGGCCAGTTCTTTCACCGTGACTTGCGTCATGCACTTCTCTCCTCAGGCCGCGCCCAATTACTCGAACCAGTGGGCTCGGGCGGCCATGATCAACTTGCCGGCACGATCATCGTCAATGCCGTCGATGTCGAGCAGGTCATCTATAGACTGCTCGGCCAGGTCTTCGCGGGTAATTACGCCGCGCACCGCCAGTTCCATCGCCAAATCCTTGTCCATACCCTCAAGCGAGAGCAGGTCTTCGGCCGGATGGGCGTCTGCCAGCTTTTCCTCTGTAGCGATGGCTTTAGTCAACAAACGATCCTTGGCACGAGCGCGAAGCTCGTTGACGATTTCTTCGTCAAAGCCGTCGATGTTGAGCATTTCTTCCAACGGTACGTAGGCAATCTCTTCCAGGCTGGTGAAGCCTTCATCAACCAGCACCTGTGCCAATTCTTCATCGACTTCGAGTTCTTCGATGAAATTGCGCAGGATGTCACCGGTTTCAGCTTGCTGCTTGGCCTGGATGTCCGATTCGGTCATTACGTTCAGGGTCCAGCCAGTCAGCTGACTTGCCAGACGCACGTTCTGACCGCCACGACCAATAGCCTGGGCCAGGTTGTCCGCTCCCACTGCGATATCCATTGCATGCGCGTCTTCATCTACGATGATTGCCGCTACTTCTGCAGGAGACATTGCATTGATCACGAACTGCGCCGGGTTATCGTCCCAAAGAACGATATCCACACGCTCGCCACCCAGCTCGCCGGAAACAGCCTGAACTCGCGAACCGCGCATGCCGATACAGGCACCTTGCGGATCGATTCGTTTATCCTTGGAGCGAACAGCGATTTTCGCACGAGAACCCGGGTCACGGGAGGCAGCCATCACCTCGATGAGACCTTCGGCAATTTCCGGCACTTCAATGCGGAAAAGCTCGATCAGCATTTCTGGCGCAGTACGCGACAGGATCAGCTGAGGACCACGGTTTTCGGTACGAATTTCCTTCAGCAAAGCACGGACGCGAACACCGACCCGGAAAGTTTCCCGGGAAATGATGTCTTCACGAGCCAGCAAGGCTTCGGCATTGTTACCCAGGTCAACGATGACATTGTCACGTGTAACCTTTTTAACAGTACCAGAAATGATTTCACCCAGACGCTCACGGTAGGCATCGACTACCTGAGCACGCTCGGCTTCACGAACTTTCTGCACAATGACTTGCTTGGCGGTCTGTGCGGCGATACGACCGAATTCGATGGAATCGATTTTCTCTTCGATCAGGTCGCCCGCAACGGCACCTGGCTTCTTGACTTGAGCCTGGTCTACGGCCAATTCGTACGCAGGATCGTCCAGATCTTCGTCTTCGACAACCGTCCAGCGACGGAAAGTCTCGTAGTTGCCTGTCTGGCGATTGATCTCTACACGCAGTTCTACTTCATCTTCAAAACGTTTCTTGGTAGCGGTGGCAAGAGCCAGCTCCAGCGCTTCAAAAATTACACTTGCCGGAACGCCCTTTTCATTGGACACCGACTCAACAACCAGCAGTACTTCTTTGCTCATCGTACGCCTCGCCTTTCGCAAGCCATTGGATCCGCGGGATCCGCAGTAACCGGCACGTCTCAGTCAAACGTGGGAATAATGTTGGCCTTGTCGATCATGTCGATCGGCAACAGGAATTCATGGTCTTCAACCTGCACCACGACATCCTGCTCCTCCACCCCGCGGAGAAGGCCTTGAAAGTTGCGTCGACCTTCGAAAGGTGAACGCAGCTTTATTTTCACTTGTTCCCCGGCGTACGAAGCAAACTGCTCAATAGTGAACAGCGGGCGCTCCATGCCAGGAGACGATACTTCAAGGGTGTATTCAGTGCTGATCGGATCTTCTACGTCCAATACACCGCTGATCTGGCGACTTACGATTGCGCAGTCGTCGACCAGCACACCACCTTCCTTGTCAATATAAATGCGCAGCACCGAATGCTTGCCCTGGGAACTGAAATCGATCCCCCAGCATTGATAGCCAAGGGCCACGACCACCGGGGCCAACAAGTCCTGCAACTGTTCTAGCTTGCTCGACACCTGAACCCCCTCGTGCATGCTTTAGAAATAAAAAAATGGGCAAAAGCCCATCCCTGAAAACGCCGCTGAACATCGACGTCATGTACTGTCCAGCTAACAAAAAGCCCCTTAAAAGGGGCTCCGCTAAAACTGGTTGCGGGGGCTGGATTTGAACCAACGACCTTCGGGTTATGAGCCCGACGAGCTACCAAACTGCTCCACCCCGCGACAAAGCTGGGGCGGAAGTATACGACCGATCCATTGCTGGGTCAATCCAACATCCACCTACAAGAAAGCCCGCTAATGCGGGCTCCCTTGTTAATTGGTACCGAGAAGGGGACTCGAACCCCTACACCCATTGGGCACAACCACCTCAAGGTTGCGTGTCTACCAATTCCACCACCTCGGCATTACAACTCTTTGGCGACCTCACGAAACATCGCCGAATTCTTTTTTACTTCTTCTCTGGGGCTTGAGGTACGTCAGCTGGAACAACGGCTGGCTTTTGCCCTTCGAGAACCGGTACATCATCTGCTGCCGGCTTTTGCTTCACTTCCAGCACTGCGGGATCTGGCAAACCTACCTGAGTCAGCTGTTGAGCTTTCTCTTTAGCAAAGTAACCTAACCCCAAGCTGGTTATGAAAAAACATGCTGCAAGTATAGCAGTAAACTTACTGAGAAAGGTAGAGGTTCCTTGACCTCCGAAGACAGTATTTGATGCACCTGCTCCGAACGACGCACCGGCGTCAGCACCTTTACCCTGTTGCAGCAATACCAGAGCAACAACGCCCAGAGCGCCCAACAGGTGAAAAACGATTACGACTGTTTCCAGCATTTTTTCAGTTTCCCGCGGCGCGACAGATCGCACCGAACTCATCTGCATTCAGGGAAGCTCCACCAATGAGCCCCCCATCGATATCCGGCATGCTGAAGAGCTCGACCGCATTGGCCGCCTTCACGCTGCCGCCATAGAGAAGTCGCACGCCTTGTGCGACTTCGGCATTCTCTTTTGCCAGCTGCGCACGGATTGCTGCGTGCACTTCCTGCGCCTCTTGAGGCGAAGCAGTCAATCCGGTGCCAATGGCCCAGACCGGCTCGTAGGCAATTACGGCATTGATCAGTGCGCTGACGCCAAACTCGGCGATGACACTGTCCAGCTGACGCCCGACAACTTCAAGCGTCTGCCCTGCCTTGCGCTCTTCAAGCGTTTCGCCTATGCAAAGCACAGGTGTCAGCCCGCTTGCCTGGATCGCCGCAAACTTCTTGTTAAGCACATCATCCTGCTCGCCAATCAGCTGACGACGTTCGGAGTGCCCGACAAGTACCAGTTTGCAACCTGCATCAGCCAGCTGACTCGACGCGATCTCACCGGTCAGCGCGCCCTGCTCAGCCTGAATGGCTGCATCCTGCGCACCGACAATGATCGACGTTGCCTGAAGCCCTTCGATCACCTGATTGGTAAACAGACTTGCAGGCATTACGGCGATATCGACGCTGCCTGGCAACACCTGCTTGCCCAAACCCTCGATCAGCTCAGCGACGCTGGCGCGGGTACCGTGCATTTTCCAGTTAC
The DNA here is from genome assembly GCF_032587795.1 of Pseudomonas syringae group sp. 247E2. Taxonomy (NCBI): domain Bacteria; kingdom Pseudomonadati; phylum Pseudomonadota; class Gammaproteobacteria; order Pseudomonadales; family Pseudomonadaceae; genus Pseudomonas; species Pseudomonas syringae group sp. 247E2. Next base: position 397,858 of record NZ_JAWHPK010000001.1, on the reverse strand, counting down.
CAGCTACCATTGGGCGACGCATGCTACACCTCGTGGGTCAAAGTGGGCGCAGATGTTACCCAACACTTCCGACACTGGCAAGCCGAAATCAGGCGCAAACTTCAGCAACCAGTTTTGCGAGCTCTTCGGCGTACGATCTGACCTGGGTTTCATCCTCACCTTCGACCATCACGCGCACCAAAGGCTCTGTGCCCGACTTGCGCAGCAGTACCCTGCCCCGTCCGGCCATCTGCTCGGTAACACGCGCACAGGCTTGCTGGACCGACGGGTGCGAAACGGGATCTACACCTGAACCTGCAAAGCGCACATTGATCAGTATCTGCGGGCATTTGCGCAGCTTCAAGCGCGCTTCGGCGAGGCTGATGCCGCTGCGACGCAGGGCCAGTATTACCTGCAACGAAGCAATGATCGCATCACCGGTGGTAGCGTGCTGGAAGCACACGATATGGCCGGAGTTTTCACCGCCGATCTGCCAGTTGCGCTCAAGCAACTCGGCGATCACATAACGGTCACCGACGTTGGCGCGAACAAACGGGATGTTCTGTTCGGCCAAGGCCAGTTCAAGCCCGAGATTACTCATCAACGTGCCGACGACACCACCCTGCAAGCGTCCACGTTCATGCAGATCACGGGCAATGATGTAAAGCAGCTCGTCGCCATCGACGATGGTCCCGGTATGGTCAACCATCAACACGCGATCGCCGTCACCGTCGAAGCCAATGCCCATGTCGGCATGCTCTGCGACCACTGCCGCCTGCAATGCCTCCATGTGAGTGGAGCCGCAATTCTTGTTGATATTGAGCCCGTCAGGCTGCGCAGAAAGTACGACAACCTGCGCTCCGAGCTCACGAAAGACGTTGGGCGCTACCTTGTAGGTCGCACCATGCGCGCAGTCGATAACCACCTTGAGGCCGGCGAAATCGGTGCTGGTCGGCACGCTGCTTTTGCAGAATTCGATATAACGCCCTGCGGCATCGTTAATTCGCGAAACCTTGCCAAGATTCTCGGACTCCGCCACGGTCATCGGCGCATCGAGCAGCTCTTCGATCATCATTTCGATCTCGTCAGGCAGTTTGGTGCCCTGACCGGAGAAGAACTTGATGCCGTTGTCATAGTGCGGATTATGCGAAGCACTGATCACGATGCCTGCTTCGGCATGAAACGTACGCGTCAGGTAGGCAATGGCAGGTGTCGGCATAGGCCCCAGCAGGAGCACGTCAGCACCGGCCGCAGAGAGCCCGGCCTCAAGGGCGGATTCGAACATGTAGCCAGAGATGCGCGTGTCCTTGCCGACGAGAATCCGGCAGGCGCCCATCTTGCGAAAGGCCATGCCTGCAGCCCAACCCAGTTTCAGCATGAACTCGGGCGTAATCGGAAATTGCCCTACACGACCGCGAATGCCGTCGGTTCCGAAATATTTTCTGGTAGTCATGGATGCCCCACTGTTGTTATTCAGCTGCCTGGACAGCTGCGATCATGCGCACCACGTCAGCCGTTTCGGCGACATCGTGCACACGTAGAATTCGGGCCCCCTTGGTCATAGCCAAAGCAGCCAGGGCCAGCCCACCGGACAGACGCTGATCGACAGGTCGTCCCAGCACAGCACCGATCATACTCTTGCGCGAAACGCCAACCAGCAAAGGTTGACCGAGCGCATGCAGCGCTTCCATGTGCTTGAACAGGCTCAGATTGTGCTCCAGTGTCTTGGCAAAACCAAAGCCCGGATCAAGAATGATCTTTTGCTGATCGATTCCCGCTGCAGCACACTGATTGATGCGCTCGAGCAGGAAAGCGCCCACTTCGCCCACTAGGTCGTCGTAATACGGATCATCCTGCATGGTTCCGGGCTCACCCAGCATGTGCATGAGACACACCGGCAAACCAGTGCTTGCAGCCGCCTCAAGCGCGCCTGGCCGCTGAAGCGAGCGGACGTCATTGATAAGCCCGGCACCCAGGCCAGCTGTCGCCAGCATGACCTCAGGTGTCGACGTATCCACGGAGATGATCACATCCAGCTCGCGCGCGATGACCTCAACCACCGGCGCCACACGCTCGACCTCTTCTGACGCAGACACCGGACGCGCACCCGGGCGCGTCGACTCGCCGCCAACGTCGATCAGTGTGGCACCGGCCTGCACCATTGCCTCGGCATGACGCAAGGCAGCATCAAGCTGGCTGTAGCGGCCGCCATCGGAAAAGGAGTCCGGGGTTGCGTTGAGGATACCCATCACATGTGTATGGGCCAAATCAAGAACCCGGTTGCCGCAAGGCAACCGGGTTGGGTACAGCGCAGATGTCATGTCAGACCTTAGTGCTCGGCAGCAGGGCCGCCAATCGGAGTTTCCGGACGAGGGTCAGGTGTGATCGGAGTACCGTTGGTACCCGAACCACCGCCCCAGTCACGCGGTTCACGAGGCACGCGACCGGTCATGATGTCGTCGATCTGATCGGCATCAATGGTTTCATACTTCATCAGCGCATCGGCCATCGCTTCAAGCTTGTCACGATTGTCCGTGAGCAACTGCTTGGCAGTGCCGTAGCAGTGATCGATGATGCTGCGCACTTCGGAATCGATAAGCTTGGCAGTATCGCCGGAAACACTGGAGTTCTGGCTGCTGCCGCGACCCAGGTAACCTGCATCTTCGTCTTCCGAATACATCAGCGGGCCGAGCTTTTCAGACAAGCCCCATTTGGTGACCATGTTCCGGGCAATCTGACTGGCACGCATGATGTCATTGGATGCACCTGTCGTGACGCCATCGAAGCCAAGGGTCATTTCTTCAGCAATACGGCCACCGTAAAGCGAGCAGATCTGACTGATCAGCGCGCGCTTGGACAGGCTGTAACGGTCTTCTTCAGGAAGAAACATGGTTACACCCAGCGCGCGACCGCGAGGAATGATCGAGACCTTGTAGACCGGATCATGCTCAGGCACCAGACGCCCTACGATAGCGTGACCCGCTTCGTGGTAGGCCGTGTTGCGCTTTTCCTTTTCGGACATGACCATCGATTTGCGCTCGGCGCCCATCATGATCTTGTCCTTGGCCAGTTCGAACTCTTTCATCTCTACGACGCGCTTGCCGGAGCGAGCAGCGAACAGCGACGCTTCGTTGACCAGGTTAGCCAGATCGGCACCGGAGAAGCCCGGTGTACCGCGAGCGATAACGCCTGCATTGACGTCTTCGCCCATTGGAACCTTGCGCATGTGAACCTTGAGGATCTGCTCGCGGCCACGAATGTCCGGCAGACCTACAACCACCTGACGGTCGAAGCGGCCCGGACGCAGCAACGCCGGGTCGAGCACGTCAGGACGGTTGGTAGCGGCAATGACGATGATGCCGTCATTCATTTCAAAACCGTCCATCTCGACCAGCAACTGGTTGAGAGTCTGCTCACGCTCGTCGTGACCACCACCCATGCCAGCGCCACGATGGCGACCGACCGCATCGATTTCGTCGATGAAGATGATGCAAGGAGCATGTTTTTTGGCCTGCTCGAACATGTCACGGACACGGCTTGCACCGACGCCCACGAACATCTCGACGAAATCAGAACCGGAAATGGTGAAGAACGGCACTTTCGCCTCGCCGGCAATGGCCTTGGCGATCAGCGTCTTACCAGTACCCGGAGGACCGACCATCAGAACGCCACGCGGGATACGGCCGCCGAGACGCTGGAACTTGCCCGGATCACGGAGGAACTCGACAAGCTCGCCGACTTCTTCCTTGGCTTCGTCACAACCGGCAACATCGGCCAGGGTGGTCTTGACCTGATCTTCGGACAACAGACGCGCCTTGCTTTTGCCAAAGCTCATCGGGCCGCCCTTGCCGCCCGCCCCGCCCTGCATCTGGCGCATGAAGAACATGAACACCGCAATGATCACCAGGATAGGGAAGCTGGCCACCAGTAACTGAGTCCAGATACTCTGCTGCTCAGGCTGCTTGCCTTCGATCACGACGTTGTTGCTGACCAGATCACCGATCAGACCGTTGTCCGGTATGTTCGGGCGGATGGTCTTGAAGGTGTCGCCATCACTGCGCTTGCCCGTAATGACATAGCCGTCGACGGAAACCTTCTCGACCTTGCCATCCTTGACCTGCTGGATGAACTCGGAATAGTTGAGGTTCTGCGGCTCGTTAGGGCTGGAGAAGTTGTTCATCACCGTCACCAGGACAGCCGCGATGATCAACCACAGGATCAAATTCTTTGCCATATCGTTCAATTAGCTACCCTCTGAAGCAAGCTCCACGCAGCAAGCGTGCCTCGCATGATATTCACCGGCCTAACTTACTACAGAACCTACAGATACGGCAGACACCGTCTGTAACCCTTTGTGAAACTTTGACAACACAATGTTCAGTCATGCTGCATCGGTAACGCCATTTGAAAAAAGCTATCGTGCCCCTTCAAAAACGCTCGATGCTGGCTGCCCCGTCGATTCCACGAAAGCCGCGAGCCAGCAGGTATTGCTCGCGTGACCTGTCGCGGGATGACGAAGGCTTGCGCATCTGCACCTTGTCAAACAGCTTGCGAATATCCTTGTGGTAGACATCGAAGCCTTCACCCTGGAAGACCTTGATCAGAAAATCGCCACCGGGACGTAGTACCCGACCGGCCAGATCGAGCGCCAATTCACAGAGAAACATCGCACGCGGCATATCTACAGCGCTCAATCCACTCATATTGGGGGCCATATCGGAAATCACAAGGTCTACCTGCGTATTACCGACTGCCTCAAGGATCTGTTCGAGAATCTTGTCCTCGGTAAAATCCCCCTGAATGAAGGTCACATCAGGGATGCTGTCCATTTCAAGGATGTCGGAAGCAATCAGACGACCTTGACCGCCGATCAGACGACTGGTCACCTGCGACCAGCCTCCGGGCGCAGCACCGAGGTCGATAACGGTCATGCCCGGACGGATGAGTTTGTCCTTTTCCTGAATCTCGAGCAGCTTGTAGCTGGCACGCGAACGGTAGCCGTCCTTCTGCGCCATTTTGACGTACTTGTCGTCGAAGTGTTCTTTGAGCCAGTTATGGCTTGTCTTGGAACGGGCCACGGGGCACCTCAAAAATAAACGAGTCGTGATTAACTGGGCGGTCCCGGACTCGCTCGGGTAAACTGGCCGCCGCTTTTAAAAGATCAGACGCAGAGGTCAGATTATGCCGCTCACTCCAGAGCAGAAGAAACAATACAAATCCATTGGCCACCATCTGAAACCGGTGTTGATCGTGGCTGACAATGGTTTGACTGAAGGTGTACTTGCAGAGCTTGAACGCGCATTGAGCGATCACGAGCTGATCAAGATCAAGTTCAACATCCTTGATCGCGAGAGCCGCCTGGGCGCCGTTGCAGAACTGTGCAAGGCAGGTTCGGCGGATCTTGTACAGGTCATCGGCAAAATGGCGCTGATCTACCGCAAGAACCCAAAGGTAAACAAGCAGCTCTCCAACGTCCACCGCGCGCACGGATAAAAACAGAAGTCAGGGCCGCCAAAAGGCGTGCCCTGACTCTTTTTTGCTGCTGACTGCGCCCGCCAAAGCGGGCGACAGGCATCAGATGTGACGCACTTCGATGATTTCGTATTCGATAACGCCGCTAGGCGTTTTCACAACAACGACATCACCCTCTTCCTTGGCAATCAAGGCGCGAGCAATGGGCGAACCCACTGAAATCTTGCCCTTCTTGATATCCGCCTCGTCCTCACCAACGATCTGGTAGACAACGCTTTCGTCGGTTTCGACGTTGGCGATTTCGACTGTCGTGCCGAAAATCACCTTGCCAGTGTGCGGAATAGTCGTAACGTCGATCACCACAGCGTTCTGCATGCGGCCTTCAATATCACGAATACGCGCCTCGACCATACCCTGCTGCTCGCGGGCAGCGTGGTATTCAGCGTTTTCCTTGAGGTCGCCCAGTTCGCGCGCAGTACCGATGTCCTGGCTCAACTTGGGACGGATCACCTTGGTCAGGTGAGTCAGCTCTTCTTCCAGGGCGCGAGCGCCCTGAACAGTCATTGGGTATTTGATCATGCCTTCAATCCTGCATGGAGATCCTGCAAGCGACGTACGGTCTTCTCGGGACCGAATTTGAGCGCTTCACAGATCGCTTCGCCTGCTGCAATGGTAGTGGTGCAGTAGATCTTGTGCTGCAAGGCGTTGCGACGGATGGAGTAGGAATCTGCGATCGACTGACGACCTTCGGTGGTGTTGATGATCAGGGTGACTTCGTCATTCTTGATCATGTCGACCACGTGTGGGCGCCCTTCGGTCACCTTGTTCACGCGACGTACTTTCAGGCCTGCCGCTTCGATCAGCTTGGCAGTACCTGCGGTAGCAACGATTTCGAAACCCAGATTGATCAGGTCACGGGCGACGGCTTCAACCAGAGGCTTGTCATCGTCACGCACACTGATGAAAGCAGTACCGCCAGTTGGCAGCACTTCGCTCGCGCCCATCTGAGCCTTGGCGAACGCTTCACCGAAGGTATCGCCCACGCCCATCACTTCGCCGGTCGATTTCATTTCCGGGCCGAGGATCGGGTCAACGCCAGGGAATTTGGCAAACGGGAACACTGCCTCCTTCACGCTGTAGAAGTTCGGGATAATTTCCTTGGTGAAGTTCAGCTCTTTCAGGGTTTTACCTGCCATCACGCGAGCCGCGATCATGGCCAGAGAAACACCGATGCACTTGGAAACGAACGGCACGGTACGCGATGCACGCGGGTTGACTTCAATGACGTAGATATCTTCGCCCTGAAGTGCCAGCTGTACGTTCATCAGGCCGACAACGCCCAGCTCCAGAGCCATTTTCTTGACCTGTTCGCGCATCTCGTCCTGGATGTGTGCAGGCAGCGAGTACGGCGGCAGCGAGCATGCGGAGTCACCGGAGTGAACGCCCGCCTGCTCGATGTGCTGCATGATCGCGCCAATCACCACGTCAGTCCCGTCGCAGACCGCATCGACGTCCATCTCGATGGCACAGTTCAGGAAGTGGTCCAGCAGCACCGGGCTGTCGTTGGACACTTGAACCGCTTCACGCAGGTAACGCTTGAGCTCGTCTTCCTGATAAACGATTTCCATCGCGCGGCCGCCCAGCACATAGGACGGGCGCACCACCAGCGGATAACCGATCTTCGCCGCAGCACGAATGGCTTCGTCTTCGCTACGCACAGTGGCGTTTGGCGGCTGACGCAGGTTGAGGCGCTCGACCATTTGCTGGAAGCGCTCACGGTCTTCGGCACGGTCAATGGCGTCAGGGCTGGTGCCGATGATCGGCACACCGGCTGCTTCAAGGGCACGTGCCAGTTTCAGCGGCGTCTGGCCACCGTACTGGACGATCACACCTTTCGGCTTCTCGACCCGCACGATTTCCAGCACGTCTTCCAGGGTGACAGGCTCGAAGTACAGGCGGTCAGAGGTGTCGTAATCGGTGGAAACGGTTTCCGGGTTGCAGTTGACCATGATGGTCTCGTACCCGTCTTCACGCAGCGCCAAGGCCGCGTGTACACAGCAGTAGTCGAACTCGATACCCTGGCCGATACGGTTAGGGCCACCGCCGAGGATCATGATCTTGTCGCGCGTCGAAGGGTTGGCTTCGCACTCTTCTTCGTACGTCGAGTACAGGTACGCGGTGTCGGTTGCGAACTCGGCGGCGCAGGTGTCGACGCGCTTGTAGACCGGGAACACGTCCAGCTTGTGACGATGCGTACGCAGGTTCTTTTCGGTGACGCCGACCAGCTTGGCCAGACGCGCATCGGAGAAGCCCTTGCGCTTGAGGCGGAACATCAGGTCACGATCGATTGCCGACAGGCCCAGCGTCTTGACCTTCTCTTCGTCCTTTACCAGATCTTCGATCTGTACCAGGAACCAAGGGTCAATCATGTTCATGGCGAAGATTTCTTCAACCGTCATGCCTGCGCGGAAGGCGTCGGCGACGTACCAGATTCGCTCGGCACCCGGCACAGTCAGCTCGCGCTTGAGCGTGCTCATGCTTTCAGGGTGGCTCAGGTCCAGCTTCGGATCGAGGCCGCAAACGCCGACTTCCAGGCCGCGCAAGGCTTTCTGCAGGGACTCCTGGAAGGTGCGGCCGATAGCCATGACTTCACCGACCGACTTCATCTGAGTGGTCAGACGCGCATCCGCCTTGGCGAACTTCTCGAAGGCAAAGCGCGGCAGCTTGGTGACGACGTAGTCGATCGACGGTTCGAACGAAGCCGGGGTCTTGCCGCCGGTGATTTCGTTCGACAGCTCGTCAAGGGTGTAACCCACTGCCAGCTTGGCGGCAACGCGTGCAATCGGGAAGCCGGTCGCCTTGGAGGCCAGCGCCGAGGAACGCGATACGCGCGGGTTCATCTCGATCACGACCATACGGCCGGTGTCCGGGCAGATGCCGAACTGAACGTTGGAACCACCGGTCTCAACGCCGATCTCGCGCAGCACTGCCAGCGAGGCATTACGCAGGATCTGGTATTCCTTGTCGGTCAGGGTCTGTGCCGGAGCAACGGTGATGGAGTCGCCGGTGTGCACGCCCATCGGGTCGAAGTTTTCAATCGAGCAGACGATGATGCAGTTGTCCTTTTTGTCGCGGACAACTTCCATTTCGTACTCTTTCCAGCCGATCAGCGATTCGTCGATCAGCAGCTCTTTGGTCGGCGACAGGTCCAGACCGCGAGCGCAGATTTCTTCGAACTCTTCACGGTTGTACGCGATACCGCCGCCCGTGCCACCCATGGTGAACGATGGACGAATAATGCACGGGAAGCCGAGCTTTTCGAGAACCGCGTTGGCTTCTTCCATGCTGTGCGCGATACCGGAACGCGGGCACGCCAGGCCGATAGACTTCATGGCCTTATCGAAACGCGAGCGGTCTTCAGCCTTGTCGATGGTATCGGCGTTGGCACCGATCATCTCCACGCCGAACTTCTCCAGAACGCCTTCGCGCTCCAGATCCAGTGCGCAGTTCAGAGCGGTCTGGCCGCCCATGGTCGGCAGCAGTGCGTCAGGACGCTCTTTTTCGATGATCTTGGCAACGGTCTGCCACTTGATCGGCTCGATGTAGGTGGCGTCGGCCATGGCCGGGTCGGTCATGATGGTGGCCGGGTTGGAGTTCACCAGGATGACGCGGTAACCCTCTTCGCGCAGTGCCTTGCAGGCCTGGGCGCCGGAGTAGTCGAATTCACAGGCCTGGCCGATCACGATGGGGCCGGCGCCGAGAATCAGGATGCTTTTAATATCTGTACGTTTTGGCATGGGTTGTCACTCAAATCCGCAGGTCAGTCGGCAAGCCGTCTTGAACATTTCTTTGAGGTGGCCTGGGCGGCAGCAACCGGACATTGAGTCCGGGGCCGCCCAGGGCACCTGCGTATTACAGTCTCAAGGCAACCGGTCAGCGTCGCTTGGCCATGGCTTCGATAAAGCGATCAAACAGAGGCGCGACGTCATTCGGGCCCGGGCTCGCCTCAGGGTGACCCTGGAAGCTGAATGCGCTCTTGTCGGTCAGCTCGATACCCTGAAGGGTGCCGTCGAACAACGACTTGTGAATGGCGCGAACATTGCCCGGCAGCGTGGCCTCATCAACAGCAAAACCGTGGTTCTGGCTGGTGATCATGACCACACCGGTGTCCAGATCCTGAACAGGGTGGTTTGCACCGTGGTGGCCATGGCCCATTTTCACGGTCTTGGCACCGGCAGCCAAGGCCAGAAGCTGGTGACCCAGGCAGATACCGAATACCGGCACTTCGGTTTGCAGCACTTCCCTGATCGCCTTGATGGCGTAGTCGCACGGCTCGGGATCGCCAGGGCCGTTGGACAGGAAAACACCGTCGGGTTTGTAGGCAAGCACGTCGCTGGCAGGCGTTTGCGCAGGCACCACAGTCACCCGGCAACCGCGCTCGACCAGCATGCGCAGAATGTTGACCTTGACGCCGTAGTCGTAAGCGACCACATGATAGGGCAGCTCGGAAGCAGCGATTTCAGGGTGGCTGTCGGTTTTCAGGTTCCAGACGCTGGAACGCCACTCGTAGGTGTCCTTGGTACTGACTTCCTTTGCCAGGTCCATGCCCTTGAGGCCGGGGAACCCGCGAGCAGCAGCGATGGCTGCTTCTTCGGAAATGTTGTCGCCAGCCATGATGCAGCCGTTCTGGGCGCCTTTCTCACGCAGGATGCGGGTCAGGCGACGCGTATCGATGCCGGCGATGGCAACGACATTATTGGCTTTCAGGTAATCACCGAGGGACAGCTTGTTACGCCAGTTGCTGGCGACCAGCGGCAGGTCACGGATGACCAGGCCAGCGGACCAGACACGATCGGACTCTGCGTCTTCAGGCGTGGTACCGGTATTGCCGATGTGCGGGTAAGTCAGGGTAACGATTTGCTGGGCGTAGGAAGGATCGGTAAGAATTTCCTGATAGCCTGTCATTGCGGTGTTGAACACCACCTCACCAACGGTCTGACCGTCGGCTCCAATGGCTTCGCCGCGAAAAATGCTGCCATCAGCAAGGGCGAGTATGGCTGGCTTAGTCAAGAAGACCTCCCGTAAATAAAACCTGAAAGGGCGATCGCAGGCTGCAAAAAAGCGGAATGACGTAGTTACGTCACCCCGCTTTCTTATGGAATCATCTGCGCGCTTTTAGTGGACACACTAAAGCTGTAGCTTACAGAAAAGGCCCTTTTTGGTCTACCACCAATGAGCCTGAAATGCGGGAAAATGCGACAGGGCCACGAATGGCCCTGTATGAAATCAATGCAGACCCAGTACATCCTGCATGTCGTAAAGCCCTGGCGCCTTGCCGTCGAGCCACATTGCAGCCCGCACGGCACCCTTGGCAAAGGTCATGCGACTGGATGCCTTGTGGGTGATCTCGACCCGCTCGCCGTCTGCTGCGAACAGCACGGTATGGTCGCCGACAACGTCACCGGCACGAATGGTCGCAAACCCGATGGTCTGACGATCACGCGCGCCGGTCTGGCCTTCACGGCCGTAGACAGCGACTTTTTCCAGGTCGCGACCCAGCGCACTGGCAACCACTTCACCCATGCGCAAGGCGGTGCCGGACGGCGCATCGACCTTGTGCCGGTGGTGCGCCTCGGTGATTTCGATATCGACCTCATCACCCAGAACACGCGCGGCGGTGTCCAGCAACTTCAAGCAAAGGTTTACACCAATGCTGAAGTTGGCAGCGAAAACAATCGGGATGTCTTTACCCGCTTCGACCAGACGCTGCTTCTCTTCGGCACTGAAGCCAGTCGTGCCGATAATCATGGCCTTGCCGGCCTTACGGCAGAACGCCAGATTTTTCAGCGTTACCGAAGGGTGGGTGAAGTCGATCAACACGTCGAACTCATCCGCCACTTTTGCCAGGTCGCCCGACAACGGCACACCGATACGACCCAGCGCAGCCAGCTCGCCCGCATCCGCACCCACCAGCGTGCTGTCAGGACGATCGATAGCGGCGGTCAACCCGGCACCCGGTGCCTGCTGAACCGCCTCGATCAAAGTCTTGCCCATGCGCCCGGCGGCGCCCACTACAGCAATACGTCGCATGCCCTGCTCCCGTTGATAAGCCTTACAGATCGCCGAAGAAACGCTTCACACCCTCGAACCAGCCACTGGCCTTGGGAGAGTGGGACTCGTCGTTTTCAAGCGAAGTGCGGAACTCTTCAAGCAGCTCGCGCTGACGCTTGCTCAGGTTGACCGGGGTCTCGACTGCTACACGGCACATCAAGTCACCAGCACCGCCGCCACGTACCGGAGCGACACCCTTGCCACGCAAGCGGAACTGCTTGCCGGTCTGGGTACCTTCGGGGATTTTCAGTTTGACGCGACCATCAAGGGTCGGTACTTCAAGCTCGCCGCCCAGCGCGGCATCGGTAAAGCTGATCGGCACTTCGCAGAACAGGTGCTTGCCGTCACGCTGGAAGATCGCGTGTTCGCGCACATTGATCACGACATACAGGTCGCCGGTCGGCCCACCCTGAGTACCCGCTTCGCCTTCGCCAGACAGACGAATGCGGTCACCGGTATCGACACCTGGCGGCACCTTGACCGAAAGCGTCTTGGACTCTTCGACACGACCTTCACCGTGGCAAGAATCGCACGGGTCGGAAATAATCTTGCCGTGGCCATGGCAGCGTGGGCAGGTTTGCTGCACAGAGAAGAAACCCTGCTGCATGCGAACCTGACCGATACCACCGCAGGTAGGGCAGGTAACGGGCGACGAGCCTTTCTTGGCACCGCTGCCATCGCACGGCTTGCAGTTGACCAGTGTCGGAACGCGGATATTCACGTTAGTACCGCGAACCGCTTCTTCCAGATTCAGCTCCAGCGTATAGCGCAGATCGCTGCCGCGCTGGGCACCGCCACGACCACCGCCGCCACCGCCGCGGCCACCGCCAAAGAAATCACTGAACACATCACCGAAGATGTCGGAGAAATTGGCACCACCGGCACCACCACCAAAACCGCCGCCGCCACCCATGCTCGGGTCGACACCGGCATGGCCATACTGATCGTACGCAGCGCGCTTGCTGGCATCGGACAGCACTTCGTAGGCCTCGTTGGCCTCTTTGAACAGCTCTTCCGAGGCTTTGTCATCAGGGTTACGGTCGGGGTGATGCTTCATCGCCAGACGACGATAAGCCTTTTTCAGGTCCGCCTCGCTGGAGCCTCGCTCCACTCCCAACACTTCGTAATAATCACGCTTTGCCATAGTTCTTCCGCACTCTTGAGGACGTTCGGCAAGACCCTCCTGAACCCTGCCAAACTCGTTGAGCCCCATACAGGCCCTGGACCCAACTCACGTCAATTCAACGATCCTGGTCTTCGTTCAACAACCAGATAGGTCTGGCCGAGAAAGCGGCAGAATGATTCGCTACGCAGGAGCGTAGCGATCTTGCCACATGGCTTGCGGAGCAAATCCGCACGCCGAAATTTTGCTTGTTCCAGACACGCCAACGCGGGAGCAAGCTCCCGCGCGGCGACATCCTACCAGTCAGCGCTCGAAAGAGGTCAACCGGCGTTCAAGTGAGCCTGCGCTTACTTGTGGTCTTTCACTTCTTCGAACTCGGCATCGACAACGTCATCAGCCTTGGCATTTTCTTCAGCAGGCTTGGCCGCTGCTTCAGGGTTTTCGGCCTGCTCGGCGTACATCTTCTGAGCGATTGGCGCGGAAACCTTCGACAGCTCTTCAACCTTCGCTTCGATGGCAGCCTTGTCGTCGCCTTTGATAGCGGCTTCCAGAGCAACCAGTGCAGCTTCTACCGCAGTCTTCTCTTCAGCGGTGACCTTGTCGCCCGCGTCAGCGATCATCTTGCGAGTCGAGTGGACCAGCGCATCACCCTGATTACGGGCAGAGGCCAGCTCTTCGAACTTGCGATCTTCTTCGGAGTTGACCTCAGCATCACGGACCATTTGCTGAATTTCTTCCTCGGACAGACCGGAGTTGGCCTTGATCACGATGGACTGCTGCTTGCCGGTCGCCTTGTCTTTCGCGCCAACATGCAGAATGCCGTTTGCGTCGATGTCGAAGGTTACTTCGATCTGTGGCACGCCACGTGGAGCAGGTGGAATCTCGGCCAGGTCGAACTTGCCCAAGGACTTGTTCTGACCGGCTTGCTTGCGCTCACCCTGCAGTACGTGGATGGTTACCGCGTTCTGGTTGTCATCGGCAGTCGAGAACACCTGGGATTTCTTGGTAGGAATCGTGGTGTTTTTCTCGATCAGCGCAGTCATCACGCCGCCCATGGTTTCGATACCCAGAGTCAGCGGGCTGACGTCGAGCAGCAGAACGTCTTTGACATCACCGGCCAATACAGCGCCCTGGATGGCAGCACCCATTGCAACGGCTTCGTCAGGGTTGACGTCTTTACGTGCTTCTTTACCGAAGAACTCGGTTACCAGCTTCTGCACCAGCGGCATACGGGTCTGACCACCGACCAGAATCACGTCGTTGATCTTGCTTCTGTCGATGCCAGCATCTTTAAGCGCCATTTCGCAAGGAGCGATGGTGCGCTGAACCAGGTCTTCAACCAGCGATTCCAGCTTGGAGCGCGAAATTTTCACGACCAGGTGCTTTGGACCGGTTGCATCTGCAGTGATGTACGGCAGGTTGACTTCGGTCTGCGTGCTGGAAGAAAGCTCGATCTTGGCTTTCTCGGCAGCTTCTTTCAGACGCTGCATGGCCAGCGGGTCACCCTTGAGGTTCATGCCGCTTTCTTTCTTGAATTCGTCGACGAAGTAGTCGATCAGACGAATGTCAAAGTCTTCACCGCCCAGGAACGTGTCGCCGTTGGTGGCCAACACTTCGAACTGGTGCTCGCCATCAACTTCGGCAATCTCGATGACCGAGACGTCGAACGTACCGCCACCCAGGTCATAAACGATGACAGTGTGATCGCCCTTGGCCTTGTCCATACCGTAAGCCAGAGCGGCCGCGGTTGGTTCGTTGATGATGCGCTTGACGTCCAGACCGGCGATACGGCCAGCATCCTTGGTTGCCTGACGCTGACTGTCGTTGAAGTAGGCCGGAACGGTGATGACCGCTTCGGTAACCGCTTCACCGAGGTAGTCTTCGGCGGTCTTTTTCATTTTCTTCAGGATTTCAGCGGAAATCTGAGGAGGCGCCATTTTCTGGCCATTCACTTCAACCCAGGCATCACCGTTGTCAGCCTTGACGATCTTGTAAGGGACCATCTGGATGTCTTTCTGAACGACATCCTCTTCGAACTTACGACCAATCAGACGCTTTACCGCATACAGCGTGTTGTGCGGATTGGTAACGGCCTGACGCTTGGCGGACTGCCCCACCAGGATCTCACCGTCATTGGCATAAGCAATGATCGAAGGTGTAGTACGAGTACCTTCTGCGTTCTCGATAACCTTGACGTTACCGTTTTCCAGAATGGAGACGCAGGAGTTGGTAGTCCCCAGGTCGATACCGATAATTCTGCCCATCTTGACTCTCCCGAAACTTGCAAAACTTGGATTTGGTTGCCGCCAGTGCGTTTACACCGTGCGGTAGCTCTTAAACGCTTGACCTTTAAATGGGGGCCTTACAGCTGATTTCAAGCCTGCTCGTTGATTGACGGCGTTGCAGGCGACGGTGCCTTGCTGACCACGACCATGGCCGGGCGCAACAGGCGACCATTAAGCTGATAACCCTTCTGGAATACCTTGAGCACAGTATTAGGCTCGACGTCGGCACTTTCCTGCATGGCCATCGCCTGGTGCTGGTCGGCACTGAACGGTTGACCATGTGGATCAATGGCTTCCAACTGATAACGCTTGAGGGTGTCCTGAAACATCTTCAAGGTCAGCTCGATGCCTTCACGCATCGGGCGAATGCTTTCATCGTCCGGATTGGACAGATCAAGGCCTCGCTCCAGACTGTCGATGATCGGCAACAGATCACCGGCAAATTTTTCCAGCGCAAACTTGTGCGCCTTTTCAACATCCTGCTCAGCACGGCGGCGGACATTCTGCAGATCCGCAGCCACGCGAAGGGATTGGTCCTGCGCAGCAGCCAGTTGCTCTTCGAGCACCTGCACACGGGTTGTCAGTTCTTCACCCGCGCCCGCCTCGGCAGCCTGATCCTGAGCCTGCGCATCCAGATTCTGTTCGTCAGCCATACATGTTCTCCTCTAAAAACGTCCGCGATCCCGATTCGCGCTTCTGTCCACCTATATGGGATCGGAATTTCCGGCTTCAAGGGTTTCATGCAATCGAGATACGCATTCCCTGACAAATAATGCGGATTCCGGACGAGCGAAAAATTGCGGACCGAAACAAGAGCGACTAAAAACCACTGCAAACCGATCAAATCGAGCTAAGCGAAGGCATTGTCAGCAACAAATAAAACACTGTATAAATAACCAGACAAACAGCCCGGGAGCCGCTCAATGCTGGTGCACCTTTCCGTACACAACTACGCCATTGTCGAACACCTTGACCTCGAACTGGATCGAGGCATGAGCGTCATCACCGGCGAAACCGGCGCTGGCAAGTCGATCATGCTCGACGCCCTGGGCCTTACGCTGGGCGACCGTGCCGACAGCGGCGTGGTCCGGCCGGGTGCCGACAAGGCCGATATCCTGGCCACATTCGACCTGGGCGACATTCCCGAGGCACAGACCTGGCTCAAAGAGCGCGACCTGGACAACGACGGCCCCTGCATCCTGCGCCGGGTCATTACCGCCGAAGGTCGGTCACGCTCCTACATCAATGGCTCGCCCTGCCCTCAGGGAGATTTGAAGGCACTGGGTGAACTGCTCATTGATATCCACAGCCAGCATGAGCACCAGTCGCTGCTCAAGACCGATACCCACCGACGCCTGCTGGACGAATACGCTGGCGCTACCGACCTGGCCCGTCAGGTCCATCTCGCTGCGCAACGCTGGCGGCAGACGCGACAAGAGCTGGAGCGCCTTTCCAATTCAGGAGACGAGCAGCGCGCACGCCATCAACTGCTCAGCTATCAACTCGAAGAGCTGGAAAGCCTGAGCCTGGGCGAAAACGAGCTTGAGCAGCTGGAGCAGGAACACAAAGACCTGACCAACGCCGAAAGCCTGCTGAGCATTTGCCGACAAGTGGTCGAGCAGTGCAGCGAAAGCGATTCCGGCAACGTGCTCAACGCCCTGACCGCCAGCCTGCATCGGCTCGGCAGCATCGACCATTCGCCGTCCGCCCTGAGCGAGGCCACCGGCTTGCTGTCCAGCGCGCAGATACAGGTAGAAGAAGCGGTAGGCGAACTGAACCGTTTTCTGGATCACTTCGACGCCGACCCGGCCAGACTGCAACAGCTTGAAGAGCGTCTTGATGCCATCTATACACTGGCGCGCAAGCACCGCATCCAGCCAGGTGAAGTGGCCACGCTGCAACAAAAGCTGCTGGATGAAATAGAAACACTGAATGCCAACGACGAATCCATCGAACGCCTGGAGCACGAAGTACAGGCATTTGCCCGGCATTACCAAGAGAAGGCCCGCGAACTGAGCGACCTGCGCCGCAATTCGGCAACGACACTGGCCAGCGCTGTAGAGCAGGAAATTCATCGACTGGGCATGCCCGGCGGTCGTTTCCAGATCGACCTTAAAGCCAATGCCAGCGTAGAACCGTCGCCTCACGGTCTTGAGCAGGTAGAGCTACTGGTCAGCGCCAACCCCGGCCAACCGCTGAAAGCGCTGGCGAAAGTAGCGTCGGGTGGCGAGCTGTCGCGCATCAGCCTTGCGATTCAGGTCATTACTGCACAAACCTCGCGGGTGCCGACGCTGGTATTCGACGAAGTCGATGTGGGCATTGGCGGGCCGACCGCCGAGATCGTGGGGCAATTGCTGCGTCGCCTGGGCGAGCGCGGGCAAGTCATGACCGTCACCCACCTGCCGCAGGTTGCCGCGCAGGGCCATCAGCATCTGTTTGTGCACAAGGTCCGCGACAACGACGCCACGCGTACGGCGGTTTCCAAACTCAGCAAGACCGAGCGCATAGAAGAAGTGGCCCGAATGCTGGGGGGCATCGACCTGACCAAGGAATCTCTGGCGCACGCTAAAAAGATGGTCGTTACCGCTAAAAGCTGAACCGCAGAAAGCACAAAGGCGACCCAGGGTCGCCTTTGGTGCTGGTTTTTACGCCGTCTGGCTTACGCCTTCTTGTTGCGGACGTAGAGCACCAGATTGTGGTCCACCAGGTCGAAGCCGTGTCTTTCGACAATAGCCTTTTGAAGCTTCTCGATTTCTTCGTCGAAGAACTCGATTACCTCACCTGACTCCACGTTGACCATGTGGTCGTGATGGCCGCCATCAGCCAGCTCAAACACAGCATGACCGCCGTCGAAATTGTGGCGCACCACTAATCCAGCGGCTTCAAACTGGGTCAGAACACGGTAAACCGTGGCCAGGCCGACGTCCTCGCTTGCCTCCATAAGCGCCTTGTAGACATCCTCGGCACTCATGTGGCGCTGCTCGGCAGAATCGAGCATTTGGAGTATTTTAACCCTTGGTAGGGTTACCTTTAGTCCTGCTTTACGTAGTTCGCTATTTTCAACCATGGTCAGCTTTCTCGCAGACGCTGCTTCGCAGCTTCTCTTAATGCAGGTATGATCGGGGTTTACGTTGTCCCAGCCAAGATAGTGGAAGTCGCCCACCGATGCAAAACACCAAGCTCTTGCTAACCAGTTTCACCTTCGTGGGACTGCTCGCACTCGCCGGTTGTTCATTCCCCGGGGTTTACAAAATCGACATCCAGCAGGGTAATGTCGTCACGCAGGACATGATAGACCAGTTACGCCCCGGAATGACCCGACGGCAAGTACGGTTTATCATGGGCAACCCCCTGTTGACCGACACTTTCCACTCCGATCGGTGGGATTACCTGTACAGCCTGCAGCCAGGTGGCGGTGAACGCCAGCAGGAGCGTGTCAGCCTTATATTCAACGGCAATGACCAGCTTGTAAGCCTGTCTGGCGACTTCATGCCCGGTGTCAGCCGCGATGAAGCCATTCTCGGCAAAGGCAGCGATACCACTGTCCCGGCAGAGAATCAGCCGGTGCAGAAGCCTGAAGAGCCGGCCAAGCCAGGTTCGTTGTTGGACAAGATCCAGAAAGACGTGGACAGCGTCGAGACCGTACCTGTCCCGACCCAAGAGCCTCTGGACACCAACTCTCGTTAGTCCGCAGCTCTCAACAAAAAGCCCGGCATGCCGGGCTTTTTTGTGCCTTTCGTTCAGTCAGCGTTCAGCCGGGAAGCGTCCGTTTCTCCCTTGCCCTGGCGGCACGCAGACGCCTGATCTCCATGGGATCGGCCAATAGCGGACGATAGATCTCTATTCGCTCACCCGCCTCCAGCACCCGCGTGGAAGGATCAGCCACCACCTTGCCGAAGATACCTACGGCACACTGCGCCAGATCCAGCTCGGGAAACTCCCTGTCCATGCCACTGAGAGCCAGTGCCTGACGCACCGAAGAGCCTGCCGGAACATCCAGCGTCATTAACACCTGACGCTGCACAGAGGCGTACACCACCTCAATCTGAATCACTGCCTCAGCCATGCAGCTCTTTCGCTCGCTGACAGAACGCATCCACCAGCGTATTGGCCGCCTGATTGAACAGTGGCCCGAGGGTGGCGCGAACGATAGAGCCGGCATAATCGAAGGACAGATCCAGGCTGATCTTGCAGGCCTTCTCGCCCAGCGGCTTGAATGTCCAGACGCCATGAAACTGCTCGAATGGCCCCTCAACCAGGTCCATCACGATCGATTCGCCTGGGGTAAGCGTGTTGCGCGTCATGAACTTCTGGCTCAGACCGCCCTTGGCAATTTCCAGGCTGGCGCGCATCTGCGCTTCGCTGGACTCCAGCACGGTAGCGGAAGAGCACCACGGCAGAAACTCGGGATAACGAGCCACATCATTGACCAGGTCATAAAGGAACCCGGCCGGGTACGGCAGTAAAGCAGAGCGTTGTATATGCGTAGTCAT
This sequence comes from Pseudomonas syringae group sp. 247E2, assembly GCF_032587795.1. NCBI lineage: Bacteria > Pseudomonadati > Pseudomonadota > Gammaproteobacteria > Pseudomonadales > Pseudomonadaceae > Pseudomonas > Pseudomonas syringae group sp. 247E2. The sequence continues at coordinate 378,395 of NZ_JAWHPK010000001.1, read as the reverse complement.
GTGAGCGTCATTTCCAGAGCTGAGCGGCAAACACCACAAGAATGCCGAGCGGCGCCACGTAGCGCATCAAAAAGAACGTCAGGTTGAAGAGCAATGGACTGCGAATCGACAACTCGTCACGCACCGTCTCACGGCTCATCACCCAACCAGCGAATACCACAAAACACAACCCACCCAGCGGCAACATGATCCGCGAAGTGAAGAAATCAATGACTCCAAAGAAGTCCAGGCCAGTCGATGCGCCCCACTGGTAGAGGTGGAATACACCTCCATCGTTCACGAAAAACTTGGCTTTTTGCCAGATATTGAACGAGAACACCGTTCCCAGCCCCACAAACCAGCAGGTAAATGCCAGCCAGAACGTCACCCAGGCGCGGCGAATACGGGTGCGCTCAACCAGATAGGCAACCATGGGTTCAAGCAGCGAAATCGCCGAGCTCCAGGCCGCTACAGCCACCAGCACGAAGAACACAACACCCATCAACTGCCCGAATGCCACGTTGCCGAACGCGTATGGCAACGTTACAAACATCAGGCCCGGCCCCTCGCTCGGGTTCAGGCCTGCAGCAAAAACGATAGGGAACAGCGCAAGGCCCGCCAGCAGCGAAACAAAGGTGTCGAGCAACGCGATGCCGACGACCGTGGTGCTGATAGACGCGCCCTTGGTCATGTAAGCGCCGTAGACCATGATCGAGCCGACACCGACGCTCAGGGAAAAGAACGCATGCCCCATCGCGGGCAGCAAGCCGTCCAAGACCTTGTCGGGATTGAAGTCGAACATGAAATGCACGCCTTCCATGAAATGCCCGGTGGTCAGGCTATAGCCCAAAAGTGCCAGCATCAGCAGGAACAGCATAGGCATCATGATCCGCAGGCTCTTCTCCAGACCGGCCTCGACACCCTTGCCGATCACCACCGCCGACAGCAGCATGAAAATGGTGTGCCACAAAATCAGACGCCAAGGGTCTGCAATCACCGCGCCGAAATAGGCACCGACCTGATCCGGCGAAACACCCTGAAAATCGCCGCGCCCCATGTCGATGATGTAATCCAGCGACCAGCCGCCCACCACACTATAAAAGGAGAGAATCAGCAAAGCCGTGATCATTCCGGCAAAAGCGCCCCATGACCATCGCGCCGAATGCCCCGCCTCCAGCGCCAGCGTCTTGAGCGCATTCGCCGGACTGAGTCGGGAACGACGGCCAATCAGCGTCTCGGCGATCATCACCGGAATGCCGATCAGCGCGATGCACGCCAGAAACACCAGTACAAATGCACCGCCGCCATAGGCACCGACCATGTACGGAAATTTCCATATGCTGCCCAGCCCCACGGCAGAACCTGTGGCAGCCAGGATGAACACCCAGCGGCTTGCCCAGCTACCGTGGACTGAAACCTTGTCCGTCGACATTATCGAAACGCCCAGCCAAAAAAGATCGCGCATTGTCCGGGATTCAACCTTTGTGCTCAAGCACGCGCTTTCCCATAGCCGACATTGATGCAACTCCCTATAATGCGCCCCCTATGGCTAAGCTCAAGAAAAACCCTACAGGGACCATCGCGCAAAATAAAAAGGCGCGTCACGATTACTTCATCGAACACAAGTTCGAGGCCGGTCTGGTCCTGGCTGGCTGGGAAGTAAAAAGCCTGCGTGCCACCAAGGTACAGCTGGTCGACAGTTACGTGCTGCTCAAGGATGGCGAGGCCTGGCTGATGGGTTGCCACATCACGCCTCTCAAGACTGCCAGCACGCACGTCATCGCTGACCCGACACGCACCCGAAAACTGCTGCTGAACAAGCGCGAGCTCGAAAAGCTCACCAGCTCGGTTCAACAGAAAGGCTATGCCTGCGTGGCCCTTTCCGTTTACTGGAAGGAGCACTTGATCAAGTGCGAAATCGCGCTGGGTAAAGGCAAGAAGGAATACGACAAGCGCCACACCGAGCGTGAACGCGACTCGGACCGTGAGCTACAGCGTGCCGTGCGCTCCAAGGGCAAGGACGACTAACTCCTTGCCGGTGCCGAATGCCTGTAACGGGCATTTGGCGCCGCGCACTTTCAATCCATCTGCCCCTTATTCCACCCCGCACAATCACAACCTCAACGCGAAGATCGCCCCACTTTGGTGCCTTAACCGCCCAATGTGGCTTTTTCGCATCTGTCTGAAAATAAAATAGAACGCCTGCGTTACAGCACAGTCAATCCTTTAAGCCCAACTGTTAAACGGGCTTTTCAAACCCTCGGGCGACGGCCTCAATGACCGGCCATACCGAGTCCACAGGTTATAAGGAGAGACACATGATGCGTACCGCCCTCACTGGATTGTTCCTCAGCGCCGCCCTGTTGGCTTCGCCGGTTTTTGCCGCCGATGATTTGTGCGCTGCAAACATCAAAACGATCGAAAATGCTCAGGTTTCTTCCGGCACCAACCTGAGCCCGGAAACCAAGACAATGCTAGAAACCACTGAGAAAAACGCCAAAGCGGCTCAAGCTCAGAACGACGAGAAAAAATGCGTCGAAATCACCACCAAGGTGATCACCTCGCTGAAAAACACCGGCTCAGGCAGCGAAGGCACCAAGTAACCCCTTCGATCAGGCCCGCCACCCGGTTAGCCTGATCGATTGCAGCAAACGGGTCGACGTGACACGCCAATCGGCGTACACTGCGCCCCAGCGACTGCGAAAGCAGTCTCGGGGCCGATTTGGATTCGACGCCGGTGATGAAACTTTAGGTGCATGCCGAGTTGGTAACAGAACTCGTAAATCCACTGTTGCAACTTTCTATAGTTGCCAATGACGAAAACTACGGTGCTCAACTAGCTGCGTAAGCAGCCTAGCCGCACTTCTGGTAGCTTCGGCTCCAGCAATCATCAGGGGATGTCTGTAAACCCAAAATGATTGTCATATAGAACAGAATCGCCGTGCAGTACGCTGTGGACGAATCGGCTAAAACTTACACAGCTCGCCCAAAGCACCCTGCCCGTCGGGTCGCTGAGGGTTAACTTAATAGACACGGCTACGCATGTAGTACCGACAGCGGAGTACTGGCGGACGGGGGTTCAAATCCCCCCGGCTCCACCACCTCAACATCTAAAGACGTCCACGGACGTCTTTTTTTGTGCCTAAAATCCAGTAAATACAGAGGGTTAAGCTCCACAGCCGTCTTTTTGCGTCTGTGGACATCTGGTAGCTCGTGTATTCCAAGTGGTATTCCAAGCCTTCACCTGTTAGATTTTGGAATACATAAACAGCTTGGAATACATCATGGGAGCTCGAGCGGCGCGTCTTTCAGACATCAAAGTCAGGGCCGCCAAGCCAAAGGAGAAGGACTACATCCTCACCGATGGTGACGGCCTTCAGATGAGAGTTAGAGCCAACGGCTCGAAGCTTTGGAACTTCAATTACATCCATCCGGCGACCAAGAAACGGATCAACATGGGCTTGGGTACCTTTCCAGAGGTAAGCCTGGCTCAAGCACGGACACGGACCGTCGGTGCCAGAGAGTTAGTTGCCCAGGGCCTCGATCCTAAGGAAAAGCGTGACGCAGATCGGCAGACGTTGAAGGCGACCACGGAACACACATTTAGGAACGTAGCCACTGCGTGGTTTGATCTCAAGAAAGACTCAGTGACTACTGCTTATGCTGAAGACATCTGGCGCTCTTTAACGCTCCACGTCTTTCCCGATCTGGCGCTGACGCCGATTTCAGCAGTCACCGCGCCAGCGGTTATCAAATTGCTGAGACCTCTAGAGACAAAGGGCAGTTTGGAGACTGTTAAGCGGCTTAGCCAACGTCTCAACGAGATCATGACTTATGGGGTGAATGCGGGGCTCATTTTCTCGAATCCGCTCAGTGGCATCCGCTCCGTCTTCAAGAAGCCGAAGAAACAAAACATGCTAGCGCTCGCGCCCGATGAGCTTAAAGAACTGATGCTAGCTATCGCCAATGCCAGCATAAAGAGAACAACACGCTGCTTGATTGAGTGGCAACTCCATACCATGACTCGTCCAGCGGAAGCGGCTACGACCCGCTGGGCAGACTTGGACCTTGAGAGAAAGGTATGGACAATCCCTCCGGAACGGATGAAAAAACGTCGCACGCATGTTATTCCGCTCACCCAACAAGCTATTGAACTTTTGGAGGCTATAAAGCCTCTCAGCGGGCACCGTGAGTATGTGTTTCCAGCAGATCGAAATCCGCGTACCCATTGCAATAGCCAGACTGCGAATATGGCGCTCAAACGGATGGGGTTCGAGGGGCGTTTAGTGAGCCACGGCATGCGCTCAATGGCGAGCACCATACTGAACGAACATGGATGGGATCCGGAGTTGATTGAGGTCGCACTCGCGCACGTCGACAAGGACGAGGTACGGAGCGCCTATAACCGGGCTGACTACATCGAGCGTAGGCGTCCAATGATGAAATGGTGGAGCGAGCACATCCAGACAGCAGCTACCGGAAGTCTCTCTATGTCGGCAATCATTGGCGCGGGGAAGTGAGCACTCACTCTTTACCGTGACGCGAGTGATCCTTAATAGCTTGCCGTATAGGCGAGTGCCTAGCGCGCGTACAAAGCGGATGCCTTCGCAGCCCGACTGCCTTGCGTGCTGACCCGATAAAAACCGGCCACAAGCCGGCTTTTTAATGCCTTATGACCCTACAAATAAAGGCCATACGGCTGAATTCTTTAGCTTAGCCCATACTTCAGCCCATACCCATCGAACCGTTTGAGCCTACCCAGAAAAGAAGATACAAACTGCGTTGAGTAGCCCAGCTCTGCTGATTAAATTGCGCCTTATAAGTGACAGACCACCGGCTATTTGGTAGCGTCGAGCCATTACTAACGGCAATGGTACCCGGACGCTGGCGCTAAGCAGGACAGCGCAGGCCGAAGGACCAGCTGTTTGCGCCCGGATGCGCTCCATCAGTACTGCGATCCAAGTACTTTGCCCATAAGCACGAGCCCTTTCTGGTGTATTCAGCGCTGTTCTCATAGGCGACGCTCACAGCTGCATTAGGGCCGAATATCATGGCGTTCAAAAAACCCCCAACTCAAACACCTGTTCCTGAGAGCCCGGACCGACTGTTTCGTGATCTGCCTCGTCGCAAACATCCAAGCTTATACGACCATCAAGGCCAGATACTTAGAACATACGTTTCGGACGCACTCAATGTTAGCGACGTTGCACTGCAACTACCGACCGGCAGCGGGAAAACGCTTGTCGGGCTCCTGCTTGCTGAATGGCGGCGTCGCAAGTTCAAGGAACGGGTCGTCTACCTGTGCCCCACTCGACAACTGGTAAATCAGGTTGTCGAGGAGGCGTCAACGAAGTACGGCCTATCTGTTGAGGCTTTCACTGGGAAGGTCAAACGTTACACCCCAGATGCGAAAGCTGCCTATCTCAGCGGCCAGCGCATAGCGGTAACTACATACAACAGCCTCTTCAATGTGAATCCATTTTTTGAAGCGCCAGACATCATCATCATTGATGATGCGCACGCAGCGGAGAACTACATTGCTAGCCAGTGGACGATGCGCATTCAACGCTCTGAAGATGCGACGCTATTCCAGGCAGTGGTTAGCGTTCTGAGGTGCGTGATTTCTGATCAAAGCTATGCGCGCCTTAGCGGCAACTGGAGCAGCGTTGATGACCTCACTTGGGTCGATAAAATCCCCACTCATCAAATAGATGAAATCGCTAACGAGCTGCGCGCTGCGATCTCTGAAAATGTTGGTGATGGCGATCAAAAATACGTGTGGCGAATGCTTGGGGGCCGCCTGTCAGGATGCCAATTGTACCTGTCCGCCACAGAGATGTTGCTCCGCCCATTGATACCTCCTACTTGGGCGCATAAGCCATTTTCAGACGCAACACAGCGTATATTCATGTCCGCTACATTAGGGGCGGGAGGAGATCTAGAGCGGTTAACAGGACGCAGTAAGATCAAGCGTCTGCAGATTCCGGACGGCTGGGATCGGCAAGGTATCGGGCGTCGGTTCTTCGTCTTTCCGGAAATGTCACTGGATGAGAGTGCCAGCATAAATCTCCGACATAAGCTGATGAAGCAGGCTGGCCGCAGCCTAGTGCTGACTCCCAGTGGTGCTACTGCAGATGATATTGCTGAAGACGTGAAATCATCTCTTCGCTTCAAGGTGTTTCGTGCCAATGATTTGGAAGATAGTAAGACGGCGTTTACCAACAGTAGCCCAGCCGTTGCGGTAGTAGCTAATAGATTTGATGGAATTGACTTTCCAGATGAAGACTGTCGGCTTCTTTTTGTGGAAGGCCTTCCACGCGCTACGAATCTACAAGAACGCTTCCTTATGAATCGAATGGGGGCAAACCTTCTTTTTAACGAGCGCATTCAAACTAGAGTGCTCCAGGCAATCGGACGCTGCACTAGAGGGCTTAACGACTATTCGGCCGTCGTTGTGACCGGAGAGGATCTTCCTGCCTATCTAACGGACCGCAAACGCCGTAGCTATCTGCATCCAGAGCTACAGGCAGAGCTTGAGTTTGGGATAGATCAGTCTTCTAGCGTCACGGCAGACGAAATCCTAGAAAACTTCTCCATTTTTCTCGAACATGAGGAAGAGTGGGAGGATGCTAACGAAGGCATACTTGAAACGCGCGAGAACGTTTCCCAGTTGGCATTTCCAGCTATGGACCAACTTGCGGACGCGGTTCCAAACGAGATCGCATGGCAAGCAGCTATGTGGAACGAAGATTATGTAATTGCATACGAAGCTGCACGAGAGGTTCTCGGTGGCTTAAGTGACACGGGCCTTCGAGGATACCGTGCTCTGTGGCATTATTTGGCTGGCAGCGCTGCAGAGCGCGCCTTCTCGGAAGGTGAGCGCGGCTTCGATGTTAATGCGAAACAGCAGTTCAAAAAAGCCAAAGAGTCCGCAGCAGGCATTCCGTGGCTCATTTCACTAGCGCGCGGAGTTAAAACAGAGCTCTCCGTTGCGGATGCAAACCACGCGGTAGTACAGGCACAAGTCGAGCAATTAGAAGCACACCTTGCAAAGCTTGGAACTCTTCACAATAGAACATTCACTGCCTTTGAGAAGCGAATAAGAGAGGGTCTGCAAGCAGCAGGAACTTTTGAGCAAGCTCAGGTACTCCTCGGACAACACTTAGGGTTCATCGCGGGTAAGAAAGAGTTGGATGCCTCACCTGATCCATGGTGGATGATAGGCAACATCGCTATCGTTTTTGAAGATCATGCTAATGCAAAAGGCGAAGACAGCACAATTGATGCAACTAAGGCTAGGCAGGCAGCCTCGCATCCCGACTGGCTGCGAGAGCATGTGCCGGGCGCATCCACAGCATCAGTGTGCGCGGTATTACTGACGCCAGCCACAAAGGCTAAGAAAGGTGCTATCCCGCATCTTAGCCGCGTAGCTCATTGGGGGCTTCGAGATTTTTTGACCTGGTCTGAAATAGCCATAAGCGGTATACGCAAGCTGCGCCGAACTTTCACTGAGCCAGGCGACTTGGTGTGGCGAGCGCAAGCCGCAGAAGCTCTCATTGAGATGCGAGCTGACGCCCCAGGGCTAACAGAATGGCTCTCAACCCGACCTGCAAGGGATTATCTGACACCCGTGACTTAATAAAATCGCGGCATTTTTTTAATCCATTTAGGACATCGGAAACTAAGCTTCGTTAAAAGTACACTTGCTTGACACCATCACGCAGGCGATGGTGTCAGGCACTCACAAGCTACAAGCATCACACCGCAATGGCTTGTTGTCGATCACGAATAGAATTAACCCAACTGGAAAGGGTGTCTATTTCGTATTGTATTTTGTCCGGTGAAGGTAGCTTCTCGCTCAACCCATTTGGCTGGTTATGAAGCAGCATTGATAGACGGCCATAGGCCTGTCGCATCTCCTTGTGATCGCCTTCTGTCAGCACAGTTAATTGTAGAAGGCCGCCCGTAGATACCTTTCTTGCTAATCGTCTGAGTACGGGTTTAACGACTTCTTCAACTGCACGCTCCCAGGCGATGCGGAGCTCTACATCAAAGTTATTGACCTCTGAACGCCAGCGAGCAGAGTCCCCTCGCTCATGTAGATTTGCAACATTTGCCAGGTGTTTAGCCAATGAAAACAAGACCTGATCGATTGGCAGCACATCATTCGGTGGGGCTTCGTTACAATAACCAGGCAGTTGAGAACCTCTACTGATTAGGCGGTAAGCAATCGGGTTTTTTAGCTCCTTACATGCCTCTTCGAGCAGAAGCAGGAATGCAACATCATGAGTAAGTATGATCACTTGACGATGCATTGACTCCTTAGCCAGCCGCCGCGCAACTGCTTCCCGATGAATGTGATCTAGTGATGACACCGGATCATCAAACACAATCGCTGAGCGCGTGTTAGTGGTAGCGAGCTCTGCGAGAAATGCGGCTAGGGCTACACAGCGATGTTCTCCTTCGCTAAGGACTTGGCCAACTGTGTGCTTAGTTTCAACCTTAAGACGCACTTGAAATTGTGGCACACCACCTACACTTCTTACTTGTTGTAGCGCAATTCCCGGCATCGACAACCCCAGCTGAGCGATTTCATCATCGAAGCAGGCTGCCAGGTGGTCCGTCACATGTGAGCGGGCCAGTGTTGTCGTATGGGCACTAATACGATTCGTAGCTGTTTGTTTGGCTAGCTGCTCTAGAGCACTGATTTGTTTCAGACGATCAATCTGCTGCATTACTTCAGTAACGACTATGCTGAGCCATTTTCTGTCGGCTAGCTCATCACGTTCGTTGACTAAAGTTCTGCGCTCAATTGAATCGCTCTCAGCGGTCAGTGCACGAATGATGGTATCAATCGAGGTAATTAGGCCAGAAAGATCATCAATGGGCATGACAGGAAGTGGAGGTAGCTCGCTCGCGTCCTCAGGATCTCGACGGCGAATGATTGCGCGAAGCCTCCACGAGGCCTGTACAAACGCTTTTCTGAGTTTCTGCGCTAGCTCTGCCTGGTCTAGGTCATCCCGGTACCACGCTATGCTATCCGGGACCCTTTTAATATCTGGTCGAGCGTTTTTCAACGCCCGCAAGGATAGACCGTAAGTCTGCAGAGCAAGCGCTTCCTGTCGCTCACTTTCCCCTTTGACGAAGGCCTCGAAGGACTCAAACCGATTTTTTGCTTCGTCCGACAAGACCTGCTGACATAGGGGACAATGCGCACCGTCTTCCACATTGGGAAAGGTACTACGGCGATATGCATGTTTTACTGAATAATCGCGTGCTGCAGCCCATAGAGTGCGCCATACATCCGAGCCAACATCCGGAAGCGGTTGATTAGAAAAAAGCTTGGTCGAAGCTATAGTCGCGACCTGTCTAGCATCTTTGAGCATTTTCAGCTCATCCATCAAGCTCAGATAAGAATCTTCCGATATCGCGTCGTCTAGATCAGTGAGTACTTTTAAGCCCTTCTCAATCCTGCGTTTTCGCCCCATCAACTGTTTATGTATGGTTTGAGGGTCCTCGGCGAGCTCCTTCGCCAAACTGTCAAGTCGTGCGACTTCTAGAGGCGTCAAAGTAGATAACGATACTATTTCCGACTTATCCGTCTTGTGACTCAATGTGCGAAATAATGACCCAACGGCCGTTCCTGGCTTGCAACTGGGGGACCGTATAAAGGCTGGTGTCTGAGACCGAATGGTCGATATTTCCTGCTGATAGCGAACGCTCAGAACCTTGCATGTATCAGCAAGGGCGGCGAGGATTCCAAGTGCAACAGGGGTGTACGCAAGGTTGTTCGCACCATCCACATGGATGTTGGCAGTACTGCTATCGAACACGCTGACCGCCGATAACCGGGCATCGGCAGGGGTCCCGAAGACCCACTGGCTTTTTTGTTGCTGCTGCCCCACAGCGAAGTCGACACAAGCCGAAGGCTTTTGGGTCGAGGTAAGATACACGTTAGGAAGAATGATATCGCGCTGCGCTTTACGGGCTCGGCAGAGGTGTTTCAGTACTCGGGCGTATCCGGACTTCCCCGCCCCGTTGTCGCCATATACGACTGTCATCCCCTTTTTAGAAAATGCTAAGACCTCGCCCTCCGCTAGAGCATTAACGTTCTTCAGACCATGGAGACGGCGGAGGGTCACAACTGCGTCACCAGCACTGGGGTCCTTTAAATGGGTAGCTTCTAAGGGTATGCCCTCCGTAAATCCCTTGCTGATTTCGTAAAGCTCGTCAAGATCAGTCTGCTCTAGGGTTTCTTGCAGATAAATTCTGCGCAAGGCATCTCTTTGCCAGCAAGGGCCTTTGGCAGACCACTCAAGTATTGATGCAAGCGCTACCGCTTCTGATGTCGTTGGTACTCCAGCCATATCATTCATGGATCGCGGATTCCATTCAGTTTCCAATCTCGGGAGAGCAAAGCAGAGATTCAGCGCTGATCATAGCCTAAAGCGTGATGAAATCGCGGTGATTGGTATTGGGATTGGAAGTTTCTGCAAGCCCACTGACACCAGAGCCTGTATCTGCCAGCTATCGCCGATAAATCGTCAAGTATCTGCTAACTTCCATTCTCCTAAAGAAAGTGGGGCTGACCCAATCATGAGAGCTGCAGACGTAGGTGCTGCTGGCCACAAGACCTGGCACTTAAGCCGAGGGGCTAGGGTCAAAAGGTTAATTAGTCCAAGCTGGCGCTTGGCGATGAACGGCAAGGAAACTTCTTTGGAGAAGACTCTGGAACCGCAACAAGAAGAGCTACCGTCGCGCCATAGAAACGATACGTGGCCAAGCCATGAAAAGCCGCTACCTCCGCTCACCTGAAATGATTTTGTGCCCACGTGCAGTTGACCATCAATTGGCCAATCAGTGATCCCCGAACCCGAGCAAATTCAGCGTGTCAGTTGGTTAGCCGCGATGGTCTGAACCGCTCTCGATGTGAGCAAGTGCAGCACTTGAATCATCTCTCTCCAGCTAATAGGTCCGCAGCCTCAACCTGAAGAGCACTTGCCAGCCGCCATATGTTGTAAATCGTGACATTTTTCTCACTCCTCTCAAGCATCCCGATGTAGGTCCGGTGAACCCCGGCGAGCTCCGCTAATTCTTCCTGCGACAGCCCAAGCTCCAGCCTTTTCATGCGTACATTGAAGGCGAAGGTGGCGACGAGTGGGCATTGCTTTGGTGAGATAGGCATAGGCCAAATTTGGCTTTTTGCATACTATGGGTCGACATACTATGATTAGCATCTCAGGGCGTTTGCTTGATGCTCGTCGCGTAATACAGACCCGTCGCCTGCAAGGAGCTGCATGTGCTAACCGCTGAACCAATAGTCATCCGTTTTACCCCTCATCCCAGCCTGTCAAATGAGTCAGGCGAAAATACCTCTGGTGATGCGTTATGAACGGGTGGCAGCGAGCCTGGGCGGTGTGTTGCGTCGTACTGATTTTGGCGCCGGTGTATGTCTACCGTACGTACATTCCTAGCGATGAAAAGTTGAATCGGGATCATCAGAAACGTATTGAGGAGCAGCTAGCGGATATCAAGACTATTGAGGAACCAGTGCACGGCTCGAACCGCCTGGTTCGTGATGCTCTGATGCATATCCCGGCTTCTGTACGTCTCGCCCAAATCGAAGAGAGCAATGCCCAGCATGCTGAGTTCATGGCAAACGTGAGCAAGCAGCGGCCGGTTACTGTGGCCCAGCTCGCTGGAGCTTGGATCGTTTTATGTTCGTTGCTCTATCTCTTGGGATGGAGCATCGCTTGGGTAGCTAGGGGTTTGGGTAAAGGGGCCGCCGCATGATCGCTGATTCAACTGGGCATAAAACACCTGACGGTTGCGAAGTGCGTGAATTGATGAGCCTACGCAGAGCGAGAGGATTTTCATTTGACGCGTCTCTAGGATGTATTGCGTTGCTGATCACTATTGCCGCTATGGTCACTGGATGCAGCTATGGTCTTACTCAAAAAGGCATCGACAATTCGCCAGAAAGTAGGACAGTCACAGTAAAGAGCTCAGCCCGTCAGGTTTACCAGTCGCTCGCTCAGGAGATGCAGGGGCCAGGTTGCCCTCCGATTCATTCAAGTAAGCTTTACGGCAATGGAGACGGTTTCGTGGTTTATTTTGGCGAGAACTTCATTGGCCACAGCTATATTTGGGACGGTGCTTACGGAAAGCAGGATGGTGATACAGTCAAGGTGACGATACGGGATCAGAGCTACACACCCCAGACTGACTTTGTAGACGAGATCGCTACTTTTTTAAAAACAGGTTCGTGCCAGTAACATACCGGTCTTGGATGGGGGCTATCGGGGGAGCAGGCAGTTCTCAAAAGTGTTCGCAGGTGACTCCGAGTTCACAGAAGCTTTTGATTTGGGGCTGCGTGCTTATGAGCTTTTTTACCCGTGTCGAGTCAAGCAATAGCCAATCGATCAGAGCCTCTTTCACGACGTGAGCTATACATGGATGAGCGGGGAATTTGGATGTTCCTTGCCTCGCATAAGGAGGTGTGTGATGTATGAAGTATTTGATGTGAATACGTACTGCCAGGAGCTCAGCAAAAGCGAATTGCTCAGCGCCAGGGTGATCGGGTGGACCGGGAGATGGTCGCTATTTGGAAGTTTTGTTCTGTGTTGTCAGTGCCTAAATGCGCAATCTGTTGATGATGCAGGTCGTGCCTTTACGCATCTGCCTGGGTGTACAGCAGGGCAGACTGGCAGCAACCCTTGGCGCGAGCTAAGGCAAGTTCTCATTGATGTACCGCTGCCTGACAATCATGCGCAAGCACGGCTCGGTGACCCTCGCTTTATGTAGGTCAAGCATGCGTTGCGGCGATAGGCGCACAATTCGCCTGTCGCTGGCAGCTACTCCCCAAGCCAAGCGCTGATGGTTTCATAGAAAGCTTTCGCGTCCTTAGTCAGCTCTCGAGTCGAGTATTCCGGGCGGGTTTTTCGTCCACGATCAGTCGTCAGCTTGATAGCAGTGGTATCGTATTCTTTCACACAGTAAGCAGCCCACCAGTGAGCGCTCCGAGGCTGTTCGATATGAACTGCAAGGTTCTTGTACCGCTGCCTGTAGCCCTCAGCCAGGGCATTCCTGAGCGCCTCTGTAACCTCATTTACTCTGTCGTCCGGAATACATAGAGTGCCGTGAATATGTGCGGGGTGATTTTCCGTGCGACCGGTGTGATTGAATTCAAGATTGAAGGTCAGATCAGTTTCAATACCCAGCTTCGCCAAGGTTCGCTTTATGATCGCAGCGAGGTAGTTTGCCGGGCCACGTGGAGCGACCAGAGCAGCCTCAGCCGTTTTGTGATCGAGCCGGATGGTGAGGGTTTTTGAGTCAGGCTTCCCGCACAGATGGAAGATACGGAAAAACTGTTTGATTTCTGGACTGACAAATTTTTCCCACTCTGGCAGCTCTCCCGCTCCCTGATAATCACGCACCAGCTTTTGTATGAAGGCATCTCTTCTGAGTAGCGTCTCTAGCTGATCATGATCAACGTCTGGGTGTAGTTTCTTAATAGCTACAACGTGCGCCGCGTGACTCAGGCTGAGACTAGCTACAAGCCCTGCTCTGCCTGAAGTTGAGAGGGCCTGCCCTCGGCGATCTGAGCGGCTGCTTTTTGCATTTACTCCAAGCTCGGCAAGAATCGCCGGACGCGGGATGCGCTGCTCATCGAGAGATAGGATTACCTGTCCTGGCTCCTGAAGAGGCACAGTTGAAGTAGCAATATGATATGAAGGTGCGCCAGCAAAGAGCCCAGGTTCAATAGCCGGAAATTTTCCAGGCTCACCGGCTGTTATCGCTGACCTCGCCACCGGAGACTCGTCGAGTAGCGCATCCAGATCCGCTGATAATTGGTCACAGCCTAAGTCTGTATCAACCGTTTCCCCCTCAAACCATTCATCTCCAAAAAGAGCTCTATAGGCTTCTCGCTTCACCATATTTTCTGCGTGGCGGGTACGAGCACTATCGAGCAGGCGCTTTTGGATCTGGAAAACCTCCCCCTCCTTGAATGGGCTCTGATGTCTGATGGTCATGGCGGTCTCAATGCCGGAATAGATCCGGGGCAGATTTTCATTTTCGTGGTCCCCTGGTTGTCGCCAGGGTGTTCGGCACTTTTATATGGTTCTAAGGGTTTGACACTTTGCCCGTTCAACCTAAGGTCAAGATGTGTTCACTCTTCACTGACGATGTCATTGTCTAACTGCTGTGCTTGGGCCAGTCGTCTCTCTGCCAACCAGTTCAGCGTCTCAACAGCATCGTCGACACCCTCACTGTCGCCGTTAATTTCCGCATCTTCTCGGCGCTGCTGCGCTCGCATCTCGGCCACATCATGCTCATTCATAATGTGTATCTGGAGTACTGGGAGCTCCTCTCTTTCGAGCGACTGATCAAGCTTGTCTAGAGGTAATGCCCGACGAGTGATGTCCTGCGTCAACTTGAGTGTTGTGGCGCTTGCAGCTAGAGATCGGAAGACAATGGGATTACTCACATCGAGAACGTCTAAAGCAGACGCGAGCTTTGTCCGGATCTTCTCACTCAGTGCCAGATCGTCGAGAACGAGTGAGGCCGCTTTCTGCTGAACGTTCTCCAACGAGAAAGCCATATCTAGCATTCCCTCTCTGGCTTTTTCTATTAGTGCCTGGGTGCTGGCACCTGATACTGCGCCGTGCTTTTTCAACAACCGTTGGGCGGTGCTGATGCTGATTCCCAATTGACCAGCAATGGCCGAGATCGTCCAACCTGCCTCCCTGAGTATCACTGCCTGCGCGGCTTGATCTGGGGTTTTCTGTTTACCTGACATGATCACTCCCCCTCCACAGTGCTAATGGCATTGCTGGCGCAGGCTCGTTTGACTGCGGCAATTGAAATCCCGAATTGGTTGGCTGTCTCCTGAATGGTCGCCTTGCTTGCTCTACGCCAATCACTTACAGCGGCGTCATCAATCTTTTTAGGGGCTCCGAGCTTTTGCCCGGTCGCTCGAGCACGAGCGATACCGGCCATCTGACGCGCCTTGATGTTGGATCTTTCCAACTCAGCAACGGCTGCCAGCATCGTAAGCATCGCCTTTCCAATCGGAGATGAGAGGTCAAAGCCTTCACGCATTGAGACGACCGCTACACCTTTGGCCTTAAGAGCTTCGACGGTTTCAAGCAAATCAATCGTGTCTCTCCCCAGTCGATCAATTGCAGATACGACCAAGGTATCGCCCTTGCGAGAGAACTTGAAAAGCTCTGCAAAGCCGGGGCGATTTAAAGCTTTGGTCGCCCCACTGGTGGCCTCGTCAGCGTACCAATGTTCTACATTGTGCAATTCAGCAATTGAGTGACGCTGTGCGTCAGTGCTTTGGTCTTCGGTACTGACTCGGACATAGGCTAGGACTGTCATTGGTGCGCATCACTTATCGGCTCAAAAGTATGGCTCAGAATATACATGGTAGCTCAGATTAAAACAACAAATTTGAGCCATCTACTGAAGCAGTATTTGCGCCTATAGGAGAAGACTGATTCGCTGGCTCAAAAAGTACACTCTTTGAGCCAGCGAACGGCACGACCGCGACCGTCAACCTAGTCGTAAGAAATACGCCCCCTTTTTACCCGTTAGGGCTTCAGCCAACAGCGCCTCGACTGCAACCCCGCCAGAAGCGAGCAGATAAAGGCCTTCACATACCGAGATCACCCCTACCCCTTTTTTTCTGAACGCTTGGAAAATCGCAAGTAACTCGACGGCACTTGCCCCCAAACAATCAAGTGACGGAATAACCAAAATGTCGCCCTTCCTTGCAAACTGGTGGAGCTCACCGAACCCGGGGCGCTCTAACGCTCGGATCAATCCGACGGCCTCCATATCTCCGAACCAATGAACGGCATCGTGCGCGAGCTCAATAGCTCCCAACTTAGGCAGGGTTTCTTGACCATCAGCGCCAATGAGGAAATAGGAGAGCATTCTCACAAACGTTCTCCTTTCACATCGGAACCGCTGGAGCCGCCGTAAATACGATCCTCAATCCATTGTTCGACTGCGAGCGAGTCCCAGCCCACAGCCCTTGGCCCAAGAGGCACTGAGCGCGGGAATAGTCCTTGGCTCATCAAGCTATAGATGTGAGCCCGCTTGAATCCTATCCTTACCTGTACTTCAGGCAGTCGAAGAATCCGGCGTTGCGTTGTGGTGTGATTGAAACCAGTTTCCATTACCTTGCTCCTTGGCGCTCGGTGGCGCTGTGTGGTTGATGAGCAAGGTACAAAGCAGAGGAGTGAGGATGTTCTAATAGCAAAAGGCTTAAGTCTGTTAGACGCTATTAGGTTGATGGTGAGGTAATAGGTCTAGACCCCTTCGCCAGCTTCAAATATTTGATAATCGTGTCTTTGTTGAGGGCTTTATGACCGCTCAGCTGGGTCGCTGTTTGAATAGTAATCATGTCCGCGGCTGGGTGAACGAGGTCCAGGCCAGCCATTTCCGCTAGCGTCTCGATCAGTTGATTGATGCTTTTTCGTTCACGTGGATCCAGAACGTCCGCACCATTTATTTGGTTTGCAAGGTCACGGATCTCCGACGCTTTGAAAAAAAACGGCTGATCTGGGTCAACCGAAGCATCCCAACCGATATTTTCGATCTCAGGAGACTCCACGTTTGGTTCCGTACGAACGCTCCCGGTCAGGCGCACAAGCACAGCCTTACTTTTCCGCTGAGCTATCAAAAGCTCTGGAGTAGCAACGTGCTGATATCCCACTCCAATTACCTCATACGTCCATTCACCTACACTGTCCTGTATAGGTTCGTGGCACTTACCTGTGGAAGGGCTTATTCGAATGTAAGCTCCGCATTGTCCCTCATCGCAGAGCCTGATTAAGTCAGCCGCTGCTGTGGGAAGCTTGGTCATTTCTCGAAGGCATTCTAGGGCTTGATCAAGGTTAAGCCACTGGAGCAGAGCAAAGTCTTTTCTCACAGGTCTCTCTCCGGAGTGAGGATAAAAGGGGCAGATGTGCCACCGTATCAGAAGGGCTATTCCTGCGAAACTTGGGCGGTTAGTCATTAGCTCTGGACGGTTGGCGGGCTGAGTCACTCGTCGACTCACAGCTCCCATCGCGTCGGAGACGGCTTACTCTTACTAATGCCGTATCACCCTTCATAAGCCGATACCCCCCTTCGAGATCATGCACGCGACGCCGGTATTCCAAAAAGCATTCCAAGATATTTATTCAACGGAAAAGTACGAACAAAAACAACGACTTAAATTCCTGGTTCAGATTACCCCGGCCCACCAAATTGCAAATGAAGACGCCCTAGGGCGTCTTTTTTTGTGGGTGGGATTCGGTGGGCTTGCACACACGCCTGCCTTCAATGCAGCATCACCGATGTGCAGCTGCTTTTCGTAAAGAGCATAGCTCGCGCACCGTAAGGGCCTGGCTCTGCGATTTGAGGTGGTCACGTCACGGGACGTCAACCCGCACAGGAAAAAGGTGCTTGACTACGAATCTCAAATGTATGAGTTTTGCTATCGTACGACGTCAATGAACTAGATTAAGAGATATTCCAAGGAGCTGGAATGAGTATTGATGCATATCTTTGGATTGATGGCATTAGCGGAGAGTCTATGGACTCTGACTGCAAAAACTGGATTGAGATTAATACGTTTTGCCTATCAGCCTCTCAATCAGTGTCAAGGACTGCAAGCTCGGCAGGCGGGGCTACCGTAGCCAAAGTCTACTTAAGCGATTTCAGTATTGTAAAACTCGCTGACAGTGCGACTCCAAAAATCCTCGAAGCATGTTGCGCAGGCCGACATATCAAGCAGATGAAGCTGTATGTACGTCGTGCGGGCGGCGACAAGCAAAAATATCTGGAGTACGTATTTGACGAAGTCATAATAAGTGGCGTTGTATCCGGCAATCTATTTGAGCGATCACCCTCAAACTTTCCTGAGGAGGTAGTTAGATTTAATTACGCCAAGATCAGCATGCAGTATTCACAGCAAAGCCGAACCACAGGTTTGATAATTGGACAGATCTCCGGTGGCTGGGATCAAGTAAAAAATAGCACTTACGCATAAGGATAGTTTAAGTGGCTAGAATATATTGTTACGACGGCGACTGCGGATTAACTGCAAATGAGCTGCTATTTGTAATTGCTACAGAGGTGGCAATGGATGAATTTGGATTGGACGATGCGGGGGCTGCATTAGCCATCGTCTTAGGTGCCAATATAATACCAACTAGAACAAAGCCTGGCGGAGCGATTAATAATACCTCCATCATGTCCATAGTTATGCGACGCACTCTAAACAACCGCAAGTTTCCCGGAAGCTTCAGAGCACCCTCTCTTACAGGATGGTTTCCGCCGCACCTCCGATGGACACGAAGCATTGGCGGTTTCATCGCACGGGCAACACCCGTTATTGGATGGTCTTATACTGCATACGAACTGGGTAAGATAGGATACGTAACGGTGAACACCTACAACTCTATCGTAGATGAACAAGATCAGGTTTTTTAAGATGGATAAAAACGGTCTGAATCATGACATCCTTATTTATCTCATAGAGAGAATCTACTTTTATGTTGGATTCGGCAAAAAAGCATTTGAAACTCTCAGCCTCGCCACCAGAGTCAGTTGGGATCTAGGGCTTGACGGTGACGATGCCAGTGACTTCATGGAAGATTTTTTCGAACACTTTGGCGTCGACCGCGGCGACTACGACCACTATCGTTATTTCAAGCCCGAAGGGACTGATATTTTCGTGTTTTTCAGGTCTAAAGATCGGCGTGCAAAGACAGTAATGACGTTAGGCATGCTATATGAAGCAGCCCAGATGAAATCATGGAACTGCAACATTCTTGAGAAAGCAAGCTTTAGTAGCTTGCCAATTTATAATAAAACCGAAGAAATCCCTATTGATGGGTTTAGTATAAAAACACGATGACTTTCATACCGGGAGATAACTAGGTGAATATTCGAGTGAATCGGTTCTTTTCTAGGGATCAACTCATGCTCAGCCTAAAAATTTAAAAATTAGGAATACCAAGCTGAGCATCCTTACCGTCGAGTCTGCACCACACCATTATTAAAGTAGGGGCCCATGCACGAGGTGATTACAGCTTCACTGAAATCAATGGCCCGCGCTACATTCTCCAGTTGGCCCGAGAAGCTGGCAGACCGAATGGACGGTTACGGATACCTGTCCGTGCGACGATATAAAATCGCAGTGACCGTACCGCTGGTTGGCTTGGTGATGGTCAGTTCAGCCGCCTATGCTAGTATCCAGAGCTTGGCGTTTTTTACAAGTGCCTTTTTTGTTTTTGGGATTGGCTAAACTCAGTGATACAAGCTTAAAATAGCGGAGAACCTTGCAAAAATTAGCGTCTGACAAAGGAAGAGATATCTGTGCTTAGGGAAGTCAAGAAGGCAGTGTTCAGCTGGAATGGCACAGCTACCGCCGTTGCAGTGCTCGGATTCCTTTCATCCATTGTGACAAATTTTATCGATACCACGCTCGATGTCTCTATCAGATGGTTAATATTTATTACTACCTTGACTTTATACGCCATCATCATTCTGCTGAAGGTCACCTACGACGCCATTGAACGAGGACGCCCCTCACCGCCGTTCGAGAATCCCATTAAGTACTCATCCGAACACGGTGTATTCGTTATCAGGAGGAACGAGCATTTTTTGACTAATATTTTGGTTGCTTGCTATTCACAACATGACGGGTTAGAGCGCCTCGCATATATCGGTGTGGTTGAGCATGTTCAAACGACACTTATTCAAATCAGAATTCAGCTTGACTTACAAATTCTAACCACTATACCAGTTGGTCCAGATGAACTGAAAATGCTGGAGATTCGCCCGGTTATACCCTTCGCTGCATTACAAAAGCTCACAAGCTAGGAAACCTGAGATGAATGATCGTTATGTCGCCAAAGTAGTCAGCGTTGTTGATGATACGACCGTGGTCATCAACATAGGAGCGGAACATGGCATTCGAGTTGGCCAAACTTACCTAGTGGTTGGACTAGGAGAAAAAATCAACGATCCAGATACGGGCGAAACTCTAGAGCAGCTTGAACTAGTTCGAGGCAGGGTTGCAGTTGTACATATTCAGCAAAAGATATCAACATTGACATCTACAGACATCCAGCGAGATCCAGATACAAGGCAGATAAAGCGATCGAATCACGGTGCCTTTCAAGCATCCCTGTTTGGATCTAACTACGCGACGACTGAGTTAATAACAGCAGGAATAGAGCGAACCAAACCACTTACAAGTCCAAAAATAGGCGACTACATAATTGAAGATTGAATTTCCAAATCAGGTTATGATCCCTCCTATTACAGCTGGAATCAATTTATGCTTGTCGTTGAGATTATAACTTGGAACATGATACCGACAATAAAAGCCCCGAGCTGATAAATTTTGGAGATGATCTAATTCTTGAAGAGTTATGAAACATGGGTTACGAGTGGATAGCGAGGCAGATGAGGTACAGCAGCTTTTAAATTGCAGGAGCGTACAGAAGGTGGGTGCACAAGACAGACAAGTCCTCCAATTTTAATGCAAAGCTAAGTACCCCCAATATAAGACTATCGAAGGACTGATAATGTTTGACCAGAAGAAAATTGATGCCATAGCAGAGCGTGACGCCACCATCGAATGCTTTAATATCACTCTGACCCAGAACACCCTAAATTTTCCACTGATTTTTAGTGGCCCAGGCTGCTTGTTTTTTGATGAAAGCAAGAATTTAAAAGTAAAACTTTACTCCACCTCGACAACTTCAGAATCGATTGAAGTGACGAGTTTTTTCTGGAGCGACCATATAGGCCTGATACCTGAAGAAAGATACTTCGAGCTAGAAGCGGAAGATGCCCATGGCAAAACCTGGAAAAATACACGCGTCCTAGTGCAGCGGGGAGTCGATATATATCCCTCAGGCTCAGTATTAGAGCTAATACTTACTAACGTCCGATCGCTTTTACAGCTTAGCCATTCAACCATCGGAGCCAGCGCACTAATAACGGTAAATGGCAACTATCGAATGCCGTTCAACGAGTTTATCGATAATGGTAAAGGGTCGAAAGAGCTTGCAAAACTGAGACTTCCACAAGGAACAAAAACTGTCGAAATCGTCCAAAAGGACAACAGGCTAGAGATCAGCATTGTAGACAGCCTACATCCAGTAGAGCTAAATTCATTGTTTTATTTACTGGAGGGGATCAGTATTGCCATCGGCCAGCTTCTAGAGGCTTCTTTCATAGTTTTAAGAAATGGGAACACCTACGAGGCTTACATTCAAGGGAGCGTGACCGAAAACACGTATACATTGGCTGACGCTATTGTTGAGATCACCCCAAGAAGAGAAGCCGAATTAAGTGATTTTTTGCAGCTATACATGAAAGCGAGACCCAAAGGCCTTAATCATTTGGTTAATTACTGGCACCGGCTTAAGGACATATCCAAGGCAAATACTGAAGCAGCAGCACTAGTGCTCTGCGTAAACATAGAAGGCATGGTAAAAAACTACTTTTCGATAAGTACAGATTTGGATGAGACAACTCTGAAGGAGATTTCTGACACTCGGAATTTTATTAAATCTTCAGAATCCAACATTCCTAAAACCGGAGCAAATGCCATCTTGAGTTTTTTAGGGAGCCAAAAAAAAAAAGACGGTATCAGCTATTCTCACAGACATGAGCTCGTCCAAAGAGATAGATAAAGCACACGTTCAAAGCTGGAAGAATCTTAGGAACACCCTAGCACATGCAGATAACGCAGTGGTCTCATCAGATAATTTTGAAAGATTTGTTTTTGACCTCCAAAACTGTCTAGCGCTGTTCGGCAATCTTATAGAACTATGCGTAACTCATTTCAGCAATGACAGCGTTATAACAACCTCGGCACCGGAAAACCAGAAAATACTGGAATAAATAACGGGGATATTTATTCCAGCCCATCCTCTGAGCATCAGGACTTGCAAAGCAAATACGCCATAGCAATACCCACCGCCAAGACCGCACCTACTCCAACTACCCAGCCAACTCCAACAACCATTACCGCAACCGCTCCATGAACCCAATATTCAAAACGTCCAACTGATCCCCGATGCTGCTGTGCTCCCGATTTTTTTTCAGAACCAGCACGTTATGATGCGACCCGGCGCCAAAGTCGAAAAAGTCTATCTCTACCCCAAGCCCGTCGACTTTCGAAAATCCATCTATGGCCTTTCCGCATAGGTCGAACTGGACATAAAAGTAGCGATGTTAGACCCCGTGCTTTTTATTTTTCTTAATCGCCATCGAAACCAAGTGAACATCTTGTACTCGTAGCGCAATGGCTTCTAGCTTTGGCTCACGCATTCGATTGGCGAGGAAGTCAGCGAACAGCTCGAAATGTGCCAAGGCAGATCTGAATCATCAAACAATGCCTCCACTACCAGGAACAACGCCGATTTTGTCTATGAATGGCCCGCTGAGCGTCAAGTGTTGCAGGCGCTGATGAAGGAGCATAATTCGTCAAGCCGCTGCATCAGGTCAAGGACCTTGAGATCTACCTGATTGTGCTTCAAATAGTGGCTAGCTACGTCTACTTTGTTGCCTGTGCGCTCCGGATCTGGATTTTTTGCTTTGGATAGTTCGGCATCCACTTCATACTTCAACAGGTTTGCCCAAATCCCGCTTCCCACCGAGCGCACCATTGATGGGTGAACTTTTTTCAAGCTCAATCTGAGCGCGGTTTCATTCAGATAGTTTTCAATTTCGCGGCCTTCAGTTACCCAAGCCAACCCGTTGCCTGAATTAAACTCAGCCTGCAAACGCTGCTTGGTTTCTGTCAGCACGTCGTCCGGCCCGGCTTTGTCACTGTCAAACACAATGGCAGAGTTGCGATTCAAGCGGCGTAGTGAAATCAGGTCGTTCAACGCTGTTTCACTGGCAGTAAGATGGCTGAACAACCGCCCCCCATAGAACATGATCGAATAATGCTGGCCTTCCTTTAGAGTAGGATTTTGTGCATGCAACCAACTGTTGAGGTACATCCTGTCCGATGGGCCCTCAACCCAGATCACGCAGTTAGCCTGCAACAGATCTGCGGCTTGGTAGCCCAGACGGTCAAGTACCTCGGCAATATTAGCCTCCGCAATCTTCTGGCCCTGCGCCTGGAAGATCTTGATGTCGCGGCTAGCGGCGGCGTTGATCAGGGCAGCCGAATGGGTACTGATCACCAATTGAAGGGCCTTCTTCTCGGCAATCTGCAAAACCAGCTCGAACATGCGCCTTTGAAGTTTAGGGTGCATGTGCACTTCAGGCTCTTCGAGCAGACAGATGCTGTCATCTTGCACGTTACTGAGCCAGTGGAGTATTGCTGCACAAGCTTTCCAACCGGATGGATAACAGCTCGCCTTGACATTATTGGGCATGTCCATTAAGGATTGCCCCAAGTCGTCTCGGTTACTGAGCCAAGAGGAAGCAACGCCATTCTCTATAGCGTTGATGACGTTGCCATCCATAGGTATACGAATGGGATCGGCATAGTCCTTCCAATTAATCATTCCTGTGAGCAGTTCGGCATGAGCGTTGAGGTGCTCCAGTGCTTGGGCGTCCACGTTCAGGGATGGGCCGCCACAATTAAGATATTCGATCTTAACTCCTTCGGCTGGAGGAATTTTTCCGTCTACAGGATGCTCGGTAAATCGATTTAGTAATTTTTGAGCGATTTTCTCAAACTGTCCACCAGCAGCCCTGTAACCCATTTTGCAAATGACTTTCTGAAACGTGTCGTCCGTAGGGGAAAGAGTGAATCTATATAAGTAAGCGCGGTCATCATTTAGTTCGATACAGAACTCCGGCGTGCAGCCATACTCCGGGTTGTCCCGTGCGAGGCTAGGCAAAACATCCGGCCAGCGCAAAGACCGGATCATATCGATGACCGTTGATTTACCGGCGCCATTTTCGCCGATCAGCAGGTTGATTTTTTTGAATTCAAGCAGAGGCAGATGCTGGGCGGCCTGGGTAAAGTCAGAATAGCAATCCCGCACAGTAGCGTTGAGTTGGCGAATGGACTTGAAGCCAATGGACTTGATATGCATAAGCAGGAACCTCTCTTCCTTGAGTTAATTTGGCGTTTGTAAACACATAGTACTGGGTGTTTGGATTGCATTTCACCTGAAACACGGCGAAAGCGATGAAATACAGGGTGAGGGAGCCCTAAAGCGTCTTTTTCGCCTCCGCTTGCCTACCGACGCAACCAACCCCGCGTTGAACGGGCAGATCCCCCCCTCACCCCCCCCACCCACTAACCCCCGGCACCCGCCCCCGCCAAGGCCTCACCCGCTCCAACTGCCCTGCCAACCCCAACAACACCCCCTCCTCCCCAAACCGCCCAGCAAAATGCGCTCCCATCGGCAGCCCCGCCGTACTCCAGGACAACGGCACCGACATCGCCGGTTGGCCACTCGCATTAAACAACGCTGCAAAGGGCGAATACCGATGCGACCGCTCGATCATGTCCTCAAGACTCAGGTTCACATCTGGCACCACAAGCTCACCAATGCGCGCCGGCTCGCGTGTCAGCACTGGCGAGAGAATCACGTCGTAATCCTGCATGAATGTCGCCAGTTGGCGGCCCAGGGCGTGAATCCATTCGACGGCGGCGGCGTATTGCGCGCCGCTGACGCCGCCTTTGTCGCGCAGGATGATGCGTGTGCGGGCTTCCAGCTCGGGGTCTTGCACGTCAAAGCCACGCATGCGGCCTAACATATCGACGTGGTTGCGGGTGTTCGCGCCGATGATGGTGAAGACGTGGTCGAGGAATTCCGGCAATACCACTGGCAGGCTGACGGGTTCGATGCGGTGCCCGAGTGACTCGCACAATTGCGCGACGTCTCGCACGGCGGCCAGGCTCTCGGCGGAGGTTGGCCAGGTGCCTGATTGTTCGATGAGCGCGATGCGCAGGGTGCCGGGGTCGCGTTGGACGGCGCTGACGTAAGGCAGGCTCTGAACAGGGCCTGCGTAAGGCGCACCGAGGTCCATGCCTGCTGTGGCGTCGAGCAAGGCTGCGCTGTCGCGTACGGTCAGGGTGATGGCGTGCGCGGTGCTCAGGCCTGCCCAGCCCTCGCCGACCATCGGGCCGGAAGGCATGAGGCCGCGGCTGGGTTTGAAGCCGAATACGCCGCAGCAGGATGCAGGCACTCTCAACGAACCGCCGCCGTCGTTACCGTGGGCAAAGGGCACTACCCGTGCGGCCACGAGTGCGGCAGCCCCGCCACTTGAGCCACCGGCGCTGTGCTCGAGGCTCCACGGGTTGCGGGTCGCGCCGAAGCGTGTGGATTCGGTGGAATAGGACGTGCCGAATTCCGGTGCAGTGGTCGTCCCGGCAAGCACGCAACCGGCACGCCTCAGGCGGCTGACAACTTCGGCTTCAAAGGGGGCACGGAACTCGCCCATGGCCAGGGAGCCATTGCTCATCCGCGCGCCATTGACCGGGGTAAACAGGTCCTTGATCAGCGTCGGTACGCCCGCGAAAACGCCTTGGCTTTTTGCAGCGTCCAGTGCCGCGCTGCGCGCTGAGTCATACAGTCGCTCGGCGACGGCGTTGAGTTCCGGCTCAACGTGCTCGATGCGTTGAATCACCCCCTCCAGCAAATCGATCGGCTGAACCTCGCCGCGCCTGACCCACTCGGCCAGGCCGGTGGCGTCTTCATCGTTCAACAACGTTTGAATGTCTTTCATGGGAAGGTTCCTGATGGCCTGAATTCGAATGGAAACAAGATCGCCGAGCTTGCAACCGTTTTTAGAAACTGTGACCTACCCGTAACGCCACGGTGTAACCCTCGGTGCGGTTGCGTGCGCCGAATTCCTTGTAGATGTGAAACCACGCCGCAGGCATGCCGGGCGTAAAGTAGCTGATCGCTGGGCCGGCTGCGACCACTCGGGCGCGGTTGCCGGTGTCCAGCCCTGGCGCATCGTCATCGGAGAATTGCCGATAATAGAACCCGCCCAGCCCCAGCGTGAAAGGACCTACATGCTGGCCCACGGCAAACTCGTGACGGTATTCGACACCGTTCTTGTAGTCGGTCGCAGGGTTGCGGGTGTTGATGTCAGTCTGAAAGCTGCTGGACACTTCAAAACCGCTGTCGCTGATGTAGGTAGCGTTGACGGTGGGAGAAAACGTCCAGTGATTCAGCCCCGGCGAAATAGGACGATTCTTGTCGTAGTCGCCGGTAGGTGTCTGAATCTGCATCTGTGCGTTCACGAACAGGTTGGGGGAAAGGTCCCATTGCAGTATGAGCGGCGACACCGAAATGTCGGCCATCCTGAACGGATCCGCCTTCAGGTCCAGCGGGCCGCCAGGCGTCTGGACCCGGAACGAGGCATCCATCTGGAAGAAAGGCACCGCCACGCTGTAGCCATAGCGCGCGCCCAGTATTCTGTAATCGGTCATGCGAAAGTACGCAACGCCGATGGACAGAACGTCCAGGGAAAAATTGTTGTCCAGCGAGCGACCGTGGCGGTCTTTCTGCACATTGGTCGAATAGAACGCCACGCGCATTCCAAGCGTACCCACGGGGGTCGACGGAGGCAGGATGCCTGCACCGAAATCGTAAACACCGAAGGAGGTAGTCGGTGCTCCGTTTTCAGTTGCCTGAACCGTGGCAGCAAGGCTCATCAAGCCGAGCGTCAAGAAAGTGAAGCGTCTGATATTGGAATTATTGTTATGACTCATCGCATGCCCCTGACCACGAAGGTGGTGGGGTCATGCTATTGAGTCATGCTTTATGCCGTTATCCGATTTCAGCAAAGATGTTTGCGTTGCAAGGTCTGCGAGGGTGTTTCCCCGAACAGTGTCCGGTAGTCACTGGAAAACCGGCTCAAGTGCCAGAAACCCCAGCGCGCGGCGACCGTCTGCACGAGTTCGATCCGGCTGCTTTCGCGCAACTCGCGCCGCGCTGCGTTGAGGCGCAACGTGCGCAGAAAAGCCACCGGGTTGATGCCCAGCGTCTCCTGAAAACAGTACTGAAGTTTGCGGCGACTGGTGCCAATGTGGTTGCACACATCCAGAATCGACAGCGGTTCATCCAGATGCGCCAAGGCATAATCGCGGGCCCGATCCACCATTCTCTTGCGCGCCGTGGGATTTAGCGGCGGTGCCTGATCAGGTGCCACCAGTTCCAGCACCTGCAACATTACGGCATCCCGAATGCCACGCCGGATCGACTCGTACTCAAGCTTCTGCAGGCACGCCTGCTCTCCATTCAACAGGTTATCGAAGAGCGCAGTGAACCTCGTGCGAACCGTTGGATCGGTCAAACGGTAACACTTGGGAAGATCGGTAATTTCAAAACGGCTGCCCTGACGTTCCAGTGCGTAAGCCAGGGCACTCTCTTCAATCGCAATGCCCAGTGCATCCAATTGCAGCGGCGTACTCAATTCCGGAAGATTCTCGCCGTGCGCGACGATCATGCTCGACTCCGGAAGCGTGTGCCCGGCACAGAACGCCGGACCGTTGGCACTCAACGGCAAGGCGAAAATAATCGCCCCCTTCCAGGCTATACCACTCTTGACCAGGGCCTGATTAGAGCGGTCGCGGACCAGTTGCAGCCAGTCCGAGCGGAATTCCGTCAGCTCGCCTTCAAAGCCTCCGGGCGTTACTTGATCGTAACGAACCTGCCAGCCGCTGAGGTTGCGACCGTGCTCGTCGATGTCACAGGTTTGAAAACGCCGCAGGTGAGGTGGCGGTGCCGCGTCAATCGAAGCCTTGTTTGTCTCCACATAACGACTACTCATCGGCCTTGCCCCTTAATACGTCTCAAGGTCATTCGGCTAAGTGAAGGCAAGTTTCATTCCGGCAGCAAGGAGTTTGGGTGATTAATACAGCGAAGCTACCAAACTGCTTTCAAGCTTCATAAAAACTATACTCGCTTCAAATATAAAGCGTCCCGTTGAGTCATGGTGTAGGCCCACTCGCTGTCACAGCAAGACAAGCGGCCATCGCTCTCGAGTACTGATCACGTATACTGGCAATATATCATCACGCATCTCGACCAAGGTATGTGCCGTCGATTACGCTTCAGCTGGCATAAGTATGGAAAACAGCACATGCCACAAAGAAGAAACCTGAAAGACTCTATTTTCATACCCTTGAAGCTGTCTCAGCTGATCGGCCTTTTCAGTTGGATTATCAGCTGGTGTGTGAATCCGTCTATTGAGCAATCACTGGATATATTTATTTATTGCGCTCTGGCGGGGGCGACGCTGTCAATCATTGTCACTTCCAACAGCAGAAGCATGACGACGTGGCGCCTGTTCGGCATTATCTACATGACCTCACTTACCGTTCTGTTCAAGGTACAGATCGAACGCATGGGCGTAGAGGCGTCGATGTGGGGATTGGTTGTCACTTCCCTGCTCATCACGGGAATGAGCGTATTCTTCGTCAAGTTTATTGACTACGTCGCTGCGGCTGCTCTGATCTGGTTGATCATGTGGCAAACGGACCTTACGGCGGTCGGCGTCGACCATGCGCCTTTGTTTTATGTTTTCCTGATCAGCTCGACCTTGTTGGGCGGCTCCCTGAATGCAACCTTCCTGAGCCTGGTCATGCAGACCATGGCGGCGAGTGATCGCTACCGGAAGCTGTCCGAAACCGACACGCTGACGAACGCCCCAAATCGCCGCGCACTGGTCGCCAGCCTGGATAACGCACTGAGGTCAGATGATAAGTCCTCGCTGTGGTTCGCAATGCTTGATCTGGATAACTTTAAAAGCATCAACGACAACCATGGCCACGACGTGGGTGACAATGTCCTTATATGTTTCGCAACACTCATAAAAAACACAACGGGGCTGGTCAGCTTTGGTCGCCTGGGGGGAGAAGAGTTTGGCGTGATGTTATCCGCAGCAAACGCAGCAGACGCCATAGCGGCAATGGATCATTTATTGATGCACGCCCAAAAAGACCAAACAGCGAAAATGCCCTATTCATTCAGTGCAGGTATTGCGAGTTTGGCTCGGGCAAAAAACGTCAATGACCTGTTGAAAGAAGCCGATGAAAATTTGTATCTCGCCAAACGGAGCGGCAGACAATGTATTGCCTTTGAAGGCAAGATAGTTTCCGCGACCGCTGGAAGTGTGGAAAAGCAGAACCAAGGGGGTGAAATCGGTTAATACCCATGCATAGCGCTCGGTCCTCTCAAGCATTCTCGCCGCCCTGCCGAACCATCGAATAGCGGTCAATATCTTCTCGCAATGTCCACCCCTGCCCCGACCAATATCGGCCAGCCGCCTCGTTAACCTTCAGCACATCCAGATGACACTTATAAATTCCCAGCGCTTCCAGACACTGAAGGCAGCGCTCGACCAACTCGTGAGCTATCCCCTGTCGACGATACTCCGGCAGCACAATCAAATGGTGTAGATAACCCCGGCGGCCGTCATGCCCACACATGACACAGCCGCACACAGCCCCCTCCGCCTCGGCGACGAAGCTCATATCGGGGTTTCTGTCGAGGTAGCGTGCTGTCGATTCACGCGAATCGGCATCGCGCAGAGAGATGCCCGGTGTGTTGCGCATCAGTTCGATGACCGATTCGTAATCCTTGATTGTCATGCTGCGAATCGTGATCACTGGCTATGCCCGGCCTGTTATTCCAATGGCGGAGCAGATTAACAGGGCATTTTGCTGATCAGATGACAGCGCTGCCAGAGTTTGCCTATCAACCCATAACGTTCTTTCTATTAGAAATATCCACAAAGAAGGCTAATCTGCAAGAGCATCGGCGAAGGCCGTGCGGTTTTACCCTGATAAGGAGATAAGAATGAGCTCAAGTTTTCTGTGCACGTTGTGGTCTCGTATCGCAGCAATCCAATGATCGCTACTGGCCTGATCGTTGATCGAGCGGCCGGTACGAACCCAGTGCTATGGAGTTCCGTCATCACTGTCTGAAGCCCCGCGAGTGGGCTGGATGGCCGGATGCAAATGACAAAAAGGTGTATCAAGCATGTCAACTGAATCGAAATGCCCCTTCAACCACGCTGCTGGCGGCGGCACCACCAACCGTGACTGGTGGCCCAAGCAGCTGAATCTGAAGATTCTGCATCAGCATTCCTCACTCTCCGACCCGATGGGCGAGAGCTTTGATTATGCCAAGGAGTTCAAGAGCCTTGACTTCGAAGCGGTCAAACAAGACCTGCGCGACGTCATGACCCGGTCGCAGGACTGGTGGCCGGCCGACTTTGGCCATTATGGTCCGCTATTCGTTCGCATGGCCTGGCACAGCGCCGGTACTTACCGTACAGGCGATGGCCGTGGCGGAGCAGGTGCTGGCCAGCAACGTTTTGCGCCGCTCAACAGCTGGCCTGACAACGTCAGCCTGGACAAGGCACGTCGCCTGATCTGGCCAGTCAAGCAGAAGTATGGCCGCAAGATCTCCTGGGCCGACCTGATTGTGCTTACCGGCAACGTCGCGCTGGAGTCGATGGGCTTCAAGACGTTCGGTTTTTCCGGTGGTCGCCCGGATGTCTGGGAACCGGAAGAGGATGTGTACTGGGGCTCCGAGACCACCTGGCTGGGTGGCGAAGAACGCTACGGCGCACAGAAGAAAATGCAGCAGCCGGGCGACGGCACGCTGGTCGCCGAGCCGGAGAATCACGCTAACGAAGAAAGCCGCACCGCGAGCGGTGAGCGCAATCTGGAAAACCCGCTTGCCGCTGTGCAGATGGGCTTGATCTACGTGAACCCGGAAGGGCCTGAAGGTGTGCCGGACCCGGTCGCTTCGGCGAAGGATATCCGTGAAACCTTCGGTCGCATGGCGATGAACGATGAAGAAACCGTAGCACTGATCGCCGGTGGTCACGCCTTCGGCAAGACTCATGGCGCAGGCCCTGCCGACAACGTCGGTCCAGAGCCGGAGGCAGCCGGTCTTGAAGAGCAGGGGCTTGGCTGGAGAAACAAATTCGGCAGCGGCAAGGGTGGCGACACCATCACCAGCGGCCTGGAAGTAACCTGGACTTCGACTCCGACCAAATGGAGCAACGAGTACCTGGAAAACCTCTTTGGCTTCGAGTGGGAGCTGACCAAGAGCCCGGCAGGCGCGCATCAGTGGACGCCGAAGAACGGCGCAGGCGCGGGCAAGATTCCGGATGCCCACGATCCATCCAAACGTCATGCGCCAAGTATGCTGACCTCTGACCTGGCGCTGCGCTTCGATCCAGCTTACGAGCAGATCTCCCGTCGCTTCCTGAACAACCCTGAGCAACTGGCCGACGCGTTCGCCCGCGCCTGGTTCAAGCTGACTCACCGTGACATGGGCCCGCTCGCGCGCTACCTCGGCCCGGAAACACCGGCCGAAGAGCTGCTGTGGCAAGACCCTATTCCGAATGTTGATCATGCGTTGGTGGATGATCAGGATGTTGCCGCGCTCAAAGGCAAGATTCTGGCTTCGGGGCTTTCTGTCTCGCAGCTGGTTTCAACCGCATGGGCAGCCGCTTCTACTTTCCGTGGCTCTGACAAGCGCGGCGGTGCCAATGGCGGTCGTCTGCGTCTTGCTCCGCAAAAGGACTGGGCGGTTAACCAGCCTGCACAACTGGCGGGCGTACTGAAGACGCTTGAGGGGATTCAGAGCGAGTTCAATGCCGCTCAGTCGAGTGGCAAGCAGGTTTCCATTGCTGACCTGATCGTCCTGGCCGGTAGTGCAGGCGTCGAGCAGGCTGCGAAGAACGCTGGTCATCACGTCACGGTGCCGTTCACACCAGGCCGTGCCGATGCATCGCAGGAGCAGACGGATGTCGAGTCGTTCAGCTTCCTTGAGCCGATCGCCGATGGCTTCCGCAACTATCAGAAGGCGCACTACAAGGTCTCGGCAGAATCGCTGCTGGTCGACAAGGCGCAACTGCTGACCCTCACTGCACCGGAAATGGCTGTGCTGTTGGGCGGCCTGCGGGTCTTGAATATTAACGTCGGACAGAGCAAGCACGGCGTCTTCACCGACAAGCCGGAAACCCTGAGCAACGACTTCTTCAAGAACCTGCTGGACATGGGCGTTGAGTGGAGAGCGACTTCAGGTGGCAACGACACCTTTGAAGCACGTGACCGCAAAACCGGCGCAGTCAAATGGACCGGCACCCGTGTCGATCTGGTATTTGGCTCCCATGCTCAACTGCGTGCGATTTCCGAGGTGTACGGCAGTTCGGACGCTAACGAGAAGTTCGTCAAAGACTTCGTGGCCGCATGGACCAAGGTGATGAACCTGGACCGCTTCGACCTGGCTTGATGTGTTTGATGTGCTGAGCTGAAAAAACGCCTCCCTTGCGGAGGCGTTTTTTTTACGGCTATCAAAAAGCGAAGGCTGGTTTTATCAGCGACTCATCATGCTTGCCGCCTGCTCCGTCGCTTCAGTCGTTCGAGTCGCCAGCTTGCGCACTTCGTCAGCTACCACCGCAAAGCCCCGCCCAGCTTCCCCGGCGCGTGCAGCCTCAATCGCGGCATTGAGCGCCAGAAGGTTGGTTTGGCTGGCAATGCTCTGGATAGTGCCGACTATCTGGGTCAGTTGAGTGATGTTCTCTTCCAGGTTTTTCTGATGCTGTGCTTCGGTGTCGCGAAGAGCATCCTGCTCATGCTTCAAATGCACATCCACCAACGCACCGACCACCCTCAGCGGAACACCTTCGGGATTGCGACGAGTCTGGCCGCGTGCACGGAACCAGCGGTACTCGCCGGTTTTCATCTTCAGGCGGTACTCGATATCGAACGGCGTCTTGCCAGTCCGGTCATTCAAATGCGCACCGAATGCCGTCAGACTGCGCTCCTTGTCGTCAGGGTGCAGCCGTGATGCCCAGCTATCCAGTACGTCAGGAAACTCTTCGACTGTTTCGAAACCCAAAAGCCGCCTGAACTGTGGAGACCACCAGAACGGGTTTCTCGCATTGACCGGGTCGCCAGCAATGACCTCCATGTCCCAGAGCCCGTCGGAGAGCATCTCCCGGGCCAGTTCGAATCGGGTAATGATCACATCGTGTTCCAGATCACGTTCAAGCTCATCGTGAATATCACGAAGCGAGCCGGCGACACGCAGCGGCGTTCCGCGTGCGTCTCTTAACGTTTCGCCTTGGGCATAGAACCAGCGATAAGTGCCGTTCTTCATCGCCAGACGATTCTTGACCCGGTACGGCGTGTTACCCGAGCGATCATTCAGATGCTTGGCAAATGCGTCGAGCGTGGCTTGTTTATCCTGCGGATGAAGCCGGTCTGCCCAGCTCGCCAGTACGTTAGGGAAGTCTCGCTCGTCGTTAAAACCGAGAAGCGTGCGAAGTTGCTGCGACCACCAGAATCGATTGTTCGGGTTGACCGGATCGCCTGCTACGACCTCCATATCCCAAAGGCCCTCGCTCGACGCACGGTTGACCAGATCAAAGCGGGTCTCATAAGCGGCGGCCGAGGCAGAGGCTTCACCCAGAAGGTGGCGGGCGGTTTCCAGTTCCTGCTCAAGATCGGCGATACGTTGCTCGTCAAGACGACGCTGGGTACTCAGCGAACTCCAGCACTCAAGTACGCTGCTCTCTTCAGCGCAGCCTCTTACCACCGGCTCGCCAGCCCCCTTGAGAGAGGAAATAAGTTGTTGAAGGGCTTTTCTGTCACGACGTGGTCGGAATAAGTGAAACATACACAGGGCTCTCAAAATAAAGTCAGATTTGCCGAGTCCCTGGCATGTCACTTCTTTATCGACATGCCGTGCGGTTTCTGAATCGTCAGATTGCGATCAGGTAATGGTCACTTGTTCCAGAATCAACTTCACGGCTTGCTGATCGGTTTGCGCCCCAGCCATCAACTCCGCTACCCAGCCGCAACCGGACTTCTCCAGATGAACTCGCCAATCACCGGGCC
The DNA here is from genome assembly GCF_032587795.1 of Pseudomonas syringae group sp. 247E2. Classification (NCBI taxonomy): domain Bacteria; kingdom Pseudomonadati; phylum Pseudomonadota; class Gammaproteobacteria; order Pseudomonadales; family Pseudomonadaceae; genus Pseudomonas; species Pseudomonas syringae group sp. 247E2. The sequence goes on along the minus strand of NZ_JAWHPK010000001.1, from coordinate 344,548 downwards.
AGTTCTCAAGCCCGGCCAGGTTCAGAAATATGCAGCCACCCCGCTCAGCATGCCCGCCGGTAATTGACTGTTCAAAACAGAACGGTTTATCGGCTCCGGATGTGTCGACACTGAATAGGTACACATCGTGTTTCGGGTCCTCAAGCGAAGGCGCGCAATTGCGCTGACTGATCAGCTTCAACATTTCTCAATCTACTCCTGGCTATATGATTGACTGTGACGTCCATTACTTCGGGAATGCAGTTCGCGACGGTTTACGTCGCGAAGAGGACGCAGAGCGTCCAGACCGGCATGCCGACGCGGAGCGTCGCACGATAGTTGAGATTATCGTCCCCTACGCTCACCCCCTCGCTCCAAACCTGCGCAACACCACAACCCCAAGCAACGCCGATAACACCGACCCGATCAGTACGCCCACCTTGACCTCATCCACCAGCTCCGGTGCGCCCGGGAAGGCCAGTGCGCCAATGAACAGGCTCATGGTGAAACCAATACCGCACAGCGCCGCAACGCCATAAAGCTGGCCCCAGTTGCTGCCGTCCGGCAAGCGGGCCAGGCCGGCGCGGATGGCCAGTGCAGCGAGGGCGAAGATGCCGACCTGTTTGCCGATCAGCAGCCCCAGCGCGACGCCCAACGGAACTGGGTCCAGCAGTTTGTCGACAGTGATGCCTGACAGTGAAACGCCGGCATTGGCGAATCCAAAGACCGGTACGACGGCAAAGGCGACCCACGGGTGCAGTTTTTCTTCCAGATGCAGCAGCGGCGAGCTGGCTTCTTCATCGGGTTTGCCGAGCGGAATGCACAGTGCCAGCGCTACGCCCGCCAAGGTGGCGTGAATACCGGACTGGAGCATGAAGAACCACAACAGCGCGCCGACAATCAGGTAAGGCAGCAGCTTTTTAACGCCCAAGCGGTTCAGCGCGACGAGCACGGCGATGGAGCCAAGTGCGGCCAGCAGCATGGGAATGGACAGATCGCTGGTGTAGAACAGCGCGATGATCAGCACAGCGCCGAGGTCATCGAGAATTGCCAGTGCCGACAGGAATATCTTCAGCGACAACGGCACACGCTTGCCCAGTAATGACAGCACGCCCAGGGCGAATGCGATGTCGGTCGCTGCCGGAATGGCCCAGCCGCCAATGGTGTCTGGCTGCCCCCAATTGAATGCCACGTAGATCAACGCCGGAACCACCATGCCGCCCAGCGCCGCGAAGCCCGGCAAGGCGCGCTGGCTCCAGGACGCCAGCTGGCCGGCCAGCATTTCGCGCTTGATCTCCAGGCCCACCAGCATGAAGAAGATTGCCATCAGGCCATCGTTGATCCAGTGCGCTACCGACATCCCGGCGAGCACGGTATGCAGCGCTGCAAAGTAGCTGTCGGCCAGCGGCGAGTTGGCGACGATCAGGGCTGCAAGCGCAGCCGCCATCAGGATCAGACCGCCAGCGGCCTCAGCGGCGAAAAAGCGCTTGATGAACGCCAGCGCGCTCGGGGTTTCGGTACGGGGGGTGGGGTTGTGCATGCAGGGCTCCGCAGGGTACAGCGCAAAAAGGCCGCAACCTTACCACTCGCAGAGCCTGCCACAGCGCAGGTAAACCTGAGGATACAAATTAACGCGCATGCCCATCATAGCTTGAGGAATCAGGGCTTCTGTCTGCCAGACAACAGCCCTGCCCGCTTCACTTCTTGACGGTTTCTTCAAGCGTGAACCGGCCCAACGGGTTCTGGCCGAAGTGCTCGATGTTCTTGCGTGAAACACTGATGTAAGGGCTGTAGTACAGGTCGATCCAGTTGACGTCGGCTTTGGCCATTTTCTGCAGATCGATGTACATCTGCTCGCGCTTCTTGGGGTCCATTTCAACCCGTGCAGCAGCAACCAGCTCCTTGACCTTCTCGTTCTTGTAACGGGTCATGTAGTTATTGTTGGTGTCATGGCCAAGCACGAAGGTGGTTTTCTGATCCGGGTCGAGGATGTCGTTGGTCCAGTACATCACGGAGATGTCGTAGTCACCGGCAATCAGCATGTCCCAGCTCTGGCTCGGGTCGACTTTCTGTAGCGTGGTGGTTACGCCAACCTTGGCCAGCTGCTGTTGCAGCATGACCGCAATTTGCTCGTCGACTTCGTTGCCAGCATTGACCACATAGTTGAGCTTCAGGTCTGACGCACCGGCATCCGCCAGCATCTGTTTGGCCTTGACCGGGTCATACGGGCGTTGCAGGTTATCGGCGTAGTGATACAGCGCGCCCTTGGGAATGTAGGAATTGGCTACTGTGCCCAGCCCGAAGGTGGCGGCTTCGACCAGCGATTTCTTGTCGATAGCCATGTCCAGTGCCTGGCGTACCTCAGGCTTGACCAACGCGCCGTGCTCATGGTTGAGCAACAAATGATCTTCACGGGTGGACGGGTCCAAGTGAACCACCAGATCAGGGTTCTTCTTCAGGTTTTCGACACGGGAGAACGGCACATAGATCGCTGCATCCAGTTCGCCCTTCTGGACCATCAGCATACGGGTGTTGTCATCCGGCACCGAGATCCACTCGACACCATCCAGGCTGACGCTCGGCGCTTCCCAGAAGTCGGGGTTTTTCGCCAGGATCACCCGATCACCGCGCCGCCATTCTTTCACTGTGAAGGCTCCCGAACCGACAGGTTTTTCGGCGTAAGCCTCTTCGCCCAGGGTCTTCATGGCCTTCTCGGAGAGAATCGACACGTTGGGCAGCGCCAGTTGCGAGAGGAACGAGGCCGATGGATTCTTCAGGGTGATGACCAGCGTACGCGGATCTGTTGCGACGGCTTTGTCGATAATCTTGTAGGAATCGCTCCACAGTGAGCCCTTGTCGTCGCGAATTCGCAGCAGGCTGAATACAGCGTCGCTGGCGGTCAGCTCCGAGCCATCAGAGAATTTGGCCGGGCGTATCTTGAGTGTATAGGTCAGCCCGTCGGGGGAAATCGACCAGCTTTCGGCCAGTCCTGGCACCAGCTTTGTGCCCTTGTCGTCAACCCGGATCAGCACATCGTAGACGTTGGAAAATACCCAGTTGTCGATGTTTTGCGCGCTTTTGATCGGGTCGAAGGTGGTGCCGTCCTCACGACGGCCGATGGTCAGCACGCCCGCGGCTTCCGCCACTCCCGCTGCCAGGGAACAGGCCGCCAGCATGGCGACGGTCAGCATTTTCATTGGTCGAGCTTTCATACAAATGAACTCCTTGCCGGTGTCGGGACAGATGTTTGTTGTAGGTCTGGATCAAAAAACGGGTTCATCAAGTACACAGTCGTAGCGCTGCTCGCCGACATGCCGGGTGGGTGGCGCGACGCTGGAACAGGTCGGTCTGGCGAACCGGCAACGCGGATGAAAGGCGCAGCCAGCGGGCAAACTCAGGGGGCTGGGTGGCTCGCCCTGCAAGGGTTCACCGGGCAGCGGACGATCCGGATCAATCTCCGGAATAGCCTGGATCAGCGCCGCGGTATAGGGATGACGCGGCTTGAGAAAGACCTCTTCGACCGGGCCCTCTTCAACGATTTTGCCCAGGTACATCACCGCCACCCGGTCACACAGGCGGCGCACGATGGCGAGATCGTGGGCAATGAACAGAATTGCCAGGTTCATGCGCTGGCGTAGTTCCAGCAGCAGGTTGATGATCTGCCCCTGAATCGACACGTCCAGCGCCGCCACGCACTCGTCGGCGATGATCAGCCGCGGCTCGATGGCCAGTGCGCGGGCAATGCCGACACGCTGACATTGCCCGCCGCTCAAGGCACCCGGTTTGCGTTCGGCAAATTCGGGTCGCAGACCGACCATGTCGAGCAACTCGATGACCCGCGCCGGAATCTCGGATGCGCTGACCTTGCGTTGCACTTTCAGCACCTCGGCCAGCGTGGCACCGACAGTCATGCGCGGGTTGAGCGAGGAGGACGGGTCCTGAAAGATCATTGCTGTTTCACTGCGCAAACGCTGCAGACTGATACCGCTGCCCTGGGCCATGTCGACATTATCGAAGACGATCTGCCCGGAAGTAATGTCGTTCAGACGCAGAATGGCGCGCCCCAGCGTGCTCTTGCCGCTGCCAGACTCGCCCACCAGGCCCAGCGTTTCACCCGCACAAATGCTCAGCGACACACCGTTGACGGCATGCACCCAACGCTTGTTAAGACCCATGAAACCTGATCCGGGGGCCGGGAAGCGCACCACCAGATCGTTGACGTTCAACAGCCTGTAGCCGCTCATGATACGGCCCCTCGGGAATCTGCCAGCGGATAGTGACAGGCCGCTTCATGGGCAACCCCCATCGACCGCATCAGGGGTAGTGTCTCGACGCAGCCTGCGCCCGCATGACCGCAGCGCGCATGAAAACGGCAGCCAGCGGGCAGCGCATCGAGCAATGGCGGCTGTCCGGGAATGGTGCGCAGCAGGCCACTGCCCGTGCTGCTGGCGGGCTGGCAGTCGATCAGGCCGCGGGTGTAAGGATGACGGGCGCGGGCCAGCACGTCGCGCTTGCTGCCGTGTTCACACAAGCGACCGGCGTACATCACCGCGATGGAGTCGCAGGTTTGCGCTACAACGCCCAGGTCGTGGGTAATCATGATCAACGACAGCCCGTGACGGTCACGCAGGTCCAGTAACAGCCGCAGGATTTGCGCCTGCACCGTCACGTCCAGCGCGGTGGTCGGTTCGTCGGCGATCAGCACCTGCGGCCCGCAGCCCAGCGCCACGGCAATCATGGCGCGCTGGCGCATGCCGCCGGAAAACTCATGGGGAAAGTTATCCACACGCGAAGCCGGGTCGGGAATGCCGACCTGACGCAGCAGATCAATCGCCTGCGCCCGTGCCTCACGTTTCGAAGCGCCTTGGTGCAGACGAAAGCCTTCGGCAATCTGCTCGCCGATACGCATCAGCGGGTCCAGATGACTGCTGGGGTTCTGGAAGATCATGCCGATCCGCCGCCCGCGCATGGCACGCATGCCGGCTGCATCCAGCGTTAACAGGTCGACATCATTGAGCAGCACCGAACCACCGCGCACGTGCAGGTCCGGCGATGGCATCAGTTGCATCAATGCCCGGCAAGCCATGGTCTTGCCAGATCCACTTTCGCCGACCAGCCCGAGAATCTCGCCCTGCTGCAGATCGAACGACAACCGGTCGACCAGCGTTACCTCGCGCCCCCGACTGTTCGCAATCACGCTCATCTCGCTGACTTTCAGCACTGGCGTACTCATTGCCGCTCTCCGAGGGTTTCGGCAACGCCGTCCGCCAGCAGGCTGAAACCCATGGCCAGCGTCACGATGGCCAGCCCCGGAAAGGTGCAGATCCACCACGCAGACGTCAGAAACGCCTGCCCCTCGGCGACCATCGTGCCCCACTCGGCCAACGGCGGTTGCACGCCCAGGCCCAGGTAGCTGACCGACGCGCCACTGAGCAACACCAGCACCGCATCGGACATGGAAAACACAATCGAGCCGAACATCGCATTGGGCAGCAGATGGCGAAACAGAATACGCAGGTGACCAAAGCCCAGGCTCTTGGCCGCCAGGGCGAAATCGCTTTCCTTGAGGACCAGAATCTGTGAACGGATCAGCCGCGCGTAAGACACCCAGCCCACCAGCGCCATGGCGATGTAGAAACTGCTCAGGCCAGGGCCGAGAATCGCAATGATCGCCAGCATCAGCACCAGAAACGGAAAGGCCAGAACGATGTCGATCACGCGCATGCACAGGTTGTCGAAGCGACCGCCTATATAGCCCGACAATGCGCCGACAAACGTGCCGATGATGAACGGGAAAACCACCCCGAGCACACAGATCTGCAGGTCGATGCGTGCCGCCCAGATGACTCTGGACAGAATGTCGCGACCAAAATTGTCGGTGCCGAACGGATGTGCGAGGTGCGGTGCAAGCATGCGCAGTTCGGTGTTCTGGTAAATCGGGTCATAAGGTGCCAGCCACGGCGCGAAGAGTGCCAGCAGCAGCCACACGCCAAGCAATGAGGCACCCAGCAGCATCGCCAGTCGGCCGTTGCGCAAGCGCAGGCGAAGCCGCGAACGCCAGTGTGGGCGCAGAGGGGCGTGGGCGATGGTCATTTGATGTTCACCCGCGGGTCTATCGCGACAGTGGCCACATCAGCGAGAAAGTTGACGATTACCGTGGCACAGGCGAGCACCATGGCTACCCCCTGCACCACCATGTAATCGCGACTGAAGATGCCGCGCACCAGCAGCTGGCCGATGCCGGGGATGGCAAACAGGCTTTCGATAACGACAGTGCCGCTGATCAGCCAGCCGATGTTCACTGCCAGCAGGTTGATTGACGGCACCAGCGAGTTGGGCAGTACGTGACGACGAAACACTGCGCCTTCACTGACGCCACGTGCCCGCGCCGCAGTGACATGATCAGCCTGCAGCTCCATGAGCATGCTGGCGCGCAGGTTGCGAATCAGCACCGCGGACAGAGCCAGGGCAATGGTCAGGCATGGCAGCACCATGTGGTGGGCCTTGTCCAGCCAGTCACTGCCGTAACCTGACACCGGAAACCAGCCAAGCTGCACACTGAACAGCAGAATCAGCATGATGCCCAGCCAGAATGCCGGCATGCCCAACCCCGTGGTGGTGAAGACACGAATCAGGTTATCGCCCCAACTGCCCTTGTTGCGTGCAGCGACCGTGGCCAAAGACACGGCGATCAACAGAGCCAGCAGCACGCTGCCACACACCAGAAATACGGTAGGCTCCAGCCGGGTAACGATCAGTTTGAGCACATCGATCTTGTACAGCAGCGATTTACCCATATCGCCCTGCAAGAGGTTTTTCATGAAGTACACATACTGCGTCCACAAGGGTTCATCCAGCCCGTACTGGGCGCGGATGTTGGCCAGTGCCTGCGGTGTGGAACGGGCGCCCAGCAGGATGCGCGCCGGGTCACCGGGGATCGAGCGCACCAGAATGAAGGTCACCAGACTGATGCCGAACAGCACCGGCAGCAACTGCAACGGACGCTGGAGAATAAAACGATAACGACCCAGATTCATCAGACGCCCCGATGCTGTGACAGAGAATTCAGCAGGACCGGAAAGTACGCCGCCACCCCTTTCACGCAAAAGGGCAGAGCGAAGTTGTAGTCGAACATTGACCATCCGTCGACTTTGATTGTTTTGCGCTCATCCGCCTTGCTCGCATACCCCATCGCACCTCACCTTTGCGGACGTCGCTCATGGCCTCAACCCTATCGCGCAGCGCCATGGCAAACAGCTAGCAATTCTTATAGGTTTTACACGACTGACAGCCGGTTGGACGCAGGCGTGGCACTGTCCTTGCTAATTGCTATATTAAGCCCCCTACACCGGCTCTATGACAAAGGAGGTCAAGCCATGCATATCAGGTTGTCGGATTTCAATTCGCGTCTGCAATCGGCATCTACAGTGGATCAGCAAATGGATTGCGCACTGTTACTGGCATCGGAGCTTGGATTCGATGCAGTGATTTACGATTACAGCCCGGTGCCTGTGTCCCATGATGGAGCACTGATCACACCTTCGTTGCTTTCATTGCGCAACACCCCGGCCGATTGGCACGCACTCTGGTGCAGCCAGGGGTACTACCAGATCGACCCGGTGCAACACCTGGCGGTGGCCAGCGTTTCGCCTTTTGTATGGTCATACCAGCCCAAGGCTGAAACGGTGCTGCAAACCTTTATCACCGACATGCACAAGCCGGTGGTGCGCTACCTGCATGACTCACACATGACGTGTGGCGTGACGGTGCCTATCCACATGCCCAAGGGCGGTTTCGCCACCCTGACAGGCCTGTGTTCCGACAGCAGCGACGCTGCACTGGAAGATGCCCGGCAGAGCCTGGCCGAGTTCGGTCTGCTGGCTCATGCCTTTCAGGAAGTCGCCTACCCGCTGTTTGACCAGAAGATGCGCTCCTGTAATGCGATCAAGCTCACCCGCCGCGAGCGTGAATGCCTGAGCTGGTCTGCCGAAGGGCTGACGGCCAGGGAAATCGCCGATCAGCTCAACCGTTCGGTCGCCACGGTGACGCTGCATCTGAATTCGGCCATGCAGAAACTGGGAGCCAAAAACCGTGTGCAGGCAGTCGTGCGTGCCGTTCACTACCGTTTACTCGACCAATGACCGGTTCATCAGCCAAAACCTATCATTTTCTATAGTTTTAAGATGCCACGCGCAGCGCTATGGTGCCCCGAACTATCCAGCAGGGACCGGCGACATGGCAGACATGACGATCAAGGAAGGTTTTGCGCCGTTCGGCGACTATCAGACGTGGTATCGCGTCACCGGCAACTTGCAAGGCCCGCGTACACCGTTGGTCATTCTGCACGGCGGCCCCGGCTGTACCCATGATTACGTGGACTCGTTCAAGGACCTCGCCAGTACCAGTCAGGCGGTGATCCATTACGACCAGTTGGGTAACGGAAAGTCGACTCGCCTGCCCCATGAGAGTCGCGAATTCTGGACAGTCGATCTGTTCCTGAGAGAGCTGAACAACCTGCTTGCCCACTTGGGCATCGAAGGTAATTACGCGTTATTGGGCCAGTCGTGGGGCGGCATGCTGGCTTCGGAGCATTCGGTGCTCCAGCCCAAAGGGCTGAAAGCGCTGATTGTCGCCAACTCCCCGGCAGATATGCAGACCTGGGTAAGCGAGGCCAACCGACTGCGCGAGGACTTGCCTGAAGCTGTGCAAGCTGCGTTGCTCAAGCACGAACAGGCAGGAACGTTGACTGACCCTGAGTACCTTGAAGCATCGCGGGCATTTTATGACCGTCATGTATGCCGCATCACACCCTGGCCGGACGAGGTGAAACGCACCTTCGACCAGATCGACGCGGACCCGACCGTGTATCACGCCATGAATGGCCCTACCGAGTTTCACGTTATCGGCACCCTGAAGAACTGGACCATTGTCGACAGGCTGGAAAACATCAAGGTCCCGACATTGGTGATTTCGGGGTTTTACGACGAAGCCACTCCACTCGTGGTGAAACCCTACGTGGAAAACATCCCTGACGTTCGCTGGTCGGTGTTCAGAGAGTCCAGCCACATGCCCCATGTGGAAGAAAGAATGGCCTGCATGGGCTGCGTAGCAGGTTTTCTGGATAAGTTATCTGTGGCCGCTACCGTGTCAGCGGCTTAGTCCTGCAGTCCCGACTGAACACAGACCTCGAACCCCCTACAACTAGAGTTAATACTTTAGAAATAGTGAGCTGCGTAAACCGTTAACATTATTTACTTTGTGACGGGGACTTTTAGCGCCTGATGCTTAACAGAACCCACATGGCATTATGTCCATCATGAAATAACTTTCATCGCGATTAATTAAAGCTCCTCAGGCGTCAGCAGAAAAACAGATATCGGAAAGGAACGCATTGCCCTTCCGCCTGTTTTGCCGCTGGAGGCAACCATGAACATCAGATCGCTGAATATTTCACGCAGGGCATCCCTGTTTTTTGGCGTTATTACCTTGCTGCTGATTGGCCTCGGAGGATTCTCCTACGTGCAGATCGACCATCTGCGCACGGCCGAGCAGAACATCGAAGAAAACTCGTTGCCCAGCATTCAGGTCGTCGACGACATTCAGATCGCCCTGCTTCACGCTCGTCTGGAAAGCATCAGGATGCTCGCCAGTACCGACCCTGCCGTGCACAGCACAGCAGAAGCCAAAGCCCGGGAAGCGATAGAGGCGCTCAGGTCGAACAGCGAGTTTTATCGGAAAAATCTGATTTCGGGCGAAGCCGACCGTGCGCAATTCGAAGACGCCAACAGCAAGATGGGGGCCTACATCGACGGCGTGAAACAGATCATCGCCCTGGACAGTTCCGATCATGAAAAAGCTGTTTCCTTTGCTAACGCAGAACAGGTTCAGCGCGCCAATGCCTATCAGGAAAAACTCACCACCCTGCGTGGGCACAACGCTGAAGAAGCCGTGAGCTCCGGAAAAGATGCCACCGACGTGTACAACCACAGCGTCAATGTATTGCTGACCGTTGTTATTGCAGCGTCCCTTCTGACTGTGGTTCTGGCGATTACCCTGACACGCAGTATTGTCGATCCGCTCAACGCTTCCCTCAAACTGGCAGAAGACATCGCCGCAGGCGACCTGACCCGGCAACTGGGCATTACCGGCAGCGACGAAGCATCACGCTTGATGACGGCCCTCAACACCATGTCGGGGAACCTGCGTACCACCATTCATGAGATTTCCGGCGCATCCGCCCAATTAAGTACCGCTGCCGTCGAGATGACGTCAATCACCGAAAGCGCCGACCGTACACTGCAACAACAGAACAGCGAAATCGAACAGGCCGCCACTGCTGTAAACGAAATGAGTGCTGCCGTAGAAGAAGTCGCTCGTAATGCTACGTCTACCTCCCAGGCCGCCCAACAATCCAGCCTCTCTGCCGACCTGGGCAACCAGCGCGTGACCGAAACCCTGACCGCCATGCACAACCTGACCGGCCTGGTCGAGGGCTCCTCTGCACAAGTCACGGCCCTGGCCGGCCAGGCACAGGACATCAGCAAAGTGTTGGGCGTGATTCGCGGAATTGCCGAGCAGACCAACCTGCTGGCATTGAACGCAGCCATCGAAGCCGCGCGTGCCGGTGAACAAGGCCGGGGGTTTGCCGTGGTGGCTGATGAAGTACGCGCGCTGGCACATCGCACACAAACGTCCACTCAGGAAGTCGAACAGATGATCTCGGCGATTCAGGCCGGTTCTTCGGCCACAGTCGAGTCCATGCAGAAGAGCACTCAGGAAGTCCACAGCACTCGCAAGACGGCAGAAGACGCCGGACAATCGCTGCGCCAGATCACCGACTCGGTACTGGAAATCAATAACCGTAACCTGCAGATCGCTGCGGCATCGGAACAACAGGCGCATGTAGCACGTGATGTTGACAGAAGTCTGATCAGCATCCGTGATCTGGCCGTACAGAGCAGCGAAGGCACCCGGCAAACACTGATTGCCAGTACCGAACTTTCGCAGTTGGCAGTCAACTTGAATGATCTTGTACTGCGCTTCAAGACATAATGCGAAACGGGATCCATAACTATCAGGCATGGCGGCAGGGCAGCGGATTCGTCTGCTGCACCTTTTCATAGCGCTAGTGCCATTTCTGGCAAAAAAAAATAACAAAATGCCAGCACTCGGCTGTCATTAAAGTTGCATTTCATGTGTTTCATTAACGATACAAATACCTGCTATCAGGTATGATGCGCGCTACTTGAATACGGGAAGTATGAGGTATGCCGTGCAGAATCATTGTGGCCGACGACCACCCGCTGTTTCGTGAGGGCATGCTGCGTACTATCGAGCGGCTGATACCCGAAGCGATTATTGAAGAAGCAGGCAATCTGGATGAAGTACTCACCCTCGCACGCCGGGGTGATGAGGTCGACACACTGGTGCTAGACCTGCGCTTTCCGGGGCTCACTTCGATGCAGACCATCGGCAGCCTGCGCAGCGAGTTCAAACGCACTTCAATCATTGTCGTCTCGATGGTCGATGATCTGGACACCATTTCACAGGTCATGTCTCAGGGTGCGGATGGCTTCATCGGCAAAAATATAGACCCCCTGGAAATTGCCGAATCCATCATCGCCATCCGCGATGGCGAAGTGGTGGTCAAGTACAAGCCCGAAGGTTCGTTACTGAGCGATCTGGACTCTGGCGCAATCAGCCATCTGACCGTACGTCAAAGAGAAGTACTGGGGCTTGTGGCGTCGGGAAAAACCAACAAGGAAATCGCCAGGGATCTGGGTATTTCACCCTTTACCGTGCGTATTCATGTCTCCAGCCTGCTCAAGGCGCTTGGTGTGCCCACCCGATCGGCCGCCGCTGCACAGTTTTCCAGCCTGGCCGGCAAACAGCACTGAGACGGTAGCCGTCATGTCACTACTGCCCCAACGAATAGATCTGGAAATGACTCAGGCGCTGCTGCGCATGGCGGTCATTGCCACATCGATCCTTTACGCACTGATCGCGTATGGGATGGGTGAAATGTCAGAGAACAAGCTGTTTGTGATCCTGGCTTATTGCATGGGCTTCGGCGTCGTCACGGTGGGGCTGATCATACGCATTGCCCAGCGCCCGGGTGCCTCCGGCAGACGACGTCTGTTTGCCCTGGTGACCGATAATCTGGCGGGAATCGTAACGATCTCGGTTGGCGGCGAGGCCATGTTGCCGGTGTACTCGGTAATGCTGAGCATGACGGTCGGCTACGGTATGCGCTACGGTCGCAACTACCTGCTGCTGGCAACCGGCTTTTCCATGATTTCGTTGATGATCATCATCGTGCTCACGCCGTTTCTGCGTGAACACCATGCTGTGGCCGTCATGATGATCCTGACCATGCTGGTCCTGCCACTGTTTGTCTATTTTCTGCTTGGCCGACTGCACATGGCCCTTGAAGAAACCCAGGCGGCCAATCAGGCCAAGTCAAGGTTTCTGGCACAGGCCAGTCATGACCTGCGCCAGCCGATCCACTCCATCAGCCTGTTTACTGCCTGCCTGCGCGATGCGGCTTTGGGCGATAACGAACAACGTCTGGTAAATAACATCGACCGGGCATTGAGTGCGGTAGAACAACTGTTTCGTTCGTTGCTGGACATCTACACCCTCAATCAGGGCGAAGTCGCACCGCGCCCCGAATCAGTCGACCTGGATGCACTGCTCAACGGGCTGGCCGCTCAGAACAGCGAGGCTGCCACCTGGGCTGGCGTGGACATTCGCGTACACAGCGGCAACCATCACGTCTGGACCGACCCGGCATTGTTGCGCACGCTGTTGCAGAACCTTGTCTCCAATGCTTTCAAATACGCGCCGGGCAAACCGATTCTGATTGGCTGTCGCCGGCAAAAAGGCACAGTCAGCATTGGTGTTTATGATCGGGGCCGCGGCATACCCGCCGAGCACTTGCCGCACTTGTGCAACGAGTTCTATCGCGTCCGCGAGAAGCGTGACCGCGACATTGAAGGTGTTGGCCTGGGGCTGAGTATCGTCAGCCGTATCGCCAGGCTCATGAATCTGCGGGTCAATATCAGTTCAGTGCCCGAGCGCGGCACTGCGGTAACCGTCAGCGGCCTGAAAGCCGTGGCCGCCAGCCAGCCGGTGAACAACATCGAAATCAACTGGAATACCCGCCTGCTTTCCGGCCTGCGCGTCATGCTGATCGAAGACAATCGCAACGTGCTTGAAGCCACCGCCATGTTGCTGCGCAGATGGGGCTGCGAGGTACAGACCTTCAGCAGCATCCCCGAGATCAGTGTCGACTGTGATCTGGTAGTCACTGACTTCGATCTGGATCGTACGGCCTCGGGCGCCGACTGCATTGCCTACCTGAGCGGGCTGCAGGGAAGGCGCATACCCGCCATCGTGATTACCGGCCATGAGCTTCAGCACGTCCGGCAGACGCTGAACGATCCGGATATCCCCGTTCTATCAAAACCGGTAAGGCCGGTCGAACTGCGCTCGCTGTTGCTGAGTTTCAAGGCCGGTTCGGCGGTGTACTGACAGTCGTTGGAATGTGTTGCTTGCAGACGTTGGGCAGCGAGCTGTGGTCAATCAGTTGTGAAGCGCTCAACCACATTGCCCTTGAACTTGATGAAAATGCGCGTAATCGACGCTTTTCTTCCGGTAGCTTGCGTGCCGCTCAGTGTGCTTGCGTCGCCTATCATTTCCTGCGCATCGCCCATACGCGATTGCCCTTGAAGCAAGGTGGATGCCGCGTCTCCGGAACCGTATCGGTTGGAGTACTTGACCGCCATTTTGGTCAATGAGTTAAGACCTGATTCGTTACGGTCGTAGTACCACTCAGAGCTGTTATCGGAAACATTGTCCTGTGCCGAATAAGGCGCACCAAACGCCTGGCGAATCTGTTCCTTGGTCGACTTGCGGGCAATGATGTTGGCTTTTATATAGTCAGGCGCATATTTGTAATCACCGGTCAGGGTATCGAGCGGGTTGCCGCCACCGGTCGAACAGGCCGTCATGGTTACTGTGACCAGCGTAATCGCCGCCAACCCCCTTATGTTTGCCAAATGGCGAGAAATACCCATGCGCGTTCCCTCTGAAAACAAAGTCTGTTGTGAGTGATCCGTTTACACCACTGCAAGACCTGTTACGGTCGCGCACGCGCGGCCGGCGACGTTATAAAAACGTCGTCTGCCATCAACAAGTCAGGGTGTTATTCAGCGCATTAGCTTAAGTTGCCGAACCAGGGCCAGCCATAGTACGGATGTACTAGTAACAGTAAGGATGTACTGCTTCTGCAGACTGACAACTTTCTCAGAAACGGTAAGTCGCCCCCACGCCCAAAAAGCTGGCGCGGTTCTGATAGCGCGCGCTGTAACTGGCCAGCGCATTGGCACGGCTGACATCAACGCTTTCTTCTTTAAGATAGGCGTAGGCAACATCAAGGGTCAGTTCTTTGCTGACGTCATAACCCGCCCCCACACTGAAGATCGTACGGTCGCCGGTCGGTGTGCGTGGCGAGCGATTGGTATTGCTGGTCGGTGACTGATCCAGACGGATGCCGGTACGCAACGACCAGTGTGAATCCAGTCGATACGATGTGCCGAGCGCATAGGCCCAGGTATCGTGCCAGTCCAGCCCGCCAGCGATAGCGCCAGACAAGGACGCAGCAAGTATCCCTCCACGCGCAGGGCTGATGTTCTCGGTGCTGAAACTCAGGTCCTTCATGCGGCTCCAGCGCGTCCAGGTCGTCCCCGCATAAAGTGTCCAGGCATCGGTGAGCTTCTGGGTGACTGACAATTCGTAGGATTCAGGAGTATCGACCTGTAGCGAGCAGTCATAGCGATTGCTGCTCAGCAACTGGGCTGGCGTACCGGCACCTGTGGCAACCTCGGTGTGGCAATCCAGGTCGTAGCGCACTTTGGAGTGGTAGGTCAAACCAGCCTGCGTGGTATCAGTCAGGCTGGCCAGAACGCCGATATTGAAGCCCAGCGCGACATCCTTGCCCTTCACCTTCACATTACTGTCGGCGATGGCCGGGTTAAGCGTCAGGTCCGACTCCAGCGAGCCGGCAAACTGATTGATGGTCGGCCCGAAGCCCACCGATACCCTGTCATTGAAGGCATAACTCAATGTCGGTTGCAGGGTCAGAACTTTTGCATCGCTCTTGCTGGCAAAGGCGCGCCCTTGAAAACCGCGTTCGTAATCCGTCGCCAGACCGAACGGCACGTACGCGCCAAGGCCGATGGCCCAGTGTTCATTCAGCCTGCGAGTATAAAAACCGAACGGGATGGCCTTGAATGGCACCATGTCGCCATCGTTGCTGCCGCTCGAACGTCCACTCGCCTGGCTGATATCCGTCGATGCATCGATAAAGGTAGCGCCACCGGTGACCTGCTGGCCGGCCAGACGCGCCATGCCTGCAGGGTTGCCGTATACCGTGCCGGCATCTTCGGCGGCAGAGGCCCGGCCCGCAAACGCTGTGCCCATGCCACTTATACCTTGCTCGTTAAGCGCAAAGCCGCCTGCATACAAGTGCGTGGAAATCATGGCAACCGTGAAGCCCAGGGTCGTCTTGTGCATGGTGTTCAATGCTCGCAGTAAAGGGGGTCCGGTCAACCCGTTTGAAGGGGAAACTGCCTGCATACACCTGCAAAGTGTTTTCAGGCATTCCATGCGCTGGCAAACCTGCGATTTTATCAACGCAAAAATAGGATCCCTATAGTACACATGTACTAGTACACACCTCTTGGGTAAGTCCTTAACGTTGACAAGGGCATTAAACTCGTTAAATAGTTGGAGGCGAGGAACACAATATTTTATGTAAGCCACGATCAGGTATGGCACGATCACTTCCTGCACAAGATCGGCAGCGTCAGGCGTACTGCCAAGGCTGCATCAGTGCTTTTATGACCAGGGTGACGCATTTTGAACAACAAATTGACTTCAGCAGAGCTGGCAGTCATCAGTGAGATCGAGGCCACTTCCAGCCTGTTAAGGCTGGTGACCCGGCTAACCGGCCTGAGATTCGCGGCAATTGCCAAAGTAACCGAAACCAGCTGGACGGCATGTGCTGTGTACGACGAGATCAAGTTCGGACTGGAGGCCGGTCACGAGCTCAAACTGGAAACCACGCTGTGCAATGAGTTACGCCAGCACAAGCGTCCTATAGTGATCAACGAAGTTGCCACGGATGCGGTCTACGCAGAGCACCCCATCCCGAAACTCTACGGTTTTCAGAGCTATTTCTCGTTGCCGATCATTTTCCCCAACGGAGACTTTTTCGGCACGCTGTGCGGTCTGGACAACCTGCCGACGCCACTTGACGATGCCGATACGCTCGATACCCTGAAAGTCTTCTGCACGTTGATCGCCAGCACGCTGTACGCGCACTACCAACTGCAGGAAATGCAGGAAGTCACTGCTTAAGGCATGGAATGCCTCAGGTGCGCAATTGCCGTTCCATGATCAATGTGCGCTCCTCCCCTTCCTGATGCTCTCGTACCAACCTGAAACCCAGCGCCTTGTAAAACTCCTGCGCAGTCAAGGATGACGGCACAATCAGCAGCCCTATATCAGTCTCCAGGGCGACACGTTCCAGCTTTGCCATCAACAAACGCCCGACGCCCCGACGATGCCAGTCAGGGTCGACAAACACCGAGCGCACAACCTGACCCTCCAGGCTGTCAGTTCCGACAACCACCTCCCCCGCCACCGCCACCGCCACCGCCACAAACATCCGACGTTGCTGCATGAGCCGCTCAATGGCAGACGGGCTGAAACTCAATTGCACGCGCTCGATCACACTGACTGGGTAATCCCTGGCATTGCTGGTGCGCAAGGCAGCCAGCACCACTCGACTGATGGCGTCAGCGTCTGCTCTCCGTGCGGGTCGAACCTTGATGTCCATTTTTCGTACCTGGGCAGATAAACCGCACATGAAGAGCACAGTGAAAGCCGGCTTCGTTGATACCGAGCCATGACCGTTTTGCTGATGTGTAACCAAACGACGAATGGCATTTTTTGTAACACTCTGCATACAAACGAGCAGGCCCTTTATCTTATGGGGCTGCGCGACCGATAGCGCTTAAAAAGTAGCCGTCTGCGGCCGATCAACCTGTACCTCGCCTGTAATTGAATTTTTTTCATCTGTTAAAGTCGGCTCCGTGATGTCATATAGTCATCACCGAACACCCATCGAGAATTTTATGAACGCCAGTGCCCCCATTCCGCTGAATGAAACGCAACGTCTGTTGCGCATCAGGGAGCTGTGCGTACTTGAAAACACCTCTGACGACGTGTTCGATGAAATCGTGGCGATGACCGCCGATTTCTTCCAGGCGCCGATTGCGTTGATCTCGATTGTCGATGAACACCGTCAGTGGTTTCGCGCCAGAGTGGGTTTGAATGCCCAGGAAACGCCACGCAACGTCTCCTTCTGTGCTTACACGATCCTTTCCGACTCGCTGTTTGAAATTCCGGATGCGACCCTCGACGACCGGTTCATGAACAATAGCCTGGTGACCGGCCACCCCGATATTCGCTACTACGCGGGTGCCCCGCTGATTACCGATGACGGCATCGCTCTGGGCAGCCTGTGCGTGATCGACACCAAGCCGCGTGAACCGATGAGCGAGCATCAGATGCAGATGCTCAAGCGTTTCGCCTCACTGGTCATGAAGCGCATAGTCAGCTTGCGCCTCAGTTGCTTCATTGACCAGCCGACCGGCCTGTACAACCGGTCACGCCTGCAGGAAGACATCCATCAGGCACTGCTATCGAGCGTTGATTATCAGTTGGTCGTGGTGGACATGATCACCTCTGCGTTCCTGAACGATATCGTCAAGGCTCTGGGCTACAGCTTCTCTCAGGATCTGGTGACAGAAATCAAGAGCCGCCTGGAGCATCTGCTGCCGCCAACCTGTTCGCTGTACAAGGTCAGCCCTACCCGCTTCGGCTTTCTGCTGCCCGGAGAAAGAGCGCCTGATCATCTGTTTCGTACCATTCTCGAAGACTTCGAGACACCGGTAGAATGCCGGGGCATCCCGGTGCAAATGCAGGTGGGTCTGGGGGTTGTCACCCTGAACCGCGACCCGACCGAAGAGCCGGACTGGATGCGCATGGTCATCAGCGCTGCCGATGATGCCCGCGACCGGAATCTGGGCTGGGCGATGTATGAGCCGCACTTCGATGCCGCCCAGCAACGTGCTTTCAAACTGCTCAGTTCGTTGACCAGCGCAGTCCACTCGCATGATCAACTGCGCCTGGTCTACCAGCCGCGCATCGACCTCGCCTCTGGTGTGTGCACCTCGGTAGAAGCCTTGCTGCGCTGGAACCACCCGACGCTCGGTCCCATCGGACCTGCCGAATTCGTACCGCTGGCCGAGAAAACCGCACTCATGCGTCCGCTGAGTCTGTGGGTGCTGACAAGCGCAATCGAGCAGGCCGCCCGCTGGCAGCAACAAGGCTTCGATTTCCGTATTGCGATCAACGTTACCCCGGAAGACCTTACCGGCCCGGCTTTCACTGACCGGATGATTCGCCTGCTGGGCCAGCACAAGATCGACCCCACACGCTTTGAGCTGGAGTTCACCGAGGGCGCGTTGATGCACAACCCGGCCGAAGTGCGTCACCAACTGGAACGCATGCGTCAGATGGGCATGGATGTGGCGATCGATGACTTTGGTACGGGCTACAGCAACTGGAACTACCTGCGGCAATTGCCCGCGACCACCGTCAAGCTCGATCAGTCGCTGATTCGCAATCTGGCGTCTGACAAGACCGATCAGCGTCTGGTCAAGGCACTGATCGGCCTTGCCAAGAAGCTGGGTTATTGCGTGGTGGCCGAAGGCATCGAGACAGACGAAATTCGCCGCCTGGTCAAGCAATGGGGCTGTGATGAGGGGCAGGGCTATCTGATTTCCAAGCCTATGGAAGCCGACGCCGTACTCAACTGGCTAGGCCCGGACCGCCGCCTGCAAACGGTCACTGAAGCCGCCGAAGCCGCTGTCATCCGCGACAAACGGTTATAACCTTAGAACACTTCTTCATAACCGTTTGCAACACAAGCCGTTATGCTGCCCGCCACTTTTTGCCTGATGCGTTTGCTTGAATAGGTTGGTTATGGAAGCGGGTGGTCTGGGGTTTGTAGTTGCAGGGTTGGTAGTCGGTTTTATCGTTGGCATGACCGGAGTCGGCGGCGGCTCGCTGATGACGCCTATTCTGTTGTGGTTCGGCATCAACCCGGCCACGGCGGTCGGCACGGACCTGCTATATGCAGCGATTACCAAATCCGGCGGGGTTCTGGTACATCGCAAGAATGACAACATCGACTGGAAAGTCACCGGGCTGCTGACCCTGGGCAGCGTCCCTGCCGTGCTGCTGACGCTGTGGTTCCTGAGCACACTGCATACCGCACCTGAGGCCCTGAACGCGATCATCAAGCAGGCGCTGGGCTTTGTACTGCTGTTGACTGCCCTGGCCGTTCTGTTCAAGAAAAAGCTGCTGGCCTTCGCTCATGGTCGCGGGGATGGACATTCGTTTTTCAGCGGTACGAGCCTGACAGTATTGACCGTCATCACCGGCTTGATCCTCGGCACCATGGTCGCACTGACGTCCATTGGTGCGGGCGCGCTGGGTACCGTTGCGTTGTTCATCCTCTACCCTCTGCTACCGACCCGGCGTCTGGTAGGCACGGAAATCGCCCACGCCGTCCCTCTTACGCTGGTTGCAGGTCTGGGCCACGCGAGCATGGGTAACATGAACTGGGAATTGCTGGGCTGGCTGCTGATGGGTTCATTGCCGGGCATTTACCTGGGCAGCCACATGGCGGGCCGCGTTTCCGACGACCTGCTGCGGCCTTTCCTGGCCATCATGCTGGGCATGATCGGCTTCAAGCTGGTGTTCTGATCGGCGCCTATCCATCAGCCTGTCACATTTCTGAGTCAGGCTTGCCCACGAACACAGTCTCGAAAGCCGCAGAGCCGGTTTGCCTGCAGGCCGTGCGCACTCATCGGGAATTGTAATTTTTTGTAGCGAGACACCGATTTTCGGCGCAGGATTTCGTGCGTCAGCTTCAGCGCCGATGACCCGGCACAGACTTACCCTCACTGAAAGGAGATGCCAACAATGCTCATCCGAATTGAAGAAGGTGTATATGGCGACGCTTGGGTTGTAATACTGGACGACTATCCGGTCAAATGCCGGAGCTGGCAGGAAGCCAGAGAATTTGCCGACCGCATGAAATCCAGAATCGACGCGCCTCATTCGCTGCCGCACATGACACGCCGCGCAGCCGCCGAAATAAGCGTTCAGGCGGCCGCCCGCTAGACCGACTCCATCCCTGCGAATCACTCGACACAGCGTTGCCACGCAACCGGCGACGCTGTTTCACCCCGTCACCACGCCGCTTGAATTATCGAACCACTTCTCGTTTCCATGACATCCGTTTCACATCCTCTTCACGTCCGGCTGCGTAAATTGACCCTACTCCTTTGATGAATCCCATTTGGCCCACCCCGTTGTGGGCCATTTTTTTGCCTGTAAAAAAGTACCAGCACTCCTCCATGGATCAGGCCGGTTTATTCGCTTCGCACTGTTTGCGACGAAGAAGCAGTCAGGACCGGACTGCTCAGGACACCAGCGCTCAGCTCCGCCAAGCGATCATTGCCTGTACCGTTGGCCGTGTTGTTGCTCCAATTCGCTGTCGTCGTTGCCACCCAGCCCAACACAAACAATGCAACCGCCTGCAACGCCCACTTGGTAATGATCGACATGTGCTCTCTCCTTGTTCGGGTCTGGATGGCGAGCATGTAAACACCTCACCATGACAGAAGAATTGCAGAGATTTTTATTTTTGCCAGCCACAAGCGCATCTT
This sequence comes from Pseudomonas syringae group sp. 247E2, assembly GCF_032587795.1. Classification (NCBI taxonomy): domain Bacteria; kingdom Pseudomonadati; phylum Pseudomonadota; class Gammaproteobacteria; order Pseudomonadales; family Pseudomonadaceae; genus Pseudomonas; species Pseudomonas syringae group sp. 247E2. The sequence continues at coordinate 323,699 of NZ_JAWHPK010000001.1, read as the reverse complement.
TGTGAAAAGAAGGTTTTTGAAACAGGAATGAGCGGTCTGCAGGAGAAATACCCACACTCATGAGCGGGGTATTTCCGGAAGGCGGGGTCAGTACTTGGTGCTTTGTTGCTCAGGCCTGGCAGGCGTGTCCACATGGCGCGGACCAGCGACCAGCAGGGCCAATACGCCAGCAATCGGCACGGCAACAACAACGATGATCCACATCAGCTTGTTGCTGGATTGTGTCTTGCTCTTGCGAATACGCATGACTGCCCAAATGTCCGAAATCACGATCAGAGCAGTCAGCGCTGCAAACAGCCACAAATGATTTTCCGATATCCAACCCATTTGAAATCTCCTGCACCATCAACGAAGGCAGCCAGACCGGCTGCCCTACTGTAGAAGATGCTGGAAAGCGGCCTAAAGTTCAGAGAATCTTTCGGATTGTGACCGGGTGCTCAGCCCAGAGGCAAGAGCGTTCAGAACGGCACACACAAGCAGAGCATGAGCACGATAGGCGTATTCCTCTGCACATCGTTCCTCACGTTCCAGCGTGGGAATGCCGTTCGTGACGCTCCGCGTCACACTCCCGTCAGGTAATCGGTGCCGGGTTGAACAGCGTGATGTCGTTGTGCAGCCGGTAGTGCTCGGTCCAGGTCTTTTTCTTGCCGCTGGCCACATCCAGATAGAAGTGGAAAAGCTCCCAGCCCAGGTCCTCGATGCTTGCGCGTCCTGTGGCAATGCGTCCGGCGTCTATGTCGATCAAGTCAGGCCAGCGCTGAGCCAGTTCGGTGCGGGTCGAGACCTTCACCACCGGTGCCATCGCCAGACCATACGGCGTACCGCGTCCGGTAGTGAACACATGCAGGTTCATACCGGCCGCCAATTGCAACGTACCGCAGACGAAGTCACTGGCAGGCGTAGCGCAGAAGATCAGCCCCTTGCCATTGACCCGCTCACCAGGGCCGAGCACGCCATTGATGGCGCTGCTGCCTGACTTGACGATAGACCCTAGAGACTTCTCGACAATGTTCGACAACCCGCCCTTCTTGTTGCCAGGCGTGGTGTTGGCGCTGCGATCAGCCTCGCCTTTGGCCAGGTAACGGTCGTACCAGTCCATTTCCCGCACCAGAGCCTGCGCGACCTCCTGGTCCTGCGCGCGTGATGTCAGCAGATAGATGGCGTCGCGCACTTCGGTCACTTCGGAAAACATCACCGTCGCACCGGCACGCAGTAACAGATCCGAGGCGTAGCCCAGCGCCGGGTTGGCGGTGATGCCGGAAAACGCATCACTGCCGCCGCACTGCATGCCAAGGATCAACTCCGACGCCGGAACCGTTTCACGACGCCGCAGATCCAGCTTTTTCAAACGTGTTTCGGCCAGTTCCATGATCTGTTCGATCATTTCATTGAAGCCATGACTGGAATCCTGCAAGCGATACAGCCAAGGCTCGCTGAGGTCCACCGAGCTGTCGCCCTCATGCATGACCTGCCCGGCCTGCAACTTCTCGCAGCCCAGGCTGATCACCAGCGCCTCGCCACCCAGGTTCGGGTTGCGTGCCAGATTGCGCACAGTACGAATCGGAATATAGGCATCGGTGGCAGTGATTGCCACGCCGCAGCCGTAGCTGTGAGTCAGGGCCACGACGTCATCGACGTTCGGGTACTTGGGCAACAGCTCGTCGCGGATGCGCTTGACCGCGTGGTCCAGCACACCGGTCACGCACTGCACGGTGGTGGTGATACCCAGAATGTTACGGGTACCCACGGTGCCGTCAGCGTTGCGATAGCCTTCGAAGGTATAACCCTCCAGCGGGGCCTGTTTCTCGGGCACCGCGTCGGACATCGGCAGGCTGTCGAGCGCAGGTGCCGAGGGCATGCGCAGTTGGTCTTCCCTGACCCAGCTGCCACGCGGTATCGGTTGCAGCGCATAGCCAATGGTGTGGCCGTAACGAATCACGGCCTCGCCCACGGCGAGGTCAACAGTACTGACCTTGTGGCTCTGCGGGACGTTATCGACAGTCACCAGGCCGTTGTCGAATTCGGTTCCGGCCGGCACGCCCTGGTCGTTGACCACGACCACGACGTTATCCAGCGGATGCAGCCGGATATAGCGCGGCGAATCGGCATGTTGAATCAGGTTCATCACGGTTTCCTCAGGATTTCGCTTCGGAAAGGTCGCTGACCGAGTCGTTCAGCAATGGCCCCTTGGCAGGCGGCTCTTTCAATTCCACACGCTTGATTTCACCCACGATGAAAATGTAACTGATCACCGCCAGCAGCGCGTTGGCGCCCACGAACACCAGTGCCCATTTGAACGAGCCGGTGCTGCTGATGATGTAACCAATCACGATCGGAGTGGTGATCGATGCAATGTTACCGAAGGTGTTGAACAGACCACCGCTCAAACCGGCAATCTGCTTGGGTGAAACATCGGACATGACAGCCCAGCCCAGTGCACCGACGCCTTTGCCGAAGAATGCCAGGGCCATGAAACCCACCACCACCCATTCGATGTCAACGTAGTTGCAGGTCACGATCGAGGTGGACAGCAGCAGGCCACCAATGATCGGCGCCTTGCGGGCAAAGGTCAGCGAGTGGCCCTTGCGCAGCAGGTAGTCGGAGATGATTCCGCCCAATACCCCGCCGATGAAGCCGCAGATAGCCGGCAACGAGGCAATGATGCCCGCCTTGAGGATGGTCATGCCGCGCTCCTGAACCAGGTACACCGGGAACCAGGTCAGGAAGAAGTAGGTGATGCCGTTGATGCAGTATTGGCTGAGGTAGATACCCAGCATCATGCGGTTGGTCAGCAACTGGCGAATGTAATCCCACTTGGGGCCGCTGCTGGCTGTTTTTTGCGCGCCTTTACCCTTGTCCTGATCCAGATCGACCAGCGCGCCATTGCTGGAAATGTGCTCCAGTTCGGCCTCGTTGATCATCGGGTGGTTGCGCGGGCCGTAGATGACCTTCATCCAGATCATCGAGAACAGGATACCGACTGCGCCCATGACCACGAATACGTGCTGCCAGCCGTAGGTGTAGACAATCCAGCCCATCAGCGGGGCGAACAGAACGGTGGCGAAGTATTGCGCCGAGTTGAAGATCGCCGAGGCCGTGCCGCGCTCGGCGGTCGGGAACCAGGCGGCGACGATGCGGGCGTTGCCCGGGAAGGAAGGCGCTTCAGCCAGCCCGACCAGAAAGCGCAGCATGAACAGCGCGACGATGGCGGTGGAAATGCCGAACTCACCCACATAGCCTTGCAGCAGGGTGAATAGCGACCAGGTGAAAATGCTCATGGCGTAGACTTTCTTCGACCCGAAACGGTCGAGCAGCCAGCCACCGGGGATCTGACCGGCCACGTAGGCCCAGCCAAATGCGGAGAAGATATAGCCCAGAGTGACCGGAGTAATGCCAAGGTCTTTCTGGATGCTGGAACCAGCGATAGCGATGGTGGCACGGTCGGCGTAGTTGATCGTGGTGACCAGAAACAGCATCAACAGAATCAAATAGCGGACGTGCGTCGGCTTGGACTTTTGCATGGTAGAGCTCCCACTGATTATTTTTTTACGCGGGTAAAGCTGTTTTTGGGTGTTGCATTACAGGCCCCTTGGCAGTGTCGCGGCGACGACAGCTACCACCTGTAAGGGTCATGCATTCCAACGACAAAACCGCTGATCGCTCAGCGGTTTTGTCCTGGGGGTGTTACTGCTTGCCTTGCTTGTCCATCAGCGCGGCGAGCATGTCGCACTCGTCCGGGGTCAGGTCGGTCAATGGCGCGCGCACCGGGCCTGCGTCGTAGCCGGCGATCTTCGCGCCTGCCTTGACGATACTCACGGCGTAACCGGCCTTGCGGTTGCGGATTTCCAGGTAAGGCAGGAAGAAATCGTCGATGTATTTACCGACCGCCTCGTGATCGTCACGGGCAATGGCGTGGTAGAAGTCCATCGCCAGTTTCGGTACGAAGTTGAACACAGCAGACGAGTAGACCGGCACGCCCAGCGCCTTGTAGGCAGCGGCATAGACTTCAGCGGTCGGCAGGCCGCCCAGGTACGAGAAGCGGTCGCCGAGACGGCGGCGGATCGAAACCATCAGCTCGATATCACCCAGGCCATCCTTGTAACCGATCAGGTTCGGGCAACGCTCGGCCAGTTGTTCCAGCAGGGTTGGCGTCAGGCGGCAGACGTTACGGTTGTAGACAACCACACCGATCTTGACCGACTTGCACACCGCTTCAACGTGGGCGGCAACGCCGTCCTGGCTGGCTTCGGTCAGGTAATGCGGCAGCAGCAACAGACCTTTGGCGCCCAGACGCTCGGCTTCCTGAGCGTACTCGATGGCCTGACGGGTCGGACCGCCTACACCGGCCAGGATTGGCACGCTGGTGGCGCAGGTGTCGACGGCAGTCTTGATGATTTCGGAGTATTCGCTGGCGGCCAGGGAGAAGAACTCACCTGTGCCACCTGCGGCGAACAGAGCACTGGCGCCGTACGGAGCCAGCCACTCGAGACGTTTGATATAGCCCGCGCGATGGAAGTCGCCCTGAGCGTTGAAATCGGTAACCGGGAAAGACAGCAGACCGGATGAGAGGATGGACTTCAGTTCTTGTGGATTCATTATTCGAACACCCTGGAGGACATAATTGTTAGAAGATCACCGGGTCAGTGCCGATGTCGTAAGTCATCGTACAACTGATAATAAAATCACTCAACAGGGATTTTCGGGTTTTTTCAGAGGGAGAGGACCGGGGCCGTTTTTGGCTCACGCGATGCCGCTTAGATTTGTGACGCAGAGCGTCACGACAGGCATTCCCACGCTGGAGCGTGAGGAACGATAGGCCTGACTATTTAACCTCAATCCACCTAACCTATCGTGCGACGCTCCGCGTCGCATGCCGTCCTGGACGCTCTGCGTCCTCTTTAACCGTCAGGCCCGCTGCGACTCGGCTTCTTCGTGGGCGTGGCGCAGGCGTTCACGGCTGTTGGTCAGGTGCAGGCGCATGGCGGCGCGGGCCGCATCGGAGTCCTGACGGGCGATGGCGTCGAAAATTTCTTCGTGCTCGCGGCTCAGGCGGTCCATGTAGTGCTGCTGATCATCATGGGCCAGACGCGCAGAGTTCAACCGTGTGCGCGGGATGATGCTGGTGCCCAAGTGGGTCATGATGTCCGTGAAGTAGCGATTGCCGGTCGATAGCGCAATCTGCAGGTGGAACTGGAAGTCAGACGCCACCGCATCCGTGGCGTGTGCGGCACTTTCATTGAGCGCGTCCAGCGCCGAACGCATCGCCGCCAACTGCTCGTCACTGCGCCGCTGGGCTGCCAGCCCGGCCGACTCGACTTCCAGGCTGATACGCAATTCGAGAATAGCCAGCACATCACGCAGAGTGACAATGGTGGCCGGATCGATACGGAACCCACTGGGGCTTGGCGTATCGAGAACGAAGGTGCCGATGCCGTGGCGGGTCTCGACCAGACCGGACGCTTGCAGGCGCGAAATCGCCTCGCGCACCACGGTGCGGCTAACGCCCTGCTCTTCCATGATTGCGGATTCGGTAGGCAGTTTGTCGCCACGCTTGAGCTGACCGCTGCGAATTCGCTCGGACAGCTCAGTCACCAACTCCTGCGCGAGGCTGCGGTGTTTTCTACGGGCGCGGGGCGGAGCGCTTTGATTTTCCATCCAACATCGATCTCTGGACTGCTAAACATGGGCTAATCATAGCTCAGCGGTTGTATGATCACACCCTCAAAAGCGCCACCCGCCCAACAGCACTAACCTCAAACCGCTGCTGGTGTCGGTTGCTCGAGCAGTTTTGCGCCCTCGATACGCACATGCCGACCATGAAAGCGTTTGAGGCTGCTGCGATGTCCGATACTGACCAGCGTCAGACCGGGCAGGCCATCAATGATTGCGCGGTGCATGGCAGCCTCGTCATCCTCATCCATGGCCGAGGTGGCCTCATCCATATACAGCCAGCTTGGCGCGACCAGCAAGGCGCGAGCAAACGCCACTCGCTGCTGCTCGCCGGGCGACAGAAAGCGTTGCCAGTGATTGCTTTCGTCCAGTCGCGGTATCAGGTGCTCCAGACGACACTGGTTCAGCACCTCTGCAAAGCGTTCTGCCGGGTAGCGTTGCGCAGGTTGTGGATAACTCATTGCCTCACGCAAGGTGCCGATGGGCAGATAAGGCCGCTGCGGCAGGAACAGCGCCGTCCCTGTGGGCACGCAAATCTGGCCCGAACCGTGCGGCCATAGACCACCGAAAGCCTTCAGCAACGAGCTTTTGCCACTGCCCGAGCGACCACTGAGCATCACTCGCTCTCCCGGACCGATATGCAGATTGGCATCGCTCAACAGTTGACGCCCCCCTGCGAGGCTCAATTCCAGGCCACGCAGGTCCAGTGTGTCGTTAGCGTGAACCCTTTCAATGGCCGGTTGCTGCGCTTCATGATCAGTCATGGCCTGACGGAAGCTCAGCAGGCGGTCACAGGTGGCGCGCCATGAGGCCAGCGTGCTGTAGGCGCTGATGAACCAACTGAAGTTCTCCTGCACATTACCGAATGCCGAATTGATCTGCATCAGATCACCCAACTCGATCTTGCCCGAAAAATACCGCGGCGCAGCCACGATGAAAGGAAAGATCAGGGCAATCTGCGAATAACCCGATGTGAAGAACGTCAGTCGCTTCTGGACTTTCATGGATGCCCGGAAGTTATTCCAGATCATCATGAAGCGCCCGCTGAGGCGCTGGTTTTCATTACGCTCGCCCTCGGACAAGGCAATACTTTCGGCGTTTTCCCGTACACGCACCAGAGCAAAACGCAGGTCCGCCTCAAAGCGCTCCTGTTGGTTGTTCAACGGGATCAGCCGCTTGCCGATCCAGTGCGTCAACAGGCTGCCGATAAGCGCATAAAGCAGGGCCGCCCAGAACATATAGCCGGGTATGGTGACCCCGAACAGTTCGATGCTGCCCGACACGCCCCAGAGAATAACCGAGAACGAGACAAGACTGACGACCGCACTCATCAAGCCAAGCCCCAGACTGAGGGTGCTGGTGGTGAACTCGTTGAGGTCTTCGGACAGACGCTGGTCGGGGTTGTCGGTATATCCGCCCTGCTCCAGGTGGTAGTAGTTCTTGTCTGCTAGCCAGCGGGCGAAGTGCTGTTCAGTCAGCCAGCGACGCCAGCGAATGGTCAGCAACTGGGTCAGGTACAGACGATAGACCGCTGCCAGAATGGCGATCGCGGCGATACCGCTGAAGTACAGGATCAGGTGGGTGAAGGCAGCCAGGTCCTTATTCTGCAGCGCGTTGTAAAAATCCCGATACCAGCTGTTGAAGAAGACCGACACTTGTACGCTGAACAGCGACAGCGCAATCACCGAAACCAGCAACAGCCAGGCGGTGACCTTTTCCTCACTGCGCCAATACGGCGTTATCAGCTTCCAGACGCGGCGTAGAAACGCCCCTTTCACAGTGTCGTTGACGGCAGAATATTCAGCATTGCGATTCATGTAGGTCAGGCTCGCTCTCTTTGAAAGTACGATGCCTGATCACAATGAAGCAAAAAAACGCCTACACGACCACTATGAAAAAACCTTCATTAACGCCGCACGGGGCGCTTCTGCAACTTGCGTTGCAAGGTCCGGCGGTGCATGCCCAGCGCCCGGGCTGTGGCGGAAATATTGCCCTCGTGCTCGGTCAGCACGCGCTGGATGTGCTCCCACTGCAAGCGATCCACCGACATCGGATTCTCGGGGACCAGCGTGTCGAGGTTGGCGTGTTCGGACAGCAGAGCCGCCAGCACATCATCGGCATCAGCCGGTTTGCACAGGTAATTGCACGCGCCGCGCTTGATGGCTTCGACCGCCGTGGCAATGCTCGAATAACCGGTGAGGATCACCACACGCATGTCCGGGTCCATTTCCAGCAGCTTGGGCAGCAGCACCAAACCTGAATCGCCATCCATTTTCAGGTCCAGCGCGGCGTATTCAGGAATGTCCTGCTGCGCCAGCGCCAGGCCTTCCTCGGCTGAACCTGCGGTGCTCACGCGAAAACCACGACGGCTCATGGCCCTCGCCATTACACGGGTGAACGTCGCGTCGTCATCGACCAGCAACAGGTGCGGCAGCTCTTCGCCTTCGACCTGGATGTCTTCGTCACTCATGCTTCTTCTCCTCGCGTATCTCGGGGCAGGCGCAGCTCGGTGAGCGTACCGCCTTCTTCATGACTGTAGAGCTTTACCGAGCCACCCGCACGGGTGACGCTGGCCTTGCTCAGAAACAGACCCAGGCCGAAACCTTTGCCCTTGGTAGTAAAGAACGGCTTGCCGATCTGTTCGGCAATCGCCAGCGGCACACCTGCGCCGTGGTCGCGAATACTGATACAGACTTCTGTGCTGTCCCAGTCCAGGTTGACTTCAAGGCCATCGGGGCAGGCGTCGGCCGCGTTGTTGAGCAGGTTGAGCAGCGCCTGGGTAAGGTCCGGTGGCGGGGCCAGCATCGGCACCTCGCCCTTGCCCAGCTGGTAAAAGCGGTAGCTCACTTCCGGGCGCATCAAATGCCAACGGTTGAGGGATTCGTCCAGCCAGCGGGTGGCAGGCTGCTGCTCAACGGCCATGCGCCGGTTGGCTTCGGCGGCACGCACCAGTTGCTGAAGGGTCTGTTTGCACTGCTTGACCTGCTCCTGCAACACCGACAGGTCGTCCTGCAAAGCAGGGTCACCGTGGTCCTGGCGCATTTCCTTGAGCAGCACGCTCATGGTCGCCAGTGGAGTGCCCAGTTCATGGGCCGCGCCTGCGGCCTGGGTCGCGACGGCAAGCAGCTGTTGATCGCGCAAGCCCTCCTCCCGGCGCTCTGCGCGCAACTGCTCCTGGCGACGCAGCTCTTCGGCCATCTTTGCCGCGAAAAAGGTAATGACGGAAGCCGCCAGCGCAAAACTCAGCCACATGCCGTAGACCTGCATGTTTTCCCGGGCAATGGAGTCGGTTTCCAGCGGGTAGGAACGCACCATCAGCAAGGTGTACATGCTCAGCGCAAAGCCGGACAGAATCAGCGAGTAACGCCATGGCAGCGTGGCGGCGGCAATGGTCAGCGGCACCAGATAATAAGACACGAACGGGTTGGCCGAGCCGCCCGAGTAATACAGCAGCGCGCTGTGAATCAGCAGGTCCAGCGCCAGTTGCAGCGCATATTCGAGCTCGGTGAGCGGCAGCGAGGTGCGCAGACGAATGACTGTCAGCCCGCACAGCACCAGCGAGCAGCCCAGGGTGATCGACAGTTGCAGCCACGGCAGTGGCAGAAAGTCGAACAGCCAGGCCATACCTACCGAGCCGGCTTGCGCGGCCAGCACCAGAATACGGATGAATGTCAGGCGCCACAGGTTTTGACGTGTGGCTGAAAGCATTTGAACGGGGGCGAGCATGAGCTCTCCTGATGAGTGCTCCAGGCGGATCACAGCGAGTATAACCAAGCGAGAGGTAAAACTGGAAAAGTGCGTCAACGCACCGCACACCAGAGCAGTCCGGCATCGCAGGAACCGGGCCAAAGCGCTACAGTCAGAACACTTTGCGCCGAGCGACACGTGTCGCAGGCCGTTTGATAACAAGGAGCTCTCATGTTCAATCTTCGCCCTGCTGCCACGCTCGTCGCGCTGGCCGCCGCCCTGTCCAGCCTGCCGGCCCTGGCTGAAGAAGCCCGCTACAACCAGATTTCCTTGCGCGCCGAGGTCAACCAGGAAGTCCAGCGCGACCTGATGCTGGTTACCCTTTATACCGAAGCACAGGACAGCGACCCGGCCAAACTGGCAGCTCAGATCACTGAAACCCTGAACAAGGCTCTGGGCCAGGCGCGGCAGGTCAAGGATGTGAAGATCCGTCAGGGCAGCCGCAACAGCTATCCGGTTTACGACGACAAAGGGCAGAAGATCACCGGCTGGCGTGAACGCGCCGAGCTGCGTCTGGAAAGTGCAGACTTTGCGGTACTTTCGAAGCTGACCGGCGAGCTGCTGACGGATCTGAAAATGGGCGGCATGGACTTCTCGATCTCGCCATCGACCCGCAAGGCCAGCGAAGACGCCCTGCTCAAGGACGCCGTGACTGCGTTCAAGGCCCGAGCGCAACTGGTCACAGAAGCCTTGGGCGGCACGGGTTACAAGCTGGTTAACCTGAACCTGAACACCTCGGGCTACCCGCAGCCGTATCTGCGCGCACCGGTGATGATGATGGCAAAATCCTCGCGGGAAGACTCAGCGCCAACACCCGATGTCGAAGCGGGCACCAGCCAGGTCAGCGTTGCAGCCGATGGCGTGATTGAAGTCGCGATCCCCTGAGAAACGGTCATCATTTATTCCGAGCCCGGAAACCGGAGCTCAATCAGCACAACTATCGCTCCCATGCTCTGCGTGGGAATGCAGTTACCGACGCTCTGCGTCCGATATTGAGAACGCAGCACTACGCGAGGGATCCATGGGACACAAACTCTTCAAACCGCTGCTGCTGACCTCCGCCCTGCTGGCCTGCGCACCTCTGGCCCAGGCGGCCAGCACACTGGTGTATTGCTCGGAAGCCAGCCCAGCCGGTTTCGACCCCAGTCAGTACACCAGCGGCACCGACTTCGATGCCTCGGCCGAAACCGTCTTCAACCGCCTGACCCAATTCAAGCGTGGCGGCACGGAAGTGGAGCCAGGCCTGGCTACTCGCTGGGACGTCTCGCCGGATGGCCTGACCTACACGTTTCATCTGCGCGACGGCGTGAAGTTCCACACCACGGACTATTTCACTCCTACTCGCGCATTCAACGCGGACGACGTGCTGTTCACGTTCAACCGCCTGCTCGACGCCAACCATCCGTTCCGCAAGGCCTACCCGTCCGAGTCTCCCTACTTCACTGACATGGGCCTGAACACAACGATCAAGAGCGTCGAGAAAGTCGACCCGCTGACCGTCAAGTTCACCCTGAACAACATTGACGCTGCGTTCGTGCAGAACCTGGCCATGAGCTTCGCGTCCATCCAGTCTGCCGAATACGCCGACCAGTTGCTCAAGGAAGGCAAGGCCGAGGACTTGAACCAGAAGCCGATCGGCACTGGCCCGTTCGTCTTCAAACGCTACCAGAAAGACTCGCAGATCCGTTACGCGGGCAACACCGAGTACTGGAAGCCCGAGGACGTGAAGATCGACAATCTGATCTTCTCGATCAGCAGCGATGCCGCAGTGCGCATGCAGAAGCTCAAGGCTGGCGAATGTCAGGTCAGCGGCTATCCGCGTCCGCAGGACATCGAAGAAATGAAAAAGGACCCGAAACTCAAGGTCCTCAGCCAGCCGGGCTTCAACCTGGGGTTCCTCGCCTACAACGTCACCCATGCGCCGCTTGATCAGCTCAAGGTGCGCCAGGCGCTGGACATGGCTATCGATAAACCGGCGATTATCAAAGCGGTTTACCAGAGTGCCGGTCAACTGGCCGAAAACGCCTTGCCGCCGGGTCAGTGGAGCTATGACCCGACGATCAAGGATGCCCCTCACGATCTGACCAAGGCAAAGCAACTGCTCAAGGAAGCAGGCGTGGCACCGGGCACGAAAATCGACCTGTGGGCCATGACCGTACAGCGCGCCTCGAACCCCAATGCGCGCATGTCTGCACAGATGATTCAGTCCGACTGGGAAAAGATCGGCATCAAGGCCAACATCGTCAGCTACGAGTGGGGCGAATACATCAAGCGCGCCAAGGCAGGCGAGCATGACGCGATGATCTACGGCTGGACGGGTGACAACGGCGACCCTGACAACTGGCTAGGTGTGCTGTACAGCTGTGCAGCCGTCAAAGGCAGCAACTACGCCAAGTGGTGCGACCCGGCCTACGACAAGCTGGTGCAGCAGGCCAAGCTGACCAGTAACCGCGACGAGCGCATCAAGCTCTATCAGCAGGCCCAGCACATTCTCAAGCAGCAGGTACCGATCACACCTATTGCCAACTCGAAGGTGTTTCAGCCGATGCGCCAGGAAGTGCAGGACTTCAAGATCAGCCCATTCGGTCTGACACCCTTCTATGGTGTCAGCCTGGGAACAGTGAAGTAACAACATGGCTCCAACCGGGTGCATTTTTCTCACCCGGTTGCGCCTTAACGGTGCGTGAAACGTTTCAAAAAACGACACGCAAACGATCAACAGGGTCGAAAATTACACTTTCGCGACATTCCTGTACGATCGTGCCACTCTTTGTCGCTTCTTTGGCGTCACTGTCTTGCTTTGGGTATGGCCCCTGCATAAGTATCGGATGGATCGGCTCACGAGGTCGTTCCCTCTAATCAAAATGACAACAACTGAGGCAACCATGCTCAAACACGCGGTCATTCCGTTTCTGGTCGGCGCCAGCCTGCTCGCCAGTGCTCCTTTCGCTCACGCAGCTTCGAATCTGGTGTTCTGCTCCGAGGGCAGCCCTGCCGGATTCGATCCGGGTCAATACACCACCGGTACTGACTTCGACGCCGCAGCAGAGACCATTTTCAACCGCCTGAGCCAGTTTGAACGCGGCGGCACCGCCGTGGTGCCCGGTCTGGCAACCAAGTGGGACATCTCTGATGATGGCCTGACGTACACCTTCCACCTTCGCGAAGGCGTCAAGTTCCATACCACGCCCTACTTCAAGCCGACCCGTGAATTCAATGCCGATGACGTGCTGTTCACGTTCAATCGCATGATCGACAAGGACATGCCTTACCGCAAAGCGTATCCGACCGAATTCCCGTACTTCACTGATATGGGTATGGACACCAACATCACCAAGATCGAAAAAGTCGACGACCACACCGTCAAGTTCACTCTTGGCAAAGTCGACGCTGCGTTCATCCAGAACATGGCCATGAGCTTCGCGTCCATCCAGTCCGCAGAGTACGCCGCCAAGCTGCTCAAGGAAGGCAAGCCGGAGCTGATCAACCAGCAGCCTATCGGCACCGGTCCGTTTGTGTTCAAGAGCTACCAGAAAGACTCCAATATTCGTTACACCGGCAACAAGGACTATTGGAAGCCTGAAGACGTCAAGGTCGACAACCTGATCTTCGCCATCACCACCGACGCCTCGGTGCGCATGCAGAAGCTCAAGAAAAACGAATGCCAGATCACCGCTTACCCACGTCCTGCCGACCTTGAGCCACTCAAGGCCGACAAAAACCTGAAGATGCCTGATCAGGCTGGCTTCAACCTGGGTTACATCGCCTACAACGTGATGCCTGAGATCAAGGGCGAGGACCATCCAAATCCCCTGGCTCAGTTGAAAGTGCGCCAAGCGCTGGACATGGCGGTCAACAAGCAGCAGATCATCGACTCGGTTTACCAGGGTGCAGGTCAATTGGCGGTCAACGCCATGCCGCCGACCCAGTGGTCCTATGACACCACCATCAAGGATGCCAAGTACGATCCCGAGAAAGCTCGCGAGCTGCTCAAGGAAGCGGGCATCAAGGAAGGCACCGAAATCACCCTGTGGGCGATGCCGGTTCAGCGTCCTTACAACCCCAACGCCAAACTGATGGCCGAAATGCTCCAGAACGACTGGAAGAAGATCGGTATCAACGCCAAGATCGTCAGCTATGAATGGGGCGAGTACATCAAGCGCGCCAAGAATGGCGAGAACGGCGCCATGCTGATTGGCTGGAGCGGCGACAACGGTGACCCGGACAACTGGCTCGGCACCCTGTTCGGCTGTGACGCCCTGAACGGCAACAACTTTGCCAAATGGTGTGACAAGCCGTTCGACACGCTGATCCATCAGGCCAAGGAAACGTCCGATCAGGCCAAGCGCACCGAGCTGTACAAACAGGCGCAACACCTCCTGAAAGACGCAGTGCCGATGACGCCTATTGCGCACTCGACTGTCTACCAGCCCATGCGCACTAGCGTACAGGACTTCAAGATCAGCCCGTTTGGCTTGAATTCCTTCTACGGCGTGAGCGTAACCGGGAAATAAAAACGGCGGCAGGCTGCGCCGCCCAACCGGCGCAGCCTGCCGTTCTACCTGAACATGAGCCCCGAGCAGTTGGTTGAAAAAGTGTCGATACTGGCACTCTTCGACTATCACTAAGATATTTCCTACGCACTTTGCTGCCTGCGAGCCTATATACCGCGCGTCTTTGGCGAATTACCGTCCTGAGGTCGCGGCAACTGGCAGGAAGCCAGCCGCTTCGTGGCCGTTGTAACCCAATGTGTGCGGACAGGTTGTTCGGAAATCTTTTTCGGGTCAGCGCCTTCGGGCCAGTTAGACATTCGAGCCTCGGCTCGTCCTTTGAAGGATAGGGATCATCATGCGTAAAACTCTTGCGATGACGTCGTGCCTGGGGCTGTTTGCACTTGCCCCGTTTGCCCAGGCGGCAAGCAATCTGGTGTTCTGCTCCGAAGCAAGTCCGGCTGGCTTCGACGGTGCTCAATACACCTCATCCACGGATAACGATGCATCAGAGCCGATCTACAACCGTCTGACCGAGTTCAAGCAGGGCGATACCAGCGTGGTTCCGGGGCTGGCTACTTCATGGGATGTTTCGCAAGACGGTCTGACCTACACGTTTCATCTGCGCGAAGGCGTGAAGTTTCACAGCAACAAGAACTTCAAGCCCAGCCGTGATTTCAATGCCGACGACGTGCTGTTCACCTTCAACCGCATGCTCAACCCCGACCATCCGTTTCGCAAAGCCTACCCGACCGAGTTCCCCTACTTCACCAGTATGGGCCTGAACAAAAAGATCAAATCCATCGACAAGACCGACCCGCTGACCGTGGTGTTCACCCTCAATACGGTCGATGCAGCGTTCATCCAGAACATCGCGATGAACTTCGCCGGGATCCTGTCCGCCGAATACGCCGAACAACTGATGGCCAAGGGTGATGTACGCGACATCAACCAGCAACCGATTGGCACGGGGCCTTTCGTGTTCCAGCGCTATCAGAAAGACTCGCAGGTTCGTTACAAGGGCAACAAGGAGTTCTGGGATCCGAGCCGGGTGAAGATCGACCAGTTGATTTTCGCCATCGTGACCGACGCCTCTGCCCGCATGCAGAAGCTCAAGGCCAACGAGTGCCAGGTCTCGGTGAACCCGCGTCCGGCAGACCTCGCCAGCCTCAAGGAAGACAAAAGCCTGCAGATCATCGAGAAGCCAGGCTTCAACCTCGGCTACATCTCCTACAACGTGCGCCACGAGCCGCTCGGCAAGCTGGAAGTGCGCCAGGCGCTGGACATGGCCGTCAACAAGAAGGCAATCATCAACGCGGTTTATCAGGGCGCAGGACAGCTGGCAGTCAATGCCATGCCGCCAACCCAGTGGTCCTACGATGACAGCATCAAGGACGCGCCTTATGACCCGGAAAAAGCCAAAACCCTGCTGCGCGCGGCTGGCGTCAAGGAAGGCACCGAACTGACCCTCTGGGCCATGCCGGTCCAGCGTCCTTACAACCCCAACGCCAAGCTGATGGCCGAGATGCTGCAGGCCGACTGGGCCAAGGTCGGCATCAAAGTCCGGATCGTCAGTTACGAATGGGGTGAATACCTCAAGCGCACCAAGAATGGCGAGCACGATATCTCGCTGATCGGCTGGACCGGCGACAACGGTGACCCGGACAACTGGCTGGGCACGCTGTACAGCTGCGCCGCCATTGGCGGTAACAACTACTCGATGTGGTGCGACGAAAAATACGACCAGCTGGTCAAGGCCGCCGTCGCTGTCACCGACCGCGAGCAGCGCACCGACCTGTACAAACAGGCGCAACGCTACCTCAAGGAACAGGTGCCGATCACCCCGATTGCCCACTCGACTGTCAATCAGCCGTTGCGCGCCGAGGTCAGGGACTTCCACGTCAGCCCGTTTGGTCGCAACAACTTTTCAGGCGTCAGCATCGCCGACTGATCAGCAACCACGCATGCCCTCGCCGTCTTGTGTCACGGCGAGAGCCAGCACTTGCGCGTTTATACCGATAACAACGCAGGGCCCAAAGCCCTGCACCACCAAAAGCCAGGCTTAAGAACTGGCATATAAAAAAGTGATAAAGGGAGCTGCACATCGTGAAAACAACAAGTACTGCGTTATTGGCCTTATCTCTCTCGTCGTTCGGCGCATTGGTTCAGGCAGAACCAGCGAGCCAGACGTTCATACCGACCGAGCTGAGTTCGAAGAATGCACAGGCCGACGCCAATGGCTTTATCGAAGATCAACACCTGACCGGCACGACCCGCAACTGGTACGCCAACGAACTAAAGCGTCGTGGCGAGGTTTTCCGCTACAACGACAACGGCATCGCTGAGCAGACCTCGCGTCGTATTAACTGGCAGCAGGGCACCATCGTCAACTACACCTCTGGCTACACGCAGGGCGTTGTAGGTTTCGCCACCGAGCTGGCACTGTACAACGCCATTGCGCTGGACCGTGACACCGATGACTTTGCAGGCAGTTCCAACCGGACCCTGGCCCACCGTGACGGCGATGCAGTCGGTCAGTGGAGCAAAATGGGCCTGGGCAACGTCAAGGCGCGGGTTTCCAACACCGTCCTGACCATGGGTCGCCAATCGGTGAACACCCCGGTCATCGCCTTCATTGGCAACCGCGCACTGCCTTCCAGCTTCCAGGGTTTCGCCGTACAGAGCGACGAGCTCAACAACCTGTCGTTTCAAGCCGGTAGCTTCGACCGCGTATCGCCACGTATGGAGCAGAGTCTGGACAAGTTCCGCTCCGAGTACGGTGATCGCAGCAAGACCGCCGACCGCCTGGACATGTTCGGCGCTGACTACAAGCCGACCGACAGCCTGACTGCCAGCTTCTACGCGTCCAACCTGGAAGACTTCTGGCACCAGTACTACTTCGCCTTCACCCACGAACTGGGCGATAGCAAGACCTTCGCGTTGAGCACCAACCTGAACTACTACAAAACCAAGGATGCTGGTCAGAGCAAGCTGGGCGCAATCGACAACGATACCTACAGCCTGTCCTTCACCGGTACGCATAACGCGCACAGCATCAGCGTTGCGTACCAGGAAGTTAACGGTAACGAGTATTTCGACTACGCCCACGACACCAACGCAATCTTCCTGGCCAACTCCCTGCTCTCGGACTTCAACGGCCCGAACGAGAAGTCCCTGCAGGTCGCTTACGTACTGAACATGGCCGAATATGGCGTGCCGGGTTTGAAATTCAACATCTACCAGGCACGTGGCTGGGACATCGACGGTACGCACTACAGAGGTACCGGTTACACCGACGTACTGGCAATGGACGGCGAGACTCACTACGAATACGGTATCGGTACGTCGTACTCCGTGCAGTCCGGCCCGCTCAAGGCCACTGCCATCCGCGCCACGTACACCACTCACCGCGCCAGCGAGAATCAGGCTGATGGCAACATCAACGAATTCCGTCTGGTGACCACCGTTCCGTTCAACATTCTTTGATTCGCTGAAAACCGTTCTGGTGCAAGGCAACAGCCTTGCGCCAGAACATCACCATCGGCGTCAACTCTATGGAGGGTTCACAATGAAACTGTTATCGCTACGCAACTCGATCGCCCTGGCCCTGCTCAGCGTCGCCGTCAGTGTTTCGGCAAAACCCCTGGTGGTCTGCACCGAAGCCAGCCCCGAAGGCTTCGACATGGTGCAATACACAACAGCCGTGACGGCCGACGCCGTGGCTGAAACCGTATTCAATCGCCTGGCAGATTTCAAACCCGGCACCACGGAAGTTATTCCAGCGCTGGCTGAATCCTGGGACATCAGCGAAGACGGTCTGACCTACACTTTCCACCTGCGCAAAGGCGTCAAGTTCCACACCACCGACTACTTCAAACCGACCCGCGACATGAATGCCGACGATGTGCTCTGGAGTTTTCAGCGTCAGCTGGACCCGAAACACCCGTGGCATGACAAGTCGAGCGTCGGCTTCCCCTACTTTGAAAGCATGGGCTTCAAAGAGCTGCTGAAAAGCGTCGAGAAAACTGACGACTACACCGTCAAGTTCACCCTGACCCGTCGCGAAGCGCCATTCCTGGCCGACCTGGCCATGGCGTTCGCCTCTATCTACCCGGCGGAATATGCCGACCAGTTGTTGAAAGCCGACAAGACCAACGATCTAAACAGCAAGCCAATCGGCACCGGCCCGTTCATCTTCCAGCGCTATGCCAAGGATGCGCAGGTACGCTTCAAGGCCAACCCGGATTACTTCCGCGGCAAGCCGCCTGCCGAAGCACTGATTCTGGCCATCGCCACCGACAACAACGTGCGCCTGCAGAAACTCAAGGCCAACGAATGTCAGATCGCGCTGTACCCAAAGCCGGACGACGTGCCGAGCATCAAGAAAGACCCGAATCTGAAAATCGATGAAATGGAGGCCATGACCACCGGCTATATTGCGATCAATACCACGCACAAATATTTGAGCGATGTGCGGGTACGCAAAGCCATTGACATGACGTTCGACAAGAACGCTTATGTCAACGCGGTGTTCGGCAAGGGTAATGCGCTGGTAGCAGTCAACCCGTATCCGCCGACCCTGCTGGGTTACAACAACAGCCTGAAGAATCCGCCGGTCGACCTCGACAAGGCACGCGCCTTGCTGAAGGAAGCAGGCGTGCCGGAAGGCACCACGTTTACCCTGTTCACCCGCAACGGCGGTGGCCCGACCAACCCTAACCCGATGCTCGGCGCGCAAATGATGCAGTCCGACCTGGCAAAGATCGGCATCAAGATCGACATTCGCGTCATGGAATGGGGCGAAATGCTCAAACGCGCCAAGAATGGCGAGCATGACATGGTGTCTGCCGGCTGGGCAGGCGACAATGGTGACCCGGACAACTTCCTGACCCCGATGCTTAGTTGTGAAGCGGCGAAAAACGGCGAGAACTATGCACGCTGGTGCAATGCCGAATTCCAGACGCTGATCGACAAGGCCCGCGAAACAGTGAACCCGCAGGAGCGTGCGACGCTCTATGAGCAAGCTCAGGCAATATTCAACAAGGACCAGCCGTGGATCAGTATGGCTCACACCAGAATGTTCACGGCCATGCGTAAAAATGTGGAGGGCTACCAAATCAGCCCGCTCACAACCAACAACTTCGCCACTACCCAGGTGAAGTAGAAAAATAATCCGGCGAGCTCATAACCCGAGACTCGCCGGAGCACGCCTAACCGGCTGATGAGGTACACACCAAGATGTTTAGTTTTATCGCCCGCCGAGTGGGGTTGCTGATACCCACTTTCTTCGGCATCACCTTATTGACCTTCGCCTTGATTCGCCTGATTCCGGGCGACCCGGTCGAAGTCATGATGGGTGAGCGCCGGGTCGATCCGGAAATGCACGCTCAGGCCATGGAACGTCTTGGTCTGAATAAGCCACTGTATGCCCAGTACATCGATTACATCGGCAAGCTCGCCCACGGCGACCTCGGTGAATCGCTGCGTACGCGCACCAGTGTCTGGAGCGAATTCACCTCGCTGTTCCCGGCAACCCTGGAGTTGTCGCTGGCGGCACTGATTTTTGCGGGTATTCTCGGCTTGCTGGCCGGGGTCATCGCCGCACTCAAGCGAGGGTCCCTGTTCGACCATGGGGTCATGGGGATTTCCCTGGCGGGCTACTCCATGCCGATCTTCTGGTGGGGCCTGATCCTTATCATGTTCTTCTCGGTATCACTGGGCTGGACGCCGGTATCCGGGCGGATCGACCTGCTGTACGACATTCCGCCGGTCACCGGCTTCATGCTGATCGACACCTTGCTCAGTGACGAACAAGGCGCGTTTCTCGATGCTTTGCATCACCTGATTCTTCCGGCCATCGTGCTGGGCACCATCCCGCTGGCGGTAATCGCCCGGATGACCCGCTCTTCGATGCTCGAAGTACTGCGTGAAGACTACGTGCGTACTGCACGGGCCAAAGGCCTGTCGCCAGCGCGCGTGGTATTCGTTCACGGCCTGCGCAATGCGCTGATTCCAGTGCTGACCGTATTCGGCCTGCAAATCGGCACATTGCTGGCCGGTGCGGTACTGACCGAAACGATCTTCTCGTGGCCCGGTATCGGCAAGTGGCTGATCGAAGCCATCGGTGCCCGGGATTATCCGGTCGTGCAAAACGGCATTCTGCTGATCGCCTGTCTGGTGATCCTGGTCAACTTCGTGGTGGATATCCTCTACGGCTTTGCCAACCCACGCATCCGTCATCAGCGCTGAGATCATCGATATGAGCACCCCTACTCCTGCGGTAGCAGTCGATCAAAGCCTGCTTTACCCATCCCCGTACAAAGAATTCTGGCAAGCGTTCTCGAAAAACAAAGGCGCGGTTGCCGGCCTGCTGTTCATGATTCTGATCGTGTTCTGCGCCCTGTTCGCCCCGTGGGTTGCGCCACATGACCCGAGCGAGCAATACCGTGACTTCCTGCTGACACCTCCGGTGTGGCTTGAAGGCGGTCAATGGCAATTCATCCTCGGCACCGACGAACTGGGCCGCGATCTGCTGTCGCGTCTGATCCAGGGTTCGCGCCTGTCGCTGCTGATCGGTCTGGCATCGGTGGTCATGTCGCTGATCCCGGGCATCCTGCTGGGCTTGCTGGCGGGCTTCTTCCCGCGCGTGCTGGGCCCTTCGGTCATGCGCCTGATGGACATCATGCTGGCCCTGCCATCGCTGCTGCTGGCTGTAGCCATCGTGGCAATTCTCGGCCCTGGCCTGATCAACACCGTGATCGCCATCGCCATCGTGTCGCTGCCGTCCTACGTACGTCTGACCCGCGCAGCGGTAATGGGCGAGCTGAACCGTGACTACGTGACGGCTGCGCGTCTGGCCGGTGCCACCCTGCCACGCCTGATGTTCATCACCGTGCTGCCCAACTGCATGGCACCGCTGATCGTTCAGGCAACGCTGAGTTTTTCCTCGGCCATTCTCGACGCCGCAGCGCTGGGCTTTCTGGGCCTTGGCGTACAGCCACCGACGCCTGAGTGGGGCACCATGCTCGCCTCGGCGCGCGACTACATCGAACGTGCCTGGTGGGTCGTCAGCCTGCCCGGTCTGACCATTTTGCTCAGCGTGCTGGCAATCAACCTGATGGGCGACGGTCTGCGCGATGCGCTGGACCCGAAACTCAAGAACGCCGCCTGAGGAGATTCGCATGTCACTTCTTGAAATCAAGAATCTCAACGTCCGCTTCGGCGACGCCAAAGCCGTACCTGTTGTGGACGGCCTGTCCCTGAGCGTCGAAAAAGGCGAAGTATTGGCCATTGTTGGCGAATCGGGGTCCGGTAAATCCGTGACCATGATGGCGCTGATGGGGCTGATCGATTCACCCGGCATCATCACCGCCGACGCGCTCAACTTCGACGGCAAGGACCTACTCAAGCTGAACGCACGGCAGCGTCGTCGCATCATCGGCAAAGACCTGGCGATGGTTTTCCAGGACCCGATGACCGCGCTGAACCCCAGTTACACCGTGGGCTTCCAGATCGAGGAAGTGCTGCGCCAGCACCTGAACATGTCGGGCAAGGCGGCACGCCAGCGCGCGCTGGAACTGCTGGAAAAGGTCGAAATCCCTGGCGCGGCTGCGCGCCTGAATGCCTACCCGCATCAA
Organism: Pseudomonas syringae group sp. 247E2; assembly: GCF_032587795.1. NCBI lineage: Bacteria > Pseudomonadati > Pseudomonadota > Gammaproteobacteria > Pseudomonadales > Pseudomonadaceae > Pseudomonas > Pseudomonas syringae group sp. 247E2. The sequence goes on along the minus strand of NZ_JAWHPK010000001.1, from coordinate 302,155 downwards.
CTGTCGGGCGGCATGAGTCAGCGTGTAGCAATTGCCATGGCCATCGCCGGCGAACCCAAGCTGCTGATCGCCGACGAACCGACCACCGCGCTGGACGTGACCATTCAGGCGCAGATCATGGAGCTGTTGCTGAGCCTGCAAAAAGAGCAGGACATGGCGCTGGTGCTGATCACTCACGACCTGGCGGTAGTGGCTGAAACCGCACAGCGCGTCTGTGTGATGTATGCCGGTCAGGCCGTGGAAGTCGGTCAGGTGCCCGGTCTGTTCGAGGTCCCTGCCCACCCGTACAGCGAAGCCTTGCTGGCTGCTATTCCCGAGCACAGCATGGGCGCCGAACGCCTCGCCACGCTGCCGGGCATGGTTCCGGGTCGCTATGACCGGCCACAGGGTTGCCTGCTTTCACCGCGCTGCCCGTATGTGCGCGACAACTGCCGGACCGAACGTCCTGGCCTGGACCCCAAGGCCCATAGCCTGGCGCGCTGCTTCTATCCCTTGAATCAGGAGGTGGCGTAATGAGCGTCGTACTTACCGCCCGCGACCTTACCCGTCACTACGAAGTCTCCCGAGGCCTGTTCAAAGGCACAGCGCTGGTGCGCGCGCTTAACGGTGTGTCCTTCGAACTGGAAGCCGGCAAGACCCTGGCTGTGGTCGGCGAGTCCGGCTGTGGCAAGTCGACGCTGGCCCGCGCGCTGACACTGATTGAAGAACCTTCATCGGGTTCGCTGAAAATCGCTGGCCAGGAAGTGACCGGTGCCAGCAAGTCCGAGCGCAAGCAGTTGCGCAAAGACGTACAGATGGTATTCCAGAGCCCTTACGCGTCGCTCAACCCACGCCAGAAAGTCGGTGACCAGCTCGGCGAGCCGCTGTTGATCAACACCAAACTGTCGGCAGCAGAACGTCGGGAAAAAGTGCAGGCGATGATGGCTCAGGTCGGTTTGCGCCCCGAGCACTATCAGCGCTACCCGCATATGTTTTCCGGCGGTCAGCGTCAGCGTATCGCGCTGGCCCGGGCGATGATGCTACAGCCCAAAGTGCTGGTCGCGGACGAACCGACTTCGGCGCTGGACGTGTCGATTCAGGCACAGGTGCTGAACCTGTTCATGGATTTGCAGCAGGAATTCAATACCGCCTACGTGTTCATCTCCCACAACCTTTCGGTGGTGCGTCATGTCGCCGATACGGTCTTGGTGATGTACCTGGGGCGGCCAGCGGAAATGGGTCCCAAGGAAGAGATCTATAACCGTCCGCTGCACCCTTACACTCAGGCACTGTTGTCAGCGACCCCGACCATCCACCCGGACCCGCTCAAACCGAAGATCAAGATCGTCGGCGAGCTGCCCAACCCGCTCAACCCGCCAAGCGGCTGCGCTTTCCACAAGCGCTGCCCTTACGCGACCGAACGTTGCGCAACAGACGTACCGGAACTGCGCCTGGTGGATAACCGCCAGGTGGCCTGCCACTATGCCGAGCAATTTGTAGCGGCATAGGCTGAAGCTAGAAGCTAGAAGCTAGAAGCTAGAAGCTAGAAGCTAGAAGCTAGAAGCTAGAAGACTATCGTGCCCACGCTCCAGCGTGGGCACGCAGTTCTGGACGCTCCGCGTCCAATCTTTCTCAAAGACTTTCGTATCGGCACGCCGATCAATACACATCCCGCCGATAACGTCCTTGCTCGATCAGCTCACTGACTCTCTGCTCTCCCAGCACATCCTTCAACACCTGATCCACCCCCGCCGCCATACCGAGCAGGCTGCCACAAATATAGATCGCGGCACCGTCGTCCAGCCATTTTCGCAGTTCATCAGCCGCATCACGCAAGCGATCCTGCACGTAGATTTTCTCAGCCTGGTCACGTGAGAAGGCAAGATCCAGTCGATTCAGATGACCAGCCTCCAGCCAGTCCTCCAGTTCGTTACCACAATGAAAATCGTGGGCGCGGTTACGTTCGCCGAATAGCAGCCAGTTGCGCATCTGCCCTTGAGCGATGCGAGACTTGAGCAGACTGCGCAAACCGGCCAGCCCCGTACCATTGCCCAGCAGGATCAGCGGGACGGAATCGACAGGCAAATGAAAACTGCTGTTGCGGCGCAAACGCAGACTGATCGCGCCGTCGAGGTCGGCATGGGTGGTCAGCCAGCCGGAGCCCAGCCCCAGACTGCCGTCAGGATGAACTTCCTGACGCACGATGAGTTGCAGACGTCCGTCTTCCGGAATCGAAGCGATCGAATATTCACGAGCAGATACCGGCGCCAGCGCGTCGATCAGCGCCTGCGCGTGCAGGCCCACCAGATGCGCACGATTGTGCGGCAGTTGGCGGGTTGCCAGCGCCTGACTGAGCGGCTCCTGCAAGCCATCCACGGTTACCGGCGTGGCAGGATCGACACCCAGCCCGGCGAGAAAGGGTTCAATGACCTGCGCCGCATTGCGCGGCATCACCTCGACCAGATCCCCCGCCTGCCAGCTCGCTGACGTCGACGCTGTCAGGTCCAGCAGGTAAACCTTCGAACCACTGCTGCCCGGGTTCAAATGCTCGCGCCGCGCCAGCGTCCAGTTCTCGAACACCGGTGCCTGCCAGTGCGTTGAAGGCACGGAGCCAGTCAATTGTCCCAGCTGCTGCTGCCAGTGTTGCAGGGCTGCTGGATCAGCGCTGTCCACTTCAACAGGCGGGAACAGCGTGCGCCCGCCACGCTCAGCCAACCAGCCATGCAAACGATGGGCAAAACCGCAGAAATGCGGGTATTGACGATCGCCCAGGGCCAGAACGGCGTATTCGAGCTGCTTCAGTTCCAACGGACGGCCCAGCAACTTACGCTCGAAACCTCGCGCGCTATCGGGCGCCTCGCCCTCACCAAAGGTGCTGACGACGAACAGCGCCTTACGACTCTGACTGAAATCCTCTTCGGTCAAATCGCCCAGCCGCTTCACGCGCACAGACACTCCTGAAGCCTGCAACTGGCCAGCAGCCTGCCAGGCCAACTGCTCGGCAAAACCGCTCTGGCTGGCGAAACCTATCAGCCAGGAAGCATCATCTGCTCCTTCACTCTGAACCTCGCCGCGCGCACTTCTGACAGCGCGCTGCTTGCGACGTCGATCCAGGTACAACAACCAGCCCGTGATAAAGAACAGCGGCATCATCAACGATGCAGCCGTCATGATGAGCCGACCGAAGAGGCCGAAATAGCTACCAACGTGCAGCGCATAGTTGCTGGCCAGCAATTGCGCGCCGAAACTGCGCTCTGCATAGCGTGAAACCGAGCTGACCTGACCGTTGGCCGGGTCAAGCGTGATGCTGTTCAAGGCCCGTGGATGAGGTGAGTCCTTGAGCAGGTAGAACACCGTGGCCGGTTGGCCGCCAGAAGCAGGCAAACGCAAGTTATAAGCACGTAGTTCAGGCCCGGCGGTTTTCTGCACACTGTCCCAGATGGCAGCATAATCAACCAGCAACGGCGCGGATTGGCTGGAAGGGGTCACAGGGGCTTTGCGCTGTACAGGCAGCGAATCTCCCAGCAGCCTGTTCAGACCATTGCTCACCCAGTCATAAGACCAGTTAAGGCCCGTGATCGCGAACAGCAGGTAGAACAACAGGCACCAGGTACCAAACACCGAATGCAGGTCCCAGTTGAAACTGCGGCCCTTTTTAGCCCAGTCCATCGTCAGCCAGACACGCCAGTTCAGCGCGTTGCGAGGCCAACGCAGGTAGAGCCCGGACAGGCAGAAGAACACCAGAACCAGCGTGCAGGCTGCAGTGATCTGCTTACCCACCTCACCGGCAGCCAGATAACGATGCAGTTGCAGGACAAAGTCGAAAAAGCCCTCACCCATCGCGTCGCCTTTCAGCTCGCCTGTATAGGGATCGAAATTGCGTTTGGGACCGCGCCGTTCGCCCGGCTCCGGGGTGAAATACACCTGAGCGGCACGATTGCCCAGCGTATCGACACGCAGAATAGCGACGGTCAGCCCGGTCGCTGCCTCCAGCCTGTGAACAAGCTCAATCGGTGGCAAGGTAGCCGTACGCTCCTGCACGAGCAGAACGTCTGGGTTCAGAACATCAAGAATTTCGTCTTCGAACGAATACAGCGCGCCGGTAATCCCCATGAGGGTCAGTACCAGACCTGCCGTGATCCCGAAGAACCAGTGCAGTTGGAACAAGACTTTCTTCAACGCCGACGCTCTCCCCTCTACAGGCTGCGGCGCGCAGTATGCTCCAACCGCGACACATTCTCATCTTTAAATTGAGGCAGCGCGGGTTTTCCTGTTCATTCGCGCTGCTGACGGGAACAAAACCTATTTATTAAAAGCGTTGAATTTATACATGTACCACCTCTGTTAAAAATGGCGTTCGCCCACGGCAGACTGACTGTAAAGAGTCAGTTATCTTACATCTTTAATCCATGTTTATGCTTTGACGCCCTCACCCTTAAAACACTAACCTTTTTCAACACGAGAACATTAACGTGTTGAGGAGATCAACATCTGTTCTCCCAGTGGAAATAAGGACATACCCATGAACCCAATGTTTTACAACGTCATGCAGGCGTTACCTTTATCCGCAGACCTCAAGGCAGATGAGGCGATAAAAACGGCCGAACTGTTCAGTACGATGTCGTCTGCCAATGATAAGCACGTCACCCGTGCACCCGGTTTGATTCTGACCAAAGAGCAGATTATCAACCTCAAGAAATATGAATTGGCGGGCCTCGCCCTGCCCGTTGAGCTGGAGGACGTCATTGTTTATCTCGGCTATTCAAAAGGCGCCGGTGCAGGGCTTGAACCTGAAGACTTCCTGAAAAGTTTCAACCTTATCCACCGGCATGCGCGTCGCTGGAGTCCTCTGCGCACCGACCTTCTGGGCATCGGCAGCAAACTGAAGGTCTTCGCAGGCAAGATGCTGGTGTACGGCCAGAGCATGGAGGAGATCAACGGCGACGTCAGGGCCGGGAAAATCGTTGACCATCATCAGATCAAGACACTGGAGGATGTAACACGCTTGAGTCTTGAACTGGGCAAGGACTTCCCGGGCATCGAGCTGGATGAAAACGATAAGGAGATCACCCAGGAAATCGGCTCCCACCTCACCGACATACTGGACTTGATTGCAGCCAATCTGGCCGATGCCCAAACCATCAAGAAGGAACTGGATCAGTTTGGCCTGGACCTGTCGCTGCATGTCGGGCCCGAGATACAGCGCAAAATGGTTGCCATCGACAACAGTTCACTGCCGGCCGACGTGGCGAAGCTGAGCCTGGATATCGAACAGCGCGCAAAGGACATTGATGAAAAGAACAAGGAATACAAGGCGGTGGTGCAACAATCGTTGAATTCGGTCAGTAGCTTGAACATTGTGGGCTTGGCATTGGGCATTTATTTCGGCGTAGAAGCTGAAAATGTCAGGGCCGCACGCAATGAATTAATGGCGCAACAAACCGCCGACATAGACACCTTGCAAGACAAGAACACTATTCTGGGCTCATTGAGCAGGGTAAAGTTTAACTTGCAGAATCTGGCAACGATTGTGGTCGATGCCGACGTGGCGACTAAAAACCTGATTACCGTATGGAACAAGCTGTTTTTGTTTATTGAAGCGTCTGCGGTATCGGCGCCTGAGATAAACGACGCCTTGTCCTTACGGCAGTTTATGAATCACTTCAGACAAGTCGTTCACCCCTGGAAGACCATCGAAGTCGACTCGGACGCCTTGCTTAATGTGTTTAAGGAAGCGGATGAAGAATATAAACGGATTTATGGATAACTCGACAATGAAAAATACGTTCACGCCCAATGACACAGCCCTCACTGGTCAAGTACCCGACCGCGACATCATGACTCGCAGTCTTCACCTCATGCGTAACAGTCTGGTAACGGCAGACCTTCTGTTTGCCAAGACCCACTACCTGCCCAACCTTTATGAAAAGCTCACACGCCTGAACATCCTGGCTGTCACTGAACAACAGTACCTCGGAGAACACGCTGAACGGCTGATCATCGATATCGAGTCGAAGACCGCCCTGCTGAGGCAGTACGCTCAACCCTCCGCCACTCCCATCGATGCCGAGGAGCTAGAAGATATCAACGTTCAGTGTCAGCGCCTCGTGAACAACGCCACTGCCATAGCCCAGCAACTGGCCAGTGCTCTGAGTGGCATGACACAAGGTATTGATCGACAGCAGACCGCTGAGTTTGGGCAGAGTCTGCAAGGTGACATGGCAAACGCAGGCACCAGACTCGACGTTTTACACACCACCCTGGCGAAGTTGAACGAAGAGCGTCAAGTGCTGAGCACCGCTATTGACGCCCTGGAAAGCAAGGGCGCGACGAGTATTGCCAAGGACACGTTGATCACTGCAGACAAGGTGCTCAGCCTGGGAATGCAGCCCCCTGAACTCGCAGTGATCATGCTGGCGCTCGAGCAAATGAAGGCGACCCTGGAAAAGGGTGAGGCGGGAATCAACCTCATCGCGATGATCAAACGCCGTGATGGTTTTCGCGAGCGCATCAATGCCCTGTCCCAGCAACTGGCAGGCATGGACAAGGAAAAAATGGCGCTCGCACAGCGCATTGAGCTGATTGAATGCTTCAACGCTTTTGACGAACAGCGCGCCGCTTATGTCGAGCAATACCAGAAAATCAAAAACACTCTGGACAGCTTTCTGGTCGTCAACACCACAAGCGCATCCGATAGCAAGCAACGCAGCATGCGCCTGATCAACTCGGGCCAACAGTTGATCGGCTACTTGAACCGCATTCGCTGACGCCACCGAAGCCCACGTTGCAAGGGTAACGGCCTGTACGCCCTTGCAACCTGCGTTTATGCAGCTGCCGTTAAACGGCAGCCAAACAGCTATCAATTCAACGTGCGGGAAATTCAGCGTCTTTCAGAAGCGTTCGACACTGGACAGGATCTGACTGTCTGAACCCCGGATGAAACGCAAAAAAAACCCGCGATCACTCGCGGGTTTTCATATCAGGACAACGCTTACAGATAGAACGACTTCAATGGCGGAAAGCCGTTGAATTCCACTGCGCTGTAGCTGGTGGTGTAGGCACCGGTCGACAACCAGTACATACGGTCACCGATGGCCAGGTTGAGTGGCAGACCGTACTTGTAGTTCTCGTACATGATGTCGGCGCTGTCGCAGGTCGGGCCTGCAATGACCACTTCTTCCATTTCGCCTTTCTTCTCGGTCCAGATCGGAAACTTGATGGCTTCGTCCATGGTTTCGATCAGACCGGAGAACTTGCCCACGTCGGTGTATACCCAACGCTCGACCGCAGTACGCGACTTACGGGCGACCAGTACCACTTCGCTGACCAGAATACCGGCGTTGGAGATCAGCGAACGGCCTGGCTCGAGAATGATTTCCGGCAGGTCATCGCCGAAGTCTTCCTTCAGGAAGCGGATGATCTCTTCAGCGTAGGTTTCCAGGCTGTTGGTGCGGGTGATGTAGTTGGCCGGGAAGCCGCCGCCCATGTTGATCAGCTTGAGAACGATGCCGTCTTCTTCTTTCAGACGCTCGAAGATCACTTTGACCTTGGCGATGGCAGCATCCCAGACGCTGATGTCGCGCTGCTGCGAGCCGACGTGGAACGAGATGCCGTAAGGCACCAGACCCAGATCACGGGCAAGAATCAGCAGGTCCATGGCCATGTCGGTCTGGCAGCCGAACTTGCGCGACAGCGGCCAGTCGGCGGTGGTCGAGCCTTCGGTCAGAATACGCACGTAGACTTTCGCACCCGGCGCAGCCTTGGCAATGTTGCGCAGATCCGCTTCCGAGTCGGTGGCAAACAGACGCACGCCCTTCTCGTAGAAATAGCGAATGTCCTTGGATTTCTTGATGGTGTTGCCGTAGCTGATGCGCTCCGGACCAACGCCACAGCTCATGACCTTGTCCAGCTCGTAGATCGACGCGATGTCGAAACTGGAACCCTTGTCCTTGAGCAGATTGATGACTTCGACGGCCGGGTTGGCTTTGACAGCGTAATAGACCTTGGCAAACTCGAAGCCCGCACGCAGGTCGTCGTAGGCTTTGCTGATGATGGCGGTATCAATGACCACGAACGGAGTTTCTTGCTTGTCAGCGAACGTCTTCATTTTCTTGAAGGTTTCGGCTGAATAGTAGTCTTCGACATTGATCGACATGCTGCTGGAACTCCTGATGGCAAGCGGTATTGGTAAATGGGTGCAAATGAACGCCCTCCGTATCCCCACTTTGGTTCGCCTACTTCCCAAGGCATGTCGCCGAAAGCAAAAAGGCCCTGAAGGGCTGCCTTCCTGGCCTTGCTGTCTCGTCGTCAGTACTTGAGCCGGATGGATCGTTTCCAGCATGGACGTTCGGCGCGAACTTTAGGACCTGAGGGGCCGGATATCAACAAAAAATGTCGCGTTTTTGCACAGAGCGCTTGAGTTGCCTTCCCAAGGACCTGTTTAACCGACCTGCATGACAGGCAGATGTTCCTCAGTGCCTGATAAACCGACAAACGCGTCCGGTTGGCAAGGATCCGTTGAGAAATCAAAAAAGCCAATCTGGACGTCTGTTATGCATCATATAAAGTCGCTGCTCATGAACCAGAGCCTCAGCGTCAGCACCCATGGCGGACGTTTGATAGTGGGTTATCCGAACGGGCGATTGCAGGCGCAAGAGTCGACCGAGCTGCAATCGTAATCGAGGCTCTCTTATCAGTTTGGCCTGCACATAGGAAAACGGAATACCTTCGCGACGTGGGAACATCGGCGCAATACCCGTCACCTCACCGTGATGGATTTCGTCGAGCTTTTTCAACCACGGTTGAAAAGCAAGGTCGGGGATATTCAGTGCATTGAACTGACGCGCTGATGCAGCCATCACCACGCTTTCGAAGTCCTTGGAAGTGCGTGCCAGACTTGCGGCATCAAGACCAGACAAATTACCCGCAATCATTTCTTTTATGTGCGGCGCCATGTCGGCAAGAACGGCCTCTGGTTTGCGAAAAATGCCCTCGGACAGCTTATTTTTGATCGCAGGCAATCCGCGCCCTCTGGAACCGCGTAACCATTGTTCCGCAGCGTCTCTCATCAGCCGCGCATTCCTTGATACCCCTTGGAATAGTGTGCCAATAGCGCGAAAAATATGCCCGCCAGGGTCGCTCCGGTTCACCGGATCACCCGCACAATAGCCATAGGCATTAAGCCCGCCTTCGCCAAAAGGGCTGAAGCTATCGGGGCTGTTGAAGCGCATCAAGACCGGATTGTAGGCCCGGTAACCGTTGCCAAGCAGGTAGTGACCGGTAACTGTGTCAATCTGCTCTCCATTGAAGCCCGGTACCTCTGGGTTCCTCGCAGCTTTTTCGCTGTAACCATAAGGTGTGTAGGCAATAGCCGTTCTCTGCTCGACACCGCCCGCATGCAATACATTTTGTTGCTGATCTGCAGCATCCAAAACAACAGTGCGCTTTCCATTGGCAAGGGTCTGCTGCGCCAGAGGCATTCCTCTCACGCGAAAAAGTGTGCGCTGCTCGCCATCAAGCACTTCGGTTGTCAACTGCTGGCCGCCATAGAACCGCTGCCTCATCGCCTGAGCCAGAGGAGTCAGACTCGCAAGGCGATCCAAAGGGTCATACCTGTATCGACAAAGCTCGTTCATCATCAGTACCTCGCTGCGCTTCGGTCAGAAGAAACTAAATCAACCGCTGCCCAAAGTGCTACTGACAGAAATGCCAGTAGCCTGCACAGGCAGAAACGCAGCGAGAGCAGCACGAACTTTACGTCAACGACCTCCATTCATCCGGGATCACTGACGGTAAGGCGTGCGCTTCCAGCTTGAACAAACGGGGAGGCAGGATCAGTAGCAAGAAATTTGATGAAGACGGCCACTGCAACGTGGAGAAACGGATGGCAACGGCTACCGCCAGTCACGAAGACTGGCGGTAATGCCAAAAATCAGGAAGCAACCTGATCCGCAGGCGAAACAATACTGGTCTTCATACCACGCGAACGACCCGAGCTCAGGTAAGCCGCAATGGACTCCTGCGTCACTTCACCCAGGAACACGTTCTCGGCATCCAGCACCGGTAGCCAGGCGCGGTTGAACTCGTACATGCGCGACAGCAGGATGCGCAAGTGCTCGTCGTAAGCGGCGGTTGCGTTGAACTCACGCAGGAACTGCGCGCACGTGCCCTGCTGGCGATGCAGGTCACGGCGACGTACGTAGCCCATTGCCTTGTTCTCGCTGTCGGTGACAACGATGTAGCGACGGTCATTTTCGTCCATCACGTCCAGCGCATCGGCCACCGGGGTTTCCGGGCTGACCGATGGCGCGTTGTCGGCTGCATCTTCGGCCTTGACCAGCAGCAGGCGCTTGAGGGTGCTGTCCTGGCCGACGAAGCTGCTGACGAAGTCGTCCGCCGGATGCGCGAGCAAGGTGTCAGGGTGATCGATCTGCAGCAGTTTGCCGCCACGGAAGATGGCAATCTTGTCGCCCAGCTTGATGGCTTCATCAATGTCGTGGCTGACCATGATCACGGTCTTGTTCAGCGCGCGCTGCATCTCGAAGAACTCGTTCTGGATCATCTCGCGGTTGATCGGGTCGACCGCACCGAACGGTTCGTCCATCAACAGCAAGGGCGCGTCGGCTGCCAGGGCACGGATCACGCCGATACGTTGTTGCTGACCACCTGACAGTTCACGCGGGTAGCGATGCAGGTACTGCTTGGGCTCCAGCTTGATCATGCTCATCAGTTCGCGAGCACGGTCATGGCAACGCTGTTTGTCCCAGCCGAGCAGCTTGGGCACGACCACGATGTTCTCTTCGATGGTCATGTTCGGGAACAGACCGATCTGCTGAATCACATAGCCAATGTTGCGACGCAGGGTCACTTCGTCCAGATCAGTGGTGTCTTCACCATTGATCAGCACTTTGCCGGAGGTCGGCATGATCAGGCGGTTGATCATTTTCAGCGTGGTGCTCTTGCCGCAGCCCGAAGGGCCAAGGAAGACGCAGATTTCGCCTTCGTTGACCGTGAGGCTGACCGAATCGACAGCCTTCACTTCTTTGCCGTTGCTCTGGAAAGTCTTGGAGAGGTTCTGGAGTTCGATCATTTCAGTAATCCTTTTGGAGTCAGCGTGCGTTGCAGCCATTGCAGGAGAAGGTCGGCGATGATGGCCAGAATGCTGACCAGTACCGCGCCGACGATCAGCATCGACATATCGCTGCGGCTGATTGAAGCGAGAATGAGTACACCCAGACCACCGGCACCGATGGTCGCGGCGATGGTCATGACACCAATATTCATCACCACGGCGGTGCGCACACCGGCGAGGATTACGGGTACGGCGATAGGCAGTTCAACCATGCGCAGGCGCTGGCCGAAGGTCATGCCGATGCCTTTGGCGGCCTCGCGGATACCCGGCTCTACGCCAGTCAGGGCCAGGTAGGTGTTACGCATGATCGGCAGCAGCGAATAGAGAAACACTGCGGTAATCGCCGGCATCGGGCCAAGGCCCTGGCCGAATTTGGAGTAGAACGGCAGCAACAGGCCGAACAGGGCAATCGACGGTACAGTCAGCAGCACCGTGGCGCTGGCTTGCAGCGGGCCTGCCAATGCTGGAAAACGCGTCATCAGCACGCCCAGCGGCACGCCGACGAGAATCGCCAGGGTCACAGCGATGCCCACCAGCGTAATGTGCTGCCAGGTCAGTTGCAGAACCTGTGCCCAGTCCAGATGGGAGAAGGCGCTCAAGAAACTCATATCGTCTCCTTCCTTAATTCAATGGGTGCTGGCGCAGAAAGTCTGCAGCAACCGTGGAGGGGCTTTCATGGCCGACGTCGACGCGAGCGTTGAGGTCGATCATGGTCTGGTTGTCCAGCAGGTCAGCCAGCGGCTTGAGCAGCGTGGCGATGTCCGGATGCTTGTCCAGATATTCCTGACGGATCACCGGCGCTGCGGTGTAGTCAGGGAAGTAGTGCTTGTCGTCTTCCAGCACTTTCAGTTTGAACGCATTGAGACGTCCGTCGGTGGTGTACACCAGACCGGCGAAAACCTGACCGTTGCGCAACGCGGTGTAGACCAGCCCGGCGTCCATCTGCCGGGTGTTTTCACGACCGAGATTCATGTCGTAGTGCTTGACCATACCGATCAGGCCGTCGGAACGGTTGGCAAACTCGGTGTCCAGCGCTACGACATGACCCTCTTTGGCTTCGTCCTTGAGCACTTTGGTCAGGTCGGTCATGGTGTTGACCTGCGGGTACTTGTCAGCCACTTTTTGCGGCAGTGCCAACGCGTAGGTGTTGTTGAATTTCGACGGCGAAAGCCAGACCAGGCCTTTCTTGGCATCGACTTCCTTCACTCGCGCGTAAGTCTGTGCGCTGTCGAGTTTTTCATCGATGTGGTTGTAGGCAACCAGCGACACACCGGTGTATTCCCAGAGCAGATCCAACTGACCGCTTTCCTGTGCGCTACGCGCCAGGTTGCTGCCAAGACCGCCGGTAATCTGCACATCGTAGTTCTTGGTTCGCAGGTATTGCGCAGTCAGCTCGGCAAGCATGGTCTGTTCAGTGAACACCCGTGCGCCGACCCGTAAAAGGGGTTTATCCGCCGCTTGGGCAAATGCCGGAAACAGCAAGGCCAAACCTAAAAACAAACATATTCTTTTCATGATAATTCCTTCGCTCAGCGAGCCAGACCGCGTTCCAGCCAGAGACGACTGGCCAGTACCACCAGCCCGTCAAGCAGCAGCGCCAGCAGAGCGGTACACGCCGCACCCAGCACCAATTGCGGCTGGTTGTTCAAGGCGATGCCGGGGAAAATCAGGCTGCCCAGGCTATTGGCACCGATGAGAAACGCCAGCGGCGCGGTCCCGACATTGATCGCCAGCGCGACACGCACACCACCGATGATGATCGGCACGGCGTTAGGCAACTCGACACGCCACAGCACCTGACGCGGGGTCATGCCGATGCCGACCGCAGCTTCTTTGAGTGAACCCTGAACGTTTTTCAGGCCTTCATAGGTGTTACGCACGATGGGCAGCAAAGAGGCGAGGAACAGCGCGAAGATCGCAGGCCCGCTGCCGATCCCGAGTATCCCGAGGGCAATGGCCAGAACGGCGAGAGGCGGAACAGTGTTACCAATGTTGAATATCTGCATGAAGCGTTCGGCGCGGCCAACCATACTCGGTCGACTGAGGGCGATGCCTGCCGGGATACCGACCACCAGGGCCGCCAACATTGAAACCAGAACCAGAATCAGGTGAGCCTGAAGGTAGAACAACAGGTCATCCTGGTATTGCTTGATAGTACTGATGCCGATCCAGTGGATCAGCAGGGCCAGGAGTGCGATCACAACCGCACCTCCCAATAGCCCCTTGCCATAGCGATTAGCCACAGGCGGACTCCTTATTTCAGTCGGCGAACGCGTTGACTAGGGCGTCCGCAAAGGACACCGGCAATAACGTTCGCGAAGAGCAGCGGGTGGGTCGCCGGTAAGGGTTTAACCTCGGCGAAAACACAAGCCATAAGCGCAGCTTCGTCAAGCCAACATGCTGATGAATCAGCCCCTTGCGTTGGCTTCGTTGCGAGCCTTGACGGGGGAGTGGACGTCTCCACGACCTGAAAGGTTCCCACACGAGACATTATCTGGCCATCGTTTATTGTCTGAACGGTTCGGTTATTGCCGCGAGTTGAGCTATAATCTGCGCCCTTTTTCAATACCGTCTCAGGCGATTTCCCATGACCCAACAGGCCGCCGAAGTCGCGAAACGCCGCACTTTCGCCATTATTTCCCACCCGGATGCGGGTAAAACCACCATCACGGAAAAACTCCTGCTGATGGGCAAGGCCATTTCTATCGCCGGTACGGTCAAGTCGCGTAAATCCGACCGTCATGCCACATCCGACTGGATGGAAATGGAGAAACAACGCGGTATTTCCATCACCACATCCGTGATGCAGTTTCCGTATCGCGAGCACATGATCAACCTGCTCGACACACCGGGTCACGAAGACTTCTCCGAAGACACCTACCGCACCCTGACGGCAGTCGACTCCGCGCTGATGGTCCTCGACGGCGGTAAAGGCGTCGAGCCACGCACCATTGCGCTGATGGATGTCTGCCGCCTGCGCGACACGCCTATCGTCAGTTTCATCAACAAGCTCGACCGCGACATCCGCGACCCTATCGAGCTGCTTGATGAAATCGAAGCCGTCCTCAAGATCAAGGCTGCGCCGATCACCTGGCCGATTGGTTGCTACCGGGACTTCAAGGGTGTCTACCACCTGGCCGACGACTACATCATTGTCTACACCGCAGGTCACGGCCACGAGCGTACCGAAACCAAAATCATCGAGAAGCTCGATTCGGACGAAGCCCGCGCCCATCTGGGTGACGAGTACGACCGCTTTGTCGAGCAACTGGAACTGGTGCAGGGTGCCTGCCACGAGTTCAACCAGCAGGAATTCATCGACGGCCAATTGACCCCGGTGTTTTTCGGCACCGCGCTGGGCAACTTCGGCGTCGACCATGTACTCGATGCCGTGGTGAACTGGGCTCCCAAGCCACTGGCACGCGTGGCCAACGAGCGCACCGTCGAACCGGCCGAAGAGAAATTCAGCGGTTTCGTGTTCAAGATCCAGGCAAACATGGACCCCAAGCACCGCGACCGCATCGCCTTCATGCGGATCTGCTCGGGCCGTTACGACAAGGGCATGAAAATGCGCCATGTGCGTCTGGGCAAGGACGTACGGATCGGCGACGCGCTGACGTTCTTCTCGTCGGAGCGCGAACAACTGGAAGAAGCCTACGCCGGTGACATCATCGGTTTGCACAACCACGGCACCATCCAGATCGGCGACACCTTCACCGAAGGCGAAGCGCTGGGCTTTACCGGCATTCCGCACTTTGCCCCGGAGTTGTTCCGCCGCGTGCGCCTGAAGGACCCGCTCAAGTCCAAGCAACTGCGTCAGGGCTTGCAGCAACTGGCCGAAGAAGGCGCCACGCAGGTGTTCTTTCCGCAGCGCAGCAACGACATCATCCTCGGCGCCGTCGGTGTGCTGCAGTTCGATGTGGTCGCCAGCCGCCTGAAGGAAGAATACAAGGTCGAGTGCGCCTACGAGCCAATCACCGTCTGGTCAGCCCGCTGGATCGACTGCGCCGACAAGAAGAAGCTTGAAGAGTTTGAGAACAAGGCTGTGGAAAACCTGGCAGTGGACGGCGGCGGTCACCTGACCTACCTCGCCCCTACCCGCGTGAACCTGGCACTGATGGAAGAACGCTGGCCCGACGTGAAATTCCGCGCCACCCGCGAGCACCATTGATAACCCAGACTATCGTGCGACGCAGAGCGTCGTGAACGGCATTCCCACGCTGGAGCGTGAGGAACGATAAGCTCAATGGCGACTATCGTGCGACGCTCTGCGTCGCATGCCGTTCTGGACGCTCTGCGTCCAACCCTTCCTGAACATCCACTGACCTGGATCAACCATTCAGCGCAAAATGAGAATTAATCTCAATAGTGCCTTGCTATTATCCCGATAAGAATTATTCTCATCTTACTTGCACA
The DNA here is from genome assembly GCF_032587795.1 of Pseudomonas syringae group sp. 247E2. Classification (NCBI taxonomy): domain Bacteria; kingdom Pseudomonadati; phylum Pseudomonadota; class Gammaproteobacteria; order Pseudomonadales; family Pseudomonadaceae; genus Pseudomonas; species Pseudomonas syringae group sp. 247E2. The sequence goes on along the minus strand of NZ_JAWHPK010000001.1, from coordinate 286,629 downwards.
GGAGATGAGACATGACCTATTTGATCGATGCATGGCTGGACCGGCCCCACCCTTACCTGAGAATTCTTCATCGCGAGACGGGCGAAGTGTGTGCGGTGCTGGAAGAGGAAGCGCTGGAGGAGTTACGTGATCAGGGCGATCTGGATGTGTGCAGCTTGAGTTCCAGCGAACCATTGGTGCTCAAGGAGCTGGTGAGAAACCTGTTTCTGTTCTGCTATGCGCGGGCGTTACGCCCGATGGGTGAGTTGCACTGAGCATGGAGCATCAGCACAACCCCGCCGCTGAACGAATCAGCGCGATTCGTTCAGCGACCCTCTGGATCGACCGGGTCGATTACAGAACGTCGAGCAGTTCCACGTCGAACACCAGCACGCTGTGCGGTGCGATGCTGCCCACGCCCTGAGCGCCGTAAGCCAGCTCGCTCGGTACGTGCAGACGCCATTTGCTGCCAGCGTTCATCAGTTGCAGCGCCTCGGTCCAGCCAGCAATCACGCCGCTGACCGGAAATTCCGCAGGCTCGCCACGATCGTAGGAGCTGTCAAAGACGTTACCGTCGATCAGCGTACCGTGATAGTGCACGCGCACCTGATCTTCACGGGTTGGCTTGGCGCCAGCGCCAGCGGTCAGCACTTCGAATTGCAGACCCGAGGCCAGCGTGGTCACGCCTTCGCGTTTGGCATTTTCAGCCAGGTAAGCCTTGCCGGCACCCGCAGCCTGTTCAGCCTTGGCGGCCGCTTCGGCCTGCATGATTTCACGGATGACCTTGAAGCTGGCGGACATTTCTTCCTGACCCACACGGCTTGGCTGACCGCCAAATGCATCACGCAGGCCTGCCACGATGGCTTCCAGGTCGACACCCGGTGGCGGGTTGTCGCGCAACTGGTCGCCCAACTGACGGCCAATGCCGTAGCTGACGCGGGTTTCATCGGTGGACAGATTGACTTCGGACATGACACTGCTCCGCAGAGGGGCACGCAGTCGGCAATCACGCAATACCTGAACGGCAATCACGCTATACCCTGATGCGCCCCGAACCAAAAGGGCGAGCAGCCTAGCACAATTGCCGCTACAGCCCCTACCGCAGCAGCAATACGCGGCTGGCGATCAGGACCAGGAGGAATGAAACGAGATCGGCATGCGCATCTCGGAACGGTCATTGACCGGCATGCCGCACAGCTCGTCATGCACCACACAATGGACCAGGTAAAAAGGCACCACCGGTATGTCCTTGAGCAAATCCCGCGCATGCTCCACCGAGCGAAGATGCAAGGTCTTGCCTGCCGGGTCCTTGAGCATCATCGAAGTGCCATTCATGCGCACATCCAGCAGATAGATGCCGCCTTCGATGGAGATCAGGTTCAGCTCATCGACCCGCCCGGCCTGGGCGTGTTCGATAAATTCCTGATAATTCATGATCGAACCTCCTGCGCAAATGCCTGATGCATCGGAACGGACGTTTTACAACACACAGCGCCGACATACCAGAAACGATAACGCCCGCCCCTTTCATCGCGTGTCGCCTTAGTGCTTGGTGACCTTGTCCAGATAGCCCATCGCAAACGCGGATATCACGAAGGTCATGTGGATAATCACGTACCACATCAGGTATTCAGGCTTGATGTTGGTGGCATCCATGAACACCCGCAGCAGGTGGATGGAGGAAATTGCCACAATGGAGGCCGCCACTTTCATCTTCAGCGAAGACGAATCCATGGTGCCCAGCCAGTTGAGCTTTTCCTTGTCCTCATCGATGTCCAGCTGCGATACGAAGTTCTCGTAGCCGGAAATCATCACCATCACCAGCAAACCACCCACCAGCGCCATGTCGATCAGCGACAGCAGCACCAGAATCAGATCAGCTTCGGCCAGCGAGAAGATATTGGGGATGACGTGAAAGATTTCCTGGAAGAATTTCAGACACAACGCCAGCAGCCCAAGGGAAAGACCGAAATAGATCGGCGCCAGCAGCCAGCGCGATGCGTACATGGCATTTTCAAAAAAACGTTCCATTGATACTCGCAAGGTGTTTTGAAGGAGCGGGCGAGTATATCAGCGGTAACGCGCTGCTCTGGAGATGCGACAAAATATCGCACAGCGCGCATATACGCACTGTCAGGAGACCGGCATGCATAGCGCAGACTGGCTAGAAAAGCGATGAGCGCTCACACACCACCATGCCACTGTTGATACGTCGCAGTTCAGCTTGAATATGCAAGGTCCATATCGGTACATCATCGGCGCATTGATAACCATGCAGCGACAGGCTCTCGATAATGCTCGTCAATACCGCCTGCGCCGCTGGCAGGCCGTTGAACGGTCCTTGGGATTTGATCGCGGAGGGCTGTTCTTCAGCCATGCCGGCTGCGAAGAGCACCATCCATTGTCCACCATCGTGGGGAAGAGGCCGAATGACACATTCGATGCGGGTCATCAGCCCCATGCATTCTCGGGTAAGGCAAAGGCTACGCTGCATGATGCGCTCCTGATCAGCAACAGTATTCATCCGTCTGGCAAAGCAGGATGTGCGCCAATCCGATTGGCCACTGCGGTCATGATCAAGATTAGAAGAAAACCGTCCCGCAGAAAATATCCCTGATGAACGGATCGCTGGTGAACGCAATACCGGACGGTTTCAGCACCGCCCGGCTAGCGCCGTTGTCAGACCTTCAGTTCAGGTTGTAACTGGGCTGGCTCCTTCTCCAGCTCTTCCTTGAGGTCTTCGTCGCTGAGCATTTCCGCGATGTCGCGCAAGCGCTCGACCACACGTGCATTCACGCTGCCTTCCGGAAACTCGCCATTCTCGTCAGGCGCACCGGCAGGCTCGCCGACCAGCAGGCTCAAGGCCTCATCGGCCTGACGTACCGCATAGATATGGAATTGCCCGTCACGCACGGCCTGAACCACACGCTCATCCAGCATCAGCGTGGTGACGTTGGCGTGCGGAATGATAGCGCCCTGCTCGCCCGTCAGCCCGCGAGCCTCACAAAGACGGAAGAAGCCTTCGATTTTTTCGTTGACCCCGCCCACCGCCTGCACTTCGCCGAACTGGTTGATGGAACCGGTGATTGCGAAGCACTGCTTGAGCGGTGTGCGCGACAACGCTGAAATCAGCGTACAGGCCTCGCCCAGCGACGCACTGTCGCCGTCCACGTAACCGTAGGATTGCTCAAGCGCGATACTCGCGGATATCGCCAGCGGGAATTCCTGAGCGTAACGACTACCCAGGTAGCCGGTAAGGATCATCACGCCCTTGGAGTGAATCGGCTGGCCAAGATTGACCTCGCGCTCGATGTCGACAATCCCGCTGCCACCCGGATAGACCGTGGCGGAAATACGCGCCGGCACGCCAAACGCCGAATCACCGACCTCCAGAACCGTCAGGCCATTGCATTTGCCGACCGCGGCACCGTCAGTGTCGATGAGGATCACACCCGCCATCATGTCATCGAGAATCCGCGCGGAAACCCGCCCGGTGCGCGTGGCCTTGGCCTTCAGCGCACGCTCGATATGCCCGGCGTCGGTCTTGTCGTCACTGGCCAGCTGGCGGATGAAGTCTGCCTCGCTGACCAACTGGAACAGATCGCCGATACGCGCCGACAAACGCCCCTGGTGTTCAGCCAGTCGAGCGCTGTAGGTTGCCAGTCGCGCCACCGCATCGGCGGTCAAAGGTGCCATGCCCTCTTCTGACGTTCGGGTTTTCAGCAACTGAGCGAATTGCTCGAGCGTTTCATCGACCATCGGAATTTCTTCGTCGAAATCGACCAGTACCCGAAACATCTCCTGAAAGTCAGGATCGAGGTCTTGCAGGGTGTAATACAGCGAGCGCGAACCAATGATGATGATCTTGACGTTCCACGGAATAACCTGCGGCGTCAGGCTCACGGTTGCCACGCGCCCCAGCTCGCCCAGCGGTGATTCCATCTTCAGCTTGCGCGACTGCAGGGTGCGCTTCAGCGCGTCCCAGACGAACGGCTCGCCGAGCATTTTTTCGGCTTCCAGAATCAGAAAGCCTCCATTGGCGCGATGCAGCGCACCGGGCCGCAACTGGCGATACGTGGTGTACAGCGCGCCCTGATCAGTGCTGTATTCGATACGCCCGAACAGGTTGTCATACGTAGGATGCTGCTCGAAAACCACCGGTGCGCCGCCGTCACGGGTATTGCCGACCACCAGGCTCGGGCTGTACTGCTCTTCCAGTAACTTGCGTGCCTGAGCGTCGGTCTTGGCATCGTCGACCAGTTGCTCGACCAAGGTCTTGAGCAGGTACACCTGCATCGCTTGCAGGTACGCACAGACCGCAGCGTTCTCGGCGTACTTTTCCGAGAGCGGCGCCAACAAAGGCTGCAAGGTCAGCGTGATGGTTTCTTCGTTCAACTGACGAAGCTGGTTGTTCGACTCACGCTTCCACTGCGGCAGGCTGGCCAGCTCTTCGTTGAGGCGCTCCTCAAGGGCGGAGATATCTTCGTGAAAACGCTCGCGATCAGCCTCGGGCAACTGCGAAAACTCGGCCTCGTCCAGCGCCTTGCCATCGGCCATCGGCGTGAAGGCGATGTTGGAGCTGTCGCGATACAGCGCGATGTCCTTTTCCAGCGACAGGCGCTCGATCACATCCAGTGCGCGGTCGTAGCGCTGATTGAACGCACGGTCGATCGAGCTTTTCTTCTGCTGATAGGACGGGTGCTCGAATACCGCCGGAAAGGTCACCAACAGGTTATCGATCAGGCCACCGATGTCGGCCGTGAATTCATGCGCAGTGCCCGGTGGCAGTTCCAGCGCCTTGGGCTCGCGGGGCTCATCGAAATTATTGACGTAAACCCAGTCCGAAGGCGTCTTCATCCGCTTGCCTTCGGCCTTGAGGTAGCGTTTGACGAACGAAAAGCGGCCAGTGCCGGGTTCACCCATGACAAATACGTTGTAACCAGGGCGCGGCATGGCAACGCCGAACTGCAAGGCCTCTACGGCACGCTCCTGGCCTAGCACACCGCGAAAGGGTTCAAGCTCGTTAGTGGTCGCAAAGCTGAACTGCTCAGCGGAAAACGGACGGGTCAGCGCATGTGGCGCCAGGCGTAGGTTGGCTGCGACAGAATCGGGCATCAGTAATCCTTACATCAGGCGGGGCAGATGTCGGCATTCTGGCGCTCGCCGTACAAGACTTGCAAGGCAGGAAAAACCGAAAGGCACTTACAGCCTTAAAGCCATAGCCCGCTGCCCGGAAAATTTCTATTTTCGGCAATAATCTGTAATAGCTCACGGAACCCTTGGAACCCGCCTAAGCTCCAAACTGCACAGGTGGTTGCTGGTTGGCCGTCTGTCTTGATGTGACTACTCAAGAAACTCGACCCTTGGCTGAACTAAAAAGAGAAAAAGCTATGAAACGGATTCTTCTTGGAACGCTCTTCGCCGCTGTATCCATCAACGCTATGGCTCAAGCGCCAGGCGGTCCGGACTGCGGCTGGGGCAACATGCTGTTTGAAGGTCAACGCGGCACTCCAGCTCACTTCCTGGCCTCAACCACCAACGGCACCTCGGGTAACGCCACCTTCGGCATGACCTCCGGTACCAACGGCTGCTCGACCAACAGCGCACTGACTTACGGCGGTAAATCCTGGCTTGCCATGAACGGCATGATGGATGAACTTTCCAAGGACATGGCGATGGGTCAGGGCGAAGCACTGACTACCTACGCTGTGGTATTGGGCGTTGCACCAGAAGATCGTGAGCACTTCGCTGCGGTCACTCACGAGCACTTCTCGCAAATTTTCAGCAAGGCCGACGCCACCGCTGAAGACGTTCACACCAACACCGTCAACGTTCTGAAAAACGATCCGACTCTGGCCAAGTACGCTACCCAGGCTTAAAGTCGTTCGCCCGCCTTTTCATCGCAAAAGGCGGGATCACCTTTCCTGACTTCTCTTGACTAGTTGCCCTCTATGCTCAAACGTCTTGTCTCGCTGGCGCTGTTTGTCTGTGCCCCCTTGTCTGCGGCACCTCATGCTACCGCTGACCGTTTGCAGCAATTGGCCAATGAGCCGTTCTGGATTTCACTGGGTCACTACGAGGCAGGCAAGCTCGGCGGTTGGCGCAGCTATGTGACAGACCCGAAATTCTTTCTCGCTGCGGACGGTGCACACGACCCGAAGGCGGAATTGAGCGCGACACTTGACGCCATATACGCCCCCGTAACCAACGAACAGACCCACGCCCAGTGCGTGTACCCGGCACGCACCCGCTGGCTGCGCGACCAGTTGCAACTGACTGACCTGCCCACGCCGGACTGCAAAGAGTTCAAGGCCTGGTACAAGGATGTGGCACCAGACAGCACCGTGCTGATTTTTCCGGCCGCGTACCTCAACAGCCCCTCGTCGATGTTCGGCCACACGTTACTGCGCATCGATCCGGCCAGCGCGAAAACCAACAACACCACGTTACTCAGCTATGCGATCAACTTCGGTGCCTACATCGAAGGCATGGACAACAGCATTCTGTATGCCTGGAAAGGCTTGGCTGGCGGCTATCCGGGCTTGTTCGCACTGGTGCCCTATCAGGAAAAGCTCTCGGAATACCGCAGCCTGGAAAACCGTGACCTGTGGGAATACCGTCTGAACCTTACCCCGGAAGAAACCGGGCGCATGGTTGAACATGTCTGGGAATTGAAACAGATTCGCTTCAGCTATTTCTTCTTCGACGAAAACTGCTCGTACCGTCTGCTGGAATTGCTGCAGGTCGCACGACCCGGGCTGAATCTCACCGAGCAATTCGGCCTGACTGCGATCCCGACCGATACGGTCAAGGCGATCAAGGCCGCAGGGCTTGTGGAAAAGATCGACTATCGCCCTTCTCGCGAGCGGGAATTGCTGAGCCGCGCCGAGCCCCTTGATGCCGACGAACAACAGTGGGTGCTGAAAGTCAGCGCCGATCAGAAACAACTGCAAAACAGCGAGTACCTCGCCCAGCCGAAAGAACGACGCGCGTTGATTCAGGACGCGGCCTACCGTCTGGAGCGCTACCGCGCCAACGGGCTTGAACGCGACACGCAGCGCTCGCAACGCAGTTTCGAGTTGCTGCAGGCGATCAATCAGAACCCGCCGCCACAGCTGGACATCCCGCGCCCCGGCCTGCCGGAAGAAGGCCACGAATCACGTACCTGGCAACTGGGTGCGGGCACACGCGGTGACAAAGCGTTCGCCGAATATGGCCTGCGCATGGCCTATCACGACCTGAACGACAACGCTTACGGCTTTCCGCTGGGTGCGCAGATCGAGATTCTTCAGCTCAAGGTGCGCCAATACGAAGGTAACGACTGGCAAGTTCAGCAGTTGGACCTGGCCACCATTCGCTCCCTGACCCCGCGTACCGAGCTGCTGAAACCCTGGTCATGGCAAGTTACCGGCGGGCTGGAACGGGTACTTGGCAAACATGGCGATGAAAACCTTGTCAGCCATGTCAACGGTGGTGGCGGCGGTACCTGGCAATTGGGCGACGAAGTGCTGGGCTTTGCGCTGGGCACTGTAAGGGTCGAGCACAACAACGACTTCGCCGAATTCATCTCTCCCGCTGCTGGTTTCAACACTGGCTTACTGTGGCGCAACCCGCTGGGCAACCTGAGCCTGGAAGCCAAGGGCGACTACTTCACCAACGGCGAAGTACGCCGCAGCGTCAGCCTCAATCAGCAGTGGGAGCTGTCGCGCAATCTCGGTTTGCGCCTGAGTGCCCAACGCGAGTTCAGCCAGATGAGCTCGCCGCAGAACGAAGTGATGCTTGAGGTGAAGTGGTATCACTACTGACAGGATAAGTGCAAAAACTGCGGGCGGCGCTGCCTCAAAAAAAAGGCACGCTGCCATCACCTATTCCCTACATCGCTTTTACAAATAACTCACAAATTACCTTCTAGACTCCTCTCATAAGTAGAGGGAACCACCATGAAGCGGTATTGGGTGTTGTTGTCGCTGGCCATCGTGCTGGCAGGTTGTCAGTCCACCCGTGACCAGATGTTGGCCGAGGGTTATCCGCCGGGTTTTGCAGACGGTTATCAGGATGGTTGCAGCAGTGGCAGGGACGCAGCAGGTGCCAGCACCGGTCAATTCAGAAAAAACGTACCCCGCTATCTGAAGGACAAGCTCTACGCCCAAGGCTGGACTGACGGTTTTCGCCAGTGTCAGGCCTCGCAGGATAACCGCGACCGACTCGACCCCGGCCAGGTCTTCAACGATCGTGACCGTGCCTGGGAGCGGGAAAAGACCCGCAGTGCAGCCAAGGCCTATCGCCCAAACTGACGCACGCGGGAAGATCGACGAAACCAATGATGCCCTCTTGTGGCCCAAAGCTCATTAGGGAGGACACCTCATGAGCCGCGCATTTGTAAACGAAGACAACGCTGCCGCCGATGCCGAGCAACCGGTAGAGCGGCTGGTCAGCGCACAGACCAATTACGTCACCGCCGAGGGCCTGAAGTTGCTCAAGAAGCACGTCAGCAGCCTGCAGGCGCAGCACAGTGCGCAAACTGCGTTGGGAGACGCCGCCGATAAACAGCGCCAGGCTGACCTTGAACGCGACCTGCGTTACTACACCCAGCGCCTGCAAAGTGCGCAGGTTGTGACGACGGCCGTGTCGACCGAAAAAGTACAAATTGGCAGTTGGGTCACGTTCGCGGATGAAGAAGACAACCGCCAGCGCGTGCATCTGGTCGGGGAGGATCAGGCGGATGCCGCCAAAGGGCTGATCAACTGGGGCTCGCCGCTGGGACGTGCATTGATCGGTGCGCAGAAAGGCGATGAAGTGGTGTGGGAGCGGCCGGCGGGAAATCAGTCGATTGAAATACTGCTGATCGAGCCGGATGCTTAAAGCGTGCTGATGAACAATAACGGCAGCGCCGTTCCCGATCAGGAACGGCGCGTGCCTAAACGCTGATCAGGCCAGCTTCTTGTGACGCACACGATGCGGCTGGGCAGCGGCTTCGCCCAGACGTTTCTTGCGATCCGCTTCATACTCGGTGTAGTTACCCTCGAAGAAGATCGCTTGCGAATCGTCTTCGTACGCCAGGATATGCGTCGCCACACGGTCAAGGAACCACCGATCGTGGGAGATCACAATGGCGGCGCCCGGGAAGTCCAGCAGCGCTTCCTCCAGCGAACGAAGGGTTTCAACGTCAAGGTCGTTTGACGGTTCGTCGAGCAGCAGCACGTTGCCGCCCTCTTTCAGGGTCAGCGCCAGATGCAGACGGCCACGCTCACCACCAGACAGGTCCTTGACGAACTTCTGCTGATCGCCACCCTTGAAGTTGAAGCGGCCAACGTAGGTGCGCGACGGGATTTCATAGTTGCCGATACGGATCACATCGGAACCGTCGGACACCGCCTGAAACACCGATTTGCTGCCGTCCAGGTCATCGCGGCTCTGGTCCACGCAGGCCAGCTGTACGGTTTCACCGACTTCGATGCTGCCCGAATCCGGCTGTTCCTTACCCATCAGCATACGGAACAGGGTCGATTTACCGGCACCGTTACCACCGATCACGCCAACGATGGCGCCTTTAGGCATGGAGAACGACAGATTGTCGATCAACACACGGTCGCCGTAGCCCTTGGTAACGTTCTTGAACTCGATGACCTTGTCGCCCAGACGCGGACCGGCCGGGATATAGATCTCGTTGGTCTCACTGCGCTTCTGGAATTCCTGCGACTGCATTTCTTCGAAGCGTTGCAGACGCGCCTTGGATTTGGACTGACGCGCCTTGGCGCCCTTGCGGACCCATTCCAGCTCGTCTTTCATGGCCTTTTCGTGGGCGGTCTGTTGCTTGGACTCCTGAGCCAGACGGTCGGACTTGGCTTCAAGCCAGCCGGAATAATTACCCTCGTAAGGAATACCCGCACCGCGGTCGAGTTCCAGAATCCAGCCGGCTACGTTATCCAGGAAGTAACGGTCGTGCGTGATCGCAACCACGGTGCCCGGGAAGTCGTGCAGGAAATGCTCCAGCCAGGCGACAGAGTCGGCATCCAGATGGTTGGTCGGTTCGTCGAGCAGCAGCATGTCCGGTGCAGAGAGCAACAGGCGGCACAGCGCAACACGGCGTTTTTCACCACCTGACAGGACCGAAACCTTCGCATCCCAGGCGGGCAGACGCAGTGCGTCGGCGGCTACTTCCAGCTGGCGTTCCAGGTTATGACCGTCGCTGGCCTGCAGGATCGCTTCAAGCTTGGCCTGCTCGGCTGCCAGCTTATCGAAATCAGCGTCCGGCTCGGCATATTCGGCGTAAACCTGATCAAGACGCGCCTGGGCGTCCTTGATGACGCTGACCGCCTCTTCAACCACTTCACGGACCGTCTTGTTCGGGTCAAGTTGTGGCTCTTGCGGCAGATAACCCACATTAAGCTCGGGCATCGGACGTGCTTCGCCGTCAAACTCGGTGTCGACGCCAGCCATGATTTTCAACAGCGTGGACTTGCCCGAACCGTTGAGACCCAACACGCCGATCTTGGCGCCGGGGAAGAAAGACAGAGAGATGTTTTTCAGGATTTCACGCTTCGGCGGCACAACTTTGCTCAGCCGATGCATGGTGTAGACGTATTGAGCCATGAAATGAAAACCTAGCGTCTGTGATGAGGACCGATTTAGAACGCGAGCTTAAAGCTCCGGCCGGAAAAAAGCTTTTATTTGTCCGCAAGACTTGCCGCGAGACCGTTCCGAGCCTTGAATGAACCCAGGCAGAAACAGATCGGGGCCGTGCTGACACATATAAAGCCTGGTCGATATTGCAAAAAGTGGAGTCACTCATGCAGGAGTCGGTGGATACCACGCGTTGCGCAAAGCTACCCGAATGCAGCGTGCAGGGCAAACGATCCGGCCCAATGGGGCTGGCACTCTGCCACAAGTAAAGGCATGCTAGCCGCCCTCTTTGGGCGGCCTGCTCATTTTACATAAAGCATCGCTGCTTCAGTCCAGCAGTCAGGAACAACGATTTGCCCACTTCAACGCCTCTGCCGTCATCCAGTGTCGCTACAGACAGTGCGACCAGGCCTTTGCGCGGCTCAGTGAAAGGTATATTGGCCGCGCTGGTGTTGGTGGTGCTTGCACTGCTGTTCTGGCAATTGATCGAGCAGTTTCATCAGACTCAGGAACGCCAGCGTCAGCGCAGCCTGGAGTACAGCATCCAGCTTTCTGACCGGATGAGTCTGAACATGGCACTCAAGGCGCAAATCGCCATGAACCTGCTGGACGAGGCGCAATCCTCCGGAGACCGGCTGGAGCAGCCGACGGCACTGGCAAGCCTGCGTACTGCCCTGCCCGCGCTGCGCAGCGCCGCGCGGCTAAACCCGACGGGTGACATTGTCGGTGACAGCGCCGAGGCATCCCGCGACGGAGAGTTTCTCCGACAGGCCATGAAAAAGGCCCAAGGCCACCCCTATTTCTACACCGGCACCGAAGACGTCAAACAGATTTATATACTGATTCGCCAAGGCGGTGGCGTTAGCGGCGATTACTGGGCGCTACGCATGGCACCCGACGCCTTGAAGGACCTGGCAAGCCAGCCAGCTCAGGACTTTCAACATATCTGGCGCCTGGAGCAACGCAAGACCCAACGGGTTCTCCTCCGTGAACCGGCACCCTCCAACGAGGCGGACAGCGGTCTTTCCGATACCGTTCTGCTTCAGCCACTGAGTAACAGCGACTGGCAACTGCGAGGCCTGTTCGATGCCTACAAGGCCCGCAGCGAGCTGCTTGCGCCTCTGATCGGCAAGTGTCTGATCGGCCTGCTGCTGTCGATCCTGCCACTGATCGCGCTGATGAGCCTGCGCAAACGCCAGCGCCAGATGCTGCAAAGCCGCCGCCGCTATCGCGATATCTTCGAGGGTGCGGGCGTTGCGATCTGCGTCATGGACATGTCGGGTCTGCAAGAGCAACTGGAAGCACTCCAAGTCAGAACGGACGAAGACTTCGAACTTCTGCTCAAAAGCCAGCCTGCCTCGCTGAAAAGACTGTTGCAGCAGTTGCGAATCAACGAACTCAACGAAGTTGCTCTGGGCCTGCTGGAAATAGAACACAGTGAACAGGCGTGGCAGCCGTTGATCGAGGGCGAATCGCGCTCGCGCCCCGGCATCGGCGTTCAGGTTATTCAGGCTGTTCTCGCCGGGCTGCCCAGGCTGGAACTGGAAATATGCCTGACACGCGCGAGCGGCCAGGACCAGCATCTATGGCTGGTCATGCGCCTGCCCGAGTCACGTAGCGACTTCGATGCCGTTATTCTCAGCATCGGCGATATCACCAGCCGCAAACAGATCGAGCTGTCCTTGCTGGACCGCGAGAGCTTTTGGTCCGACGTGGTGCGAACCGTGCCGGACCACCTGTACGTTCAGGACGTACTCAGCCAGCGAGTGATCTACAGCAACCACCATTTCGGCTACACGCTGGGCTACAGCAAATCCGAGCTGCGCGCCATGGGCGAGTTCTTCTGGGAAATCCTGCTGCACCCCGACGACGCCAGAAGCTATCAGGACATGCGCCTGCGCCAGCGCCATCACGGCCATAACGAGTTATTGCAATGCGTGCTGCGCTTTCGGGATCGCGAGAACAACTGGCGCTGCTTCGATGTGCGCGAGCAGGCGCTGGCCTGGGACGCAGAAAACCTGGTCACCCGCATCATCGGCATCGCCAAGGACATTACCGAGCAGGTCGCGTCCAGCCAGTCGCTGCGTGACAGCGAACAGCGTTACCGGATGCTCGCTGAAAGCATCAGCGATGTGATCTTTTCCACGGATGGCCAGTTGGCAGTCAATTACGTCAGCCCCTCGGTGGAACGCGCGCTGGGGTACAGCGCCGAATGGATTCTCCAGAACGGCTGGTCCGCCGTCATTGCCAACCCTCAACAAGTGATCGGTTTCGATGCGCTCATCAGCCGCATCGGCAAGGTGCTGCACAAACCTCAGGAACTCGCCAGATTGCGCGAAGAGGTGACGACCAGAATGTTTCTGTTCGACTGCCTGCGTGCAGACGGTCGCAAAATCCCGGTGGAATTGCGGGTGGTTCTGGTGTGGGACGAAAACGGCAATTTCGAGGGCATCTTCGGGGTCGGCCGGGACATCAGCCAGCAGCGTCGGGCAGAAAAAGACCTGCGCATGGCCGCCACCGTATTTGAACACTCGACATCGGCGATCCTCATTACCGACCCTGCCGGCTACATCGTTCAGGCCAACGAGGCGTTCACCCGCGTCAGCGGCTATGAAGTTGCCCAGGTGCTCGACCAGCTACCGGGCATGCTCACGGTGGAATCGGAACAGGAAAACCACTTGCGCTACATCCTCAAACAATTGAACGGCCAAGGCACCTGGGAAGGTGAAATCAGGCTCAAGCGCCGTAACGGCGAACACTACCCGGCCTGGGTCGGCATTACCGCAGTGCTCGACGATGAAGGCGATCTGGCGAGTTATGTGTGCTTTTTCAGCGATATCAGCGAGCGCAAGGCCAGTGAAGACCGTATCCACCGTCTGGCCTACTACGACGCCCTGACTCACCTGCCCAATCGCACCCTGTTTCAGGACCGCCTGCATTCGGCGCTGCAACACGCCGAGCGCCAACAGGCCTGGGTGGTGCTGATGTTTCTCGACCTGGACCGCTTCAAACCGATCAATGACTCTCTGGGCCATGCCGCTGGCGACCGGATGCTTCAGGAAATGGCCACGCGGCTACTCGCCTGCGTGTCTTCCGATGACACCGTGGCGCGTATGGGCGGGGATGAGTTCACCCTGTTGCTGCAGCCGGACACCTCGCGCGAAGCCGCACTGACTCGCGCCATTCACGTGGCCGAGCGGATTCTGACCAGTCTGGTAACGCCGTTTGTGCTTGAAGGCCGCGAGTTCTTTGTCACTGCCAGCATCGGCATCGCACTCAGTCCGCAGGACGGCAAGGAACTGAGCCAGTTGATGAAGAACGCCGACACGGCGATGTACCACGCCAAAGAACGTGGCAAGAACAACTTCCAGTTCTATCAGGCGGACATGAACGCGACCGCTCTGGAGCGTCTGGAGCTGGAAAGCGACTTGCGGCATGCCCTGGAACAGCAGGAGTTCACCCTCTATTACCAGCCGCAGTTCAGCGGCGACGGCAAGCGCCTGACCGGTGCGGAAGCCTTGTTGCGCTGGCGCCATCCACGCCGCGGGCTGGTTCCGCCCAACGACTTCATCCCGGTGCTCGAAGAGCTCGGGCTGGTGGTGGAAGTCGGCGACTGGGTGCTCACTGAAGCGTGCCGTCAGCTCAAACAGTGGCATCAGGCGCGGGTTCGCGTTCCGAAAGTGTCGGTCAACATCTCGGCGCGACAGTTCTCGGACGGCCAGCTCGGCAAGCGCATCGCCAACATCCTGGAGCAGACCGGCCTGTCACCTGCCTGCCTGGAGCTGGAACTGACCGAAAGCATCCTGATGCGCGAGGTCAACGAAGCCATGCAGATCCTCGACGGCCTCAAAAACCTTGGCCTGAGTATCGCTGTCGATGACTTCGGCACAGGCTACTCGTCGCTGAATTACCTCAAACAGTTCCCGATCGACGTACTGAAGATCGACCGCACCTTCGTCGACGGCCTTCCGTCGGGCGAACAGGACGCCCAGATCGCTCGCGCCATCATCGCCATGGCCCACAGCCTGAACCTCTCGGTCATCGCCGAAGGCGTAGAAACCCACGAGCAACTGGAGTTTCTTCGCGAACACGACTGCGACGAAGTCCAGGGCTACCTGTTCGGCCGCCCGATGCCAGCAAGCCAGTTCGAAGCGCAATTCAGCAATGATGCGCTGTTCATGCTGGATTGAGGGCGAGCCTTGCGACCCGGCCATCGTCCATTTGAACGATAGCCGAACCCTTGAATATGAGTAGACTTGAGCCACTGCCTCGCACAGCGTCTATGACAGCGAGCGCTCTCCCATAACAAAGAACACAAGGGGGTAGCATGATCAGCGATACAACGTCCCTGGACAGTGTTTCCTGTCAGGTCGTCGAAGCCTTGAACAAGGTGGAAGGGATTATTGGCTGATGGTGGTAAGCCAGGCAAGACCACCGCCTGCGTTGCTGGCGGCGGTCTACCGGCTACAGACTTATGGCTCGCCAGCCGCTTGCGGTGCAGGCGCCGGGTGCGACCAGGTCAGGTACCGGAAGCGGTCGTAGAGACCCGCCACTACCTGCCCGCCTGCAATCCTGCCCGGAATTGCCGTTTGCAGGGTGCCGACCGCGCTCCCCAAACGCGAGGTGCTGACGTAATCTCCGGCCCAGGACGCTGCCGCCCTGCCGGCCTGATGCGCCGCCTTGCCTTTGTCAGTCAGGTAGCTCAACCCCTTGCCGGCTGCTGCGCCAGCCACTTCTCCAACCATACCGGGAAGTGTGAGGTTGGCTGCGGTCAGGACCGCAGCACCGGAGGCGTAGCCTTTGATCCCCTTGTCGAGAAAATTCCAGACTTTGTTGACGCCCAGAAACCCCGTCATCACCAGATTCAGACCGACGATTTCCTTGAAGACCTGAACCGCCTTTTGCATATCGACTTCAGGGTTCATGGCCAGTTTGAGCATCTCCGATACGCACCAGACGCCATCCGCCGCGTAATCGGCTTTGCCGACCATGCTTTTCATCAACATCACCAGCGCCGCACCGATACTCGCCGTCAAGGCCACCAGGCCCAGCTTGGTGTAGAAGTCAGGGTCCGCCTTGCGCTCCCCCTCGGCCAGTTGCAGCCCTGCGCGCAGGGCATCGGCGACTTCGAACCTGGCCTGGAACTCGCTGCTTTTGGTGCCCAGGTATGTCAGGCTCGAGTTCATGATGTCGGTGATGCTTTTGTCTTGCTTGTACAATTCGGTCGCCACTTTCATCTGCTGGGCAAAATGCTCGCTGACGTCGAAATGGTTGACCACGGCCAGATGGTCTTCCTCCGGGATGCGGGCGTTCCCGGTGTCTTGCCTGGAAAGCTTGCTCTTGGCGAGCTTGAAGGCAGCGACGATCGATTCACGGTTGAATACGCCCAGCGTGGCTGCGCCCGATGCCACGGCCGTTGCGATACCGAAGCCAACCTGCTCCAGCAGGTGTTCGTTCCTGGCAAAGGTGGGCTGCGCCACGATGGCGTTGGCCAGCACGGTGACGAAGTAGCGGTTCAGGCCGTGATCGACATTGGTCCGCGCGTTGGTCAGCTCGTTCATCATCAGGCCAGCCATGAACACCGCGTTCTTGGTGAAGTGGGCAACCAGCGATGAGCTGTAGGAGTTGTCCTTGCTGACGAACGCCACGGCCAGTGGCAAGGGTGCCAGCGCGAGCAGCATCGCCGGGCTTGCAAGGACGCGACTCTTGAGCGAGGCACCGTTTTTGAGCGTGCCCAGTTCGGCATTCATGCTTTTGTTGAGGCTGAGCAACTCGTCTTTCACATCAGAGGGCAGCCCCGAGCGGCTCAACACTGCTGGCAACTGTTCGTTGTGAGCGCGCCAGGCGTCGAGTTGCCCCTGAGCATTGGCCTGAACGATTGCGCCCAACATGTCACGCTCGGCTTCGCTCAGCGCAGACGATGGCTTTTCAAGCAGCGTCTGCACAACGTCGGACGTCGTGGTAGCGGCACTTGGCAAATCACCAAGACGGGCCAGTTGCTCCTCGCTCAACACCAGCGAACCGTTGGCCAGCGCCAACCGCAGTTTTTCATCGAAACCCATGCCGCACCTGGCCTCAATGTCTTCTTCAGGGGCGAAGGGCAGCGGGGTATTGCTGACGATATCGCGTTGTTCTTGCGTGAGATGCAGCACATGCTTGTTCAGGAAGGCATGCATCTGATCGGGCGACAGGTGTGGCGCCGGGGTGCGCATCAAAGCCAGCAACGCCTTGTCATCCATCGGCGCGAGCGCCCCGTAGGCATCAAACTTGCGCACCAGATTGCCGCCGACCTTGAGCAATGCCTGGCGTGTGGTCAGCCTGGGCTCCGCAGGCTCGTGGCCAGGTGCAGGTGCTTCACCTGGCTCGATGGAGATTTCCTCCAGCCTCGGCAAAAGATCGTGTTCGCGCAATAGCTGCAGCAGCGCCCCCGCTACTTCCGCCAGCTCGCGCAATTCATTGCGGGCTGGCGCGTCCTGGCAATTTTCGGTCAATGCCTGCAATGCGCCCGGCAACATCTCCAGATCATTGAGCGTGTCGGCATGTGAGCGCAGCAGACTGACGACCGCGTCGGGTTGACGCTGAAGGTTGTCATTCAAATCCGCCGTACGCTGCTTGGCCGTGCGAACGAAATGACTGAAGAGCGTGTAAGACGAAACAACGGGGGGCTCTGCGCCCAGCGTCTCGGGATCCAGATGAGTCAACGTCAGCAGATCCGCAATCGCCCGGGCCAGGACGGACGGTCGGGCAGTCAAACGAGCGACGGATTGGTGCAGCCGCGCCGTCCTGAGCCCTTCACAGGCCTGCGACAGCGAGTCGTGAGATGCGTGAGCAGCCGGCATATCGGCCAGCCGGTGAGTACAACGGTCAAGCAGTTCTCTCAGCGCCGGCACCTGATCCTCGCTTGCCAGTTGATGCCAGCCCTGCTCGGTCGTGCCGACCTCGGCGAGGCTCTGACAGAGTTGAGCAACGGTGTGCCAGGACGGATGCTGTTTATCCAGCTCACGCTGAAGAGCAGACAACAGACGCACAGCGTCCTGCGCTGGCGCAGCCGAGGTGCGACCAAATGCCACGGCCAGCTCGCCGGAGGCAAAAAACGCTACGGTACGAGCCTGCTGCGGAGTTGGCTCACTAACGCCGGTTGCATCGCCGGACGCAGGAGCAACCTCCGGCAATGAGGAATGAGAGGAGCGCGTGATCTGAGAGGGCATCATGGCGTTTTTACCTACTGTCGGTGGATATGGGCAACAGACCGACTGAGTGTCGTCCGGCCCGGAACGGTTCCGGCAGTTGAAGGTAAATAGATGCGTGATCGCTGAAAATTCGAGTGGATGTGCCCGGTTCACGCCGCCGATGACTAAACCAATCTCGACCCTCTCATGTGGGTGAGCCCCCCACAGAACGAGCCTTGCGCCTGCGGCACGTCCATGATTTCAGGCCTTGTCGAAACCCGCGTGAACGGCGTCACTGGTCAAGATGACTGCCTTTCATATGCCAGATAAAACCCGATGGGGTAGAATACCCGCCTTTTCCGCCATGCCCCCTTGAGGACTGCCATGTTCAGCCGTGATTTGACTATCGCCAAGTACGACGCCGATCTGTTTGCCGCCATGGAGCAAGAAGCTCTGCGTCAGGAAGAACACATCGAGCTGATTGCCTCGGAAAACTACACCAGTCCGGCCGTCATGGAAGCTCAGGGCTCGGCCCTGACCAACAAGTACGCCGAAGGCTATCCAGGCAAGCGCTACTACGGTGGTTGCGAGTACGTCGACGTTATCGAACAACTGGCCATCGACCGCGCCAAGGAGCTGTTCGGCGCTGATTACGCCAACGTCCAGCCACATGCGGGTTCGCAAGCCAACTCGGCGGTCTACCTGGCCCTGCTGCAAGGCGGCGACACCATTCTGGGCATGAGCCTGGCTCACGGTGGTCACCTGACCCACGGCGCCAGTGTTTCGTCCTCGGGCAAGCTGTACAACGCCGTTCAGTACGGTATCGATGCCAACGGCATGATCGACTACGACGAAGTCGAGCGCCTGGCTGTCGAGCACAAGCCAAAAATGATCGTCGCCGGTTTCTCTGCCTACTCGCAGATCCTCGACTTCCCGCGCTTCCGTGCAATCGCTGACAAGGTCGGTGCCTACCTGTTCGTCGACATGGCTCACGTAGCCGGTCTGGTCGCCGCAGGCGTCTACCCGAACCCGGTGCCATTCGCCGACGTCGTGACCACCACCACACACAAGACCCTGCGCGGTCCACGTGGCGGCCTGATCCTGGCGCGCACCAACGCCGAAATCGAGAAGAAGCTGAACTCCGCGGTATTCCCTGGCTCCCAGGGCGGTCCGCTGGAGCACGTCATCGCAGCCAAGGCCGTGTGCTTCAAGGAAGCGCTGCAGCCTGAGTTCAAGACCTACCAGCAACAAGTGGTCAAGAACGCCAAGGCAATGGCCGGTGTGTTCATCGAGCGCGGCTTCGACGTGGTTTCCGGTGGTACTGAAAACCACCTGTTCCTGCTGTCGCTGATCAAGCAGGAAATCTCCGGTAAAGACGCCGACGCCGCCCTGGGTCGCGCCTTCATCACCGTCAACAAGAACTCCGTACCGAACGACCCACGCTCCCCGTTCGTCACCTCCGGCCTGCGCTTCGGCACCCCGGCAGTGACCACTCGCGGCTTCAAGGAAGCTGAGTGCAAGGAACTGGCGGGCTGGATCTGCGACATCCTGGCTGACCTGAACAACGAAGCGGTGATCGACGCCGTTCGCGAGAAGGTCAAGGCCATCTGCGCGAAGCTGCCGGTTTACGGCGCTTGATAAGCCTGGTTTAAACGCAGTACCAAAAAGCCCCGGCTCGTGAGAGCCGGGGCTTTTTGTTGGGCAGATCACTCTATGGGCAGAAGCTCAGCCGCTGCCTGACCTCTCAGCCGCATACCCTCTCGAACCCCGCCCGGATCTTCTCCTCCGGCAATTCATCGGCAATGAACACGATCACGCTCTCGCGTTTTTCGCCTTCGGCCCACTCGGTGTCCCAGTCAAAGCCGTACAGCTTGAGCACGCCCTGAAACACCATCTTGCGCGGTTCGTCTTCGATGTTGAGCACGCCCTTGTAGCGCAGCAGTTGCTTGCCGTGGTCTTCCAGCAGTTCGTTCATGAACTCGCTGAGGCGGTCCAGGTTCAGCGGTTTTTCGCTGCGCAGGACGAGGCTGGTGATGCGGTCGCCTGAATTGCCGACCGGGGCCAGTGGGCGCAGGATCATGCCGCCGCCGAGATCGGCGTTGAGGTTGAAGCCGCGCACATCGAGCAGTTCGGCAAGGTCGATGTTGCCATGTTCGACGATGCGGATCGGGGCGCGGCGGTTGATGCGGGTCAGGCGTGCGCTGAGGGCATCGAAGGTTGCGTCGTCGACCAGATCACGCTTGCTCACCAGCAATCGGTCGGCAAAGCCGATTTGCGCCTGGGCGATGGTTTGCGCCAGGTGGGTATCGGCGTGGGCAGCATCGACCAGAGTGATGATGCCGTCGAGGATATAGCGCTCGCGCAGCTCTTCATCGATGAAAAAGGTCTGGGCGACCGGCGCAGGATCGGCCAGGCCGGTGCATTCGATCACCAGTCGGTCGAAAGCGATTTCGCCACTGTCCAGGCGCTCCAGCAACAGGTAGAGCGCCTTGGTCAGGTCGGTGTGGATGGTGCAGCACACGCAGCCATTGGACAGGGTCATGATCTGTACGGGATCAGTGCCGAGCAACTGGCTGTCGATACCTGCATCGCTGAATTCGTTTTCAATCACGGCGATTTTCAGGCCGTGCTCGGCCTTGAGCAGGTGGCGCAGCAAAGTGGTTTTGCCTGCCCCCAGAAAACCGGTCAGCACGGTCACGGGGATGGGTTGCAACTCAGTCATAAGGCTCCTGGCGTGATGCATTCAGCTGAAATGAAAACGCGCCACAGGTGATGGCCTGCGGCGCGTCGGATCAAACAATAACGCAGTTCAGAGGATCAGCAGCACTTCGGACCGCCCTTGCCGCCGTAACGTGCCTCTTGCCGCTCCCGGAAGAACTGCTCGTAGGTCATCATCGGCTTGTCCGGGTGGGTGTTCTGCATGTGCTCTACGTACGTGTCGTAGTCAGGCATGCCCACCATCAGACGCGCGGCCTGACCGAGGTATTTCCCGAGGCGACTCAGGTCATTGAACATGGGCAAATCCTCTGTGGGTAACCATCATCACACCTGCGACGCTGGCGGCATGGCCTGATAAGGAGCTTCCTTGTCGGTACGCGCCTTGGTGGTCCAGGCTGCACGGCCTACTTTAAGGGCGTAGAACAGAATGCTGAACACCACGAACAGGAACAGCACGGTCAGCCCGGCATTGGTGTAAGCGTTGAAGATCACATGCTGCATCTGGTCCATGGTCTTGGCCGGGGCCAGGATCTGGCCGGCATCCGCCGCCGCGCTGTATTTCTTGGCCAGGGCCAGAAAGCCCACCGCAGGATTGGCGTCGAACAGCTTGATCAGGCCAGCGGTCACGGTGCAGATCAGCAGCCAGGTGGCAGGCAGCATGGTCACCCACACATAGCGCTGACGCTTCATCTTGATCAGCACGACGCTGGCCAGCATCAGGGCAATACCGGCGAGCATCTGGTTGGAGATGCCGAACAGCGGCCACAGGGTATTGATCCCGCCCAGCGGGTCGATTACGCCTTGGTACAGCAGATAGCCCCATAGCGCCACGCAACCACCGGTACCGATGGCATTGGCCGTCCACGACTCGGTACGTTTCAGGGCTGGAACGAAACTGCCCAGCAGATCCTGCAGCATGAAGCGTCCGGCTCGTGTACCGGCGTCGACTGCGGTCAGAATGAACAGCGCCTCGAACAGAATCGCGAAGTGGTACCAGAACGCCATGGTGTTTTCACCCGGCAGCACCTGATGGAGGATCTGCGCGATACCAACCGCCAGCGTCGGCGCACCACCGGCACGCGCCAGTACAGTGTTTTCACCAATGTCTTTCGCAACAGCAGTCAATTGCTCCGGCGTGATGGCAAAGCCCCAGCTGGAGACAGTCTGCGCGACAGTCACCACGTCACTGCCAACCACCGCAGCCGGGCTGTTCATGGCGAAGTACACGCCTGGCTCGATCACCGAGGCGGCAACCATTGCCATGATGGCCACGAACGACTCCATCAGCATGCCGCCGTAACCGATGTAACGAGCGTTCTTTTCGTTATCCAGCAGCTTGGGCGTGGTGCCCGAAGAGATCAGCGCGTGGAAACCCGATACCGCACCGCAAGCGATAGTGATGAACAGGAACGGGAACAGTGCGCCCTTCCAGACCGGGCCTGTGCCGTTGGTGAACTGGGTCAGGGCCGGCATTTTCAGCTCGGGCGCCAGAATCAGGATGCCGATTGCCAGTGCCAGAATGGTGCCGATTTTCAGGAAGGTCGACAGGTAGTCACGTGGCGCAAGCAGCAGCCAGACCGGCAGCATTGCTGCTACAAAACCATAGCCCACCAACATCCAGGTGATCTGCACGCCGGTGAAGGTGAACATCGGCCCCCAGGTCGGATCGGCCGCTACCATGCCGCCGACCCAGATCGAACCGAGTAGCAGAATGACACCGATAATGGAGATTTCACCGATACGACCCGGGCGGATGTAGCGCATATAGATGCCCATGAACATCGCGATCGGGATCGTCGCCATGACCGTGAACATGCCCCACGGACTCTCGGCCAAGGCCTTGACCACGATCAGCGCCAGCACCGCCAGGATGATGATCATGATCAGGAAACAGCCGAACAGGGCGATGGTGCCGGGAATACGGCCCATTTCCTCGCGAACCATGTCGCCCAGCGAGCGACCGTCACGGCGCGTAGAGAGAAACAGGATCATGAAATCCTGTACCGCACCGGCCAGCACCACACCGGCGATCAGCCAGAGCGTACCGGGCAGATAACCCATTTGCGCGGCCAGTACCGGGCCGACCAGCGGGCCTGCACCGGCGATGGCAGCAAAGTGATGACCGAAAAGGATGTGTTTGTTGGTCGGCACGTAGTCCAGACCATCGTTGTTGACCACCGCCGGTGTCGCGCGCAACGGATCGAGCTGCATGACATGGGTGGCAATGAACAGACTGTAGTAACGATAGGCAACCAGATAGATAGCCACCGCAGCGACCACTATCCACAAAGCGTTGATCGCTTCTCCGCGACGCAAGGCCACGACCCCAAGGGCACATGCCCCGACAATTGCGACGATGAGCCAGGGAACATGGCGCATCAGACTATTATTATTTTTCATTTTTTATTCCAGCAGAGTTGACTAGAAGGCAAGCAGTCCGAGTTTAGCGCCGGATCAGCGAAAGACCACCCCCAACCATGGTCTAGAGCGAAATTTGATCAATTGCGGCAGATACCCGGCATAGAGGGCTGGAATGGCCTCGACAGATGGTTGCCGGATCACAAAACAGTGATGCGGAACTGTTCTGTAATGGCTTTCAGGTCTATCGTGCAGGAACAACAGAATTGATCAGATAACGACCTGCCCGCTGCCCCCCCAGTGGCGGTCAACAAGAGAGTTCATTCGATGACCGACTCACCTGCAGATCGCCGTCGTTTCAAGCGCATTGCCTTCGACGCCAAAACCGATTTGAAGCAAGGCGATCAGACCTGGAAGGTTCAACTGGTCGATCTTTCCCTGAAAGGGTTGCTCATCGAGCGGCCTGATCCGTGGAACGGTGATCAGACGCAGCCCTTTGAAGTCGACATCATTCTAAGCAACGACGCCCACGTGAAAATGGATGTCAAGATCACCCATGACAACAGCCGCCAATTGGGATTCGTTTGCCGGCACATAGGGCTGGAGTCAATCAGCCACCTGAAGCGGCTGGTCGAATTGAACCTAGGAGACCCCGAGGAACTGGATCGGGAACTGGCAGCCTTGATCGAACTGCAGGGATAATCCTCGGGGCGAGGTTATTCGAACAACGCATCCAGTGCCTGCTCCAGACGCGTGACGGCAATGATCTGCAAACCGGGTGGCGCTTCCTTCGGCGCATTGCCTTTAGGTACGATGGCCCGCTTGAAGCCATGCTTGGCGGCTTCCTTGAGGCGCTCCTGGCCGCTGGGCACCGGCCTGACCTCACCCGACAGTCCCACTTCGCCAAACACCAGCAAGTCATGCGGCAGCGGACGATTGCGCAGGCTGGACATCACCGCAGCCATCAAGGCCAGGTCGGATGCGGTTTCCAGCACTTTCACACCGCCCACTACGTTGAGAAACACGTCCTGATCGTGAGTCGGAATACCGCCATGTCGATGCAGGACCGCCAGGAGCATGGCCAGACGGTTCTGGTCCAGACCCAGCGTTACACGACGCGGGTTGGACATGTGGCTGTCGTCCACCAGCGCCTGAACCTCCACCAGCATCGGCCGCGTGCCTTCCCAGGTGGCCATGACCACACTGCCCGGCACTTCTTCCTGAGCACGGGTGAGAAAAATCGCCGACGGGTTGGAGACTTCTTTCAGGCCCTTGTCGGTCATGCCGAACACGCCCAGTTCGTTCACCGCGCCGAAGCGATTCTTCACCGCCCGCAGCAGACGCAGACGGCCATCCGACTCGCCCTCGAAATACAATACGGTGTCGACCATGTGCTCAAGCACACGCGGGCCGGCAAGCGCGCCCTCTTTAGTGACGTGACCAACCAGAAAGATCGCCGTGCCGCTCTGTTTGGCGTAGCGCACCAGCAAGGCCGCGCTTTCACGAACCTGCGACACGCCGCCCGGTGCTGACTGCAACTGTTCGGTGAAAATCGTCTGGATCGAATCGATCACCATGACCTTGGGCTTCTCGACCTTGGCAGTGGCAATGATGGTTTCGATACAGGTTTCAGTCATGACGCGCAGCTTGTCCTGCGGCAGCCCCAGGCGTCGGGCACGCATGGCCACCTGCTGCTGGGATTCCTCGCCGGTGACATACAGCGCGGGCATGCGCTGGGCGATATTGCACAGTGTCTGCAACAGAATTGTCGACTTGCCGATGCCGGGGTCGCCGCCAATCAGCACCACCGAGCCGTCAACCAGCCCGCCGCCCAGCACTCGGTCGAGCTCGGTGGAGTTGGTGGAGAAGCGCGGAATCTCTTCGACACTGACTTCTGCCAGGGTTCTGATTTGCGCCTGTGAACCGGTCCAGCCGGTGCGCCCGGTGGGCGGCGCAGCAGCGCCACTCTCAATCATCGTTTCGACCAGTGTGTTCCAGGCGCCGCATTCGCTGCACTGGCCCGCCCACTTGGGAAATGTCGCGCCGCACTCAGTGCAGCCGTACAAGCGTTTGGCCTTGGCCATGACAACCCCAGTCGTAAAAAACGCCCATGATAACGCAGGTTGCGCCAGCAGTTACCTGCGCAGCGAACCATGACTTTCAAAACCGGATAAAACTTACACAGGCCGCTCCGGTCGATTGAACGTAGAACGGACGACAACTGTAAGGCTGGACTACACTCTCCCGGATCACTTTTATCTGTAACAAGGAATTACCCATGAGCGTACTTAGCGAATTCAAGGCCTTCGCGGTCAAAGGTAACGTGGTCGATATGGCCGTCGGTATCATCATTGGCGCGGCATTCGGCAAGATCGTTTCGTCGTTCGTCGGCGATGTGATCATGCCACCGTTAGGCTTGCTGATCGGCGGCGTGGACTTCAGTGACCTGGCCATCACCCTGCGCCCTGCGCAAGGTACGGCACCGGCAGTGCTGCTGGCTTATGGCAAGTTCATCCAGACGGTTATCGACTTCATTATCGTCGCGTTCGCGATCTTCATGGGCGTCAAGGCCATCAACCGCCTCAAGCGCGAAGAAGCCAAGGCACCGACCCTGCCACCAACGCCTTCCAAGCAGGAAGTGCTGCTGAGCGAGATTCGTGACCTGCTCAAGGAACAGAACAAACCGGCCGCGCCAGTCACTGTAGACCCTACGCGTCCGCTTTGATTTGACGCCCGGAGCGCTTAAGGAGATGTATCGTCCCCACGCAGTGCTTTTCAACCGCGGTGGCACAGACGACGCAGAGTGCGACCTTGATTCTCGTTCCCACGCTCCGCGTGGTAATGCATTTCGTGACGCTCCGCGTCACACCGATCTGCGATTCAGTGAGATTCAGGCTCGACTCGAGTCACCTTTTCGCCCCTCGGCGAGTTACTTTGATGGGGCCAAAGTAACCAAAGCCCCTCGCTCCTGTTTCCGGCCCGACTTCGTCGGGTTCCTTCGCCCTGTCACTGATCCGGGGGTCGCCGCAACGGGCCATCCATGGCCCGGTGCGGCTAGCCTGGCGTCCTGCCAGGCTACCCCCGGATCAGCGCCAGGACTCAGCCGTCACTAACGTCGCACTCTGCATCGTCAGTGCCATCGTGATAAAAAAGCGCGTCTATAAGCACTGAATACGTGCAAGACATAACATCGTGCCGCATCAATGAGGTATGACGCAGAGCGTTCTGCCTTCCCCACTTACCAATACGTCTCCACCGCAACCTGCCCCGGCTTGCGTGACAGGCTCAGGCGCATGTCACGCTGTTTGAGCAGTGCGCGTGTGTCGTCGATCATCTGCGGGTTGCCGCACAGCATTACCCGGGAATGCTCAGGTGTCAGTGCGATGCCTGCAGCGCGCTCAAGCTCGCCGTTTTCAATCAACTGCGTAATGCGGCCACTTAGTGCGCCCGGATGCTGTTCGCGGGTCACAGTCGGTAGGAACAGGAACTTGTCTGCGTATTCAGCCAGATATTCACGCTGCATCAGTTCGCCAATCAACTGCTGATAGGCCAGTTCGCGGGACTCACGAACGCTGTACACCAGAATCACCCGCTCGAACTTCTCCCAGACCTCGAAATCCTGAAGGATCGATAGAAACGGCGCGACACCTGTACCTGTGGATAACAGCCAGAGGTCGCGGCCATCGACAAAACGGTCCAGGGTCAAATAACCAAACGCCAGTTTTTCCACCATCAATTCGTCGCCTTCGCGCAGACGGCTCAGTTCGCTGGTGAATTCGCCATCCGGCACCACGATGGAAAAAAACTCCAGAAACTCGTCGTGCGGTGACGACACCATCGAGTAGGCACGCCATACGGTGGTGCCGTCGGCCTTGGTCACACCGAGGCGCGCAAACTGTCCTGCCCGAAAGCGAAAACCAGGGTCGCGCGTGGTGCGCAGGGTGAACAGGTTGGTGGTCAGCGGCGTGACACGCTGCAGTGTCTGTCGGGTGAATTTGTCGTCACTGACGGTCATGGTGTGCTTTGAACTCCTGAATATGAAAAGCAGAACCCAGTGTCCCGCAAAGCGGGCCCGATAAACACCGGCTGTTTGTGGTGAATTACCCGGTCAGCGGCGCTGTGGCTTAGAGTATTTGGTTCTTGAGTCCGCAAATGCCTGACCGAAGCTTTACAGGGCAAATTGCCGCGACCTCTCTTGCACAGGGGTTCCAGCCAAAAGGCCGATAACACGCTGCCAATTGCCATCAGCCCATCCGTCCGGGTAATGCGCGCAGGCGCAGTTTGCGGTGTTTTTGTTCCTAGACTGGATAAACGAACAGCAAGGTCTGGACACGTACTGCAAGGAGGCTACATGAACACAATGGAAATAAAATTTTCACAGCCCTCGCCAGCAAAAAACCTGACTCAGAGAGAAATTGAAGTCCTCAAGTGGTCCGCCGAAGGCAAGACAGCTGGCGATATCGCAATGATTCTCTGCCTGAAGGAGCGCACCATCCACTTTCACATTGCCAGCGCCATTCAGAAAATGGGCGTTTGCAACAAGACGGCTGCTGCCGTACAGGCCGCACTGAGCGGGATGTTCTGATAAAGCCCGCAGCCGAACCGCAATCAAACAGGTATGAAAACGAAAAAATACGTAAAATCGTCTGCCTCGGCGAGCCCACCTGTCTTCGGGCTCACTGACATACTTTCGATTGCACAGAGTTCTCCCGCCAATGCCCCTGCTCATCAGTCCTTTCGCTGAACTTGATCTCATTCGCCAACCCGAGCAACAGGATGAGCCGTTGCAGGCATTCGATGCTGCTGACGAGTACCTGCTCAATCATGTTGCAGAAACCGGGCTGAGCCTGCAAAGCCGGGTGCTGGTGCTCAATGACAGTTTCGGCGCGCTGGCGGCCAGTCTGGCGTCTCATGCCACGGTGGTCAGCAGCACCGACTCTTTCCTGGCTGCACAAGGTCTGGAAAAGAACCTGGCACGCAATGGCATGAGCTATGACGCGGTACCGCACGTCCCCGCCAGCGAGCCGTTGAACGGGCCATTCGACTGGGTGCTGATCCGGGTGCCGAAGACTCTGGCGCTGCTGGAAGAACAACTGATACGCCTGCAGGGTCAACTGGCACCCGGTGCTCGCGTGGTCGCGGCAGCCATGGTCAAGCATTTGCCACGTTCGGCTGGCGACCTGCTGGAGGAATACGTAGGGCCGGTGCAGGCCTCACTGGCGGTGAAAAAAGCCCGGCTGCTGTTCGCCACGCCGCAGCCCATGGAAGTGCGGACTTCGCCCTACCCGACCCGTTACCGTCTGGACGAGCCGGCCATCGAACTACTCAACCACGCCAATGTATTCTGCCGCGACGGGCTGGACATCGGTACCCGGGCATTCCTGCCTTATCTGCCGAAAAACCTCGGCACCGCAAGGGTCGCCGACTTGGGATGCGGCAACGGCGTGCTGGCTATTGCCAGCGCGCTGGACAACCCGCAGGCGCACTACACGCTGGTCGACGAGTCGTTCATGGCCGTGCAATCGGCCACCGAGAACTGGCGCGCAACGCTGGGCGAACGTGCGGTGGCAGTTCGGGCAGCCGACGGGCTGGACACTCAGGAGCCCGACTCGCTGGAGGTGGTGCTGTGCAACCCGCCCTTCCATCAGCAACAGGTGGTGGGAGATTTTCTTGCCTGGCGCATGTTCCTCCAGGCGCGTGCCGCACTGGTTAACGGCGGCGCGCTGTATATCGTCGGCAACCGTCACCTGGGTTATCACACCAAGCTGTCGCGCCTGTTCCGCGGTGTCGAGCAAGTGGCGGCCACGCCGAAATTCGTGATCCTGAAAGCACGCAAGTAATCCACGGCGCAAAAAAAGACCCTCTTGCCAGCGGGTGGCAAGAGGGTCGCAAAACGTGTCCGGTGGACACGAACGGGAATTCAGTATCAGTGTGTCGTCAGGCCCGCTGCGCTCATGAACATGCGCATCAGGCTGGCTACGATAAACAGCGCAAATACGCTGCCCGCCCAGATCCCGACCAGCCAGGCCAAGCGTTGCCAGAGCGGTTTGCTCAGTGCCGGATCAGGATCGTGCATGGAATTCTTACCAGACATCGTCAATCTCCTCGGTTCGAACTAGTGATAACCGTCTGCAGCCGTCACCTTGCCGCGGAATACGTAGTAGCTCCAGAAGGTGTAGCCCAGGATGAACGGAATGATGAACAGCGTGCCGACCAGCATAAAGCCCTGGCTCTGCGGCGGCGCGGCGGCTGCCCAGATCGATACCGAAGGCGGAATGATGTTTGGCCACAGGCTGATGCCCAGCCCGCTGTAACCCAGAAATATCAGCAACAGGGTCAGCAGGAACGGCGTGTAGTGGGCATTGCGGGCGACAGCCTTGAACAAACCGTACATGGTCACCAGCACCAGAACCGGCACGGGCATGAACCACAGTAGATTGGGCATGCTGAACCAGCGATGGGCAATGTCCGCGTGAGCCAGCGGCGTCCACAGGCTGACCACCGCCATGACCGCCAGCACAGCCAGTGCCAGAGGGCGGGCCAGATCATGCATCGCCTTCTGCAGCGAACCTTCGGTTTTCATGATCAGCCAGGTACAGCCCAGCAGCGCATAGGCGACAATCAGGGCCAGGCCGCAGAACATCGGAAACGGCGCGAGCCAGTCCAGTGAACCGCCAGCGAACTGACGATTGACCACCGGAATTCCTTCGATGTAGGTGCCCAGCGCCACGCCCTGAAAGAAGGTTGCAGCCAGCGAACCGCCAATGAACGCCTTGTCCCAGAGGTGGCGTTTCTGTTCGGTCGCCTTGAAGCGAAACTCGAACGCCACGCCGCGAAAGATCAGGCCCATGAGCATGAACATCAGCGGCAGGTACAGCGCAGACAAGACCACCGAGTAGGCCAGCGGGAATGCACCGAACAGTGCCGCACCGCCCAGCACCAGCCAGGTCTCGTTGCCGTCCCAGACCGGCGCGACGGTATTCATCATCACGTCACGGTCGGAACTGTCCTTCATGAACGGGAAGAGAATCCCGATGCCCAGATCGAAGCCGTCCATCACCACGTACATCATGATGCCGAAGACGATGATGATGGCCCAGATCAGCGGAAGATCGATACCCATGGCTTAAATCCCCTTGCCGAGACGGTCAGGATGGTCGCCATCTTCTTCGCCTTCAACAGCAGCGGAGAGCGGACGGGCCGGAGTGCGTTGTTGGCCGGGACCACCGTGAGGCACATGTTCGACATAGGCTTTTGGCCCCTTGCGAACCAGGCGCATCATGTAGCCAAGACCTGCACCGAACAGCACGAAATACACGACCACGAACAGCACCAGAGTGATGCTCATCTGCGCCACGCTGTGGCCGGACGATGCATCGGCGGTGCGCATCAGGCCATACACGACCCACGGCTGACGACCGATCTCGGTGGTAAACCAGCCGGCGAGAATCGCGATCAGGCCAGACGGACCCATCCACAGCGCCAGGTACAGGAACGGACGCGAGTTATACAGCGTGCCGCGCTTGCGCAGCCACAGGCTCCACAGGCCGGTGAAAATCATCAGCATGCCGAGGGCAACCATGACCCGGAACGACCAGAATACGATTGTCGAATTAGGGCGATCCTCAGGCTTGAACTCCTTGAGCGCCGGCACCTGCTTGTCGAGGCTGTGGGTCAGGATCAGGCTGCCCAGGTACGGAATTTCCACCGCGTACTTGGTACGCTCTTCCTTCATGTCGGGAATGCCGAACAGAATCAGCGGGGTCGGTTCGTCACCGACGTTTTCCCAATGGCCTTCAATGGCGGCGATCTTCGCCGGCTGATGCTTGAGCGTATTCAGACCGTGGAAGTCACCGACCACTGCCTGAATAGGCGCAACCAGCAGGGCCATCCACATGGCCATCGAAAGCATTTTTCGTACGGCGGGTGTGTCGCGACCGCGCAACAGGTGCCAGGCAGCCGACGAGCCGACGAAGAACGCAGTGGCCACGAATGCGGCAATCGCCATGTGCGTCAGGCGGTACGGGAACGAGGGGTTGAACACCACTGCGAACCAGTCGGTCGGAATGACACGGCCGTCGATGATCTCGAAACCTTGCGGCGTCTGCATCCAGCTGTTGGACGACAGAATCCAGAACGTGGAGATCAGCGTGCCAATGGCAACCATCACCGTGGAAAAGAAATGCAGCTTACGGCCGACACGGTTCCAGCCGAACAGCATGACGCCGAGGAAACCCGCTTCAAGGAAGAAGGCGGTCAGTACTTCGTAGGTCAGCAGCGGGCCGGTAACAGCACCTGCAAAATCGGAGAAGCGGCTCCAGTTGGTGCCGAATTGATAGGCCATGACCAGCCCAGAGACCACGCCCATGCCGAAGTTGACGGCAAAGATCTTCGACCAGAAGTGGTACAGGTCACGGTAGACGTTATCGCGGGTCTTCAGCCACAGACCTTCGAGCACAGCCAGGTAACTTGCCAGACCAATAGTGATGGCAGGAAACAGGATGTGAAACGAAATGGTGAATGCGAACTGAATTCGGGCGAGATCTATAGCCTCTAAACCGAACATAATATGTTCCTCTCTCAGATGAAACCTGCTGCTGGCTGTGAGCCAACAACGATTGCTCCCACGGTAATGAGTGCTTATGTTTCTTTATTCTGGCGTTTCCAATGGCGAAAACGCTGGCCGAAGCACTGATCACTGCCTGAACGCAATGATGCAGATCAATCGACCATGAAAGAGTAGTCCTGTTCAGCCGCTAAAGTCGTGTGGTCTATTGTCGCGTGGCGAGTTGTCTCACCGGTAGAGCACTTGCAGACGCCCACCGTTCCTCACGCCCTAGCGTGAGAATGCCGTTCGTGGCGCTCCGCGTCACACCTGCGCCGCACCACCTACGCAAGAGGACGCAGAGCGTCCAGAACCGCATGCCAACGCAGAGCGTTGGCAAGATAAGCAGTTGGATTTGCGCGCGCGATTACAACAGCTTGTCCAGCGTGATCGGAAACTCGCGGATCCGCTTGCCGGTGGCGTGGTAGATCGCGTTGGCAATCGCTGCCGGTACGCCCACGATGCCGATCTCGCCGACGCCTTTGGAACCCAGCGCGTTGACGATCTCGTCGTGTTCTTCGACAAACAGCACGTCAATATCGCCGATATCAGCATTAACCGGGATGTGGTACTCGGCCAGGCTGTGGTTCATCGGGCGGCCCAGAGTGTGATCAAGCATCGCCTCTTCCTGAAGCGCCATGCCCATGCCCCAGACAACACCACCCAGAATCTGGCTACGCGCCATCTTCGGGTTCACTACCCGGCCCGCTGCCACGGCACTGACCACGCGATTGACCTTGATCGTGCCCAGGTCCTCGTCGACCAGCACTTCGACGAATACCGCCGAGTGCGTTGCAGCCGCATAGGCTTCACGCTTCTTGTCCGGCTCGGCATCAACTTGCACTTCAATCGCACCACTGGCTTGAGAGGCAGCCAGCTCTGCCATCGACAGCGCCTGCTCGCCCACATACAGCTTGCCCGCTTCGAAACGCACCTCATCCGGCGTGGCAGATGCGAACTGCGGATGAAGCCCTTTGGCAACTTCCAGCACCTGACGCTGCAGGGCCTGACACGCCTGCTGCACCGCTGTACCCACTGAAGACACGGTAAACGAGCCGCCCTGCAAAGGCGCGGTCGGCAACGAAGAGTCACCCAGTAGAAAGGTGACATTCTCCACATCGATGCCCGAGGCTTCAGCAGCGATCTGCGTCATCACAGTGTACGTACCCGTACCGATGTCAGTCGTGGCACTGCTGACTACTAAACTGCCATCAGCCTCAAGACGCGCCTTGGCGCTGGCTTTCATCTGCATGGCTTCCCAGACACCGCCCGCCATGCCCCAGCCGACCAGTTGGCGACCTTGACGCATACTGCGCGGCTCGGGGTTGCGGCTGTCCCAACCAAAACGCTCGGCGCCCTGGCGATAGCACTCGCGCAGCTCTTTGCTGGAGTAAGGCTTGTCTTCGTTACCGTTGCGTTCGGCGTAATTGGTCAAGCGCAGGCGCACAGGGTCGATGGCCAGCGCACAGGCCAGCTCGTCCATGGCGCACTCCAGACCGATCATGCCCAATGCAGCACCCGGCGCACGCATATCCAACGGCGTGAACACGTCGAGCGGCACCAGTTTGTAGGTCAGTTGCACGTTATCGCAGTGATAGAGCATGCCGCTCCACTCGACAACATGCTCGCTGAAGTCCTCGAATCGCGAAGTCTGGCCGATGGCTTCATGCCCAATGGCCAGCAGACGACCGTTGGCAGCCGCCCCCAGACGCAAGCGCTGCACGGTGCGCGGGCGATAGCCGAAGGTGAACATCTGTTGTCGGGTCAGGGTCAGGCGCACCGAGCGCTTCAGATGCAACGCCGCCATCACCGCCAATGGCAGCTGATATTGCGGGCGCAGGCCTGAACCGAAGGCACCGCCGACGAAGGCTGCCAGCACGCGGATCTTGTCCTTTTCCAGACCGAAGACCTTATGCAGGTAGTCCTGACAGTTCTGCGTGCCCTGGGTCTTGTCGTGAATCTGCAGGCTGCCGTCAGCCTGGTACAGGACGGTGGAAGCATGCGGTTCCATCGGGTTGTGGTATTCGCTGGGCGTGCTGTAGGTCACATCAACGCTGAGCGCAGAACTGGCCAGCTCACCCTCGAAGTTGCCACGCGGCGGCGGCAGTTCGGCAGGCGCGTCATGGGCAGTGTCGAGCATGACCTGCAAATCGGTCTCGTGAGCCTGCTGTTCATATTCGATACGCACCAGCGAACCGGCGTGCCGTGCCAGCTCCAGCGTATCGGCAACGACCAGCGCAAGCGGCTGGCCGCTGTACATAACGTTGTCGTTGTAAAAAGGCCGAAACGGCGAACCGTCGGCCGAGTCAGCGTCTTCGTAGTTTTCGTCGTAGCTGGCCACTGAAGGACGATTGGTATGGTCGATGACGGCGACGACACCCGCGACTTTCAACGCCTCGCTGGTATCGATGCTGACGACGCGACCGTTGGCGATGGTGCTGGAGACCACGCTGGCATACAGCAGCCCTTCTTCAGGGTATTCACCGGCGTAGCGCGCGCCGCCTGTCACTTTCAGTCGGCCGTCGACGCGGTCTACCGGCTTGCCCATTGGCGAAAATGGCTGGTTCATTGGGCGCTCCCTCCTGTTGCGGCATCGCTCAAGGCGCGAATGATCGCGCGGCGGGCCAGCCTGACTTTAAAACCGTTGTGCTCCAGAGGCTTGGCATCTTCAAGCATGGCATCTGCCGCAGCGGCGAAGTGCTCGCGAGTGACCGGTTTACCGATCAACAATGCCTCGACCGCTTTGTCACGCCACGGCTTGTGCGCGACGCCACCCAGCGCCAGACGCACGTCGCGTACCACGTCACCGTCCAGATCGATGGCAGCAGCGACCGATATCAGGGCAAACGCATAGGATGCGCGATCACGAATCTTCAGATAAGCGTTGTGACTGGCAAAGCCCTGTGCAGGCAGCTCGACCGCGATGATCAACTCATCATCGGCCAATTGGTTGTCGCGTTGCGGCGCATCACCCGGCAGGCGGTGGAAATCCGCGAACTCGATGGTGCGGCGACCGGCACGCCCTTCGACATGCACCACAGCCTCCAGCGCAGCGAGGGCCACGCACATGTCGGATGGATGCGTGGCGACACATTCGTCACTGGCACCTAGGATTGCGTGAATACGGTTCAGACCTTCACGCGCCGGGCAGCCGCTACCCGGTTCACGCTTGTTGCACGGCACACCGGTGTCATAGAAGTAATAGCAACGGGTCCGTTGCAACAGGTTGCCGCCAGTGCTGGCCATATTGCGCAACTGTGGCGAGGCACCGGCCAGGACGGCTTTGCTCAGCAACGGGTACCGCGCCTCGATCAACGGGTGATACGCCAGGTCGGCATTACTCACCAGGGCGCCGATCATCAGTCCGCCAGAAGCCGTTTCGCTGACCTCCCTTAATGGCAGGCCGGTGATATCGATCAAGTGTTCAGGCGTTGCGACGTTTTCTTTCATCAGATCGAGCAGGTTGGTGCCGCCAGCAATGAAACGCGTGGCAGGCCCGCTCAGGTTGACCGCTGCGCTGATGTCGGTCGGCTTGCTGTAGGTAAACGGATTCATGCGTTCACCTCCGGCTTCGGCGCTGCATTGTGAAACTGTGGCAAGGCCTCTTCGACCGCCGCAAGAATATTGCTGTACGCACCGCAGCGGCACAGGTTACCGCTCATCAGTTCCTGGATCTCGGCACGCGTGCTGGCGCGCCCCTCGTTGGCCAGCCCGACAGCCGAGCATATCTGCCCGGGCGTGCAGTAGCCGCACTGAAACGCATCGTTCTTGATGAACGCCTGCTGCATTGGATGCAACTGATCGCCGTCGGCAAGACCTTCAATGGTGGTCAGTTCGGCGCCGTCGCACATGATCGCCAACGTCAGGCAGGCATTGATGCGCGTACCGTCACGCAGTACGGTACATGCACCACACTGGCCGTGGTCGCAGCCTTTCTTGGTGCCGACCAGATCAAGCTGATCACGCAGCAGGTCCAGCAGGGTGGTCCAGGGCAGCACGTCCAGCTGGCGCTGCTGCCCGTTCAGGGTAAGAGAAATCGCGTGGGTCGCGAAATCCTTCGGGTTCGGGGTCGTTGCACTCATGGAAACCTCACGGTAGGCGTTCGCTTAGCGCATTTTTATGCGTCTTAAGGGGTGGGACTTCGTGAGGTTTGCAACGTTCAGGCTTTCTTGATGAGCGCACTTGTCATCGAAAGGCCCTTATCCACAGGCAGCCATCCTGACCCGCTGCTGGTATGATGCGCGGCTTTTTCCGACCCGCAGAAATCAAACGGGCTGCCTCGCAGTCTGTGCTTTGCTGTTGGAGTCGATCATTCACGACGCGCGCCGCGTCACGGAGAGCCAGACATGCTGGAAAGGCTGTTTCAACTCAAGGCACACAACACCAACGTGAGGACCGAGATTCTCGCGGGCGTCACGACTTTCCTGGCGATGGCCTACATCCTGTTCGTCAACCCGAGCATCCTCGGCGAAACCGGCATGGACAAGGGCGCGGTATTCGTCGCCACCTGCCTGGCAGCCGCCATCGGCTCGACGGTGATGGGGCTGATCGCCAACTACCCGATCGCCCTCGCACCGGGCATGGGCCTGAACGCCTTCTTTACCTACACCGTGGTCCTGCACATGGGTCACAGCTGGCAGGTCGCGCTGGGTGCAGTGTTCATCTCGGCGGTGATGTTCTTCATTCTGTCGATCTTTCGCATCCGTGAATGGATCATCAACAGCATCCCTCTGCCCCTGCGTTCGGCCATTGCCGCTGGTATCGGCCTGTTTCTGGCACTGATCGCCCTGCATAACGCCGGAATCGTGGTCAGCAACCCGGCCACCATCATCGGCATGGGCGACCTCAAGCAGCCTGCTCCGGTGCTGGCTACCCTGGGCTTCTTTCTGATCGTGGCGCTGGACCACCTCAAAGTGCGCGGCGCGGTGCTGATCGGCATCCTCGCGGTCACCCTGGTGTCCATCGTGCTGGGCTTCACGCCGTTTGGCGGTGTGGTGTCGATGCCGCCTTCGCTGGCACCGACCTTCATGCAGCTGGACATCATGGGCGCGCTGGACGTTGGTCTGGTGAGCATCATCTTCGCCTTCCTGTTCGTCGATATCTTCGATAACTCCGGCACCCTGATCGGCGTGGCCAAACGCGCCGGGCTGATGGGCAAGGACGGGCACATGCCGAAAATGGGCCGTGCGCTGATCGCCGACAGTACTGCCGCGATGGCCGGTTCCCTGCTGGGCACCTCGACCACCACCAGCTACATCGAGTCGGCTGCGGGCGTCAGCGCGGGTGGCCGCACCGGTCTTACCGCCGTAGTGGTCGCCGTGCTGTTCCTGCTGGCGCTGTTCTTCGCCCCGCTGGCCGGCAGCGTGCCCGCCTTTGCCACCGCGCCGGCGCTGCTGTTCGTCGCCGTGCTGATGGCGTCCGGCATGGCTGAAATCGACTGGGACGACATAACCGTCGCAGCGCCGGTGGTGATTACCGCTCTGGCGATGCCGTTCACCTACTCCATTGCCAACGGCATCGCCTTTGGTTTCATTTCCTGGACAGCGATCAAGCTGTTGTCGGGACGCTGGCGCGAGCTGAATTCCGCGCTGGTGATCCTGTCGATCCTGTTCGTGATCAAGCTGGGCTGGTTCAACGCATGAGTGTTCCTTTCGACCCTGCGAGCTACGACCGTCAGCTCGAAGAAAAAACCGTTCGCCTGCGCGAGTTGCTCGCGCCGTTCGATGCACCTGAGCCGCAGGTGTTTGATTCACCGCGCGAGCACTATCGGCTGCGCGCCGAATTTCGCCTGTGGCGCGAAGACCAAAAGCGTTATTACGCGATGTTCGCGCCGGGCGACAACAGGACACCGATCCTGCTGGAAGGCCTGCCGATCGCCAGCGAGCGCATCAACGCGCTGATGCCGGTGCTGCGCGAGCGCTGGGAAGCCAGCCCGACGTTGAATCACAAGCTGTTTCAGGTGGACTTCCTGACCACGCTGGCGGGTGATGCGATGATCACCATGTGCTATCACCGCCCGCTGGACGCTGAATGGCAAGCCGCTGCCGAGCAATTGGCGGCTGAGCTGAACGTGAGCCTGATCGGTCGTTCCAAGGGCCAGAAGCTGATCATCGGCCAGGATTACGTGACCGAGAAGCTCGACGTGGCTGGCCGCACCTTCAGCTACCGCCAACCGGAAGGCGCGTTCACCCAGCCCAACGGCACGGTGAACGGCAAAATGCTCAACTGGGCGTTTGATGCGCTGGGCGAGCGGCAGGACGATCTGCTGGAGTTGTACTGCGGCAATGGCAACTTCACCCTGCCGCTGGCCACCCGCGTGCGCAAGGTGCTGGCGACCGAAATCAGCAAGACCTCGGTCAACGCGGCGCTGAGCAACCTGGATGACAACGGCGTGGACAACGTCACGCTGGTGCGTTTGTCGGCTGAAGAGCTGACCGAAGCACTGAACGAGGTTCGCCCGTTCCGCCGTCTGCACGGTGTGGACCTGAAGAGCTACGACTTCGGCAGCGTCTTCGTCGACCCGCCACGCGCCGGCATGGACCCGGACACCTGCGAACTGACCCGGCGCTTCGAGCGCATTTTGTACATCTCCTGCAACCCGGAAACCCTGGCCGCCAACATCGCCCAGTTGCACGACACCCACCGGGTCGAGCGCTGCGCCCTGTTCGACCAGTTTCCGTACACCCACCACATGGAATCGGGCGTGCTGCTGGTTCGCCGTTGAGGCATATCACTATCGTGCGGCGCTCTGCGTCGCATGCCTTTCTGGACGCTCCGCGTCCTATCCTGAACAGGCGGCGCGGCGTAGATCTGTGACGCAGAGCGTCACCCACGGCATTCCCACGCTGGAGCGTGAGGAACGATAATCTCGACTATCGTGCGGCGCTCTGCGTCGCATGCCGTTCCGGACGCTCCGCGTCCTATCCTGAACAGGCGGCGCGGCGTAGATCTGTGACGCAGAGCGTCACCCACGGCATTCCCACGCTGGAGCGTGAGGAACGATAATCTCGACTATCGTGCGGCGCTCTGCGTCGCATGCCGTTCCGGACGCTCCGCGTCCTATCCTGAACAGGCGGCGCGGCGTAGATCTGTGACGCAGAGCGTCACCCAAGGCATTCCCACGCTGGAACGTGAGGAACGATTATCTCGACTATCGTGCGGCGCTCTGCGTCGCATGCCTTTCTGGACGCTCCGCGTCCTATCCTGAACAGGCGGCGCGGCGTAGATCTGTGACGCAGAGCGTCACCCACGGCATTCCCACGCTGGAGCGTGAGGAACGATAATCTCGACTATCGTGCGGCGCTCTGCGTCGCATGCCGTTCCGGACGCTCCGCGTCCTATCCTGTACATGCGGCGCGGAGCAGATTCTTTCATACCCGTCACGGCGAAACTGTCAGAATATTTATTAGCTTCCTATCGATACGCTAAGGTATAAACCGAAAACGTGAATTAGCCGCTTCGATGGGATCCCTTTCTTGAGCTCTGAGTCTTCCGCCTCTCCTGCCCCGGTCAAGTTGTCCAGCCAGCCCGGTTTCGTCAGTTTTATCCTCTCGCGCCTGATGGCAGTGTTTGCCATGCAGATTCAGGCAGTGGTGGTCGCCTGGCAGGTCTATGACATGACCCGCGAGCCAATGGCACTGGCGTATGTCGGCCTTGCTCAGTTTATTCCCATGTTGCTGCTGTTGATGCCTGCCGGGGACCTGATCGACCGCTACAACCGCAAGGTCATCCTGATGATCAGTTGGGGCGTGCAGGCGTTCTGCGGCACCATTCTGTTTGTGTTTTCGGCCCTCAAACTGCAAGACCTGCGGCTGATCTACGGCGCGCTGATGCTCTACGGCTGCGCCCGCGCCTTCACCGGCCCGGCCCTGCAAAGCCTGCTGCCACAGATTGTCCCGCGTGACCAACTGCCTTCGGCCATTGCCACCAACAGTGTGATCATGCGCTGTTCGACCGTTGGCGGCCCGCTGATCGGCGGCTATCTGTATTGGCTGGGCGGCGCAGAACTGACGTATTCAGTCTGCGTGGCAGCATTCATAGCTGGCATCCTGTTTCTGGCCCCTGTAGCGACGCCCTTTGCCGGCAAGCCAGTGGAACTTGGCTCCAGCGCCTGGGGCCGGTTCACCGCGGGCATTGCCTTCATCCGCTCGCGACCGATCATCCTCGGCACCATTTCGCTGGACCTGTTCGCCGTGCTGCTCGGCGGCGTGGTGGCGCTGCTGCCGATTTACGCCCATGAAGTGCTGCATCTGGGCCCCCAAGGGCTGGGCATGCTGCGTGCGTCGATGAGCCTGGGCGAGCTGGGCGTCGGTATTTACCTGAGCATGCGCCCGCTGCAGCGCAACGTCGGCATGACCATGTTTATTGCCGTCGGCCTGTTCGGCGTAGCGAATCTGGTGTTCGCACTGTCGACACTGTTCTGGCTTTCGTGCCTGGCTCTGCTGGTCGCGGGCGCGGCGGACATGGTCAGCGTGTTCATTCGCTCGGCGCTGGTGCAGTTTTCGACGCCGGACAACATGCGCGGCCGGGTCAATGCCGTGAATATGCTGTTTATCGGCTCATCCAACGAGCTGGGCGAATTTCGCGCAGGCACCAGCGCCTCGCTGGTCGGCGCGATACCTGCGGCAATCATGGGCGGCGTCTGCACACTGGGCGTGGTCGGCGCGTGGATGACGGGCTTCAAATCGCTGCGGCAGGTCGACCGTTTTGCCGATGCGTCGCCACCTGAAGTGTTGCAGGCGCAGCCCGTGAAAAGCTAGACACGGACTTCCCGAACCAATCGGCTCTCTCGCACCTCTATACCCTCGCATCCTGCACACGCTGGCCGGACCGCCAGACTGGCGCAGACCTGTATCAGCAGCGACACTCATTGCACGAAAAGAAGAGGGATCCGACATGCTCTGGAAAAAAGGCCGACGTAGCGACAACGTAGTCGATGCGCGTGATGGCGGCAGCAGTGGCGGCGGCGGCATGCGCATCGGTGGCAAGGGGCTGGGCCTGGGCGGCATTGTGATCATCGTTGCCATCGGCCTGCTGACCGGTCAGGACCCGATGCAGATTCTCGGGCAACTGACCGGGCAAGGCACCGAGCAAAGCGCTCCACCCAGCGCGCAAACGCGTCAGGCGCCACCGGCCAACGACCAGCAAGCCGAATTCGTGCGCAGCATCCTCGGCGATACCGAAGACACCTGGCGTGCTGTGTTTGCTCAGAACGGTCGCGAGTACAAGGACCCGACGCTGGTGCTGTTCAGCGGCCAGGTCAACTCGGCTTGCGGTCGCGCCACCTCGGCGACCGGCCCGTTCTACTGCCCGGCTGACCAGCAGGTCTATCTGGACATGGACTTCTTCCGCGAAATGGCCCAACGCTTTTCCGCCGCTGGAGACTTCGCCCAGGCTTACGTGATTGCCCACGAAATCGGGCACCATGTGCAGACCCTGCTGGGCATTTCTGCCAAGGTCGACAAGGCTCGTCAGGCCGGGCAAAAAATGGAAGGTGCCAACGGTTTACTGGTCCGCCAGGAGCTTCAGGCGGACTGCTTTGCAGGTGTTTGGGCGTACAACGCACAAAATCGTTTGAACTGGCTTGAGCCGGGTGATATTGAAGAGGCATTGAATGCGGCCAACGCTATCGGCGATGATCGCTTGCAACAGCAAAGCAGTGGTCGAGTCGCTCCGGACTCCTTTACTCATGGGACGTCTGCCCAGCGTGTACGCTGGTTCAAGGCAGGCTTTGCCCAAGGCCAAATCAATCAATGCGATACATTCGCCGCCAAGAGTCTCTGAACACATGATTAAACCGCTTCTGGTCCTGTTGTTGAGCACTGCCTTCGCGAGCCTCGGGGCGCATGCCGAGGATCAAGCGGTTACGTCTATCAGTCCGGATCGCCTGGCCATCAATGGTGCAGAGGCGACACTGGGGCTTAGCCAGGAATGGGTACACCCCAAGCCGAAGATCGAGCGCGCGGTGATCGTGCTGCACGGCCGCCTGCGCAATGCGCAAACCTACCTGCGCAGCATCGAACGTGCCGCCAATCAATCCAAAGAGCGCAGCAAGACCTTGCTGATCGCCCCGCAATTTCTGGATGAGAAGGACATTGTCGCGCATCACCTGCCGGAGTCGATTCTGCGCTGGCGCCAGAACAGCTGGATGGAAGGCGCAACCGCCACCAATCCCAAGCCCGTCAGTTCGTTTCTGGTCCTGGACCATATCCTCAAGCGTCTGAGCGACAGCAAGCTGTTCCCGAATCTCAAAGAAGTGGTTATTGCCGGGCATTCCGGTGGTGCCCAGGTGGTGCAGCGCTACGCGATGATCGGCGGCAAGGAAGATGCGCTGCTGCAGCGGGAAGGCGTGAAGCTGCGTTATGTGATTGCCAACCCGTCGTCCTATGCCTATTTCGACGCAGAGCGGCCTGAACCGGTAACGGCGCAGAGCTGCCCTGATTTCGACGAGTGGAAATACGGTCTGAACAAGATGCCGTTCTATTCGGGAAAGGAAAAGCCGGCTGACATCGAGAAGAATTACGTGAAGCGCGACATCACTTACCTGATGGGCGAGCTGGACACCGATCGCAATCACCCTGCTCTGGACAAGACCTGCGCGGCCGAAGCACAAGGCGCATATCGCCTGATTCGTGGCCAGAACTACTTCAACTACCTCAAGAAGCGCCACCCTGAAGGGCTGAACCAGCGCCTGGTAATCGTGCCGAAAGTCGGCCACAACGGCGACGGGATATTCACCTCACCTGAGGGTCAGGCGGTGTTGTTCAAGCCGTTTTGAGTGATAGGGATATAACTATCGTCCCCACGCTCCGCGTTCAGCGCCACATACAAGTCCGCTTTTGATTCTGGCCGGAGGCCGTGGGAGCGAACTTGTTCGCGAAAGGGTCAACATAATCGTCGAAAATGCATCGACTGAAATACCGTCTTCGCGAGCAATGCGGATCGCCGCCCCGGTCGCTCCCACAAACACTTGTGGATAACGGTGAGCGCTCCGCATTGGCACGGTAGGCAGCTCAGATCACCTCAGCATCCCGCGCAGCACTGTGCAATTCTCCGCATGCCAGTCAGTCAGCTCCGGCCAGGGGTTGTCTTTCAGATTGACCAGAACAGTCTTGGCACCCGCCGCACGGCCGCAGTTCAGGTCATGCATATAGTCGCCGATCATGACCATCTTCTCCGGCTCGACACTCCAGCGAGCGGCCAGCTTCAGCAAACCCGCCGGATCCGGCTTGGGGGTCGCTTCGTCTCGGCCCAGTACATCCTCGACAGCAAAGCAGTCAGCGAGGCCGATGGCTTTCAAGGTGATGTACGCGAGCTCTTGAGCGTTGCGGGTCAGTATTCCCAACCGATAGCCGCGCGCCGACAACTCACGAACCAGCTCGACCGCGCCCTCGGCAGGCTGCGAAGCCAGCGCCAAATCGCGCTCGTGCTCAAGCAGCCAGGCGTGTTTGGCCGCCGATTCCTCAGCGGGCAACGCGGCAAGATGACCCAGAATGTCGTCGTCCTGAGGGATGCCCAGTTCACGCTTGATTGCCGGAAAGTCGTGGACCGGGATGGTCAGGGTGCCATCCATGTCAAACACCCAGTGCTGTATGCCGTCGAGTGTCATGTCCAATCCTTGCGATGGCGGATCAGCCCTTCCTGGCTGACCGATGCAACCAGTTGCCCGGCGCGGTTGAAGATACTGCCGCGTGAGAAACCGCGGGAGTTGCCTGCCCAGGGACTGTCCATTGCATAGAGCAGCCAGTCATCGGTGCGCAGGTCATTGTGGAACCACAGCGAGTGATCGAGGCTGGCGACCTGCATATCGCGCTGCCAGACCGTCTTGCCATGCGGCCGTAACGAAGTGGTCAGCAGGTTGAAGTCGGAGGCATAAGCCAGCATGTAACGATGCAGCGCCTGTACGTCCGACAGGCTGCCATCGGCGCGAAACCACACGTACTTCACCGGCTCGCCTGGCTTGGGATCGTACGGGTCTTCGGATGTCACCGGGCGGAACTGAATCGGTTTGGGACGCAGAAACTTGTCGTGCATCGCTTCGGGAGTCAGGTGTGCTCGGCCCGTCAGCAGCTCTAGCTCGGACGGCAGGTTTTCCGGACCGACAATCTGCGGCATCGACGCCTGGTGCTCAAAGCCCTCTTCGTCGTACTGAAAAGAGGCGCTGCACGTGAAAATCGGCTTGCCCTTCTGAATGGCGGTTACGCGACGCGTGCTGAAACTGCCGCCGTCACGCACGCGGTCCACTTGGTAGACCACCGGCAGGCCTGCGTCGCCAGGGCGCAGGAAATAGCCGTGCAGCGAGTGAACGTGGCGGTCCTCTTCGACGGTCTGACTGGCGGCAGACAAC
This sequence comes from Pseudomonas syringae group sp. 247E2, assembly GCF_032587795.1. NCBI lineage: Bacteria > Pseudomonadati > Pseudomonadota > Gammaproteobacteria > Pseudomonadales > Pseudomonadaceae > Pseudomonas > Pseudomonas syringae group sp. 247E2. The sequence continues at coordinate 242,831 of NZ_JAWHPK010000001.1, read as the reverse complement.
GACTGCCCCAGCACCTGGCCGCCAAACAGCTGGCGAAAACCCAGGTCCTGACTGCGGCCGCGAAAAAGATTTTCTTCAATGGCTTCCAGCGTCAGCAACTCAACCAGATCATCCAGCACTTGGCTCATTCCCACTCCTCTTGCACATCGACTCTGCACTTGTACGGCAACGGCAGTCGCTGCATTTTCCGACAGACCTCTGGCCCATCCCACTGGAATGGAATGATACAGATTTAAGATGATTGGCTTAATTCAATCTACACCCTGATCAAGGCTTCAGCGTCTTGCGCCACTGCTCATGGCTGATCCGGTACAACACGTGCGGCTTGAGCGGGTGGCCGTCAGGCAAATTGGGATGATCGAAGTTGCCGGACTCATCCTGCTGCATACCAATTGCCTGCATCACCTTTTGCGACGGCTGATTATTGGCCGCGGTAAACGACACGATCTCCTTTAACTTCAGGCGCTCGAAACCACAGCCCAGCGCGGTCCATGCCGCCTCGCTGGCAAAACCCAGACCCCAGTGGTCGTAAGCCAGCCGCCAGCCGATTTCCACCGCCGGCGTAAAAGGTGCCTTGAAACCTACGACATGCAGGCCGGTAAAACCGATGAATTCGCCGGTATCCTTGCGCTCCAGCGCCCAAAACCCGAAGCCCAGTTCGGCAAAATGGCCACGTAACCGTCCGATCATGGCAGCGCTTTCAAGACGGCTCAGGGGTTCGGGGAAATAACGCATGACGCGGCAGTCCGCGCACATCTCGGCGAATGCTGGCAAGTCATCGTCGCGCCACTGCCGCATCAGCAGCCGGGCGCTGTCTAGCTTGAGTATCGGTTCCATCGATTCCCCCGTGTAACGAGACATGAGTGGGCGTCAGTGTAGTTATCCACTACGCCAGACAACTGGGCGTGCGCACGCTTTGCTGGCACTATCGGGCTTCGACCTGTCAACGGACGCAAAATGTCCCTACCGCTTATCTACCATGAAGACTACAGCCCGGACTTCCCGGCGGATCACCGCTTCCCGATGGACAAGTTCCGTCTGTTACGTGACTACCTGGTCGACAGCGGCCTGACCAGTGACGTTCAATTAATGCGTCCTGAGTTATGCCCGGCGGACATTCTGGCGCTGGCTCATGACCCGTCCTACATCAGCCGCTACCTTAATGGCGACCTGTCCCGTGAAGACCAGCGGCGTCTGGGCCTGCCCTGGAGCGAGGCGCTGGCACGTCGCACGGTTCGTGCCGTGGGTGGTTCGTTACTGACTGCCGAGCAGGCCTTGAAGCACGGTATGGCTTGCCACTTGGCGGGCGGGACACACCATGCGCACTATGATTACCCGGCCGGTTTCTGCATTTTCAACGACCTGGCAGTGATCAGTCAGTACCTGTTGCAAAGCGGCCGCGTGGACAAGGTGCTGATCTTCGACTGCGATGTGCATCAAGGCGACGGTACCGCACGTATTCTGGCCGATATCGAAGACGCCATTACCGTCTCGCTGCACTGCGAAAAGAATTTCCCGGCACGCAAGGCGCAGAGCGACTGGGATATCCCGCTGCCGATGGGGATGGGCGACGCCGATTACCTCAACGTGGTCGACGATCTGCTCAACTACCTGTTGCCGTTCTACAAGCCGGATCTTGTGCTGTATGACGCAGGAGTGGACGTTCACAAGGATGATGCGCTGGGCTATCTGCAACTGACCGATCAGGGCGTGGCCAATCGCGACGAAGCCGTGTTGCGTCATTGCCTGAGCCGCGACATTCCGGTCATGGGCGTGATCGGCGGCGGCTACAGCAAGGACCGTCAGGCGCTGGCAAGACGCCACGGGATCCTGCATCACAGTGCGCAACGGGTCTGGGACGACATGGGCTTATGACAGCGCGTTGCGCCTCATCGCAATTGCAGCCAATGAGTTGCACCACATCTGAAAACAACGCTCGGGTAGAATGCCTGCCTCTTCTGCTATCGATACTTCACTGACCATGACCGACCTCGCCTCTCCTGCTTCCCGAACCGTCGCCATCATCGGAGGCGGCCCTGCGGGGTTGATGGCAGCAGAGGTGTTGAGCCAGGCAGGGCTGAACGTCGATCTGTATGACGCAATGCCTTCAGTAGGGCGCAAGTTTCTGCTGGCCGGGGTTGGCGGCATGAACATAACGCACTCTGAGTCCTACCCGGCTTTTTTGTCACGCCACGCTGAACGTTCGCCGATGATCGCGCCGCTATTGCGTAGTTTTAGTGCCGATCAGCTGTGCCAGTGGATTCATGCGCTGGGTATCGAGACGTTTGTCGGCAGCTCGGGCCGTGTTTTTCCCACTGACATGAAAGCCGCACCGCTACTACGCGCCTGGCTCAAGCGGCTGCGTGATGCGGGCGTCACGATCCATACTCGTCACCGCTGGCTGGGATGGAATCCCGATGGCAGCCTGCGCATTGCCTGCTCTGATGGAGAAAAGGCGCTCAACCCTGCGGCCACGTTGTTGGCACTGGGCGGTGCCAGTTGGGCCCGGCTGGGGTCTGACGGGGCCTGGCTGCCATGGCTGCAGGCAAGGCATGTCGAGGTTGCACCTCTGCAGGCCGCCAACTGTGGTTTCGAAGTGAGCGCCTGGAGCGACCTGCTGCGCGACAAGTTTGCCGGTGCGCCATTGAAAAATATCGCCATGGGCCTGCATGACCATGCCCTGCGCCTTGGCGAATGCGTGCTGACAGGGACGGGCGTGGAAGGCAGTCTGGTGTATGCACTGTCGGCGCAAATTCGTGAACAGATCAACCTTCGCGGCTCGGCGACAGTGGACATTGACCTGCTGCCCGGCAAAACGCTGACAGACATTCAAAAAGCTCTGAGCAAACCACGTGGCTCGCGTTCGATGTCCAAGCACCTGCACAGCCAATTGGGCCTGGACGGCGCAAAGGCAGCGCTTTTACGCGAGCTTGCGCCTCGTGAAGCGTTTGCCGATCCGCTGTTGTTGAGTGAAGCCATCAAGGCGTTGCCACTGCCCCTGATCAAACCACGCCCCATCGATGAGGCCATCAGCACCGCAGGTGGCGTGACCTTCGAAGCCATGGACGAGCGTCTGATGCTCAGCCAATTGCCCGGCGTGTTCTGCGCAGGCGAAATGCTCGACTGGGAAGCCCCTACAGGCGGCTACCTGCTGACCGCCTGCTTCGCCAGCGGCCGCGCTGCGGGGCTGGGGATGGTGGAGTGGCTGAACTCACAGTGATTCCTGTGCGTATGCTCTGCACTCAGCGTTATACATAAACCCTTCTGTGGGAATTTGTTCGCGAAGGCTATATTCCAAACGCAGCAAATTCGTCGACTGCGCTGTCCTCTTCGCGAACAAGTTCGCTCCCACAAAGCCCACGGATAACCTGTGGGAGCTTGCTCACGTTATACATAAATCCTTCTGTGGGAGCGTCGCCCGGCTTGCGCCCACATGCGTATATCAAGGCTTCTTCTTGCGCGGGCCGGTGTTGAAGACCGGCACTTTACGTACGGGTTTGACCGCTGGCGCAGGCTCTGATTCGCCGCTGTCGACCCATTTGCCCAGGTTACGTTTGCTGCCCGAGACCTTGGGCTTTTTCGGTTTCTTGGGTTTTTTCAGGATCTGGCCGCTGGCATCTGTAGTCGGCACCCGGTGCTCAGGCTCAAAGTCCTGTTCTTCCTTGCGCTCAAGCGTCTGGCGGGTCAGCACTTCGATGGCCGACAGCAGTTCGACTTCATCGGCACACACCAGTGAGATCGCCTCGCCCGTCAGGCCCGCCCGGCCGGTGCGGCCAATACGGTGGATGTAATCCTCGGCCACAATCGGCAGGTCCAGATTGACGACCGTCGGCAGATCATCGATATCCAGACCACGAGCCGCCACGTCGGTGGCAACCAGAATCTTCACTTCATTGCTCTTGAACCGATCCAGCGCACGCTGGCGAGTGGCCTGCGGCTTGTCGCCGTGAATGCCATCAGCGTTCAGACCCAGCCCCTGCAAACGGTCCACCAGTTGATCAACGCCAACCCGGGTCTTGGCGAACACCAGCACCTGGCCCCAGCGATGCTTTTTCATCAGGTGGATGAACAGATCAGCCTTGCGCTTCTTGTCCACGGTCACAACCCATTGCTTGACCGATGACGCCGCCACGTTGCGCGGGCTGACCTCGATGGTCAGCGGGTCATTCAGCATCTGCGCGGCCAGCAGACGAATTTCGTCGGAAAAGGTCGCGGAGAACAGCAAGGTCTGGCGCTGCTTGGGCAATACAGCGTAGATGCCACGCAATTCCTCGGCGAAGCCCAGATCAAGCATGCGGTCGGCTTCATCAAGGATAAGAGTCTGCAACTGCGAGAACTTGACTGCATTCTGGCGATGCAGGTCGAGCAGACGTCCCGGTGTCGCAACCAGCACGTCCACGCCCTTGCGCAGCTTCATCATTTGCGGGTTGATGCTCACGCCACCGTAGGCTGCGTAAGTGCTCAACGGCAGGTGCTCGGCATACTGACGAATGCTTTCGTGAACCTGATCGGCCAGTTCGCGGGTCGGGGCCAATACCAGCGCGCGAACGCAATTAGGCGCGACTTTCGGCCCTTCCATGGTCAGGCGCTGCAACAGCGGCAAGGCAAAACCTGCGGTCTTGCCGGTACCGGTCTGGGCAGCTGCCATCAGATCGCGGCCCGCCAGTACCGGAGGAATTGCCTGGGTCTGTACAGGCGTCGGAGTCTGGTAACCGAGCGCTTCAAGAGCGCGCAGCAAGGGTTCGATCAGGCCGAGAGAGGCGAATGTCATGGAAATACCGTAGGAAAAATTCAACGCAAGGCGCGCAGTTTAACCTGTCCGGCCCGCCTCGGTTAGCTTGTGCGTGTCGATCCGACCTTTCGTACCGCCGACCTGCGCCATTGCGGCAGGCCAATCAGCACGACAGCGCTGATAATCACCACCATGGCCAGGCACTCTTCAATACCGATAGTCTCTCCCGCAAACACCACGCCAAGCATCACCGCCACTGCCGGGTTGACGTAGGCATAGCTGGTTGCGGCTGCCGGGCGTACGTTCTTGAGCAGGTACATATACGCGCTGAACGCGACGATAGAGCCAAACACCACCAGATACAGCAGCGCGCCCCAGCCCGCCGCAGTCGGCATATGCGCAAGACGCTCGCCGCTCAAAGCGCTGCCGATCAGCAGCGTCGCTCCGGCAGTGATCATTTCCGCCGCACTGGCCATCGGTCCTTTGGGCAACGGCATATGCTTGCTTAATACAGAGCCGAACGCCCACGACGCAGCGGCAAAGAGCACCAGCGCAGCGCCATAAGGGCTGGCTTGCAGATTGGAACCGAGATTCAGCAGGCCGATACCGATCAGGCCCAGCACGATGCCCGCCCACTCCAGATTAGTCGTGCGATTGCCCCAGAACAGGCCGAACAGCAAGGTAAACAGCGGCATGGTCGCCACCGCCAGCGCCGCGACGCCTGATGCAACGCCTGCGTGCTCGGCCAGCGTCACACCGCCGTTACCGCATGCCAATAGCAGGAAGCCAATCACAAACGCCGCCTTCCACTCGCGCCAGGTCGGTGCTGGCACGCCGCGATAACGCAGGAAGCCGTACATCAGGCACCCGGCAATCAGAAAACGCACGCCAGCCATCATCAGCGGCGGCCATGACTCCACGCCAATACGGATGACCAGATAGGTAGAGCCCCAGATCAGGTACAAGGCCAGAAAGGCACCAATGAGCAACGGCGAAACACGAACGGACTGAGGCATGGCAAGGCCCTGGGATCATTGTTATGGTTGACCTATTGTATGAAGGCCAGAGGCGAATATTAAGCAGACAAACCTGTTTAAACCGCACTGAAACTTACGATTCAATGCTTGTAAGGTCTGCTTTCCTTTTATTTTAAAATTACCCATCGCACAGCACGAGGCACGTCATGACGCTGGATAAATACGATCGGATTCTGCTCGATGAGCTGCTGAAAAATGGCCGGGCGTCTTTTGCGCAGCTGGCGAAACTGGTCAACCTGTCCGCGCCCGCCGTGGCCGAGCGGGTCGCCAAGCTTGAGGCCGGCGGCGTGATCACTGGTTATGAGGCGAAGGTCGATCTGTCAAAGGTCGGTTTGCCGATTCAATGCCTGATCGAGTTGCGCATGGGCAGTCACGGCAATCAACAGGCGTACAAGGAGCTGTGGCAGGTCCCTGAACTGATCCAGTGTTACCGGGTGACGGGCGACCCGTGCGTGATCATGAGAGCTGCGGTCGATTCGATGCCGCACCTGGAGGATCTGATCAATCGGATCGCCAGGTTTGGCTTCAGCAAAACGTCAATCGTGCTGTCGACAGCGGTGGAACGCAGCCTGCCGGCCGATTATCTGACCAGCAACGGCAAGCAGGAATACTAGAAGATCAGAAGCCGCGCTGACGCTTGAGTGTTTCGCCGATCTTGGCGGCGGGAACTTTCTGCAGCGAGCAGAGCATCTGGTGGGAGATTGCGGCGATACCGTGGGTGTTGCGCAGTTCGTTGGTCAGATACGCGGTGAGGTTAGCGGCCATTTCCGCATCCGCCATCGCCCGGTGAGCCTTGCCGGTATTGGGCAGGCGCGCGTAGCTGGTCAGCGTGCCAAGCTTGTGATTCGGTGCGCCAGGCATCAGGCGTCGGGCCAGCAGCATCGAACAGGCAAAGCTCTGTTCGCGCTTGCGCTGGATGCGCGACAGTTCGTAGTCCCAGAACTTCTGGTCGAACGAGGCGTTGTGCGCGACCAGCGGCGTGGCGCCGACGAAATCTGCCACATCGCCCATCACCCGCTCGGCGCTGGGGGCGGTACGAATCATGTTGTTGCTGATACCCGTCAACCCTTCGATAAATGCAGGAATACGCACCCCGGCATTCATCAGGCTCTGAAAGCGCTCGACGATACGCCCCTGCTCCATGATCACCACGGCAATCTCGGTTGCCCGGCAGCTATGGCCGGGGGAGATGCCGGTGGTTTCAAAGTCGATGACTGCAATACGTTCCAACACTGGCCTGACCCTGTAAATTCATTTCAGCAACAACGCGCCTTCGATAGGCACATAACGACTGGCTGCGCGGATCAACGAGTTCGCGGTCAGCCCCGGCACGCCATAGGCCACCGCCTCAACACCATGTTTGCTGATCACACGTTCGAGCAACATGTCGAAATCGCCATCACCCGACGCCAGCACGACTTCGTCGACTTGCGGTGCGAAATCCATGATATCGATGGTGATGCCGACATCCCAGTCCCCTTTCGCCGAACCGTCGCTGCGCTGGATGTACGGCTTGAGCCTGACGGTAAACCCCAGATTGCGCAGGATCTGCTGGAACTGCTGTTGTTTGCTGTCGCCACGATCGATGGCGTAGGCAAACGCGTGAACAATCTCGCCGCGCTTGCTGATATCCGCCCACAAGGCGGCGTAATTGAAATGACAGCCATGCGCCTGGCGCACGGTGTAATACAGGTTCTGCACGTCGGCGAACACCGCGATCTTCTTCACCGCAATTCCTCATGGCGGGCAACACGCCCACTGGTTACAGCGATCCGGAATGTGAATCGGTGCCCAGTATGCCAGCTTGGGAACGGAATTGAGCTTCAACTATCGTGCGACGCTCCGCGTCGCACGCATTTCTGGATGCTCCACGCCCGATCTTGAATGGGCGGCGCGGCGCAGACCTGTGACGCGGAGCGTCACCCAGGGCATTCCCTCACAGGAGCGTGCGGAACGATAATTGTCTGTTCTGGAGCGCGAGAGGCGCTCACTGCGTCCTCAAACAAACGAATCATCATCAGAAAACATGTCGCCGCCATCGTCAAAGTTGTCATCGGCGGTGTACTGCTGATCCGGCTGCCCCCAACCGCCCTGATCATTGAACGAGCCGGTGTCCTGAGCCTGTGGCGCGTCGTGAATGACCTCGACGATCTCCTGCGGCTGGCTGTGGTGGCTGAACATGCTGCTGATGCCTTCTGCCAACAGCACGCCGCCCGCCACACCGGCCGCGGTCTTCAACGCACCGCCGAGAAAGCCACTGCCCGCAGCCGGGGCAGGCGCGGCGTAACCACCCTGCGGCGCTGCAGGTGCAGGTGCAGGGGCAGGATTGAAACCGGCACCGTCGCGCCAGCCACCACCGGAAGCTTGGGCCGGCTGAGCCTGAGGCGCTCGCGAGGCGCTGCTGCCGAAAATACTCGACAGAAACCCACCGCTGGCCGGTGCTGACGAAGATTGCCCCCTGGCCTGCTGCAGCTCGGCCTGCAACTGCTGAATCTGATCGTCGCGTTGTTTCACCTGCTGATTGAGCTGATTGACCGCAGCTTCCTGCACCAGAATCGCCTGCGTCATGTAATACGGCGAAGCGGGCTGGCGAGTCAGATGCTCCTTGATGCGCGCCTCGGCCGCAGCATCTCGCGGAGCGGATGCCGTCTCGGCATCTTTCAGTTTCGAGAAAAGACCATCAATCAGGGTTTGCTCTTCGCTGTTCATGACCACCTCACTGAGTTGCCACTGGAATTCTTTCCTGCCGCACCGGCAGGACCATGCTCAGAAAATGGGGCCTCATCCACCCGCTTCAATGACATGAAGAAAAAGATAAGAAGCGCTGAGCCCATCACCACTGCGCTTGGTTCGGCAAGGGCCATGGGCTAAAGTGTGCGCCTGCTTTTAGTCTGCGATCTATTTACATGAACCCGTTGACCGTCATCCAGGATTCGCTTTATTTCTTTCGGCGTAATCTGGGCAGCATCGCGCTGCTGTGCCTGCCTGTCGTGATACTCGAGGTGCTGGCCAAACAAGCGCTGGGCAGCGCCATGTCCGCCGACACTTCGCCTGCCTATGCATTGGTGATCGGGCTGTTCTTCTACCCTGTTTATACAGCCGCGCTGATCCTGTTTCTCGACGCACGCAGCCGTGGCGAGGACGTACACACCCGCGATGTACTGGCCATGGCGGTGCGCTTGTGGCCGACCTTCGCCGTGCTGTCGGCCATGAGCACCCTGCTGATCATGTTCGGCCTCTCACTGTTTGTGGTACCCGGCATCTGGGTGATGATCAAACTGGCGTTCAGCGAATACCTGCTGGTTCTGCGCAAACTCACGCCGTTCATGGCCATGCGCGAAAGCATGCAGATGACCACCGGGCACTTCACCCGCATTCTGGTATGCGTACTGAGCGTCTACATTCCGCTGTGGCTGCTTGAGGGCGCCAGCCTGTACCTGTTTCCAGAACCGCAAAGCGCAGCGGTTTCCGTGATCACCGACAGCATCGGCAGCTTCCTGCAACTGTTCACCACCATTGTGACCTTCCGCCTGTTCATGCTGATCAGCGAGCCCGCGCACAGGGCCTGAACCAACAGCTGACGCCAGACGCACCGATTCGGTATGCTGAATACCGAATCCCTCACCGAGCGCCAGGCGCTCCAAGTCGAGCCGATGCCACGTCTACTGCTACGTCTGACCCTGTACAGCCTGCTGCTGGTCGCCGTATTGCTGGTAATGGTTTACCAACTGACGTGGCGCCCTCCAGCTCGCGAGTTACTCCCGGCCATCTGCAACCCTGCGGTTCAGGCGCCGAAGCTGGTGCCGGGGCAAGCCCTGAAAGTCATGACCTGGAACATCCAGTTCCTGGCGGGCAAGCGCTATGTGTTCTGGTACGACATGGCCGACGGCAGCGGCCCGGACGAACGCCCGACGCATGAAGACCTGGCCTACAACCTGGATGAGGCGGCGCGGGTCATCCGTGATGAACAGCCGGATATCGTACTGCTGCAAGGGGTCGACGATGGTGCCAAAAACTCCGATTACGAAGACCAACTGGCATTGATCAAAGAACGTGTGGCGGACCTCTACCCGTGCAGCACGCAGGCGTTCTACTGGAAGGCAGAGTTCGTACCCAACCCGCATATCTGGGGCAGCGTCGGCAGAAAACTGGCGACCCTCAGCCGCTTCCACATCGACAGTGCCGAACGCGTGCAACTGCCGGTGCCAGACGCCAATATCATCAGCCGTCAGTTCCAGCCCAAGGATGCCTTGCTGGTCAGCTACCTGCCCCTGCGTGACGGCGGCAAACTGGCCGTCATCAACACCAGCCTGACCACCGCCAGACACACCGGCGACACCGCACAAAAACAGGTCGCTGCCACTGAAAAGCAGTTGGACAAACTGGAAAGCGGCGGCACACCGTGGCTGATCGGCGGCGACTTCAACCTGCTGCCGCTGGGCCAATACCAGCGCCTCCCCGAAGAACAGCGCCTTGGCTACGCCGCCGACAGCGAACTGCACGAGCTGTGGGAAAAATACCCGATGATCCCCGACAACGCCGAATCCAGCGGCATAGACCGCGGCAAATGGCTCACGCACTTCCCCAACGACAGCCGCATCAACGGGCCGGACCGGACGGTGGATTACCTGTTTTACAGCCCGAGTTTGAAGCGGGTCAGTGCGCGGGTGCGGCGGGACGATACGTTGTTGATATCTGATCACCTGCCGGTGATTGGGCGGTTTTTGTTGCCGGTTTTGCCTTGAGGTAGAAAACGGTATGCAGGTTTCAATATTCTGGCTGGCCACCAAACTTTCGAATGGCGTCCTCACAGCCGACAGTGTCAAAAGAGTTTGAACCGTTTCTGAGCGCGCTCGCCTAATGATTAGCCTGTGGATACTCCCACAGGCTACGTGCCAATACCGGCATACCCAAAGGGTGATCAACGTGGCTAAAGACGACAAGAAAAGTAAAGGCGAAGCCTCGAAAGCCAGCAAGGATCTGAAAGACAAGAAAGCATCACCGGCCAAGAAATCTGAAGCGGCCTCGACGCTTTCCAAGTCTTCCGAAAAGAAAGACAAGAAAAAAGACGTCGAGCCAAAGAAATCTGCCAAGAAAGCTGATAGCAAGCCAGAAAAGGCCAAGAAGTCAGAGAAGGCTGAAAAGCCGGCTAAAAAGAAAAAGTGACACCTGCTGCCTGCCAGGGCGTTGCGCCTTGGTGTTCTCTGGGTCTGTTGCTCTGGATGGCCAATATCTGATCAGGTGGCCCAGACCGGATGCGTTTAACCGCAAGGCTGTGCAGCTATAGAATTAATGTCCCTTCTCTCAAGCCAACGACAGCCTGCTTACGTCCCCGTAGGCTTCACCCGCGTAGTCGCCTCCGCCACCAACGGTCATCCGGCCAGTGATGCTTCGCACCAACTGACCGCTCTATGAATTGACAGCTTCTAACCCTTTAAAAACAAGGACATGAGGGAAACTTTGAAAAAGGTTTCCTAGTTTGGCAAGATACCCTAAGTAGACCCGCAGATTATTCACCAGGATCTTTTAAAATCATATCGATAGCTCCCTTCAACCTGACAGACAATTCTTTACGAATCGGAGCTTTGTTTTCCTCTTCTGGTGAGCAACGATAGAGCATAGCGCGTTTCAATCCCAAATCAAAAGGCAGGTCTTTAGGGCTGCCATAGTGCTCATTGAACAACAGCACTATATTGGACTCACCAAGTGCTTTCAGCGCATAGCCCAGCTCAAACATCACATTGGAATTGGGCTGACTATCATTGACCATGGTAATATCTGCTACAAAGATAGTGGACTCATCAACCTTGGACAAAATGGTTCTTATTATATCTGGCGAACCTGGAGTGTTTGCTGTATCAGAGTCCAGCATTGCCTCGTCACGCCCCTCAACCTCCAGTTCTTGATTCAAGCTATCAATAGCCTGACTCAAACATTTCCTAATAAAGTTTCGATTTGCATTCCCCTCTAGGGTCGACTGCCAAGAATAGAAGATCCTAGGAGTACCGTGGCGCTTTGTTCGCACAGAAAGCTCAGTAACTATACGTTTAAAAAATAAAATAGATGACCTAATTGCTTCATTACCCCCACCACCTCTCAATGACTGTAAGTTCACCATCGAAAAAACCGAGTTACTGAAATCCATCTGTGCACGAAGAGGAATGTCTTCTAAGACTTCCTTTTTTACGACAGTCCCATCCAGGCAAGGTACTCCTACCTTTCTAATGATAGAAAAAACAATACCATCTTTACTGTCACGTAACTTTTCGAACTGATCAAGAGCAATAATGGCTTCCTGAGCCATCTCCGCCAGCTCCTTATAAAATGAGTTCTTCACCTTCACACCCCCTTATACCTTAAGCACACCCATCAATACCTAGAACAAAACGCCTGCAACACAATAGAAACCCCATTACAAAACATCAGCAATAGCCTGTAAGTCAACAAAATTCGCATCATCTTACCCGCGTAAAATGGGCCGAACCGACAACTGATCAACTGATTCGGAGGCACCCTTGGCTACTCAAATATATGAACTGAATATAAGACAGCCAATCACTTGAGAGCTGAAAGCATTAGCGTCGTTTACAGAGTCCAAATCAACGTATAACAACACGACCTAGCGTTTGTCCGAAAGTCTGCCCGCAGCATCTCTCGTTGCAGGCCAGTAGAACCATGACTTACGGCTACCGGCCGATTTGTCATAGCGCTTGCAAAGCGGTGGCCTCCTTGAGCCCGCTGAACAGCCTTTCAGGACGGTAGATATCGCGTGACCTCCTTGCTCGCTTCACCTAATTCACTAATTTCTGACTGACAAGATACCCCTGAAGGGCCGAACAGTCTGCTGGGGGCTTCAACCTCATCTTCCTTAAAAACTGTTGAACTCGAAAATTGGCCAATTCTTTAGATGATGGAAGAGTAGGCTTCTGCGATATTGCGCAGGCCCACTTTTCCATGAATGCGGGCAAAGCCAGATTAGTTTTAGCGATCTCTGCATCTATAGAACATATCAACCTTAAAACAATATCCCCAAAACCAACAACCCCTCGAAGACTTATTAAATATTTATCACCAAGAACAATTACCGGATAAGCAGGTTTCTCTTTCACTCCCAAATCAGAAGCACTGAGCGGATGATAGAGATTGTAAGCCTTCACTTGCTTCGGACCTGCTATTCCGCCATTATGAATCTGACCGTTTCGCAGCTCTTTAAAGAAACGATAACAAATAATCAGGTTCTTGATTTTACCAAAACTGTACTTCTTATCTTTTATGAGCATTTTATAGTAGCTGCCTGCAAAAGCTGGCACTTCCGCAATAGAAGCTATCTCACCTACTATATCTTGTGTTTCATATGCTTTAAGCTGGCCAGATTTTACAAACCCACCTAGCTCATCATTAAAGCTAGAGTACCATGCTTCATAAAGCGCACAAATTTCGGATAGCATAAACTTAGCTACCTGTGCTTGCTGCGCTTCCCAGCTCACTTCAATGCAAGAACGCCGCAGATTAGCACCATGGATGTTGCTGCCTGCGACAAAGCGACCTAATAGTTCAGCATCGGTCATTTCAGGCCGTTCAGAAACTATGCCTTTAACCTGCCAGCGAAGGTTCCATAAAGCGACGGATGTGGGCCATAGAAAGTCAAAAATATCAACAATCTGAGCTGACATCAACTTTGATGATAAAAAGAAAAGTCTTTCGTGCATTGTTAACTTCCTGTCAATTATCCGACGACTCAATTTTAGATTTTTCTGTTCTTGACCACGTGCCAAATTATCTCACCGCACCAAGATCTCGATCAGTTTTTACGAGACATCAGATCACCACTTCACCCTACCAATCTTCTACTTTCAAGGCCGGTTCGCCAAACTGTAGGGAGTAGAGCTAGCAGTTCAAAGTGAACGTTCACCAGAGTTTGACGGCTGGGGCCATAATATCTTGAGCCTCTTGCAGTACTAATTTACAAGCCGTTGCTCCTCGACCTCAAGTCCCCCGCGGCTTGACCCGCGCCGTAGCCTCCGCCACCAACGGATCATCCGGCCAGTAATGCTTCGGATACCGCCCCTTCAGGTCCTTCTTCACCTCAATATAGGTAGACCGCCAAAAGTTGGCCAAGTCCTGCGTCACCTGCACCGGACGGCGCGCCGGAGACAGCAAATGCAGTTTCAAAACCTGCCGCCCATTGGCAATGCGCGGGGTATCAGATAACCCAAACAACTCTTGCAGCCGCACCGACAGAATCGGCGGCTGTTCACTGTAGTCGATACGGATATTCGAGCCAGACGGCACTTGGATGGTCTGCGGAGCCTGCGCTTCCAGTTGTTGCGGCATTGGCCACGGGAGGAGGTTGCGCAGGATGGAGGACAGGTCGAGTTGGCTGAAATGGCTGAGCCGGGTGACTTTGCCCAGGTAGGGCATCAGCCAGTTTTCGAGTGTCGCCAGCAGTTGCGCGTCACTCAGGTCGGGCCATTCGCTTGCTGCACTTTTGTCGATGTCCAGGTTGCGTAGCAGCGCGACACGCGCCTGCCACTGGCGCAGTTCGGGTGTCCACGGCAGCAGTTCCAGGCCTTTGCGACGCACCAGCGCCAACAATGCCTGGCTGCGGGCTGCGTCATCGAGGCCGGTCAGCGGTCCGCGGCTGATAATAAGCTCGCCCGCCTTGCGCTGCCGTTCTGCGCGGAACACGCCTTCGCGCTCATCCCAGTCAATCTGGTCCACGGTGATGACTTGCTCGGCCAGCACAGAGTCGAACAGCGCTGGATCGAATTCGGCAGCGAGGTAGATGCGTTCCTCACGCTGCCCCTGACGGCTGCCTAAATCTGCGATGACCAGCCAAGGCTGTTTCATCAGTGCGTCGGCCTCGGCAAAAAGTGCCGCGCGACCATTGGCCAATCGATATTCAGCACCGCCGGGGCGACGTTGTTGTGCCACGCGATCCGGGTAGGCCAGTGCCAGCAGAGCGCCCAGCCAGCGTGAATGATCGGGATCGATGACGGGGCTTTTCGCAGTGCCGCGCAGGTATCCGCGATATTGCCGTGCCAGCTGTTTAGCTCGCTGCACACCGCCCTGTGCACCACGCGCAGCACGCTCGGTGCCCGCCAGCAAGGTCAGACGGCTGTGCAGATCGGCCCCACCGCCGCGCAGAATATCGCGCTCACCCAACAGTGCGGCCACGTCACACGCCAGTTCGCCCAAGCCCAATGCATGACCGCACAGCAGCAGATGCGCGATGCGCGGATGAGCAGGCAGCTCAGCCATCGCCTGACCGTGTGGCGTCAGCGCTGGCGGTTGGCCCGGCTGATTGCTCAGCGCCTCAAGCCGCACCAGCAAATCCTGCGCCTGTGCATAAGCCGCCGCTGGCGGGACATCAAGCCAGACCAGTTGCGCAGGCGTGACGCCCCAGCGCGCCAGTTGCAGCGCAAGCCCGGCGAGATCCGCCTGAAGAATTTCTGCAGCGCCGTAGGCGGCCAGTTGATCGTGTTGCGCTTCTGACCACAGCCGATAACACACACCCGGCTCCAGCCGCCCTGCCCGCCCGGCGCGCTGGGTGGCGCTGGCACGGGAGATACGCTGTGTTTCCAGACGCGTCATGCCGCTGCCCGGATCGAAACGCGGCACTCGCGCCAACCCGGCATCGATCACCACACGCACGCCGTCGATGGTCAGGCTGGTTTCCGCAATATTGGTCGCCAGCACGACCTTGCGCGTACCTTTGGGGGCAGGCTCGATGGCCGCACGCTGCGCATTCAGATCAAGCTCGCCATGCAAAGGGCAAAGCAGGATGTCGGCGCGTTCGTCCAGCGCTTCTGCCAGTTGCTGGTTGACCCGACGAATCTCGGCCTGCCCCGGCAGAAATACCAGCAGGCTGCCGGACTCGCTGCCCAGCGCATCCAGTACCGTCTGCACGACACGCGGCTCGATGAATTCACCGGGCTGAAAAGGACGCCCCCACTGCATCGTCACCGGAAACATCCGCCCGTCGCTGCGCACTACCGGCGCGTCGTCCAGCAACGCCGCCAGCCGCTCGCCTTCCAGCGTGGCCGACATCAGCAGAATCTTCAGCGGCTGATCGTCACGAAACAGCTCACGACCATTGAGGCTCAGGGCCAATGCCAGATCAGCATCCAGACTGCGCTCATGAAACTCATCGAAAATCAGCAGCCCCACACCTTCCAGCGCAGGGTCGTCCTGCAAGCGACGCGTGAGAATCCCCTCAGTCACCACTTCAATACGCGTCTTCGGGCCGACCCGGCTTTCCAGACGAATCCGATAACCCACCGTCTCGCCGACCTTCTCACCCAGCTCACTGGCCAACCGCTCGGCAGCCGCTCTTGCCGCCAGTCGCCGAGGCTCCAGCATCAGAATGGTCTGCCCGGCCAGCCAGGTTTCCTCAAGCAGCGCGAGCGGCACACGCGTGGTCTTGCCCGCGCCGGGAGGGGCTTCGAGTACGGCTTCATGGCGCGTGGTCAGGGCCTGGCGCAGGGCTGGCAGGACGGCATCGATGGGTAACGAGATCATGGGGGCTCCCTGAGAGATGCGGGGAGTATACCGAGTGGGGATTCTGGGGGAGTGAGTAGCCCGCTAGCGGGGGAGTAAAAACAAAAAAAGCGGGCGAATGAAAGATTTCTGTCATTCGTCCCGAGTGCCGAATTTCGAAGCATATATTTGATGATACTGCGTGCAATTTTTTTTCGGCCAAACGTATGGTTAATGGAATGAATGCAGGTTGCAGCGCTGTGCTTTTCTGCTTTTATAACCGAATCCATCGTCTGAGCGAGGTTTGCGTTGAGATTATGGCTGAGAGCAATGCTGGCAATTGAAGCGCCGGACTGGCCACACTCTTGGTAACATAAAACTTATCAAAAATCAGCAGCCCTACGCCCTCCAAGGTTGGGTCGTCCTGCAAGCGACGCGTAAGAGCGCCCTCAGTACCCACTTCAATACGCGTCTTTGAACCGACCCAGCTTTTCAGGCGAATGCAACAACCGCGGTTTCGCAAGCCATTTTGCCCAGCTCACTGGCCAAGCGCTCCCGCGCTGCGCGGCCTTCATATCAGAATAGTCTGCCCGGCTAGCTAGCGTTCCTCAACCAGCGCGACCGGCACACGCATGTTCTGCCCGCACCGGGAAGGGCCTTGAGGACAGCTTCGTGGCGGGGGGTCATGGCTTGGCGGGCCGCCGCAGGTAAAGCTGCCAAAAGTAAGTTGCAGATATTTAAAACCACCCATTTATCAAAAGCCCATCCATAAGAATACCAGCAAGATAAAAGCAACCATTCTCAGAATTAAAGCACAATCTAAGCTAATAAGTTATTTATCAAAATTGCGACTATGCGCCACACTTTATATTTCGTTGGCCTCATGCCACCCTGAAATAGACTTATAAAGCTTTGTATCATAATATTCATGATCTTGGATTCCTACTCTAAGAACAGACTCAATCATGAATGCATCTAGCTTGACACCACGACCAAGCTCAGTTAGCAACCCACCAGCAAAAATATCAACTGCATCATGGCCTCTGACATAATTCCAAGATTCAACTTCAGGCAAAGCATACATACCTTTAATAAGCTCTTCCACTGATGCACTCACACCTAGGCTAACTGAAACCGAAAGCACATCATCAAAATCATACGACCATTTCCCTTTCTCCATAAATCTTTGCGGCTTTAGCTTTTTCAAGTCTACCTTGCGAGCAATATCATTGAACGCCCTAATACGACCGAAAAAAACACTTAAATCATGCAAATATTCACGAACGGTGCATTTATTTTTTTGCTCAAACTCTTTAACTTTCGCTTCATCTGCATACTCAGACAGAACCTTATCGAAAGCGCTTGATCGAATCAACACACCTTCTAAATCACGAGGATCAGTCGTAATTATATTATTTGGACGATGTTCACTCCTAATCAACCAATCATAGTCTGCATCAACTATCCCTAAAACTTTAAAACCATCATTCTCTCTGGACAACGCTTTCACAGAGTTGACCACATTAAGTTTTCCACCGCCAACGATCAGTTCAACATTTGCAAATTTTCTTGAAGTAAAGAACCTAATATCACTCGGCCCCTCCACTAGCCAAAAGAAACCCTTAAAACTGGTTTGCATCATTTTAATCTCAGAAACTATATCACCGACTGTTCTATTCCAAGCTATCATTGTTCTTGATCCGAATCCAAAGCAGTCATAAGATCGAAACGCTCACCAACTATAAATGGTGAATGTGTAGCTACAATAGAATAAAATTGAGCTTCCTCCGCAATCGATATTAATTCAGGAAGAAAAGCCTTTTGCCAAATGACATGTAACGACAGCTCTGGCTCATCTATTAGAACCAGAGTATCTACTGGAACCTTAAACAAAAGCTCGTACAACAGAACCATCTCATGCTGCTCGCCAGACGAAAGCGCATCCAAGGGGAGAGGTCGCTCTCCAGGACCTCTAACTACAAGCCCTTTCTCCCGACTCAGTGAAACACTTTTATTTCTGAATTTCTTATTAAGGCTTTTGAGAAACAACTGCACCCGCTTTGACAACTCATCAAAAACAGCAAGCTTAGTTTCACTATCGCGCACATAAAGATTCATGATCTCCACTTTTTTCTGCTCGACAGTATCAAGACTTTCGGTATTAAACGGCTGTATCACCTCAACATCTAACAATCCAATATCTCTAAGATTTTTCAACTGAGTAGCCAAATCATTCAACCTAGACTTTAGTTCGTCCAACCCCATCGGAATTGCACGCTCAGAGATAAAACGGTGTGGAAATGATTGATCTAGCTCTTGCGACTTCTTGCCATAATCCTTCAAGGCCGTACCAACTTGTGCAACTAAGTGCTTCGCACAATCATGAACTGAAACAACCATCTCAGGAGACTTACTCTTTTGCCAAGAAGGATTAACAGCTTGACGATACAACCTATTGGTTTCGACAAAATGTACTTTCACCTTAGAAAATATCTCTTCGAGATACTGGGCATTTTTTTTATCTTTAGCTTTAAGATTATGGCGAGTATACATAGCCAACATATCACGAGAAACCTCTTCTCCCGTTCGTTCATCCATCCATGTATCCAATCCTACTCGCACGAACCAAGGTGGCAGATTAACACCCGACTTCGTCATCTCATCTGAAATACTGTGCGAGATTATATTTTTTTTATTTTTAACTATATCAATGTCTATCCTATGCGCGATATCAACAGACTGACTCCAAAGCTCTTCCTGGGTAACTCCCACTCTTTTTATATTTATTTCAGTATCATCACTTAATTTCACATGAATCTTTGAAAATGGAATTTTCCCCAACGCAGAAAAATTCTTATTGAATAAGAAATTTAGGCTTTTCAATAAAGCTGTTTTCCCAACACCGTTAGGACCATGCAGTATTGAAACATTCTCACTAGGATTAAATACAATCTTATGATTGTACAAACCATATAGATTATGTATTTCATACTCTGAAATATTAATACGCATTAAATCCCCACCGTTAATTATCAATTTCAAAAACTAATAGACAACTAGCGAGAAAGAGCTTGGATTTGGCGATAAAATAAATTCGACTATGAATTCCATGCATAACATCCATTTCTGCGTAGTAGCCATCTGCCTACATTGCAGGCTTTACGGGAGGGAGTCAAGCTTCGTAGGGACTACTGCGGAAACTCCTGAGCTCTAGCCTACTGAAATTAAATTATAAATTTATTTTGACTTCGCCTTGATCTTTTGAACTGTACAAGCTATGCAAGGCAAGGATAAATAATCAAAGACAACCGAGTTATTTAGGATACGGGCGCGCTAGAGTCAAATCGGCGATCTTCTACTCGGAGGGACCTGATAGAGAGGCACCTTCTGTCGCCTGCTACCCAGAATAGCCAGATTTGATCAAATAGAGAGGAGTTAGTGACATGGACGGTTCCCAGGGGAGCCATGATCAAATCGAGTCAAGATCACAAACGACTGAGATCAGCCGGGCTTAGCCGCCATCGCCGTTACGTCCACGCGAATGCCTTCAATCAGAAAACTGGCCTCGACGTCTGACGCCAGCTATCACGATGCTGTATCGACCTACGCGCGTCTGGTGAGTGAAGGTCTGCTCTCGGCCTCTCCAGGACGTGGCTACTTTGTCACCAGCGGTGCGTCGCAAGCGGTGAATCCGCGCGAACCAGAGTGCATGAGTGCGGATCCGCTGTTCAGGCTTCTACAAGCCGGACCGCACTACACCAAACTGGGATGTGGCTGGCTGCCACCGGCATGGCGAGACACCGAGTTGCTGGCCAAGGCCATTCGGCGCACGGCGCGGCTAGAGCAGAGTTCGCTGGCCGAGTACGGTGACATCTCGGGGTATCTGCCCATGCGCAAACAGCTATGCGTGCACATGAAGCGGCTGACCCGTATCGATATTCGACCGAGTCAGATTCTTAGCACTCTCGGGGCGACACAGGGGCTGGATCTGGTCGCCAGACTGCTGATCAAGCCGGGCGATCATGTATTCGTAGACGAGCCGGGCAATGGAAACCTGATCAGGTTGATCCAGTTGGCAGGCGGGCACGTTGTTGGCGTGCGGAGGACTCAGGACGGGCCAGATATCGCTGAGATGGAAAGCTACTTGACCAAACACACCGTCAAAGCGTTCTTCTGCAATAGCACTTTTCACAACCCAACCGGCAGTAACATCAGCCCGCACAACGCTTTCAAGGTTTTGCGCCTTGCTGTAGAGCACGAGTTCTTTGTGGTCGAGGATGATGTGTATGGCTACTTCAGCCCTACTGTCCGCCAGACGTTTGAGGAACTGGACAATCTGGATCGGGTGATTTACGTCGGCAGCTTTTCCAAGTGCCTCTCCGCCTCGCTGCGCGTGGGCTATATCGCCTGCTCGCAAGAACTCATAGAACCCCTGACCCGTCTGAAGCTGCTGACGTGCGTCGCCGTTCCAGCGTTTTGCGAACGGTTCGTCAACACCATTCTGGCAGATGGTACCTACGCAAGGCACATGCAGAATGTTCAGCAAAGGCTGATCAGTCAACAGGTCCAGACTCAGCGCGCCTTGCGTGCAAGAGGATGGCAGTTCGACATAGCGCCACAGGGCGGCATGTTCATCTGGGCCTATCACCCGGACATCCCTAACCTGGAGCCCTTCATGAAGAAACTTGAACAACACAAGATCTTGCTGATGCCAGGCTCGGCGTTCTCGGTATCGCGCGACTACCAGCGTTTTGCGCGAATAAACTGCACGCATTTTTCCGAGGCAATAGAAGAACGCTTTTCCGTGTGATCGACGAAGAACAGGTTTAGTTATCTGGTCTGCTTACGCATTGTGCCCGCTGCTCAATAGAGCGGCCCTGAGCGGCATCACGCCGGAGAATCAGACTTGGACCTCGTCGCCCTTCTCATTAATAAGGCCATTGTCGTATTTCTTGCGCAATTCTGGATCGGACAAAATCCTGAACGCATTTGAAATCATTTTGAAACGTTCAGTCGCCTCAGCCTCGTTACCGACGTTCTTATCAGGATGATTCTTCAGCGAGGCTTTCTTGTAGGCCGTTTTGACTGCGGAGAGGTCTGCCGTCATGTCCGAGAGTCCCAAGTGTTCGTACAACGGCTTGACGGGTGACTTGGCGGGGGCGGAATCGCCCACCTTCGCGGAAGCGTCAGCGGCTGGTGTGTCGTGGGGCCGTTGTGTTGAAGGCCGCTCAGCGCCTGCATTGGGGTTTGCTTTCGGTGGTGGCGGCGGTGTGCTGTTGGCCTGCGGGCGAGTGCGTGGAGGCGTTTGCGGATGTGCTTGCTGTTGGGCGCTTTCAGGTCTCCAGGATGGGCCCGGTGTGGGTCGTCGTACGCGATCAGTGTTCGACTGACGAATCTCGTTGATCAACTGGTCAGCGATGTCGTTCATCAGCTTGTTCAGCTTCAGGTTGCTGGAGAAGAACGCGTGGTGCGCCTCACAGTTATCCTTGCCCTGCGCGGGTTCAAGCTTGGCCATCGCGTCGGTCAGCTTCTTGCCCAGAGAGAACAACATCTTGCCCTGGCTGTCGCTGACGCCCAAAAAGCTCATCACGTTATGCATCGACTTGTCGCGCTCCCAGACAACGCTGGCCACGTCGAAGGCAGCTCGCGCCAGATTGAATCGGCCTCCGCCTTCGTGAGTCTCGACATTGGTCACCGGTTCCTTGCCGCGCAATGCGTCCAGGATTACCGCGAGGCCTTTCTGCTGACGCTCGTTAAGCCGGCCTTTCTGCTCCAGCAATGAGCTGTTGACCTGCAACGCCACTTTGCCAGCGATATGGCTAACGACGTTCATCGCGCGGTCTATCGTTGGCTTTGTCGAATCGCTGAGCGCTACACGCGCCAACGAAGATGCAATGCTGGTGAGGTTGATCATATGCGTCCCCGGAAACTCATTGTCGTCTTGGTGGCAAGCAACGGGATCTGGTTCCACGGGCGAGTCAATATTCGATGCAGGGCTCGGGTATAAGGCTCACGGCGTTCCGTTTCGGCCGTGCAAGCGGTAGCCGGGACGTTCGCTCAGTCGTTCGTAATAGGCCTTAACTGCCGGGAAGTCTGAATGACTTAACGGGGTTTCAAACCACCGATTTACTGAAAGGCCCATCGGGATGTCTGCCAGCGAAAACTCGCTGCCGCTAACGTACGCCCCGGTAGCATCAAGCTGTCGATCCAGGATCGCCATGTGTCGGGTCCATTGACGGCATCCGGCAGCCAGCGCGTCAGGGTCTTGATGGGCGACGCTGTGCCTGACCAGCGACATGAAGGCATAACCCCAGGATTTGTTGAGATCTGTGGCCTGCCAGTCGATCCATTGATCCACTCTGGCTCTGGCTATTGCGTCCGCTGGATAGAGATGCACGGCGTTGCTGCGGTTCGCCAGGTACCTGATGATCGTGTTCGACTCCCACAGAACGAAGCCATCGTCCTCAATAACTGGAACCATCGCATTAGGGTTGAGTGCCATGAATTCAGGCGTGTTGGTTTCCCTGAAACCAGAGCCCCAGTCCTGCCGTTTGAACGGGATGTCCAACTCTGCACAGGTCCAGAGCACTTTGCGGACATTGATCGATGAGGCTTTGCCCAGTATCTGTAGCATTCCATCTCCTTATGGTTAGCCCGCCTTCGCCGCCATCGCAAAAATCGAATCACCCACGATTATTTGTAAAGTCATTCACGTCCATCGGTACCAATTTTTTATTAAATGAATACTCACCGCCGAGTTCATAAAATTTCGCTTTGGTGTAAACATAGATTTTCTTGCTGGTCGCGAACATAAATGTGTCGGAAGACGCCATATCAGCAAATCGCTCAGCGCCAGAGGTATGCAGAAAGACGAGATCATTGCCTACCACCCCCAGCAGGCCTTGACCCCAATTATCATACTTTAAAAAATCTTCTAACTCTCTATGCCCCGCACATTCAGAAATACCGTGTTCAGGACAATCAACAGGAATCAACGGACGAAAATCGTATAAATCAATGTCGCCAATACTCAAACCCCCGACGAACATCTCGTTGCCGCTCATAGAGACACTAAGACTGCGCCACTTTTTGTCATCGCCCAAAGGAAAAACCACCGAAAAAAGATGTGGATCTGCGCCCTTTATCTTTCGTCCCTCATAGTAAACAGAAATATCGTCTTTGGCGTAATAGGCAAGCTGATCAGTCTGCCAGTCAGCAATCCCCTGAAGGCTGCCCTCCAGCGGCTTGAAGGAAGGCAAGTAATGTGCCACCAGGTTAAGCTCGCGCGTCTCGATCGAGTTGATCTGACCTTGTTTTGATAACAGGCATGAAAACGAAAAGTTACTAATCGCTCCTGAGGCATCACCGGCGCCAGTAATACAGGGTTTCTCCCTATAACGTACTTGGTTCATCCAATAGACGTCGTCATCAAGCACCACGTAATGGGCAGAAAGGGTACGAAGATCCGAAGAACACTTTCGTGTCTTCTTTTTTGAATTATCAATGGTCCCGTCTCCATTAAAGCGCCCGCTAACAACCTCCTCGCATACGACATTGATATGATCATTACCCATATCACCGGGCAGAGCTTCATATACGGCATGGCCAACAAAACCCAGCACTGCCAGCCCTCCCGCGATCATCAACAGTCTACGACCCGGTCTCACATACATCTCCTTATGTTTAGTGCTGCTGGAGGCTGACAGATGTGTTTCGCCTCATTATTCATGACAAGCATGTTATGACGAAGAGCGTTACAAAATGCGTCCCCACGCAGAGTGTGGGACGAGCGACTGCATTCAGCCCGCCTTGGCCGCCATCGCCGTTACTTCCACGCGCATACCCTCAACCGCCAACGCTGCCACGCCCACTGCTGCGCGCACTGGCCACGGCTTTTTGAAGAAGCGTTTGTACACTTCGTTGAAAGCGGCGCGATCTGCCATGTCGGTCAGGTAGATGGTCAGGTGCATGACGCGGTCCATCGAGCTACCGGCTCGTTCCAATGCATCTTTCAGGGCCCGCAGGGTGCATTCGCTCTGCTCGATGATGCCGCCCAGTTCCAGGCTGCCATCTGGATGGGTCGGGATCTGGGTGCTGACCAGCACGCCGTTGAAGTCGGCGACGTCCGACGAGATGGAGTCCGCATCGGGATCGGGGGTGAAGATGATGTCTGCGTTTGCCATAAGATCTCTGCTTTGCAAAGGACGGAAAACGCCAAGCCTACGCGAGCGTCAGTTAGGGGTCGAGTCGCGGGCTATGTCGCGGGAAGTTGAAATACGCTGCGTTGCTCTACAGAATCGCGCCCGGACCCGGCCGTGCTGCCGGACGCTTGTGCTGAAAGGGGTTGCCGTTGAACGAACAGAGATTGTCCATGCGCCTTGAGCGCGTGGCGACGCACGTACCCGCCGGTGCGCGGCTGGCTGATATCGGCTCGGATCACGGTTATCTGCCGGTGGCGCTGCTGAACCGTGGTGCCATCTCGGCGGCGGTGGCTGGCGAGGTGGCGTTGACGCCGTTCCACGCAGCCGAACGCACCGTGCGCGAGAACGAACTGGAGCAACAGGTCTGCGTGCGTCTGGCCGATGGTCTGGCGGCGATTGAGGCGGAAGACGGGATAACGGCGGTCAGCATGTGCGGCATGGGTGGCGAGACGATCCGCGACATCCTTGAACGTGGCAAAGCGCGCCTGAGCGGTCAGGAACGTCTGATCCTGCAACCCAATGGCGGCGAGCAGCCGTTGCGGCTTTGGCTGATGGAGCATGATTACCGCATCGTCAGCGAAGAGGTGCTGCGGGAAAACCGTTTCGACTACGAAATCATCGTCGCCGAGCGCACCGGCCCCGTTAAATACACCGCCGAGGAGCTGTATTTCGGCCCGCTGCAGATGCAGGCGCGCAGCCCGGCATTTCTGCTCAAGTGGCAGCGTTTATTGGGCAAAAAACAGAAAACGCTGAACAACTTCGAAAGGGCACAGAAAGGCGTGAGCGAAGAAAAATGGCAGGAGGTTGCGCAGCAGATTCGCTGGATTAGCGCATTGCTGGCCTGAAAATCGAACTCGTGCACGAACTTGCTCTCAAATCCGCATGATCCACAGTTCAGGCTTTATGGCGCCTTCATCTCGTGGCGTCAAAGTTGCAATGTGACGCGGAGCGTCACGAACTGCATTCCCACGCGGAGCGTGAGGAACGAGAGGTGTGCGGGAAATTACTTCTCGTGACCATGCGCGGCGCAGGGCAATCAGCCCGGCGCGCCTGTTTGTCTCGCGCCAATGCTCTGCGTGAGGAGCGAGAGGTGTCCGGGAGAATGCTTCTCGTGACCATGCCCGGCGCGGGCAACCAGCCCGGCGCGTTTTCTGTACAACCATCGACGGGAGCAACACGACCATGTATTCAGACGTACTTTCCTGGGGCCGCGGGCCTCGTCTGTTCGAAGTCTTCCTTGAGCCAACCTGCCCTTTTTCAGTGAAGGCGTTCTTCAAGCTCGATGAGCTGCTGGCTCAGGCCGGAGAAGACAAAATCACTGTCAAAATCCGCCTGCAATCCCAGCCCTGGCACATGTTTTCGGGCGTTATCGTGCGCTGCATTCTGGCGGCTGCGACGCTGGAAGGCGGAAAGGAAAGCGCCAAGGCCGTCATGACAGCGGTTGCCTCGCACCGTGAAGAGTTCGAGTTTGAACACCACGCAAGCGGCCCGAACATGGACGCGACGCCCAATGACATCATCGCGCGTATCGAGCGTTACAGCGGCCTTGCGCTGGGTGACGCTTTCGCCAATCCCGAGCTTGAGCACGCCGTGAAATGGCACGCTAAATACGCCCGCCAGAACGGCATACACGTCTCGCCGACCTTCATGATCGACGGTCTTGTGCAGCCGGGCTTGAGCAGTGGCGACCCAGTATCGAAGTGGGTCGCGGAGATAGGCTGAGAGGCGAGCTCAACCCAGCGCGTCGATCCGCTCATTGATCCATTCACGGCTGCGCACCAGAGCCTTGCGCGCCAAGGTAGTCGGGAAGTGGATGAAGCCATGCGGCGACTCGGGCATGAGGTGCATTTCGACCTCTGCCGAGTCGGCCCAGCGCTCGGCCATTTGCAGTGTGTCGTCCAGAAGCGGATCAATCTCCCCGACGAACATCAGTGCAGGCGGCAAGTCAGTCAAGTCGCCATACAAAGGCGATAGTGGCGGTTCGCGGCGTTTATCGTCGCTTCGGTCGGGGGTAAGCAAACGCATTGCACCGACCATGCCCGGGCCATCCAGCACCAGTGTTTCGGGGCCTGCGGTGCGTACGCTCTTGGTGCCCGTCAGGTCGTAGACGCCGTAGTACAGGACCGTACCCACTATCCGCTCGAGCAGATCAGGTCGGCTTTTCAATTTCAGAAGCGTGGCTGCGGCAAGATGCCCGCCAGCGGATTCTCCGACCACGATAACCGGCAGGCCGGCAAACTCCTCGCAGTCTTTGCCCAACAGCCAGCAGGCGGCAGAAAAGCAATCTTCCATCAGGCCTTCAATGGGGGTTGTCACCGCCAGCCGGTAATCGACCGAAACCACTGCAACATTGCAGGCGTTGACCATGCCGACGTTGAGCTCATCGTTCATCTGGGCGTTGCCAATCACCCATCCGCCACCGTGAATATCGAACACCACGCCTCTGGGTTTGCCTTTGGGCCTGATGATACGCACGGGGACCGGTACGTTATCCGTGCTGACCGTTCTTTTTTCAATCTGCAGCCCATGCCCTCCCGGTTTGAAAGCGCTGCCAATCTGAGCCGCACGCAATAACGCCTGAATCAACCGGGGTGTAACACGATTGCGGATCTGGAAACGCGGCATTCGCGCGAGGGTTTTATTAAACCGTCGCACTTCTGACAACTCCTGCTCACTGCAAGGCCAAGGCTGTTTTTTGTCCAATTTCTGCTCTCTTGTCAGGCTGACGTGTGCGGGGGCCGACAAAGCGCTTGCCCCCACCTGTAC
Organism: Pseudomonas syringae group sp. 247E2; assembly: GCF_032587795.1. NCBI lineage: Bacteria > Pseudomonadati > Pseudomonadota > Gammaproteobacteria > Pseudomonadales > Pseudomonadaceae > Pseudomonas > Pseudomonas syringae group sp. 247E2. The sequence goes on along the minus strand of NZ_JAWHPK010000001.1, from coordinate 215,616 downwards.
CTGAGAGGCTCTTAGTCGTAGAACGGTTCAACGGATGCCCGACTGCCCACGAAAAAACTGTCCGCGACCAGCCGCAACGGTTGCAGGTCCAGGTCACTGGCCTTGTTGCCGATCAACTGTTGGAAGTGTCGATACACCGCCGCGTACTCGCCTTCCTCCGAAACCGTCTGGCGCACGCCATCGATACTCAACAGCGCGCCGCCGTTATCCAGGCGCAAGGTGCCTTCGGCGCAACGAATCTCGATGCTCCAGAGTTCGTCATGACCGTGATCGAAGTCGAACTCGGCACGAATATCGAGGTGGCGCGTGTCGGACATCTTGATAGAAGCGGCAATTGGCGACTGGCAGTTGCTCGGCACGCGCAGTTCGGCAGATTCGACGAACAATGGCAGTGGCAGCAGGTGAGTCACTATCGACAGGGCGTTGATACCCGGATCGAACACACCCAGGCCACCGGGCTGCCAGATCCACGCCTGCCCAGGGTGCCATTTGCGCACATCTTCCTTCCAGTCGATCTGAACGCTGTGCAGGGTGCGAGTGGACAACCACTCACGCGCCGCTTCGATACCCTGCGCGTAACGCGAATGCCAGGCGAACAGACCACTGACGCCCTGCTCCGACACGTGCGCCACCAACGCCATCGCCTCACCCAGCGTCGCACATGGCGGTTTCTCGACCAGCACGTGTTTGCCTGCCGCCAACGCCTCTTGCACCAGGGCAAACCGACCTTGCGGGGGCGTACAGAACGCAATAGCGTCAACCTGCACTCCACTCTCGAGCAACTCACCCAGCGACTTGAAGTTCTCCACCCCGGCACACGGCTGCCCTTGCGTAGCGACAGCCACCAGCTCAAATGCGGGGTTGGCGTGGATGGCGGGGACGTGTTGATCCTGCGCAATCTTGCCGTAGCCCACCAGACCGAGACGAATCGGTTGCATACATGACTCCTGAGTTTTTGTAATTATCGTGAGCACAGTAAACCAGATGTTAATAGTGGGCGGTAAGGGGCATCGGCGCGGGAACTGTTTTCCTCCTACCGCTGCAATTCTGCAGTTCGGTCAACTGCACGCTCGCAGAACCACGCCATCACTCAATAGTCTTAGCCTTGCAGCCATTGCCTTGTATAGTTGCCCTCTTCATCTCAGGAGCTTTCCATGCGCATTCCTTCTCGCTTGATCGGTGGCGTTCTGGTCGCCACGTTGCTGACTCAGATTTCTGCCTGCGGCAGTATTTTCTATCCTGACCGTCGCGGTCAGATTGATGGCAAGGTTGACCCGGCCATTGCGGCGCTGGATGCTTTTGCGCTGCTGTTCTATATCGTTCCCGGGGTGATTGCGTTTGCGGTGGACTTCGCGACGGGCGCTATCTATTACGCGCCCGGCGAGCATGCGCAGATCGATCCGCAGAAGCTGCAAAAGGCGATCAAGGCTGACGGCAGCGTCGACAACACCAAGCTGCAAGCCATCATTGAAACCGAGCTGGGCCGTTCCCTGCCACTGAACGACCCACGCCTGATTCAGCACAAAGGCAGCGTGGAACAACTGGCAGCCTTGGGCCTGGTCCCGGCAGCCTGATATCGATACGGTTCAAGGAAGCGTCATGAGCACCACTGCCGAACACTCCCGACTGCTGCGTCTGGCGACGCGGGCCTCGCTGGCGGTCGCCGTGACGCTGATCCTGGCCAAGGGCGTTGCCTGGTGGCTGAGTGGTTCAGTAAGCCTGTTGGCCGGTCTTACCGATTCGTTGCTTGATGGCGCGGCCTCGTTCCTCAATTTGCTGGCGGTGCATTACGCATTGCGCCCAGCCGATGAGGATCATCGCTATGGTCATGGCAAGGCGGAAGCGCTGTCGGGTATGGCGCAGGCGCTGTTCATCACCGTCAGTGGCGTGCTGATCGCGGTTCAGGCGGTCGAACGCATCCAGAACCCGGAGCCGCTGGGCGCGCCGCTGTTGGGTATGGTGGTGATGGTGATTTCCATCGCACTGACGCTCGCACTGCTCACCTTGCAATACCGGGTGATCAAGGCGACAGGCTCGGCGGCCATCCGTGCCGACTCGCTGCACTACCGTTCCGACTTGCTGCTGAACGCCAGTATTCTGGTGGCGCTGACCCTTGCGTATTTCGGCTGGCAACAGCTGGACGCGTATTTTGGTCTGGGCATCGCGCTGTACATCTTGTGGAGCGCTTTGCAGATCGCCCGCGAGACAGTGTCGGTGTTGATGGATGAAGAATTGCCCGCCGATGTCAGCACGCGCATGCTGGCGCTGGCGTGCGACGTGCCGGGCGTGCTTGGGGCGCATGATCTGCGTACACGGATTTCCGGCAATCACTGGTTTGTGCAGCTACATCTGGAGTTGCCGGGCACACTGACCCTGTCGGTCGCCCATGCGCTCTGCGACAAGGTCGCCGATGCTATTCACGAGCAATTCCCGAAGGCCGAAGTGCTGGTGCACGCCGACCCTCAGGAAGTCGTCAAGCAAGCCAATGTCTGATCAGCGTCAATTGACGCTGACGTTGTAGCCACGCCCTGCCAGACAGTCGCCCATCGAGCGACGATAGGCATCCACCAAGTCCGGCGGCGGCTGGCCGCTGACATTGGCCGGGTCGAAGCCGCTCTGCTGCGCGGCCTGCAAATAGCACTGATAGTGATCCAGTTCGACCTGTTGCGGGCTCTGGCCATTGGCAGGGTAGGCAACCGGATCGTAGCCATTGACCTGCTGTCCAGCAGGGGCCTGATACACCGCCTCGTTCTGCGGCGGGTTGACCACTACGTAGTCCTGACTGTCAGGCTGGTAGGCATAATAAGTACCGGCTGCCAGAAACAGCAGACTGCTGCCGATCCACACTTCCTGCGAGTAGGACGGTAGTCTGCTGACACGTACACCGTAAGGCGGTGTCACCACGACATAACGCGGGCCTTGCGGGCGATACCAGTAACCACCCGAGTAGTAATAGTCCTGACCACGATAGGGAATACGCGAGTAGCCACCCGGTACGCGATCTATCGCATAGCCAGGCCGATATTGCGGGCCTGGCCCCCAGCCATTGCCACGCCCGTCGGGACGCCCTTCCCAACGGTCATTGGGGCGACCGTTACCGGCCTGCCAGTTGCGGTTGTTGCCACGCGGGATGTCCTGATAGTAGCCCTGACGCGGCGGCTGGGTTTGCCACACCTCTCCAGGACCACCCTGGATCGGCAGGTTGTTCTGGCTTTGGCGCAACTGCTGGCGCTGCTGGTTTTGCTGCTGCTGAATCTGACGCTGCTGATCACGTTGTTGCTGATCGATCTGCTGTTGCTGCTGGCGCTCGACGTTGCGCTGCTGGATCTGCTGTTGCTGGATCTGCTGCTGTTGCTGTTGCTCAACCTGACGCTGCTGGTTCTGCTGTTCCTGAATCTGGCGTTGCTGATTGATCTGCTGCTGGTTGATCTGTTGTTGCTGCTGACGCTCGACCTGGCGCTGCTGATTCTGCTGCTGTTGGATCTGACGCTGCTGATTATTCTGTTCCTGGAAGCGCTGCTGTTGTTGCTGACGCTGCTGCCCGTTTTCGCCAGAGCTGTTGTACAACTGATTGCGCGGCGAATCATCACGTTCGTCGGCCAATGCCTGAGCGCTGATGCTCAGACACAACAGACTTACACCCGCAAACTGCCAGATGCCAGATTTCATGCTTTCCTCACTAGAGCGCGGGTTGACGTCATTAAGACTGTTTAAGCGTAGCGCCGTTCTGCGCACTTTATCAGCAGACAAAGAAAAGGGGACCAAATGGCCCCCTTGAGATACTTCGCCCTGGCGCAACGCTTTTGACGTTGGCTCACCTCATGCCGTCTTCTGGACAGTATGTAGCCCGGGGGCCTGGCACACCCTGTCGGGTGGGAGGCCGCGACTGGCCTGATTCGGCGAGTCGCGCTGGACGCTGTGTCCGGGCAGTGATTCTGGTTAAAAGAATAGGCCTGAGGCTAAGGCAGAGGATTGCTAATATTGCGGATTAAAACATTACTTGCGCAATTTTTGACTTCAGATGAATAATCCAGCGCAATTGAATTGATAAAGGGGTGCATCGTGAGCAAGCTCGACAGATACGACCTGAGCATTTTGGCTGAATTGCAACGGGACGCACGCATATCCAACCAGGAATTGGCCGAACGCATCGGTCTGTCACCCTCACCCTGCTCGCGCCGGGTCAAGCAACTGGAGGACGACGGTTACATCGTGCGTCAGGTGGCCCTGCTGGATCGCAAGAAACTTGGCCTGAACCTCACCGCCTACGTGCTGATCGGCATGGACCGGCACACGCCCGAGCGCTTCGAGAATTTCGAGCAGCAAATCCGTAACCTGCCTCAGGTTCTGGAATGCAGCCTGGTGACCGGCATGGACGCAGACTACCAACTGAAAGTGGTGGTGCCGGACATGGATCACTACCAGAAACTGCTACTGGGCCATCTGACGCGGATCGAGGGCGTGACCAGCGTCAAGTCCAGCTTTGTGCTCAATCAGGTGCTGGCCAGCACCGAAATGCCGCTGACCCATTTGCGCAACTGAGCCCGCTCGACCTCACAGCTTTGCGGCGACTTCCCGGTATTGGCCCTGATCCAGGCCATCCAGCGTCCAGTCGCCAATTCTGACCCGCACCAGCCGCAGGGTCGGCAACCCGACGGCAGCAGTCATGCGCCGCACCTGCCGATTACGCCCTTCCTTGATCACCAGTTCCAGCCAGCTGGTCGGCACGCTCTTGCGAAAGCGCACAGGCGGGTTGCGCGGCCACAGTTGCGGTTCATCGAGCCGCCGCGCCTCGGCGGGCAAGGTCGGGCCGTCGTTGAGCTGGACACCGTCGCGCAACTGCTGCAACTGCTCATCGGTCGGCTCACCCTCGACCTGCACCCAGTAGGTCTTGGCCAGTTTGTGTTTCGGGTCGGCGATGCGCGCCTGCAACTGGCCGTCGTTGGTCAGCAGCAACAAGCCTTCACTGTCGCGATCCAGTCGTCCGGCCGGATAAATGCCGGGGATCTTGATGAAGTCCTTGAGCGTGGCGCGCCCTCCTTCGTCACTGAATTGAGTCAGCACATCGAATGGCTTGTTGAAGAGGAACAGCTTCGGCTCGGCCGGTGGCGCTTTGGCGACACGCCGGGCAGCGCCTGCCGGGTTGGAGGCAGGACGGCGGGAAACGGGGCGTTGGGTGCGGGACATGGGAATTTGGCAATCAAAAAACAGAAAGGGCCACTTTAGTGGCCCTTTGTGCAAATACCAATCTATTAACGGAATGGCGGCTCGTCGAAGCTGCGCAGTTTGCGCGAGTGCAGCGAGTTCAGCTCGGTGCGTAGCAGGTCCAGCGCGGCGATACCGATCTTCAGGTGCTGGCTGACCGCACGTTCGTAGAACGCATTGGCCGAACCCGGCAGCTTGATTTCACTGTGCAACGGCTTGTCGGATACGCACAGCAACGTGCCGTAAGGCACACGCAAGCGATACCCTTGAGCGGCGATGGTGCCACTTTCCATGTCGACCGCCACGGCACGCGACAGGTTGATCAATGGACGTTCCTGAGCCCAGCGCAGCTCCCAGTTACGGTCGTCATAGGTCAACACCGTGCCGGTGCGCAGGCGCTTCTTGAGCTCTTCGCCGCGTTCGCCGGTGATCTGCGCCGCCGATTCCTGTAAAGCCAATTGCACTTCGGCGAGCGCCGGAATCGGGATATGCGGCGGCAACACGCGGTCGAGAATACCGTCGCGACGCATATAGGCGTGGGCCAGTACGTAATCGCCGATGGTCTGCGACTGACGCAGGCCGCCGCAGTGACCAATCATCAGCCAGCAATGCGGACGCAGGACTGCCAGGTGATCAGTGATGTTCTTGGCGTTGGACGGGCCGACGCCGATGTTGACCAGGGTCACGCCATGGCCGTCTTCGGCGATCAGGTGGTACGCAGGCATCTGATAGCGGTGCCAGACCACGCTGGCGACGATGGCCTGGGCTTCATCCAGGCTCATGCTCTTGTCGACCACCACATTGCCCGGTAGAACCATACGCACGAAACGCGGGTCTTCGCGGAGTTTTTCCAGCCCGTGCAGGATGAACTGGTCGACATAGCGGTGGTAGTTGGTCAGCAGAATCCACGGCTGCACATGACGCCAGTCGCTGCCGGTGTAATGCACCAGACGGCGTAGCGAGAAATCCACCCGCGCGGCATCGAACAGCGCCAGTGGCAGCGGGTCGACATTGGCCCAGTCATAAAGGCCGTCGGCAATACCATCGGTGGCAGCCGACAGGTCGGTGCTGGGGAATACCCGCGCCAGCGCCGCTGCGGTAACGCCAGTGCCGGCCAGCTCATCGCCCTGCTCGACCACGTAAGGATAAGGAATGCTCTGCTCGCTCATGCCGACTTCGACCGTCACGGTGAAATCTTTCATCAGCGGGACAAGTTGTTCGAGCAGGTACTTCTTGAAGGCCTTGGGCTGCGTGACGGTAACGCTGTAAGTGCCCGGCAGCTGCACCTTGGCGTAGGCACGAGTGGTTACCGGCACTTCGCCCTTGCATTGGTAGACCAGGCGCAGTTCCGGGTAGCTGAATTGCGCTCGCTCCTCGGCAGTGGGCTCGACGCGGTCTTTCAAATAGCGCTTGAGCGCCTGACTCAGCGCGCTGGTCGCGCGCTCATGCAGCTCGGCGAGCCGCTCTACGGCCTGCTCGGCGGTGTCGACAACAACAAAGGCTTGGGTCACGATTCATGTCCTGTCTGATCTTGCAGACGTGCATCGTAACGGGTTCGCGTGCTCATGCCACCTGTGGCGAGGACCTGAGCAGCAATGTTTCGACATCGACACCACGCGGCAATGTGCCATACACCCGCCCGCCAGAGGCTATCCGCCCCGCGATAAAGCCATCGCTGACAGCGGCATTGCCCGCTTCCAGCAATAGCTTGCCCTGCAAGGCGACGGCAATGTCCTCGGTCAGTTGGCGGGCGCGGTACTGAATATCGCTCGTGTCCTGAAACGCACCTTTCAATGCAGCTATATGCGCCGCCAGATGCCGATCGCCGTGCCCGTCGCCCAGTTCGTCGAACAGCGCATCGAGCGCGCCTGGTTCTTTGGACAGGGTTCGCAGCACATCCAGGCATTGCACATTGCCCGAGCCTTCCCACGTGGAGTTGACCGGGGCTTCGCGGTAAAGCCGGGGCAGAATGCTGTCCTCGACATAACCGGCACCGCCCAGGCATTCGGCGGCTTCGTTGATCATGGCCGGAGCCCGCTTGCAGATCCAGTATTTACCCACCGCCGTGACCAGACGGACAAAGCGTTTTTCGTGATCATCATCGAGATGATCCAGCGCACGGCCCATGCGCAGGGTCAGGGCCAGCGCGGCCTCGCTTTCCAGCGCCAGGTCCGCCAGAACGTTCTGCATCAACGGTTGCTCGGCGAGCACCCTGCCACTGACCGCACGATGCGCGCAATGATGCGTGGCCTGCGTCAGCGCCTGACGCATCAAGGCGCTGGAGCCAATCATGCAGTCGAAACGGGTCATGGCGACCATTTCAATGATGGTCGGTACGCCGCGCCCTTCCTCACCGATCATCCACGCCAGCGCGCCGCGAAACTCGACTTCGCTCGATGCGTTGGACCAGTTGCCGAGCTTGTTTTTCAGGCGCTGGATATAGAACTCGTTGCGGGTGTCGTCCGGTCGGTGGCGCGGCAGTAGAAAACAGCTGAGGCCCTTATCGGTCTGCGCCAGGGTCAGAAACGCGTCGCACATCGGTGCCGAGCAGAACCACTTGTGTCCGACCAGCTCATAAGCCTGGCCGGGGCCACCTGCGCCTACCGGGAACGCGCGCGTGGTGTTGGCGCGCACGTCGGTGCCGCCCTGTTTTTCGGTCATGGCCATGCCGATGGTTGCGCCACGCTTGTGCGCAATGCCCACGTTACGTGGGTCGTACTCAGTCGACAGCACCTTGGGCAGCCACATTTCAGCCAGATCCGGTTGCAGCCTGAGCGCAGGAACACTGGCGAACGTCATGGTCAGCGGGCAGCCGCTGCCCGGTTCTGCCTGCGTATGCAGATAGCTCATGGCAGCGCGCGCCACATGAGCACCGGGTTGCGGATCGGTCCATGGCAACGACGGGATGCCATGCTCGATGGCCGTGCTCATCAACTGGTGGTACGCCGGGTGAAATTCGATCAGATCGATGCGGTGCCCGTAACGGTCATGGCTGGCGAATGCAGGCTTGTTCTGATTGGCCAGAAAGCCCGCCTCCATCAGCGGGCCGCCTGCAAGGGCACCGTAAGCGTCTATGCGCGGTTGCGCCCAGCCTGCACCGAAGCGGCTGCTCCACTCCTGAAGCGGCACGTCGATACGGTAGAGGTTCGCCCCGTCCAGCGGTGGCGGTTGATTGGTGACTTCGTGGGTTTCGGCGAATTGATTCAGGTTCATGAGTCATCTCCTGCCTGTGTGCACGCGCAACATGCAGACAGTGAATCACGCGCCCGACACTTGCAAAAGTGCCGTAGCCGCCGAAATCTCGGCGCTTTTACCTGATGCGCGTATCAAATGACGCTTTATATACCCCACTGAGCCTTGAGTTCTGGGGCTCTGCGCACTGCGCCAGGTACAACCATCAGCATCGGGACATTCAAGGTAAAGCAACTGCCCTTGCCTGGCTCGGAACGATGACTCAGCTCGCCACCCTGCAACTCGACCAGTTTCCGGCAAATCGCCAGACCGATGCCCAGCCCGCCGTATTCGCGGGTCATGGAGCCGTCGACCTGAAAGAAGTGTTGATACAGTTGGGCTTCGTCCAGTCGGCTGAAACCGATGCCGCTGTCCATCACTTCAACCCGCAGGTACATGCGCTCCAGATCCTGCGGGTGCCCGCTGAAGCGCACTTGCACCGCGCCCTTACGGGTGAATTTGATCGCGTTGTCCACCAGGCACTCGATGCACTGGTAGAGCTTGTCGATGTCGCCACGCAGGTACGGCGGCAGCTTATCGTCCAGATCGAGCGTCAAAATCAGCCCCTTGGACTGAGCCGCGCCCAGGAAGCGATTGCGTAGCCTGTCGGTGAGGTCTTCGGGCGAAAAGGCATTGCAGTCGGCATACAGCACACCGGCTTGAAGTTCGGTGAGGGTCAGAATGCCGTTGATCATGCTCATCATGTCCCGCGCGGAACTGGCAGCCGTTTGCTGATACATCTCCAGTTCGTCATCCATATCGAGTGTCTGCATCACTTCCAGCGAGCCGATCACGCCGTTCATCGGCGTGCGCAGCTCATGGGTAAGCGTGGCAAGGAACTCATCTTTCAGCCGGTTGCTGTTGGCCAGTTGCTGGTTGAGACGCTCCAGATCCTGACCTGCCGCCAGCAGCGTTCGCGCCTGCTGGCACCGGGCATGGTTGATACGGTCGGCAAGCGCCATGGAAAGGAATGCCATTTCCAGCACCGTGCCGATGTGCGAGGCGTACATGGTCAGGAAGGTGTTGGGCAAATAGCCCAGCAGCATCAGCCCGAAGATCAACCCGCTGACCATGAAGACAGACCAGGCCAGCACAAAATAGCGCCCTACCCGCTCGCCTTTCATGATGGCGACAATGCCCGCCAGGTAGATCGTCACGGCCCCTGTCATGACCAGTTGAGTGGCCCCGCGCAGGGCTGGCCCGTAACCCAGGAACAAGGCCATGCCCATCACCAGCACAGCAGCGCCGATGACTATCAGCAGCAAGCGGTCCAGCCAGCGCGCCAACTGTGCGGTGCCCAGAAAACTGCGCGAAAACTGGCACGCGAACAGCGTGGCCAGCGCCATCAGAAAGGGCGTCGACGCATTTGCCCACCAGGGGCTGTCAGGCCACAGGTATTCAATGGCAACCCCGTTGATCGACATCTGGTAAAGCCCGAACGAGGCGACGTACAGCAGGTAATACAGGTAATCTACCTCACGGACACTGAGGTAGATGAACAGGTTGTAGACCAGCATGCCCAGCAGCACGCCGTAGATCAGCCCGAAGACGTAAACCTTGGTGGGCTGCGCCTCGAGGTAGGCGTGAGTAGACCAGAGATTGAGCGGTGCCTGAACCGACCCTTCGCTGCGTATGCGCATATACAGGGTTCGCGTCTGACCCGCTGGCAGGTCCAGCTGGAAAAGGTAGTTGTTCTGAGCGAACTGACGGCTGGAGAACGGCAACATGTCGCCGGTCTGCCAGACCCGCCCGGGATTCCCGTCGGCATCCGGGACATAGAAATCAACATGGTCCATTGGCGGATAGGCCAGTTCCAGCAACCAGTCGTTATGGATGCTGGCGTCTATCGGGCGATAGGTCAGCTCGACTTTCAGCCAGAAGGCGGAACGCGAATACCCGGCGTTGAAGGTCCCGGCAGGCACGGACTGAAAGGCACCGGCGTGAGCGGCGGCGCTGACGCTTTCAATGGTCGCATCGCCGGTCGGGTCTTCGAATACCTGAATGGCACGACCCAACGGCAGAAAACGAGTGTTTTCATCAAACTCGACTGCATGACTCTGCAACGGCAGCCAAAGAGCCAGAATGATCAACAGATAGCGCATTGAAGCCCCAAGGTAGGTCGTCGCGTTCAATCCATCCATTGATTACGACGTCCCGCAATTTTCTGTCCTTGAAACAGGCTAATGATTCAAACAGACCATTGAACGTAGGGATGACCTGGCTGGCATCGGTATAAAAAACGATGCAAACCGTCGGTAATCGGTCTGACCACACAAGCATAGCCGCTAATAGCGTAAAGACAGTATCGCGATAAAAATCAAGGCAATAGCTCTACATCGGCTATTTCAGGCCAAACATGAGTATTTTTTGCAGGTTTGTCGAATCTGCGACAGTCGCCGACGGACCATCACCAGCAAGAAAAACCTGGCACCCCGAGCGGCCCGCGAAAGGTTTAGTGATAAGCTCGCGCACCATGAATATCTATAGCTCCCGCCCCGTTGTCCTTTGCCTCTCCGGCCACGACCCTAGTGGCGGTGCCGGTATGCAGGCCGATATAGAAGCCCTGCTCGCCCAGGGCTGTCACGCCGCTCCGGCGATTACTGCGCTCACCGTGCAAGACACTGTAAATGTCAGTGATTTTCGCGTGCTCGATCGCGAATGGGTCATGGCACAGGCCAATGCCGTCCTCAACGATTCGAACGTAGCCGCCGTCAAGCTGGGCATGCTCGGTTCGCTGGAGATGGTCGACACGGTCGTCGACCTGCTTCTTGCTCACCCGCATTTGCCAATGGTCTGCGACCCGGTGCTGCGTGCTGGCGGCGGCGGACGGCTGGGCAAGGACGAAGTCGGCTACGCCATGCGCGAACGGCTGCTGCCTTTGTCGACCATCGCCACCCCCAATCTTCCGGAAGCACGCATTCTTGCCGAGCTGCCTGAGGGTACTGCGGACGAGTGCGCCGACAAGCTACTGCTGTTTTGTGAATACCTGTTAATCACTGGCGGTCATGGTGACGAACAGCAAATCCATAATCGTCTTTATGTGCGTGGCGGCCAGACCCACACTTTCATTTGCGAACGTCTACCCGGCAGCTACCACGGTTCAGGCTGCACACTGGCCAGCGCACTGGCCGGGCGTATTGCCCAGGGAGAAGAACTGGTCAGCGCGGTAAGATCGGCGCTGGACTACACCTGGCGAACGCTCAGGGACGCCGAACAGCTGGGCCGCGGGCAATTTGTGCCTCGCCGGTTGCCGCTGGATTTTTGCTCGTAACACATCGCCATGAGGCTCGATTCATGAAACTACGTGGCCTGTATGCCATTACCGACAGTCAGTTGCTGTCCGGCAAATTTCTCTCGTACGTCGAAGCTGCGCTGGATGGCGGCGTGACGCTGCTGCAATACCGCGACAAGACCAGTGACGAGTCCCGCCGTCTGCGCGAAGCGACTGAGCTGCTCAAACTCTGCGAACGCTACAAGACGCGGCTGATCATCAACGACGACGCCGAACTGGCGGCGCGTCTGGGCGTGGGTGTGCATTTGGGCCAGACCGACGGCTCGTTGCCGGATGCCCGTGCCCTGCTGGGGCACAAGGCGATTGTCGGTGCCACCTGTCACGGCAGCCTGGAACTGGCCGAGCAGGCAAAGGCTGATGGCGCGACGTACGTAGCATTTGGCAGGTTCTTCAACTCCCTGACCAAGCCCGGCGCCCCTGCAGTACCGCTGGACCTGATTGCTCAGGTGCGTGCCAGGGTTCACTTGCCGATTGCCGTGATCGGCGGCATCACCCTGGAGAACGCCCCGCAACTGGTCGAACATGGAGCAGATTTGCTCGCTGTGGTACACGGCCTGTTCGGCGCTGAAAACGCCCAGGAAGTGACGCGCAGGGCAAAAGCCTTCATGGCGTTGTTGTAAAGCAGAATTGCTGTGGGAGTGACCGGGGCGGCGATCCGCATTGCTCGCGAAGGCGATGGTTCAAAATGCTCTGTTTTCGGGGCCTGCACCGCCCCCTTCGCGAGCAAGCTCGCTCCCACGAGTACGTGGATCCTTCTTCATTTGATATAGTGCGCGTTCCTGCGCCTTCTCTGGCTCATGCCAACCAATAAAGCAGCCCACCCTGAAGCTGCACGCCTCGGCTGACCCCAGCGTAGACACGAATTCCCCGTTTCAAAGCAGAGACCCGATCATGTCCCGTTCCGAAACACTGTTCGCCAACGCCCAAAAACACATCCCCGGTGGCGTCAACTCGCCGGTTCGTGCTTTCAAAAGCGTGGGTGGCACGCCGCTGTTCTTCAAGCACGCTGCGGGCGCTTACGTGACTGACGAAGACGACAAACGCTATGTTGATTACGTTGGCTCCTGGGGGCCGATGATTCTTGGCCATAGCCACCCGGAAGTGCTCGATGCCGTGCGCAGCCAGCTGGAACACGGCCTGTCTTACGGCGCACCAACGGCCATGGAAACCGAAATGGCCGATCTGGTCTGCGCACTGGTGCCGTCCATGGAAATGGTCCGCATGGTGAGCTCCGGCACCGAAGCGACCATGAGCGCGATCCGTCTGGCCCGAGGCTTTACCGGCCGCGACAGCATCATCAAGTTCGAGGGCTGCTACCACGGTCACTCCGACAGCCTGCTGGTCAAGGCCGGCTCCGGTGCCCTTACCCTGGGCGTACCCAGCTCGCCTGGCGTACCGGCAGCGTTTGCGAAACACACTCTGACCGTGCCCTTCAACAACCTCGACGCCGTGCGTGACCTGTTGGCTGAAGTGGGTCAGGAAGTGGCGTGCATCATCGTCGAGCCCGTTGCTGGCAACATGAACTGCGTGCCGCCTGCGCTTGGCTACCTGCAAGGTCTGCGCGACCTGTGCGACGAGCACGGCGTGGTGCTGATTTTCGATGAAGTGATGACCGGCTTCCGCGTAGCCCTCGGTGGCGCACAGGCTTACTACGGCGTGACGCCCGACCTGAGCACCTTCGGCAAGATCATCGGTGGCGGTATGCCGGTCGGCTGCTTTGGCGGCAAACGCGAAATCATGTCGCACATCGCACCGCTTGGTCCGGTCTATCAGGCGGGCACCCTGTCGGGTAACCCGTTGGCGATGGCCGCTGGCCTGACTACCCTGCGCCTGATCAGCCGCCCGGGCTTTCACGATGAATTGAGCGACTACACCCGTCGCCTGCTTGAAGGCCTGCAACAGCGCGCCGATGCAGCAGGCATTGCGTTCGTGACAACCCAGGCGGGTGGCATGTTCGGCCTGTACTTCAGTGAAGCGCGTGAAATCGTAACGTTTGAAGACGTGATGACCAGCGATGCCGAGCGTTTCAAACGTTTCTTCCACTTGATGCTGGAGGGCGGCGTGTACCTCGCGCCGAGCGCATTCGAAGCCGGCTTCACCTCCATCGCCCACGGCGATGCCGAGTTGAAACTGACACTCGATGCCGCGGAAAAAGCGTTTGCTGCGCTGAAATAAGCTCGTCAGACTCACCCGCGCCGGTGTGTCATTGAACCGGCGCGAGTGATGCTTGTGAATGAAACGGAACGCTAAGTACGTATTTTGCTTCTACAATGCAGTGCGGATGCTGCAAACACAGGTCACTGGAAGTGTTGTTTCAGGTAATGCCCCCCTAAAGAAGGGCGTTTTCAACGCCGTGCAGCAGAAAATCCGTAAAGACTTTGTAAGGTTGGCTCTGCTTATTTCATAATGCGCAGCCAGCACGTTTAGCTGGTCGGGCATGCCCGCACCTTTTTCAGAGGTAAGTCGACTCCCATGAACCGCACCGGCCGCACCCTTGTATTGGGCTGCCTGTTGCTTGTCTATCCCCTGCTGGCGACTGCTGGCGGCAACTCGTTGTTAATCCCGGCGATGGGTCGTTGCACCCTCAATACCCAGCCAGAGAACCTGCCCGCTGCGCTTGAAGCGTGCCAGCAGGCCGCCAAGGGTGGGGATGCGCAGGCGCAGTACGAGTTGGGTGAGTTCTATTACGAGGGCAGAAATGCACCTCGCGATTTGCCGCAGGCGCTGAATTACTTCGAGCAGGCCTCATTGCAGGGCCATGCCCAGGCGCAGTATCAACTGGGCTTGATGTTCAGCCGTGGTGAAGGGGTGCAGGCCAATAACATTCAGGCGTATATCGTGCTGAAGATGGCCGCAGTCAATGGCTCGGAAGAAGCGCTGGATGCCGCCGACGAGGTATCGGCAAAGATGCAGCGCGACGAACTGGAAGTTGCCACCCAGGTACTGGGGCAGATCTTCCGCAAATACCTGCTTGAACTGCAGACCGCCGAAGGGCGCAGCCCCTTCTCTCCGCTGCCCTGACCAGCAATAGCTCAGGGCACTTGCGATTCAGACTTACTTTTCCGGCATCGGCATGGGAAACGGCATTACGTTGCTGCTGCCACGCGCTTCACTGATCTTCGGCACGCCCATGCGCTCGACTTCGTCGATGCGCACAATCGAATGCATCGGCACGAAACTGCGCACCACGCCTTCGAACTGAGCCTTGAGCTTCTCTTCGCTCGGGTCCACCACAACCGTCGTGCGTTCGCCGAAAACGAATTCTTCAACTTCCAGAAAGCCCCACAGATCACTTTGATAGATCTGCTTGGCGTACATCTCGAACACCTGTCCCTGGTTGAGGAAAATCACCTTGTAGATTGGAGCTTCGCGTTTGGTCATAACGGGCGGGTAACGATCGGAGATGAAAAAGGGGCACGGACTATAGCATGTCCATCGGACAGCCAACGCTAGGAACCCGAGCCCTTCATCCTTATAATGCTCGGTTCACTGATACGGTTGATGATCACGCATGGCCAAGAAGCTTTATATCGAAACCCACGGTTGCCAGATGAACGAGTACGACAGCTCGCGCATGGTCGATCTGCTGGGCGAACATCAGGCCCTGGAAGTCACCGCTCGCGCGGAAGACGCCGACGTGATCCTGCTCAATACCTGCTCGATTCGCGAGCGCGCTCAGGACCGGGTGTACTCCCAGCTTGGCCGCTGGCGTGAATTGAAGCTGGCCAATCCCGAGATGGTGATCGCTGTCGGTGGCTGCGTAGCCAGTCAGGAAGGCGCAGCCATTCGTGACCGCGCGCCCTATGTGGACGTGGTGTTCGGCCCCCAGACCCTGCACCGCCTGCCGGAAATGATCGACGCAGCGCGTATCACCCGCTTGCCGCAGGTCGACGTCTCGTTCCCGGAAATCGAAAAATTCGACCACTTGCCCGAGCCTCGCGTCGATGGCCCGAGCGCTTATGTATCGGTGATGGAAGGCTGCAGCAAATACTGCACGTTCTGCGTGGTGCCCTATACCCGTGGCGAGGAAGTCAGCCGGCCGTTTGACGATGTGCTGAGCGAAGTCATCCACCTCGCCGAAAACGGCGTGCGTGAAGTCACCCTGCTGGGGCAGAACGTCAACGGTTATCGCGGCACCACCCACGACGGGCGGGTTGCAGATCTGGCGGACCTGATCCGCGTGGTCGCCGCGGTCGATGGCATCGACCGCATTCGCTACACCACCTCACACCCGCTGGAGTTTTCCGACAGCCTGATTCAGGCCCATGCGGAGGTGCCAGAGCTGGTCAAACACCTGCACTTGCCGGTGCAGTCGGGTTCCGACCGCATTCTGGCGGCCATGAAGCGCAACCACACCACGCTGGAATACAAGTCCCGCTTGCGCAAGCTCAGGGCGGCCGTGCCGGGCATCAGTATCAGTTCCGACTTCATCGTTGGCTTCCCCGGCGAGACCGAAAAAGATTTCGACAACACCATGAAGCTGATTGAAGACGTGGGTTTCGACTTCTCGTTCTCGTTCGTCTACAGCCCGCGCCCGGGTACACCTGCCGCAGATCTGAAAGACGACACGCCAGAAGCGCTCAAGAAAGAGCGCCTGGCCGCGCTGCAACACCGCCTGAACCAGCAGGGTTTCGAGATCAGCCGGCAGATGGTGGGCAGCATCCAGCGCATTCTGGTAACCGACTATTCGAAGAAAGACCCTGGCGAACTGCAGGGCCGCACCGAGAACAACCGGATTGTGAATTTTCGCTGCAACAATCCGAAACTGATCGGGCAGTTTGCCGACGTACACATTGATGATGCGCAGCCTCACTCTCTGCGTGGCTCGCTGCTACAGTAAACCTTGAATGTCGCCGCAGAAACGAATCGCCGAATGAATTCGGTTCTGCGCGGTCCCTACCATTGAGCACGGTGAATCCCTGGCGCAGCCTTTAACAAGGCAAAGCTTTCACACAACCAGCGCCAGGGGTATTCTTCAATACATCTCAATTGCCGCCGGACGGCCATTAAACGACCTTGAACGCACCCATAGAACCTCATCGCTTCACCCTCGAGCCTTTCGAGGCCCATCGTTTCGCCAACCTGTGCGGGCAACTCGACGAGCACTTGCGCCTGATCGAGCAACGCCTGGACATCGAGATCCGCAATCGCGGCAATCAATTCGAGCTTATTGGCGATTCAAAACAAAATCACTCCGCCGAGAATCTTCTGCGCCGCCTGTACCGGGAAACCAAGGGTACCGAGCTGACGCCGGACATGGTCCACCTGTTCCTTCAGGAATCAGGCGTGGACGGCCTCGACAACCACCCTGCCGCCGAAGTCGGCGTCTCGCTGCGCACCAAAAAGGGCATGATTCGCCCGCGCGGCCTGAACCAGCAGCGTTACGTCAAGGAAGTCCTCAGCAACGACATCAACTTCGGCATCGGCCCTGCGGGTACCGGCAAGACGTACCTGGCGGTTGCCTGCGCGGTGGATGCGCTGGAACGCGAGCAGATTCGTCGCATCCTGCTGGTGCGCCCAGCGGTCGAAGCGGGCGAGAAACTGGGCTTCTTGCCCGGCGATCTGGCCCAGAAGATCGACCCGTACCTGCGCCCGCTGTATGACGCGCTGTACGAGATGCTCGGTTTCGAATACGTCGCCAAGCTGATCGAGAAGCAGGTCATAGAAGTGGCACCGCTGGCTTACATGCGCGGACGTACCCTTAATAACAGCTTCATCATTCTCGACGAAAGTCAGAACACCACTGTCGAGCAGATGAAGATGTTCCTGACCCGTATCGGCTTCGGCTCTACCGCCGTGATCACCGGCGACATCACCCAGGTCGACCTGCCCAAGGGCACTCGGTCGGGGCTGACGCATGTCATCGATGTGCTCAAGGACGTGCCGGGCATCAGCTTCACGCATTTCAAACCCAAGGATGTGGTTCGCCACCCGCTGGTGCAGCGCATTGTCGAGGCCTATGAGCGTTTCGATGATCAGCTCAGCGACGGTTCGTCGGGCAACAACAGTTACCCACGGGACAAGAACCGCGATGCTTGAGCTGGACCTGCAGATTGCAAGCGAAACAAGCGCCCCCGACAAAGCCCGATTCCGCCTCTGGTGTGAAATGGGCTTGCGTCAGCGCAGTGCCGATTCCGAGCTGACCATCCGCCTCGTCGACGAAAACGAAGGGCGCGAGCTCAATCACACCTGGCGACATAAAAATTACGCTACAAATGTGCTTTCATTCCCGGCGGATGTTCCAGACGACATGCTGGACATCCCGTTGCTGGGCGACCTGGTCATCTGCGTCCCGGTGGTCAACCGCGAAGCTGCTGAACAAGGCAAGTCCGTCGACGCGCACTGGGCACATATGGTCATTCATGGCTGCCTTCATCTGCTGGGTTACGACCACATCGATGATGAAGAAGCCGAAGAAATGGAAGCACTGGAACGAACGTTGCTTGAGGAGCTGGGCTACCCCGATCCTTACGCAGAAGATGAAAGTGCCGACCACCCCCATTCAGACACACCAAGCAAGGACCACGAGTAAGGGCTATGAGCGAAGACCGATCGAGCAACGGGCAAAAGTCATGGTTGGGTAAACTGACCCAGGCCTTTGTCCATGAGCCGAAAAACCGCCAGGAGCTGCTTGAGCTGCTGCGCGAAGCCCACCAGAACAAACTGCTGGACAGCGAAGCGCTGGCCATCGTCGAGGGCGCCATTCAAGTGGCTGACCTGCAAGTGCGCGACATCATGGTGCCGCGCTCGCAGATGATCAGCATCAAGGCGACCCAGACACCCCGTGAGTTCCTGCCTGCGGTCATCGATGCTGCGCACTCGCGCTACCCGGTGATCGGCGAGAGCCACGATGACGTACTCGGCGTGCTGCTGGCCAAGGATCTGCTGCCTCTGATCCTTAAAGCCGACGGCGACAGCGACGACGTCAAGAAGCTGCTGCGTCCCGCTACGTTCGTGCCCGAATCCAAGCGCCTCAACGTGCTGTTGCGCGAGTTTCGCGCCAACCACAATCACATGGCCATCGTCATTGACGAATACGGTGGTGTGGCAGGTCTGGTGACCATCGAAGACGTGCTGGAACAGATCGTCGGCGATATCGAAGATGAGCATGACGTCGAGGAAGACAGCTATATCAAGCCACTGCCCAGCGGTGACTTCCTGGTCAAGGCCCTCACGCCGGTCGAGAATTTCAACGAATTCTTCGACAGTGCGTTCTCCGATGACGAGTTCGACACCGTGGGCGGTCTGGTGATGAATGCCTTCGGCCATCTGCCCAAGCGCAACGAAATCACTGAAATCGGTGCGTATCGTTTCCGCATTCTGAGCGCTGACAGCCGTCGCATTCATTTGCTGCGCGTGACTCCCATTTCACGTCCGTAACCACTTGATGCTGTTTTAAGGAATCTACATGCGCTGGATAACCCGCCCCGGCTGGCCCGGTAACCTGCTGGCCCTGGCGGCTGGCGGGCTCACGACCCTGGCCCTGGCGCCCTTCGACTTCTGGCCGCTGGTGCTGGTGTCGGTGGCCCTCTTCTATCTGGGGCTGCGCGAGCTGAATCCGCGCCAGGCGCTGGCTCGTGGCTGGTGTTACGGCTTTGGCCTGTACGGCGCGGGCACCAGCTGGATCTACGTCAGCATCCATACCTACGGTGGTGCTTCGGTACTGCTGGCCGGGCTGTTGATGCTGCTGTTCATCGCTGCCATTGCCCTGTTTTTCGCCCTGCCCGCCTGGGTCTGGGCGCGCTGGCTACGTCGCAACGAAGCGCCGCTGGCCGATGCACTGGCGTTTGCAGCACTATGGCTGTGGCAGGAGGCATTTCGCGGCTGGTTCCTTACCGGCTTCCCGTGGCTTTATTCCGGTTACAGCCAGCTTGACGGACCACTTGCCGGGCTCGCCCCGCTCGGTGGTGTATGGCTAATCTCGTTCTCGCTGGGCCTGACTGCCGCACTGTTGTGCAACCTGCACCGCTTGCGGGCACGCAAATCGTTCCTGGCGACGGGTGTGGTGCTGTTGCTGGCACCCTGGATCGCAGGCCTGGCACTCAAGGACCATGCCTGGACATCACCGTCCGGCCCGCCGCTGAAAGTCGCGGCGATGCAGGGCAACATTGAACAAAGCATGAAGTGGGACCCGCAAAAGCTCAATGATCAGCTCGCGCTGTACCGGGACATGACCTTCCGTTCACAGCAGGCTGACCTGATCGTCTGGCCGGAAACCGCCGTGCCGGTGCTCAAGGAAAGCGCAGAAGGCTATCTGGCGATGATGGGCAAGTTCGCTTCGGACCGCGGCGCAGCGCTGATCACCGGCGTGCCAGTGCGTGAGCCGACCGGGCGCGGCGAGTATCGCTATTACAACGGCATCACGGTTACCGGCCAAGGCGATGGCACCTACTACAAGCAAAAGCTCGTGCCGTTCGGTGAATACGTGCCGCTGCAGGACCTGTTGCGCGGGTTGATTTCCTTCTTCGACCTGCCGATGTCGGACTTCGCCCGCGGCCCGAACGACCAGGCGCTGTTGCAGGCCAAGGGTTACCACATCGCGCCGTTCATCTGCTACGAAGTGGTTTATCCAGAGTTCGCCGCAGGCCTGTCGGCGCAAAGCGACTTGTTGCTGACGGTCAGCAATGACACCTGGTTCGGTACCTCGATCGGTCCGCTGCAACACTTGCAGATGGCCCAGATGCGCGCCCTTGAAGCGGGCCGCTGGATGATCCGCGCCACCAACAACGGCGTGACCGCGCTGATCGACCCGTTTGGCAGGATTACGGTACAGATTCCGCAGTTCGAACGCGGCGTGTTGTACGGCGAAGTGGTACCGATGCACGAACTCACGCCCTACCTGCGCTGGCGCTCATGGCCACTGGCAATTGTCTGCCTGCTGCTGTTCGGCTGGGCATTGATGGCAGCACGGATTGCCAAAACCGTCTGAGTGCACGAAGCCGGTATCGCCTGCTTTCAGGCGATACCGGCTAAAGAGTCAGTGGCTGGGCGGATAAATCCACGGATAAACCAGCAAGCCTGCCGCTTCATTAAGCAACACGCCGCTTTGCGTGAACACACGACTTTCAGGCAGCCAGCCTCCAAAGGGGCGAGCGTTGTCGACACCAAGAAAGCCGACCGGCGCACTCACCACGGTAAAACCAGCCTTCTCGAAACTCCAGCGCGCTCGTTGCATATGCCAGGCTTGTGTGACCAGCACCACGCGCTTGACGCCTAGCGGTTGAAGAACCGCAGCGGTCATTGTCGCGTTTTCCCATGTTGTTCGGCTCAGCCCTTCCTGCCAGCGTGCCGTCACACCAAAATCATCGTGCAGCGACTGCGCCATGATCGACGCCTCGCTGGGCGGCTGCTCAAAGTGCAAGCCGCCGGTGGTCAGTATTGGCAGTCCGGACGTTTTCGACAACCGCGCCGCCAGACGCAATCGCTCCAGCCCCAGACCAGTCGGTGTATCTGTGCCCCACGTCGGAGAATTGCGCTCACGGCCATTGCCCAGTACCACGATGGCGTCCGCCTGCTGCGCCAGTGTCGCCCATTGCTGCTGCGGCAAGGGCGGGACCTGCTCAATTTTTCGGGCAGCGAATTCCACCGCCACCGGCAGGCTCATCAGCCATAACCCGCCGAGACCGACGGCAAAAAATGCCGTTGCCAGGCGCGGACGGGAACGACGCAACCACCAGCCAAGAATGAGCAGAACAAACAGGACACCGGGCGGCAAAAGGAGGGTTTTGAGCAGGTAGCGCAAAGGCATCGAGACATCTCCAAGGATGTCCGCAGCCTAGAATGTTTGAAGCCAGGCGACAACGCCTGAAGTAGGCAGGTCCTAACCTGCGCGTAGAGAAGATAATTCAAATGCCTAACTATGACGGCCCAACCGCGCCGAAGATTTGCCTCGTCGCCTGTCTTTCAGCCAAATGATAGTGGCTGATGCTCTGGACGGCCTGCCGAGCTCTGGCTGGAAGATCAGGCGATCCCTGACAGAGACGTCTGCGGCCCCCAAACCTTTTTCCAGATAGGCTTCGATCAGCTGGAGTTCGGCACTGCTCAAGCCCTTGAGTTCAAGCTCGGCTGGCGACTCGTTTCGGAGCCGGACCGAGGTACTCGCCGTCTCGAGCGCAAGCCCGAGGCGGTCGATCAGACGCTCATACAGTTCGGACAGGCTTACTACATGCTGCAACTCGGTCATCCGCTCACCTCATCGAAGATAATCATCACCCTCGAAATTGAGCTTAGCGCTGCTGTGCAAACCGGCATGGAACTGCGACCAACGGGCAGATGGGGCTGTCAGCCGGGCTTTGAGCGCTGCGAGGCGCAATCAGGGTTTCCCTCGATAGACAGCCCTCATGTATGCTACTGCGCTTCCTGTAATTCCACTTCCGTGCTCTTGAGCCCGAACGCACCGCACAGACAGTTGCAATTGTCCGCCACGCGGTGCCGACCTGACTCGGCGAAGCAATGAAGAGGTCAAGGGTCACTAATCTTTAGTAAAAAGTAGCCATGCACGAACTCTATCAGCCCCGCGAAATCGAAGCCGCTGCCCAGACATTCTGGGATGAGCAAAAGTCTTTTGAAGTCAGTGAACAGCCAGGCAAGGACACTTTCTATTGCCTGTCGATGTTTCCTTACCCGAGCGGCAAGCTGCACATGGGTCATGTGCGCAACTACACCATTGGTGACGTGATCTCCCGTTACCAGCGCATGCTGGGCAAGAACGTCCTGCAGCCGCTAGGCTGGGACGCGTTCGGCATGCCGGCCGAAAACGCCGCCATCGACAACAACGTCGCGCCGGCCAAGTGGACCTACGAAAACATCGCCTACATGAAGAACCAGCTCAAGAGCCTGGGTCTGGCGGTTGACTGGTCACGCGAAGTTACCACCTGCAAGCCTGATTACTACCGCTGGGAACAATGGCTGTTCACTCGCCTGTTCGAAAAAGGCGTGATCTACCGCAAGAACGGCACCGTCAACTGGGACCCGATCGACCAGACCGTACTGGCCAACGAGCAGGTCATCGATGGCCGCGGCTGGCGTTCCGGCGCGCTGATCGAAAAGCGCGAAATCCCGATGTACTACTTCAAGATCACCGCCTACGCCGACGAGCTGCTGGAAAGCCTCGACGAGCTGCCGGGCTGGCCTGAACAGGTCAAGACCATGCAGCGCAACTGGATCGGCAGGTCGCGCGGCATGGAAGTGCAATTTCCGTACGATCAGACCTCGATCGGCGAAGCCGGTGCACTGAAAGTCTTCACCACTCGCCCTGACACCCTGATGGGCGCGACCTACGTCGCCGTCGCCGCCGAACACCCGCTGGCGACCCTGGCCGCGCAAGGCAACCCTGGGCTGCAAGCGTTCATCGATGAGTGCAAAGGCGGCAGTGTTGCCGAAGCCGACGTTGCCACTCAGGAAAAGAAAGGCCAGCCGACTTCGCTGTTCGTCGAGCACCCGCTGACAGGCGAAAAACTGCCGGTGTGGGTCGCCAATTACGTGTTGATGCATTATGGCGATGGCGCAGTCATGGCCGTGCCGGCACACGATGAGCGTGATTTCGAGTTTGCCACCCAGTACGGTCTGCCGATCAAGCCCGTAGTACGCACCAGTGCTGGCGACCAGACGCCTGCCCCATGGCAGCCGGCCTACGGCGAGCATGGCGAGCTGATCAATTCCGGCGAATTCACCGGCCTGAATTTCCAGTCCGCATTCGATGCCATCGAAGCGGCACTGGTGAAAAAATCCCTCGGCCAGTCGCGCACCCAGTTCCGCCTGCGTGACTGGGGCATCAGCCGCCAGCGTTATTGGGGCTGCCCGATCCCTATCGTGCATTGCGATACCTGTGGCGACGTCCCGGTTCCTGAAGACCAGTTGCCGGTTGTCCTGCCCGAAGACGTAGTGCCCGACGGTGCTGGCTCGCCACTGGCGCGCATGCCCGAGTTCTACGAATGCAGCTGCCCGAAATGCGGCGCACCGGCCAAGCGTGAAACCGACACCATGGACACCTTCGTCGAGTCCTCGTGGTACTACGCTCGCTATGCGTCGCCGCATTACGAGGGTGGTCTGGTCGAGCCGAATGCTGCCAACCACTGGTTGCCGGTGGACCAGTACATCGGCGGCATCGAACACGCCATTTTGCACCTGCTCTATGCGCGCTTCTTCCACAAGTTGATGCGTGACGAAGGCCTGGTGACCTCGAACGAGCCGTTCAAGAACCTGCTGACCCAGGGCATGGTCAACGCCGAAACCTACTTCCGCATGGAAACCAGCGGCAAGAAGACCTGGATCAACCCGGCCGACGTGACCCTGGAAAGAGACGCCAAGGCCAAGGTTATCAGCGCGAAGCTGACCAGCGATGGCCTGCCGGTGGAAATCGGCGGCACTGAAAAGATGTCGAAGTCGAAGAAAAACGGTATCGACCCGCAAACCATGATCGATCAGTACGGTGCTGATACCTGCCGTCTGTTCATGATGTTCGCCTCCCCGCCCGACATGAGCCTGGAGTGGTCCGACTCGGGCGTCGAAGGCTCGCATCGCTTCCTGCGCCGCGTGTGGCGTCTGGCTCAGGCGCATGTCGCTCAAGGCCCGTCGACCGGCCTGGACGTTGCGGCATTGTCCGATGAGCAGAAAGTCATCCGCCGCGCGATTCATCAAGCGATCAAACAGGCGAGCCAGGATATTGGCCAGAACCAGAAATTCAACACCGCTGTCGCGCAAGTGATGACGCTGATGAACGTGCTGGAAAAAGCCCCGCAGGTCACCCCGCAGGATCGCGCGCTGCTGCAGGAGGGTCTGGAGACGGTCACCCTGCTGCTGGCACCGATCACGCCGCACATCAGCCACGAGCTGTGGACGCAACTGGGCCACAATGAGCCGGTCATCGACGCTGGCTGGCCTGCATTCGATGCAAATGCGCTGGTTCAGGACAGCCTGCAGCTGGTGATTCAGGTCAACGGCAAGCTGCGCGGCCATATCGAAATGCCCGCCAGCGCCAGCCGCGAAGAAGTCGAAGCGGCCGCACGTATCAACGAGAACGTATTGCGCTTCACTGATGGCCTGACCATTCGCAAGGTGATCGTCGTGCCTGGCAAGCTGGTCAACATCGTCGCAAGCTGATTGGATCGGGCGCCCGGCAGACGCCGGGCGCCGAACATATTTCCAGGGTACGCAGTGTCGGCCCAAACGGATTCAAGGGGAGCATCAAGATGATCAAACGCAATTTGCTGGTGATGGGCCTGGCTGTTCTGTTGAGTGCCTGTGGCTTCCAGCTGCGCGGCACCGGCACCACCGAGCTGGCCATCAAGGAGCTGGATGTCAGCGCGCGTAACGCTTATGGCGAAACCGTGACTCAACTCACTCGCCTGCTGACCAGTTCCGGAGTCAAGGTCTACACCGGCGCGCCTTACAAGCTCATGCTGACCAACGAAGCAGAAACCCAGCGCGCCATCAGCTATTCGGGTTCGGGTCGTTCGGCTGAATACCAGCTGACCACCACCCTGACCTATGAAGTGCATGGCGACAGAGATCGTTTCCTGCTCGGCGACAAGGTCACCGCAGACCGCTCCTACGTTCACGATGGCAACAATCTGACCGGTTCCGATCAGGAAGCCTCTCAGGTTCGTCAGGAAATGCGCAACGACCTGATCCAGAAACTGATGGCGCGCTTGCAGCAAATGACGCCGACACGCCTTGAAGAACTGCAGGCCAAGGCCGACGCAGTTGCCAAGGCTGAAGCCGACGCACAGGAAGCCGCCCAGCGGATCCGCGACGAGACGCCTCAGCAATCGCCTGTCGAAGTACCGGCCAGGTAAGTGTCCGGGGCCAGTCAGCTGGCCCCGGCATGCTCTGACTCATGAAACTCGCCCCCGCCCAACTCGGCAAGCACTTGCAAGGCACACTTGCGCCCGTCTACGTGATCAGCGGTGACGATCCGCTGCTCTGCCAGGAAGCTGCTGATGCCGTGCGTGCTGCTGCGCGCCAGCAAGGTTTCGATGAACGGCAGGTATTCAGCGCTGACGCCAGCTTCGACTGGGGTACGCTGCTCCAGGCCGGCGCCAGCATGTCGCTGTTCGCCGAGCGCCGTCTTCTGGAACTGCGCTTGCCCTCAGGCAAACCCGGTGACAAAGGCGCTGCGGCGCTCATGGAATATTGCGCCAGACCTGCCGAAGACACCCTGCTGCTGATCAGCCTGCCCAAGCTCGATGGCAGTGCGCAGAAAACCAAATGGGGCAAGGCTCTGGTTGAGGGTGCGCAAACCCAGTTCGTGCAAATCTGGCCGGTGGACGTCGGCCAGCTGCCGCAATGGATTCGCCAGCGCCTGTTGCAGGCGGGCCTGGCAGCGACTCAGGATGCCGTCGAACTGATCGCGGCCCGGGTCGAAGGCAACCTGCTGGCGGCCGCGCAGGAAATCGAAAAGCTCAAGCTGATGGCCGAAGAAGGCCAGATAACCGTCGAGACTGTGCAGGCGGCCGTGGCCGACAGTGCGCGCTTCGACGTATTTGGTCTGACCGATGCAGTGCTCAACGGCGAAGCTGCCCATGCCTTGCGCATGCTGGAAGGGCTGCGCGGCGAAGGGGTCGAAACCCCCGTGATCCTCTGGGCCCTGACCCGCGAGCTGCGCGCGCTGGCCAACATGTCCCAGCAGTTCAGTCAGGGCATGCCACTCGACAAAGTGTTCAGCTCGGCCCGCCCACCGATCTGGGACAAGCGCAAGCCATTGATGAGCAAAGCCCTGCAACGCCATTCGGCAAAACGCTGGAGCCAGTTGCTGATGGACGCACAGCGCATCGACGCACAGATCAAGGGGCAGGCGCCAGGCTCGCCGTGGAGCAGCCTCAGCCGACTGGCGCTATTGATGGCAGGGCAACGGCTGGCACTGCCTGCGGAGTGAGCTGTCATGTCCGAGCTTGTTCAAGAGTTACTCGAAGTAATCCTTCGTGCGATCTGCTATCCCGTTGGCTGGCCCATCGTGCGACTGTTGTCACGCGGTAGATATCCATCCAGAGGGTCGTGGTTTTCAAACACCGCAGAAGCAAACTGGACGGTAGCAACAGGGCTCGCAATTCTGGTGATCACCATGATGGCGTTGCTTCATCAATTCGATATGCCCTGATCGGCCTGCATTTCACACCCTCGTTATTACACAGCGGCCAAGCGCGCTTTTCAGCACCATACACATATCTCGTGGGAGCGAGCTTGCTCGCGAAGAGGTCAGTGCAGCCCCTGAAACTCGAGCGTTCGGACGATTGCCTTCGCGAGCAAGCTCGCTCCCACAGGTATTGCATTCAAGTCCGCCTCCCGCGTCATAGCACACGACTATTAGACACAAGCGCCGTTCTGCCCGATTATTTGCATCGCTTTACAACACCCATCAGGAGCACCCCGCCATGAGCAAGCCAAAGCGGCCGAACAAGGCCAAATCCATCATCGCCCAGCCATTGTTCCGCAGTCGTCAGGAACAACCCGCCAAGGGCAAAGGCAGCTACCGCCGCGAAGCCTTCCAGTCTAAAAGCTGGGAGGCTTCCTGCTTTATGGCGGCCTGATATCGAGCAACATCTCCGGGGCGCTTTCAACCGCTTAGCCGTGTTATGGTCTGCACCTAACGGTAATACCCTTGGACTCAAGCATGCCTTCTCGTTTTACCCATCGCCCGCAGCTGCGCCAACTCATCGCTGCCTCCAGCCTTGTTGCCTTGGTAGCCTGCGCAGAAAAACCCACTGCAGCCGATGCCACGCCTCTTCAATCCAGCAAAGCACAGACAAACGCTCCTGCCGTAGCTCCTACGCCTGCGCTGGTCGTTGATGACAGCCTCACGATTCAACCCGCCGTCAGCTTCAGCGAATGGCAGGCCGGTTTTCGTGTTCAGGCGTTAAAGGCAGGTATCCGGGCGGATATATTCGATCAGGCATTAGCCGGTGTCACTCCCGACATGAGCGTGGTCAAGGCCGACCGCAGCCAGCCTGAGTTCACCCGTCCGATCTGGGAATACCTGGACGGTGCCATCTCCGCCGCACGCGTGCGCAAGGGGCAGGCGCTGCTTTCGCAGTACGCTGACGACCTGCAGAAGATCGAGCAGCAGTATGGTGTGGATCGTCAGGCGCTGGTCGCGGTATGGGGCATGGAAAGTAATTTCGGGTCGTTCCAAGGCACGCAATCCGTCATCCGCTCGCTGGCTACGCTGGCCTATGAAGGTCGCCGTCCCGGTTTTGCACAGAGCCAGTTGCTGGCCGCGCTGGAAATCATCCAGCATGGCGACATCACACCGGACAAGATGCTGGGTTCGTGGGCCGGTGCGATGGGCCAGACCCAGTTCATCCCGACCACCTATAACACTCATGCCGTCGACTTTGACGGCGATGGCCGCCGTGACATCTGGAACACTCCCGCCGATGCCCTGGCCTCCACTGCGCATTACCTGCAAAGCTCTGGCTGGCAACGCGGTCAGCCCTGGGGCTTTGAAGTGGTACTCGGCTCCGGGTTTGATTACTCGCTGGCAGATTCGACCACTCGCAAGAGCCTCGCTGAATGGCAACAACTGGGCCTGAAACAGCCGGACGGCTCGGCGATTCCAGTCGCCGCCAGCCAGCAGCAAGCCGCCTTGTTGTTGCCAGCCGGTTATCGCGGGCCAGCCTTTCTGGTGCTGGATAACTTCCGAGCCATTCTCAAGTACAACAACTCCACCTCGTACGCACTGGCGATCAGCCTGCTTTCTGACCGGTTCAAAGGGGCCGGGTACGTAGTAGGTGCATGGCCACGCGGGGACACTCCGCTGAGCCGCTCTGAACGCATTGAACTGCAAACCCTGCTCTCGGCACGTCAATATGACGCAGGCGCACCAGACGGCATTATCGGTGCCAATACGCGCAAGGCCATTCGTAGCGCGCAGCAGTCATTCGGCTGGCCGGCAGATGGTTACCCGACGCATGAATTGCTGGAGGCCCTGCGCAAGCCTGTGGGGCAATAATCGGAAGGACGCAGAGCGTCCAGAACGGCATGCCCACGCGGAGCGTTGGCACGATAATCAACCGCAAACAAAAAGGGCCAGGTATCGCTACCTGGCCCTTCTTGTTTTTGCGGCGTGCTGTCAGAGCATTGCCTTGGCGATCTTGGCTTGCTCGTCGGCATGATACGAAGAGCGTACCAGCGGCCCGGATGCGACGTTCTTGAAGCCCATCTTGTAACCTTCCTCGGCAAACCAGGCAAAGGTGTCAGGGTGGACAAAGCGCTGCACCGGCAGGTGGTTGCGCGATGGCTGCAGGTACTGACCCAGCGTCAGCATGTCGATGTCGTGCTCGCGCATGCGCTGCATGACTTCGATAACCTCTTCGTCGGTCTCGCCCAGGCCCAGCATCAGCCCTGATTTGGTCGGTACATGCGGGACCATCTGTTTGAAGCGCTGCAGCAGGGTCAACGACCACTGGTAGTCCGAACCCGGACGCGCAGCCTTGTACAGACGCGGCACGGTTTCCAGATTGTGGTTGAACACATCCGGTGGCTCGGCGGCGGTGATTTCCAGCGCAACGTCCATGCGGCCACGGTAATCCGGCACCAGCGTTTCGAGCTGTACGCCCGGCGACAGCAGGCGGATTTCGCGGATGCAGTCGGCAAAGTGCTGAGCACCACCGTCACGCAAGTCGTCACGGTCCACCGAGGTGATCACTACGTACTTCAGACGCAGGTCGGCAATTGCGATGGCGAGGCTCTTCGGTTCGTTGACGTCGAGCGGCTTCGGACGACCATGGCCCACGTCGCAGAATGGGCAGCGACGGGTGCAGATGTCGCCCATGATCATGAACGTTGCGGTGCCACCGGAGAAGCATTCGCCCAGGTTCGGGCAGGACGCCTCTTCACAGACACTGTGCAGCTTGTGCTTGCGCAGCAATTGCTTGATACGGTCGACTTCCGGAGAAACCGGGATGCGCACACGAATCCAGTCGGGTTTCTTCGGCAGATCTACCGTTGGAATGATCTTGACCGGGATGCGCGCAACCTTTTCCGCTCCGCGAAGCTTAACGCCCGCTTCGACTTTCGGACGGGCCACTCGCTCGGAAACATCCAGCGTCGGGATCAGGGTTTGCACGGTGTCAGTCATAATGGTTTATTCCGCCCGTAAGGGTCGCCTGCTCAGCGTAGTCGAGGTGTTTGACGAGCTGCGCACGCAGTCGGGCACTTACCTCGGAAAATTCTATCTGCCCTGCCTGATCGCTCAGTTGGGTCATGGCCAACCCGGCGTATCCGCAAGGGTTGATGCGGCGGAACGGCTCCAGGTCCATGTCGACGTTCAACGCCAGACCATGAAACGAGCAGCCGTTGCGAATGCGCAGACCGAGCGACGCGATTTTCGCGCCGTCGACGTATACACCCGGTGCATCGGCCTTGGCGGCTGCCTTGACGCCGTAGTCGGCGAGCAAGGCGATAAGGGTATTCTCGATCCGTGTTACCAGATCGCGAACACCGAAACCAAGGCGCCTGACGTCCAGCATCAGGTAAGCCACCAGTTGGCCCGGGCCATGATAAGTCACTTGGCCGCCACGATCGACCTGTACGACAGGAATATTGCCCGGCAGCAGCAAATGTTCGGCCTTGCCGGACTGTCCCTGGGTGAAAACCGGGGGGTGCTGGACCAGCCAGACCTCATCGGCAGCCTCGCGGCCACGCCCATCGGTAAAGCGCTGCATAGCGTGCCAGGCGGTTTCGTAATCGATCAGGCCCAGATCACGAAAACCCAGCGCAACCGTCATCAGAGCACCATGTGCACGAAACCCGTAGCGCGAAGGGCACTATTGATATCGCGCAATTGATCTTCGCCTGTAGCGACGATGTGCAACTGGACGGTGGTGTATTTGCCGTTGCTGCTCTGACGCTCGGCGAGTGTCTTGAGGTCGACCTGAGCGTACTTGTGCAGGACTTCCATAACAGCAGCAGTAAAGCCCACGCTGGTGTCACCGATCACCTTGATCGGATAGTCATCGCAGGGGAATTCGATTTTGTGCGACTTGATGTCGGTATCAGTCATGGCAGTAAAGGTCTCACAAGCCGTGACGACGGACACGCGGCCCGCTCAGATCATGAGCAGGCCGCGAGAAGGTCGGCAGTAGTTACTGGAGGGTCAGTTGAACAAGCCGTAGAAGAACAGGCGGATGCTATCCCACACGCGGCGGAAAATGCCACCTTCCTCAACTGCATCAAGCGCAATCAGGTTAGCGGTATGAACCACCTGATCGTCTTTCTTGACCTCGACCTTACCGATCACGTCGCCCTTGGCGATTGGCGCAACCAGTTGCGGGTTCATGGTCATGCTGGCGGACAGCTTCTTCATGTCGCCTTTTGGCATTGTCATGCTCAGATCTTCAGCCAGACCGGCCTTGACCTGACGCTCAGTGCCTTTCCAGACGGTTGCCTGAGCCAGCTCGGTGCCCTTCTGATAGAAGTTCTGGGTTTCGAAGAAACGGAAGCCATAGGTCAGCAGCTTCTGGGTTTCAGCCGCGCGGGCCTGCTCGCTGTTGGTGCCGAACACTACTGCGATCAGACGCATGCCGTCACGTACAGCCGAAGACACCATGCAGTAGCCGGCCTCGTCGGTGTGGCCGGTCTTCAGACCGTCAACGGTCTTGTCGCGCCACAGCAGCAGGTTGCGGTTAGGCTGCTTGATGCCGTTCCAGAAGAACTCTTTCTGCGAGTAGATCGCATAGTGAGCCGGGTCTTCGTGAATGATTGCACGCGCCAGGATCGCCATGTCGTGAGCCGACGAGTAGTGCTCGGGGTTCGGCAGACCGGTCGGGTTCATGAAGTGGCTGTTGGTCATGCCCAGATCGCCGGCGGTCTTGTTCATCATGTCGGCAAATGCATCTTCGCTGCCGGCAATGTGCTCGGAGATCGCGACGCTGGCGTCGTTACCCGATTGAATAATGATGCCGTGCAGCAGGTCGCTGACCGTCACCTGGCTGCCCACCTTGATGAACATCCGCGAACCGCCTGTGCGCCAGGCATTTTCACTGATGGTCACCGGATCGTTCTCGCCGATCTGGCCGCGACGAATTTCCAGGGTCGCGATGTAGGCGGTCATCAGCTTGGTCAGACTGGCAGGTGCCAGACGCTGGTCACCGTTGTTCTCGACCAGAACGTTGCCGCTGGTGGCATCCATCAGTACGTAGGACTTGGCTGCCAGTTGCGGCGCAGCAGGCGTCATCTGCTCTGCCGCCCAGACGGTCGGGGTGATAATCAGTGGAACAAGCAGGCACAAACGTTTTGCAAAGGTGGTGATGTTCATCCGTCTCTCGAGAATCCTAATGGGCAAACATGCCCTTGCGGGCAAAACTGAACAGACCGGCGAGGCGAAAACGCCTCGGTACGGCTCGTGGCGCCAGGCTGTAACCCTGGCTGACAAAGTCGCCTGTTCGACACACGACCTTGTGGGCAGTTACCTGCAACGCTGGCCCTGATGGCAAAGCTGCGCTGCCTGCGACTGCATATCGTCCTCCATTGTTGCCGGAAAACGATTGTCGAAAAACTTATTGATCCGATGTCACTACGCTTGGCTGACCCAGATTGGCCGACCTGACGCTGTTTTGCAGTTGCTGGGCTTCACCCGGCGTGTCGATCGGTCCCATCCGGACCCGATAGAGCGTTTGCTGATTGCGAGCTATCGAGCTGACGAACACCGGCGCTCGAACCATCCCGCTCAGTTTCGACCTCAGGAGCTCCGCAGCGTCCGGGTTGGCGAAGGCTCCCACCTGGAGAAACAGCCCAGCGGCTTGTCCTGAAGCGTTTTTTTTTGCGTCAACCTGCAACGGCACGACAGGTGCGGCGTGTTGCTGCGGTGGCGGCGTGTATTGCTCGACGGTTCCGGTCGATGTCGACAGCGCGGGCGGCGTGGCCTGAGCCATCACTTGCGGCTGATTGAGCATCAGCGGTGCCGGACGGCCACGTTGCGCCCACCATTCCTGCGGGTCGATACCTTCGACCTTGACCCGGGCGGTGCCGGTTTCGGCATAGCCCAGCTTTTTGGCGGCGGCGTAGGACAAGTCGATAATGCGGTCCGAATAGAATGGCCCGCGATCGTTGACGCGCAGAATCACCGTGCGGTTGTTGTCCAGGTTGGTCACTTTGACATAGCTGGGCAGCGGCAGGGTCTTGTGCGCGGCGCTCATGCCATACAGGTCATACACCTCGCCGTTGGCGGTGTTCTGGCCATGAAACTTGGTGCCATACCAGGAAGCGGTGCCCGAAGCGACGTAACGCTTTGAATCGCTCATCGGGAAATAGGTCTTGCCCAGCACCGTATACGGGTTCGCCTTGTAGGCACCGGTATGCAGGGTCGGCGTTGCATCGGGGATGCGCGAGACATCCACGTCCCACCACGGCGCGCCGTCCTTGTGGGCACGGTTGATGTCCAGCCCCGGCATCGAGCGCACAGCGGCACCGCCTTTTGGCGACTGCGACGAGGTTGTGCGTGACGGCGACGAGCAACTGGCAACCAGCACTGCCAGGCCGGTCAGCGCCAGAAGCTTGAATGTTTGCAGAATCGGCAATGCCCGCATTACTTGACGCCTCGAGCTTGAACCAACGATTCAGACAGCTGATACACGGCCATGGCGTACATCACACTGCGGTTATAACGGGTGATAGCATAAAAATTGTTCAAACCCAGCCAGTATTCAGGACCATTGTCGCCTTCAAGACGGAACGCCGTTACCGGCATATCGTCGCGCAGCGCATCATGACTCGCCCAGCCCAGCTGTCGCAACTCCCCGACCGACATTACCGGATCAAGCGCAGGGCTCAACCCTTCGTCAACCCGGTCGCCACGTGCGGTCGCGCGGCTGACTACCGGCTGACCGGCTACCCAGCCATGACGCTTGAAATAACTGGCAACGCTGCCGATGGCATCGTCCGGGTCGGTCCAGATGTTGATATGGCCGTCGCCGTCGAAATCCACTGCATAGGCGCGGAAACTGCTCGGCATGAACTGCGGCAGGCCCATTGCTCCGGCGTACGAGCCTTTGAGAGTCAAGGGGTCAACCTGTTGTTCGCGAGCCAGCAGCAGAAACTCACGCAATTCCTTGCGGAAGAACTGTGCGCGTGGAGGGTAATCGAAACCGAGCGTCGACAATGCATCGATCACCCGGTAATTGCCGGTATTGCGGCCGAAAAAGGTTTCCACGCCAATGATCGAAACGATGATCTGCGCCGGTACGCCATATTCCTGCTCGGCGCGGGCCAATGCGGCCTCGTGCTGACGCCAGAAATCGACGCCGCGGGCGATGCGCGTATCGGTGATGAACATCGGCCGATACTCTTTCCACTGCTTGACGCGTTCGGCCGGGCGGGAAATGGCATCGAGAATCGCCTGCTTGCGCTCGACCTCACGAAACAGGCTCATCAACTGCTCACCGGCAAAACCGTGATCGCGGGTCAGCTCACCGACGAATTCCGCTACCTGGGGAGAACCCTCATAGTCGCCGGCCAGCGCCTCTTGCACCGATCCAAGGATGCCTACCAGACCGACCACCGGAGCATATCGAGCCCAGTTACGCATTGCTTGCATTGAATAGTTCACCTTAATCAAACTTGAGCAATCCATTTACGGTGTGTATGGATCGACATCAAAACCCCAAACGCTGACAGTAGGGTCACCAGCGAAGTTCCGCCGTAGCTAATGAAGGGCAATGGCACCCCCACCACTGGCAGCAGGCCACTGACCATACCGATGTTGACGAAAACGTAAACAAAAAACGTCATGGTCAACGCTCCGGCCAGCAGCTTGCCGAATAATGTCTGCGCCTGTGCCGTGATCACAAGCCCACGACCGATCAGCAGCATATAGATGATCAGCAGCGCACAGATGCCCACCAGACCGAACTCTTCACCCAGTACCGCGATGATGAAGTCGGTGTGGCTTTCCGGCAAAAAGTCCAGGTGCGACTGAGTGCCCAGCAGCCAGCCTTTGCCGAATACACCGCCCGAACCGATGGCAGCCTTTGATTGAATGATGTTCCAGCCGGTCCCCAGCGGATCGCTTTCCGGGTCCAGAAACGTCAGTACGCGCTGCTTCTGGTAGTCGTGCATGAAGAAGAACCACATGGCCACTGCAGCAGGCACAGCGGCCGCCAGCACACTGATAATCCAGCGCCAGCGCAGGCCGGCCATGAACAGCACGAAGGCCCCGGACGCCAGAATCAGCAGCGAGGTGCCCAGATCAGGCTGGCGCACGATCAGAATGAACGGCACACCAATCAAGGCGAGACTGACCGCCACATGTTTGAGATGCGGTGGCAGCGTGCGTTTGGACAGATACCAGGCGATGGTTGCCGGCATGATGATCTTGAGAAACTCCGAAGGCTGGAAGCGGATCACACCGGGGATATTGATCCAGCGTGTCGCGCCCATGGCGTTGTGGCCCATGACATCCACGACTACCAGCAGCATGACGCCGAGCACATACAGCACAGGCACCCAGCGCGCCATGAAACGCGGCTCCAGCTGGGCAATCACCACCATTGCCACCAGACCGATACCAAACGAACTGGCCTGCTTGATGAGCAGGTCCCAGTTCTTGCCGCTGGCCGAATACAGGACGAACAGGCTGCCAGCCGCCAGGGTCAGCAACAGGATCAACAACGGGCCATCGATATGAATGCGCTGCAAAAAAGTGGCACGGCGACGCATCACGTCTTCGCTGGACAGGATGCGGTCGAAATTACTCTTCACGGGCCGCAGCCTCCAGATTCAGGGAACCGGCATACTCAGGCTTGAGATGGCCGTTTTCGTCGAGCAGCCAGGCGTCCATCACCTGCCGCACAACGGGTGCAGCAACGCCGGAACCGGACTCGCCGTTCTCGACCATCACTGCAACAACGATTTTTGGATTGTCGGCCGGTGCAAAACCGACAAACAGGGCATGGTCACGATGACGCTCCTGAACCTTGGTACGGTCGTATTTCTCGCCCTGCTTGATGGCGACTACCTGAGCCGTACCGCTTTTGCCGGCGATCCGGTATTGCGCACCGATGGCAGCCTTGCGCGCCGTACCACGCGCGCCATGCATCACTTCCTGCATGCCGTGGTTGACTCGCCCCCAGTTGGCCGGGTCGCGCAGCACGATATTCGGCATCGGGTTTTCATCCACAGGTGCCTTGCCTTCGATGGTTCTGGCCAGATGCGGACGGTTCCACACACCTTTGTTGGCCACCAGTGCGGTCGCCTGGGCCAGTTGCAACGGCGTTGCCTGCATGTAGCCCTGCCCAATGCCGAGAATCAGGGTTTCGCCAGGGAACCAGGCCTGGCGACGGGTCGCACGCTTCCATTCACGGGACGGCATCAGACCGGGGGACTCCTCGAACATATCCAGCGACACTTTCTGCCCGATACCGAACTTGTTCATGTAGGTGGAAAGCCGATCGATGCCCAGTTTGTGCGCCAGATCGTAGAAGTACGTGTCATTGGAACGCATGATCGCGGTATCCAGATCCACCCAGCCATCACCGGTGCGGTTCCAGTTACGGTACTTGTGATCGTAATTGGGCAGTTGGTAATAGCCAGGGTCGAACACTCTTGAGCCGGGCGTTACTGCACCGGCGTCCAGCCCGGCAATCGCCACGGCAGGCTTGATGGTCGAACCGGGCGGGTAAAGGCCGCGCAGAATGCGGTTGAACAGCGGCCGGTCTATTGAATCGCGTAGCTCGGCGTAGGCCTTGAAGCTGATGCCGGTGACAAACAGGTTCGGATCGAAGCTCGGCGCACTGACCATCGCCAGCACTTCTCCGGTGGCAGGGTCCAGCGCGACTACCGCGCCACGACGCCCACCCAATGCGGCCTCGGCAGCTTCCTGAAGGTTGATGTCCAGGCTAAGAACGATGTCCTTTCCAGGGATCGGGTCGGTGCGCTTGAGCACGCGCAGCACGCGGCCACGGGCGTTGGTCTCGACCTCTTCGTAGCCGACCTGACCATGCAGATCGGGTTCGTAAAATCGCTCGATACCGGTCTTGCCGATATGGTGCGTGCCGCTGTAATTGATCGGATCGAGGCTCTTGAGCTCTTTTTCGTTGATCCGCCCCATGTAACCGACCGAGTGAGCAAAATGCGGCCCTTGCGGGTAGTGCCTGACCAGTTGCGCAACCACTTCGACACCTGGCAGGCGGAACTGGTTGACCGCAATCAGGGCGATCTGCTCTTCGCTCAGCTCGAACAGGATAGGCACCGGCTCGAACGGCCGACGCCCCTGCTTCATACGCTTTTCGAAGATGATGCGATCATCCGGGGTGAGCTGCAGGATCTCGACAATGGTGTCGAGCACACTGGACCACTCGCCGGCACGCTCACGGGTCATGCTGAGACTGAAACTGGGCCGGTTGTCCGCAACCACCACGCCATTACGATCGTAGATCAGCCCACGGCTGGGCGGAATCGGCTGAACGTGAACGCGGTTGTTTTCCGAAAGCGTGGAGTGATACTCGTACTGGATGACCTGCAGGTAATACAACCGGGCAATCAGCACGCACACCAGCAACACCACCGCCACGGCACCGAACACGACCCTGCCGCGCACCAGGCGTGCGTCCTTTTCGTGGTCTTTGAGGCGGATCGGTTGAGACATTTAGGCCGTATTCACAGTAAAGACGATGCTACTTGTGATAAGGGTGCCCGGACAGGACTGTCCAGGCGCGATACATCTGTTCGCCGATCAGAATGCGCACCAGTGGATGCGGCAGGGTCAGCGGCGACAGGGACCAGCGTTGTTCACTGCGGGCACAGACTTCAGGCGCCAGCCCCTCGGGGCCGCCGACCATCAGGTTGACCGTACGCGCATCGAGGCGCCAGCGATCGAGTTCGACCGCCAGCTGTTCGGTGCTCCACGGTTTGCCATGCACTTCAAGCGTGACAATCCGCTCGCCCGGCTGCACTTTCGCCAGCATCGCCTCGCCTTCCTGACGGATGAAGCGCGCAACATCGGCGTTCTTGCCCCGGGTATTGAGCGGGATTTCCACCAGTTCAAGCGCAAGCTCGGAGGGCATCCGCTTGGCGTACTCGTGCCAACCTTCTTCCACCCACTTGGGCATGCGCGACCCCACAGCAATCAGACGCAAACGCACATCAAGGCCTTATTCGTTGCCTGGAGTGTGATGCGCAGCGCTGGCGGCACGGCTTTGTTCAGCGCCCTGCCACAAGCGTTCCAGGTCGTAGAACTGGCGTGCCGCAGCGGTCATTACGTGAACGATCACATCGCCCAGGTCCAACAGAACCCAGTCGCTGTCGCCCTTGCCTTCTTCGCTCAGGGACTTCAGGCCGGCTGCCTTGACCTTGTCACGGACGTTATCGACCAGTGCATTCAACTGACGGTTGGACGTACCGGTGCAGATCAGCATGTAGTCAGCGATGCTGGTCTTGTCACGCACATCGATGGTCAGGATGTCTGCACCCTTGACTTCTTCAAGGGCTGCAATCGCAACATTGATGACTTCTTCACTGCTCATTTTTTGCTTTGTCATATAAAACTCATTCAGCTCGTATGTGTGGGACCGTTCAAACGCTTATCGATCAAAGCAGTTTCAGGACGACCCATCAGTGTTCGGCGCGCGGTAAAGTCCGCGTGCATCGATATAGGCCAGTACCGCGTCTGGCACCAGAAAACGTACCGACTTACCGCTGGCCAGCAGTTGACGGATCTGGGTGGCAGACACCGATAAAGGCGTCTGCCAGACGAATGTAATGTGTCCACCCGGCCCTTTCAGGGCCTTGGGGTCGCTGACCGCGCGTGCCGCCAGCAGATTGCGCATGGCATCCGGCGACTCGCTGTCCGCGTCCGGGCGTTGCAGCACCACGATATGGCAGTGCTCCAGCAGTTCTTCCCACCTGTGCCAGGTCGGCAGCCCGCAAAAGGCATCCCAACCCAGCAACAGGAACAGCTGGTCCTGAGGCGCCAGTTCGGCGCGCATCGATTCCAGTGTGTCGAGGGTATACGACGGTTTGTCCCGCTTCAGTTCACGGTCATCCACCGTCAAGGGCGACACACCCGCAACCGCGCTCTGAACCATCGCCAGACGGTCCTCGGCGGTGACACTCGGCATGTCACGATGCGGAGGCCTGGCGCTGGGCGTCAGGCGCAACTCATCGAGCTCCAGCAGTTCGGCCACTTCAAGCGCACCGCGCAAGTGACCGATATGAACCGGGTCAAACGTACCCCCAAGCATACCGATACGTCTGGGCAGCGCTGTCGTGGGGTTGTTCAAGTCAGGCTTGTCCGCGCAATTGACCATCACCGATCACGATGTACTTCTCGCAGGTCAACCCTTCAAGCCCGACTGGACCGCGGGCGTGCAGCTTATCAGTAGAAATGCCGATCTCGGCACCCAATCCGTATTCGAACCCGTCCGCAAAGCTGGTCGGTGCATTGACCATGACCGAACTGGAATCGACCTCGGCCATGAACCGGCGAATCTGACTTTGATGGTCGGAAACGATGGCATCGCTGTGATGCGAACCATAATGGTTGATGTGCTCGATGGCTTCGTCCAGCCCTGAAACGACGCGAATCGACAGGATTGCAGCCAGGTATTCGGTGTGCCAGTCGTCTTCGGTGGCCGGAATTACGTCGATCAGGTCACGGGTGCGCTCGCAACCGCGCAACTCGACGCCCTTCTCGCGAAACTGCGCGGCCATGGCGGGCAGGAAATCGGCGGCGATGGTTTGATCGACCAGCAGGGTTTCCATCGCGCCGCAGATACCGTAGCGGTACGTCTTGGCATTGAAGGCAATCTTCTGCGCCTTGGCCAGATCGGCGTGGGCACTGACATACACATGGCAGATGCCGTCCAGATGCTTGATGACCGGCACGCGCGCATCGCGGCTGACCCGCTCGATCAGGCCCTTGCCCCCACGCGGAACGATGACGTCAACGTACTCGGGCATGGTGATCAATGCGCCAACCGCTGCACGGTCGGGGGTTTCAACCACCTGCACCACAGCAGCAGGCAGCCCGGCCTCGGCCAGACCACGCTCGATGCAGGCGGCAATGGCACGATTGGAATGAATGGCTTCGGAACCGCCGCGCAAAATGGTCGCATTGCCGGACTTCAGGCACAGACTGGCCGCATCGATGGTCACATTCGGACGCGACTCGTAGATGATTCCCACAACACCCAGCGGCACACGCATCTTGCCAACCTGAATACCCGACGGCCGATAGCTCATGTCGCGGATCGCACCGACCGGGTCTGCCAGACCTGCTACCTGACGCAACCCGACGATCATGCTGTCGATACGCGCGGGGGTCAGGGCCAGTCGTTCCAGCATTGCCGGCTCAAGGCCATTGGCCTGACCATTGGCCAGGTCCAGCGCATTGGCGGCAGACAGCTCGGCGCGCGCTTCATCCAGAGCAGCGGCAGTGGCTTGCAGGGCGCGGTTCTTCTGCGCAGTGCTGGCACGACCGATCACTCGCGAGGCTTCGCGGGCGGCGCGACCCAGGCGGGTCATGTAGTCAAGAACGGACTCAGTCATGGTCTCAGAGGTCTTGGCAAAGAGGAAAGCGGCTGATTATAGCTGTCGTGCCGCACGAACGACAGCGCAGACAGGCGGATGGTCGATATCAGTGCGCAGATTTATTGCGCAGACCGATGCCTATCCCCCTCAGCCCTCATCGTTACATACAAAGTCCGCTTTGGATTCTGGCCGAAAGCCGTAGGAGCGGACTTGTCCGCGAAGGGGCCGTGACATCCGCAGGAGATGTATCGCCCGAAATAAAGCTTTCGCGAACAAGTTCGCTCCCACGCCCTGCGGGCAGAAGCTTGAACGCCACCGTTTATCACGCTCAGCCCTCATCGTTATACACAAGTCCGCTTTTGATTCTGGCCGAAAGCCGTAGGAGCGGACTTGTCCGCGAAAGGGCCGTGACATCCGCAGGAGATGTATCGCCCGAAATAAAGCTTTCGCGAACAAGTTCGCTCCCCCGCCCTGCGGGCAGAAGCCTGAACACCCCCATCTATCACGCTCAGCCCTCATCGTTATACACAAGTCCGCTTTTGATTCTGGCCGAAAGCCGTAGGAGCGGACTTGTCCGCGAAGGGGCCGTGACATCCGCAGGAGATGTGTCGCCCGAAATAAAGCTTTCGCGAACAAGTTCGCTCCCACGCCCTGCGGGCAGAAGCCTGAACACCCCCATCTATCACGCTCAGCCCTCATCGTTATACACAAGTCCGCTTTTGATTCTGGCCGAAAGCCGTAGGAGCGGACTTGTCCGCGAAAGGGCCGTGACGTCCGCAGGAGATGTATCGCCCAAAATAAAGCTTTCGCGAACAAGTTCGCTCCCACGCCCTGCGGGCAGAAGCCTGAACACCCCCATCTATCACGCTCAGCCCTCATCGTTATACACAAGTCCGCTTTTGATTCTGGCCGAAAGCCGTAGGAGCGGACTTGTCCGCGAAAGGGCCGTGACATCCGCAGGAGATGTGTCGCCCGAAATAAAGCTGTCGCGAACAAGTTCGCTCCCACGCCCTGTGGGCAGAAGCCTGAACGCCACCATTTATCACGCTCAGCCCTCATCGTTATACGCAAGTCCGCTTTTGATTCTGGCCGAAAGCCGTAGGAGCGGACTTGTCCGCGAAAGGGCCGTGACATCCGCAGGAGATGTGTCGCCCGAAATAAAGCTGTCGCGAACAAGTTCGCTCCCACGCCCTGCGGGCAGAAGCCTGAACACCACCATTTTCCGGGCTCTTCAGGACTTGTGTATAACGATGAGCGCTCAGCCTGCACGCCCTCTCGACCAGCGTCGCAGGGAAACGCACGCACAAAACGCTCTTATGGGTTAACCGGTTTGTCATGCCTCAGTCACTTTCAGAAACAACAAAGCCGCTAATCCAGACACATTCAGCTGCAATTAAAGTTGCGCTTGTTATTATCGGGCACCTTCTCAACGTACCTGCCTGACTATGCCTGCTGCTCTTCCGGATCATTTCTTCCATCGCGATGCCCAGTTGCTGGCCCGCGATCTGCTGGGCAAGGTCATTCGGCATAAAGTGGGCGAGCTGTGGCTGGCCGCCCGCATCATCGAAACAGAAGCGTACTACTGCGCTGAAAAAGGCAGCCATGCTTCGCTGGGCTATACCGAAAAGCGCAAAGCGCTGTTCCTCGACGGCGGGCACATCTATATGTACTACGCGCGCGGCGGTGACTCGCTGAATTTCAGCGCCGAGGGACCGGGCAATGCAGTGCTGATCAAATCGGCATTTCCCTGGACCGACGCAACCAGCGACGAAAACGCCCTGGCGCAGATGCAGTTGAACAACCCCGACGCCAGCGGCGCAATCCGCCCGCCGCAACGGCTCTGCGCTGGCCAGACGCTACTGTGCAAGGCACTTGGCCTGAAAGTACCGGAGTGGGACGCCAGACGCTTCGACCCACAGAGGTTGCTGGTCGAAGACATCGGCCAGGCACCCGAGCGCATTATCCAGACCACCCGTCTGGGCATTCCTGCCGGGCGCGATGAGCACTTGATGTATCGCTTCGTGGATGCCGGTTACGCCCGTTTCTGCACACGGAACCCTCTCAGACGCGGTCAGGTCGAAGGCCGCGACTACTTATTTCTCGATCAAGGAAACTGACCGATGGGCGATCTGCTCAATGGCATGACCGGCTGGCTGACAGCGAATC
Organism: Pseudomonas syringae group sp. 247E2; assembly: GCF_032587795.1. NCBI lineage: Bacteria > Pseudomonadati > Pseudomonadota > Gammaproteobacteria > Pseudomonadales > Pseudomonadaceae > Pseudomonas > Pseudomonas syringae group sp. 247E2. The sequence goes on along the minus strand of NZ_JAWHPK010000001.1, from coordinate 173,261 downwards.
CTTCCTGGGTGGCTGTCGCGATCTTTTTGGTGGCCTTCACTGAATGCGTCGCGATCGTCGGGATCGTCGTGCCGGGCACGGTCATCATGTTTGCCATCGCCGCCTTGGCGGGCAGCGGCATACTGCCGTTGAGCGAAGTACTGTTACTGGGTTTTCTCGGCGGGCTGTTGGGGGACGCAGTGTCGTACTTCATAGGCCGGCGCTTTCATCAGAATATCCGTCAGTTGCCCGGCTTGCGCACGCACCCGGAGTGGATGGAAGGTGCGGAAAAATACTTCCACCGTTACGGCATCGCCAGTTTGCTGGTCGGGCGCTTCATCGGACCGCTACGCCCGATGCTGCCAATGATTGCCGGCATGTGCGACATGCCGCTCCCGCGCTTTGCGGCCGTCAGTGTACTGGCCGCGGCAGGCTGGTCGATTGCCTACCTGATGCCGGGCTGGGCGGCGGGCGCGGCCATTCGCCTGCCCCTGCCGGAAGGCTTCTGGCCTGAGGCGGCAGTGGTCGGTGCCGGTCTGGCGATTCTGTTCGGGCTGAGTATTCAGAGCAGCATTCGCCAGAAGCGCTATGCAACCAAACTTATTTCCGTGCTCAGCCTGACGCTGGTCGCGGCGCTGTTCATCGGCTGGCCTTATCTGGCGGACTTCGACAACGGCCTGATGACGCTCATTCAGGAGCATCGCAGCGAGGCCGCACAGAACATCGTGATCTTCGTCACCAGCATCGGCGACTTCAAGGCCCAGTTGCTGGCGGCCTCCCTGCTGATCATCGTGCTGGCCGTTGCCAGACAATGGCGTCACGCAGCTTTTGCCCTGACCGCAACACTGGGTACCGCGATTGCCAATGGCACCCTGAAAACGTTCTTCGCCCGCACTCGCCCGGACGTTCTGGTAGAGCCGCTGACCACTTACAGTATGCCCAGTGGCCACAGTTCTGCGGCCTTTGCGCTGTTCATGACGCTGGCGGTGCTGGCCGGACGCGGCCAGCCCGTGCGCCTGCGCCTGAGCTGGATGCTGGTCGGTGGCATTCCGGCACTGGCCATCGCGCTTTCCAGGGTTTACCTGGGCGTTCACTGGCCAACCGACATCCTCGCTGGAATGCTCCTGGCGTTCTGTGTCTGCGCCGCCAGCCTGGCGTTCATTCAGCGCAACGCCCCCTTGCCCGCCATGTCGGTCCGGGTATGGTGGCTCATCGTCCCGGCAATGACCGCGCTGCTCGGCATTTTTGCGGTGCGCGCCCTCTCGCACGCAGTACTGCGTTACCAGTACTGATCGGCATACCTGATCGCGCCCGTACAAATCGGGTGCGACACTTCTCAAATCTGGCACCTTGCCAGTGCTCTTTCGAGGCGTTGACTACACTCCCCTGAAGCAGGTGAGTGAGCAACGGCGTGGCCGAAGGAGTGCTGATGTCCCCACTGGATGGTTATACGGCAATGCCCGCCCGGCAACGCGGCGCCATAGGCATGATGGCCGCGCTCACATTGGGATTGGCGCTGCTGTGCACACTGATAGTGGTCGACAGCGGCAGGCTGTATCTGGAGAAACGCTCGTTGCAGCGGGTTGCGGACATCGCCGCCCTGGAAGCTGCGGGGCGCAGGGGAACGTGCAGCGGGGCGGCCACCGCCCCCGGTTTCGCCACACAAAGTGCCACGCGTAACGGCTTTACCCCGAATAGCGGAGGTCGAACGCTAACCACCCTCTGCGGCACCCTTACAGTGGGCCTGCAGAGCCAGCGCGTATTTGTCGCGGACTCCACCCAGGCACTGGCCATTCAAGTGGTCGCGGCGCATCCGGTGCCACGAAGTATTGCTGCCGGTATTGTTGCCCTGTTCGAAAAAACTCCCTCCCCTGCGAACATCACGATCAGCGCCACAGCCGTGGCTGCCAGTGCCGCGCCACTGGCGGCACTCACCATTCGCAGTGCGGCGGTAACAATGGACAGCACTCGGGCGGCCATTCTGAACCCGCTCATCGGCAGCCTGCTCGGTGGCACACTCAACCTGAGCGTAGCGAACTGGCAGGGCCTCGCCAGCACCGACCTCAGCCTGTTGAGCTATCTGAACCGACTCAAGACCGACCTTAACCTGACTGCGGTCGGTTACAGCGAGGTGCTCAACACATCGGTTTCTGTCAGCCAGTTGATCCAGAGTGCTATCAATGTGCTCGACCCCGGCGCGACCTTGAACGGCACGGCCACCATCGCGGGCCTGCAGGCATTGAAGCTGGCGGCTGGCGCAACCACTGTGTTGCTCGGCGACGTGCTGTCGATACAAGGCAGTTCGGACCTCGCTGCATTGAACACCAATCTGCGCCTTCTGGACCTGGTTCAGGGCCTTGCGCAACTGGCCAACGACAAGACCGGCATATCGACAGCTGCGCAGATAAATGTAGGCACCCTGGCACAGGTCACCACACGATTTCAGGTCGTTGAGCCGCCTCAGTTATCGGCCATCGGCGACCCGAGCAAGATCGACCCGCTCAATCCCAAAACCGGTGCCAACCGGATCTACGTGCGCACCGCGCAGATGCGCGCGCTGGTGTCAGTCAATCTGCCGGTGCTGGGCACCATCACGTCATTGGCCAACACTGCGGGCTCGGTGGTCGGCAGCCTGACACCGATCCTCAATAGCGCGTTGAGCCTGAACATCGCGGGCCTGGTGACATCAGCCACCTGCGCCGTAGGACTAAACAGTTGCATGGTCACCGATTTCAAGTTTCTGACCTCGGACTCTTCTGCCAGCGCCGGCCCCAGGATAGATCTGAGCCTGTCGCTGGCCAGCGCCGACACCTATGTCACCGGCTACACCTGTACCAGCAATACCAGCAAAACCTTGAGTGTCAAAACAGATGCAGGATTGCTCAGCGGCAAGGTTGGCTGGATTGACAGCACGGCAGCGTTTCCTGCCAGCACTGACCCCTCGGCAATCACCGCACTGCCTCTACCGGTGCTGGATATAGGCACCAAGACCTGCCAGAAGATAGCGGGACTGTTGGGCAACTGCACCGCCCGTACCCCCTTCGGCGGTGGCGGCATAGGTCTCACGTTCGACACGGTAAGCCAGTCGCCGCTGGGCAGCTCACCGGTCGTCAGTACAACCTTCAGCTCGCCCAATCTGCCGGAAATCAACAGCGCGCCTTATTTCCTGACGAGCGTTGCGCACACCAAACCCAGTACGTTGCTGAACGGCACGGTTTCCAGCGTAAAGGTGAATGTCTATAAACCTGCGACCAGCAATGTGCTAGGCAACGTCATTACTGGAGCAGCTGCAACGCTGAACAGCCTGACCGTTGCGCTGGACGCTATTGTGGAGAACACGCTGACCGGCTTGCTGACATCAGTCGTCGACCCGCTGTTCGAGTCACTTGGCCTGAGTCTGGGTGCCACCGATGTGGGTGCCAATTTAAGCTGCAACATCGGTCAGGCGACGCTGATTATCTAACCGGCGTTGAATATCGGCAGCTCGATCTGGAAACGAGCGCCCTCCCCGACGTTGCCGACGCTGAGCTGGCCGCCCATCTGGTCGACGATGCCGTAGCTGACAGACAAGCCCAGTCCGGTGCCGACACCGACAGGCTTGGTGGTGAAGAAAGGCTCGAAAATGCGCTCCAGCAAACGCGGATCAATCCCCCCGCCGTTGTCCTGAACCGCCAGCCGGATGATATTTTCGTCCCGCTCGGCCTCGACGCTGATCCACGGTTCGAAATCCCGGTCTTTTTCCCGACGTGACAACAACGCATCACGGGCGTTGACCATCAGGTTGATCAGCACCTGCTCAAGCTGATCGACATGCCCGCGAACCTGCACGTCTTCGATCATGGTGCCGACCCGCAACTGCACACCCTTGCCTTTCATGCCTTCGGCCAGCATCGAGAGGGTGCCTTCCACCGCCTGCGCCGGATCGAACAGCCGCTCCTCCACTTCGGAGCGCCGCCCGAATACCCTCATGTGGTCCACCACGCGGGCAGCGCGCTGTACCTGTGTGTCGATACGGTTGAGCTTTTCGGTGAGGTATTCGATGTCCACGTCCCCGCGCCCAAGACGCTTGAGGACGTTGACCACCGCCATGCGCATAACATTGAGGGGCTGATTTATCTCATGGGCGAGGCCTGTGGACATTTCGCCAAGCGTGGCCATTTTCGCGCTCTGGTTCAATTGCATCCTGGAGCGGCGCACATCCGTGTTATCACGGCCCACGGCCTGAACCTCGACCAGCGTGCCGTGCTCGTCGAATATTCCCCGGTCGGCCCAGACCCACCAGGCATACTCACGGCCGGGCAGCTCGATACAGATTTCTTCGGTGCTCACCGGCGCTTGCGGGGTGAGTTGACCAATGCGCCGAATGAACGCCTCGCGCTGCTCGTCCGAAAGCCAGTCCCCCAGATTGATCCCGGTCAGTTGTTCCGGCGTGCATTCCATGTAATTGGCCAGTGGACGGTTGCCGAAACTCAGTACCAGATCCGGAGAATAGCGGCAGATCATGGCCGGTGAGTCTTCGACCAGAATGCGGTATCGCTCTTCGCTCTGGCGCACGTGCTCGGCCGCCAGAGTGGCTTCGGTCACGTCCAGCCACAGGCCGACCGCCTCCACGGGCATGCCGAGGTCGTCACGCAACAATCGCGCTTCGTCCAGCAACCAATGGTAGTGGCCGTTCTTGTTGCGCAACCTGTAACGCCGACTGACAACGCCTCCGCGCAACAGCTGCCGGTTACGCTCGAACCAGATGTCGCGGTCTTCGGGGTGAATGTATTCCGCCAGCTGGCCGTCTACGCAGTCAGCCAGCGTCCAGCCCAGCAAGGGCGTGAGACTGTCACTGAAAAAGGTTGGCTCAAGGTTGCCGTGATCGTAGCGCTGCACGTAAATCACGGCCGGCGAGCTGGCAATGAGGTTATCCAGCCGGGCGTGAGCGGCCGCTGCTTCGGTTTCCTGATTCTTGATATCACTGACATCGAGCATGAAACCCAACACCCGCTGAACCTGACCACTGATCAGCGCCTGGCCCTGAATACGGTACCAGAGGGTTTCCTGGGCGGGGTCGCTCTGTGCGAGACGCACGCAAAGCATCAGCGGCGTGCCTTTGTCACGTAACTGCGCCAGACGACTGGAAAGCTCTTGTCGATCAGCCGGATGAATCAACGCCAGCCAGTCTTGACGCGACAGACTTTCGACCCGGTCACCCAGACGCAGACTGCGCGCCAGTTGCGGTGCCAGCAGGATTTCGTCACGAGCAGGCATCAGCTCCCACCAACCGGTGCCCAGTAGATCCTGAAGCACCGCCAGGCGCTCTACATGGTGACGATTGTGCTGCTCGGACAAGCGAAAAAGCACCGGCCCGGCCAGCGCCGAACACAGGTTGAGCCACTCGCGTTCACCAAGATCCGGAGCCTGCTGTTGCGGGTTATAGAAACCGAACATCAGCCATGCTTTAGCAACGTTGTCACGGCTGTGGGGGATCAGAAAACCGTCCGCGTTGCCGAAGGCACTCTGCAACGGCCCTTGGTCGACGCCGCCGCCAAACCTGAGTTGATGGGTGATATTGGCATCGAATCGATCCAGCGCATTGCCCAGTCGCTGCCCAACCTGCCATAACTCCGGCGCGGTGTGGGCGCTGTACTGGCAGTAGACACGCCAGCCAGCGCCGCTGACTTCCGGCAATACCAGCGCCAGACAGGGAACGCGCCATAGCTGTGCCAGTTCCTCGAGTTGCTCGGTCACCACGGCAGTCAGCCGGTCCACGTTGCACACGCGCACACGCTCGGCCATTTGCCCGGCAAAGCGCAGGCATTGCTGGCGGCTGCGGGCGGCACTGGCCTCCTCCATCAAGTCGCTGATATCCAGCAACTGCAACAGCCAGCCCTTGCCATGCGCCTGCACCCAGCCACGGGCGTGCAAGGTGTGCGCATCGGCACTCTTGAAGTCCAGGTCCAGCATGTGCCCCAGCCAGTCATGCGGCACGCCTTCAATGACCAGCGCGCTGTTTGGCAGCAACAGGTTCATCAACCGCTGCGCAGCTGACAGCGGAGCGGCAATGCCCAAACGCGCAAGCAACTGCGGGCTGATGCTCTGTATCCGTCCTTCGTCATCGAGCAGCACATAAAGGTCGACCCCGACCGGGCCCGGCTCGCTTGACACGGGCACAGCCTGGGATACCGGCGGCGCTTCACCACGGCCCAGCCAACGGCTCAGACGATTTTTTTCAAGGGGCAAGTTGCAGACTCGCTTGTGCAGTAAGGTTGGTCGGCAAGCGCGGGACCTCGCCGATGCCAGGGAGCGTCAATAACGGGAGTACCTGGGTCAATCGGGTCTTGGGGTACTGGATGGTCACCGTCAGAACACCGGCGGTGTAGGTCACGTTGGTATAACTGGCGTTGAAACCCAGCGCAGGCGGCATCCATGACAGCTGATTCATGACGACACTCTGCGCCTGGCTGACCAACAGAGTGTTATAGCCACTCACTGTCGGGCTAAGGGCGACACTTCGGCGCACGGCTTCACTGGCAGCCGCATTGAAAGACTGCATCATAAGCAACGGCAGGCTATAACTCACCACGCCATAGAACACGGCAAAGAAAACAACGAACACCGCAGCGAACTCAATAGCGGCGGCACCTTGCTGCCGATGAGGCAAGGCATGCTGCAGAACGGTTTTCATATCAACGTCTACCCTGACATTTACGGCTTCAACAGAGCATAGATTCTTTCCGGAAAACAGGATGTTTTTTGCTTGATGAAATTATTTCTTCTGCTTGTCTGGTTTGTAATTTGCGCCGAACAGGATGCGCGACGCAAGCACATTTCAAACGGGCTGACACTGGGCGCAGCAGCACTGGCGGCCGCCTGGCTGGCAGGCACCGGAACGACCTGGCTAGGCGCCCCGCCACTGGAAGCCGCGCTGGCACTGGCGCTGGCACTGGGCTTGACATTGCCTGGTTATGCGCTCGGCAAGCTGGGCGCCGGAGACGTCAAGCTGATGGCCGCACTCGCGCTCGCCTCCGACAGCGTCTATTTACTGTGCACATTTATCGGCGCAGGCATCGCCGTGCTGACCTGGGTGTTGCTCGCCAGGAAAGTGCAGCATCATATAAACCAACGAGTTGCGCGGCGTTACGCCTATATGTTCCCTGACGCGCCAGATAAATATCCTTTTTCACCTTTTTTATTGGCGGGCTTGCTGCTGACAGTAGCGTTGCTCCATTAGTCGACTCTCGGCCAATTGAAAGTTTAATGCTATGTACATAGTCGGAAAGTACGACTACGGTTAACACATCGCTGTGGCGTACTGTCATTGAACTACCCGAAACGGGTCATACAACGCTTAATCATGTTTTGCTGAATGGATAAAGGTTCCGGTCTGCCGGCCTTAACAGCATGGAGTTGCATGTGGATAACTACCCGGTCACAAAAGTTCTGGTGGTCGACGACCAGCCTCTTATTGTTGAAGAACTCTGTGAGTTTCTGGAGAGCAACGGCTATGCGTGCGTGCGCTGCCATTCAAGCCTTGAGGCCATCGAGCATTTCAGCAGCGACAGCGCTATTGGCATCGTACTCTGCGACCTGGAAATGCCAGGCATGAATGGGATCGAGATGGTCGAAGCCATGAAGATGGCTGGCGGCAAGACGCATCTGTTCGAGGCCATCATGCTGACCGGACAAGCCGAGAAAAAGGACGTCATCAAGGCTCTGCGAGCCGGCATCGCCGATTACTACCAGAAGCCGGTCAACCTTGAAGAGTTGCTTGAGGGTGTCCAGTTGCAGGTGGAAGCGCTGCACGAACGGCAGAAAAACCGTCAGCAATTGGGCCTGCTCAACGAGAAACTTCAGTTTCTGGCCGCATCCATAGACGACCTCTATCAAAATCTGGATAACGTTCAGAACAGGGCGCAGTCCGAGCGCAAAACCAGCTTCGAGAGTGATGCACAGATGCCCGTATCGCTGGCCAAATTGTCACCCCGCCAGCTGGACGTCGCGCGCCTAGTCAGCAAGGGGCTGACCAATTACCAGATTGCCTGCGAACTGGGCATTACCGAAAACACTGTCAAACTCTACGTGTCCCAAGTGCTGCGCTTGACCCACATGCATAACCGCACCCAACTGGCCTTGGCATTTTCACCCGGCAAATCGGCAGAGCGGCAAAAGCTGATCGAAAGCCAGGACTGAAACCGAATCAGGCCTCGATTTCCGTCAACACGACGTGATAGGGCACATCCACCAGGGCCGAATGCACCTGATTGCGGCCCGCGTGCTTGGCGCAGTACAACGCAGTATCCGCCTGTGACGCAAGGCTCAGACTGTCGTCATTAGCCCCCAGAGAAACGACCCCGGCGCTGAAAGTGCAAAACAGATCGGTCGGCTGCGCGGGGTAATGGATCTCTGCAAAGCGATGGCGGATCTCATCAAGCACTTTATGGGCACTTTGAATGTCGGTATCCGGCATGACGATGGCAAACTCCTCACCACCGTAACGACCGATGAAGTCGGTCTTGCGCAGGCGCTGCTTGAGAAACAGCGCCAGGCTTTTGATGACGCGATCTCCCATCGGGTGACCGTGGCTGTCGTTGACCTTCTTGAAGTGGTCGATATCGAGCATGGCAAAACACAGCGGCTTACCCTCGCGTCGCGAGCGAAAGCTGCAATCTTCCAGCAGTTGCAGGATGTGCGTGTGATTGTAGAGCCCGGTCAGGCTGTCACGAACCATGCGCGCCTTGAGGCTGCGGGCTCTGGCGGCGCGATTGCGAACCGTGGTGATCAGGTGGCGTGGCTTGATCGGCTTGGTGAGGAAGTCATCGCCACCCTCGCTCATGGCGTCAAGCTGCTTGTCCTGGTCATCCTCGGCCGACAGGTAAATGATCGGCACGCTGACATAGCGGTCATTATGGCGAATGACCTTGGCCAGCTCAGTGCCGGTGCAACCAGGCATGTACATGTCGAGAATGATCAGGTCCGGCTGAAACTCCGCCAGTTCGGACATTGCCTGAATCGGGTCGAGCAGAACCCGCGTAACAATTCCGGCTGCATTCAGAATGCGTTCGGTGTGCATTGCCTGAGCGCGGGAATCGTCGATGATCAGCACTTTATAGGGTTCGTATTGAGCGACGCAGGTCAGAACCTCGATTTTTTCCAGCAGACTCGACGCTTCCAGCGCGCCGGTCAAAAACTCTTCGCCACCGGCCCGCACTGCTGCGAGGCGGGTGGGCGTATCGGTTTCGTTAAGGCTGAAAAACAACAGTGGAAGCTTCTGCTCCAGGCCTTCCTGAGCCTGTGAAGCCAGCTTCAGACCCTGACCGGCCCCGCTGAAATCGACATCCATGACAATCGCCGCCGGATGCCGTTGCGCCATTGCGCGCTGAAACTCGGCAACACTGTGCAGCGACAGGGCTGCCAGACCGAAAAACTCCAGCTGCTTGGCCAGACGCTCGGCCCGCTCATGGTCCTGAAGCACCACATAGACCGGCTTGCGCAGCGGAGGCAGCGACGTTTGCTCAAGCTGGTCGCCATGCCGCAGCCCGGTGCGGGAGAGACGTTGCATCAGACGATTGAGGTCAGTGATGACGCTGCTGTTGAGGCGACCGCGATTGGCTTCGACAGCCTCAAGTGCCTGGTTGATGTCATGCGCCAGTGAAATGTGTTCAACCTGCTCGAAGCGCTCGGCAAAGCGCAGTAAACGCAACGTCGACTCCTTGAGCTCAGCCATGTCGCCAGCCGACCACTCGGCTTTCTGCAGACGTTGCCACGTCTCCAGAATCTGGCGTGCCTGGTGGATGACCCTTTGGGCAAAATGATGCTTCAGGCGATCTCGGCTAGGGTCTTCTGGCTCGGTCATATTGAGACTACTGTGATTTTACTGAGCGATACGGCTGATGGCGCTATGCTAGCACCTCCGTTACAACAGAACAGTGCCGTAAGTCACTTATTTGACAACATTTTGATGGCGCTTAGCCATTACTCAAAATCAATCGACTGATAGAGCCTGGCTATAGGCCTTGAGTTGCAACCTGGAAGTTGAAAGCAATTCGCTTTTGGCTTGAAGCTCGAAGCTTGCAGCTGCCCCGATCGCACCTTAGGGTAAGGTTGCGGTCGAACCCCACGTGAAGCATTCAACTCAAGATCGAAAGGACCCTACCATGCTGGATTGGAAGAACCGCGCAGGCAGCGCGGGTGAGCGCACCGCTGACACTTCATCGGTCAAACGCCGCGGTTACCTGGGTAACCTGTTCTATAGCCGCGCTCTGGGCGCCTTGATCTTGATTTACCTGCTGGTTGCACTGGTAGTCGGCTGGTACTGGAGCAAAGAGCCTGCACTGTTCCCTGTACAACAGAACGCTCAAGCCGCCGCCGAGCGCGAAGGCAAGCCAATGGTTATCGGCTACACGACGGTTGAAACGCTCAAGACCGTGGCTGGCACCCTGCTCAACAAGCGCGGTGGATATCTGTCCAACGACCGCATGCCACCGGGCTTGTGGCTGGACAACATTCCAAGCTGGGAATACGGCGTACTGGTGCAGGTGCGTGACTTGAGTCGTGCGCTGCGCAAGGACTTTGCCCGTTCCCAGTCTCAATCTGCCGAAGATGGCGATCTGGCTCGCGCCGAGCCGCTGTTCAACTTCAACAATCGCAGCTGGATCCTGCCTTCCAGCGAGTCGCAATACGCCGAAGGTATCAACTCTCTGAGTCGCTACCAGGCACGTTTGTCCGACCCGAACCAGAAAGGCGCGCTGTTCTATGCCCGCGCCGACAACCTGAACAACTGGCTGGGTGATGTCGGCACCCGCCTGGGCTCGCTGTCGCAACGCCTTTCGGCCAGTGTCGGTCGGGTCAAACTCAACAGCACGCTGAAAACCGAGACCGCTGTTTCGGTCAAGCCTGGCGAAGTACCGCAGGTAGACGAGGAAATCGTCGAGACCCCGTGGCTGGAAGTGGACAACGTGTTCTATGAAGCGCGCGGTCAGGCCTGGGCTCTGTCGCATCTGCTGCGCGCCATCGAGGTCGACTTCGCCGATGTACTGGCCAAGAAGAATGCGACCGTCAGCGTGCGTCAGATCATTCGTGAGCTGGAAGCGTCCCAGGAACCGCTGTGGAGCCCGATGATTCTGAATGGCAGCCCGTTCGGTGTGTTCGCCAACCACTCGCTGGTCATGGCCAACTACATCTCGCGTGCCAACGCTGCGGTCATCGACCTGCGCCAGTTGCTGAATCAAGGCTGATGTCTATTCCCGCCAACGAGGCCGCGCACCGTGCCGCCTCGGATGCCGAGCAGATCGCCTGGGTCGACGAGCAGGACCGACTGCTCGGCTCGCGGGTCCGCGCCGATTTGCGTGAGCGCGGACTGATCGGGCGCGGCACTTATATCCTGCTGTTCAACAGTGCCGGTGAGCTTTGCGTGCATCGGCGCACACTGAGCAAAGCGATTTATCCCGGTTATTGGGACGTCGCCGCAGGCGGAATGGTGCAGGCGGATGAAAGCTATGACGAGTCCGCTGCCCGGGAGCTGGAAGAAGAGCTGGGCGTCAGTGGCGTACCGCTGCTGGCCCACGAACGGTTTTTCTTCGATCAGCCGGGCAACCGGCTCTGGTGCGCCGTGTTTTCGGCCGTGTGGGACGGGCCCTTGAGATTGCAGCCCGAAGAAGTGCTGGAAGCGCGCTTCATGCCCATCGCCGACGTTCTGCATCAGGCTGAAAAAATCCCTTACTGCCCGGACTCGCTCGCGGCGCTGAAACGCTACCTGCAGCAGATAGAGAATGCTCAGTAAGCCAGTGTTCAGAAATTGGCGTATCCAGCCCCTTAGCAACCGGTCTGTTTGCCGTTACACTGCGCGACCTTTTCAAACTGGACCGGCCCTGCCGTTTCAGTAGCGCTGCCCCTGCCAGAGTGGGGCTTCGCGGTCGATGGTTCGTGTGAGCCCGACCCATCTTCAGTCCTCAACAAGAGGATTTTTGCGTGGCTAAAAAAGCCGCTTCTCTCGCCGCCCTTGGTGGCCTGGTGTTTTCAACCGACGCAGGGCGTCACTGCCCGGATTGTCGTCAGCCCGTTGCCGACTGCACCTGCAAACAGACCGCCATCCCCGAAGGTGACGGTATTGCCCGCGTGCGCCGGGAAAGCAAAGGCCGTGGCGGCAAGACCGTGACTACCATCAGTGGTGTCCCGCTGGCAGAAGAGCCGCTCAAGGACCTCGCCAAGGCCCTCAAGCAGCGCTGTGGCACAGGCGGATCGCTCAAGGACGGCGTGATCGAGATTCAGGGCGATCACGTCGAACTGCTATTGGCAGAGCTGATCAAAAAAGGCTTCAAGGCTAAAAAGTCCGGCGGCTGAATCCGCGTAGCGGGCAGCGAATCAAATCGTCATTTCAACTCATTACACTGCGCCCAGCTGGCTATTGGCTGGCGCAACGACTTCTTTATAGGGGACTTCGATGTCCGTACGACGCACACGCAAAGACGATGGCAGCCAATGGACAGTTGCGGACAGCCGCAGCGTTTATGGTATTCGCCATTGGGGCGCGGGTTATTTTGCAATCAACGAAGCAGGTCGCGTTGAAGTCCGTCCCAATGGGCCGGACAGCTCGCCCATCGATCTTTACGAACAGGTCGACAACCTGCGCAAGAGCGGCCTGTCGCTTCCCTTGCTGGTGCGCTTCCCCGACATTCTGCAAGACCGTGTGCGTCAACTGACCGGTGCATTCGACAGCAACATTGCGCGCCTGGAATACCAGAGCCAATACACCGCGCTGTACCCGATCAAGGTCAACCAGCAAGAAGCGGTGGTGGAAAACATCATCGCCACGCAGAACGTTTCCATCGGTCTGGAAGCGGGTTCCAAACCGGAGCTGATGGCCGTGCTGGCATTGGCGCCCAAAGGCGGCACCATCGTCTGCAACGGTTACAAGGACCGTGAGTTCATCCGTCTGGCGCTGATGGGCCAGAAGCTGGGCCACAACGTATTCATCGTCATCGAGAAAGAATCCGAAGTCGAGCTGGTGATCGAAGAAGCCGCCGAGCTGAAAGTCGCCCCTCAGGTAGGCCTGCGCGTGCGTCTGTCTTCCCTGGCGTCGAGCAAATGGGCGGACACCGGCGGCGAGAAATCCAAGTTCGGTCTGTCGGCCGCACAATTGCTGTCGGTGGTCGAGCGCTTCCGCAAGGCCGGGCTCGATCAGGGCATCCGCCTGCTGCACTTTCACATGGGCTCGCAGATCGCCAACCTGGCTGATTACCAGCACGGCTTCAAAGAGGCTATCCGCTATTACGGTGAGCTGCGCAAACTCGGCCTGCCGGTGGATTACATTGATGTCGGCGGCGGTCTGGGCGTCGACTACGACGGCACCCACTCACGCAACGCCAGCTCGATCAACTACGACATGGACGATTACGCAGGTGTGGTGGTCGGCATGCTCAAGGAGTTCTGCGATGCGCAAAGCCTGCCGCACCCGCATATCTTCTCGGAAAGCGGCCGCTCGCTGACCGCCCACCACGCCATGCTGGTGGTCCAGGTGACCGACGTCGAGAAGCATAACGACGAAGTGCCGGAAATCTCCGACAAGGAAAGCCTGCCGGAAACCGTGCAGTGGCTGGTGGACCTGCTGGGTCCGACCGACATAGAAATGGTCACCGAAACCTACTGGCGTGCCACGCACTACATGAGCGACATCGCTACCCAGTACGCCGATGGCAAAATCAGCCTGGCGGAGAAAGCACTCGGCGAACAATGCTACTTCGCCGTCTGCCGCCGCCTGTACAACTCGCTGAAGGCACGTCAACGCTCACACCGTCAGGTGCTCGACGAACTCAACGACAAGCTGGCCGACAAGTACATCTGCAACTTCTCGGTGTTCCAGAGCCTGCCCGATACCTGGGCCATCGGCCAGGTGCTGCCGATTCTGCCCTTGCACCGTCTGGACGAAGAGCCGGTGCGCCGCGCCGTGCTTCAGGACCTGACCTGCGATTCCGACGGCAAGATCAAGCAGTACGTCGATGAGCAGAGCATCGAGACCAGCATGCCGGTGCACTCGTTGAACGAAGGCGAAGACTATCTGCTGGGGATCTTCCTGGTAGGCGCCTATCAGGAAATTCTGGGGGACATGCACAACCTGTTCGGTGATACCGACTCGGTGAACATCTACCAGAACCCGGACGGCAGCGTTTACCACGCGGGCATCGAAACCCACGACACCATCGAAGACATGCTGCGCTACGTGCATTTGTCGCCGGAAGAACTGATGACCCATTACCGGGACAAGGTCGCCAGCGCCAAGATCACCCCGCGCGAGCGTACCTACTTCCTCGACGCCCTGCGCCTGGGGCTGACACGCTCTTCGTACCTGTCGTCCTGATTCCAGGATTTGCGATGGGGCCTGCAATTGGGGCCCCATCTACTGTGACTGTGGTGCCAATGCTGTGCACTCATCGTTACAGGCAAGTTCTGATAAGCCAGGAGAATGAGGCCAAACGCCTTGTTTCGGGGTGCGTTCCGGCCTCTTCGCGAGCAAGCTCGCTCCTACGAGACTTATGCGTTGGCGCGATGGTCATGCGCACATCGTAAGCCGCTACCAACATTCTTTGTAGGCAACGTCCTGTTCTACCTGCAGCCCTCTACCCTGCCCGTTTTCTGCGCCAGAATTCTCGGTCGCATTCCCGGTAGAGAAGCACTCCATCATGCCCGACCCCACCAGCGCGCCGCTCTTTCGTCTGGAAATTGCCCGCCTGCAGCGCTGCTTCACTGTCATATCGTTCAGCGCAAGCGAGGCGATCAGCCAGCCTTTTACCTTTGAACTGGACATTCTTGGCGACGGCCTGGATCTGGACCTGACCGGCCTGATGTACAAACCTGCCTCGCTGAGCTTCGGAAGCCGGAAGAACTTTCACGGTCAGATTCAAGGCGCGACACGCAAGCATTACCAACCCGGCCCGGCGTGTTACACGCTGATAATGGGGCCTCGACTGGCCTGCCTCGGGTTACGCCATCAGTCGCGCATCTTTCAGCACATGACCGCCACCCGGATCATCACCCAGGTGCTCGAAGAACATGGCCTGAAGAACTGTTTCCGTTTTGACCTGCCGACCGAGTGCCGCGAACGCGACTGTTGCGTGCAGTATCAGGAATCCGACCTGCAACTGGTCCAGCGCCTGTGCGCAGAAGAAGGCATTCACTACCACTTTGTCCATTCACGGCATCGCCACGAATTAGTATTCGGCGCCAACCTGCACGGGTTTGCGCGCAGCCCTGTCGCACGCTGGCGTCAATTCGCGCAACAGTCCGGGGTGACCCGGTTTGCCGTCACCGAGCAGGCAACGGATCTGCCCGGCAGCCGCGCAGCCCAGCACGCGACAGGCGAGAGTACCTTGCCGTTCGTGACTTGCGCAGAACTGCTGCCGCTGGCCGACCATCCCGAGAAGAACTGGAACCACATGTGGCTGATCACCGAAGTCCGGCATCGCTTTGGCATCGTTGATGGCAATGACCGCGGGGCATCGGAACGCTACTCGAACCAGTTCAAGGCCATACCATGGGAAGTCGGCTTCAGAACGCCTGCCCCGGCACCGCGCGCGCCCATTGCGCATCTTCAGCAAGGATGGATCATCGGCATCAGCGGCGAACCGGCAAGGCTTGATGCGTCAGGCCGGGTGCACGTCCGGCTGGAGTGGGAATGGCAACACCCGAATGATCCCGGTGGTGGCTGCTGGCTGCATCTGGCACCGGGGCTGGATATCGAATATCGCGCCGGCATGTCAGTGGCGGTGAGCTTTTCTGTGGATGACACACACCCACCACTGATCATCAGCGGTTTGCCGTCTCAGGAGGCGCGCCGCGAGAATGATCCAGCGCCTGTCGATAACGTCCTAATGCACCTCGACCGGCAAATATTCATCGGGCCTGACCGACTGCTGCAACTCGCAGACGGGGTCTGCCTATACCTTGGCAAAGGCAGCAAAGTCACGCTGGATGCGGGGCCCAGCACGGTGCAGATCGACGATGATGGCCTGACACTGAGCAGCCCGCGCATCGGCTTTGCCAGCAAGGCGAATGTTCGTTCCTCGGGTGATCCGGACGCTAATTGAATGAAATAGCACCAATCATGCGGCACTTGGGCGAATCGCGACGGTCCAAGGCGTGTCCGAATCATCTGCCAGAGCACTTCCCTTATGATACGAGTGATTCTCCTGACTCTGATGACGGGTGCCGTACTGGCGGCATTGTCCGGCTGCTCGCCCCTGAAGCTGCTCAACACGTTGAATCCGACCGGCCCTGTCGATCATGTCTACGGGCTGGCTTACGGGCAGGATCCACGCAACACGCTGGACGTTTACACCCCACAAACTAAACCGGCCAATGCGCCAGTCGTATTGTTTTTTTATGGCGGCAGTTGGAACACCGGTTCGAAAGCCAATTACGCCTTCATCGGCGAAGCATTGGCTGCGCGTGGCATGGTCGTCGTGATTGCCGACTACAGGCTCTATCCGCAAGTGCGCTATCCAAGCTTTCTGGAAGATTCGGCCAAAGCGCTGGCCTGGGCGCACAAACATGCAAAAACCTACGGTGGCGATCCTGACCGGTTGTACGTGATGGGCCACAGCGCAGGTGCCTATAACGCTGCGATGCTGGCGCTCGACCCGCGCTGGCTGGCCCGTGAAGGCTTATCGCCGTCCATTCTCAGCGGCTGGATCGGGCTGGCCGGGCCGTACGACTTTCTGCCTATCGAGGAGGCCGATGTGAAACCGGTATTCTTTTACCCCGACTCACCGCCTGACTCGCAACCCATCAACCACGTCAGTTCCAGCGCACCTCCTGCGTTGCTGATGGCATCGCGTACGGACTCGGTGGTCAACCCCGAACGCAACACCGGTGGCCTGGCGCGGGCATTGCGCGAGGCAGGTGTGCCAGTACGCGATCTGTACTTCTCGCGCACCAACCACGGCACGCTGGTCGGTGCATTTGCCAAGCTGTTAAGCGGCCTGGCACCGGTGGTCGACGAGGTCGACATGTTCGTCAATCACACCCCGCCAAGGCTCGCGGAAAAGAACCGTGCGGCCTTGAAGACTCAGTGAACGAACCAGCCGTCCCGGCGCGTCAATCGCCAGGCAATGGCGCCAAGGCTCAGGCCGCGCAGCAGGGTAAAAGCCAGAAACGTCAGCCATAGCGCGTGATTGCCGTGGCTGGAAGCCAGATAAGCCACCGGCGCGATGCCTGCTGCGCTGAACAGCATCGCGTTGCGCATTTCACGGGCACGGGTGGCACCGATGAACAGCCCGTCCAGCAGGTAACTCCATACGGCCAGCAGTGGCATTAGCGCCAGATATGGCAGATAGGTCATGGCCGTTGCGCGAACCTCGGGAATATCGGTCTGCACGCTGACGAACACATGCCCGCCCACCAGAAACAACAGCGCAAATGCCACGCTGGCAATCAGTGACCAGCCTCCCGCGACCACCAGCGAGCGCCGCAGCGTATCCCGGTCACGCGCACCAATGGCATGGCCGCACAGCGCCTCGACCGCATGCGCCAGCCCGTCCAGTGCATGGGCAGTCAACAGCAGGCCGTTGAGCAGCAACGCGTTGGCGGCAACCGTTGCGTCACCCAGACGAGCGCCCTGCACGGTGATCAGGAACATCACCGATTGCAGCGCCAGTGTGCGCAGAAAGATGTCTCGATTGACCGCCAGCAAGGGTCTCCAGTTGCTCCATAGCTTCAGCGCTGACCAGACGATCTGCCCCGGCCAGGCGCGTAAGGTCTTGCGGGCCAGCAGCAGACCGAGCACTACGCCGGTCCACTCTGCAAGCACCGAGGCACGCGCCGAACCGACCACACCCCAGTCCAGACCGATGACGAACCACAGGTTGAGCGCGATATTGACCAGATTGGTGATGAGCAGAATGGCCAGTGGCGCTCTGGCGTTTTGCGTGCCGAGAAACCAGCCAACCAGCGCATAACTGGCCAGCGCCGCAGGCAGGCCGAACAGCCGGGTGTGAAAGAAATCCAGGGTCATTTGCTGCAGATCGGCAGACGGCTGCATCATCGCCAGCGCCAGATGGCTGAACGGCAAGGCGATCACACCCAGCAACAACGCCAGCCCGATGGCCAGCAACAGCCCCTGCAACAGGATCCGGCGCAACGCAGCACTGTCATTGCGCCCCGCCGCCTGCGCAGCAAAACCGGTGGTGCCCATGCGTAGAAAACCCATGGCCCAGGCAAGGAAGGTGTAAAGCGTCGACCCGACCGCGACGGAACCCAACTGATGCGCGTGCGGCAGATGACCGATCACTGCGCTGTCGACCAGCGCTACCAGCGGAACGGAAATATTCGACAGAATCATCGGCGCAGCCAGCGCCCAGACACGACGATGGGTTGAGCGATGACGCCAATCGTTGAGCAACGTGGACATGAGAACTCCCGGCAAGGCGAGCATTGTAGCCAGAGCGCCAAGGCTTTGCTGTGCAGATGATGGTGGCCAGGTCGTGGATGTGCGGTGCGACGAACATTTGTGACGCGGAGCGTCACCCAAGGCATTCCCACGCTGGAGCGTGAGGAACGATAGCCAGGCTCTACGTCCTGCGCTGGCATGTGAGGAATGCCAGGGACTACCTGTTCAATCTGACAGTAATACTTGTCATCACGACTGTTATATAGTCGCACCCTCTCTACCGTTGCCGATGAGTGCCACCATGTTCAACAAAGGATTGTTTCTGGCTTGCGCGCTTGCGTTGCTGAGCGCCTGTGATTCCTCCTCCCCGGATAAACCCGCGCCAGCCGCGGCAGCAACGACCCAGGCAGCGGTTACCGATACAAAGCCCAAACCCGCAGTCGACCTCGCCGCGCTGAGCAAGCGCTACGCAGGGCGCGAACTGACCGTGATCGACGTGTCGGAAATCCAGATCCACGGCGCAAGCGCCCTGTCGGTGAGCTTTTCCGTGCCGCTCGACCCGGAGCAGAAGTTCGGCGAAAAACTTCATCTGGTGGACAGCAAGAACGGCAAGGTCGACGGTGCCTGGGAGCTGTCGGACAACCTCATGGAACTGCGCCTGCGCCACCTTGAGCCGCAGCGCAAACTGGTGCTGACCGTCGATGCCGGTCTGCAGGCCGTCAACAAGGCCACGCTCGCGGCCGAATACATCAGCCGTCTGGAAACCCGTGACCTGCAAGCCACCGTCGGCTTCGCCAGCCGTGGCAGCCTGTTGCCGACGCGGCTGGCCGAGGGCTTGCCGGTCATCGCCCTGAACGTCGACAAGGTGGATGTCGAATTCTTCCGCGTCAAACCCGACTCGATGCCCAACTTCCTCGCCCAGTGGGACGGCGCGTCGAGCCTGTCCAGCTACAGCTCCGAAGAGCTGTTGCCTATGGCCGAACTGGTCTACAGCGGTCGTTTCGACCTCAAGCCTGCGCGCAATACCCGTGAAACCCTGCTGCTGCCGATTGCCGGTATCAAACCTATGCAACAGCCGGGTGTTTATCTGGCAGTCATGCGCGCGTCGGGGACCTACAGCTACTCGCAGCCGGCTACCCTGTTCACCCTCAGTGATATCGGTCTGTCGGTACACCGTTACAGCAACCGTCTGGACGTCTTCACTCAAGCGCTCGAGGGCGGCAAGGCCCTGAGCGATGTGAGCGTCGATGTGTACGACGACAGCGGCAAGGTTGTCGCCCAGGGCAAGACCGACAGCGACGGCCACACTCAACTGCCGCTGCCAGCCAAGGCGGCGGTGGTGCTGGCGCACAAGGACGAACAGACCAGCATGCTGCGTTTGAACAGTTCGGCGCTGGACCTGGCCGAGTTCGACATCTCCGGCCCGCAGGCTCACCCGCTGCAATTCTTCATTTTCGGCCCGCGTGACCTGTATCGCCCCGGTGAAACCGTGCTGCTCAACGGCCTGCTGCGTGACAGCGACGGCAAGAACGTCAAGCCACAACCCATCACCGTCGAAGTGCGCCGCCCTGATGATCAGGTAAGCCGCAAGTTTGTCTGGGAAGCCGACAGCAGTGGGTTCTACCAGTATCAATTGCAACTCGCCGATGAAGCGCCGACCGGTCGTTGGCAATTGGTGTTCGATCTGGGCGACGGCAAACCGCAACTTTACGAATTCAAGGTTGAAGACTTCCTGCCCGAGCGCCTGGCTCTGGAACTCAAGGGCAGCGACACGCCGGTTGCGCCTGCTGACAACCCCGAGTTCGACATCACGGGCCGCTACCTGTACGGCGCGCCCGCCTCGGGCAATACCCTGACCGGTCAGGTCTACGTGCGTCCGCTGCGCGAAGCCGTGCCGAAACTGCCGGGCTATCAGTTCGGTTCGATCACCGAAGAAGACCTCAAGCATGACCTGGAGCTTGAGCCCGTTACGCTCGACGCCGAAGGCCACTCGACGCTCGCCGTGCAGAGCGAATGGGCGCAAGCCAAATCGCCACTGCAACTGATTCTGCAAGCCAGCCTGCAAGAGTCCGGCGGGCGTCCGATCACCCGTCGTCTGGTGCAGCCGATCTGGCCTGCCGAGCACTTGCCCGGCGTGCGTGCGTTGTTCGGCAGCAGTACAGGCAGCGATGACTACGACGACGAAGCCGACAAGGGCGAGGCGCAGACCAACGGCGACGGCCCGGCCGAATTTGAAATCGTGATGGCCGATGCCGCTGGCAACAAACTGGCTGCTGATAACGTAAAAGTCCGGTTGATTCGTGAGCGCCGCGACTACTACTGGAATTATTCGGCCAACGATGGCTGGAGCTACCACTTCAACGAGAAATTCCTCAACCTGAACGAGGAAACCCTCAACATCACCAAGGACTCGACGGCCAAAATCAGCTTCCCGGTCGAGTGGGGTCCGTACCGTGTCGAAGTGGAAGACCCGTCCACCGGCATGGTCAGCAGCCTGCGCTTCTGGGCGGGCTATCGTTGGCAGGACAACACCGATGGCGGTGCGGTCAGGCCGGATCAGGTCAAGCTGGCGCTGGACAAACCGGCCTACAACGACGGCGACACCGCCACGGTGACCGTCACGCCACCCGCAGCGGGCAAGGGCTATCTGCTGGTCGAGTCCAGCGAAGGGCCATTGTGGTGGGAGGAAATCGACGTGCCGGCCGAGGGCAAATCGTATGAAATCCCGCTGGACAAAAAGTGGGCTCGCCACGATCTGTACGTCACTGCTCTGGTCGTACGCCCCGGCGAACGCAAGGCCAACGTCACGCCGAAGCGCGCCGTGGGTGTACTGCACCTGCCGCTGGACCGCACGCAACGCAAACTGGCGCTGACGGTCACCGCACCAGAGAAAATGCGCCCCAAACAGCCGCTTAAACTCAAGATTGTCGCCAAAAATGCTGATGGTAGCGTGCCAAGGCAGGTGCAAGTGCTGGTGTCGGCAGTGGACGTCGGCATTCTCAACATCACCCGCTACGCCACGCCTGACCCGTTTGCCAGCCTGTTTGGCCGCAAGCAGTATGGCGCGGACCAACTGGATATCTATGGCCAGTTGATCGAAGCCGGTCAGGGACGCCTGGCCAGCATGGCGTTCGGTGGCGATGCGCTGGCCAAAGGCGGCAAGCGTCCGGACACCAGCGTGACCATCGTGGCACTGCAAAGCGCACCGGTTACCCTGAACGACGCGGGTGAAGGCGAAGCGAGTGTCGACATTCCAGACTTCAACGGCGAACTGCGGGTCATGGCTCAGGCCTGGACCGACGACCGCTATGGCATGGCCGAGGCAAAAACCGTCGTCGCTGCGCCGATCATCGCCGAGCTGTCGACGCCGCGCTTCCTCGCAGGTGGCGACCAGACCAGCGTCGCGCTTGACGTCTCCAACCTGTCGGGCAAAGCGCAAAAGCTGGACGTGAAGATCAGCGCTGAAGGCCAGTTGAGCATTCCTGGCGGCGATCAGATCAAGCCCTTGCAACTCAAAGAGGGTCAGCGCGTCACCCTTAAAGTGCCGGTACTGGCGCAGGGTGGACTGGGTCAGGGCAAAATCAAAGTGCTGGTCGAAGGTCTGGACCTGCCCGGTGAAACCCTGCCCGCCTTCACTCGCGAGTGGAACATCGGTGTACGCCCAGCCTACCCGGCGATGCTCAGGCATTATCGCGCCACTCTCAACGAGCAAAGCTGGAGCCTGCCGGACGGTGCACTTGAAGCCTTCGAGCCTGCCGGTCGCGAAGCCATGCTGTCGCTGTCGAGCCGTCCGCCGCTGAACATCGGTGAACAGATTCGGGCACTGAAAGCCTACCCTTACGGTTGTCTGGAGCAGACCGCCAGCGGCCTGTATCCATCGCTGTATGCCGACGCGGCGACCCTCAAGCGTCTGGGCCTGACCGGCGAACCGGATGCCGAACGCAAGCGCAAGGTCGAAATCGGCATCGAGCGCCTGCTGGGCATGCAACGTTACAACGGCAGCTTTGGCCTTTGGGGTTCGGACAGCGACGAGGAATACTGGCTGACGGCCTATGTCACCGACTTCCTGCTGCGCGCCCGCGATCAGGGCTTTGCCGTACCACCGGACGCGCTGAAGAAAGCCAGTGAACGTCTGCTGCGTTATTTGCAGGATGCCGGGCAGATTCAGGTCAATTACAGCCAGAACGCCGAACATACGCGCTTTGCCGTGCAAGCCTACGCGGGGCTGGTGCTGTCACGCAGCCAACAGGCTCCGCTGGCGGCCTTGCGCAGCCTGTTCGACCGACGCAGTGACGCCCGCTCCGGGCTGCCGCTGGTACAACTGGCGGTCGCATTGGAGAAGATGGGCGACAAACCGCGTGCCGATCTGGCCCTGAGCGCCGGCCTGGCAGTCAGCCGCAAAAATGAATGGCTGGCCGACTACGGCAGCTCGCTGCGTGATCAGGCACTGATTCTGGCCTTGCTGGAAGAAAATGATCTCGCCAGGGAAAGGCGTGACGAGCGCCTGTTTGCCCTGGCCGATGAAGTAGCCGCCAATCGCTACCTGTCCACTCAGGAAAGCAACTCGCTGTTCCTTGCCGGTCGTAACCTGCTGGGTAAAGCGGAGAAGGACTGGACCGCCAGCCTCACAAGCGGCACTCAAACCCGCGAGTTGAGCAACAAACAGCCGGGCCTCAAGCTGGAAGGTGCGCTGCTGGCTTCGCCGCTTTCAGTGCACAATCAAGGCAGCGAACCGCTTTATCAGCAACTGACCGTTTCCGGTTATCCAACCCAGACGCCTGCAGCCGGTGGCGAAAACCTGAGCATTCGTCGCGAATACCTGAGCCTGAGCGGCGCGCCACTGAACGTCGGAGCCCTGAAAACCGGGCAGCTGGTGCTGGTGCATCTGGAGATTGGTGCCAAACAGCGCGTACCGGATGCGTTGGTGGTGGACTTGCTGCCTGCGGGCCTGGAGCTGGAAAACCAGAACCTGGCGCAAAGCTCGGCAAGCCTGGAAGACGCCAGTGAAGAAGTAAAGACGATCCGCGAGTCGATGGAAAACGCCGGGATCAAGCATCAGGAATACCGCGGTGATCGTTACGTGGCGGCGCTGGATATCGACGGCAGCAGCACCGTGCACCTGCTCTACCTGGCCCGCGCAGTCACGCCGGGAACATACCGCGTGCCGCCGCCGCAGGTCGAATCGATGTACCGCCCGAACTGGCAGGCGCTGGGTGATGCACCCGCGCAGATAGTGGTAAAGGGCAAATGATCGCTGATTGGTTGGTTGGTTGGTTGGAATGCGTACCTGTGGGAGCGACCGGGGCGGCGATCCGCATTGTTCGCGAAGGGGACGATACATCCACTGAGGATGTATCGTCAGGAATAAAGCCTTCGCGAACAAGTTCGCTCCCACAAGGGCACGCGCTTAAGGCGTGGAGGCGGAGTTAGCGCATCAATGAATGATCCAGCTCAGCAACCACAGGCCCAGCGCCAGCCAGATGATCCCGAGGATGATCGAGGCGCGCATGAATGCCCGGACAGCCGAGTAAAGCAGCATCAGGCCGATGATCAGTGCGACGATGCTGATCAGTGAAGTGTCCATGCCCAGCGTGCGGGACAGGCCATCGACAAAATTTCCTCCAGCATGGGTAAACCCGTTG
Organism: Pseudomonas syringae group sp. 247E2; assembly: GCF_032587795.1. Taxonomy (NCBI): domain Bacteria; kingdom Pseudomonadati; phylum Pseudomonadota; class Gammaproteobacteria; order Pseudomonadales; family Pseudomonadaceae; genus Pseudomonas; species Pseudomonas syringae group sp. 247E2. Next base: position 149,273 of record NZ_JAWHPK010000001.1, on the reverse strand, counting down.
AACAACCACGCCAGACCGTCGACGAAGAAGCGAATCACCGCGCCGATGGCCTGCCCGAGCCATTCAAAAAAGCCTTCTACCTGCATATGTACGTCCTGATTGGGGTCGTGAAGAAAATGATCTGTCCGCTTTGGCCGTCGCAAGGCGTGTCAGGTTCCGTGGATCATAAAGGCTCTTTGCGTTGAAACCTGAATTTCTTCTGCGCCTGCGGCAAAAACTCAAGTGGCTGGCAGGCGCGATCATTCTGCTGATCGCCCTGCTTTGGCTGGCGGATCGCTTGTGGCCGTTGCCACTGCCCAAAGACGATCTGGCCCGCGTTGTACTGGCCGAGGACGGCACACCGCTGTGGCGCTTTGCCGATGCCAATGGCGTGTGGCGATATCCGGTCAGCAACGAGCAGGTTTCGCCTTATTACCTTGAAGCCCTGCTGACCTACGAAGACCGCTGGTTCTACAGCCATCCTGGCGTGAACCCGCTGGCGCTGGTGCGCGCCACCTGGCAAAACCTCTGTGGCGCGCGCGTGGTCTCCGGTGGCAGTACGCTGTCAATGCAGGTGGCGCGGCTGCTCGATCCGCATTCGCGTACGTTATCCGGAAAGTTTCGCCAGCTGTGGCGCACGTTGCAGCTTGAGTGGCACCTGTCGAAGGATGAAATCCTCAGCCTTTACCTCAATCGCGCACCATTCGGCGGAACGCTGCAAGGGGTGGCGGCCGCCAGCTGGGCGTATCTGGGCAAATCCCCACACAATCTGACTCGCGCTGAGGCTGCATTGCTCGCGGTGCTGCCACAGGCGCCCAGCCGTCTGCGTCCGGACCGTCATCCACAACGGGCGCAAGCTGCGCGCGACAAAGTGCTGAGGCGTCTCGCCGAGTTTCAGGTATGGCCGCAAGCCAGCGTGGACGAGGCTCTGGAAGAGCCGTTATGGCTGGCACCGCGACAGGAACCCAGCCTTGCGCCGCTGCTGGCCCGACGCCTTAATCGCCCCAACAGCCCGCCGCTGATCCGCACCACGCTGGATGCCTCACTGCAACGGCGCATGGAAGACCTGCTGATGGGCTGGCGCGCGCGCCTTCCGGAACGGACCTCGGCAGCGATTCTGGTGGTCGAGGCAGAAAACATGGCCGTGCGCGCTTATGTGGGTTCAGTGGACATCAACGACGCCAAACGTTTCGGGCATGTGGACATGGTGACGGCGCTGCGTTCGCCCGGCTCCACCCTCAAGCCATTCCTGTACGGCATGGCATTGGATGCCGGACTGATTCACTCCGAATCACTGATGCAGGACGTCCCGCGTCGCTATGGCGACTACCGGCCGGGCAACTTCTCAACCGGTTTCGGCGGACCTGTGGCGGCCAGTTCGGCGCTGTCGATGTCGCTCAACCTGCCTGCCGTGCAGTTATTGGAGGTCTATGGACCGAAACGCTTCGCCGCCGAACTGCGCAATGGCGGCGTACCGCTGACCCTGCCGCCGCTGGCCGAGCCGAATCTGGCGCTGATTCTGGGAGGTGCGGGCAGTCGGCTGGAGGATTTGGTGACGGGATACAGCGCCTTCGCTCGTGGCGGGCGAAGCGCCGATGTTCGCTTGCAACCGCAGGACCGATTGCGCGAACGGCAGATGATGTCGCCAGGGGCCGCGTGGATCATCCGGCGCATCCTCAGCGGCCAGTCGCGTCCGGACATAGACCCGCGCGCCGAGCTGGTGCAGCGCCCGCAACTGGCCTGGAAGACCGGCACCAGCTATGGCTTTCGCGATGCCTGGGCGATTGGTGTGGGGCCGCGTTTTCTGGTCGGTGTATGGATCGGTCGCCCGGACGGCACACCGGTGCCGGGACAGTTCGGGCTGGCGTCGGCAGCGCCACTGATGCTTCAGGTTCATGATGTGCTAGTCAATCGCGACAGCCAGCGCGGGATCGCTGCGCCGGTGCAACCGGTGCCGCTGAATGTCGGCGTGGCAGCGATCTGCTGGCCGCTGGGTCAACCAATGAGCAAAAGCGACCCGAACTGCCGTCGCCAGCGCTTCGCCTGGACACTGGACGGCACCACGCCGCCAACCTTGCAGGCGGCCGATCAACCGCTCGGCCTGGGCTTGCAGGAACGTGTCTGGATCAACGCCAAGGGGTTACGCGTGGCTGCCGGTTGCCCGGACGCTCAAGCGCAGGACATCGCGCTTTGGCCTGCCCCTCTGGAACCCTGGCTGCCCAGGGCCGAACGACGCGAAGCCCGCCTGCCACCCGCCGACCCGGACTGTCCACCACAGAACCTCAACCAGGCACCGCCGCTTAGCATCGTCGGCGTGCGCGAAGGCGACAACCTGCGCCTGCCAGCGAGCAGCCGTCAGGCGCTGCGCCTCAGACTCTCGGCCCTGGGCGGCAGCGGACATCGCTGGTGGTTCATTGACGGCGCGCCACTGGCGGACACCGATACCCGGCAAGACTTCACCCCGACCCTTAGCAAACCGGGCCGTTATCAATTAAGCGTGCTGGACGAAAGCGGCCAGACCGCGAGGGTTGAATTCAGCGTGGTGGAGTGAAGGTTACGAAAACAGTGTGGTCACTGAACCTGAAAGATTTTCGGCTCGGGGAACAGGTTGTTGAGCGTTTCCAGCAGACGAACGTGGTAGATGGGTTTGCGGAACAGGTCCAGTACATGCAGGCGCAACAGGTCGCTGACGTCGTCCATGTCGGCGTGCCCTGAGGTCACGATGACAGGCAGGTGTTGACGCGACGTGTGCTCGCGCAGGTGGCGGATCAACTGGATACCACTTTCCTCCGGCATCCGCAGATCGGTAATCACCAGCGCGATGTCCGGATGGGCTGTCAGCTGGTGCAGGGCCATTTTCACGGACGACGCCGTGAAACAGCAGAACCCCTCGCCTTCGAGCAGTTCTGCAAGCTCCTCGTTCGCGTCCTCTTCGTCATCAACCAACAGCAGCTGTTGGCGGGTAGGATGGACAGCCATTTTGACACCTTTAAACGTGAATAAATGCGATCAGGATATCCAGATTACTCCTGTTGAAAAAGGCTATCTACTGACATATTTCCATCTGTGCTCAACTCACAACGCATTCTGAATAGTTGTAAACATTGCAGTGATCCTGCCGCTTATCGTGGGAACAAAAGCAACGATAGCCACTGCAACCATCGCTGCGATCAAGGCGTACTCTATACCCGAAGCGGCTTCACGGTCTTTGATAAAGGATTTAACCCGGATATAGGTACCTACGTATAGCCGTGTAAGGGACATCTCATTTCTCCTTGTGCCTTCTAGGCGCGAACATGCGTGTCACATGCGAAACTGTCTGCCTGCACAGCATTGTCTCCAATCCGTAAACCCACAATCTCAACAAAGCATTAACCGGAAAGTTATAAGACTGGCCATCTCCTGCGTCTGGCGTGGTCAAACGCTATGTTGTTCACGCAACAGCATTTTTATACCAAAGCACAATGGCATTCTGAGTGCCATGAGCTAACGTCACATAACGGACGGGAACGTCGTCCGCCGCGCCACATTGCGAAGTTGTCGCACCGGTTTGAAGTTGTCCTGCAATGACAAAGGGAACGTTGCCATGAGCAGTCGCATTACCACGGTGCTTGCTGTCCTGTTTTTGCTGGGAGCGTTGATTGCCGGTTATCTGGGAATCGCCGTCAGCAAACCGGCCGAGGCACCTGCAGTTGTCACGCCGCCCACGGTGCCTGACGCCACCGAAATATCGACCCAAACGCCCCCGACTCCGCCGGTCGAGGATGCGCTGCGCCACAACGTAGTGGTTTTGGCCCGGGACGTACCGGCCTATACCCCCATCACGGCTGAAGACCTGACCGTAGAGCGCCTCAAGGTCGCGCCGCCTGGAAGTTTCGAGCACATCGACAAACTGGTGGGCCGCAGCACTTGGCGAACACTGACGGCCGGAACCTGGCTTAGCGAGAACAGTTTTGAAGCAGGCGGCACACTGGCGCGGATGATTCGCCCTCATGAACGAGCGCTGGCGTTGCAGGTTGACGAGGTGATTGGCGCATCCGGGCAGCTCAGCCCAGGCGACTATGTGGATGTGCTGCTTTACCTGCCCGAGGACACCAGCAACCTGAATCGCTCCAGCCAGGTGGTCGTACCCGCCCTGCGAGTTCTCGGGGTTGGCGGGCTGCTCGGCCCGGATCGCAACGGCAAGCCGGTGCAGGACATCAACGCTGACGAACGCCTTAAACAGGAACAGCTGCGGATCAACGCGCGAACCGTCACCGTCGCGGTACCGGAAGCCTTGCTGGCACGGCTGATGCTGGCGTCGCAAACCGGTGTCCTGCGTCTGGCCGTGCGCAGCGCCGACGAGGGCAACCTTCAGAATTACTGGGCGAGCGAAGCCGGTAGCCGTGATGCCGCCGAACGACTGGACTCTGCCAACCGCCAACTGGTCAGCTTCAGACAATTGAGCCTGGGCCCGGCCAACTCGCCGACACAGGGCGCAGCCACTCGCACGCCTCGCGCAGTCGAGGTCATACGCGGTAACCAGATCACGCAACAAACTCCCTGATTGAGCAAGGATTGCATTTGATGAGCTGTTGTTCCGTGCCAGTAACAAAACCCCGGCTGCTGGCGTTAGCCTTGGCGGCGCTGTCTGCACAATCAGCCTGGGCCGCTTCCGGCAGTTGTGCAGGACTTGCTGCAATGCCAGCGGCGGTGGAAATCGATCAAGGCATTCAGCAGGAAGTGCGCTCACCTGTGGCCATCACCCGCATTGCCGTCGGCGACCCGAAAATTGCCGATGTGCATGTCAACGGTACGGATGGTTTTCTGTTGACGGGCGTTGCGCAGGGCACGACCAGCCTGATGGTCTGGACCGCCTGCGCCACCGCCCCGCGCCAGAGCATGGTATTCGTACGCGGCCGGGCCACGGCATCGATGATAGAAAGCGTTACTGCGCCATCTGCTGATGCGGAGTTACCCAGCCAGGTGCAGACCGACATCCGCTTTATCGAAGTCAGCCGCACCAAACTCAAGGAGGCCAGTACCTCGATATTCGGCAAGGGCTCGAACAACTTTCTGTTCGGCGCGCCTGGCACGGTTCCCGGCGTAAACGTCACCCCCGGTACGGTGAGTGGCACAAGGCCGAGCATTCCGCTGAATAACAGCAATTTCAATATTGTCTGGGGCGGCGGCAGCAGCAAAGTGCTGGGCATGCTCAACGCCATGGAAAACAGCGGCTACGCCTACACCCTGGCCCGCCCCAGCCTTGTTGCGCTCAATGGGCAAAGTGCAAGCTTTCTGGCAGGGGGCGAGTTCCCGGTGCCTGTGCCCAATGGCGAGGGCAATGGTATTTCCATCGAGTACAAGGAGTTTGGCGTACGCCTGACCCTGACGCCGACAGTAGTGGGCCGTGACCGAATCCTGCTAAAAGTTGCCCCCGAAGTCAGCGAACTGGATTTCTCTGCCGGTATCACCATCGCCGGCACAAACGTGCCGGCGCTTAACATACGGCGTACCGACACCAGTATCGCGCTTGCAAACGGAGAAAGCTTTGTGGTCAGTGGGCTGATCAGCTCCAGCAACGTCGGCTCGGTAGGCAAGTTTCCCGGCCTGGGTGACATTCCCATTCTCGGCGCGTTTTTCCGCAATTCGCAAATCCAGCGCGATGAACGCGAACTGCTGATGATCGTCACCCCGCACCTGGTTCAACCGCTGGCCGCCAACGCGCAATTGCCCTCGCTGCCGGGTGAGGGGCTGCGCACCTACGATCCAAGCTTTCCGCGCCTGTATTTTCTGGAAAATGGCGACTTTGACCGTCGCGACGGGTTATCCAAATGAGCCAGAGCCTGAGCCAGACCTTCCTGGCAATCACCCGTAACAACACTGATCTGGAATGGCTACAGAGTGCCCTCGGCTCACTTGGCCAAGTGGTCAGCGCAGGCACCGGCAGCCTCGACGATCTGCTCGCGCTGGTGGACGTGACCTTTGCCAGTGTGGTGTTCGTCGGGCTGGACCGTGAGCATCTGATGACCCAGAGCGCCCTGATCGAGAGCGCGCTGGAAGCCAAGCCGATGCTGGCCATCGTCGCGCTTGGCGATGGTATGGATAACCAGCTGGTGCTCAACGCCATGCGTGCCGGGGCGCGGGATTTCGTCGCTTACGGCTCTCGTTCGAGTGAGGTCGCCGGCCTGGTCAGACGCTTGAGCAAGCGCTTGCCTGCCGTGACGCCCAACCCGAACATGAGCGGCCTGTCAGTGCTGTATGGCGCGCAAGGCGATGACGACGGAGCCTTGATCGCGACGCACCTGGCGATGGTGGTGCACAAGACCGGGCAACGCACGCTGCTGCTGGACCTCGGCCTGCCGCGCGGCGACAGTCTGCTGATGCTCGGCCTTGAATCCACATTCAGCTTTGGCGATGCCCTGCGCCACTTGCGCAGGCTCGATGCAACGCTGATCGACAGTGCGTTCACCACCAGTGAAAGCGGTCTGCGCATTCTGGCGTACAGCGAAGCCGACGATCATCTGGAGCAGTCCAGCGCAGCGGAGCTTTATATGCTGCTCAGCGCCCTGCGCCAGCATTTTCAACATGTGGTCGTGAACCTCGTGGGCCAGCCGGACAGCGAGGCACTGCGCTCGCTGGTCAGCCATTGCGATCAGTTGCTGTGGTACGCCGACCAGAGCGTACTGGGCTGTCGACGCAACCTGACGGTGCTTAATAACTGGCGTGAGAAAGGCATGAGAATGCAACACGCCAGCCTGCTGATTGATCGCTATCAGCGCTCGGTCGCACCCAATTCGGAAACCGTGGCCAAGACCTTCGGCCTGCCGGTGCAGGCCGTATTGCCGCTGGCACCAGAGCTGCGCCTCAACGCCAAAAACCAGGGAGTGACGCTGTTCGAGCTGGCCTCACGCGACGCGTTGTGTTCCGGGCTGCGTCGGCTTGGCGAGCATCTGGCACGCAATACCGAGGCTCACGACAAACCCGATCAGGGCTGGCTCGCTCGACTGTGGGGGAACAGGTAATGGCGGAAAAACTGTTTGGCGTCTCGTCGCGTGGCAGCGGGCAAGCCGATGACGGCCAGGGCCTGAAACTGGTGTTGCACCGTTACATCATCGACGGCATCGAAGAAAGCGGCAAAAACCTGCTCGAAGGCTCACGACCGGCACTGGCGCAATTTGTCATCGACAAGGTGGCCGAATACGTTGCGCGACTGCGGCTGGCTATTTCGCGCTATGAAATGGAGCGACTGGCCGAAGAGCTGGTCGATGAGCTGACCGGTTTCGGCCCGCTTGAAGTGTTGCTGCGCGACACGTCGGTCACGGAAATTCTGGTCAACGGGCCGGGCAAGGTATTTGTCGAACGTGATGGCGTGCTGCACCACACCGACCTGCGCTTTATCGACTCGCACCACGTCGAGCGCGTGATGCAGCGCATCCTCGCGCCACTCGGGCGGCGCCTGGATGAATCTTCGCCTATGGTCGATGCGCGTCTGCCCGACGGCAGCCGGGTCAATGCCATCATCCCGCCGATTGCGCTGGATGGCCCTTGCCTGTCGATCCGGAAATTTCGCAAGGACATGCTCAAGAGCGCAGATCTGGTGGCCATGCAAACCATCGATCAGTCCATTTTCGAGTTTTTTCAGGAAGCGGTCGGCAAACGCTGCAACATCCTCGTCAGCGGCGGTACCGGCACAGGCAAGACCACAATGCTCAACGTGCTGAGCCAGTTGATCGACAGCAACCAGCGCCTGGTCACTATCGAGGACGTTGCCGAGCTGCAGCTCAGCCACCCGCACGTGGTGCGTCTGGAAACCCGCCCGCCCAATGCCGAGGGGCATGGCGAGGTGCGCGCCAGCGACCTGATTCGCAACTCGCTGCGGATGCGCCCTGACCGCATCATCCTCGGCGAGATCCGTGGTGTCGAAGTGCTCGATGTATTGACGGCGATGAACACCGGCCACGACGGTTCCATGAGTACCGTTCACGCCAACAATGCTCAGGATGCTCTGCTGCGCCTGGAAACGCTGGTTGGCCTGACCGGGCGACTGATACCGGAAAAAACCCTGCGCCAGATGGTCTGCGCGGCGCTGGATGTGATTATCCAGCTGGCGCGCCTGCCTGATGGCCGACGCTGTGTCAGCGAAGTGGTGGAGGTAGTCGGCATACGCGATGACATCTATGTCACCAATACATTGTTCCGCCTTGATCGCCGCACCGGGGTCGGCTTCATGCGCGAAGCTGCACACGCCGCAGGCGACAAGCTGCGGCCAGGCTACTGACGTGCTCAGGGAGGCGGCGCAATGAATGCATCACTGGTACTCGGCCTGATCTCCTTGCTGCTGCTGACTGCATCCATTCGCATGTTCTACCTCGCGCTCAATCAGGGCGCCAGTGAACGGGTCAGGCAGCGTCTGACCGCCGGACAGGTTCAGCCTGTGGTTGAAAAGGCTGGATGGACCTACCTGGATCGGGCCTTTTTGCGTGCAGGGTTGGGTCGACCGACCGAGCGCATGGGCTTGGCTTTGTCGCTCTATGCCTTGTTGATTCTGATCGGCTACGGACTGGGCGGCGGCATCGGCGCGGTCAGCGCGCTGCTGGCGGTGCCGCTGACCCTGCGCCTGTTTGTGTCGTGGCGCTATGAGGTGCGTGTGCGCCGCATGATCCAGCAATTGCCGCAACTGCTCGACCATACCGTACGCAGCCTCAAATCGGGCAGAACCCTCGCCGACGCGGTGCTGCACGGCATCGAAGCAACGGATCAGCCACTCAAGGACGGCATGAGCCGTATCGAGCGGAACGTGCAACTGGGCGTCAGCCTGCCGGATGCCGCGAGGGATTTCGCCGAGCTGTATGAACGCGACGAGTTTCATCTGTTTGCCCTTGGCTTGCGGGTCAATCATCGATATGGCGGCAATGCCAGCGAGCTGATGGAAAACCTGATCAAGCTGATTCGTGACCGGGAACAGGCCGGTCGCCAATTGCGCGCAATGACCGGTGAAACCCGCATGACAGCGCTAGTGCTGGCGCTGCTGCCGGTCGGCATGGCCGGCTACTTTCTGACCGTGAACCCCAGCTATCTGTTGCATATGTGGAACGATGACAGCGGGAAGATCATGTTGAGCATGGCCTTCGTTCTGCAGGCAACAGGGTGCGTGGTGCTGTGGCGCATGTTGAGGAGCATTTAGATGGAATTGTTACTCGCTGCCGTGATGCTCGCCGCTGCCGCATTTCTGCTGCTGTCCGGCATGGCTCGGCAACGCCGTAACGAACGCTTGGTGGCAAGACGATTGAGAGGCCAGGTGATTCGCGAAAGCCGCATCGGCAGCCTGTTGCGGTTGCTCGGCGATACCCGCATTGGCCAGCGCAGCATCAGCCTGGACTCGGAAACCCAGATGTTGCTCAATCGAATCGGCTGGCGGCGCGCCAGCAAACGCTCATTGTTTGCCGCATGCCAGGTCGGCGTTCCGGTCGGCCTGATGGTCGTGGTCATTGTGGCCCAACTGCTGCTTTTCAAAGGCGTCGAGCAGCCGCTCATAGCGCCGGTATTTGCCTTGGGAATCGGTTATCTGCTGCCCAAACGAATTCTCGCGGCCGTCGCTCAGCGCCGCCAGAAACAGGTGGTGGTGGAAATTTCTACGTTTATCCCGTTGCTGCGCATCCTGTTCGAGTCCGGCATGGCCGTCGAGCAGGCGCTACGCGTGCTGAGTCTTGAAGGTAAAGACTTGCTGCCGGTGCTCTCCGAGGAAATTCGTGTGGTGCTGGTGCGGGTCGACTCCGGCCTGGAACTGGGCGAAGAACTGCGAAAAACCGCGGCCTTGCTGGCCGTCGACGAATTGAGTGACACATGTGTGATCCTCAATCAGTTGATTCAGCAGGGCGGCGGCGCATTGAAGTCTCTGCTCACGCTCAAGCAACTGATTGACGACCGACGCCTGACCCGCCTGCAGGAATATATTTCCAAACTGTCGGCAAAGATGTCGGTGGTCATGATGGTGTTTCTGTTTCCAGCCCTGCTGATCGTGTTGGCGGGCCCTGGATTTATCGCCATAAGTCGCGCACTGGGCAGTTGAATCCAGTGTTACCCGTGCACAAAAGGACGCATTGCAATGAAACCAGTGATCGCACTACTCGGGCTGCTGTTGCTGAACGGATGTACCAGTGATGGCAGCGCGCTCTGGACACAAGCCACGGCTCAGTCCGGCCAATGCCCCAAACTGACATCGGATCAGGAGTTCTCCCTGAATCTGGCTCAGAACATGGCAGATGAGGGACGCTTGCATGCCAGCCTCGCTAATCTGGAAAGCCTGCCGGACAGCCTGGGCGAGGTTCGCCTGCGCAAGGCACGGGTATTGCGGCTGTTGGGCAGCAACGAAGCCGAGCCGCTGTATCGCAGCCTGCTGGGCACCTGTCGGGCAGCCGAGGGTGAGCATGGGTTGGGACAACTGGCTGCGGCGCGTGGCGACAATGCGCTGGCTCAGCAACATCTGCTCATGGCCAGCAAACTGCAACCGACTGACGAAAAAATCCGCAACGACCTTGGCGTTGTCTATCTCAATCAGTTGAAACTGGAACAGGCGCGCTTCCAGTTCCTCACCGCCATGGAGCTCAAACAGTCCGATCCGCTGGCAGCAATCAATCTGGCCACCTTGCTGATCTACCAGAACAAATGGACGCAAGCAGCCGAACTGGCCTCTCGAGCCGGACTGACGCCCGAGCAGATCACCGAGGCCCAGTCGCGAGCCGAAAAAATCGGAAAAACCCGCGCCACACCACTCGCGTCCGCCAGTACAACAGGAGCACAACCATGAAAGGCGCACTCGTCGGCAGCATTGTCATCCTGTTCATCGTCAGCAGCGCCTGGGCTGCGAGCGACGAGCAATCACCTTACGCGCAGAAACAGACTGAAACCTGGCTGCAACTGCAAGCCAGCGGCAAGGCTGCATCGCCGACGCCACAAATCAATACCGCCGCCGAGCGTGACCTGAGCCTGCAACGCTGGCTGGAAACCTATAAGTACAAAATCCCCGAGTACTACGAACAGGAGGCTGGCGGCAAGTTTTCAGCGGGTAGCAAGTAGCCTCGCGGGGTGGTTCTGTCACCTGAATGACACTGCACCTTACAAACCTCCTGTCAGCAGGCCGCGAAACACTCCGCTATCATGCGCGGACTTTCGAGATTCGAGACTGCCATGCGCCGTTTGTTATGCCTGATGTTATTGATCCTGGCCCTGCCCGCCTTCGGTGCCGGTCTGCTGGACAGCCGCCCGTCGTCAACCCTGGGCGGTGGCTCGCTGGATAACAGCAAGGACTTCCTGCCCGTGCGGCAGGCTTTTCAGTTGAGCCTGATCGAAACCACGCCAGAATCGATCAAGCTAAGGCTGGTCGCCACCGATGGCTATTATCTGTATCGCCATCGTTTCCAGTTTCGCACCGAGCCTGCTGATATCGGCCTAGGCGAAGCACAACTGCCCAAGGGCGAACAGAAACACGACGAATACTTTGGCGATGTCGAGGTCTATCACGGCATTCTCGACATCGACCTGCCACGCAAACCCGGTGAACAACGCCCCTTCACGCTCGCTGTCACCTATCAGGGCTGCGCCGACAAGGGCCTGTGCTACCCGCCTGAAACCGAGCGTTTGAACATTGGCGATGTGGCCGCCAGCCCTGCCGTCTCGGCATCCGCCACTACAGCAGCCACCTCAGCCGCCTGGAGCTGGAAAGAACTGGCGCTGTTTTTCCTCGCAGGCGTAGGTCTGACCTTTACCCCCTGTGTACTGCCGATGCTGCCGATTCTGTCCGGCGTGGTGCTGCGCGGCAAGGTTGGTGGCCTGCGCGGCCTGAGCCTGTCACTGGCTTACGTACTGCCGATGGCGGCCTGTTTTGCCTTGCTCGGCGCATTGATGGGTATGTTTGGCGCGAGCTTGAATCTGCAGGCTCGCCTGCAATCGGCCTGGGTTCTGGTGCCGTTTTCAGCGTTTTTCGTGATCTTTGCCATCGCCATGTTTGGCGCTTTCGAACTGCGTCTGCCGCAGTCGATCAGTTCTCGTCTGGACCGTATCGCCGGCAAGACCGAAGGCGGATCATTATGGGGCGCAGCCGTGCTGGGCGTGGTTTCCAGCCTGCTGGTCTCCCCCTGTGTTTCCGCCCCTCTGGCCGGTGCGCTGCTGTATATCAGCGCCAGCGGCGACGCTGTTGGTGGCGGGTTGAAACTGTTTGCGCTGGGCCTGGGCATGGGCACGCCATTGCTGTTGATAGCCACCGGTGGTGCTGCATGGCTGCCGAAAAGCGGGCCTTGGCTGGTCACGGTGAAAAATGCAATCGGTGTACTGCTGCTGGCGCTGGCCATCGGTTTGCTGAGCCGCGTTTTGCCGGGCCAGGTCACCTTGTTGCTGGTCGGCCTGCTCTCTGCGGGTGTTGCGCTGTTTCTCGGCGCACTGGAGCTCACTGAAAAGACCACTCGGCAAAAGCTCGCTCAACTGCTAGGTCTGGCGCTGTTGGTTTATGCGCTGGCCAGTTGGTATGGCGCGCTGTCCGGACAAACCGACCCGCTGCGTCCGCTGGGCCGCGAATACGCCACGGCAAACAACCCAACAGTCACATCAAGCTCGAACCAATGGCAAACCATCACCACCTCAGCCGAACTGGACCGCGTGATGCAGGAAGCGCAAAACGCAGGCAAACCGCTGTTGCTCGACTGGTACGCTGACTGGTGCATCAGTTGCAAGGTCATCGAGCACGAAGTTCTGCCCGATCCTGGGGTCGTTGCCGGATTATCGGGTTATAGCCTGGTTCGCTTTGACATTACAGACAGCAATGCGGAGCAACGCGCCCTGCTCGACCGCTACAAGCTGTTCGGTCCTCCCGCGCTGCTGTTTTTCGCTAAAAACGGCGAAGAGCTGCAAAATGTGCGAGTGGTCGGCGAAATCGACGCCGCAGGCCTGATTGAACGCTTGAACAGGGCAAATGACCAAAACTAAACGGTGAGTCACAAACTTTGCGCGAATATCGCTCATCGTGCTGGCTACTGTTGTTAACTGGACAGTCCATTGCCCTTCCGGCATAGTCGCCGGGCGTAAACCGCTCGCAGACAATAAAAGGAACACGCAATGGCGACTATCCTGGTCCTTCACGGGCCCAACCTGAACCTGCTGGGCACTCGGGAACCCGGGGTCTACGGCACCATCACCCTGCCCCAGATCAATCAGGACCTGGAGCAACGCGCGCGCGATGCCGGTCACCACCTGATGTATCTGCAAAGCAATGCCGAGTATGAACTGATCGACCGTATTCACGCCGCGCGCGGTGAGGGTGTGGACTTTATTTTGATCAATCCGGCTGCTTTTACGCACACAAGCGTTGCAATACGTGACGCGCTGATGGGAGTGAGCATCCCATTCATCGAAGTGCATTTATCAAACGTGCACAAACGCGAACCTTTCCGCCATCACTCCTACTTTTCAGATGTCGCTGTAGGAGTGATCTGCGGCCTGGGAGCCAGCGGATACCGCCTGGCCCTGGAAGCCGCCCTGGAACAACTGGCCGCCAGTGCCAAGCCATGACGAGTCCAGCCTGACGCTGACCACATCGCTTGAAACGGCCGACAAATTGCCCTTACAGAACCTTGGGAGTTGATTAATGGATATTCGCAAAGTCAAGAAGCTGATCGAATTGCTGGAAGAGTCCGGCATCGACGAGCTGGAAATTCGTGAAGGCGAAGAATCCGTACGGATCAGCCGTCACAGCAAGACTCCAGCGCAGCCTTACTACGCGCCAGCCCCGGTTGCTGCGCCTGTTGCAGCACCGGCGCCTGCAGCCGCTCCGGCCGCAGCAGAAGCACCATCGGCTCCGAAACTGAACGGCTTTGTGGTCAAGTCGCCAATGGTCGGTACGTTCTACCGCACCCCGGCACCTACTTCGCCTGCATTCGTCGAAGTGGGTCAGACCGTCAAGAAAGGCGACACCATCTGCATCGTTGAAGCGATGAAAATGATGAACCACATCCAGGCAGAAGCCAGCGGCGTGATCGAATCCATCCTGGTAGAAAACGGTCAGCCGGTTGAGTTTGACCAGCCGCTGTTCACAATCGTTTGACCCGGGGAGAGCCTGCGATGTTGGAAAAAGTTCTAATCGCCAACCGCGGCGAAATTGCCTTGCGCATCTTGCGTGCCTGTAAAGAACTGGGCATCAAGACCGTCGCTGTACACTCCACGGCAGATCGCGAGTTGATGCACCTGGGCCTGGCAGACGAAACCGTCTGCATTGGTCCGGCACCAGCCAATCTGTCCTACCTGAACATTCCGGCGATCATCTCGGCTGCCGAAGTGACCGGTGCCACGGCGATCCACCCTGGCTACGGCTTCCTCGCTGAAAACGCCGATTTCGCCGAACAGGTCGAAAAATCGGGTTTTGCCTTCATCGGCCCGAAAGCAGACACCATCCGCCTGATGGGCGACAAGGTTTCTGCCAAGGACGCCATGAAGCTGGCCAACGTGCCAACCGTTCCGGGCTCCGACGGCCCGCTGCCGGAAGACGAAGCAACCGCTCTGCGCATTGGTCGTGAAGTGGGTTACCCGGTGATCATCAAAGCCGCCGGTGGCGGTGGTGGTCGCGGCATGCGTGTGGTTCATCGCGAAGAAGACCTGATAGAAGCTGCCTCCCAGACCCGCGCAGAAGCTGCGGCCTGGTTCAGCAACCCGATGGTCTACCTGGAAAAATACCTGACCAACCCGCGTCACGTGGAAGTCCAGGTTATTTCCGACGGCCAGGGCCAGGCGATTCATCTGGGCGACCGCGACTGCTCGCTGCAGCGCCGTCACCAGAAGGTTCTGGAAGAAGCACCGGCACCGTTCATCGACGAACAGGCGCGTGCGGATGTTCTGGCTGCCTGCGTCAAGGCGTGTATCGATATCGGCTATCGCGGCGCGGGTACTTTCGAGTTCCTGTACGAGAACGGTCGTTTCTACTTCATCGAAATGAACACCCGTGTTCAGGTGGAGCACCCGGTATCCGAAATGGTCACCGGTATCGACATCGTCAAGGAGATGCTCAGCATCGCCGCCGGCAACAAACTGTCGTACACCCAGGATGACGTGGTCATCAAAGGGCATGCGCTGGAATGCCGGATCAACGCCGAAGACCCGAAAACCTTCGTTCCAAGCCCAGGTCTGGTCAAGCACTTCCATGCACCGGGCGGCAACGGTGTACGGGTCGATTCGCACCTGTACAGCGGCTACAAGGTTCCGTCCAACTACGACTCGCTGATCGGCAAAGTGATCACCTGGGGCGCGACCCGCGAAGAAGCCATGGCACGCATGCGCAATGCCCTGGACGAAATCGTGGTCGACGGGATCAAGACCAATATCCCGCTGCACCGTGATCTGACCCGTGATGAAGGCTTTTGCGAAGGCGGAGTCAACATCCACTACCTGGAGCACAAACTGGCCAATCAATAAGCCAGTGTGTTTCAGAACGACAAAGCCGCAGCGATGCGGCTTTGTTGTTTGCAGCGCATAGCAGTAAACTTGCCCGCTTCCTGCGGCCGTGCAAGCCGCACTTAATTTCCGAATCGAAGGTAATCCGCCATGCCTTGGCTGCAAGTCCGTCTCGCCATCAGCCCAGAACAAGCCGAAACCTACGAAGACGCCCTTCTTGAAGTCGGCGCCGTGTCCGTGACATTCATGGACGCCGAAGACCAGCCGATTTTCGAGCCTGAACTCAACACCACGCCGCTATGGACACACACCCATTTGCTGGCGCTGTTCGAAGCCGACACCAATGCCGAAATGGCCTTGGCACACCTGAGCCTGCTGACCGGCGAAGAACTGCCCGAGCACAGCGCCGAAGTCATCGAAGATCAGGACTGGGAGCGCAGCTGGATGGATAACTTCCAGCCAATGTGTTTCGGCAAGCGCCTGTGGATCGTGCCAAGCTGGCATGCTGCACCGCAACCGGATGCCGTGAACCTGCTGCTTGATCCTGGCCTGGCATTCGGCACCGGCACCCATCCGACCACCGCACTGTGCCTTGAATGGCTGGACGGCCAGGACCTCAAAGGCTGCAACGTGCTGGATTTCGGCTGCGGCTCGGGCATTCTGGCCATCGCCGCTCTGCTGCTGGGTGCCGAACAGGCCGTGGGCACTGACATCGACGTGCAGGCACTGGAAGCCTCTCGTGACAATGCCGGACGCAATAACATCGCTGCCGAGCGCTTCCCGCTGTACCTGCCCGAGGACCTGCCGCACCAGCAAGCCGATGTGCTGGTCGCCAACATTCTGGCTGGCCCGCTGGTTTCCCTGGCACCGCAACTGGCATCGCTGGTCAGGACCGGCGGTCGCCTGGCGCTGTCAGGCATCCTGGCCGAACAGGGTGAGGAAGTCGCTGCGGCCTATGCTGACAGCTTTGATCTGGACCCGATCGCAAACCGAGATGGCTGGGTACGCATCACGGGACGCCGCCGTTAACCGCCGCTTCAACCGGACAGCCGCATGACCGACAGTTTTGTCACCCAGTGCCCGCACTGCCAGACCAGTTTCAGAGTCAGCCACGCTCAACTGAGCGTGGCCCGCGGCGTGGTGCGATGTGGCGCCTGCCTGCAGGTTTTCAACGCAGCCCGGCAGTTGCTGGAGCAGCGCGCCATAGTCGACTCCGAAAAGGAGGCCCTGAGCGCCACGCCGGTGGTCATAGCGCCGCCCCAACCAGAGCCTGCGTCGACGCCTGAGCCCGAATTGAAGCCTGAACCGGAAAAGGCCCATGAAGACGATGACCCCTGGCAGGTCAGCGAGCTGGATCTGGACAATCTGAACCTGGACGAAGAACTGGCTCGCCTCGAACAGCGCGAGACCCGACGACCCGACACCTTCGCCCGCCCGGCCAGCGACAACGGCACTGACGATGAGAACCTGACGGCGAAGCGTGACAATCGCCAGACCGACGAGGCTGCCTGGGTCGGCACGCTGCACAACGACGATGTCGAACGTCTGCCCGAGCTGCACGCCGAGGTCATCCCCGACCCGGATTCGCCCGAAGACCCGGAGGCTTTGCCCGACGACAAAAGGACCGAGCCCTCGCTGTCACTGGACAAGCACCTGGACGATGACGAACCCGTCGTGCTTGTTACCACACCGCGCAAGGCCCTGCCTGCGGAAAAAGTGCAACGCTGGTCAGCCGTGGATGACGACGAAGATCATGACGACGACGAACCAGGACCTGAACCACGTGGCAGACGCAGCCGTAACGAACCTGCAGTGCGCGAGCAGGCACTGCTTGACCTGACTGACGACCCTTTGCAACTGGACTGGCAGCCGCCCAAACCGCGCTGGGGCCGCCGCTTTGCGTGGGGCCTGTTGATCGTACTGGCTTTGGCGGGTCTGGCAGGTCAATACGTCTGGTACCATTTCGATCAACTGGCGCGCCAGGATCAGTATCGCCCGTGGTTCCAGCAGATTTGCCCGCAAATTGGCTGCAAGGTGCCGACCAAGGTGGACATATCCCAGCTCAAGAGCAGCAACCTGGTGGTACGCAGCCATCCTGAGTTTCAGGGGGCTCTGGTGGTAGACGCGATCATCTACAACCGTGCCTCGTTTTCCCAGCCGTTCCCGCTGCTGGAGCTGCGTTTTTCCGATACCGGCGGTCAGTTGATTGCCAGTCGTCGGTTCAAGCCCGGTGAATACCTGAGCGGCGAAATGGCCGGCAAGGAAGAGATGCCACCGCAAACGCCGATCCATATCGCGCTGGATATCCTTGATCCAGGCGCCAAGGCCGTGAATTACAGCCTGAACTTCCGTTCGCCGGAATGACAGGCCTACTGCCATAACGTCGGCTTTACTTGATCCAATACAGGCTCGTTAGGCCAGGGAACGCTGCATGATCGCAGAATTTACAGTGCCAGATGCCGTGTAATCGTTCTCTGCAAGCGCCACAACCAGCTGTTCAGATTTTATCCAATTCAGCCTTTATCCAGTCATCGAGAGCGGGTATCATGCCAACCCTTTTTCAAACTCTCGGTTCGATCTGACGGTGGCGCAAGCGGCTGGCGGGACGGGCCGTTGCAGACCGGGTGAAACGGTTTTTTACACGGCCTGCGGATGATTTGGCCTCCACAACAGGTAAGGCTATGTCGGCAGTACGCATCGGCCCATATACAGTGCAAAACGGCTTGGTCCTCGCCCCGATGGCGGGCGTCACCGACCAGCCTTTCCGCCAGCTGTGCCGACAACTCGGTGCCGGCCTGGTGGTTTCGGAGATGGTCACCAGTGACATGAGCCTGTGGAACAGCCGCAAATCGCGTCTGCGCATGATCCACGAAGGTGATCCCGAGCCGCGCTCGGTACAGATCGCCGGCGGTGATCCGCAGATGCTGGCAGACGCAGCACGTGCCAATGTCGAACTGGGTGCCCAGATCATCGACATCAACATGGGTTGCCCGGCCAAGAAGGTCTGTAACAAGGCAGCAGGTTCGGCGCTGTTGAAAGACGAGCAACTGGTGAACGACATCCTGCAAGCCGTCGTGGCTGCGGTCGATGTGCCGGTTACGCTGAAGATCCGCACCGGCTGGGATCGCGACAACCGGAACGGCCTGACAGTGGCGAAAATCGCCGAGCAGGCCGGTATTCAGGCACTGGCGGTACACGGGCGAACCCGTGCCGACCTTTACACCGGCGAAGCCGAGTACGACACCATTGCCATGATCAAACAGGCAGTGTCGATACCGGTGTTTGCCAACGGCGACATCGATTCACCCGAAAAAGCCCGGCGCGTGCTACAGGCCACCGGCGCAGACGGGTTACTGATTGGCAGGGCCGCCCAAGGGCGTCCCTGGATTTTTCGCGAGATAGAACACTTCCTGCGTACCGGAGAAAAACTCCCGGCCCCGCAGTCGAGTGAAGTGGAACGTATTCTGCTTGAGCATCTGGCAGCGCTCCACGTTTTCTATGGAGATGTGATGGGCGTGCGTATTGCACGCAAACACGTCAGTTGGTATCTCGCAACCCTGCCGGGCGCCAGAGAGTTTCGCGCCCACTTCAATCGTTTGGAAGATACGGAAGCACAGTGCGCCAACGTCCGGGAGTTCTTCAGCCAAGGCTGCAAGGGCCCGGATAACGAGAATGATAAAGAGGTGGCCGCATGACGATGATGACCGAGACTTTAGTGAGTGGAACAACACCCGTGAGCGACAACGTCAATTTGAAACAGCACCTCAACACGCCGAGCGAAGAGGGTCAGACCCTGCGCGGAAGTGTCGAGAAGGCGCTGCACAATTATTTCGCCCACCTCGAAGGCGCATCCGTCACTGACGTCTACAACCTGGTGTTGTCGGAAGTCGAGGCTCCGCTTCTGGAAAGCGTGATGAACTACGTCAAGGGCAACCAGACGAAGGCTTCCGAGCTGCTGGGACTGAACCGCGGCACGCTGCGCAAGAAACTCAAACAGTACGATCTGCTTTAAAGCATTCAAAACAGAAAAGGCGACCTTGCACCGCGGTCGCTTTTTTTTGCTGACTTCTTTTGCTTTTGATGGAAATCGAGATGACCGACCAGACTACCCGCCTGCCTATCCGTCGCGCCCTGATCAGCGTATCCGACAAGACAGGAATCCTTGAGTTTGCCCGCGAGCTTGAAGCGCTGGGCGTCGAGATTCTTTCCACTGGCGGTACGTTCAAACTGCTCAAGGACAACGGTGTCGCGGCAGTCGAAGTGGCTGACTATACCGGCTTCGCTGAAATGATGGATGGCCGGGTCAAGACTCTGCACCCCATGATCCACGGCGGCATTCTGGGTCGTCGCGGCATCGACGACGCCATCATGACCGAGCACGGCATCAAGCCGATCGATCTGGTTGCAGTCAACCTGTATCCGTTTGAAGCCACTGTATCCAAGCCGGGCTGCGACCTGCCGACCGCCATCGAAAACATCGATATCGGCGGCCCGACCATGGTCCGTTCCGCTGCGAAGAACCATAAAGATGTCGCAATCGTGGTCAACGCCAGTGACTACGGTCAGGTATTGGAAAGCCTCAAGGCTGGCGGCCTGACCTACGCACAGCGCTTCGACCTGATGCTCAAGGCGTTCGAGCACACCGCCGCCTACGACGGCATGATCGCCAACTACCTGGGCGGCGTCGATCAGACTGCCGAAACCCTGAGCACCGAAGGCCGCAGTCAGTTCCCGCGCACCTTCAACACCCAGTTCGTCAAGGCCCAGGAAATGCGCTACGGCGAGAACCCGCACCAGAGCGCGGCGTTTTACGTTGAAGCCAAACCTGCCGAGGTCGGCATTGCCACGGCCACCCAGTTGCAAGGCAAGGAACTGTCGTTCAACAACGTCGCCGATACCGACGCCGCGCTGGAATGCGTCAAGAGCTTCGTCAAACCGGCCTGCGTGATCGTCAAACACGCCAATCCGTGCGGTGTCGCGGTCTGCCCGGATGATGAAGGCGGCATTCGTCAGGCGTACGAGCTGGCCTATGCCACCGACTCCGAATCGGCATTTGGCGGCATCATCGCCTTCAACCGCGAGCTGGACGCAGCAACGGCCAAGGCCATCGTCGAGCGCCAGTTCGTCGAAGTGATCATCGCGCCAAGCGTCAGCGCCGAAGCGCGTGCCATCGTGGCCAGCAAAGCCAATGTGCGCCTGCTGACCAGCGGCCAGTGGAGCGAGCGTCTGCCTGCCTGGGACTACAAACGCGTCAATGGCGGCTTGCTGGTACAGAGCCGCGATATCGGCATGATCACTCAGGCAGACCTCAAGGTCGTTACCCAGCGTGCCCCTACCGAACACGAAATGCACGACCTGATCTTTGCCTGGAAAGTCGCCAAGTACGTCAAGTCCAACGCCATCGTCTACGCCCGCAACCGCCAGACCGTCGGCGTCGGCGCAGGCCAGATGAGCCGCGTGAACTCGGCACGCATCGCCGCTATCAAGGCCGAGCATGCAGGGCTGCAGGTACAGGGCGCGGTCATGGCCTCCGATGCGTTCTTCCCGTTCCGTGACGGTATCGACAACGCGGCCAAGGTCGGCATCACTGCCGTCATCCAGCCCGGCGGCTCGATGCGTGACAACGAAGTGATTGCAGCAGCAGACGAAGCCGGCATCGCGATGGTCTTCACCGGCATGCGTCACTTCCGGCACTAATCAGAAAAACGGCCGCACTGGCGCAGGCGTCTGCTGCGCCAGTGCGGTCTCGTACGGCGGTTGGGTCGCCTCAGGCACACCGCGTACTCCAGAATCAGCGTCATCGAGGTTTTTGAAATGAATGTTTTGATCATTGGCAGCGGCGGTCGTGAACACGCCCTGGCATGGAAAGTCGCTCAGGACCCACGTGTGCAGAAGGTGTTCGTCGCACCCGGCAACGCGGGCACGGCCATCGAAGCCAAATGCGAGAACGTGGCTATCGACGTTCTGGCACTGGAGCAACTGGCGGATTTCGCTGAAAAGAACGTTTCACTGACCATCGTCGGTCCTGAAGTGCCGCTGGTTGCAGGCGTTGTCGACCTGTTCCGCAGCCGTGGTCTGGACTGCTTCGGTCCGACCGCCGGCGCTGCGCAGCTTGAGGGTTCCAAGGCATTTACCAAGGACTTCCTGGCGCGCCACAAGATCCCTACTGCCGACTATCAGAACTTCACCGAGATCGAGCCTGCCCTGGCCTATCTGCGTGAAAAAGGCGCTCCGATAGTCATCAAGGCCGACGGTCTTGCAGCAGGCAAGGGCGTGATCGTCGCCATGACCCTGGCAGAAGCCGAAGATGCCGTGCGTGACATGCTCGCTGGCAACGCCTTTGGCGAAGCCGGTTCCCGCGTCGTTATCGAAGAGTTTCTCGATGGCGAAGAAGCCAGCTTCATTGTCATGGTCGACGGCAAGAATGTGCTTCCCATGGCCACCAGCCAGGATCACAAGCGCGTCGGCGACGGCGACACCGGCCCGAACACCGGTGGCATGGGGGCCTACTCCCCTGCCCCGGTGGTCACCGCCGAAGTTCATCAACGTGTCATGGATCTGGTTATCTGGCCGACCGTCAGGGGGATGGCTGATGAAGGCAATGTTTACACCGGATTCCTCTATGCTGGTCTGATGATCGACAAAGCTGGCAACCCGAAGGTCATCGAATTCAATTGCCGCTTCGGCGACCCGGAAACCCAGCCGGTCATGCTGCGCCTGCAATCAAGTCTGGTACTGCTGGTTGAAGCAGCGCTGGCGCAGGCGCTGGACAAGATCGAAGCACAGTGGGACCCCCGTCCAAGCCTGGGGATCGTCCTGGCCGCTGGTGGCTACCCCGGCGATTACGCCAAAGGCGCAGTTATCGAAGGCCTGGAAGCTGCTGCACAGTTGGAAGGCAAGATATTCCACGCAGGCACTGCCTTGCAGGATGATCGTGTCGTGACCAGCGGCGGTCGTGTACTGTGTGCTACGGCACTGGGTGACAGTGTTGGCAATGCGCAGCAAAATGCCTATGTGTTGGCTGCCAAGGTTGATTGGCAAGGATGTTTCTATCGCAAGGACATTGGCTACCGTGCCATTGCCCGTGAGCGTGGCGAAGCGCTGGAATAATCGATCAGGCCTGCCTCTTCAATCAGAGGCAGGCCGATTGACCCGGCATTCGCGGTTTTACCAGGCATTCACTCACGAAGGGATTTCATTGTGCGCTGGCTCAGGATTGCCATAGCATCAATCGCTGGACTGCTGACCCTGCTGTTCATGCTTTCGGCACAGGCCGAGCATGGCGCAGGTTGGTCGACGCTGCTCGACGAAAAGGCCCACCTGACGCTGGATGAAATTCGTTCGGCGCGCTATCAGAATCAATTCAGTCCTACCGAGCTGGAACGAGTCACTGCAGCGGAACGTGACAGTGCGGTATGGCTGCATTACCGCCTGCTGCCTACCCAGCACGAGCAGCTTCTGCGCATCTTCGCTCCCGACCTCGCCAGCGCGGACATGTATGTCATGGATGGCGATCAACAGATTGATCACCTGCGCACCGGCAACGAGGTGCCCAAGGAAGATCAGCGTCTGCCTTCGAACGATTTCCTGCTGCCGATCCCCCAGAGTTCGAACACGCTGGATATCTACCTGAAGCTGGTCTCCACCCAGAAAATGCGCCCCAGCATTACCTTGGAGCCGGCCATCAAAAGCGCCGCCGACGAGACCGAGCCGTTCCTGTTCGGGCTGCTTTTCGGTGCGCTGTCGATGCTCATCGTGCAGAACCTGACGCGCTACGGGCATACACGTTCGCGTAGCAATCTATGGCTCGCCGCCTGTGAAGCACTGCTCGGGCTCAGTGCCCTGTTGCTGCTTAACCTGCTGCGCCCGATTGACCCGTGGAATATCGCACAGACCCCCAGTGCGCACATTGCGCTGTTGCTGGCGGCTGTCGCAGGCCTGATCTACACCTACTGCTTCTTCGTCCATCGCAACGCCCGCAAACTGGATCGTCTATTGCTGGGCAACGCCGTGCTCATGGGCATCGGTACTGTGCTGGTACTGCTGGACGACAGACTGCCGATCAATATTCTGACTTTCGGCCTGGTCTCGTTGACGACGTTGAGCATTCTGGCGGTGTCGATGTGGCACTGGCAGAAAGGCTATCGTTCGGCGCGCCTGTTTGTCCTCGGGATGATCATTTTCAACATTGGTTACATGGTGGTTCTGCCGGGCCTGCTGTGGCTGAGTCTGGTGCCGCCACAGTGGCTGATACTCGCGCTGCTCAGCGTGTTCTGCATCAGCGGTCTGTCGATGAGCCTGGCCCTTAGCGAACGCCATCGCAGCATCACCGAAGACCGCTTCAGCCTCAGCCGTGATCAGGCTGCGAGTACCGCCGAAATCAACGCCAAAGCCGAATTTCTGGCCAAGATCAGTCACGAGATTCGCACCCCCATGAATGGCGTGCTGGGCATGACCGAACTGCTGCTCGGTACGCCGCTGTCAGTCAAGCAGCGCGACTATGTGCAGACTATTCACAGTGCCGGTAACGAACTGCTGACGCTGATCAACGAGATTCTGGACATCACCAAGCTCGAGTCAGGGCAGATAGAACTGGACGATGTGCAGTTCGACATCGGCGCGCTGGTCGAGGACTGCCTGAACATCTTCCGCGCCAAGGCCGAGCAGCAGCAGGTCGAGCTGATCAGCCAGATCCAGCCCCAGGTGCCACGGGTTATCAATGGTGACCCGACTCGCCTGCGCCAGACGCTGTTGAGCCTTCTGGAAAATGCCCTGAAGAAGACTGACGAAGGTGAAATTCTTCTGGCCGTCGCCCTTGAGTCTTCGAAAAACGGAAAGACGCGTTTGCGTATTTCGGTGCAGGACAGCGGTGAATCGCTTTCCGACGAAGAACGTGAAGAGTTGCTGCACGCCGAACTGCACAGCCGAAATTTCCTGGCCAGCAGCAGGCTCGGTGGTCACCTGGGGCTGGTCATCGCCCGCCAGTTGATCATCCTGATGGACGGTGAATTCGGTATTCAGAACAGCGGCACCCAGGGCAACACGTTATGGCTGAACCTGCCGCTGGACGCAAAGCTGCTGGAGCAGCCGACCATCGATCTGGACAGCCCGCTGAAAGATGCCAGAGTGCTGGTGGTTGACGACAACGATACCTGCCGCAAGGTGCTGGTCCAGCAATGCAGCGCCTGGGGCCTGAATGTCAGTGCAGTGGCGTCCGGCAAGGAGGCACTGGCCTTGCTACGGACCAAGGCGCATCTGCGCGACTATTTCGATGTGGTCCTGCTCGACCAGAACATGCCCGGCATGACCGGCATGCAACTGGCCGCCAAGATCAAGGAAGACCCAAGTCTGAATCATGACATTCTGTTGATCATGCTTACCGGTATCAGCAATGCCCCAAGCAAGATCATTGCTCGCAACTCCGGTATCAAGCGCATTCTGGCCAAACCGGTGGCGGGCTACACGCTCAAGACGACGCTGGCAGATGAACTGACCCAGTTGAACAAGGGCGTTGCTGCACAAAAGCCTGGCCCGGTCATCAATACGCCGGTCAGCGTACCGGGCGACTTCCGGATTCTGGTAGCTGAAGACAACAGCATTTCGACCAAAGTGATCCGCGGCATGCTCGGCAAGCTCAACCTGAATCCCGATACGGCGAGCAACGGCGAAGAAGCGCTGCGTGCCATGAAGGCGCAGCGTTATGACCTGGTACTGATGGACTGTGAAATGCCGATACTCGACGGTTTCTCGGCAACCGAGCAATTGCGTGCCTGGGAGGTCGGCAATCAGCGGGTGCGCACACCGGTCGTTGCACTGACTGCGCATATTCTCACTGAGCACAAGGATCGTGCACGCCAGGCAGGTATGGACGGTCACATGGCCAAACCTATCGAGCTGTCGCAACTGCGCGAACTGGTCGAACACTGGGTAGCACACCGCGACAAGGCTCGCGGACTGCCTTCGGACAGTGAGCAGTATCGAAGAAACTGACAGCAACGGGAAAGGCACACAGTGGCCTGATAGACTGGCGCTGCCATCCACCTGCTGCTGTGAGTCGAAGCCATGCTTCACGTGTTGTTCAGCGTCTATCTGAAAATGCTGGTGCTTTACAGCCCGTTTTTCGTTCTTTCCTGCTTCATCAGCCTGACCCGCGGTCACTCGCGCAAGGAACAGCGGCGTCTGGCCTGGAAGGTGGCGCTGGCGACACTGATTTCCAGCATCTTGCTGTATCTGTTCGGTAGAGTGATTTTCGATGTATTCGGAATCACGGTCGATGCCTTCAGGATTGGGGCTGGCAGCGTGCTGTTCATATCCGCGCTGGGTATGGCCCAAGGCAAGTCGGCCGTCCAGACCGATAATATCCAGCAGGATGTGACCATTGTTCCGCTGACCATTCCCCTTACCGTCGGCCCCGGCACCATCGGTGCGCTACTGGTCATGGGCGTCAGTCAGCCTCATTGGGATGACAAACTCACTGCCATCCTGAGTATTGCACTGGCCAGCCTCACGGTTGGCGTGGTGCTTTACCTCTCCAACCGTATCGAACGTATCCTGGGCGATCAGGGTTTGCAGATTGTCAGCCGCCTGATGGGGTTGTTCGTCTGTGCGTTGGCGGCACAAATCATCTTTACCGGTATAAGGGGCTATCTGCTGCCCTGATACAACTCAGATACGTGCAGCCCGCACCAGCCCTTGCGCCCTGCCGTCCAGATACCGCGTTACATCATTACGATGTGCGGCGTAAATCTTGCGGTCAAAGGTGTAACTGCCGCCCTTGAAGTGAAACAGCAGCCGTCGGCTACCTGCCGCGTGCTCGTCCACGCTCAGATGCAGACTGCACAGCAACAGAAGTACCCGATCAGGTTCATACTTCTCGCAGGGCACTACCTGGAAGCTGCCCAGACGGCCTTGTTCAAAGCCGTTTTTAAAGTAAGACTCTGCCGCCTGATTCACTCCCAATGCTGCGACAGCGCGCTGCACCATGCCGCCAAGGCGCTTGCGGTCCGCTGGACTGCTGACCTTGAAGGTCGCCTGTAACAAATCATCGACATTGCTTACGACCAGTGAGTCGCCCAGAACCACGCCTTTTTGCTGTATGCCATGTGTCTTGAGCCGGCTGCGGTAGTAATGCATCCAACTGCTCCACTGCGTCTTGAAATCAAACTGCTTACCTGCGAACAACTGCGCATCCAGAAGTACATCCTGAATGTCCGTGCGCTCCTCACTTGTAAGCCCCGGAAGAAACGTCACCATACTGGGGATATCGCCCAGATACGCCGCATTGTCTTTGCCTGCTTTCATTTGAGTAACTCCCTTCCATGGGCACTTGAACGTCGTTATAAATTGATGATTTCAGCGGCAGCACGATCAGCCAGCATGTCCTGAACAGTCTGGCGAAAAGGTTCGAAGCTCTTGCGACTGAACCGAAACGCAGTACCAACAGCATGTACTTGCATTTCTCCGCCAAGAATCTGCCAGAAATAAAGCGCTGGCCTCGACGCAACGGTGGTCATCTGCAGGCTGCACAACAGGATCATCACCTCGTCTTCGCTGTGCATTGCACAAGGCATGAGTTGAAAGCTTTCAGAACGTCCAGACGTAAACCAGCTGCTGAAAAATGTCTTCGCATGATCACTGCTCAGCAGCCTGTCGAGTGAGCTGCGATAGAGCCGGCGAAGCTCGACGGAGTTATTGACCATTGGAAGCTGCAATTTGCCAATGTCCCTGAAACTGTGAATGCTCAAGCGCACGTCGTTAATCACCGCGCTGCGCCGTCCACCCGTTGCAAGAATGGCTTGCTGGTAAGCGTCCAGCCATGAACGCCAGGCCATGCGCGGGGAATGCTGGTCATCGGCGACAAGTTTCGCGTGATGCAGACAGTCCTGTACGTCCTGACGCAAACCGGGCTCGACGTTACGGGCGAACGACAGGAGATTGGCCCCTGCCAGCAGGGTCTCATCCAGATCAGACATAAGGCGTTTCCCCAAGCGACATGATCATACCGGGACGCCTGCTCGACAACGCCGTGTCGATGTCATCGCGAAACTGCGAATAGACCTGTTCAATCAATTGCATTTTATAAACGGTCACAGCGATGTTGCCGTAGACACTTTGCGCTTCGAGTACTTCGAAAAGAAAACCGGATGGCAACGGCTGACGTGTGGCGAACTGAAGCTGCGCCAGCGTCAGGTTGTGCTGATCGTCGAAGAACCCCAGTTGCAGGACCACGCCGACCTGCAATTTTCCCGCATGATTCAAACCGCTCTGTACCGTCTGACTACGCAGCAACTGAAGCGCCGGGTTGCGAGCCGATTGCTT
Organism: Pseudomonas syringae group sp. 247E2; assembly: GCF_032587795.1. Lineage (NCBI taxonomy): Bacteria > Pseudomonadati > Pseudomonadota > Gammaproteobacteria > Pseudomonadales > Pseudomonadaceae > Pseudomonas > Pseudomonas syringae group sp. 247E2. The sequence continues at coordinate 121,562 of NZ_JAWHPK010000001.1, read as the reverse complement.
GCACACTTTACGCATCAATGTTTCTGCGTCCTGCAGGGTCTGCGCTGACACTGAGGGTACAAGGGCACGCTCGAGGCAACTCCATACGGTTCGGACAGCATCTACCGGCAAAGGCTCGCTGACGTGTTCGCTGGCATTCAGCACCCAGCCGAAACGCAGAGCCGCAGCAAGGCGGGTTTCATTCCATTTTTCGAACTCGGCGAACCTGGGGTGCTGCTTCGATGCTGCCAACTGCACATACAGCATCGAGTCCAGCACATCGTTTTTCGGGGCGACCTGCTGCGACGTGGGGAAAAACAGCAAACAGCCGGCGTTGACGACTGCGGCATCCAATTCCTGCTTCATGGGAGAAATTCCTTTTTATCCCGAAAGCGGAGGCAACCCGTGCCTCCGCAAATAACCCGATCAGATTTCAAACTCTTCGATCGCGCTCTTGGCGTTGTCGCTCAGCTTTTGCTGGATCAGGTCGCGATGGCGCGAATACAGGCTCGTGTTGAGCACCAGGTTGTCCTCGCCTTTCCAGGTTTCAACGTTTGTGTCCTGCCATTCCCAGAACAGGACATTGGTGACATCACTGTCGGTATGGAAGCTGACCGCGCCCATGGACAGAGTCACGGTCTTGTCATCGGACTCGATGCACGAGGCAACACGGAAACTGCCTCCGCGGTGGGTTTTTGTCTGGCCTTCAAACAGGCGCAGAGGCTCTTTTTTAGCTTTCAGTGCAGCGATGGCATCCGCAGCGACCTTGAGCATCAGCAGCGATGCAGGCCCAGGCAAAGCGGCAGCCGCAACAGCCGAGCCAAGGATCTCAAGGCCGACTTCGTCCATGGTGAAACGCTGCTGGGTAGCACGATAGCGGGCATAGTTCCAATGGGTGGAAAGCCAGCCAACCTTCGAGAGTACTTCGTTGAATTTGTCGTACCACTGATCACCCTGGGTTTCAGGGCTGAACGCCTTGTTGGCCACAAGGGTGGCAAACAGAAAGGAGTCCATGACGTCTTGCTTGCTCTGCCGCGAAACGCCCTCGGCAAATGCCAGCAGACTGCTTGCAACCACAGCACCCTTGGCAGCTTCATCGCCTGGGTCAAAGTCAGTCTCGTCACTGGCCAGAAGCAATTCAGGCTTTATGGCTGCTGCGTGGGCGATAGACGAACCAGGGCATTCAGCCAGCTCACAAGCGGCAATGTAATCAAGGTTGTCGGTCATGCTCATCGTATTGTCCTGTTTCATTTCATTTAGTCCTTTAATTCGTGAGTCCTTGTGGACAGATACGAGACTAATCAAATAATTCAGGCCGTTTTTCCGGCACTTTCGAGCGGTCTATTGATGGCTTTTTCAACTGCCGCGGCAACACTCGATGGCGCGCGCAAAACTCAAGCTGTGCTCAGCCCTCGGTAAACAGCGGGCGAAAGAAAAATCCGTGGCAGGACAGAGAAAAAAGCCACAAGCCTGGCAACTTGAAGAACATCCGTTCGCGCAAGCAGCCAGGCCGAAAACTCGGCCTGAATGCCTGTTGATACGCAGAGGTTTCAGCACTTTCCCACAGTAAATTCGATACAGGTACGACAAGCCTATGGGCTCAGGCTGTAGGTTTCGCGCCATACCAGCGGGGCGTGTAGACCCAATTGCCGCCTTCGTTGCGAGGAAAGGTGCAGGTCAGGGAAGAGCCGATCAGCACCATGGTTCGCATGTCCACCTGCTCCGGCGTCAGTTCACCCAGCGTAATGACGCGCAGTGTCTGACCAGGACGACCGATGTCGCGCCCAAGCGTGACGGGCGTTTCAGGAGTGCGGTGCTGGCGAACTATCTCCAGCGCACGCCCCAGTTGCCAGGGTCGTGAACGGGAAATCGGGTTGTAGAAGGCCAGCGCAAGGTCTGCCTGACAGGCAAGGTCCAGACGCTTTTCGATGATCTCCCAAGGCTTGAGGTTATCGGACAGCGACAACACACAAAAATCATGCCCCAACGGCGCACCAGCCTGAGCGGCGGTTGCCAGAGAAGCCGAGACACCCGGGAGAATCTCCAGCTCGACAGAGTGCCAGTGCGGGTTACCGGACTCGTGCAGCGCTTCAAGCACTGCCGAGGCCATGGCGAACACGCCCGGATCACCGGACGACACCACAACCACCGAACGACCTTGCGCGGCCAGTTCGAAGGCATGCCGGGCACGCAGCATTTCTTCGCGATTGTCGGTGCAATGCAGTACCTGATCGGCACGAAACGGCCCGGCCATGCGCACGTAGGTTTCGTAACCCAGCACATCATTGGCGCGTGCCAGTTCAGCCTTGACCGCAGGCACCATAAGGTCCGCTGCGCCGGGGCCCAGGCCGATGACTGCAAGCCGGCCACGCCCACGGCCGATGTTCTGCACATCCAGCGGTTGAGTCGCGACGGCAATCGCCATGTCGTCGACGCTGAGTGGCGGCAACCGTTGCGGCACGCAGCGGGAGGCCATTTCGCTGGCCGACCCAGCCTTGTCGAAGCGCACCGGGACGCCCAGCTCGCTGGCTGCCTGATGCAACTGCGCGTTGGCCATCTGCTCTTCGCTGGTCAGCAGACAAGCCAGCGATTGCTCGGCAATGCTTGCGTCGTGCAACGCCGAGCGGACCCGCATAGCCAGTTCAGCGGTTATTTCGCTGACGGCGACCAGTACACTGCGCGGGTAGATCAGTAATTCATGGGGAGCGGGCTCACGTAGGGCGCAGCCGACATGAATCGTCAACTCAGCCTGCGGATCTTCGGGCAGTTGTGCTTGCTCCAGCCAGGGTGCCTCGCCTTCAATGCGCACCGGCTCGCCGGAGAGCAAGTCGGAAACAAAGCGCTTGCCCAGCTCCAGGTCGCCCAGTGCATAGCCGCTGGGCGGGTTGAGCAGGCAGGTGCCGAAGCGCAATTCGCCGCTGGTGGTGATTGCCGGTGCAACGCCAAGCCCGTTGGCAATGCTGCGCGCCATGACATTGACCCCGCCCAGGCCACCAAGCAGTGGCACCACTGCACTACCGTCCTCAGCTACGGCGAGTACCGGCGGCTCGACGCCCTTCTCCAATAGCAGCGGGGCCAGGGTGCGAATCACTATGCCAGCGGCACACAGGGCGATAATAGGGGTGTTTTGCTGATACAACTGACGCAGCGTGCTACCGAATTCGCTGTAGGTAATGTCAGCGTTCTGCACACGCTCGGCCAGGCCATGAATCTGCGCATCGGGAAACAGCTGCTGAATGCGCCGCGCAGTAGCCAGGCTGCCATTGCCGAGAATAACGATGGCTGGAATGTTGAGAGTCATCAGCCTTGCCACCTGTCACCCGGAACGATAATCAGCGAAAAATACGGCGAAGACATCGGGTCTACCTGGTCCAGCGGGACGATTTTCTGGTTGGCCATGGTTGCGCGCTCGACATACAGCGCACGCCCGGCCATGCCCAGTTCGGTCAGCACTTCACGGACCTTGTGGAAGTTGCGTCCCAGTTTCATGATCACTGCTGCATCGGCATCAGCCAGCTTGCGTTTCAGGTCCTCGTGGGACAGCACGCCGGACAGCACCGACAGGCTCTGGTTGCGATACACCAGCGGCGCGCCCAGTACCGAAGCGCCACCGAGCATCGAACACACACCCGGAATCACTTGCGCCTCGTAGCGCTCGGCCAGGCGGTCGTGCAGGTACATGTAGGAACCGTAGAAGAACGGGTCGCCTTCGCAGATCACCGCTACGTCACGCCCGGCATCCAGATGCGCCGCAATGTGCAGGCTGGACTCGTCGTAGAAGTCGCTGATGACTTTTTCGTAGGACAGCGGCGCTGGCAAGGCCTCGGTGGTGACCGGATAGACCAGTGGCATCAACGTTTGAACGTCCTGCAAGTGCGCTTCGATAATGCCGAATGCGTTGCCCTTTTTACCCTTGGCCACGAAGTACGCCACCACAGGCGACTCCCGCAGCAGGCGCAGCGCCTTGACGGTAATGAGCTCCGGGTCGCCGGGGCCGACGCCCAGGCCAATCAATCGACCGCGTGCCTGCATCATTCGATCTCCGTGGCCAGTGCATTGACAGCGGCCACGGCCATGGCGCTGCCGCCACGACGACCCTGCATGATCACAAATGGCACGCCACGGCTGTCTGCGGCAAGCATGGCCTTGGACTCGGCAGCGCCGACAAAGCCAACCGGAAAGCCGAGAATCAGCGCTGGTTTCGGCGCGCCTGCATCGAGCATCTCGAGCAGATAGAACAGCGCAGTCGGCGCATTGCCGATGACCACTACGCTGCCTTCCAGGTACGGACGCCACAGCTCCAGCGCCACAGCAGAGCGAGTATTGCCCAGTTCGAGCGCCATTTCCCGCACGCCTTCATCGTGCAATGTGCAGATAATCCGGTTGTTGGCGGGCAGCCGGGTACGGGTGATGCCTTCTGAGACCATGCGTGCGTCGCAGAGGATCGGTGCACCGGCGGCCAGGGCATTGCGCCCGGCTGTACCGGCACCCGGCGAGAAGCGCAGATCTTCGATGACTTCGACCATCCCGCAGGCGTGGATCACGCGCACGGCGAGTTTTTCCAGGTCGGCGGGGATCGTGTCCAGGCGCGCTTCGGCGCGAATGATCGAGAAGGAGTTGCGATATATCTCCTGACCATCGCGGATGTAATCAATCATGCAATGTTGCTCCGTGAGTCGGCGTTCAACTGCGCACCGACTGCTTCAATAGTAAGGTCACGCGCGCGCAGCACACCGAAACCGGCATGCGCTGCGTCGCGAAAATAAAGGTCGTAACGGCCGGGCGAAACGGCCAGCAAAGTTACCGGCGCTACGTGAGCAGCAGCGCAGGAACGCGTGCAACCGCTTAAATGAACGGCCTGACTGGCAACAAGGCCGGTAGCCAGTTGCAGCGCATCAGCCTTGGTATCGGCCAGCCCTTTTGCACAGCCGGCAGAACCGGTACACGCCACCATCTGCGCCAGTGGCTGTTCGGCCGAACAGATCAGACCCGCGGCCTGCAACGCCGTCATCACTGTTGCAGCGCGCTCGACCGGCACATTGGGCAACAGCAGGCTCTGCCAGGGCGTCAGGCGCAAAGTGCCGTCGCCCTGCTCTTCTGCCAGTTGCGCGACGATGGCGAGCGTGGCGGCATCAAGACGCCCCAGCGGAACCACCGCCCCCACCGCAACCCGCGCAGGCTCGGCCTGTGGATAAATACCGATATGCCGATTGCCCTGTATGGCCGGGCGCTGCCAGCCGGTGACGGCTTGATCCACCCGCAACGCGCAGTCCAGCCGGGTAGAAAGCTCGCGCAACACATCGTCGGTCGACACCTCGGCCAGCAGATGCCGCATCCGGGTATGCTCCGGGCGGGCCAGATCGAGGAACAATTCCAGCAACCCGACAACCAGCGTTTCTCCAGCCGCCAGCGGCACAGCGGCCACCGGTCGATCATTGGCCGGGCAACCGGCCAGCCCGAACGCCAGCAGCACTTCGCCGTCGAGGTTCAGCGCCGACAGCCACACATCATGCGCGTGTTCGAGCATCACCAGCGCTTCACCAGCATCCAGCAACAACGCAAATTTGGGTGACAGCTCATGGAAGCGCGGATGATTTTCCAGCGCATCGAGAACCTGCGCCGCCAACGGTCGGGCATCGAACAGCATGCGCGAATCCAGCCCCGCGGTCGGGCTGAGCATCAGGTTGCGCACATCGTCACTGGCAGGGTTGGCCGGGCCGAGTCCTGCCGCCATCAACGCCTTGATCAACCCATCGTGATCAGCGCCGATGCCGCGAATTTGCAGGTTGGCGCGGTTGGTGGCTTCGATAACGCCCTGTGCATAAGTCTGCGCAGCCTCTGCAACCGCCATTGCCTGCACACTGCTGATGACCCCGCCCGCCAGCTTGATCCGGCAGATCCCGCCGTCCAGTGCCGGGACGATACGCAGCAACCCCGGACAGGCCGAGGGGCGTAGCGTTGCAGAGGATGTGCGAGCGGACTGCGGCTCGTTCAATGGATCACCCGGTATGAACTGGACGTGGATTAGAGCACTTGTACCCCGTCGGGCGCGGTATTATGCCTGCTTTGTCCGCAGGCATGAAAAGGCGCTCTGTCGGAAGTTCGGATTGAGGTAGGTACATGTCGCCGTGGCTGACAGTCGTGGGAATCGGAGAAGACGGTTACAAGGGCCTGGGCAAGAACGCCCGGCACGCTCTGCTGCACGCTGATCAGGTGTTCGGCGGTCCGCGCCAGCTGGCATTGCTGCCGCCGTGCATTCGCGCCGAGCGGCGTGCATGGCCGAGTCCATTTTCGCTGAACCCGGTGCTGGAACAGCGCGGTGCCGAAATCTGCGTACTGGCCAGTGGCGATCCGATGCTGTTCGGCGTCGGCGCCAGCCTGGCACGCGTAGTCGCCATCGACGAAATGCGCATTCTGCCCGCCCCTTCTTCTTACTCTCTGGCCGCCGCTCGTCTGGGCTGGCCATTGCAGGAAGTCGTTACCTTGTCAGTGGTTGCGCGTCCGGTAGCCGCACTGAACGCTCATTTCCATCATGGCGTACGTCTGCTGGTGCTGAGCAATGATGGCAGCAGCCCCGCAGTGATTGCCGGTTTGCTGCGCGAACGAGGCTTTGGCCCTAGCCGCATGACGGTCCTGGAGCATCTGGGAGGTGAAGCAGAACGGCGCGTCGAGGGGCTGGCCAGTGAATGGGGCAATCCCGGGATCGCTGCACTGAACCTGGTTGCCGTCGATTGTCGCGCCGACGCCAGCGCCATTCGCCTGAGTACAGTGGCCGGTTTGCCAGACAGCGCTTTCGAGCATGACGGCCAGTTGACCAAACGCGACGTGCGGGCCATCACCCTTGCCCGCCTTGCTCCGGTGCCGGGTGAACTGCTTTGGGACGTCGGCGCGGGCTGCGGCTCCATCGGCATCGAATGGATGCGCGCGCACCCGACCTGCCGGGCGATGGCCATAGAAGCGGACGAAGGCCGCCAGCAACTGATCGAATTCAATCGCGATGCGCTGGGCGTGCCGGGCCTGCAATTGGTACGCGGCAGCGCACCACAGGCGCTGAGCGGTCTGGAACGTCCGGATGCGATTTTTATCGGCGGTGGCGTGACCCGTATCGGCGTACTGGAAACCTGCTGGGAGCAGCTGCGCTCCGGCGGGCGGCTGGTCGCCAATGCAGTAACCCTGCAAAGCGAGGCTGCACTCATGGCCTGGCGCGAGCGGCATGGCGGCGAACTGACGCGTATTCACGTCGCCCATGCTCAGCCTCTTGGCGAGTTCGATACGTGGCGTCAGGCCTTGCCGATCACTCTGCTGGATGTAGTCAAACCCTGATGCGCGAAGAAACCGCCGAACAGCCTGCTCCGCTGCGCAGTGGCCTGACCACCGGCAGCTGCGCCACAGCAACCAGCCTCGCGGCAGCGCGGCTGTTGCTCAGCGGGCAAATCAGCGATGCGGTAGAGATTGTGTTGCCCAAGGGCAAACAGGTGCAGATGCGCCTGGAATTCTGCCGCCTTGTGGATAACTTCGCCGAAGCCGGAACACTCAAGGATGCCGGGGACGATCCCGACGTTACTCACGGCGCGCTGGTGTTTGCGCGCGTCAGGTTGGAAATGGCACCCGGCGTGCGCTTCGTGGCAGGCGCAGGTGTAGGCAGCGTGACCCGCCCCGGCCTGGTGTTGGCGGTGGGCGAGCCCGCCATCAACCCGGTGCCTCGACGCATGATGACCGAACACTTGCTGCAGCTGGCGGAAGAACTCGGCTACAGCGGTGGTTTCGAGGTTACGATTGGCGTCGAGGGCGGCGAAGCGCTGGCGCTCAAAACCATGAATCCGCGCCTCGGTATTCTCGGCGGACTGTCGATTCTCGGCACCAGCGGGATTGTCCGGCCCTTCTCCTGCGCGGCGTACATCGCGTCGATCCATCAGGGCATCGACGTCGCCACCACCAACGGCTATCGGCATATTGCCGCCTGCACCGGCAACGCCAGCGAAGACACCATGCGCCGCGTGTACAACATCCCGGATATCGCCCTGATCGAAATGGGCGATTTCGTCGGTGCAGTGCTCAAGCACCTGCGCAAGGTGCCTGTGGATAAGTTGAGCCTGTGCGGTGGCTTCGGCAAGATCAGCAAACTGGCCGCAGGCCACATGGACCTGCACAGCCGCCATTCGAGCATCGACCTGCCGCAACTGGCGCTGTGGGCGGCGGCTATTGGCGCGGACGCAGACCTGCAACAGCGTATTCGCGATGCCAATACCAGCCAGCAGGCGCTTGCGATGAGCGCTGCGGCGGGTGTACCGCTGGGTGATGAGGTGTGTCGTCATGCGCTGGCTTTTGCCCGTAGCGTGGTGCCTGCACAGGTTCAGGTCGAAGTGTTCGCCATCGACCGCCAGGGCGGAATTGTCGGTCAGGCGGGCGTTGCGTTATCGAAGGAACACACATGAAACGAATTCTGCTGTTGGGCGGCATTACCGAAGCGCTGGCGATTGCACGCAGGCTCGGGCCTGAGCATATCTATAGCCTGGCAGGCGTGGGTCGAGTGCCGGCAGATCTGGCCTGTCAGTTGAAAGTTGGCGGCTATGGCGGCGCAGAGGGCATGGCGCAGTACATTCGTGACCAGGGCGTCGATTTGCTGCTGGACGCAACCCATCCGTATGCTGCGCAAATCAGCCGCAACGCTGCATGTGCGGCCCGGCTGACTGGAATTCCCTGCTGGGCCTTGCGCCGCACTGCCTGGCAGGCTGGTGCGGGTGATGACTGGCGTGAAGTGGCCGACTGGTCAGAACTGGTCACGGCACTGGCGCCCTTCAAGCGCCCACTGTTCACGCTGGGGCGCGAGCCTTTGCAGCATCTGCACGAGATTCCGGAGCATCAATTCTGGACGCTTCGGGCATTGGACAGCTACCCCGGCAATGACCACTGCGAAGTGATCGGCGCGCGCGGCCCGTTTGCACTGGAAGACGAACGTCAGCTGTTTGAACAACGCGATATTGATGTGCTGATCAGCAAAAACAGTGGCAGCAGCTCCACCGAACCCAAGCTTGAAGTCGCCCGCGAGCGCGGCCTGCCCGTCCTGATCCTGAAACGCCCGGAGTTGCCGGAGGTGGATCGGATTTTGGGGAGCGTGGGTGAGGTGCTGGAGGCCTTGGGGCTTGTTGACGATCAGATTGACAATGCCTGAAATCTGGTTCCTTAGAGGGCCTTTCTTCATTTTCTGAGGGAAAATTCCGAACATCCCAGAGTCTCTTGTTTAGGACAAACTTGATAACTAGCCTGCGCGACCAACAGCTGGTAACTTATCGAGGTGTATCCCAAGGGATACTCGAAAATATGAATCGCTTTGAACAGACGCCCGCTTTTGCGGAGTGGTTAAGGTCGTTGAAGGACTCCATTGGCAGAGCTCGAATTCTGGCTCGAATAAGAGCAGCAGAGCTCGGTAACTTCGGGGACTGCGATGCTTTAGGTCAAGGCGTCAGAGAGCTACGAATACACCATGGACCAGGTTATCGGGTGTATTTTGCCCGACGCACGGGTGTGGTTTACCTGCTCTTGATCGCTGGTGACAAATCGTCTCAAAAGCGCGACATAAAATTTGCCAGACAGCTGGCGAGAGAGCTCTGTGAGAGGGAGTAACCATGAACAACGAGACGACACCGTTCGATACCGTCGACTATTTGAAGACACCTGAAGATATGGCCAATTATCTGGATGCGTGTCTTGAAGAGGATTCAGGAGACGGGCTGCTCGTAAGGGCCGCGCTGAACGACATAGCAAGGGCTTATGGCATGACACAAATCGCACGTGATACAGGTCTTGGTCGTGAGAGCCTCTACAAAGCGCTGGGTGCAAACGGTAATCCAGAGTTCACGACCATCATGAAAGTCGTGAGGGCGATGGGGATCAAACTACACGCAAGTACGCGCTAAAAAACTCGAAATAGCACGCTTGCCCGCCTCTCTCACCTTAAATACCTGAACGTCACCGGAGAATCCCCGCATGCTCAAAAACGCACTCCTGCTGGCCGCATTACTGCTGCCAGCCTGCTTCGCCCAGGCCCATGAGTACAAGGCTGGGCCGTTGCTGATTGGCCATCCCTGGTCAATGGAGCTGCCGCCCAATGCACCGACGGTCGCGGCGTATTTCACTGTCGAGAACAAGGGCGACAGCGCAGATCGTCTGATCAGCGTCGACAGCCCCATCGCCGGGCAAGCGCAGTTGCATGAGCATATACACGCCGACGGGCTGATGAAGATGCAGCACGTTCAGGCGGTCGACATCCCGGCCGGTGCGAAGGTGAGTTTCGCGCCGATGGCCTGGCACGTGATGCTGCTGGACCTCAAAGACCGTTCGAAGCTGGTTACAGGCCAGCGCTTCCCGATGACCCTGCATTTTGAAAAGGCGGGAGATGTCGAGGTGCAGGTCGTGGTACAAAAGCAGGCTCCGGAACACAAGCACTGAGTCGTTTCACAGAGTGAGCACCTTACGCCGCGTTCGCGACAGCTCAGCCACCCGTAACAAACGGGGCGCATGGCTGAGTCTGTTCGCCATGTTAATGATCTTTATCGGTCCACTGGTTTCCCAGTCGATGCCGATGGATCATCACGCCGGCATGTCGATGTCCATGCCAGCCAGTATGGATATGTCGGCAGACAGCCACGCCCATCACGGCGGCGAGCATGCCATGCCTGCCGATGCGGGCATGAGCGATCACGCGCTGTGGGCAAAATGCGGCTATTGCACACTGCTGTTCAGTTGCCCGGCGCTGCCCCATGTGCTGGAACTGGTCGCAGCCCCGCCGCCAAGGCCGGGTGATTTCTTCGCCTCGCATCCCCTGCCGGGGCATGCACACAAGGCTATATTCCCCAATGCCCGAAGCCGGGCACCTCCAGCGCTCACCACGGCATAACCCGAAAAAAAGATTCCACGACGGCGCGCAGCTCAAGGCTGCGCGCCATTCGTGCTGTGTTATCCCTATTGGGGAGCGTTGAACGTGTCCAAACCTGATGTCTCTTTTTACAACCTTGCCTGGCGATGGCATTTCTATGCAGGGCTGTTCGTCGCGCCGTTCATGATCCTGTTATCGCTGACCGGCATCATTTACCTGTTCAAGCCGCAACTGGACAACCTGATGTACCACGACCTGCTCAGCGTGGCACCGGCCGAGCACCGCCTCACTGCCGACGAGCTGCAACAGCGGGTAAAGAGTGCTTACCCACAAGCAGCCATTGGCAAATATTTCCCACCGTCAAGCACCGAGGGCAGCGCACAGTTTGTGATCAGCGAGCAAGGCCGCGAGGTGAATGTCTTCATTGATCCCTATCGCGGCGAGATTCTTGGCACCCAGGACGCCAAAGAGAACCTGCAGGCGATTGCCCGTGCACTGCACGGCGAGCTGATGATCGGTACGCTGGGTGACCGGCTTGTCGAGCTGGCGGCTGGCTGGGGGATTGTGCTGGTGGTCTCCGGCCTTTATCTATGGTGGCCCCGAGGCCGCTCGGCCGCCGGCGTGTTCTGGCCACGCCTGACCGCCAAGGGGCGCGTGCTGTGGCGTGATCTGCACGCGGTGACCGGTTTCTGGGGCGCGTTTTTGCTGTTGTTCATGCTGTTGAGCGGCATGACCTGGACCGGGCTATGGGGCAAACAATACGCTGCGGTATGGAACACCTTCCCGGCAGCCATGTGGACTGACGTGCCCAAGTCCGACAAGCAGGCTGGCGAGTTGAACAATGCCAGCGTGCAGACCGTGCCATGGGCCATGGAAAATACGCCGATGCCGGTTTCAACCGGCGAGCACGCCGAGCACATGGACCACATGCATATGTCCAGCGCACCGGCAGCGCCAACCGTGTCATTGCAGCGAGTTGTCGACATTGCACGCGCCAGAGAGATCGTACCGGGCTACAGCATCACCCAGCCTAAAACAGCTGATGGCGTGTTCACTGTGTCGGTGTTCGCCGACGACCCGCGCGATGACGCGACGCTGCATATCGATCAGTACACCGGCAAGGTGCTGGCCGACGTGCGCTACGTTGATTACAGCGCAGTGTCCAAGGCCACCGAGCTGGGCGTGATGCTGCATGAAGGTAAATTTTTCGGCTGGATCAATCAGTTGCTGATCCTGCTGGTCTGCCTGATGGTACTGCTCAGCTCGGTCAGTGGGTTGGTGATCTGGTGGAAGCGCCGACCTCGAAGCGGGCTGGGTGTACCGCCATTGCGCCACGACCTGCCACGCTGGAAAACCGCGACGGTGGTCATGATTGCCCTGGGCGTCATATTCCCTCTGGTGGGTATTTCGATGCTGATTGTCTGGGTGCTTGATCGAATAGTGCTTTCACGCTTTGCCAAAACTGCGGCAACAGCTTAGATTGCTCGCTGCGGGGCCTGAAACCATTGAGTGGCGTTGTGATGAATTCCTCCTCATACCCGGTTTCAGGTCCCGCCCTGCTTTGAACTTTCCATGCCCCCGAAACTTCCTACCGACCAGATCGCCAATGCTGCCTTCACCGACCTGCGCTGGCCGATAGCGGTGCGCCGTCAGCCCTGACTACATGAAATGAACCGCCCGGCCAATGCCTTAAGCGGATCATCCATCATGTAGGCGAATCGGCACCATGAACCTACCGCTCATAACATCAGCACCACCTCCACAACGTTCGCTTGCCAGCGACACGTATCCACCTGGTTTCAGCAAAGCAACCCAGGAGCTGGCCAGTACCCTGCTCTCCCCCCTCAAACCCGAGCTGGATGTGCAGACAACATGGCTGACCTACTTTGACAGCAAAGAAATACCGGACGAGGGAGCCAATATTCACAGTGTTCCGCTGATCCCCAGTCTGATCGAGCACTTCACCGGCCTTCTGAACTGGACCGACCATGATGTGCAAGGCCTTTACCCGGCCCCGTCGTCCACTTCGCAAACACCAGCCATCCAACCGCTGGGCCGCGCAGCTATCGCGACTTTCTATACCCAGGTCAGCCAGCAACTGGAGCAGTTCTATAGCCAGAAACTTGCGGACTACTGGAGCATTGCAACATCGGATGGCGAAACCAAGGGACACCAGTTTGTCGCCGAGCAGATCGAGTGCATGAAATCTGAATGCGCGGTGCAGATTGCCCTCGAAAAAATGACGACCGGGCACTACAGCCTGCTGTCGGCAGCATTGGCAGCCTGCGCCCCTGGCCCCGACGGAAATACTGCCGAGCTGCAGCCACACAGCGTTTATGGACTTTCGGCAAGCGCTGGTGATAGCCCTCCGCTTTCGCTTTACGGGGCGTTTGTAATCGCAAGACGCCTTCGTGATGAACCTGTGCAGATCGATCAGGAGGAGCTTGAAGATGTGCTGCTGTTCACCCCGCATGACGGGCTGGAAGCATTTGCATCCTTGACACAAATGAACGAAGCCCTTGCTCGACGAGGGGCTGAACCTGATTACAGACGACGTCTGCTGGCTGATTCCGGGGCTGACCAACCAGTCCAGGCTGCACCTGACAGCAGCATCTTGCAGTGGCAATACACTTTGCTGGAAGGCAACTTTCTAAGCCTGTTGCATACACGCCAGATCACCAGACAGCAATCTATGTTCGCTCAGGCCGTACAGCTTGCCCGCACCCAACGAATGGATGCGGTTTGTTTCGAGCAATCGATAGTGCAACTACTGGGATCAGAAGTTTACTTCGACCACCATTGGCGCCTGGACCGGCTCGATAACGATCTGGTGGAAAGCCAGATGCCTGCATGGTGGAAAACCATGAAGCAGTCGCAGCGCATTGAATGGCATGAGCAGGCGCAGCGGTTTGGCCAATCGGTTGTGAATATTCGCAAAAACAGCAAGGACCACTTCGGTCAGTCGGATAACGACAGCCGAACTTACTTCACGCGCTATATCGACAAGCAGCTCGAGGACGTATTGAAACGAGCCTCAATGGAGGTAGCAGCGCAGCACATTATTGTTTCACTGACCTATATAACCGGCACTGAAGTGCTGGATATTCCCGGCGCGCCTATGATGCCCGCAACCGAGACCGCGAAGACTTCGCTATGGCAGTTGGCACACACCCATGCCTACCGGGCCAAAGCTAAGGATGCATTGCTGATCCAGGCTATGGATAGTGAAGGCGCAGTCATCAGGAAACTGGACAAAGCCACCATCAAGGAATTGGTTACAACCATCGAGACCCCTCAGCACCTCAGCGAGTACCTCGACCTCAATCTGAAAACATCGGCGTATGCACAACAACTCAAGCAGTCACGAAAAGTCCTGCTGGAAGCTCAGATGAAGATGATGCTGCTGGAGATCGAACAACTGGCGTTTGCGCCAGCGGGTCGAGAGTGGATCAAAGCAGTGCTGGATTCGCCAGCACCGCAAGGGCGCCGAACCATCAAAGGTGAAGCCATCGAAGTCAGGTTTTTCACTGTCAATCAATTCAAGATGACCAATGTCATGCTGATCGCTCCCGCGGGGAAATTCGATAAGGGACCGCTTGTACTGTGCACACTGAATGCTTCCGACGGCATCGTTTTCCGCTGGTTCAACAGCATGTTTCGTCTCACCACCACCTTTCTGGAAGAATTCCCGTTTCAGCAGTACCTGCTTAAGCAAATACCGCTGTCCAGGCGTCTGGAGACGCTGCGTGCCATGCAGTACGAGAAAGAGGCAAAGCACTGGCGCCCGCCACAGGTACTGACTCAATTTTCGCTTTTACCGATCCCTTCAAGGCTGCTGCATCCAGTCGTTTTTATCCGTCAGAGCAAAGATATTTACGAGGAAATTCACGAGACCAGGATCACTCAGTTGATCAGCGAAGCCAATCGGCAAATGAGCCAGGAAACCAATCCGGGGAAATCCGGCCCAGGCTTCGATCTGATCGCCGGTATCGCGATTCTGTTTCTGCCTGAACCGATCATGATGCCTGTTGCGCTGGGCGTGGGCCTGTATAAAACCTGGAACGCCTTTTCGAAAATAGACGAAGGCGACCACGAAGGAGCTGCCGAGGAGTTTCTGAGCGCCATTGGCTATCTTGCCACTGCTCTCATTGGCCATGTGGCGCTAGCCCTTAAACCGGTAACGCATGCCTCCGGAGCAGCAAGAAGTCCGCACCTGATTCGCAGGGTGGGTCGCGATGGGCAGATGCAGATTGGCTATCTCCTGTCGCATTCCAAAGCCCCACGTTTTGCAGACTCTAAATTAATCGTCGCTATGGACCCTCACCGCTTCACTGCCATCGAGATAGAGGGCCAGACCTGCTTCATAAGCCGTCGTGCCAACATGTTTGGCCACTCGCGCCTTTATCGGCCGAACCCGATGGATGCAACGCAGTTGGTGCATGAGCAGGAGTTTGCCTTGCGTACTACCAGCGGTGCCTGGAAAACCGTGGGAAAACAAATACCGCGGCTGAGTCAGCCAGCCATCCGCAATGCCCAAGCACAGCTGACCAGCCTGACAACTGCCTGGCCTGCGTCCCTGGAAGAAGCAAGCAGCGCTGAACGTTTGAAGTTCGAGGCCGATTACCTCGCCCTGAGTAAAGCGTCCAACGCAGAAAGCTTTTCCGAAATAGCAGCTTATACAGAGGGTGGTTCGGCAGCCATCAATCCTGTATTGCGAAACGGTATGCGCAACGCCACCACAAGCAGGTTTCTCCGCCAGTTCTACAAACTCAAGCCATGGCATGGCACTGCCTTTCGCTCCACGTATGTATCCAGCGAAGGAGTGGCATGCCTGGAACGCGAGATAGGTGCGGTATTTACAGATAATGGCGTGCAGTCCGCATCGGTATCGCGAGCCAATGCCTCCAGATGGAGCCAGGATGGATTTGTGAGCAGTAACGCCAACTCGGAAAATCACCCGGTATTCTTTATCTTCGCGCCGAATGTGCCCAAGAAGAACATGTTTACCGGCTTTCTCGGTGATCACGTCGCCATCCCGCCTGGAACTCGCGTGCAACTGGGTGCGACAACACGGGTCAACGGCCAGCTGTTCGCCTGGTTCGATGCTCCCGAGCGACTCGTTGACCAGACCTACGATCTTTACACCGGAGCACAGGAGTTCTGGGTATGAGGCGCTTGGCCGTTTGAACACACAGCCAGTAGAGACAATGCTGGTATTTCATGGTCCGCACCATTGCAGCGCATAGCGCACACCCTCTTCCTGCCCCCGTTCCAGGTTGGTGCGCATACCCTTTACTGCGCGACACATTCGTTCCATTTTGCGACGCGCTTAGGTTGGCCCAGACCTTGCTAACGGTTGAAAGAGCAACGTAATGCACCGCCGCAGACCTATCAAAAAAATGAACCAAGGGAGCTAGTCAATGAAGCGTCGCAGCCTGATCAAAGCCTTTACCCTGTCCGCATCGATCGCCGCCATGGGGTTGACCTGGACCGTTCAGGCTGCCGAAACCATCAAGGTCGGTATTCTGCATTCGTTGTCCGGGACCATGGCGATCTCCGAAACCTCGCTCAAAGACATGGCCTTGATGACCATTGACGAAATCAACGCCAAAGGCGGCGTCAACGGCAAGATGCTCGAAGCAGTGGTTGTCGACCCGGCTTCCAACTGGCCACTGTTCGCCGAAAAAGGCCGCCAATTGCTGACCCAGGACAAGGTGGCGGTGGTCTTTGGTTGCTGGACATCGGTATCGCGCAAATCGGTGCTGCCGGTCTTTGAGGAACTCAACGGCTTGCTGTTCTACCCCGTGCAGTACGAAGGCGAAGAGATGTCGCCCAACGTGTTCTACACCGGTGCCGCGCCTAACCAACAGGCGATCCCTGCGGTCGAGTACGTAATGAGTGAAGAAGGCGGTTCGGCCAAGCGCTTCTTCCTGCTCGGCACCGACTATGTCTACCCACGTACCACCAACAAGATTCTGCGTGCATTCCTGCACTCCAAGGGTGTAGCGGATAAAGACATCGAAGAGGTCTACACCCCGTTCGGTCACTCCGACTATCAAACCATCGTGGCCAACATCAAGAAGTTCTCTGCAGGTGGCAAGACAGCGGTTATCTCCACCGTGAACGGCGATTCCAACGTACCGTTCTACAAGGAACTGGCCAACCAGGGCCTGAAAGCCACCGACGTACCGGTTGTAGCGTTTTCGGTAGGCGAAGAAGAACTGCGCGGCATCGACACCAAACCACTGGTAGGCCACCTCGCCGCCTGGAACTATTTCCAGTCGGTGGAAAACCCGGTCAACAAGAAGTTCGTCGCTGACTGGACTGCCTACGCCAAAAAGGAAAACCTGCCAGGCGCTGACAAAGCGGTAACCAACGACCCGATGGAAGCTACTTACGTCGGTATTCACATGTGGGCACAGGCAGTCGAGAAAGCCAAAACCACTGACGTGGACAAGGTACGCGAGGCAATGGCCGGACAAACCTTCGCAGCACCGTCGGGATTCACCCTGACCATGGACAAAACCAACCACCACTTGCACAAGCCGGTAATGATTGGCGAAGTGGAGGACAACGGTCAGTTCAACGTCGTCTGGCAGACCAAAGAGCCGATCCGCGCCCAGCCATGGAGCCCCTACATTTCTGGCAACGACAAAAAGCCTGATCATCCCGTGAAGAGCAACTGATGTGACGGGGCTGAGAGCACAATAACTCTCGCCCCTACGCTCCAGCGCTAGTCGTACGAATACGTTCGCTCGGCCTCAGGGTGGAAAGCATTTTTTTTGTAGGAGCGGACTTGTCCGCGAAGGCGGCTGTTCAAACGATACATCTTCAGTGAATGTAACGGCCCTTTCGTGAACAAGTTCACTCCCACGGCCTTCGGCCAGAATCAAGAGCAGACGGCGCCACACTCAATCAAGGCCATATTGATATGCCTTCCTACTTCTACCGTTTTATCCTCGCTATCAGCCTGCTGCTGCCCCTTGCAGCTCAGGCCAGCGATGCCAGTGATTTTGTCGCAGCCAGTTCTGCACAACAGGCCGAGCTGCTGGAGGCCTGGGCAGCCAAGCCGACAGCGGAACGCGTTGAACTGCTTGAAGCTCTGCGCGATGGCCGTGTTGCCGCCGACATCAGCAAGCGCGCCTGGATCGAAAACAACGATCAATACGTGCCGGTCGATGCACAAGCCCCTGCAGCAGCCGACGCCCCAAACCCTGACGAACCGCGCAAACTGCGCCTGAACAACCGGCTGCGTGGTCTGGTTGAAACAGCGCTGGCCAGCCACCAGTTGCTGGCAGCCGATACGCAACTGCGCATGGCAGCAGCCCTGCAATTGCAAAAAAGCGCTCGCCCTGCACAACTGGAGCTGCTGACCGAACGTGTCGCCAGCGAAACCGATTCCAGCGTCAAAAGCGCGCTGGCCCTGGCGCTGGCCAACCTGCAAATGGTCGACTCCAGCCCGACAGTACGTCTGGCTGCCGTGCGACTGCTGGGTGAAACCGGTGACCCGCTGGCGCGTACCCGTCTTGAGTCATTGCTGGCGCCCGGCGTGGAGACCGACGCTTCGGTACGCGTGGCGGCTGAAACCAGCCTGGCACAGGTCAAGCGCAAGCTGATGATCGGTGAAATCCTCGGTCAGGCGTTCAGCGGCATGTCGCTGGGGTCGATCCTGCTGCTGGCGGCGCTGGGCCTGGCGATCACCTTCGGCCTGCTTGGGGTGATCAACATGGCCCATGGCGAGATGCTGATGCTGGGCGCCTATTCAACCTATGTCGTGCAACTGATGCTGCAGCGCTATGCGCCGGGCGCCATCGAATACTATCCGCTGATCGCACTGCCGGTGGCGTTCTTTGTCACCGCCGCGATCGGCATGGCCCTGGAACGTACGGTCATCCGGCACTTGTATGGCCGCCCACTGGAAACCCTGCTTGCCACCTGGGGCATCAGCCTGATGCTGATTCAGGCCGTACGTCTGGCCTTCGGCGCGCAGAACGTTGAAGTCGCCAACCCGCAATGGCTGTCAGGCGGCATTCAGGTGTTGCCTAACCTGGTATTGCCTTACAACCGCATCGTGATCATCGCCTTCGCCCTGTTCGTGGTCGTGTTGACCTGGCTGCTGCTGAACAAGACCCGACTGGGTCTGAACGTGCGCGCCGTCACCCAGAACCGCAACATGGCTGCCTGCTGCGGTGTGCCGACCGGGCGCATCGACATGATGGCATTCGGTCTGGGCTCGGGCATTGCAGGTCTGGGCGGCGTCGCCCTGAGCCAGATCGGCAACGTCGGCCCCGACCTTGGCCAAAGCTACATCATCGACTCATTCCTGGTGGTGGTGCTCGGCGGTGTCGGACAACTGGCCGGTAGCGTGATGGCGGCCTTCGGGCTGGGCATCGCCAACAAGATTCTCGAACCGCAAATCGGCGCTGTATTGGGCAAGATCCTGATCCTGGCGCTGATCATTCTGTTTATCCAGAAACGTCCGCAAGGCCTCTTCGCATTGAAAGGACGGGTGATCGACTGATGAGCCAGCCATTGATGGTAACTGCCGCACAAAAAGTCGGCCCCAAAGGCACGTTGACCGCAGGCATTGTGATACTGGCTGTGCTGCTGGCACTGCCGTTGCTGTCGTTGTTGCCTGCCGATAACAGCTTTCAGGTCTCGGCCTACACCTTGACCCTGGTAGGCAAAATCCTCTGCTACGCCATTGTCGCCCTGGCGCTGGATCTGGTCTGGGGCTACGCCGGGCTATTGTCGCTGGGCCACGGCCTGTTCTTCGCGCTGGGCGGTTATGCCATGGGCATGTATCTGATGCGCGAGGCCGCAGGCGACGGTTTGCCTGCGTTCATGACGTTCCTGTCGTGGACCGAACTGCCGTGGTACTGGGCAGGCACCGACAATTTCCTCTGGGCGCTGTGCCTGGTGGTCCTGGCGCCGGGGTTGCTGGCACTGGTGTTTGGTTTCTTCGCCTTCCGCTCGCGGATCAAGGGTGTGTATTTCTCGATCATGACCCAGGCCCTGACGTTTGCCGGCATGCTGCTGTTCTTTCGCAACGAGACCGGCTTTGGCGGCAACAACGGGTTTACCAACTTTCGCAGCATTCTGGGTTTCAGCATCAGTTCCCAAGGAACCAGAGCAACGCTGTTTCTGGCGACAGTCTTATTGCTGATTGCCAGCCTGTACATCGGCTGGCGCCTGGCGCAGAGCAAGTTCGGCCGGGTTCTGACGGCGTTGCGTGATGCGGAAAACCGCCTGATGTTCTGCGGTTACGATCCGCGCGGCTTCAAGCTGTTTGTCTGGGTCTTGAGCGCCGTGCTGTGCGGCCTGGCCGGGGCCCTGTATGTGCCGCAGGTCGGCATCATCAACCCCAGCGAAATGTCCCCGACCAACTCTATCGAAGCAGCAGTGTGGGTAGCATTGGGCGGCCGTGGCACGTTGATCGGCCCATTGCTGGGCGCGGGTCTGGTGAACGGCATGAAAAGCTGGTTCACCGTGGCTTTCCCGGAATACTGGCTGTTCTTTCTCGGCGCGCTGTTCATCATCGTCACGCTGTACCTGCCCAAAGGCGTGATCGGCTTGCTGAAGAAAAGGAGCGAGCAATGAAAACCACTCCTACCCCGTCGTTCATGCTTGAACCGGTTCTGGCACCCAACTCTGATGCAGGCACCAGCCGCGATGCGGTAGGCCTCGGCAAAAGCGCTGGCAAAGGGCTGAACACACGACACGGCACGATCCTGACGCTGGAAGACATCAGCGTCAGCTTCGACGGTTTCAAGGCACTGAACGATCTGAATCTGTACATCGGCGTGGGCGAGCTGCGCTGCATCATCGGCCCCAACGGCGCTGGCAAGACCACGCTGATGGACGTCATCACCGGCAAGACCCGCCCCAGCCACGGCAAGGCCTGGTTCGGCGAAACGCTGGACCTGACGCAGATGAGCGAAGTGCAGATTGCTCAGGCCGGAATTGGCCGAAAGTTCCAGAAACCGACGGTGTTCGAAGCCTTGAGCGTGTTCGAGAACCTTGAACTGGCTCAAAAGACCGACAAATCGGTATGGGCCAGTTTGCGTGCGCGGTTGAGCGGCGAACAGCAGGACCGGATACGCGAAGTCCTGGAAACCATTCGCCTGACCACCTCCATGCACCGCCCGGCGGGCTTGCTGTCTCACGGCCAGAAGCAGTTTCTGGAGATCGGCATGCTGCTGGTTCAGGACCCGCAATTGCTGCTGCTCGACGAGCCGGTGGCGGGCATGACCGACGCCGAAACCGAATTCACCGCCGAGCTGTTCAAGGGCCTGGCCGGCAAACACTCACTGATGGTGGTCGAGCATGACATGGGCTTCGTCGGCTCGATTGCCGACCACGTCACCGTGCTGCACCAAGGCAGCGTATTGGCCGAAGGCTCGCTGAACGACGTGCAGGCCGACGAACGCGTAATCGAAGTGTATTTAGGGCGCTGACGCAACGAACTGATCGGCGCGCGGCACGGAAATACCTGTCCAGACGCCCCGCGTCCCAACATTACGATTACGCTGCAACCGACGAGAACATTCACCATGCTCCAGGTCGAAAAGCTTCATCAGTATTACGGTGGCAGCCACATTCTTCGTGGTCTGTCGTTTGATGTGAAGGTCGGTGAAGTCACCTGCCTGCTGGGCCGCAATGGCGTAGGCAAGACCACGCTGTTGCGTGTGCTGATGGGCTTGTTGCCGTCGAAGGAAGGCTCGGTGCAATGGGAAGGCAAGGCCATCACCCAGTTCAAGACGCATCAGCGGGTGCATGCCGGGATTGCTTACGTGCCGCAAGGCCGGGAAATATTCGGCCGGCTGACGGTCGAGGAAAACCTGTTGATGGGCCTGTCACGCTTTCCGGGCTCCGAAGCAAAGGAAGTGCCGGCATTTATCTACGAGCTGTTCCCGGTGCTGCTGCAGATGAAACATCGGCGTGGCGGCGATCTGTCCGGTGGTCAGCAGCAGCAATTGGCGATAGGCCGGGCATTGGCGAGTCGTCCACGCTTACTGATTCTCGACGAACCCACCGAAGGTATTCAGCCCTCGGTGATCAAGGAAATCGGCGCAGTGATCAAAAAACTGGCCGAGCGCGGCGACATGGCGATTCTGCTGGTCGAGCAGTTCTACGACTTCGCGGCGGAACTGGCCGATCAATACCTGGTGATGTCACGGGGAGAAATCGTCCAGCAGGGCCGTGGCGAGAACATGGAGACCGAAGGGGTTCGCGGTCTGGTGACTATTTAATTAATGCGCCAATCCGTTATCGTGCTGCACTCGACAAGCCAATGAAGACACCATGAATCTGCCTGCCAACACCGCCCTTTTTACCCCCAGCTGGCATGCCGAGCTGGAATTGGGTTATGGCCGTTTCGATGACTGCACACGCCCGACCCAACGTCGCCACAAAGGGCCGCTGCGGGTTCAAAAGCATCTATATGCCGAAGGACCGCAGGTGTGCCAGCACATCATCGTTCACCCACCGGGCGGTATCGCCGGGGGAGACCGGCTGGACATTTCAGCCACGGTCGGTGCCGATGCCTGGGCACAACTGACCAGCCCTGGCGCGGCGAAATGGTATCGCGCCGCCAGCCCGGCCTTTCAGCAACTGGAGCTGCATGTCCAGCCCGGCGCGACGCTGGAATGGCTGCCGCAGGAAACCATCGTCTTCAGCAATGCCCAGGCAGAACTTACCACCCGCATAGAACTGCACGGTGACGCGAAGCTATGCTACTGGGATGTAGTAGCACTGGGCCGTCCGGCCAGCGGCGAGCGTTTCGAGCAGGGACATTTTCAGTCGCATCTGGATATCCGCCGCGACGGCACATTGCTCTGGCACGAACGGCAACGCATTATCGGTGGCGACGGGCTGCTGGACTCACCCATCGGTCTGGACGGCAAAACGGTATTCGCCACCCTGCTGCTGACCGGTGAAGTGAGCAGCGATCTGCTTGAGGCCTGTCGCTCGCTGTCGATGCCCAACCCGGTACGCGGTGATCTGACCCAATTGCCGGGCCTTGTAGTGGCTCGCTGCCTGGCAGACGAAGCATTGCACGCGAGGGCCTGGCTGATACAAATCTGGAAATACCTGCGCCCTGCCCTGCTGGGACGCGAGGCGGTAACGCCAAGAATCTGGAACACCTGATTGATGACTGGACGCTCTGCATTCCAGGCTACACCCTCGGCGCTGATGCACTCAGCGTGGTACATAAGTCCTGAAAAGCCCGAAAATCGGGGCTTTTAGCGCTTCTGCCCGCAGGGCGTGGGAGCGAACTTGTTCGCGAAGACAATGTTTTAGGCGCTGCATTTTCGGCGACTACACCGGCCCCTTCGCGAACAAGTTCGCTCCCACGGCCTTCGGCCAGAACCCAAAACAGACTTATACATAACGATGAGGGCTCAAGCCTGGGAACGATCAACCACCGAATTTGAACAAACGGAAGCCCCATGGACCTGACACCACGCGAAAAAGACAAGCTGCTGATCTTCACCGCCGGACTGGTCGCCGAACGGCGTCTGGCACGCGGTGTGAAGCTCAATTACCCGGAAGCCATGGCCTACATCTCTGCGGCACTGCTCGAAGGTGCGCGTGACGGACAGACCGTCGCTGAGCTCATGCACTACGGCACGACCCTGCTGAGCCGCGATCAGGTCATGGAAGGTATCGCGGAAATGATCCCGGAGATTCAGGTGGAAGCCACCTTTCCGGACGGCACCAAACTGGTCACCGTGCATCAGCCGATTGCCTGAAGGAGTGATCATGCAGGACGTGATTCGCGATGCCCTGCCGGACGATCTGCCGGGCATTCTGGAGATCTACAACGACGCAGTGCTCAATACCACGGCTATCTGGAATGAACAACCGGTCGACTTGGCCAACCGCCAGGCTTGGTACGAAGCTCGCCAGAGTCAGGCGTATCCAATTCTGGTGGCCGTCGACCACGCAGGCGAGGTGCTGGGCTACTCATCGTTTGGCGACTGGCGCCCCTTCGAAGGGTTTCGCCATACGGTGGAGCATTCGGTCTATGTTCGCGCAGACCAGCGCGGCAAGGGGCTGGGGCCGCTCCTGATGGCATCGCTGATCGAACGAGCCAGAGACTGTGAGAAACACATGATGGTAGCCGCCATCGAAAGCGGCAACGCGGCCTCCATCGCCCTGCATGAACGCCTCGGCTTCAAGACTACCGGACGGATGCCGCAAGTCGGCACCAAGTTCGGCCGCTGGCTGGACCTGACCTTCATGCAACTGGATTTGTCGCCCGGTGTTCCGGCACCCGCGTCACAAGCACCCAAGCCCTTCTAGAGAGCACGCCATGAACCATGCACAACTGCGACGTGTTACCGCTGAAAGCTTCGCCCATTATCGCCATGGTCTGGCGCAGTTGCTGTTTGAAACGGTTCACGGCGGCGCATCGGTGGGGTTCATGGCTGATCTGGATATGCAGCAGGCGTACGCTTGGTGCGATGGCCTGAAGGCCGATATCGCCGCAGGCAGTCTGCTGCTGTGGGTGGTGGCCGAAGACGATAATGTGCTGGCCAGCGCGCAGTTGTCACTGTGCCAGAAGCCCAATGGTCTGAACCGCGCCGAAGTGCAGAAACTGATGGTGCTGCCCAGCGCCCGAGGTCGTGGTCTGGGCAGGCAACTGATGGACGAAGTCGAGCAGGTTGCAGTAAAACACAAACGCGGGCTGCTGCACCTGGACACCGAAGCGGGCTCGGTGGCTGAAGCATTCTATAGCGCGCTGGCCTACACCCGCGTCGGCGAACTGCCAGGCTACTGCGCCACACCGGACGGTCGCCTTCATCCGACCGCCATTTATTTCAAAACCTTGGGGCAACCGACATGATCCCTGGTCAATACCAGATCCAGCCCGGCGATATCGAACTCAACGCCGGACGCCGTACCCTCAGCCTGACGGTTGCCAACAGCGGCGACCGGCCGATTCAGGTGGGCTCGCATTTCCACTTTTTCGAAACCAATGACGCACTGACCTTTGATCGCGCCGCCAGCCGCGGCATGCGCCTGAATATCCCGGCCGGCACCGCCGTGCGCTTCGAGCCGGGCCAGTCCCGTGAAGTCGAGCTGGTGGACCTGGCCGGATTGCGCAAGGTCTACGGCTTTGCCGGACGGGTAATGGGCGATCTGGATTGAAGCCTTTTTGAATACCGTTCCTACGCTCCGCGTTCATCGTTACATACAAGTCTGCTTTTGATTCTGGCCGAAGGCCGTAGGAGCGAACTTGTTCGCGAAGAGGCCGGTACAGCCTCCAGAAACAGGGCGTTCGGACTAACGTCTTCGTGAGCAATGCGGATCGCCGCAACGGTCATGCAGGCATCCAATCGGGACGTGTGTATGACGATGGGCACTCGGCACGAGAATCAAAAGCTTTGACGACTAACGACTTGCAGCTCGCCGCTGGTCGCTTTGAAAAACTTACAGTTTGCGGCCTGCAGCTTGCCGCTCTGAATCCGAGGTACGAAAGATGAAGATAAGCCGACAAGCCTACGCAGACATGTTCGGCCCCACCGTCGGCGACAAGGTTCGCCTGGCCGACACCGAGCTGTGGATCGAGGTCGAGAAGGACTTCACCACCTATGGCGAAGAAGTGAAATTCGGCGGCGGCAAGGTCATCCGTGACGGCATGGGCCAAGGCCAGCTAATGGCCGCCGATGTGGTCGACACGCTGATCACCAACGCCCTGATCATCGACCATTGGGGCATCGTCAAGGCTGACGTCGGCATCAAGAATGGACGCATCGCAGCCATCGGCAAGGCCGGTAACCCGGACATCCAGCCAGACGTGACCATTGCGGTCGGCGCGGCCACCGAAGTCATTGCCGGTGAAGGCATGATCCTCACCGCTGGCGGCGTCGACACGCACATCCATTTCATCTGCCCACAACAGATCGAAGAAGCGCTGATGAGCGGCGTGACGACCATGATCGGCGGCGGCACCGGCCCTGCCACTGGCACTAACGCCACCACGGTCACGCCCGGTCCGTGGCACATGGCGCGCATGCTCCAGGCTTCGGATTCGTTTCCGATGAACATTGGCTTCACCGGCAAGGGCAACGTCAGCCTGCCCGGCCCGCTGATCGAGCAGGTCAAGGCGGGCGCTATCGGTCTGAAGCTGCACGAGGACTGGGGCACCACACCCGCAGCCATCGACAACTGCCTGAGCGTTGCCGATGAATACGACGTGCAGGTCGCGATTCACAGCGACACGCTGAATGAGTCAGGTTTCGTCGAAACCACCCTCGCCGCGTTCAAGAACCGCACCATCCACACCTACCACACTGAAGGTGCAGGTGGCGGCCACGCGCCGGATATCATCAAGGCCTGTGGTTCGCCGAACGTGCTGCCCAGCTCGACCAACCCAACCCGGCCTTTTACCCGTAACACCATCGACGAACACCTGGACATGCTCATGGTCTGCCACCACCTGGACCCGAGCATCGCCGAAGACGTGGCATTCGCGGAAAGCCGTATACGCCGGGAAACCATCGCCGCCGAGGACATTCTTCACGACCTGGGTGCCTTTTCGATGCTCAGTTCCGACAGCCAGGCCATGGGCCGGGTTGGTGAGGTGATCATGCGCACCTGGCAAACCGCCGACAAGATGAAGAAGCAGCGCGGCCCCCTGCCGCAGGACGGTCCCGGCAACGACAACTTCCGCGCCAAGCGCTACATCGCCAAATACACCATCAACCCGGCAATTACCCACGGCATCAGCCATGAAGTGGGCTCCGTCGAAGTCGGCAAGTGGGCGGACCTGGTGCTGTGGCGTCCGGCATTCTTCGGCGTCAAACCGACCCTGATCCTCAAGGGCGGTGCCATTGCCGCCAGCCTGATGGGCGACGCCAATGCTTCGATCCCGACCCCGCAACCGGTTCACTACCGCCCCATGTTTGCCAGCTACGGCAGCTCGCTGCATGCCACCAGCCTGACCTTTATCAGCCAGGCGGCATTCGACGCAGGCGTACCGGAGTCACTGGGCCTGAAGAAGCAGATCGGCGTAGTCAAAGGCTGTCGCACCGTGCAGAAGAAAGACCTGATCCACAACGACTACCTGCCGGACATCGAAGTTGACCCACAGACCTATCAGGTCAAGGCCGACGGCGTGTTGCTATGGTGCGAACCGGCCGATGTGCTGCCGATGGCACAACGGTATTTTCTGTTCTAGCAAAGCGCTCGAAAGTGGGGGCTCTTGTTGAGCCCCTGCTGCTCGACGTACAAACTGGATTAAAGCCCTAAGGCTCAAGACGCTCCAGGAATGTCTCTTTAGAGTTCAGTATCTGCAACGACTGCAGCGAGTCGTTGATGGCGTCGAGCATGCCCAGATCCTGTTCAGTCGCTTTACCCTGCAACACCCGATGCAGAGCAAGAAAAACGCTGAGTTTGCCTCCCGACATATAGTCCCGTTTGCTTACTTTTGCATCTGCCAGTATCTCCCCCGCCAGCGCGATCTGCTCTTCGACGAACGCTGCAAACTCTGTCTTCAACATGGTCATTATCCAAATGTTAGTCAGACTACCAAGCTACTGCTGACCACAATCAGCGTCTACTGACAGAAATGACAGTAAACGCCCTGTTTGTCGTGTCATGTAAAAGCGATAATATGCGCCATCTTCCGTCACGCTCCTCCAACAAGGTAGTCGGCCATGCGCCTTTCCGAGTTCATCGTTGTTCATGTGGATCGCATTGTCGATGAATGGGAAGACTTCGCCAGGACTCTGAAACCTGCCGCCGACTCGATGAGCAAGCTAGAGCTGCGCGATCACGCCAAATCGATTCTGCTCGCAGCTGCACGGGACATGAAAACTGCGCAGAGCAAAAGCGAGGAGATTGCCAAGGCCAGAGGCGAAGAGCTGAACAAGACGCCAAGCCTGGACGAAGCAGCCAGCAGCCATGGCGAGTTGCGTCATGAGGTCGGCTTTGATCTGGTGCAGATGACGTCGGAATTTCGCCATCTGCGCGCCAGCGTCATCCGCCTCTGGGTAGAAAGCCTGGCAGCGCCGCAACTGGCCGATTTTCAGGACGTGATTCGTTTCAACGAAGCCATCGACGAGGCGCTTGCCGAATCCACCGCTGCCTATGCGGAACGGGTTGGCCGTTCACGGGATATATTTCTTGCCATTCTGGGTCACGATCTGCGCGCGCCGCTGCAGGCCGTCAGCATGTCGACGGAATTGCTGGCACGCAAGATAGCGCTGGACGAAAAGACCCAGTCCTATGTTTCGCGTATCCAGACCAGCACCCGCCATATGGGCTCGATGGTCAGCGATCTGCTGGAATTCGTGCGCAGCCGCCTGGGCGCCGGGCTACCGGTTGAACGCAAATACATGGATTTGGCCAGTGCTTGCCGTGAAGCCATCGAGGAAGCCTGCGCCGGGCGACCGGACTCTGTTCCGGTGCTGAACATCGAAGGCAACACCAAAGGGCACTGGGACGCCGGGCGGATCAGCCAGATGCTGCAGAACCTGATCGGCAATGCCCTGCAGCACGGTGCGGCCAGTCACGAGATAACGGTCAGTGTTACGGGTGCCGAGAAAGCGGTGATATTGGTGGTACACAACGAAGGCAAGCCGATTGCCGAAGACGCTATCGGGACGATCTTCGATCCGCTGGTGCGCAGCACCGAGGAAAACAGCGAAACACGCAGTACATCGACCAGCCTGGGTCTTGGCCTGTTCATCGTCAAGGAAGTGGTCAACGCCCACGGTGGCAGCATCACTGTGACCTCGACCATTGGTGAGGGCACGACCTTCAATGTGGTGCTGCCGAAAAACTGATCAAGGCTGATTGCGTGCTGATGCGGGTGGCGCATCAGCCCATTCAGAAAAGACAGAATCGCAAGACTGCTACGCTCAACCCTTCCACTGCGCCCGGGGGTCAAACGAGGAACTGTCTGCCAGTTTCTGCCACAGCGCCCGGGTAGCCTCGTCGGTGTGCTTGGGCACGACTATTTTCAGCTGCGCGTAAAGATCACCGCGTTCGCCACTCTTGTTCATCAAGCCGTTACCCTTGATCCGCAGACGCTGACCGTTCTGACTGTCCGGGCGGATGGTCAGGTTGATCCTGCTGTTCAGCGTCGGTACCGCCACCTTGGTGCCCAGCACTGCTTCCCAGGGCGCCAGTGGAACGGTGATGACCAGATCATGGCCCTCGACCTCGAACAGCGGATGCGGTGCCAGGCGAATGATCAGGTACAGATCGCCGTTGGCACCTCCGCCCACTCCTGGCGCGCCCTGGCCCTTGAGACGAATGCGCTCGCCGTCGACGACGCCCGCAGGAATCTTCACGTTCAGGGTCTTGGTGATATCACTCATGCGCTGCCCGTTGGGGCTGTGCTGCGGCACCTTGAAGCTGACCTGCTTGGACTCACCCGACAAGGTCTCCTCAAGGAAGACTGCCAGCTCCATCTCAACGTCCTGCCCGGTACGCCCGGGGTTGCGGGTACGGCCGCCCTGCTGTGGCCGGCCGCCGAAAATGGAGCTGAAAAACTCTGAAAAGTCTGCCGTTTCCTCGAATCCTCCAGCGCCTGCGCCAGCCCGGCTTTGCCAGCCTGGCGGAGCCTGGAACGGACGACCCTGCCGACCGTACTTGCGCAGCTCATCGTACTCGGCGCGCTTGTCAGGGCTGCTGAGCACTTCATAGGCTTCGGACGCTTCCTTGAACTTGTCTTCAGCGCCTGCTTCCTTGCTGACGTCAGGGTGATACTTGCGCGCCAGTTTGCGATAGGCGGTCTTGATCGCCTTGTCGTCCGCAGTCGGCTCAACGTCAAGTATCTTGTAGTAGTCTTTGAAATCCATGTAACGATCACCCATCCGAATTATCCGGCAAAGCCAGATACGCTGGCGTCACGCGCCCAGCTCCCTCTGTTTACGAGGTATCTGGATTACCTAACGTCGAAAATTTATAGATAGCCGGCCGTCTTTGCAGACGGGTCGATCACTCGACAACATCGTGTTCGACAGCCAGGTCTACCGAGAATCCCTTCAAGATTGGGGGTAACGGGCTTCAGTTCAAGCCTTGACGGTAAATACAGTCAGGTAAATATAAGCGACGTGTCGCGCTACGCAATTGGCGCGCGCTGACATAAACTGCGCGGCCGTTTTTTGACTGGAACGTAAAAGACATGAATGACCAATCCCCGGCCCGTGCCTGCGGCATCGATTTCGGCACGTCCAATTCCACCGTCGGCTGGCAACGACCCGGCGTGGAATCGTTGATCGCGCTGGAGGACGACAAAATTACCCTACCGTCGGTGGTGTTCTTCAATATGGAAGAACGCCGCCCGGTGTATGGCCGCCTGGCGCTGCACGAGTATCTGGAAGGTTATGAAGGCCGCCTGATGCGCTCGCTCAAGAGCCTGCTGGGCTCAAAGCTGATCAAGCATGACACCAGCGTGCTGGGCACGGCGATGCCGTTCAAGGATTTGCTGGCGCTGTTTATCGGCGAGCTGAAAAAACGCGCCGAGCACACGGCCGGACGCGAGTTCGAGCAAGTGGTACTGGGTCGCCCGGTGCATTTCGTAGATGACGATGCACAGGCCGATCAGGAAGCCGAAGACACACTGGCCGAAGTGGCCCGCAAGATCGGCTTCAAGGACGTGTCGTTCCAGTTCGAACCTATTGCTGCGGCATTCGACTACGAGTCCACCATCAAAGACGAAGAGCTGGTACTGATTGTCGACATCGGCGGCGGTACGTCGGACTTCTCGCTGGTGCGCCTGTCACCCGAGCGACGCCAGCACGATGATCGCCAACAGGACATTCTTGCCACGGGCGGCGTGCACATTGGCGGCACCGACTTCGACAAGCAGCTGAGCCTGCAAGGCGTGATGCCGCTGTTCGGTTACGGCAGCCGTATGAAAAGCGGTGCCTACATGCCGACCAGCCACCATATGAACCTGGCGACCTGGCACACCATCAATGCGGTGTACTCGCAAAAGTCGCAGCTGGCGCTGGGCAGCATGCGTTATGACATTGAAGACACGGGTGGCATCGACCGCCTGTTCAAGCTGATCGAACAGCGCGCCGGGCACTGGCTGGCCATGGAAGTGGAAGAAACCAAAATCCAGCTGACCCACGCTGAAAACCGCCATCTGCCAATGGACCGGGTGGAAGCAGGATTGAGTGTGGACCTGAGCCGGGTGATGTTCGAGGCGGCAATCGACGCTCAGCTTGAGCGCGTGCGCAACAGCGTGACGAACTTGCTCAGCGACGCGGGCGTGAGTGTCGAACAGGTCAACACGGTGTTCTTCACCGGCGGCTCCAGCGGCATTCCCGCCCTGCGCAACAGCGTCTCGGCGATGCTGCCCAACGCCCGCCACGTCGAAGGCAACATCTTCGGCAGCATCGGCAGCGGCCTGGCGATTGAAGCGAAGAAGCGTTACGGCTAGTGGCATGACTCGGAGCGCAGGCACGGTAGTTAAAGAACTATCGTTCCTCACGCTCCAGCGTGGGAATGCCGTTCGTGACGCTCTGCGTCACAGATTCCAGCCGCAACGCAGACTCTAGCCAGTCAGATATCCACGCGCCCTAGACCAACCCTTCCTTCTGCAGTTCGCTCTTCAAATACGCATAGTAAATCGGCCCTGCCACCACACCCGGCAGGCCGAATGCGGCTTCGAACAGCAGCATCGCCAGCAGCAACTCCCACGACTTGGCATTGATCTGTCCGCCGACGATGCGTGCATTGAGGAAATACTCGACCTTGTGAATCACGATCAGGTAACCCAGCGCAGCCAGCGCTACCCAGATCGAGATCGACATGCCGACAATGAAAATGAGCGTATTCGACATCAGGTTACCCACCACCGGCAACAGGCCGAGCAGGAAGGTCATGATGATCAGGGTCTTGGTCAGCGGCAGGTGAATCCCGCACAACGGCAGGACGATGGCCAGGAATACCGAAGTAAACGCCGTGTTGAGCAGGGAAATCTTGATCTGGGCGAAAACGATGTTGCGAAATGCGCGACTGACCAGATACAGACGATCGAACAGTGCGGCCGCCAGCGGCTTGCGCGCATGGACATCGGAAATACGCTGCAAGGCGATGATTGCCCCCAGCACCATGCCGATCAGCATGGTAACGAACATGTGTGCTGCGCCCTTGCCGATCAACTGCAACTCGCCGACGTGCTTCTGCAGCCACTGCCCAAGGGAGACCTGAAACTCCGCCGCACTGGCAGGCAGATAGGCATCAATGAACGGCGGCAGCTGACCGCGCGCGCGATCCACCAGGGTCATGAACTTGTCCAGCGAGGCCCCGGGGTTTTCGGCTTCGTGCAGCACAAAGCTGATGACACCGGCAAAAATCAGTGTCAGCAGGCTGACCACCACAGTACCCAGCAGCGCTACCGCCAGCCAGCGGGCGCGTTCGCCAGAGATCAGACGCTGCAACTTGGGGGTCAGCATGTTGACCAGTTCGAACACCAACAGTCCGGCCAGCAGGCTGGGCAGCAACTTGAATGGCAACACCAATAACAGACCGCCAAATACAAGAATCCAGCTGGCTATTAACACCTGACGCGCAGAAAACGTTGGCATAGACCCTCAACGGGCAACACAAGGAAGGTGGGCAGTCTGCCAGCCTTCTCAGTCGAGAACCAGTGATCCGAAAGCCGGAAAAAGTGCGGCGCAATCATCTGCCCGATGATCGGCTCGATAACGGCGCCAAAGTGCAGTGTTTACTGCACCCGCGCGCCTTGTCTGTAGCGATGGCGATGGCTGGAAAATTATTTCTTCTTGAGACAATCGCTCATGAAACTCTTGCGAGCGTCGCCCTTGAGTGCCTGAGTACTGGCGGTCGCATTGCAGGTCTTCATCTTGTCCTGCTGGGTAGCTGCCGGCGTTGGTGCCGCTTTCAGGCAAGTGCTCATGAATGCCTTGCGCTCATCGCCCTTAAGCG
Organism: Pseudomonas syringae group sp. 247E2; assembly: GCF_032587795.1. Lineage (NCBI taxonomy): Bacteria > Pseudomonadati > Pseudomonadota > Gammaproteobacteria > Pseudomonadales > Pseudomonadaceae > Pseudomonas > Pseudomonas syringae group sp. 247E2. The sequence goes on along the minus strand of NZ_JAWHPK010000001.1, from coordinate 88,786 downwards.
ATTTGGCGCTGGCGTCGGCATTACAAGTGGTCATTTTGTTCTGCTGTGCAGTCGCCGCGAACCCCTGAGCAGACAGCATCAAGCCAACGAGCAATAAAGGAATACCGAGCTTCTTCATCGATCCACTCTCCAGAACCACCGCACCGGACGGCGCAGGCTGTGATTCAGTGTAGTCAGATGTTGCGACCCATGACGGGGCACACTGCATCGCCGCTGGCATTCTCGACCAACAGGCGGATAATTACGCCTCGCTTTAACGATGATTCCCTCATGCAATACGCTTTTCCACTGATTACAGTCCTTATCTGGGCGATCAATACGGCCGTCACCAAGGCGTCTGCCGGAGTGATCTTTCCGGCTGAAATAGGCTTTTATCGCTGGGCGCTGGCAGGCTTGCTGTTCACACCCTTCATGCTCAGGCCTGTCTGGGCGAACCGTGCCGCGATCAAACCGGTGCTGGGTAAAATTTTCATTCTTGCCGTGCTCGGCACTGCGATGTATCAAAGCCTGGCGTATTTCGCTGCAAGCCTGACGACCGCCACCAACATGGGGATCATTCAGTCGCTGGTGCCCATGATGGCGCTGGGGCTGTCGATAGCCTGCCTGGGCAATCGCCTGACCCGTGGCGCACTGCTGGGCGCTGTGCTGTCATTCGTGGGAGTGGTAGTCGTGGTGTCGGCGGGCAATCCCGCTGGGCTGATCGATCATGGCGTCAATCGGGGCGATGCGATGGTGCTGGTGGCCGCAGCGTCGTACGCGGTCTACAGCACGCTGCTCAAGAAGTGGCAGTTGTGCCTGCCGCCCCTGCAATTGCTTTACGTACAGATTCTGCTGGCGCTTATCGTATTGCTGCCGCCTTTTATCCTGTCGGCAAAAACCGGCTTGAATGCCAGTAACATTCCGATGGTGCTGTATGCAGCCATTCCGACTTCCATGCTTGCGCCATGGTTGTGGATGACCTCGATCATGCGTCTGGGGCCTAGCCGCACAACGCTGTTCTTTAACCTTATGCCGATCGCCACGGCATTGATTGCCGCGGCGACGCTGGGCGAACAACTTGCGCTCTATCACCTGTTCGGCGGAGCGCTGACCCTGTGCGGCGTCATCCTTGCAGAACGCTGGACGACCCCGCTGCGGTCAAAGACGAGTTAGGCAGTCGCGCTGCCCTCACTGCCCTCCACACTATGAATTGACACATCGGTGATTCCGGCGGCGTGAGCCATGCCGGCTTCACCGACTGCAAGATCGTCCAGCTCGACATGGTGCTTGAGCGCCAGCTCGTGTACCACTTCGATGATGGGCACATCCAAATTCTCGATGACGTCTACGTGGTGCTCGCCCAGCAAGGTGTACTCGATTTCATACAGTTCTTTATCGCTCATCGCATCTTCCTGGCCGTCACTGAGGAGCGGCTGATTAACGAACTACGGTCCGACAACCGATGACCGAGCCCAGGGCCGGACCCTAATGTCCGACCGTGCCATCAGATTGACCTCGCGGTTTCGGGAACGTGCTGGCGAATATTCAAAGGGCCACCTCGCGGTCAGGGATTGTCGCGAGAGGTACTGCCGTATCGCCATCTTTTTTTCGAACTCTTAGCCCGGTTTCCTGCTCAAAGCGCTACCGGGCCAAGACCGGCTCTGACATGTGGAGCAATAACGATGTACAAGAAAATCTTCGCGGCGACTTTTGTATTGGCGACGATGGCCGGCTGCAGCAACACAACCGTGCAGAACCCGGTGGATTACGTCACTTATCGCAACGAACCGCTGGTCAAGCAGGTTGAGAACGGCATGACGAGCCAGCAGGTCCTGACCATCGGCGGCGAGCCGTCGAGCACCATCGAGCGTAAGGTCAACCCAGGCACCTGCAACAATTACGTCCTGGCCAAAGATGGCCACAAACAGGTTTACCACGTCAGCTTCAACAGCGACGGCCGCGTGACCAACAAAGGTTTCATGACCTGCGAACAACGCGAGAAAAACGAAAAAGCGATGTAACGGAAATAACTTACAGACGCCCGACGCGCAATGCGCCGGGCATTTCTATTTTGATGTTTAAGTATTAAACCCGTCATTAGACATTGCGTTTCAAACCACCGCTTGCGCCTTGAAACACGTGTACAAATTTGCTGTCATAGCCACTCATCTTAAAATCACTACACCGCATCACTAATGACCAAGGAAAGGTTCATATGGCTTTCGACGCTTTTATTCAGATCGCAGACATCCCGGGCGAGGCGCTGGACGAGAAGTACAGCAAGTGGATCGAAATCACCGGCTATAACTTTGGCGTCAACCAAAGCACCTCTGCCACCGCCAGTTCCTCGGGCGGCGCTTCATCCGGTCGCACCACCATGACCAACTTCACGTTTACCAAATACCTCGACAGCGCCAGTTGCAAGCTCATGGAAGCCAGCTGCGCAGGCCAGCACCTCAAGGAAGTGAAGCTGGTACTCTGCCGCGCAGGCACCGACAAGCTCAAATATTACGAAATGGTTCTCGAGGAAGTCATCATCGCCGACTACACCCAGAGCGCAAGCGCCGGCATCCCCATCGAAATCGTGCAGCTCAATTACGGCCGCATCAAAACCACCTACACCCTGCAGAAACGTGTCGATGGCACAGCGGGCGGTAACGTGGCCGGCGGTTGGGACCGGATCAATAATAAAAAGTACTCGTGAGGCATGACCATGGCCGAAGCACGATCGTTCATAAACCCCAGAACACAGACTTTTGACTCTCTGAAAACGAACCTTGCGCTGCCAAAGAACAGCAAGGCCAAGTTCGTCGCCCTCAATTCACACATCTCGGGCGGCGTCGTCCTGCCCGGCGAGATAGTCATCCTCGGCGACGCGTCCACCCCATCGTCCACTGCTCAGGAAGCGTTCCTGATGGCCAAGGCTGCGCAGGTGCATACGGCGTTGCTGGTCAATGGCGCTGGTGGGGATGACTTTTTTCTTGAGAACTTTGAGCTGCTCAAGCAGGCGATCTCCTACACATCCATGGGCATAGGCGCAGCAAGTGATGGCTGGAGTAAACACCTGAAGTCTATTCAGGAATCGCTTCAAGACATCGAAAAGCTATACCAGCAACATATGGGCTCCGGCGCCATGACACAACGAGACGAGTTCTATGCCAAACGTACAGAGCTTTTTATAAAGCTTGACAAACAACTGCGTAATTTTCTGTCCTATGGATCTGGGCTACGCCACGAAGGTTCGATCAAGAGACTGCTCGGGCTTTCAACCAGCAGCTACATGCACACAGGAGAAATCGCAGGATACGCTGACAAGGTGTCCGGAGTGGCCAAAGCCTCTAAATGGATCAAGAGAGGAGCCTACATCGGAACCGCGCTTGAAGTTGGTTCTAAAGCGATTGAGATCCGTAATGCCTGTACGCTAGGCCGAGAGGAACAGTGTCGAAAGGCAAAATATGTCAAGGGTAGTTCGTTGGTAGGCAGTGTAGCTGGGGCAGGCTTGGGCGGGGCGGGCGGCGGCTTCCTTGCTACAGGCTTATGCGTTTTAGCTCTCGGAATTACAACAGGTCCAGGTGCGCTGGCTTGTACCGTCGTTGGAGGTGCTGCTGGTGGGTGGGCTGGGGGGGAAGCAGGCGAATGGGGCGGCGAGCATTTGGGTGAAATGCTCTACAAGGAAATTACAGAATGACAAGTGATCTAATAGGTCTCATTTTTGGAGCGCTATTGATACTCATCATAATAAATCTATTTGCCACGGCAGTTATTGCGCACAAGTATGTTGAGACTATAGAGAAACAACTACCCAACTGCTCTTCTGTACAGACAATTAGAGAGGCCTGGTCGGGAGGTGGTCTGATTGGAAAAATCATGCGCGGCGGCATTATCGCAACAATACTCATGGCCCCCAACCTGAGCACCAGAAGGGGACTTATCGACATTAAGGAAGTCAGAAACCTTTCAGGGTTTTACAAAAAATCTTTACTCATCCCGACAATCGTGACGTTCTTTTTGTTTTTCTGCCTTATGGCACTCAGGGTTTCAGCTTATTTTTGGGGATTTTAAAAACCTGCCCGAATAGAAAGTATTACTTTGAATAAAACGCTCATACGCCATGTTGAAGGTCGATCAGGTCATGACGAATATCCCGATAGGCCTGATCGGCCTGTTCATAATGGTACCGATGATACTAAATCTCATCGCCACCGCCGTCATTGCGCACAAATACGTTGAAATTATAGAGGAGCAGCTACCAAACTGCTCCTCCGTGCAGACCATCAGAGAAGCATGGTCAGGCGGCGGCCTGCTCGGAAAAGTCATGCGCGGCGGCGTTATTTCAATAGTACTGATGGTGCCAAAGCTAAGCGCCAAGAGAGGCGTCATTGATGCCAAAGAGGTCGAGAAACTCCCAGCATTTTATAAAAAACTTTTGATAATCCCGACAGTCGTAAATTTTTCTTTATTTATAGCGATGATGGCACTTCGTATTTTTCCGGGCCAGAATTAGCACTCGATGACGACAGGATAGAAGGCATACATGCCCCTTTCATAAAGCGTACAAGGGAACAGTATTCATGAGCGAGATCAGAACTTGACCAGTATCGAGCCGGGCCTGATTGGGATTTTTTTGTACGCTGCCTTGTTCATCATTATTCTCGCGTCAGCCTACGTAGCACATAATTACACGCACATTTTCGAATCCCACTTACCCAACTGCAAGCTCATCACAGACAACAAATCCACGTACGGCGACGCAGGCATGCCTGGAAAAATGGTGCGATGCGGGATGATGTATCTGTTTTTGATTTTTCCCGGCTTGGGTAAGAAACGAGGCCTTATGGATATAAAGGAATCCAGAAGCTTTCCTAAAAACATGAAGTACCTGCTGTTCATCCCCTGGACAGCGCAGATCGTGGTGCTTATGGCATTGATCTGGCTCACGCAGTTTGTGATTCCCCGCGCTTGAAAGATGATAATGACGCGCACCCAAGCAGGTCCGGGCGCAGGGTAGACGGTGGTGATTTGCCTAAATTACCCGACGAATCACAGCACATTCCCCAGGTTAGAAGGTACACCACGCCCCAGAGAACCCTCCAGAGCGCAGTATCAGGCCCACCAGCAGGTTGACGCTTAGAAAACCAGCTTGAACAGGGCAATAACCACGACCAGGCCGATCAGAAAGATGATGCCGACGGTGCTTCCCAGAAACTTAAGCATTGTGTATCTCCACGATTTATTTGGGTCTCATGGTTGGGACCGCAGCGTTCTGCACTCGTTTCTTATATTTTTACATTCAGTCACAACCGTCCGCACCGGCGAAAATCCGATAAAACTTTTCCCCTCCTCCAGCACTCACAACCTTTGCTGATCCTGCCGGGCACCATACAGAGCGGGACAGCAAAACCTGATGAACCCTGGAGATAAATGATGATTTCTGCACCGCAATCACAGCTTTCCGATGTAAATACTCTGCGCCAGCGTGCGCGCCAGAACGTTGAAAATGGTGCTGTGACTGAAGGTTACAGCGCTGACCGCGAAACCGTGCTGCGCCTGCTCAATGAGTCGCTGGCGACCGAGCTGGTCTGTGTGCTGCGCTACAAACGCCACTACTACATGGCGTCCGGCCTCAAGGCGAGCGTGGCGGCAGCCGAGTTTCTGGAGCACGCTGAACAGGAAGCACAGCACGCCGACAAGCTGGCCGAGCGCATCGTGCAGCTGGGCGGCGAGCCGGAATTCAACCCGGACCTGCTGTCGAAGAACTCCCACGCACAATACGTTGCGGGCAACACGCTGAAGGAAATGGTGTACGAAGATCTGGTTGCCGAGCGCATCGCGGTCGACAGCTATCGCGAGATCATTCAGTACATCGGTGACAGCGATCCGACCACCCGCCGCATCTTTGAAGAGATTCTTGCTCAGGAAGAAGAGCACGCCGACGACATGTCGGACATCCTCGAAGGCCTGTAACAAGCGGCCACAAGTGAAAAGCCAGGACCTGTGTCCTGGCTTTTTTTGTGGACAACTGGAATGCGTGTTCGACGCACGACTATCGTTCCCTGTGCTCCCTTTGCATGCCGATCGTGACGCTCTGCGTCACAAGCCTGCATCGCACCGTACATCAAGACCGGACGCGGAGCGTCCAGAGCGGCATGCGACTCGGAGCGTCGCACGATAGTTGAGATTATCGTTCCGCTCGCTCCAGCGTCGGAATGCCTTGCGTGACGCTCTGCGTCACAGATCTGCATCGCACCGCTGATCCTTGAGTGTGCAATCACTTCACCGTCTTCGGCGCCTTGCCGGTGCGCATCTGCTCCAGCAGCGGGCCGCATTGGTTCGGTGCGCTATCGCCTGTCGCGACCAGCGCCAGCAGACCGGCCACCGGGCCTACGGTTGCACCGAGCAGAACCATACCGGCGCCGCGCAGCAGTAACGGGCCGGACTGCACGCCTGCATTGGGCTTGGCGAACGGGCCGTTGACGTACAGTGGCGAGCGTAACGAGAACACGCGGAAGCCCTTGGATTCCGGGTTGATCTGCAGGTCCAGTTGCTCGGTCTTCATGTTTGCGGTGCCATTGATGTAGATGATGGCGTTCTCGGTATCGAAGACGAACAGCCGACTGGTCGCCAAGCCGTCCTTGATGCCGAAGTCAGAAGCCGCGCAATTGATCTTCACGTCCTTGTCGCCAAACAGCTTGCCCACCACGTAGTTGCCCACGTTGAGCCCGGCAATTTCCATCAGGCCACGGCTGATCGCGCCGTCGTTGACCAGCATTTTCATTTCACCGTTGGCGGTGCCGAGCAAAGCGGCAATCGAGTTGCCTCGGCCACTGATGTCGGCATCGCCATTCAGCTCACCGAAGCTGGTTTTCATCGGTTCAAAGGTCGGGAACAGCTGCTTGAGCTTGAAGTTGCGCGCCGACAGCTTCGCCCTGCCCTGCAACGGCTTGTTGCGGCCGTCGAGGCGGATATCCGCATCCAGCTTGCCGCCTGCCACTCCAAAGCGCAGCGGCTCCAGGCTCAATTGACCATCGTTGAGAATCAGATGGGTATACAGGTCGGTGAACGGTAAGTCCGGGCTTTGCACAATGCGCTTGCCGGTGAACTCCACGTCGGCATCCATCGCTCGCCAGCGGTCGGTCTGAAATTCTTCTACGGGCAGGACTTTGCCCGATGGCTGCTTGCTCTCGCCACCGCGCTTTTTCTGAGCGGCATTTGAGTCCGCACCGATCAGTGGCGCGAGGTCGCTGAACAACAACTGATTGGACACCAGCACGCCGCTCAGCTTCGGCCGTGGCTGGCTGGCTACGTAACCCAGATCGCCGTGGATATCGCTGTTGCCGATCTTGCCGTTGAAGCCTTCGTAACGAAAGTTGGCTCCTGCCGGGTCATGCAGTTTGGCGATCAGGCGGCCATCGGTGGAGTAAGCCGGAGAGTCCGGCAGGGTCACGCCGGTCAGCGGGTACAGATTGCTCAGGCTCGCGCCGGAAAGTTTGAGGCGCAGATCCAGCGCACCCAGGTTCTGTGGGTCGGTCAGGGTCCCGGCGATGACCGCGTGGGTATCACCGACCTTCACATCGGCCTGCACCGGGAAAGGCTGACTGGCATCCTTGAGTGCGAGAAGGCCACCCACCTTGCCGGTGCCGCTCAGCTTCTGACCGTGGTACTGGCCTGTTACAGCCAGACCAAACGCGTAGTCCTGAGGTACTGCGCCCTTTTCCTGGGCCTTTTGCGCTTCCTTGCTGCCAACGATTTCGCTGAACGGGATCGGCTTGCCGAGCAGGTCGATCACCACATCCAGATTGGCATTCAGTGTCTGGTCATTGAAACTCACCAGCCCCTTGTCGAACTTGATGGCCCCGATATCCACCACCCATTTGGAAGGTTCAGCGTTCGGGTCGGATTTGGGCAGGTCGAACACCCAGTTGGCGCGACCATCGGCCAGCCGCTCAAGCTTTGCCTCTGGACCGGTCAAATCGATACGCGGGATGGCCACTTGCTGAGCCAGCAGCGGCAACAGCGAAAGACGAAACTCAACGTGCTTGAGAGTGACCATCTGCGGAGTTTTCGACCACTCGGGATTACCCAGTGTCAGGTCATCGGCCACGAAGTGCGGCGACGGCACCCAGGCACGCCAGCCACCGAGCTCGGGCTCGCGCGTCCAGCGCACATCCAGGTCACCATTGATGGCGAACGGGCGATGCAGCGCTTCGCTGACTTTCTCATTGAGGGTAGGTTTGATGCGGTTCCAGTCGAACGTGACAAGCACAATGACCAGTATGGCCAGCACCACCAACAACGTGGCACCTGTCCAGGCGAAAATCTTGCGGCTGCGCGTCATGCGTGACTCTCCAGAAAACAGCGCCCCAACCCTGGCGCGCTGAATACGACATGAATGTTCGACTGACAAACGCGCCGAGGGTTTGATTTGAATACGAAATCGCACCAAAGGCCAGCACCCGCGCTGCAGCGCACGTAAAAGAGTCTGAATGAAAACCCTTTCGACGCAGGTAAAGCGCATTTGCTAAAGTGCAGTCCAGCCTAATCCAAGAATCGTTTGAGCCATGCTGCCCCGCGCCGAACAGAAACAACAGACCCGAAGAGCCTTGCTTGACGCTGCCCATCAGTTGATGGAAAGCGGGCGCGGCTTCGGCAGCCTTAGCCTGCGGGAAGTGGCACGCACGGCGGGCATCGTGCCGACCGGGTTTTATCGTCACTTCGAAGACATGGACCAGCTGGGCCTGGCGCTGGTAAGTGAGGTCGGCCAGACCTTCCGCGAAACCATCCGGCTGGTACGCCACAACGAATTCGCCATGGGCGGGCTGATTCGCGCGTCAGTTAAGATATTTCTAGAGCGTGTTTCGGCCAATCGCTCGCAGTTTCTTTTTCTGGCCCGTGAACAGTATGGCGGCTCTCTTAAAGTGCGTCAGGCTCTGGGGGCTCTGCGCGAGGGCATCAGCGCCGACCTGACGGCCGACCTGGCAAAAATGCCCAAATGGCAGCACCTGAACGCTGACGCGCTGTCGATCATCGCCGACCTTGTGGTCAAAAGCGTGTTCGCCATGCTGCCGGAACTGATCGACCCTCCACCCGCTTCGCTTGCACCGCACCTGACACCTCAGGCCAAGATTACCCAGCAACTGCGCTTCATCTTTATCGGCGCACGGCACTGGCGTGGGCTCGGCAGTCACGATTGAGCGTCAGTTGAAGTCAGTGATAGCACCAAAACAGGTCGCTTTTTTTGTTGCGCACCATAAATGAGCACGATAAGGCCGTGCACAATTAAAAGTCAGCCACTTCCGCCAGCAATTTCCTACAGCCTGCCCTGTTGGCAAGCCCCTTGCTCTGATTTGAAGCATCGCAATTGGCTGGAAGCTATCTAATGCTGGTGATTCACAACCGAATCGAACCTCAGGCCGAATGGGCCGCCGAGTTGCATTTGAATTTCGAGGCACGCAGCAAGAGTCGCCTGCGCTGCTTCAGTGCGGAAAACGAAGACGTGGGCCTGTTTCTGCAACGCGGTCAATCGCCCCTACGCGATGGCGAGTTTCTAAAGGCCGAAGATGGCCGCGTGGTGCGTGTCTGCGCACGCCCGGAAAAGCTGATGCACGTTACTTGCAGCAGTACCTTCGAACTGACCCGCGCGGCCTATCATCTCGGCAATCGTCACGTAGCCCTGCAAGTCGGCGACGGCTGGCTGCGCCTGCTCGATGACTACGTGCTCAAGGCCATGCTCGATCAGCTCGGTGCCACCGTCGAAACCATCGAAGCGCCGTTCCAGCCGGAACATGGTGCCTATGGCGGCGGGCATCACCACTCGCGTGCAGGCGAAGAGGATTTCAACTATCCGCCGCGCATGCACCAGTTCGGCGTGCGCAAGTGAACAGCGCCTGGGCGCTTTTGCGTCTGGCCAGCCCGCAGCTGCCGATTGGTGGCTACAGCTATTCACAAGGGCTGGAAATGGCCGTGGAGCAATCCATCGTGGTAGACCCGCAGACTGCAGGGCGCTGGATCAGCGATCAGCTGTTGCTCAATCTCGCCCGTTTCGAGGCCCCCTTGCTGCTGGCCCACTGTGAAGCAGCGTCGGCCGGTGACTGGGGCCAACTGCTGCAAGTCAGCGAGCAACACCGCGCCAGCCGTGAAACGCGCGAGCTGCATCAGGAAAGCCGGCAGATGGGTTATTCCTTGCAACAATTGCTCAATGGCCTGCCTGAGCTGGATCGCGATGCACGCCACTTTCTTGAACAGACTGCAGAGCCGCATCTGGCCCTGGGCTGGGCGCTGGCCGCACGTGCCTGGCAGATCAGCCCGCAAGACGCACTGGCCGCATGGCTGTGGAGCTGGCTGGAAAACCAGTTGGCCGTGCTGATGAAAACCCTGCCACTCGGCCAGCAAGCTGCGCAACGCCTGACCAGCGAGCTGTTGCCGTTACTGCAGCAAGCGCAGGTCAATGCCACCCGACAAGATACCCACCATGCTGGCAGCGCGGCCTTCGGCCTGTCCCTGGCGAGCATGGCGCACGAACGTCAATACAGCCGGTTATTCCGGTCCTGATCAGTATTTATGGAGAACCCAATGAACAGCCAACCTCTGCGCGTCGGCATCGGTGGCCCGGTAGGGTCCGGTAAGACAGCTCTGACTCTGGCGCTGTGCCTGGCATTGCGCGACCGCTATAACCTGGCGGTCGTGACCAACGATATCTATACCCGCGAAGACGCTGACTTTCTGGTGCGCAACGAGGCACTGGCCCCTGAGCGCATCATCGGTGTTGAAACCGGTGGCTGCCCGCACACCGCCATTCGTGAAGACGCTTCGATCAACCTGGAGGCGGTTGACCAGCTCAATCGCCGCTTTGAGGGCCTGGACCTGATCATTGTCGAATCCGGTGGCGATAACCTTTCCGCAACGTTCAGCCCGGAGCTTTCCGACCTGACGATTTATGTGATCGACGTATCGGCAGGCGACAAACTGCCTCGCAAAGGTGGCCCGGGTATCTGCAAGTCCGATCTGCTGGTGATCAACAAGATAGACCTCGCACCGCTGGTGGGCGCGTCACTGGAAATGATGGACAGCGACACGCGCAGGATGCGTGGCGAAAAGCCGTTCGTGTTCAGCAACCAGAAAACCGGTCAGGGTCTGGAACAGATCATTGCCTTCATTGAACGCCAGGGTCTGCTCACTGCAGCCGCCTGAATTCACAACCAAAAGGAACCCGTCGATGAACTACAAAAAAGCCCTTGGCGCCCTCGCGCTGCTGCTGATCCCGACCCTGGCGCTGGCCCACCCCGGTCATGGCGATAACGGTCTGATAGCGGGTATCAGCCACCCGATTGGCGGTCTGGATCATTTGCTGGCAATGCTTGCCATCGGCTTGTGGGCCGCACAACAGCAAGGTTCCGCACGCTGGGCGCTGCCCTGCACTTTCGTCGGCACCATGCTGATCGGCGGCGTGCTGGGCTTTGAAGGTCTGAACCTGCCAGCACTGGAAAGCGGCATTGCCGCGTCGGTACTGGCGCTGGGTCTGGCTGTGGCACTGGCGGTGCGTCCGCCCTTGGCACTGGCCGTTGCAGCGACAGCACTGTTTGCGTTGTTCCACGGTGTGGCGCATGGCCTTGAGCTTCCGGACATGTCCAGCCCATGGGCTTACGCAGCAGGCTTCGTGGCAGCGACTGCAGCCTTGCATGCGGCAGGTTATGCCGTGGTTCGCGTATTGCCTCAGGCGGCAGCACCGCTGGTGCGCATCGCAGGTGCAGCTTCTGCGGCAACGGGTGTGTGGTTGCTGGCGGGCTGATCGGATTTCCGGCTGGTCGTACCCACTTCGTCTGGAAAAATCAGCCAGGGTCGATCAGCGGGAAAGCGCAGGAATGCGGTACAGGTAGAGCAGGACTGCGCTGGCAAACGCCAGCAGGCAGACCGGCAAAGGGTGCAAGCCGAACAGCACTGCGATGGCGGCGATCCAGGCGGGCAGCCCGGCAGCGAGAAAGGCCAGACGGCGGACAGCAGCGAGTTTGAGCCATGCTGCCGGTTCTTCCGGCGTGTCGAGTGCAGCCTGGGTAGCCGTTAACGCTCGCTTGTAAGCCCCGAAGGGCTTCAGGCTGACGAACATCGAGCCTATCCCGGCAATGAACAGCGGTATCGCCAACACAGGAATGAGCGGCTCGCTGGCACCGAAAAACACACAGACCACCAGCAATGGTGCCAGGGTCAGACCCAGTTGACGCCACCACGCCATTTCCAGCTTTTGGCGCACCTCGCTGCGTGTCACGCGGGGCCGACCTCGCTTTGATGCTCGTTACCCATCATGTGTCCCAACTTGCCCGCCTTGGTCGCCAGATAAAGGCGGTTGTGCGGGTTTTGTCCGGTGTGCAACGGCACACGCTCGGCGACCGTGATGCCCATGTCGGTCAAGGCTTTGACCTTGCGCGGGTTATTGGTCATCAGACGCAACGATTGAACGCCCAGGTGCTGAAGCATCGGCAGGCAGATCGCGTAATCGCGCTGGTCGGCAGCAAAGCCCAGACGCTCATTGGCCTCTACTGTGTCAGCGCCGCCATCCTGCAGCTCGTAGGCGCGAATCTTGTTCATCAGGCCGATACCGCGCCCTTCCTGACGCAGATACAGCAATACGCCGCGCCCTTCGGTAGCAATGGCGCGCAGGGCGGCTTCAAGTTGTGAACCGCAATCGCAACGCTGACTGAACAGGGCGTCGCCTGTCAGGCATTCGGAATGCACGCGGCCAAGAACCGGCGCACCGTCCGCCACATCGCCCAGACTCAGGACGACATGTTCACGGCCGGTTGCCGACTCGATAAAGCCGTGCATGGCAAACTCTGCAAAGGGGGTGGGCAGTTTGGAAGCGGCGACAAATACGACGGGCACCGTGTGCTCCTGATCAGTATGAAGACTGGAAATTCGCAAGATTCGCATTGTAACAGCAGGTTCCTGCGGACGCTCAGGCTGAATTCTCGGGCATTTAGATCATAAAGTTCGATAGATAGACGCAGTGCATCGCTTCACTGCGCGCTGCCGAAATGCTGGTAGCCACGCGTATCGGGCGTGACATCCAGCCCTGCGCCGTCGACAACAACGACACCTTGGCCCTTCTCTACCCGGCCAACAACGTGCACCGGCCAGCCTTCATCCAGCAAACGGGCAAGGTGCCCGGACGGCAGCGTGAAAGCCAGGATGTAATCGTCGCCACCGCTAAGCGCAGCCTGCCGGGCAGACGGCAGATCGAACAACGTCAGCAACTGATCAGACATCGGCAGCCTGTCACGCTCGACGACCAGCCGGACGCCTGATGCACGGGCAATGTGTCCGCAATCAGCCAGCAGCCCATCGGAGATGTCCAGCGCCGACGTCGCCCTGCCCCGCAATGCCTGCCCCAGCGCCAGTTGAGGTTGCGGCGACCAGTAGCGGGCCAGCAACGCCTCGGCAATCGAAGCCTCGGTGCTGCGTTGCTTCAAGACCAGCGGCAACGCACCTGCGCCATCACCCAGCGCGCCGCCAACGCAGAGCAAGTCGCCCGCGCAAGCGCCGCTGCGCGTCAGGGCCGAGCCGGCTGGAACAGCGCCGAACACCGTTAGCGTCAGGCTCAGGGGCCCGCGTGTGGTATCGCCGCCGATCAAACGCAGCGAACAGCCCTGCGCCATGTGATTGAGGCCGCGAGCAAATGCCTGCAGCCAGTCGGCATCGACCTGCGGGAGGGTCAAGGCAAGGGTAAACGCGACAGGACGAGCGCCCATGGCCGCCAGATCACTGGCAGATACCGCCAGCGCTCGCTGGCCAAGCAGAAAGGGGTCACAGACGTCAGGAAAATGCACCCCGGCAACCAGGGTATCGGTCGAGATCGCCAACTGCTCGCCGGCCGGTAACGCCAGCAGCGCGCAGTCGTCGCCGATCCCCAGAGCAACTTCCCCGCCTGCCTGCGCACAGGGCGCGGCGGCGAAGTAATTGCGGATCAGCTCGAACTCTCCCATAAAGGTCAGGCGCGATTCAGCGCTTGTGGGCCTTCACTTCGACTTCACGCAGGCGCGGTGCCAGCTTGTCCAGCACGCCATTGACGAACTTGTGACCGTCAGTAGAGCCGTAAACCTTGGCCAGCTCGATGCCTTCGTTGATCACAACGCGGTAAGGCACGTCGATGCGCTTGAGCAGCTCGAAGGTGGACAGGCGCAGGACGGCCAGTTCAACCGGGTCGAGTTCTTCGATGGTCAGGTCGAGGCAAGGCGAGAGCGCGGTGTCGATCTCGGTCTTGTTGGTGGCCACACCGTGCAGCAGTTCACGGAAGTAGGCGCCGTCGACATTGCTGAAATCGTTGTCGACACGAAACTGTGCTTCGATCTCGTTCAACGCATGGCCAGCCATGTGCCACTGATAAAGGGCCTGAGTAGCCATCTGCCGCGCTTCGCGACGTTTGGCACTTTTGCCCTTGGCAGCTTCCGGCGATTTGGCGTCGCGCGGGTTGAACTGGTCGGTATCGTCGGAAATCACTTGGCCTCCAGCTGCGACAGCAGGCTTACCATTTCAATGGCGGACAGAGCAGCTTCAGCGCCCTTGTTACCGGCCTTGGTGCCGGAACGCTCGATGGCCTGCTCGATGGAGTCGACGGTCAGTACGCCGAAAGCGACCGGAACGCCGAACTCCATGGACACCTGAGACAAGCCTTTGACGCACTCACCTGCAACGTATTCGAAGTGCGGAGTACCGCCACGGATCACCGCACCCAGTGCGACGATGGCCGCGAATTCGCTGCGCTGGGCAACTTTCTGCACGACCAGCGGGATTTCGAACGCACCCGGCGCACGGATGATGGTGATGTCGCTTTCGCTGACACCGTGGCGTACCAGCGCATCAACGGCACCGCTAACCAGGCTTTCCACGACGAAGCTGTTGAAACGGCCCACTACCAAGGCGTAGCGGCCTTGTGGGGCGATGAAGGTACCTTCGATGGTCTTCAAGGTCATTCGGTGAGTCTCGTATTAAAGAGCAAGCCCGCCTTGGGGCGGACTTTGAGGGATATTAGGCCACGAATCGCAACTGTCAGGCCAAAAGCTGCGAAAAACCGTCTTTCGCACGCCCCGACCTGCCGGTATTTATTCGGAGGGCACGTATTCTACAACTTCCAGATCGAAACCGGATATCGCATTGAACTTCATCGGTGAACTCATCAGGCGCATTTTGCGCACGCCGAGGTCACGAAGGATCTGCGAACCGGCACCCACCGTGCTGTAAGTGGTCGGCGTCTTGATCGGTTGCTGCCCTGCCGTTTCGCGAATGTGAGCCAGCAGCACATCGCCATCCAGCGGATGACCGAGCAACAGCACAACGCCACTGCCAGCCTCGGAAACCGCTCGCATGGCGGCGCGCAGGCTCCAGCGGCCGGGCTGTTTGACCATCAGCAGGTCGCGAAGCGGGTCCATGTTATGAACACGCACGAGGGTTGGTTCTTCTGCGCAGATCTTGCCCAGGGTCAGCGCCAGATGCACATCTCCCTCGACCGAATCGCGGTAGGTCACCAGGTTGAAACTGCCCAGTTCGCTGTCCATCGGCTGCTCGGCAATCCGCTGAACGGTACGTTCATGGATCATCCGGTAGTGAATCAGGTCGGCAATGGTGCCGATCTTGATGTCGTGTTGCCGGGCAAATTCTTCAAGTTCGGCGCGACGCGACATGGTGCCGTCGTCGTTCATGACTTCGCAGATCAGCCCCGTCGGTTCGAAGCCGGCCATGCGCGCCAGGTCGCAGGCCGCTTCGGTATGACCGGCGCGAGCCAGAGTGCCACCGGCCTGAGCCATCAGCGGGAAGATGTGCCCCGGGCTGACGATGTCTTCGGCTTTGGCTTCTTTTGCGGCGGCAGCCTGAACGGTACGTGCCCTGTCAGCTGCGGAGATACCAGTGGTCACACCTTCCGCGGCTTCAATGGAAACGGTGAACTTGGTGCCGAAGCCGGAGCCATTACGCGGTGCCATCAGCGGAAGTTTGAGGGTTTCGCAGCGCTCGCGGGTCATCGGCATGCAGATCAGGCCACGGGCGAAACGCGCCATGAAGTTGATGTGCTCGGGCTGCACGCATTCGGCGGCCATGATCAGGTCGCCTTCGTTCTCGCGGTCTTCGTCATCCATGAGGATGACCATCTTGCCCTGGCGAATGTCTTCAACCAGTTCTTCGATAGTGTTGAGCGCCACGCGGCACCCCCTTCAATCAATTCAGGATTTGAGGTAGCCGTTTTCGGCCAGAAAGCTTTCGGTGATCGTGCCGTGGCCAGGCTCGGCGGCCTTGTCGCCCAGCAGCAGGCGCTCCAGGTAACGTGCCAGCAGGTCTACTTCCAGGTTGACCTTACGGCCAGGCTGGTAGTCGGCCATGATGGTTTCGCTGAGGGTGTGCGGCACGATGGTCAGTTCGAACTCGGCACCATTGACCGAGTTGACCGTCAGGCTGGTGCCGTCGACCGTGATCGAGCCTTTATGGGCGATGTATTTGGCCAGCTCGCGCGGAGCACGCACCGTAAACTGAATGGCGCGGGCGTTATCGGCACGGGAAACAATTTCGCCCACGCCGTCAACATGGCCGCTGACCAGATGACCGCCCAGACGCGTGGTCGGAGTCAGGGCCTTTTCCAGGTTGACCCGGCTGCCGCTCTTCAGATCGACGAAGGCAGTTACGGTCAGGGTTTCACGACTGACGTCAGCCCAGAAGCCGTCGCCGGGCAATTCGACGGCGGTCAGGCATACTCCATTGACGGCAATGCTGTCGCCGAGCTTGACGTCGCTCAGGTCGAGCTTGCCGGTTTCCACGTGAACGCGGACGTCGCCGCCCTTGGGAGTCAGGGCGCGGATGCTGCCGATGGATTCGATAATGCCGGTAAACATGGGTCCTCCGGGAGAACAAGGGCTGCGCGCAAGGCGAAAGCCGGGAATTATACGCCGGGTGCGCGCACAGGGAGAGCGATGACTCGCCAGTCATTACCGACGGCACGCATTTGCACGATGTTCAGCTCCAGCGCTTCGCTCATCTGCGCCAGCGGCAGGTCGAGCAGCGGCCGGGCCGATGAGCCGAGAAACTTGCCGGCAATGAATATCTGAAACTCGTCGACCAGCCCGAGACGCGCAAAGGCACCCGCCAGCCGCGGACCGGCTTCGACCAGCACTTCATTGACGCCACGCGTGGCCAGTTCGCCCATCAACTTGCGCAGGTCCACATGACCGGCGCTGTCAGCCAGTGCCAGCATTTCGTGGCCTTCTTCCTGATAGCGACCTCGCGCCGACGCCGCAGCACAGGTCACGACCAGCGCACTGCCCGCCTGAAAGAACGGCGCGTCCAGCGGCACACGCAGACGACCGTCAATCAATACCCGCAGGGGCGGACGCGCAGCGGCCAGCGCGGTCAATTCTGCATTGAGACCCAACTCATCGGGGCGCACGGTGAGGCGGGCCTTGTCGGCCAGCACCGTATCGGCTCCGGTCAGCACTACGCTCGACTGCGCGCGCAGACGCTGAACGGCGGAACGCGCCTCGGGACCGGTGATCCACTGGCTTTCGCCGCTGGCCATAGCGGTTCGGCCATCCAGGCTCATGGCCATCTTCACGCGTATGTAGGGCTGTCCTGTTTCCATGCGCTTGAGAAAGCCTTTGTTCAGCGCTCGCGCTTCGCTTTCCAGCACGCCGCATTGAACGCCGATACCGGCATTCATCAGGCGCAACAGGCCACGACCGGACACTTCAGGGTTGGGGTCCTGCATGGCCGCGACGACCCGCGCCAGCCCGGCGTTGACCAGCGCATCGGCACAGGGCGGCGTGCGCCCCTGATGGCTGCACGGTTCAAGGGTGACGTAGGCGGTCGCGCCTCTGGCAAGTTCGCCGGCCTGGCGCAGGGCATGCACTTCGGCATGCGGCTCGCCAGCCCGTACATGCCAGCCCTCGCCGACGATCTGGCCGTCACGCACAATGACGCAGCCGACGCGCGGGTTGGGGTGCGTGGAGTAGAGCCCGTTACGCGCCAGCTCCAGCGCACGCGCCATGTAATGAACGTCGAGAGCCGCCTGTTCAGTCAGCAATGCACTTATTCCTTACCCGGCTCGCGGGCCAGACGGTCGATTTCTTCACGAAATTCGTTGAGGTCCTGAAAGCGGCGGTACACCGAGGCGAAGCGGATATAAGCCACTTCATCGAGCTTTTGCAACTCGGCCATGACCAGTTCGCCAACCACCAGCGATTTGACTTCGCGCTCGCCGGTCGCTCGCAGCTTGTGCTTGATGTGCACCAGTGCCGCCTCGAGGCGCTCGACACTCACCGGACGCTTTTCAAGCGCACGTTGCATACCGGCGCGCAGTTTTTCTTCATCGAAAGGCTGACGACTGCCATCCTGTTTGATCAGACGCGGCAAAACCAGCTCGGCAGTTTCGAACGTCGTGAAGCGCTCGCCGCAGGCCAGACACTCGCGTCGGCGGCGTACTTGCTCGCCTTCGGCGACGAGGCGGGAGTCGATGACTTTGGTGTCATTGGCACCGCAGAAGGGACAGTGCATGGTGGCTGGCAACGAAAGAATGAGGAGCGCCATGTTAGCGCATCCTGCTGGCAAGACAAGGCTGAGGGTTTACGGTATATAGACGCGCATTAAAGCGATGTGAAATTGCCTGCGCTCGGTAATACTGCATGCATGGCGTCACTCAGCCTTTCGATTTTTGTCTTGTGGAGCTCTTGATGACGTTACGCCCCGTTATTCTACTCAGCCTCATTGGCTTGCTGGCCGCGTGCAGCAGCAATGACGCACCAAAACCGGCTGCGGCACCGCCCGTCGCCCCGGCAATCAAAGTGCCTGCCGGGCCCGGCCCGCTGCAACCGTACCAACGTGAACTCAGCGGGCAACTGCTCGGCGTACCTGCCGGGGCCGAGGTCGAACTGGCGATGCTGGTGATCGACGAGCGCGGTCGTCCACAGAAGCTGCTGACCAACACCTTGCTGAAGGGCAACGGCCAGTCATTGCCGTTCCAGTTACGCTTCAACCCGGAAGCCTTTCCGGTAGGCGGGCGTGTCGAACTGCGCGGCCGCGCCAGTCAGTCGGGGCAATTGATACTGCACCTGCCGTCGATGCGCATCGACCAGCCCACCACTCAGGCACTGGGGCAATTGCAATTCGTCAAGGCGCCATGATTGCTCCGCGACACCTTCAGGACGCGCTGAGCGAACTGCTCGGCGACGCCCGGCTGGTTGTCACAACGTTGCCGGGCACTGAGCTGAAACTGTGGCTGATCGACGATGCCAACATGGACCGTGCCTTCAGCCCGGATGAAACGCGCCGCATTCTGGAAGAGCCACCGTATTGGAGCTTCTGCTGGGCCAGCGGCCTGGCTCTGGCGCGCTTTCTGGCCGAAAACCCGTACTGGGTAGAAGGCAAGCGGGTACTGGATTTCGGTGCTGGTTCGGGCGTGGCAGGTATTGCCGCGCTGAGGGCCGGGGCACTTGAGGTGGTGGCCTGTGATCTCGACCCGTTGGCGATCGCTGCCTGCCGGGCCAATGCCGAACTCAACCAGGTGCAGTTAAGCTACTCGACGGATTTTTTCGCCGAAGCGGATCGCTTTGATCTGATTCTGGTTGCCGACGTGCTGTACGACCGCGCCAACCTGCCGCTGCTGGATCAATTTCTGTCCCGGGGCCGCGAAGCACTGGTGGCAGACTCCCGCGTGCGCGACTTCAAGCACGCTGCTTACCAGCGCCTGACGATGCTGCATGCGCACACCCTGCCGGACCTGGCTGAACCCCACGAGTTTCGGGATGTGAGTCTGTATCATGCGGCGCGGTGAGCGCTAAATAACAGCTCGGGAGCGCTCAGCTAAACGGTCTCTGTAGGAGCGAACTTGTTCGCGAAGGAGGTCGTTCAAACGATAAATTTCCAGAGAGTTTTCCGTCCCTTTCGCGAACACGTTCGCTCCCACGGCCTTCGGCCAGAATCAAAAGCAGATGTGTGGATAGCGCTGAGCGTGCGGGGCAAGGACGATGCCCCACCGCCGACGCCGCTTTCAGCATTGCCCTGCGGGCTTTATAGTTGGCGGCATTCAGATTCTTCGAGACGTGCAATGAGCCAGGAAACTGCTTACATCTTCGACGCAACCGCCGCGAACTTTGATCAACTGGTGATCGACAAATCGTTCGACCAGCCCGTACTGGTCGATTTCTGGGCCGAGTGGTGTGCGCCCTGCAAGGTCTTGATGCCCCTGCTGCAGCAAATCACCGAGAGTTATCAGGGCGAATTGCTGCTGGCCAAGGTCAATTGCGACATCGAGCAGGACATTGTTGCGCGCTTCGGTATTCGTAGCCTGCCGACCGTGGTGCTGTTCAAGGACGGCCAGCCGGTGGATGGTTTTGCCGGAGCCCAGCCTGAATCGGAAATCCGCAAGATTCTCGAACAGCATGTCGTCATGCCGCCTCCGCCGGCCGCCGATCCACTCAAGCAAGCGCAAGAGCTGTTTGCCGAAAGCCGTTTTGCCGAAGCCGAAGCACTGCTCAAGGTGCTGTTGGGCGAAGACAACACCAATGCCGCAGCACTGATTCTGTATGCGCGCTGCCTGGCAGAACGTGGCGAACTGAGCGAGGCAAAGGCAGTGCTGGACGCCGTTACCGGTGATGCACACAAAGCCGAGCTGGCGGGTGCCAAGGCGCAACTGACGTTCCTGGCACAAGCGGCCACCCTGCCGGATGTGGCCGAACTGAAAAGTCGTCTGGCGCAAAACCCTCAGGATGACGAAGCGGTGCATCAACTGGCGATTCAGCAATTGTCGCGTCAACAGTACGAAGCCGCGCTGGATGGCTTGCTCAAACTGTTCATTCGCAATCGCAACTACGCCGAGGGCCTGCCGCACAAGACGCTGCTGCAAGTGTTCGACCTGCTGGGCAATGAGCATCCACTGGTGACCGCATACCGTCGCAAGCTGTTCGCCGCGCTGTATTAAGCCAGCTTGCCACCGGCACCGCGCGGGTGCCGGTGACTGAACAACCAGGTCAGATCACGTCGCGTCGACCCAGCTGTACAGCGGCGCATCCCCGCCGCTCTCGACCTTCACGTTCGCAGAGTGACGCAGGCGCACCAGCAAATGCTTGCCTGCCGCGGTACTGCCGGCCAGCCCTTCCAGTTGCCCCAGCAGATCCGGCCCACTCATCTGCCCGGCCTTTTGCAACAACTCCTGTGCGACCTGCCACAGCCTGTCGTCCTGGTTGAGCGGCTTGCTCTCGACCACGGCGGCCGATAAGTCGGGAGCTGCCGCCTTGAGCTGCGCGCCCAGTTGCGCCCAGTCGCCTTCGTCCAGTTCAAGAGTCAAATCCACCGGCCACTGGCCTACGGTTCCACGAATACGCAACATGATGTGTACCTGCTGACAGTCAGGCATACATGCTCCCACAGGCTGGCGCGCATGCCCATGATCAACCGTAACGCCACTGGCTGATGACCGGCTCTTTGCCGTTCATGAAGTTGCCAAGCGCCCGCACGTCATAGACATTTTCCCAATGCTCGACAATTTTGCCATCACGAAACCGCCACAGGCCGCAAAACGGCATGATGATCTTCCGGCCCTCGCAACTGGCGCGCATCTCTCCCAGCACCGAGCCATAGTGCTCGTTGGCAATGATGTCGTGGACATCCATGTAGAGGGTCTGACGTGTGCGCCTGATCAGATTGATTTCGTGGGAAAGCACTGCGTCCTTGCCAATGGCTATGGACAAGCCACCACCAGCGCCCTGATCGGCTTTGTGCAGCACAATGTCAGCGTCGGCGAATTCGGTAATTCGAGTTGGATCCTTGTACACCGCACGCAGGATTTCTCTATTCGGATGGAGCTTGTTCATGAGTATCTTCCCTGATGTCACACTCGGCTGGCGATGAAAACCCTCCCGGCGCATCCGGCGCAGGTACAGCGATTTTCATTTTTCAGAGTAGGACCTGATGACGCAAAGGCTGAGACTACTTCAGCATAAGCACGGGCTAGGGTATTCCAGATAACGCCGCCAAATAACGGTCCATGAAGACCGGATAGTCCAGTGCTTGAACAAAAACACGTCCACGCCCACCGGCACTTGTTATAAGATCACATAACAAATTTCATCAATATTGTCCCCGGAGTCCGCTATGCGCCGTTTGCTACTCGCCTTGCCTTTCGCCCTGTTGCCACTCGTAGCTGCCCACGCAGCCGAAGTACATGACCATGATCACGGCGATGAACACGGCAGTCTGGGAGCCCACGAGCATGGCGTAGGACGTCTGGATGTGGTGCTGGAAGGCAAGACGCTGGAATTTGAATTCGACAGCCCGGCCATGAATATCGTCGGTTTCGAGCACGTTGCAACTTCGGATGAAGACAAGGCCAAAGTCGCCAAGGCGCGCGAGTTGCTACTCAAGCCCAACGCGCTGTTCAGCATCGCCGATGCCGCCAATTGCTCGGCCACCTCGGTGAAACTGGAAAGCCCGCTGTTCGGCGACAAGGATGACGATCACGATGAGCACGCTCAGGGCGGCGATGCCGATCATCATGAGCACAGCGAAATTCACGGTCACTACAAGTTCGTCTGTGACGCACCGGCCGTTCTGAAGAGGCTCGACCTGTCGCAAATCTTCAAAACCTTTCCCGACACCAAGAAGCTTCAGGTACAACTGATCTCGCCAGGCGGCCAATCGGGCGCAGAAGTGATCGCAGCCAACCCAACGCTGAAATTCTGATCACACTCTGCGGTACAACGACCGGGCCTGGCCCGGTCTTTTAATTTCCAACCTAGCGTGAGTCAGCCCATGACCCAAGCACTGATCGAGCTATCGAACCTGAGCTTCAACTGGCCAGGCCATCCGCAGTTACTGGACATCCCTGAATTTCGCCTGCAAACCGGCGAAACCCTGTTCCTCAAAGGCCCCAGCGGCAGCGGCAAAACCACTTTGCTGGGCCTGCTGGGCGGCGTGCAAAAACCTGTCAGCGGCAGCATTCGCCTGTTGAATCAGGACCTGTCGACACTGTCGGCGGCAGCACGTGATCGCTTCCGAGTCGATCACACCGGCTACATCTTTCAGCAGTTCAATTTGTTGCCGTTTCTGTCGGTGCGAGAAAACATCGAGCTGCCCTGCCACTTTTCCAACGTCCGCGCCGAGCGTGCGAAGCAACGCCACGGCAGCGTCGAAAAAGCGACCACCACCCTGCTCGCCCACCTGGGCCTGAAAGACCCGGCGATGCTGACGCGACGTGCCGACTCACTGTCCATCGGCCAGCAACAACGCGTGGCCGCGGCCCGTGCGCTTATCGGTCAACCTGAACTGGTGATCGCCGACGAACCCACTTCGGCGCTGGACGCCGACTCTCGCGAAGCGTTCATTCGCCTGCTGTTCGCCGAATGCCGCGAGGCCGGGGCCAGCCTGCTGTTTGTCAGTCATGACCAGAGCCTGGCACCGCTGTTTGATCGCAATCTGTCGCTCAGCGACCTGAATCGCGCCGCCGTCGCCGTGGAGATTTGAGATGTATCTGTTTCGTCTGGCCATGGCCAGCCTGGCCAACCGCCGTTTCACCGCGTTTCTCACTGCCTTCGCCATTGCGCTGTCGGTGTGCCTGTTACTGGCCGTAGAGCGGGTGCGCACCGAAGCCCGCTCCAGCTTCGCCAGCACCATCAGCGGTACCGACCTGATCGTCGGCGCACGTTCCGGTTCGATCAACCTGTTGCTGTACTCGGTATTTCGCATCGGCAACGCCACCAACAACATTCGCTGGGACAGCTTTGAGCATTTTGCCCAGAGCAAACAGGTCAAATGGGCGATCCCGATTTCGCTGGGCGACTCCCATCGTGGCTATCGGGTGATGGGCACCAACGAAGCGTATTTCGAGCACTATCAGTTCGGTCGCCAACAACATCTGGAAATGGCCGAAGGACGTGAATTCAAGACTGACCCCTTTGAGGTAGTGCTGGGCTCGGAGGTCGCCAAGGCGCTGCATTATAAATTGGGCGACAAGCTGGTACTGGCGCACGGTGTGGCGGCGATCAGTCTGGTCAAGCATGACGACAAGCCGTTCACCGTGGTCGGCATACTCAAGCCGACCGGTACACCGGTGGACCGCACGCTGCATATCAGCCTGGGCGGCATGGAAGCCATTCATATCGATTGGCACAACGGCGCACCGGCGCGAGGCAACGAGCGTATCTCTGCCGATCAGGCACGCAATATGGATCTGACGCCGACTGCGATCACCGCCTTCATGCTGGGTTTAAACAGCAAGATCTCAACCTTCAGCCTGCAACGCGAAATCAACGAATACCGTGGCGAGCCCATGCTGGCGATTCTGCCCGGCGTGGCGCTGCAAGAGCTGTGGAGCCTGATGGGCACCGCTGAAAAGGCACTGTTCGTAATTTCGCTGTTCGTGGTGCTGACCGGTCTGATCGGCATGCTGACCGCGATTCTCACCAGCCTCAATGAACGACGCAGGGAGATGGCCATCCTGCGCTCGGTCGGCGCACGGCCCTGGCATATCGCAAGTCTGCTTATACTTGAAGCCTTCGCCCTGGCACTTGCGGGTGTCATCAGCGGCCTCGCACTGCTCTATATCGGCATCTTCGTGGCCAGAGACTACGTGCTCGACAACTACGGTCTGTACCTGTCGTCTATGCCACCTGGCCAATATGAATGGACCCTGCTCGGTGCCATTCTCGGTTGCGCGCTGTTGATGGGAACCGTGCCAGCCTGGCGAGCCTACAGGCAGTCACTGGCCGATGGACTGTCGATTCGTTTATGAGGACCTTCATGATGCGGCGCATGCTACTCACTCTGCTGCTTTCGGTTTCCACTCAACTGTGGGCCGCCGAGCCGCGTGAACTGACCTGGAATGACATGATTCCACCCGATGCACCCGTGGTGAAGCCGGTAACGGCTCCGATACACGATATGTCCAAGCTGTCCGATGCACTGGCCATGGAGGCAGCGCCTGCGGCCCATCAACTGGCTCCGCATGCGCCAGTGGTCAAGGCACTGGATGGCAAGCTGGTGCGTTTACCGGGCTACATCGTGCCACTTGAGGTCAGCGAGGAAGGCAGAGTGACGGAGTTTTTGCTGGTGCCGTATTTCGGTGCCTGCATCCATGTGCCGCCGCCGCCAGCGAACCAGATCGTGCATGTCACGAGTGAGCTGGGTGTGAAGGTCGATGAGCTGTATCAGCCGTACTGGATCGAAGGACCGATGCAGGCCAAATCGTCTACCAGCGAACTGGCAGAAGCGGGTTATCAGATGCAGGCAGACAAGATACTTGTCTACGAGTTGCCGGATTCATAAGGATGACGAGGTTCCCAGCGATTTCATTGAGCTGAGTCAAAGTCGCCGCTCGACAGCGCTTTAACATTATGCCCATAAATTTTGACTGATCTCTGGAGCCTCCATGAACAAGCACTTGCTACGCGCGTCTGTTGTCGCGCTTGCCATCGCCGCCCCGGTCGCGGCACATGCCTACGAGCCTGGCGACTTCATCGTTCGCGCCGGTGTTGCGCACGTCCAGCCCAATGAAGACAGCGGCGAAGTCCGTCTGGACGGTGCCAAGGTCTCCGGCACCAAAGCCACTGTCGATGGCGAAAACCAGCTCGGCCTGACCTTCGCTTACATGCTGACCCAGCATGTCGGCATCGAGCTGCTGGCTGCTACACCGTTCAGCCACACCGTTTCAGTAAAAGGCCTGGGGCCAGGCCTGGACGGCAAGCTGGCTGATATCAAGCAACTGCCGCCGACGCTGTCGTTGCAGTACTACCCGATGGAACCTTCGTCGAAATTTCAACCGTATGCGGGCGTGGGTATCAACTACACCACCTTCTTCGATACCGACCTGACCGGCAATCGCAAGGATCAGGGTTTCAGCAACCTCAAGCTCAAGGACTCGGTTGGTCTGGCTGCTCAGTTGGGCATGGACTACATGATCACTGACAACGTACTGGTCAACGCCTCGGTCTGGTACGTCGACATCGATACCAAAGCGACTGTGGACGGCCCTTCTGCCCTGGCCGTCGGCAAGACCAAGGTCGACGTGGATATCGACCCGTGGGTGTACATGGTGGGCGTGGGTTACAAGTTCTGACTTGCACACCTTCAAGCGCCACACACAAAGGCACCCTCAGCGGGTGCCTTTGTGTTTTGTGGTTTGAACTCTGCGTGCCGGATTCCTGATTATCGTGCCGTGATTTAACCCGGCCCGGACTCCTGGCTATCGTACCGATGCTCCGCGTCGGCATGCAGTTCGTGACGCTCTGCGTCACAAATAGGCGCTGCACCGCACGCTCAAGAGCGGACGCAGAGCGTCCAGAAATGCATCACCACGCAGAGCGTGGGGACGATCAGCACTTACAGTCGATGCGGGGCTCATTGCCCCATCAGCAACTCAAGCCCACGAACCAGTGGTGTCGGCTCATCAATGCTGAAGTGCTCCAGCAGACGCTGGTTACTGGCCCGTGAATGCTTGATGTCGCCCGAGCGCGGTGCCTGATAGCTCACTTCCGGCTGTTTTCCGACCACTTGCGAAAGCGCGGCCAGCAGCTCGTTGAGCGAAGTGGTCTTGTTCAGGCCGACGTTGATCGCGCCCTCGATGGCGCTTTCCCGTGACAGGGCCTGCAGCAGCAGCTTGAGCAGGTCGCCCACGTAGAAGAAATCGCGTGTCTGCTCGCCGTCGCCAAACACGTTGATCGGCAGGCCTTTCTGGATGCGTTCGGCAAAGATGCTGATCACGCCCGAATACGGCGACGACGGATCCTGGCGCGGGCCGAAGATGTTGAAGAAGCGAAAGATCACCGGCTCCAAACCATGCTGACGGCGGTAGAAGTCCAGGTAGAACTCGCTGGCCAGCTTGTCCGATGCGTACGGAGTCAGCGGTGCTTTGGTGGTGTCTTCGGTGATAGCTTCGCCTTCGCCGTTGTTGCCGTATACCGCCGCGCTGGAAGCAAAGATCACGCGTTTGATGCCCGCTTCGCGCATGGCCTCACAGACATTCAGTGTGCCGATGAAGTTGCTTTGATGGGTGCGCACCGGGTCATCAACTGACGCCTGAACCGAGGCCACCGCCGCCAGATGCACCACTGCCTTACAGCCTTGCGCAGCGCGCTTGACCAGTTCGGCATCGGCTACGTCGCCTTCGATCAGTTCAACCCGCGGGTTGTCGAGCGGCAGATTGCTGCGCTTGCCCGCCGAGAGGTTGTCGAGGATACGCACGCAATGCCCGTCGGCAAGCAATGCATCGGTCAGGTGCGAGCCAATGAAACCCGCACCTCCCGTAATCAGAACAGGAGCGTCAGACATGTCGATAATACCGGTCCAGCAGGCTTGGCAAGCCGGCCCGCCAGGCGCGGGGCTTGATGCCGAAAGTGTGGAGAATTTTCTTGCAGGCCAGCACCGCGTGCTGCGGTTCCTCGGCTGCATCGGGACGCGCGGCGTGAGCCTGTGCGGTGGGCGATTCAATGGCCAGCGGGTGCAGCAGACGTGCTTCGGTGAGCACCGCCTGACCCAGCGCCAGTGGCGTGGTCGCTTCGTGCCCGGCGTAGTGGTACGTGCCCCACAGCGGCGCTTCGCAATCGAGTTGCTTGACGATTGAAATAATCACCCGCGCCGCATCATCGACCGGCGTCGGGTTGCCGCGTCGATCATCGGCCAGCAGCAGCTCTCCGGGTTCTTTGGCGCGCGAAAGAAAGCGGCCAAGCACGCCATCGGCGCTGTCATCCAGCAACCAGCCAAAACGCACAAGCACATGTTGCGGACAGGTGGCGCGCACGCTTTGCTCGATACGCCACAGCGCCTGACCGCGCAGACCCAAGGGCACTGGCTCGTCTTTTTCGCTGTAGGCAGTCGCGCGCGAGCCATCGAACACACGATAACTGGAAGGCTGGACCAGCGTGATGTTGTGGTGCTGACACAGTTCGGCCAGACGCTCGACAGAGCGCTCCTGGTGGGTCAGGCGCGCTGCGCTCACGGTCTCCGCCTGAAACCAGTCGAAGTAGTAAGCAAGGTTTATCAGGGCATCGGGGCGGGTGTCATCAAGCAGTTGCGTGAGGCTCGCCACGTCCCAGCCGTCTTGCGGTGGACGTGGTGCGAGGAAACCAATGTCTTCCTCGGCACCCAGACGAATCAGCGCCTGCCCGAGGGCATTCCCGCCGCCCAACAGCATAAGGCGCATTCGCATAGAGTCAGCAGGCTCGGTATCAGATAATCAAACGAACAATTGAAAAACGCCTGCAAACATAACACGTTGCCTGCCAACCCCCAACAGTTGCGCAGCCCGGCGGGGCAATGACGCCGCAACAACGCGTTGCAGCCGTCTCATGCCGCCCGATTGATCACTGAGCTGCCGGACCCGGCGGGCTGTTGCCCTTGGGCAGACCAAGCGGTGCAGGTGTCGGCGCAGAAGGTGTCGCAGCGGCAGGGTCCGAGGGCGCAGGAGGCCCCTCGGCTTCGACGCCAGCCTGCGGGTTGTTGAAGCCCGGCCCCATGACCATCTGTGGATAAGTCTGCGCGAAACGCACGTTCGGGTTTTTATCCACAAGACGCTTGAGGCGCTCGTTGAAGGCGCGCCCCACTGCGTACTGACCACCGGAAGAGGTGCGGAATTGCGCGGTCAACACCATGCCGTTGAGGTTCATGCTGTCGACGCCGAACACCTCCAGCGGCCCTTGCAGGTTGTGCTTGAGCAGAATGTCATCGCTGATCGACTGCCCGGTTTCGCGGATCAGCGCCAGCGCATCATCAATATCCGAGTCGTAAGTGAACTGCACCGAGAAGAACGCATAAGCGAACTGCCGCGACTGGTTGGTAACCGCCTTGATCTGCCCGAACGGCACGGAATGGACAAAACCCTTGCCGTCACGCAGGCGCACGGTACGGATGGTCAGGCTTTCCACCGATCCGGAGTGGCCGGTACTGAGCACTACCCAATCGCCCACCGAGAAGGTGTCTTCGATGATGATGAACAGACCGGTGATCACGTCCTGCACCAGTTGTTGCGAACCGAAACCGATGGCCAGACCGACGACCCCAGCACCCGCCAGCAGCGGTGCAACGTTGATGCCCAGGTTGGCCATGGTGGTGATCGCGCAGATCACCACCAGAATGATTTTCACCGCGTTGCGCAGCAGCGGCAAAATGGTCTTGATTCGTGTACTCGGCTGGCGGCCACTGCGATGGTTCGCTGGTGGTTTGAGGGCTTCCTGAATAGCCGTGTCGAGCACCACCCACAGCAGCCAGGTGACCACAAATATCAGGCCGATGCTGCTCAGCGAATCGCTGATCACGCGCCCCAGCGTATTGCGCTGGGCAAACTCGAACATCGAGAAGCCCCAGATCCGCCCCAGTATCTCGATGAACCCGATGGCCAGCGCAATGCGCAACACCGCGTACACCAGGCTCAGCAGGCGCGCCTTGTACACATGCCCGCCGCGCCCCAGGGATTCGGTCGGTTTGAACAGGTGCTGGAACACTGTGCTCAAAAATACCGTGGCGATCAGCAGAATGGTGGTGAACAACGCACAACGCAGCGCTTCCTGACTGTCTTCACCGGCTCCGATCAGGTTGATCGCCGAGACCAGAATCATCAGCAGGATCGGCAAGTGCCACAGGTTGGAGAAGATTTTCAGCGACTGCTGCAGTGCTGGCCGTTGCAGGCGGCTGCTCAAGGAACGGTTACGAATCAGGTGCGCCACCGGGCGGCGCACCTTGATGATCAGCATGCAGAACACCACCGACGCAAACAGCCCGGTGAACACCGCAACGCTGGTGGTGACGTTGCTGCCCAGTTGGCGGGCGATCTGCGGGCTGGTCAGTGCATCGCTCAGCGCCGCCAGAAAACCGACCACAAACAGTGGCCTCGGCGCGTAGCGGCGAATCATGCGTACCGCGGCGCGCTTGTGCCCGGAGTTGAACATCACAATCACGCAGAGCAGCACCGAGGTCGACACGATGCCACTGCTGGTCGCATAGGCAAAGCACAGCGCCAGCGCACGGCCCACTGAAGACGGCATGAAGTGGCTGACGTAGAGAGTCAATGGCAGACAGACGATGGCTGGCAAGGTGAACGGCAATACGTATTTGAGCAGCGCCTGACTGCGCTCGCGCACCCGCATGAATGGCGTTCGGCACAAGCGCACCGCCAGAAAACGACCCAACGTGGTCAGAACGGCAAACGAGCCGATCCAGACAAACGACAGGGCAAGGAAGTCCCCGGCAACACTCCACGGAGAACGTGTAGTTCGCTTGTTGACCAGTTTCTCCAGCTCGTCGGCTGCACGGTCGGCGCGCAGCTGCCAGGCGTCGAAGAGGTTGTCGTCAAGATTAAGCTTTTCCTGGACGTCATCAATGCTGGAACTGATGGCACCGAGCAACCCGCCCTGCACCAGAAGTTCCGGGGCCTCGGCCGCTGCTGGCTCCCCGCCGTCTGCCGGTTTCGCATCCGCCTTTTCAGCGGCCTTGTCATCCGCTTTCGCCGCAGGTTTGTCAGCTGCTTTGCCATCGGCCTTCTCGGCCGCTTTGTCGTCGGTCGGCACCGCAGCGCCCATTGGCAGCGCAGGTACATCAGCTGCCTGGAGATTGAAACTGCCTGCGAATAGCAGCAGACCCGACAGGATCAAGATTTTCAGCTGAGACGCCACGCAGTTCTCTCCTTCTATGGACAAATACAACCATGCACAGGCCAAAGCGCGCTTTGATCCCAAGGAACTGATTCCCGTATGCCCGGCAAGTTCGGTTCCGGCAGGGAAATACGATGAGCCGATGTTTCAAAAAATTGCGCCAGAACAGTACGCTCATTCTTCCCGACTGAACTATGCAAAGCGCCAACTGCCGGAATTATCGGCGGCTGCCGAAGGCATGCATGAGCCTGTGCACCAGAGCGCTTGCCCGATCAACCCGACATCGAGAGGAATCTGCATGAGCACGTTCAACGCAAAAGATGGCACCGAGATCTATTACAAGGACTGGGGCGAGGGTAAGCCGGTACTGTTCAGCCACGGCTGGCCGCTGGATGCGGATATGTGGGAATACCAGATGGAATACCTCAGCAGCCGGGGCTATCGCACCATTGCCTTCGACCGCCGAGGCTTCGGTCGTTCCAGCCAGCCGTGGACCGGTTATGACTACGACACCTTCGCTGACGATATCGCCGAGCTGATCGAGCACCTTGATCTGCACGACGTGACGCTGGTGGGCTTTTCAATGGGCGGCGGCGATGTGACGCGCTATATCGCAAAATATGGTAGCGAGCGAGTTGCCAAACTGGCCTTGCTGGGCTCGGTCACACCGTTTTTCCTCAAGACTGACGACAATCCGGAAGGCGTCGACGAATCAGTGTTCGATGGCATCAAGGAGGGTCTGCTCAAGGACCGCGCACAATTCATCAGTGATTTTGCCACGCCGTTCTACGGCCTGAACAAAGGCCAGAAGGTTTCCGAGGGCGTACAGGCCCAGACCTTGAACATCGCCCTGCTCGCCTCGCTCAAAGGCACGCTGGATTGCGTGACGGCGTTCTCCGCAACCGACTTCCGTGCGGACATGGCGAAAATCGATGTGCCGACCCTGGTGATTCATGGCGATGGTGATCAGGTTGTGCCGTTCGAAGCATCAGGCAAGCGCGCCGCCGAGCTGATCAAGGGTGCAGAGTTGAAGGTCTATCCCGGCGCGCCGCACGGCTTTGCCGTGACCCATGCCGAGGCACTCAACAAAGACCTGCTGGCGTTTGTGCAGGGCTGATATTTTTATGTAACAGGGAGTCGGTTGCCGACTCCCCGCAGGCAGCGAATCAGTCGGCCTGAACGGTCAACTGATTCTGCTCGCCCAGCCCCGCAATCCCCAGGCGCATGCGTTGCCCTGCGCGCAGGAAGACAGGCTCTGGCTTGACGCCCAGGCCCACACCCGGCGGCGTACCCGTGGAGATGACATCACCCGGTTGCAGGCTCATGCAACGGCTCAGGTAGGCGATCAGTTGCGGCACGTTGAAAATCAGCGTGCGCGTATTGCCATTCTGATAACGATGACCGTCAACCTCCAGCCACAGGTCGAGCGAGTGAGGGTCGGCAACCTCGTCGCGGGTCACCAGCCAAGGACCTATCGGGCCAAAGGTATCGAAGCCTTTACCCTTGTCCCAGGTTCCGCCGCGCTCAAGCTGCCACTCGCGCTCCGACACATCGTTGACCACGCAATAACCGGCAACGTGCTCCATGGCAACGGCTTCGTCGATATAACGCCCGCCCTTGCCGATGATCACGCCCAGCTCGACCTCCCAGTCAGTCTTGAGCGAACCGCGAGGAATTTCGACGTTATCGTCCGGGCCGCAAATTGCGCTGGTCCACTTGTTGAATATGATGGGTTCCTTGGGCACTTCCATCCGCGATTCGGCTGCGTGGTCGGCGTAGTTCAGGCCTATGCAGATAAACTTGCCGACCTGCCCGACGCACGCCCCGATGCGCGGTCGGCCCGCCACCAAAGGCAGACTTTCGGGATCAAGCGCAGCCAGGCTGGCAAGGCCTGCCGGGCTCAACACCTCGCCAGCGATGTCCGTGACATGTGCGGACAGATCGCGGATCTGGTAGGCAGCATCAAGCAGGCCTGGCTTTTCCTGGCCCTTTTCACCGTAACGAAGCAATTTCATCGAGTTCTCCCGTTTCAGTCCAAGGTGCAAACCGCGGATTCAGAGGGTGATGCCCTGTTGCCCGGCCTTCGGAAATACGTATTCACGATTGGGCTGAACCCACTGAGTCTGGACAGATAGCATCGCAACGGACGCCTTGCCTAATGAAATTTAC
The DNA here is from genome assembly GCF_032587795.1 of Pseudomonas syringae group sp. 247E2. Classification (NCBI taxonomy): domain Bacteria; kingdom Pseudomonadati; phylum Pseudomonadota; class Gammaproteobacteria; order Pseudomonadales; family Pseudomonadaceae; genus Pseudomonas; species Pseudomonas syringae group sp. 247E2. The sequence continues at coordinate 56,042 of NZ_JAWHPK010000001.1, read as the reverse complement.
GACCAACTGCCAACACGCCGAGTCGGCATTGACCGGCAGAAAAATCGGGATAACACGCCACTGGTCATAATTAATACACACAGCGAGTATTAATATCACCCCCAGTTCAAACGAGCCCTTTCGTTGAAACGAGCCCCTCGAAAACACGACAGACTCGTACGTCTTGAAGGGCGAACTGGACTCATGTCAACGCTAACACCGTCCTGCAGATTCCCCGTCGCAAGCGCGGCGCCCTGACGCCCCAGGAAAACCTTTTCATGAACAATCGATCGATACCGCGTGCTTCTCGATTCCCGATAACGCGCCTTGCGTTGCTGGTTTCATTGAATTCACTGTGCCTGATCAGCCCGTTCATTCAGGCCGATGACGATGTGCCAACCTCAGTCACGGTGCCCACCAGCGACGACACCGCTGCCGTGACACTGGGCACGGTGTCAGTGATTGGCCAGGGCGAAACCCGGCAGGTGCAACGCGTCACGCAAAAGGACGTAAGCGCTTATTCCGCAGGCACCAGCCCATTGAAAGTTCTGCAACGGCTACCGGGAGTCAACTTCCAGTCCGGCGACCCGCTGGGTCGTGAAGAAGGCAGCCAGCGCATCAGCCTGCGCGGTTTTGACATGCACCACCTAGGCTACACGCTGGACGGCGTCACGCTTGGCAACATGAGCTTCGGCAACTTCAACGGTCTGAGCATCACCCGGGCGATCATCGCGGAAAACATCGCCGCCAGCGAAGTGGCTCCAGGCATCGGTTCGCTGGGCACGGCATCGAACAGCGATCTGGGCGGCACCATCCAGTTCACCAGTTCCAATCCGGACAAGGAATTCGGCGCGCGACTGTCACAGACCCTGGGCAGTTACGACACCTCGCGCACTTTCATGCGCGTCGACACAGGCGAATACAACGGTCTGTCCGCTTATGTGTCGGGAGAAAAGTACGACGCCGATGCCTGGAAAGGTCACGACAACCCGCAAAAATCCGACGCTGTGAACGCCAAGGTCAATTACAACTTCGGCGAAAACCGCGTGAGCTTTTTCCACAGCACCTCGTCTCACGACGAAGCCAATCTGCCCAGTCTGTCGAAGAGCATCATCCAGCGTCTGGGCTACAACTGGAGTTACTACACCCCGGACTGGACCCGCGCGGTCAATGCGGCCAACGGCATCTACACCGGCGGCGTAACCAGCGCAGGCGATGCGACCTACAACGCCAGCAGCCTGCGCGACGACGAACTGGACATCCTCAACGGCAATTTCTCGCTCACCGATGATCTGGTGCTGGACGCCACGGTCTATCACCACCATGACTCGGGCCGGGGCAATTCGTACTATCCGTTCATCTTTACCAGCGGCTCGACCACTGTCCCCAGCAACTCGATTCGCAGCACGGTGTATGGCATTGATCGAACCGGCTTCCAGAGTTCGCTGACCTACTTCCTGGGCCAGCATGAAATTCAGGGCGGGTTCTGGATTCAATCGAACAAGAACGACATCGCCCGTTACCTGTTCGATACCACCAATGCGACTCCGCAAAACCATATCGTCAAAACCAATGGCCTGAGGCAGGCGGCTACGGTACTGGACCAGAGCTACAACGACCTGACCCGACAGTTTTTCCTGCGCGACACCTACACCCTGCTCGATGACCGACTCAAGCTTGAGTTCGGCGCAAAGAACACTGTCACCACCTCCACTGCCGAAGGTAAAGGCGGCGGTTATGCCAGCGGTTCGCTGGAAGCGCGGGACAGGTTTTTGCCGCAAGTGGGCGCAACCTACACACTCAATGACAGCGATGAAGTGTTCACGTCTTATTCGGAAAACATGGCGGCCTTTCCGAGTGGCGGTTACAGCCCGTTCTTCACCACGCAGACCGCAGTGGATGCGCAGAACGGCTTCAAGGACCTCAAACCCGAAACCTCGAAAACCGCTGAACTGGGCGTACGCCGCAGCACAAAGCTGTATTCGGCATCCGCGGCGGTCTACAACACCAAATTCGACAATCGCCTGGTGGCCATCACCAACTGTACCGGCATCGTCATCTGCCAGAACGGCGTTGCCAACGTCGGCTCTGTCACCAGTCGGGGCCTGGAACTGTCATTCGGCCTGACACCCGACGAGCACTGGCGCTGGTCCAACTCCATGTCCTACAACCACAGCACTTATGACGACGACTATGCCAGCGGCGGCAGCACCGTTCATGTGGAAGGCAAAACAGTCGTCGATACGCCCAAGCTGATGTATTCCAGCAACCTGGACTGGAATTGGGAGCACTGGAATGCCGGCATGCAGGGCAACTACATCAGCAAGCGCTATTACACTTACACCAACGACTCCAGTGTCAGCGGCTACTGGGTAGCGAACGCCAACCTCGGTTACGACTTCGGCAAGCTCGATGCCATCAAAGACACCACCGTCTCGCTGAACATGGTCAACCTGTTCGACAAGCGTTACATCTCCACCCTCAACACCGACGCCAGCGCAGCGACCGACCCGGCGGGCAATTTGCAGATTCTGCAGGTGGGCACGCCACGCAGCGCGTTTGTAACACTGGGCGTGAAACTTTGATTGATGCTGACTGAAAGCGGGCGAAGGATCGCCCCATCTGCCACTTACATTGAATTACGTCGCGCGGCTTGCTCTTGGAGACAGGCTCTTGTGGGAGCGAGCTTGCTCGCGAAAGCAATGTACCTGTCTCTGCACGACTGCGCGGGTTGCCAACCTCAATGGCGACGAATACGCCATCGTGCTGCATACTCCCCTGACATACAGCGCCTGACCTTCATCTGGACACCCCATGACACCCAACGCAGAACTCTATAACCCGTCCACCGAATATGCCGACAAGCTGATTTCGCGCATCGGACAAACACCTTCGTGGATCGCAAAACGCATTGGTGTGACTGACAAGCGCATTCGCTACATTCTGGATGGGGAAAGGACCGTCAAAGGCGAAACCACGCCGATTCAGATGACCTATACCGAGCAGTTTGCACTGGAGTGTCTTGTGGCAGAGGCTATAGCGCTGAGGATGTAGGACCCGCTGGCTATCAAGCATTGCCCTTGAATCTGAGGTTCCTGATAATCACGCCCTCAAATAACTCAGGCAAGGAAATGCAGTGAAAGAAAATCTAGTATTGGTGGCGTTGCTTGCCCAAGCTTGAGTGCGGTGAAGTCTTTGCTACGAATAACTCTCATGCTCGCGGTTCTCAAGCAGGTATTTCCAACAAGCTCAGACTACGTGACGATTTAATCATAGAAGCACACTCTTCAATGATGACAGGCTTACTAAAAAGATAACCCTGCATTTGATCGCAGCCATACGTCACAAGCAGCGCTAACTGGTCGACTGTTTCGACGCCTTCTGCAATGACTTTAAGACCCAATTCGTGCGCCAACACGATGACCGCTCTGGTGATAGCGGCGTCCTCATGATTGCTCGTTATATCTTTTATGAACGCCCTGTCAATTTTGAGGGCGTCAAGAGGGAATCGTTTCAAGTAAGCCAAACTCGAATAGCCCGTTCCGAAATCATCGACCGAAAGGCTTATACCATACGATTTTATATCTCGAAGTATGTTAACCGCCGACTCGGGATCGATCATCAGCATTGACTCGGTCAATTCGAATTCTAAAAGAGCGGGGTTGATACCGTACCCCTTAACAATGTGCTTGATGGTCTCAGCCAGGCCTTTTACCTGAAGCTGCCTGACGGACAGATTGATGGCGATCGGTACCTGCCTGACATTATTTTCTTCCCAGCTTTTTATGGTTTCACAGACGTTGCGGATAACCCACTCGCCGACAGGAATTATCAGGCCGGTGTCCTCAAGAATAGGGATAAACTCAGCCGGAGAAACCATACCCTGCTCCGGGTGATTCCACCGCAGCAAAGCCTCCAAACCACTTATCCTGCCATCGGTGAGGCTGACCTTTGGCTGAAAATGTAGAATAAACTCATCACGATCAAGCGCACCCCGCAATAGCGTTTCAGTTTGCAAGCGCCGAACCAAACTTTCATTCATTGTGGCGTTGTAAAACTTGTAGTTATTACGGCCACTTTTTTTCGCATGGTACATGGCGGTATCCGCATTCTTCAGGATAACGCCAGTGTCACGCCCATCAAACGGATAATTGGCGATACCGACACTCGCTGAAACAAATACATCCTGACCGCCCAGATTGAATGGTTTCCCCAACGCTTCAACAACATGGTTCGCAAGGGTTTTTATAAGGCTTTCGGAATAAACATGATGGGTAACGACGATAGAAAACTCGTCGCCTCCCAGCCGCGCAACCACACTGTTTTCATCAATGCAGTCTTTCAAGCGTCGACCCGCCTGTATAAGCAATTGGTCGCCCACTGAATGCCCCATGGTGTCATTCACTGCTTTGAATCTGTCCAAATCGATGAATATGACGCTGACTGCATCTGGCACTGACGTTTTCCGACTGATTATCTCGCGCAGATAATTGCTAAGAAACCAGCGATTAGGCAGATGGGTGAGCGAATCATTTTCGGCCAGATAGATTAGCTTTTTCTTGGCGTCATACCGCTCAAGCGCGGCGGCCAACAGGTTAGCAAGTGTTTGAAGGTAGCTCACATCTTCACGTGTAAAGGAGTAGTCAGTGCTGGCATACACCCCAAGAACGCCCTTGAAAACCTCCCTGCAGGATATCTCAATCTCTAGACCACTTCTAATACCGCAAGCCTCCACTGTTTCATCCGGCAGCAGCGTGTACCTGTTATCAGGTGTATCAGAATCAATGACACACCCGGTGGAAGAAGCAGTACCGTTCAAAAAATCATTGTGATAACCACTGCGGACTTCCACGTGGTTCAAGCCAACCTCCGCGTTGAGGATGACCCCATGACTCACTCGATCAACGACTAATAAAGCCGCCTTGCTCAATGTTAATCCTTGCGCAGCAGTCAGTGCTGCCAGCTCACCCAGTGTACTGACGTTTTCTTCTGTCAATGCCTGCTGACCAAACAAGGCGATAAGGTTTTGCCTTCTGGAGTTATCCAGAATCGCGACCTCAAACTCCTTTCGAACAGTAATATCGATATCGATGCAAATATATTTTTCAACGCCGCCCATGTCATCGAGAATAGGTATTATGGTGCGTCGATGCCATGCGTCCTTACCGGTACGCCCCGAAAGCCTGACCTCACCGTTCCACACCTCATTTTCAGGTACCCATCGCCACGGCTCAGAGGCTGAAGACATGCCGGTCCAGACTTCATCGATCTTCAGCTCTAAAAGCTCCGCTCGCGAATGCTGCGAGCTTTTTACGAATCGTTCGTTAACGTAGGTGATACGTCCGGAGGCCGAAACTTCGCAAACGATTGAAACTTCATCAAGGGCATTTTTATGCTGCACCAAGGTATTCATCAGCGAGTCGATACGCAGGCCAAAGTGATTGCGCATACTGGCGGCAGTGCGGTTTACCGCTTTTATAGCCTCCTGTATTTCCATGGGGGCATCAGCAACCAACATAGCTTCAGCGGCCACTGCGCCTGAAGCGATTTCTGCCTCATACGAATGAAGTTTGCCCAGATGGGCAAGCGAACGCTTGATCATGAACCCCATTAAAATCAGACTGATCAGTAAAAAAAATACTGCAAACAGTGTCGCCTGAATCACCAGGCTATAGAGTTCGGTAGCAATTCTCTCGGCATTAAAAGACAGACGCATCACGCCATAATCTTTCCCGCCGACCGTAATCGGGCGATTGACATCGAATAATCTCGCAGCGACTTCGGACTCTATCCACGCAGGGGCCCTTCCAACAGGCGCACTGGCTGCCTGCAGGCGAATGACGCCACCCGACAGGTCAATAAACACGGCCGACTTGAACGGCGAGCGAGCCAAGGTTTTTTCGAGGGTCCTTTTGATGGTGTCGTAATCGCCGATGACGACGCTTTCCTCTACAGCTTGCGCGGCGACCTCGATCAGCATGTTAGCGGTGTCTTGTATCTCTTCAATATGCTGAAGCAGCTGGTTTTTATAAAACAGCCCCAGCCCTGTCGTCAAAAAAGTCAGTATTAGAATGGATAACATCGCCAGTATTCGCGACGTCAGTGATTTGGGCAGCAGGCTTTTAAAGAAATTCATTAACAGCCTCTCCAGCTAAAGTTGAAATTATTTACTTAAGTTTTGCTGGCAAACTGTTATAAAAATCACGATAGGACGCATAATCCGCTTCCGTCGCAGGAATGAAGGTAATCGGTGCCGGTGCATGGACCAGCTCGGTCGCCTCACGAAGAACCCTGCTACCGTCGGGATCGTTTTGCATATTAAAAAATGCGTTGGCTACCGCATCACGTTCTTTTTTAGAAACCCGAGGGGATGCCATGAGGGCCAGGTCATTGAACGAGGCCGAACTCCACAGCACGCGGAACGACTTACCTTCTCTCTCAGTGTAGCCACTTACAAGCTGTGAATTGGCCCCCATCGCTTGAGCCTTGCCACTAAAGAGTTGGCTGAAAGCGCCATCCATGTTTCCGGCAAACACGGTAGACGTACTGATCCCTTTCTTCACCAATTCCGAGTTTGTGACTTTATAAGCGATGAACGCTTCCGGTCCCGGATACACGACTTCCTTGCCCTCTAGCTCCGAAAGGCTATGAATGGGCGAGTCGGCAGGTACCACGATCTGCCCCTCAAGGGCAGGCGCGTCACGGCGACCAAACACCTTCCAGCCCATCTTGTCGCGTTCCGGGCTAAAAAGATGGTTAGTAAAAGCGAAATCAACTTCTTGCGCGAGCACATAACTTGTTGTATCAGAGGATGTTCGACCTAATTTCAGCGTGAGATTCACGCCGCTTTTGTCGGACACATACTTTATGATTGGATTCCAAAAACTGGCTGACAGATTAAGATTGTACTGATTGACAGGCGAAAAGTTGTAAACCTTAAGTTCTTCAGACGCGGCCACATTTGACAAGGCAAACGACAGGACAACCATTATAGCTTTGCAGCCCAAGCATAACTTCACTTGTCAACTCCACATGCAGACTAACGTCTTACCCAACGGTGATGAGCAATAACTTAAGCTCAGTAATATAGTATGATCGGCCGACAACCTTGAATCTTAAGCACCGACTGCATGAAGAAATATTAATCGGCCAGCCAACACACCTGCCTGCCGCGTCCGGGCGATAGCCTTGAACTGGACAGGCCGAGGTGGCTTTTGCTGCATGACCATTGCCTCGGCCGCAACGTGCAGTACCCAGCAATGAGTTATTGTTGACGACAGATCAAACAAAAAACCGCTCTTTCAACGGCACCAGTGCCGCCCCGATAGCCGCCGCATCGCCATTGGTCTCACTCAGCAATAACTGAGGCCGAGGCGGTGGCGCGTTGTAGCGGTGGGCTCCCCAGAAAGTCGTTGCCGCAATCAGGCGTCTGCCCAGCTCTGGCGGTAATTGCCCGCCAAACACTACCGCCTGTGGATCGAACAGGCCCGCCAGTGCGTTAACCAGACGATCCAGGGTTGGTTTGACGCGTGCCAGCCAAGTGTCCACGCCGGGCCAGTCGGGGTCGAAGCGCAGGCGCAGGTCTTCGATTGAATCTACCTGTACGCCGTTCTGATGCAATTCATCCAGCAGGTAACGCAAGGCCGGACGGTTTATCGACTCTTCGTCGTTGTAGAGGGTGATCTCGCCCGCGTTGCCGTGGCTGCCGAAATACGGTTTGCCGTTGATCACCACGCCTGCGCCGAAACCGAAGTTGAACGACAGGTAGATGAAGTTGCTGGCCCAGGCCCCCACGCCCACCAGGCTTTCACCGATGGCCGCAGTGGTGGCGTTGTTTTCCAGCCAGACCGGCATGCCGAAGCGTTCTTCGAGTATCGGTTGCAAGTCAATCAATGACCAATCGCGCAGCGGTTCAGGTGCATTGATCTGGCGGTTCTCAAGAAAAAAACCGGCGATGGCGAAGCCCATGCCAATTACTCGTTGCGCCTCGATGCCATTGCGTTGAAGCATGCGTTCGATGGTCTGATCAAGCGAATCCAGCGTGCTGTTGCGGCTCAACGGCGGCGTACGCAAGGTGACCTGTTCCAGCACATTGCAGCCCAGATCGGCGATGCAGACCACTGCCGAATCGGTATTGATCGATACGCCGATGACATACACCGCCTCGTTGACCAGCTCAATGCGCGGGCTGGGCTGACCACGGCCGTTCTTCACTCGCTCGCCGCTGCGCAGCAGGCCTCGGCTGATCAGTTCTTCGATCAGGCGGTGCACCGACTGCTGAGCCAGGTCCATCTCGGTCGAAACCGTGGCGCGGGTGATCACACCTCGACGGCGAAGGATATCCAGCAATTTGCGTTCATTCAGGCTCAGCGGTTGGTGCGCATGAAGTGGCGTATCGAGGTCGAGGGGCATGGAATCTACAAATCAGGGGAGGATTAAAACAGTGGGCGTGTAAAGCAGTGTATCGCCCGCCACCCATTGCACACTTCCATCATGAAAATTTAATAAAAGTCGCGCAGGTCACAAATACTACACACAAGCTGTATTAAATGGCACTGAGTTCTTGTGGGTGTCCTCATGCCTTTCATCAGTAAGACGCTTTCCATGCTGGCGCTGCTGCCGTTCGCTGCTCAGGTCTTCGCCGCCCCCGCCGAGTTCTGGTATAGCCACGGCGGCGCGGCCGGAAGTGCCATCGCAGATTTGTGCAGAAGCTTCAATGCACAGCGTGAGGATGGGGATCGCCTGCACTGTATCCGCCAGGGCAGTTATGAGCAGACGCTGCAGAAGACCGTCGCAGCGTACCGCGCAGGCATAGGCCCGGCTCTGGTCGAAATTTACGACGTGGCCACGCCTGACATGCTACTGGGCGGTGCCACTCTGCCTGTCGAGGCCATCATGGCCGGTCATCAAAGGGCCTATTCCGACGACACCTTTCTGCCAGCCTTGCGCCGCTATTACTCCGATGATCACGGCGCTCTGGCGGCCCAGCCTTTTGCGGCGTCCACCGCCGTGCTCTACACGCACCGAAATGCCCTGGCCGCGGCAGGTATCAGCGAGCCCCCCGCCACTTGGGAAGCATTTGCTACAGCCTTGCGGGCCTTGAAGAAAAACGGCCACGCATGCCCTGTCGTCAGCGAATTTTCGCCGTGGATCTGGCTGGAGCAGACCAGTGCAGCGCAAGGCACCGAAGTTGCGGTTCGCGCCGCTGGCACCGAACGCTATCAGTTCGACAAAGGTGCCCACCTGCGCTTGATGAACGACCTGGCGCAATGGACCGCCGAAGGTCTGGTGGTGCACGAGGATTCGACCCGCAGCGGTCAACAGGCGCTGGCTTTCGCCACCGACGACTGCGCCATGCTGATCGACTCCACCGGTGCCTGGAATATCGTGCACAGCACGCTCAAATCCGATATCGATGTCACAGCACTGCCGATTTACGCCAACACCCAACGCCGTACCAACGCTCCCGGAGGTTCCTCGCTGTGGGTGATGCGTGGGCATGCCGCGCGGGATTATCGGCTGGTCTCGGAGTTTCTGGCGTTCGTACTGCAACCGGATAATCAGTTGGTGTTCAGTGCCCGGACCGGCTACCTGCCAGTTACTCAGGCGGCAGCGGCACGGTTGCAATCCGCAGGCAGAGAGCCGTCGGCCGTAATGGTCGGGCTTGCGGCACTTCACGACATTGACGGCCAGCCTTCTACGCCTTTGCGCTGCGGCTTTATCACGCTGATGCGTCTTGTTTGGTCGCAGGAAATGGAAAACGCGCTCGCCGGTCGCCAGAGCGTTGAACACGCCCTGCGTCAGACAACGCTGCGCGCCAACGAATTGCTCAGTCTGTTTCAGCAGATGCATCAGGCCCAGGCCAGCAACGAGTCAGACGGGGCAACGCCATGAAACCTCGGGCGCATTTTCCGCAACCGCGCCTGGCGCTGCTGTTTGCCCTGCCCCAATTGCTGGCCCTCGGGTTGTTCTTTTATTGGCCTGCAGTCCAGGCAATCTGGTGGTCGTTTCATCTGGTGCCGCCCTTCGGCGGTAACGAAATCTTTGTCGGCCTGAGCAACTATTGGCGAGTGTTGAGAGACCCTGGCGTGCTCGCGTCGCTAGGCTCGACGCTGGTGTTCAGCCTGTCGAGCGTTGTGCTTTCGATCCTCATCGCACTGGTGCTTGCGCTGTGCCTTGAACTGAAACTGCGCGGCAACGCAGTGTTTCGCAATCTGCTGATCTGGCCCTACGCGGTATCGGGCGCCACCATCGGCATTGTCTTTCACGTGCTGGCCAATCCGGTGATGGGTATTTTCGCCTGGCTTAACGCGATTGCCCCCGGCACCTGGGCACCCTACGCCAGCCCGATGCAGAGCATGTTGTTGCTGATCGTGGCCTATGCCTGGTGCCTGGTGCCGTTCAACTTCGTGATGCTGGTCGCCAGCTTGAAATCCGTCCCCGATGACTACCTCGCCGCCGCCGCACTGGACGGGGCAGGCCCGTTGCGACGCATGCTCGACATACAGCTGCCGCTGATTGCGCCCTATCTGCTGTTCGTGTTTGTCATCGACCTGCTGGAAAGCCTGTCGAACAGCTTCGGACTGGTCGACACCCTCACACACGGCGGGCCCGGCGATACCACCAACGTACTGGCCTACAAGATTTACACCGACGGTTTCATGGGCCTGGATCTGGCAGGTTCGTCGACACTGTCAGTGCTTATGTTGCTGGCAGTTGTAGCGCTGAGCATCGCTCAGTTCAAACTCTTGTCCCGCTTCCAGCGCCGTGGGGTGAAAGCATGATCGAGCGTCACCGGCTGATCGACGCGGGCGCTTACCTGCTGCTGACGCTCGGGCTGGTGTTCGCCCTGGGGCCGCTGTACGTCGCAGTCTGCTCGGCAACGGTCAGCAACCCACAACTGTTCGCCCACGGCCTTGCGCTGATACCCGGCGACCAACTGCTGGAGAACCTGCAACAAGTCACCCGACGCCTCGACCTGCTGCGCTTGCTGGGCAATAGCCTGCTGGTCGCCACGCTGGTGGTAATCGGCAAGCTGACACTTTCGGCGCTGACAGCATTTGCCGTGGTGTACTTTCGCAGCAGCTACACCTCGGTGATCTTCTTTGCCGTGCTGGGCGCTCTGCTGCTGCCGCTGGAGGTACGCATCATCCCCACGTATGCGGTGGCCAGCGACCTGCTCGGACCGCTACGCAACCTGTTGCAATGGCTGGGCATCCAGTGGCTGCCGGTGCCGACCATCAACCTGCTCGACAGCTACACCGGGCTCGCCTTGCCGCTGATTGCCTCAGCCACCGGCACCTTTCTGTTCCGGCAGTTTTACCAGACGCTGCCCGCCGAACTGGTCGAGGCCGCACGTATGGACGGTGCCGGGCCCTGGCGTTTTTTTGTCGACATTCTGCTGCCGCTGTCGAAGACCAACTTCGCAGCGCTCGGCACGCTGGTGTTCATCGGCGCGTGGAAAGACTACCTGTGGCCGCTGGTCGCGACCAATCGCGAGGACATGCGCACGCTGGTGCTGGGCGTCGCCAGCTTTCTGCCGACCGATGCAACCCAGGTCCCCGAATGGAACCTGCTGATGGCCGCCGCCGTGGTCAGCATGCTACCCCCCATCCTCGTCATTGCGCTCATGCAGCGATGGTTTGTCAAAGGCCTGATCGGAGTCGGTAAATGAACGCGCTCACCCCTATTGCCTGCGCGCCGGATATCGTCCTCAAGGGCCTGCACAAAACCTATGGCTCAGGGCACATCCTTCACGGGCTCGATCTGGTTTTCAAGGCGGGCGAGCTTAACGTCATCCTCGGCCCATCCGGGTGTGGCAAGTCCACGTTGCTGCGCATGGTCGCCGGGCTGGAGGAGGTCAGCCAAGGGCAGATTCTGATGGGTGGCCGCGACGTGACGCGTCTGCCGCCCAAAGAACGCGGCTGCGCCATGGTGTTTCAGAACTACGCGCTCTACCCGCACATGAGCGTCGCCGACAACATCGGTTACGCGCTGAAGCTGGCACGCATCTCACGCAAGGAGCGCGAACAGCGTATTCACGAGTGTGCCAGTTCGCTGGGGCTGGAGGAGTTGCTGCAACGCAAGCCCGGAGAGCTTTCCGGCGGTCAGCGTCAGCGCGTCGCGATCGGTCGGGCGCTGATCCGCAAACCGCCGGTGCTGCTATTCGATGAACCGCTGTGCAATCTGGACAGCGCGCTGCGCCATGAAATGCGCCTGTTGATTCGTAACCTGCACCAGCAGACCGGTGCGACGATTCTGTATGTCACCCACGATCAGACCGAGGCCATGACCCTCGCCGAGCGTGTGGTGATTCTCAACAAGGGCCATGTCGAGCAGATCGGCACGCCCACCGACATCTACGATCAACCCGCCAGCATATTCGTCGCCAGCTTCATCGGCACCCCGCCCATGAACCTGCTGCCTGTGCACTGCCTGGACGACAATGTTCTGATACTGGCCGACGGACAACGCCTGCCCATCAAACTCGGCATTGCCAGCAACCGGACAGGCAAATGGCTGATGGGCCTGCGCCCAGAGACCGTCGTGCTCGGCCAGACAGGCGTCACCGCCACCGTGGAGTCCTCCGAAAATCTCGGCAGCCACAGCCTGCTGTATTGCCAGTTGGCCGGAACACGCTGTGTTGTCAGTCTCGCCGAACGGCAGCATCTGATGCCCGGCACCCAGATTCGACTTGCCATCCATCCCGCGCCCTTGCTGTTCGATATCGAGAGTGGCCAACGCCAGCTCGTTTCCTTCTCCCAAACCACCAAGTGACCCGCCATGCTCAAACCTGCGCCCCTCGTCCGCTCGTCCCTGATTGCCCATCGTGGTGCCAAGGCTTACGTGCCGGAAAATACCCTGCTGGCCCTGGAGAAAGCCGCCGAGTGCGGCGCCGAGTGGGTCGAGATCGACGTGAAGCTGACCCGCGATGGCCAGCCTGTCGTGATTCACGACGATTTGCTGGACCGCACCACCAACGGGCGCGGCGCTGTCGTGCTTCACGAACTTGAGGCCATCCGCAAACTGGACGCAGGCAGCTGGTTCGCGCCTGAATTCGCGGGCCTGCAGATCCCGACCTTCGAAGAGATCGTGGCCTGCGCGCTGCGCCTCAATCTGGGTTTGCAAGTCGAACTCAAACCGACCATTGGCGACGATATCGAGACGGCGGAAGTGGTGATGCCAATCCTCAAAAGCCTGTGGCCCGCCGACAATGATCGGTTGTTCGTCTCCAGCTTTTCGGTGCGCTCGCTAACTGCCGCCCGCCGCTTGTGGAACGACGTACCTCTGGCCATCGCCTCGGTGGTCGCGCCTGCTGACCCGGTCGCTTTACTGGCCGAATATGACTGCCGAATACTTCACGTACTTGACGACATGCTCGATGACCATCACCTTGTTCGCCTGAAAAGCAGCGGCGTCGAATTCGCCGTGGCTACCATCAACAGCCCGAAACGCGCGCGTTACCTGCTGGAACACGGCGCGCAGTCGATTCTCAGTGATTACCCGGACCTGTTGAACCTGCCGAACGGAGGCTGTCTGCAATGAACAACCGACTCAGCGTCGCCATGCAAGCTGTAGAAAAGGCCACTGGCCTGGCCATGGCGTATTTCAACGACCGCCACACCCTCGACATCACCACCAAAAGCGCGCAAGACCTCGTCTCCCGCGCCGACTTTGAAGTGGAGCAACTGCTACGTGCAGAACTGAGCAAACACTTCCCCGACGATACAATCCTCGGAGAAGAAATGGGCGGCGAATTCATCACCGACGGCTGGGTCATCGACCCCATTGACGGCACCGGCAACTACCTGCGCGGCACCCCATTGTGGGGAATCGCGGTGGCGTACATGTCGGCAGGTGAACCCGAAATCGGCGTCGTCGCCTACCCGGCATTGGGCTACACCCTCGCAGCCCGCACGGGCGATGGCTTGCTGCGCAACGGCGTCCCTTTTGTCCGCCCTCAACCACCCGAGCACCTGCGCATCGCCGGCGTCGGCGAAAACACCCGCTGGGACGCCGAAGAGATGGGCAAACTGCACCTGAGCCTGCGCCGACAGGGCTGGGGCTTGGCAGGCTATCGCTGCGCAACCATCGGCCTGGCGTTCGCCGCGTTGGGGCAAACGGATGGGTACATGGAGAAATTCACCAGCCTGTGGGACATCGCGGCAGGCGCAGTGATTTGTCGAGAAGCTGGATTGCTGTGCACGATTGAAGGCGAGCAGAAGCAAGGGTCAATGACTGTGATGGTCGGGCGTGAGGAGTTGATGGAGATTTTTGGTGCGTAATGCGCCGGGCTAATCGACGCAGTTTTCTGACTGCGTTTGTCCGCCTGCTGGCGTGCCTGCCCTTCGTCAACAGCAGACTGCTGGCGGCAGAAACCTTTCCCGCATTGCGCCAGCCTGCAGCCGAGAAAGGTATCCGGTTCGGCTTTGCGGTTGATCCGGCAAAGCTGAATGACGATGCGGCCTATCGGCAACTGGTCGCCCGTCAGGCCAGCATCGTAGTGCCAGAAAACGCCTTGAAGTGGCAGACCGTCCACCCCGAACCAGAGCGTTACAACTTCGCACCCGCCGACGCAATCGCGGGGTTTGCGAAAGCGCATGAACAGCGTATGCGCGGCCACACTTTCTGCTGGCATCGCTCTTTACCCGACTGGGTTCACCAAACCGTCACCCCGACGAACGCCGAAGCGGTGCTGACGGCGCACATCAGTACCGTCGCCAGCCATTATCGCGGTCTCATCAGCGCATGGGACGTCGTCAACGAAGCCATCCAGTTGGAGGATGGCCAGCCTGACGGGCTGCGCAATTCATTCTGGTATCAGATGCTCGGGCCTCGCTATCTGGACATAGCCTTCAAGGCTGCGCACAAGGCCGACCCGGACGCCCTGCTCTGCTACAACGATTACGGCCTGGAAAAGGATACCCATTACGGCGAAAGCAAACGCACTGCCGTGCTCGCCCTGCTGCGCGGGCTCAAGCAGCGCGGCATTCCGATACACGGCTTGGGCATTCAGTCCCATCTGCGTGCAGGCGACACATTTGGTCCGGGCCTTTCCCACTTTATTCTTGCAGTGCGTGATATGGGGTTGTCGATCCACATCACGGAACTGGACGTCGACGACAGCCACTTCACGGGGTCCATCGCAGATCGTGATGGATCAGTTGCAGCGACTTATAAGCGGTATCTCGACGTGGTGCTTGCCACGCGCTCGGTATCTACCGTTATTACGTGGGGGGTTTGGGACAGCCCGCATGTTGCAGGCGCCACGGCCAGCAACGGGCCGTTGGCACAGCGGGCATTGGCGTTTGGCCCGCAAGGTGAGGTGAAGCCGGCGAGCTGGGTGATCGCGCATTGTTTCGAAAACGCGCAAACACAGAAGGATGAGCTGTTTTAGGTGCTCAGCGGCTCCCACGGCAGCAGTGCAGCCAAAATGGTTCAGCGCTTTTTGACGCCTGAAAACGACGAAGCCCCCGATAAACGGGGGCTCCGGGTCTGGACCTGTACAGCAGGGTCCAGCGATATCCTAGAACGGAATATCATCATCAAAGCTATCAAAGTCAGCAGCTGGCTGCGGCGCTTGCTGTTGCGGCGCCGGGCGCGAGTCGCGTTGTGGCGGCTGCTGGTTGTAATTCTGCTGAGGTGCGGACTGCTGCGGCGCCGATTGCTGAGGGCGCGACTGCTGTGGACGAGGTGCGGACTGGTTGTAGTTGCCACCGCCCTGACCTTGTTGGGAGTCGCCTTGTGGGCGGCCACCCAGCAGCTGCATGGTGCCCTGCATGTCGACGACGATTTCAGTGGTGTAGCGCTTGATGCCGTCTTTTTCCCACTCGCGGGTCTGCAGCTTGCCTTCGATGTACACCTGCGAACCCTTGCGCAGGTATTCGCCAGCGATTTCGGCGACTTTGCCGAACATCGATACACGGTGCCATTCGGTCTTTTCGACTTTCTGACCGCTCTGTTTGTCAGTCCATTGTTCGCTGGTTGCCAGACTCAGGTTGGTCACGGCGTTACCGTTAGGCAAGTAGCGAACTTCGGGATCCTGGCCGCATGTACCGACCAATATGACTTTGTTAACCCCACGGGCCATAACGTTCTCCTAGGCTTCGCACGCTTCTGACGCTGGATTGACCAGCTTTTCAAGAGAGGCGCGATCCAATAATTTTGTGTCGAGTTTTATGTAGATGGCCGCCTCTTCAGCAACCACCACTGCATCTGTCACGCCTGCTACGGACATCAAACGCTCTGCCAGGCCTGCTTCACGCTGCGCCTGCGGCGACAACGGCAGACGTAGGCTGGTCACGTAAGGCGGTTCTCGCATGGTCACTGCAAAGGCGAGCCAGACGGCGGCCATGGCTGCACCACCCAGGAACACCACATCGAGCCCACCGTGCTGGAACAACCAGCCGCCCAGTATCCCACCTGCGGCCGAACCAAGAAACTGGCTGGTGGAATAAACTCCCATTGCCGTGCCTTTTCCGCCGGCCGGTGAAACCTTGCTGATCAGTGATGGCAGGGACGCTTCCAGCAGGTTGAACGCGGTGAAGAATACCACTGTCCCGATGACCAGTGCCCGCAACGTGTCGCCGTATGCCCAGAAGAATAGCTCAGCCAGCATTAAAACTGTGACGGCGCCCAGCAGAACGCGCTTCATTTGACGTTTCTTCTCGCCATAGATGATGAACGGGATCATCGCGAAGAAGGAAACCAGCAAGGCGGTCAGGTAGACCCACCAGTGCTCTTCCTTGGGCAAACCGGCTTTTTCGACCAGCGCCAGCGGCAAGGCCACGAAGCTGGACATGAGCATGGCGTGCAACACAAAGATACCCAAATCCAGGCGCAGCAGGTCGGGATGACGCAAGGTTGCCCCAAGGGCCTGTCTGGCAACTCCGGATTCGCGGTGCATCAACGGGCCATTGGCCTTGGGCACCACAAATGCGACGATCAGAAGACCCAGCAAGGCCATACCGCCTGTGGCCAGGAACAATCCCGAAAGGCCAAACATACCGGTGATCACCGGGCCCACCACCATGGCGATGGCGAACGACAGACCGATGGTCATGCCGATCATGGCCATGGCCTTGGTGCGATGCTGTTCGCGGGTCAGGTCAGAGAGCAAGGCCATGACCGCGGCGGAAATCGCGCCGGCACCCTGCAGGATGCGCCCGGCGATGATTCCCCAGATAGAATCGGCATTTGCCGCCACCACGCTGCCAATCGCAAAAATGATCAGGCCGAGATAAATAACCGGTCGCCGTCCGATACGGTCGGAAATGATCCCGAACGGAATCTGCAGCACTGCCTGGGTCAGGCCATAAGCGCCAATCGCCAGACCGATCAGTGCAGGGCTCGCGCCCGCCAGGTCCATGCCGTAGGTTGCCAGAACCGGCAAAACCATGAACATGCCAAGCATGCGGAACGCGAACACCAGGGCCAGACCGCCTGCTGCGCGGGTCTCGCCGCTACTCATACGCTCGCTGTGGGTATCGTGCATGGAATAACCTCGTGTGAACCGGCGGCGATTCTACCAGTCCCATCGTTGTACAGCACATACGCGACGCTTTGCCGCGTAATGGCTCGGAGCCTTATACTCCGTCGTTTATGCCCGCCAAGCGAGGCCGCAGTGGACAAGATCCTGATACGTGGGGCACGAACCCACAACCTGAAAAATATTGACCTGACACTTCCCCGCGACAAACTGATCGTTATCACCGGGCTCTCCGGCTCAGGCAAGTCTTCACTGGCTTTCGATACGCTGTACGCCGAAGGGCAACGCCGCTATGTCGAGTCGCTGTCTGCCTACGCCCGGCAGTTCCTGTCGATGATGGAAAAACCGGACGTCGACACGATCGAAGGTCTGTCGCCGGCGATTTCTATCGAGCAGAAGTCTACTTCTCATAATCCGCGCTCGACCGTGGGGACAATCACCGAGATTTACGACTACCTGCGTCTTTTATATGCACGAGTCGGACAGCCTCGCTGCCCGGACCACGATATCCCGCTGGAAGCGCAGACCGTCAGCCAGATGGTCGATCTGGTGTTGACCCAGCCCGAGGGCAGCAAGTTGATGCTGCTTGCGCCGGTTATCCGTGAGCGCAAGGGTGAACATCTGTCGGTCTTTGAAGAGCTGCGCGCGCAAGGTTTTGTCCGCGCGCGGGTCAACGGCAAGCTGTGTGAGCTGGATGAGCTGCCGAAGCTGGACAAGCAGAAGAAGCACTCGATTGATGTGGTCGTGGACCGTTTCAAGGTCCGCGCCGATCTGCAGCAGCGCCTGGCGGAATCCTTTGAAACCGCCTTGAAGCTGGCCGACGGCATTGCGCTGGTCGCGCCCATGGACGATGAACCGGGCGAAGAAGTGATTTTCTCTGCCCGCTTCGCCTGCCCGATCTGTGGCCATGCGATCAGTGAGCTGGAGCCGAAGCTGTTCTCCTTCAACAACCCGGCCGGCGCATGCCCGACCTGCGACGGTCTGGGCGTAAAGCAGTTCTTTGATATCAAGCGGCTGGTAAATGCCGAGTTGACGCTTGCCGAAGGCGCGATACGAGGCTGGGACAGGCGTAACGTCTATTACTTCCAGATGCTGGGGTCGCTATCCAAGCACTACGGTTTCAGTCTGGAAGTGCCGTTCAAAGAAATCCCGGCCGACATGCAGAAAGTTCTGCTCAACGGCAGCGGCTCGCAGAGTGTCGACTTCCGCTATCTGAACGACCGCGGCGATATCGTCAAGCGCGCGCACCCGTTCGAAGGCATCGTGCCGAATCTGGAACGTCGCTACCGGGAAACCGAATCAGCGACTGTGCGTGAAGAGCTGGCCAAGTTTCTGGGCACGCAGCCCTGCCCTGATTGCCGAGGTACCCGCTTGCGTCGTGAGGCGCGCCATGTGTGGGTAGGTGAAAAGACCTTGCCTGCGGTGACCAATCTGCCGATTGGCGACGCCACGCATTACTTCGAGACGCTCAAGCTGACCGGACGGCGCGGCGAAATTGCCGACAAGATTCTCAAGGAAATCCGTGAGCGTCTGCAGTTTCTGGTCAATGTCGGGCTGGATTACCTGACATTGGATCGCAGCGCGGACACTCTGTCCGGCGGTGAGGCTCAGCGTATACGCTTGGCCAGCCAGATCGGCGCAGGCCTGGTCGGGGTGATGTACATCCTCGATGAGCCGTCCATTGGCCTGCACCAGCGCGATAACGATCGTTTGCTGGGCACGCTCAAGCACCTGCGCGACATAGGCAACACCGTGATTGTGGTCGAGCACGATGAAGATGCGATTCGCCTGGCCGACTATGTGGTCGACATCGGCCCGGGCGCGGGTGTGCATGGTGGTCATATCGTTGCCGAAGGTACGCCGGACGAAGTGATGTCGCATCCCGACTCACTGACCGGCAAGTACCTGTCGGGCCGTGTGAAGATTGCTGTACCCGCCAAGCGAACGCCGCGTAACAAAAAGCTCTCGCTGACGCTCAAAGGTGCGCGTGGCAACAACCTGCAGAACGTCAATCTCGATATTCCGATTGGTCTGCTGACCTGCGTGACGGGTGTTTCCGGGTCGGGCAAGTCGACGCTGATCAACAACACACTGTTTCCGCTGAGCGCTACGGCGTTGAACGGTGCCACGACGCTTGAGGCGGCCGCCCACGACAGCATCAATGGCCTGCAGCATCTGGACAAGGTCGTCGACATTGACCAGAGCCCTATTGGTCGTACGCCGCGCTCCAACCCGGCGACCTATACCGGGCTGTTCACGCCGATTCGTGAACTGTTTGCCGGTGTACCGGAATCGCGTTCACGGGGCTACGGTCCGGGCCGGTTCTCGTTCAACGTCAAGGGCGGACGCTGCGAGGCATGCCAGGGCGACGGGCTGATCAAGGTCGAGATGCACTTTCTGCCGGACATCTACGTGCCCTGCGATGTGTGCAAGAGCAAGCGTTACAACCGTGAAACGCTTGAGATCAAGTACAAGGGCAAGAACGTCCACGAAGTGCTGGAGATGACCATCGAGGAAGCGCGTGAGTTCTTCGACGCCGTTCCCGCACTGGCGCGCAAGCTGCAAACCCTGATGGATGTAGGACTTTCCTATATCAAGCTGGGGCAATCGGCGACAACACTGTCAGGCGGTGAGGCGCAACGGGTCAAGCTGTCACGCGAGCTGTCCAAGCGCGACACTGGCAAAACGCTGTACATCCTCGACGAGCCGACCACGGGCCTGCACTTTGCGGATATTCAGCAGTTGCTGGATGTATTACATCGCTTACGCGACCACGGCAACACGGTGGTGGTGATCGAGCACAACCTGGATGTCATCAAGACGGCCGACTGGCTGGTGGACCTGGGGCCGGAAGGCGGTTCAAGAGGCGGGCAGATCATTGCGACCGGCACACCTGAACAGGTCGCCGAGATGGAGCAGTCTTACACCGGGCATTACCTGAAGCCTCTGTTGATCAGAGACAGGGCTTAACCGGCGTTGTGAAAACGGGTCTGGTTTCGGTCAGACCCAGGTACAAAAAAGCTCCTGTCACGCAAGTGCAGGAGCTTTTTTTATGGCTGCCGAATCAGAACTGCGATTGCAGGTAGTTTTGCAGGCCGATGGACTTGATCAAGCCCATCTGCTGTTCAAGCCAATAAGTGTGGTCTTCTTCCGTATCGGCCAGTTGCACACGCAGGATTTCACGGGTCACGTAGTCACCGTGCAGCTCACAGAGCTCAATGCCCTTGCACAGCGCAGCACGAACCTTGTATTCCAGACGCAGATCGCTGGCGAGCATCTCAGGCACTGTGGTGCCGACATCCAGATCATCCGGACGCATGCGTGGCGTGCCTTCAAGCATCAGGATACGACGCATCAGCGCATCAGCGTGTTGTGCCTCTTCTTCCATCTCGTGGTTGATACGCTCATAGAGCTTCGAAAAGCCCCAGTCTTCGTACATGCGTGAGTGAACGAAATATTGGTCACGAGCCGCCAGTTCGCCCGTGAGCAACGTGTTGAGATAATCGATTACTTCGGGGTGGCCTTGCATCGCACCAGACTCCTGCTTCAAAGCCGATAGTTTGAACCAAGCGCCGCGCAAGGTCACTGAGAAAAACGCAATAAACCGACGAAAAGTGGCGAAATTACGCCGTTAAGAAGCGAAAAACCGCCCAAATGAGGGCGGTTCTGTTTCTCACTTCGACTCAGCCCAGTTTTATACCCAGAGCGCTGGCAATGCCTTCCCCGTAGGCCGGGTCAGCCTTGTAGAAATGCTGCAACTGACGCTGCACGATGTCACTGGAAACACCCCCCATCGCGCCGGCAATGTTACTGATCAGCAGCGCTTTTTGATCAGCGCTCATCAGGTTGAACAACTTGCCCGCCTGACTGTAGTAATCGCCGTCCACGCGATGATCATGACGACCTGCGGCACCACTCAAAGCCAGCGCAGGTTCTGCGTAGCGCGGATCTTCCTTCGGCGCATCCGAATAGCTGTTTGGCTCATAGTTCGGAGCCGCCCCGCCATTGGTACCGAAGGCCATCGACCCGTCACGCTGGTAGCTATGCACTGGGTTTCTCGGTGCATTGATCGGCAATTGCTGATGATTGGTGCCTACGCGATAGCGATGTGCATCGGCGTAAGCAAACACCCGCCCTTGCAGCATGCGGTCCGGTGACAAGCCAACCCCGGGCACCATATTGCTGGGACCAAACGCTGCTTGCTCAACCTCGGCAAAGTAGTTGAGCGGGTTACGGTTCAGCTCCAGTTCACCTACTTCAATCAGCGGATATTCCTTCTGCGACCAGGTCTTGGTCACGTCGAACGGGTTCTCGTGGTGGTTCGCAGCCTGGGCTTCGCTCATCAGCTGAATGCAGACCTGCCACTTGGGGAAGTCACCCCTCTCGATAGCAGTGAACAGATCGCGCTGGGCGTAATCGGGATCAGTACCCGCAATGCGCGCAGCCTCGGCTGGCGTGAGGTTCTTGATGCCCTGCCGGGTCTTGTAGTGCCACTTCACCCAATGACGCTCACCTGCTGCGCTGATCAGGCTGTACGTATGGCTACCAAAACCGTGCATGTGACGATAGCCGTCCGGAATGCCTCGGTCCGAGAACAGAATAGTGACCTGGTGCAGCGCTTCAGGCGAATGCGACCAGAAATCCCACATCATTTGCGGGCTTTTCAGGTTGGTTTGCGGAAGACGTTTCTGCGTGTGAATGAAGTCAGGAAATTTCAGAGGGTCACGGATAAAGAACACTGGCGTGTTGTTACCCACGATGTCCCAGTTACCTTCCTCGGTGTAAAACTTGATTGCAAAGCCGCGCGGATCACGTTCAGTATCCGCCGAGCCACGCTCACCACCTACAGTGGAGAAACGCAGAAAAATCGGGGTCTGCTTGCCGACCGTGTCGAACAGCTTGGCGCTACTGTATTGGCTGATATCACAGGTAACGGTGAACGTGCCATGAGCACCCGATCCTTTGGCGTGGACACGACGCTCCGGAATATTTTCACGGTTGAAATGAGCGAGCTTTTCGATCAGGTGGAAATCATCGAGCAGTAAAGGACCACGCGGGCCTGCCGAGCGAGAATTCTGATTGTCGGCGACTGGTGCACCGCTGGCGGTCGTAAGGGTCTTCTGACTCATGTAAGTCTTCCTCTGGTTGTATAGCCGGTTGATTGGCTTGAGAGGAAGTATTGTGGAAAACTATTGCAGCGTCGAATTCATTAAGCCATGACTATCGATAGGTTTTTTAAATCCCAGACAACAAAAAACCGGGCGCAAGGCCCGGTTTCTCGTTCAAACTGATGTCTTATTCAGCGGCTTCTACAGAGCCACCGACAGGACGATCAACCAACTCGACGTACGCCATTGGCGCGTTGTCGCCAGCGCGGAAACCGCACTTGAGGATACGCAGGTAGCCGCCCTGACGGGTTGCATAGCGCTTGCCCAGATCGTTGAACAGCTTGCCGACGATTTCTTTCGAACGAGTACGGTCGAAAGCCAGACGACGGTTAGCAACGCTGTCTTCCTTGGCCAGGGTGATCAGCGGCTCGGCAACGCGACGCAGTTCCTTGGCTTTCGGCAGGGTAGTTTTGATCAGCTCGTGCTCGAACAGCGACACCGCCATGTTTTGAAACATGGCTTTACGGTGAGAGCTGGTACGGCTCAGGTGACGTCCACTTTTACGATGACGCATGGTTCATTCCTTACCAAACTCGCGTTCGGTGATTACGACGATCAGGCCGTAGCCTTGTCGTCCTTCTTAAGACTTGCCGGCGGCCAGTTGTCGAGGCGCATGCCGAGGGAGAGACCACGAGAAGCCAGAACGTCCTTGATCTCGGTCAAGGATTTCTTGCCCAGGTTCGGAGTCTTCAACAGCTCTACTTCGGTGCGCTGAATCAGATCGCCGATGTAGTAGATGTTCTCCGCCTTAAGGCAGTTGGCCGAACGCACGGTCAGTTCCAAATCGTCAACCGGACGAAGCAGGATCGGATCGATCTCGTCTTCCTGTTCGATTACCACTGGTTCGCTGTCGCCTTTGAGGTCCACGAACGCAGCCAGCTGCTGTTGCAGGATGGTTGCAGCGCGACGGATAGCCTCTTCAGGGTCCAGAGTACCGTTGGTTTCCAGATCAATAACCAGCTTGTCCAGGTTAGTACGCTGCTCGACACGGGCGTTTTCCACCACGTATGCGATACGGCGAACCGGGCTGAACGAAGAGTCAAGCTGCAAGCGACCAATGCTGCGGCTTTCGTCTTCATCGCTTTGACGCGAGTCTGCCGGCTCATAACCACGACCACGAGCTACGGTGAGCTTCATGTTCAAGACGCCGTTAGACGCCAGGTTAGCGATTACGTGATCGGGGTTAACGATCTCGACATCATGATCCAGCTGAATATCGGCAGCGGTAACCACCCCCGAACCCTTCTTCGACAAGGTCAGCGTAACTTCGTCTCGACCGTGCAGCTTGATAGCCAGACCTTTAAGGTTCAACAGGATTTCAATGACGTCTTCCTGTACACCTTCGATGGCGCTGTACTCATGGAGTACACCGTCAATCTCGGCCTCGACTACTGCACAGCCGGGCATGGAGGACAACAAAATGCGGCGAAGCGCGTTGCCCAGGGTATGGCCGAAACCACGCTCGAGAGGCTCGAGAGTGATCTTGGCGCGGGTTGGACTGACAACCTGCACATCAATATGGCGGGGTGTCAGGAACTCATTTACCGAAATCTGCATGGATGCACCTATTTTCTAGCCCTTACTTGGAGTAGAGCTCGACAATCAGGCTTTCGTTGATGTCGGCGGATAGATCACTGCGAGCTGGAACGTTCTTGAAAACGCCCGATTTCTTCTCAGTGTCTACTTCTACCCATTCTACGCGGCCACGTTGGGCACACAGATCGAGAGCCTGGACAATACGCAGCTGATTCTTAGCTTTTTCGCGGATAGCAACAACGTCGCCAGCACGAACCTGATAAGAAGGAACGTTAACGGTTTTGCCGTTTACGCTGACCGACTTGTGCGAAACCAATTGACGGGATTCTGCACGCGTCGAGCCGAAGCCCATGCGGTATACAACGTTGTCCAGACGGCATTCGAGCAGTTGCAGCAGGTTCTCGCCTGTTGCACCTTTCTTGCCGGCGGCTTCTTTGTAGTAGCCGCTGAACTGACGCTCGAGAACGCCGTAGATACGACGGACTTTTTGCTTTTCACGCAGCTGAGTACCGTAATCGGACTGGCGACCGCGGCGTTGGCCGTGGATACCTGGAGCTGCTTCGATGTTGCACTTGGATTCGATAGCGCGAACGCCGCTCTTCAGAAAGAGATCGGTGCCTTCACGACGAGCAAGTTTGCATTTTGGACCAATGTAACGAGCCATTTCTTACAGTCTCCTGGATTACACGCGGCGCTTCTTCGGCGGACGGCACCCGTTGTGCGGGATTGGCGTCACGTCGGTGATGCTGGCGATCTTATAGCCACAGCCGTTCAATGCACGGACAGCGGATTCACGACCTGGGCCTGGACCCTTGACATTGACGTCGAGGTTCTTCAGACCGTACTCCAGCGCAGCTTGACCAGCACGCTCAGCAGCTACTTGAGCAGCGAACGGAGTGGACTTGCGCGAACCACGGAAACCCGAACCGCCGGAGGTAGCCCACGAAAGAGCGTTACCTTGACGATCGGTAATGGTGACGATTGTGTTGTTAAACGACGCGTGGATGTGGGCGATGCCATCAACCACTGTCTTTTTAACTTTTTTACGAGGACGAGCAGCAGGTTTTGCCATGACTAAATTCCTGTCGTTGCGCTGGTGCGATTACTTGCGGATCGGCTTACGCGGACCTTTGCGAGTACGCGCGTTGGTCTTGGTACGCTGACCGCGTACTGGAAGACCACGACGATGACGCAGACCGCGGTAGCAGCCCAGGTCCATCAAGCGCTTGATTTTCATGTTGATTTCGCGACGCAGGTCACCTTCAGTGGTGAACTTCGCCACTTCGCCACGCAGCTGTTCAATCTGCTCGTCGCTCAGATCTTTGATTTTCACCGCCGGGTTTACACCGGTGGTTGCACAAATTTTCTGTGCAGTGGTGCGACCAACACCATAGATGTAGGTCAGCGAGATAACAGTATGCTTGTTATCTGGAATGTTAACGCCTGCAATACGGGCCATTCAGTGGGACTCCAATTGACAGCTACCTACGCCCCGGAAGCCAAGAAATAGGGCGCGAGATAATATCGCTGTAGTAACAAATAATCAACCCAGCAGCGCACTAGCTGCTGGGCTTAAGCACAAATCACAATCAGCCTTGGCGCTGCTTATGACGTGGTTCCGCGCTGCAAATTACTCGAACCACACCTTCGCGGCGAATAATCTTGCAGTTACGGCACAGCTTTTTCACCGATGCACGAACTTTCATCACCAACTCCTCGAACCTTAGGGGTGCTTCAGCGCAGCATACCGCCGCTGCCACCGTAGCCCTTCAGGTTGGCTTTCTTCATCAGGGATTCATACTGGTGCGAAACGAGGTGAGATTGCACTTGCGACATAAAGTCCATCACAACCACGACCACGATCAGCAACGAGGTCCCGCCAAGGTAGAACGGTACGTTTGCCGCAACCACCAGAAACTGGGGAAGCAGGCACACGGCCGTCATATATAGAGCACCGAACATGGTCAAGCGAGTCAAAACGCCATCAATATAGCGCGCCGACTGCTCGCCTGGACGAATACCCGGAATAAAGGCACCGGACTTCTTCAGGTTTTCCGCTACGTCTTTCGGATTGAACATCAACGCCGTATAGAAGAAGCAGAAGAAAATAATCCCTGCACTAAACAGCAGAATATTCAACGGCTGACCAGGAGCGATCGACTGCGAGATGTCCTGCAACCAGCCCAGACCTTCAGACTGACCAAACCAGGACCCCAACGAAGCCGGAAACAGCAAAATGCTGCTCGCGAAAATGGCTGGAATAACGCCAGCCATGTTCACTTTCAGCGGCAAGTGGCTTGTCTGTGCAGCGAAGACCTTGCGGCCCTGCTGACGCTTGGCGTAGTGAACAGCGATACGACGCTGACCACGCTCAATAAACACCACGAAACCGATGATCGCTACCGCCAGCAAACCGATAGCAACCAGAGCGAAGATGTTGATATCACCCTGACGCGCAGACTCGAAAGACTGCCCAATTGCTCTCGGAAGACCAGCGACGATACCTGCGAAGATCAACATCGAGATACCGTTGCCGACACCGCGCTCGGTAATCTGCTCGCCCAGCCACATCATGAACATCGCACCTGCCACGAAGGTAGTTACGGCCACAAAGTGGAAACCCAGGTCCCCAGAAAACGCGACGCCCTGACTCGCCAGGCCAACGGACATGCCGATAGCTTGAACAAGAGCCAGGACAACGGTGCCATAGCGGGTGTACTGGCTTATCTTGCGACGGCCAGCCTCACCTTCCTTCTTCAACTGCTCCAGTTGCGGGCTGACGGCGGTCATCAACTGCATGATGATCGATGCCGAAATGTACGGCATGATCCCCAATGCAAAGATGCTCATCCGTTCCAGCGCGCCACCGGAAAACATGTTGAACAAGCTAAGAATGGTCCCCTCATTCTGTCGAAACAGTTCTGCGAGTCGGTCAGGGTTAATACCTGGAACCGGGATGTGTGCGCCTATTCGGTAGACGATAATCGCCAGGAACAGAAAACGCAGACGAGCCCAGAGTTCAGACATACCGCCTTTGCCGAGCGCAGAGAGAGCACCTTGCTTAGCCATTTATTCCTCGAACTTGCCGCCAGCTGCTTCGATAGCCGCACGCGCACCTTTGGTGGCGGCGATACCCTTGATAGTGACAGCGCGAGTAACTTCGCCCGACAGCATGATTTTCACACGCTGAACGTTCTGGTTAATCACGTTGGCATCTTTCAGGGACTGCACAGTTACGATGTCGCCTTCCACTTTAGCCAGCTCGGACAGACGCACTTCTGCGCGGTCCATGGCTTTCAGGGAAACGAAACCGAATTTTGGCAGGCGACGATGCAGCGGCTGTTGGCCGCCCTCAAAGCCCGGAGCAATAGTGCCACCGGAGCGGGAGCTTTGACCTTTGTGGCCACGGCCACCGGTCTTGCCCAAACCGCTACCGATACCACGGCCCGGACGATGCTTTTCGCGACGGGAACCCGGCGCTGGACTCAGATCATTGAGTTTCATCGATTAACCCTCGACTCGCAGCATGTAGTAAGCCTTGTTGATCATCCCGCGATTTTCGGGAGTATCCAGGACTTCTACAGTGTGACCGATGCGACGCAGACCCAAACCCTTAATGCACAATCTGTGATTAGGGATGCGGCCGGTCATGCTTTTGATCAGCGTTACTTTAACGGTAGCCATGATCAGATGATCTCCTCAACACGCTTGCCACGTTTGGCAGCGATCGACTCAGGAGACTGCATGCCCTTCAAACCCTTGAAAGTGGCGTGAACCACGTTTACCGGGTTAGTCGAACCGTAGCACTTGGCCAATACGTTCTGGACACCAGCAACTTCCAGCACTGCGCGCATAGCGCCGCCAGCGATGATACCGGTACCTTCAGAAGCAGGCTGCATGTACACCTTCGAGGCGCCATGAGCAGACTTCATTGCGTACTGCAGGGTAGTGCCGTTCAGATCAACCTGAATCATGTTGCGACGAGCAGCTTCCATCGCCTTCTGGATCGCAGCAGGCACTTCACGTGACTTGCCACGGCCGAAGCCAACGCGCCCTTTACCATCACCCACTACGGTCAACGCAGTGAAAGTGAAGATACGGCCACCTTTTACGGTTTTGGCCACGCGGTTAACTTGAACCAGCTTCTCGATGTAGCCTTCGTCGCGTTTTTGGTCGTGATTTGACATAACTTAGAACTCCAGCCCGCCTTCACGAGCAGCATCAGCCAGCGCTTTGACACGGCCGTGGTACTTGAAGCCAGAACGGTCGAAAGCGACTTGCGATACACCCGCGGCTTTCGCGCGCTCGGCGACCAGCTTGCCAACCTTAGTGGCCGCGTCGATGTTGCCAGTGGCGCCATCACGCAGTTCTTTGTCCAAAGTCGAGGCGCTTGCCAGGACTTTGCTGCCGTCGGCCGAGATGACCTGGGCATAAATGTGCTGCGAAGAGCGGTGCACGCAGAGACGCACGACTTCTAGCTCGTGCATTTTCAGGCGTGCTTTGCGAGCGCGACGCAGTCGGGTAACTTTTTTGACGGTCATTTGCTATGCCCTACTTCTTCTTGGCTTCTTTACGGCGGACGACTTCGTCTGCGTAACGCACACCTTTGCCTTTGTAAGGCTCAGGACGGCGGAAGTCGCGGATCTCAGCGGCCACTTGACCAACCAACTGCTTATCGATACCGCGAATCAGGATATCGGTCTGGCTGGGGGTCTCAGCGGTGATGCCATTCGGCAATTCGTAGTCCACTGGGTGCGAGAAGCCAAGTGCAAGGTTCAGTACCGTGCCTTTTGCTTGCGCCTTGTAACCAACACCGACCAGCTGGAGCTTGCGCTCGAAGCCTTGGCTCACGCCTTGGACCATGTTGTTTACCAGTGCACGAGTGGTGCCTGCCATTGCGCGGGTTTGTTGATCGCCATTGCGAGCAGCGAAACGCAGCTCACCAGCTTCTTCAACAATCTCAACGGACGAATGGATGTTCAGTTCTAGAGTGCCCTTGGCACCCTTCACCGAAAGCAGCTGGCCGACGAGTTTGACTTCGACGCCGGATGGCAGCTTAACGGGGTTCTTAGCGACGCGTGACATGCTTATCCCCCCTTAGAACACAGTGCAAAGCACTTCGCCACCGACACCGGCAGCGCGCGCAGCACGATCCGTCATCACACCTTTACTGGTGGAGACGATAGACACACCAAGACCGCCACGAACTTTCGGCAGATCATCGGAGGACTTGTACTGACGCAAGCCTGGGCGGCTGACGCGCTTAACCTCTTCGATGACCGGACGGCCTTCGAAGTACTTAAGCTCGATGGACAGCGAGGATTTAACTTCGCTGCTGATCTGATAACCCGCAATGTAGCCTTCGTCCTTCAGGACTTTTGCTACAGCAACCTTCAACGTGGAAGATGGCATGCTTACGACGGGCTTTTCAGCCATCTGGGCATTACGGATACGAGTTAGCATGTCCGCTAACGGGTCCTGCATACTCATGGGCTAGACGCTCCTAAAACAAAATAATTAGCCTTGCGGCTACAGCTTGATCGCCGAGAACTTCCGGGCAAGTAAAAACACGGGCTCAGGCGAGCCGGCAATTCTAGTCCTACCCCGGAAATGAATCAAGCCCCAAAAGGGGCTTGATTCAAATTCAGGCCTCATCCCGACCGGCGACTTGCGTAGCCGGCGGAACGAAGCGAGAGGTGTCGCCTTACCAGCTGGCTTTAACCAGACCTGGAACGTCGCCACGCATTGCTGCTTCACGCAGCTTGTTACGGCCGAGGCCGAACTTGCGGTAGACGCCGTGTGGACGACCAGTGATGCGGCAACGGTTACGCATGCGCGCAGCGCTTGCGTCACGTGGTTGCTTCTGCAGGGCTACGGTCGCTTCCCAACGTGCTTCTGGACTTGCGTTCAGATCAACGATGATAGCTTTCAGCTCTGCACGCTTCTTGGCGTACTTGGCAACGGTGAGCTGACGCTTCAGCTCACGGTTTTTCATGCTCTTCTTGGCCATTTTCCTACTCCAATCAGTTGCGGAACGGGAATTTGAAAGCACGCAGCAATGCGCGGCCTTCGTCATCGTTCTTGGCAGTGGTGGTCAGGGTAATGTCCAGACCGCGGAGAGCATCGATCTTGTCGTAGTCGATTTCCGGGAAAATGATCTGCTCTTTCACGCCCATGCTGTAGTTACCACGACCATCGAAGGACTTGGCATTCAGGCCGCGGAAGTCGCGAACCCGAGGCAGGGAGATCGACAGCAGACGATCCAGGAATTCATACATACGATCGCGGCGCAGAGTCACTTTGACGCCGATCGGCCAACCTTCGCGGACTTTAAAGCCAGCGATGGATTTCCGAGCGTAAGTCACAACGACTTTTTGACCGGTGATCTTTTCCAGGTCAGCAACAGCGTGCTCGATGACTTTTTTGTCGCCGATCGCTTCGCCCAGACCCATGTTCAGGGTGATTTTGGTAACGCGCGGAACTTCCATCACGTTCGAAAGCTTAAGTTCTTCCTTAAGTTTCGGAGCGATTTCCTTCCGGTAAATCTCTTTTAGTCGTGCCATGGTCTTCTACCTAGCAGTGTTCAAGCATCAACCGCTTTTTGGGTCGACTTGAAGACACGAATTTTCTTGCCGTCTTCAACTTTGAAACCAACGCGGTCAGCCTTGTTGGTTGCGCCGTTGAAAATGGCGACGTTGGAAGCGTGCAGTGGCGCTTCTTTCTCGACGATACCGCCCTGTACGCCCGACATCGGGTTTGGCTTGGTATGACGCTTCACCAGGTTGATCCCACCAACGACCAGACGGTCGTCAGCGAGAACCTTGAGCACCTTACCGCGCTTACCTTTGTCTTTGCCGGCGATCACGATGATCTCGTCGTCACGACGAATCTTTTGCATGTCGGATCTCCTTAAAGCACTTCAGGGGCGAGCGAGACGATCTTCATGAACTTCTCAGTACGAAGTTCACGGGTCACTGGCCCAAAGATACGGGTACCGATCGGCTCTTGCTTGTTGTTCAACAGAACAGCAGCGTTGCCGTCAAAGCGGATGATGGAGCCGTCTGCACGACGAACACCGTGGCGAGTGCGGACTACAACTGCAGTCATCACCTGGCCTTTTTTCACCTTACCGCGCGGAATTGCTTCCTTGACGGTCACTTTGATGATGTCACCGATACCAGCGTAACGACGATGGGAGCCACCCAGCACCTTGATGCACATAACGCGGCGTGCGCCGCTGTTATCGGCCACATCGAGCATGGATTGAGTCTGAATCATATAATTTCTCCGACCCCTAGCCCTTAGACTTCCACAGCGCGTTCGAGGATATCAACCAACGCCCAAGACTTGGTCTTGGCTACCGGACGAGTTTCACGAATCGTGACCTTGTCGCCGATATGGCATTGGTTGGTTTCGTCGTGCGCGTGCAGCTTAGTCGAACGCTTAACGTATTTACCGTAGATCGGGTGCTTTACGCGACGCTCGATCAGAACGGTGATGGTCTTGTCCATCTTGTCGCTGACAACACGGCCAGTCAGCGTACGGACAGTTTTTTCGGCTTCAGCCATGATTACTTACCTGCCTGCTGGTTGAGCACAGTTTTCACGCGAGCGATGTCACGCTTAACTTGCGAGAGCAGATGAGACTGCCCCAACTGGCCAGTTGCTTTCTGCATACGCAGATTGAACTGGTCGCGCAGCAGGCCGAGCAGTTGCTCGTTCAGCTGCTGTGCTGATTTTTCACGAAGTTCATTCGCTTTCATCACATCACCGTCCGCTTAACAAAGGAGGTGGCGAGCGGCAGCTTTGCAGCAGCCAGGGCGAAAGCCTCACGCGCCAGCTCTTCAGTAACACCCTCGATTTCATACAGGACTTTGCCTGGCTGAATCTGGGCAACCCAGTACTCCACGTTACCCTTACCTTTACCCATCCGAACTTCGAGTGGCTTTTTGGTAACAGGCTTGTCCGGGAACACACGGATCCAGATCTTGCCGCCACGTTTAACGTGACGGGTCAGAGCACGACGCGCTGACTCGATCTGACGAGCGGTGAGACGACCACGAGCAACAGACTTCAGCGCGAACTCGCCGAAGCTGACTTTGCTACCGCGCAGTGCCAGACCACGGTTGTGGCCGGTCATCTGCTTGCGGAACTTCGTACGCTTTGGTTGCAACATTTGGCGTACCCCTTACTTAGCAGCTTTTTTACGAGGCGCTGGTGCTTGTGGTTTCAGTTCTTCTTGGCGACCACCAATTACTTCGCCTTTGAAGATCCAAACCTTTACACCGATCACACCGTAAGTGGTGTGAGCTTCGTAGTTGGCATAGTCGATGTCGGCACGCAGGGTGTGCAGTGGCACACGACCTTCGCGATACCATTCAGTACGTGCGATTTCAGCACCGCCGAGACGACCGCTCACTTGGATTTTGATGCCTTTGGCACCAATGCGCATGGCGTTCTGAACAGCGCGCTTCATAGCGCGACGGAACATTACACGACGCTCCAGCTGCTGAGCTACGCTCTGCGCAACCAGCATACCGTCGAGCTCCGGCTTACGGATCTCTTCGATATTGATGTGCACAGGCACACCCATTTGCTTGGTCAGGTCCTGACGCAGTTTCTCAACATCTTCACCTTTCTTCCCGATAACGATACCTGGACGAGCGGTGTGGATGGTGATACGTGCTGTCTGAGCCGGACGATGGATATCGATACGGCTGACGGACGCGCTTTTTAATTTGTCTTGGAGGTACTCACGCACTTTCAGATCAGCGAACAAATAGTCCGCATAAGTCCGACCGTCTGCGTACCAGACGGAGGTGTGCTCCTTGACGATTCCCAGGCGAATGCCAATGGGATGTACTTTCTGACCCATCTCTTCGACTCCGTTACTTGTCAGCAACCTTGACAGTGATATGGCAAGACCGCTTGACGATGCGATCAGCACGGCCTTTAGCACGTGGCATGATGCGCTTCAGCGAACGCCCTTCGTTGACGAAAACGGTGGAGACCTTAAGGTCATCAACGTCTGCGCCTTCGTTATGCTCGGCGTTGGCTACAGCCGACTCCAGCACTTTCTTCAGGATCTCGGCGGCTTTCTTACTGCTGAAAGCCAACAGGTTGAGCGCTTCGCCCACCTTCTTCCCGCGGATCTGGTCGGCGACCAAGCGGGCTTTCTGGGCGGAGATTCGAGCGCCCGACAACTTAGCGGCTACTTCCATCGTTCCTTACCCCTTAACGCTTGGCTTTCTTGTCTGCCACGTGCCCACGATATGTGCGGGTACCGGCAAACTCGCCTAGTTTATGGCCGACCATGTCTTCGTTCACGAGAACTGGAACATGTTGACGACCGTTATGCACTGCAATGGTCAGACCGACCATTTGTGGCAGGATCATCGAACGACGCGACCAGGTTTTAACTGGTTTGCGATCGTTCTTTTCCGCCGCCACTTCGATCTTCTTCAGTAGGTGAAGATCAATGAAAGGACCTTTTTTCAGAGAACGTGGCACTGTCGTATCCCTCTATTTACTTGCGACGACGGACGATCATTTTGTCGGTACGCTTATTACCACGAGTCTTCGCGCCCTTAGTCGGGAAGCCCCACGGCGATACCGGATGACGACCACCAGAGGTACGACCTTCACCACCACCATGTGGGTGGTCAACCGGGTTCATGGCAACACCACGAACGGTTGGGCGAACGCCACGCCAGCGTTTGGCACCAGCTTTACCCAGCGAACGAAGGCTGTGCTCGGAGTTCGAGACTTCGCCCAGCGTTGCACGGCATTCAGACAGTACTTTACGCATTTCACCGGAGCGAAGACGCAGGGTTACGTACACGCCTTCACGAGCGATCAGCTGTGCCGAGGCACCAGCGGAGCGAGCGATCTGTGCGCCTTTACCTGGCTTCAGTTCGATGCCGTGTACGGTGCTACCAACTGGAATGTTGCGCAGTTGAAGAGCGTTGCCCGGCTTGATTGGCGCCAGAGCACCTGCAATCAGCTGGTCGCCAGCACTCACGCCTTTAGGGGCGATGATGTAGCGGCGCTCGCCGTCTGCGTAAAGCAGCAGAGCAATGTGAGCAGTACGGTTTGGATCGTATTCGATACGCTCGACGGTGGCAGCGATGCCATCCTTGTCGTTGCGACGGAAGTCGACCAGACGATAATGCTGCTTATGGCCACCACCGATATGACGGGTAGTAATACGACCATTGTTGTTACGACCACCAGACTTCGATTTTTTCTCGAGCAGCGGTGCGTGAGGAGCGCCTTTATGCAGCTCCTGGTTGACCACCTTGACCACAAAACGGCGGCCAGGGGAAGTCGGTTTGCATTTAACGATTGCCATGATGCACCCCTTCCTTACTCAGCACTGCTGCTGAAATCGAGATCTTGGCCTGGCTGAAGGGAGATAACTGCCTTCTTCCAGTCATTACGCTTGCCCAGACCGCGAGCAGTGCGCTTGCTCTTACCCAGAACGTTCAGGGTAGTAACACGCTCTACTTTCACGCTGAACAGGCTTTCGACGGCCTTCTTGATTTCCAGCTTGGTTGCGTCAGTAGCAACCTTGAAAACGAACTGACCTTTTTTGTCTGCAAGAACCGTAGCCTTTTCGGAAACGTGCGGGCCAAGCAGAACTTTAAATACGCGTTCCTGGTTCATCCCAGCAGCTCCTCGAATTTCTTCACGGCCGACACGGTGATCAACACCTTGTCGTATGCGATCAGACTAACTGGATCGGAACCTTGAACATCACGTACATCAACGTGTGGCAGGTTACGAGCAGCCAGGTACAGATTCTGGTCAACAGCGTCAGACACGATCAGGACGTCAGTCAGGCCCATGCCAGTCAGCTTGTTCAGCAGATCTTTGGTTTTCGGTGCTTCAACAGCGAAGTCCTGAACCACGACCAGACGATCAGTACGAACCAGTTCAGCAAGGATGGAGCGCAAAGCAGCGCGATACATCTTCTTGTTGAGCTTCTGAGTGTGATCCTGAGGACGAGCTGCGAAAGTGGTACCGCCGCCACGCCAGATTGGGCTACGGATAGTACCGGCACGAGCACGGCCAGTACCTTTCTGACGCCAAGGGCGCTTACCGCCACCACGAACGTCGGAACGGGTCTTTTGCTGCTTGCTGCCCTGACGACCGCCAGCCATGTAGGCCACGACTGCCTGGTGAACCAGCGTCTCGTTGAATTCGCCGCCAAATGTCAGTTCGGAAACTTCGATTGCCTGAGCGTCATTTACATTTAATTGCATGTCAGCTTCCCCTTAACCGCGAGCCTTGGCTGCCGGACGTACAACCAGGTTGCCGCCAGTAGCGCCAGGAACAGCACCCTTGACCAACAACAGATTGCGTTCAGCGTCCACGCGCACTACTTCCAAGGACTGCACGGTCACGCGCTCAGCGCCCATATGACCGGACATTTTTTTGCCCTTGAATACACGACCAGGAGTCTGGCACTGGCCGATAGAGCCTGGGACGCGGTGGGAGACGGAGTTACCGTGGGTATTGTCTTGACCACGGAAATTCCAACGCTTGATCGTACCCTGGAAGCCTTTACCCTTGGACTGACCGGTTACATCAACCAGTTGACCAGCGGCGAAGATTTCAGCGTTGATCTGATCGCCAGCCTGGTAGTCGCCTTCTTCAAGACGGAATTCCATGACAGTACGACCGGCGGCAACGTTCGCCTTAGCGAAGTGGCCAGCCTGAGCGGCTGTAACACGCGAAGCGCGACGCTCGCCGACAGTGACTTGCACTGCACGATAGCCATCGGTTTCTTCGGTTTTGAACTGAGTGACGCGATTCGGCTCGATCTCAATGACCGTGACCGGAATGGAGACACCTTCTTCGGTGAAAATACGGGTCATACCGCATTTACGACCGACTACACCAATAGTCATGTTGTAAACCTCATGAGTGTACGGGGCTTTCACCCGCTATGGCCGCCCATTTCAGAGCGTTACACGACTAAGACCCAAGTCTTAGCCGAGGCTGATCTGAACTTCCACACCGGCCGCAAGATCAAGCTTCATAAGCGCATCAACGGTTTTTTCCGTTGGCTGAACAATGTCCAGAACACGCTTGTGAGTACGGATCTCATACTGGTCGCGCGCGTCTTTGTTGACGTGCGGAGAAACCAGAACGGTGAACCGCTCTTTACGAGTCGGCAGTGGAATCGGACCACGCACCTGTGCACCAGTACGTTTCGCGGTTTCCACGATTTCCTGGGTTGATTGGTCGATCAGGCGATGGTCAAAAGCCTTCAACCTGATACGGATTTGCTGGTTTTGCATTGGATTCAGACTCCAGATTGCTGTTCCCACCGAGCGCAATACGCCCGTTAAAAGGAGGCGCAATTCTATAGACGACCTCACTAGGTGTCAACCCAATAAAAAAGCCCCCGCGTTGCGGGGGCTCTTTTTGGGAATCAACGCTTACGCGATGATTTTGGCCACGACGCCAGCGCCGACGGTACGACCGCCTTCACGGATTGCGAAACGCAGACCATCTTCCATTGCGATTGGCTTGATCAGGGTAACGGAAACTTTAACGTTATCACCTGGCATAACCATTTCTACGCCTTCCGGCAGTTCGCAGCTACCAGTTACGTCGGTAGTACGGAAGTAGAACTGTGGACGGTAGCCTTTGAAGAACGGAGTGTGACGACCGCCTTCTTCTTTGCTCAGAACGTAGATTTCAGCTTCGAACTGAGTGTGCGGCTTGACGGTGCCTGGCTTGACCAGAACCTGGCCACGCTCAACGTCGTCACGCTTGGTACCACGCAGCAGAACGCCGCAGTTCTCGCCAGCACGACCTTCGTCGAGCAACTTACGGAACATTTCAACACCGGTGCAGGTGGTGACGGTAGTGTCACGCAGACCAACGATTTCCAGTGGATCCTGAACCTTGACGATACCGCGCTCAATACGACCAGTCACAACAGTACCGCGACCGGAGATCGAGAACACGTCTTCGATTGGCATCAGGAACGGCTTGTCGGTCAGACGAACTGGTTCTGGAATGTAGGAGTCCAGTGTTTCAACCAGTTTACGAACGGCAGTGGTGCCCATTTCGTTGTCGTCTTTACCTTCCAGAGCCATACGAGCAGAACCGATGATGATCGGAGTGTCGTCGCCTGGGAAGTCGTAAGTGCTCAGCAGATCGCGCACTTCCATCTCAACCAGTTCCAGCAGCTCAGCGTCGTCTACCAGGTCAGCCTTGTTCAGGAAAACCACGATGTACGGAACGCCAACCTGACGGGACAGCAGGATGTGCTCACGGGTTTGTGGCATCGGACCATCAGCGGCCGAACAAACCAGAATCGCGCCGTCCATCTGGGCAGCACCGGTGATCATGTTCTTCACGTAGTCAGCGTGACCTGGGCAGTCAACGTGAGCGTAGTGACGGATCAACGATTTGTATTCAACGTGCGCGGTATTGATGGTAATACCACGAGCTTTCTCTTCCGGTGCGCTGTCGATCTTGTCGAATTCAACAGCAGCCGAACCGAAAACTTCGGAGCAGACGCGAGTCAGAGCAGCGGTCAGCGTGGTTTTACCGTGGTCAACGTGACCAATGGTGCCAACGTTGACGTGCGGGAGGGAACGATCAAATTTTTCTTTAGCCACGACAAATAACTCCTAGCCTAAAGGCGCTGAATCAGCCTTGTTTTTTGGTTACAGTTTCGACGATGTGCGACGGAGCTGTATTGTATTTTTTGAATTCCATAGAGTAGCTTGCGCGACCTTGGGACATGGAGCGAACGTCGGTCGCATAACCGAACATCTCACCCAACGGAACCTCGGCACGAATTACTTTGCCGGAAACCGTATC
The DNA here is from genome assembly GCF_032587795.1 of Pseudomonas syringae group sp. 247E2. Lineage (NCBI taxonomy): Bacteria > Pseudomonadati > Pseudomonadota > Gammaproteobacteria > Pseudomonadales > Pseudomonadaceae > Pseudomonas > Pseudomonas syringae group sp. 247E2. The sequence goes on along the minus strand of NZ_JAWHPK010000001.1, from coordinate 18,027 downwards.
TTCCATACCCAGGATCATGCCGCGACGGCGGTTAAGGTCGCCCATCACGTCACCCATATAGTCTTCAGGCGTAACAACCTCTACCGCCATGATCGGCTCAAGCAACTCACCACCGCCCTTCTGGGCCAGTTGCTTGGTCGCCATGGAAGCAGCCACCTTAAACGCCATCTCGTTCGAGTCGACGTCATGGTAGGAACCATCAAACACGGTAGCCTTCAGGCCGATCAGCGGATAGCCGGCAACAACGCCGTTCTTCATCTGCTCTTCGATACCCTTCTGGATAGCCGGGATGTATTCCTTGGGAACAACACCACCTACCACTTCGTTTACGAATTGCAGACCTTCCTGACCTTCGTCAGCAGGTGCAAAACGGATCCAGCAGTGACCGAACTGGCCACGACCGCCGGATTGACGAACGAACTTGCCTTCGATTTCACAATTCTTCGTGATGCGCTCACGATAGGAAACCTGAGGCTTGCCGATGTTGGCTTCGACGTTGAACTCACGGCGCATCCGGTCAACCAGGATGTCCAGGTGCAGCTCGCCCATGCCAGAGATGATCGTTTGACCAGTCTCTTCATCAGTCTTGACGCGGAAAGAAGGGTCTTCCTGAGCAAGTTTGCCCAGAGCGATACCCATTTTTTCCTGGTCATCCTTGGTTTTTGGCTCAACGGCAACCGAAATAACCGGCTCCGGGAAGTCCATGCGAACCAGGATGATTGGCTTGTCAGCGTTGCACAAGGTCTCACCAGTGGTGACATCCTTCATGCCGATCAAGGCCGCGATGTCACCAGCGCGAACTTCCTTGATTTCTTCGCGGGCGTTTGCGTGCATTTGCACCATACGACCCACACGCTCTTTCTTGCCTTTCACCGAGTTGATCACGCCGTCGCCGGATGCCAACACGCCCGAGTAAACGCGGACGAAAGTCAAGGTACCCACGAATGGGTCGGTAGCGATCTTGAACGCCAAAGCCGAGAACGGCTCGTTGTCGTCTGCATGACGCTCCATCAGGACTTCTTCGTTATCAGGATCGGAACCCTTGATAGCTGGAATGTCGGTCGGAGCCGGCAGGTAGTCGATCACGGCGTCGAGAACCAGGGGAACACCCTTGTTCTTGAAGGAAGAACCGCAAACAGCAAGAACGATCTCACCAGCGATAGTACGCTGACGCAGAGCGGCCTTGATTTCCTCGTTGGTGAGCTCTTCACCTTCGAGGTACTTGTTCATCAGCTCTTCACTGGCTTCGGCAGCAGCCTCAACCATGTTGCTGCGCCACTCGTCAGCCAGTTCCTGCAGTTCAGCAGGGATAGGCTCACGGCGTGGAACCATACCCTTGTCGGCATCGTTCCAGTAAACAGCTTCCATGGACATCAGATCGATCTGACCCTGGAAGTTGTCTTCGGCACCAATGGCCAACTGGATCGGCACCGGGGTGTGGCCCAGACGCTGCTTGATCTGAGCGATTACGCGCAGAAAGTTTGCACCAGCACGGTCCATCTTGTTCACGTAAACGATACGTGGAACACCGTACTTGTTGGCCTGACGCCATACGGTTTCGGACTGCGGCTCTACGCCGGAAGTGCCACAGAACACAACGACCGCGCCGTCGAGTACACGCAGGGAACGCTCAACTTCAATGGTGAAGTCAACGTGGCCCGGGGTGTCAATAACGTTGAAACGGTATTGGTCTTTGTGTTGCTTCTCGGAACCCTGCCAGAAGGCAGTAATAGCAGCAGAAGTAATGGTAATACCACGCTCCTGCTCCTGAACCATCCAGTCCGTGGTCGCGGCGCCGTCATGCACCTCGCCCATTTTGTGGCTTTTGCCGGTGTAAAAAAGGACGCGCTCGGTGGTGGTGGTTTTACCAGCATCCACGTGAGCAACGATACCAATGTTACGGTAGCGGCCAATCGGAGTAGTACGAGCCATAAAGCCCTCGCAAAATTAGTGACGCTGAAATTAGAAGCGGTAGTGCGAGAAAGCCTTGTTGGCCTCAGCCATACGGTGCACGTCTTCACGCTTCTTGACCGCAGCACCTTTACCTTCGGCGGCGTCCAGCAGTTCGCCAGCCAAACGCAGCGCCATTGACTTCTCACCGCGCTTGCGCGCGAAGTCTACCAGCCAACGCATTGCCAGAGCATTACGACGGGACGGACGAACTTCGACAGGAACCTGGTAAGTAGCACCGCCTACACGGCGCGACTTTACTTCGACCAGCGGAGCGATGGCGTCGAGAGCTTTCTCGAAGATTTCCAGGGGGTCGCTGTTCTTGCGTTCTTTAACCTTTTCCAGCGCGCCATAAACGATACGCTCGGCAACGGCTTTCTTGCCGCTTTCCATAACGTGGTTCATGAACTTGGCCAGGATCTGGCTGCCGTATTTTGGATCGTCAAGCACTTCGCGCTTGGCTGCTACGCGTCTTCTTGGCATGGATAAGCCCTCAAACGGTCTTCAGGTTAGCTCGGGACCACCATCCTGCAAGGGATGCGCCCGACCTTACTCTTATCGACTCAGAAAAATAGAAATCTGCAATTTCACACAGAAGCCAAAAACTACTTAGGCTTCTTGGTACCGTATTTCGAGCGACCCTGGTTACGGCCTTTAACGCCGGAAGTATCCAGAGAACCACGAACGGTGTGATAACGAACACCTGGCAAGTCTTTTACACGACCGCCACGGATCAGTACCACGCTGTGCTCTTGCAGGTTGTGACCCTCACCACCGATGTACGAGGAAACCTCGAAACCGTTGGTCAGGCGCACACGGCAGACTTTACGCAATGCCGAGTTAGGTTTTTTCGGCGTGGTGGTATACACACGAGTGCACACACCGCGACGTTGCGGGCAGTTCTGCAGCGCAGGCACGTCGGATTTCTCGACGATACGCTTACGCGGCTGACGTACCAGCTGGTTGATAGTTGCCATCTACTAGCTCCACTGTTGTCTTGCGACGCTATTGTCTTACAAGAAAAGCAAATGACAGGGCACAAGCCCCGCCAAATTTAGGGGTACAAGAGTCTAAAGAGGATCCCGCCCCCAGTCAAGACAAAGCCCCGACATCCTCAAGAGGCAAACAACACGAAAACGTGCTGTCTGCCAGATGAAAATGCCGAGGCTTTAGTCTCAATTACCGCTGGAGTTCAACGCTTCAGTCAGAGCGGCTTCTACTTCGCTCGCGCTGACACGGGTCGGTTTGTCCATTTCACGACGACGCTTGCGCTCGCTGTGATAAGCCAGACCGGTACCGGCCGGGATCAGACGACCCACAACCACGTTTTCCTTCAGGCCGCGCAGATAATCGCGCTTGCCAGTCACAGCCGCCTCGGTCAGCACGCGGGTTGTCTCCTGGAAGGAGGCCGCGGAGATGAACGACTCGGTGGACAGCGATGCCTTGGTGATACCCAGCAACACGCGAGTGAACTTGGAGACAAACTTGTCTTCCGTGCTCAGACGCTCGTTTTCTACCAGTACGTGAGTCAATTCCATCTGGTCGCCCTTGATGAAACTGGAATCGCCAGACTCGGCAATTTCAACCTTGCGCAACATCTGACGCAGAATCGTCTCGATGTGCTTGTCGTTGATCTTCACGCCTTGCAGACGGTATACATCCTGAATCTCGTTGACGATGTACTTGGCCAGCGCACTCACACCCAGCAGACGCAGGATGTCGTGTGGATCGCTAGGACCGTCGGAGATAACTTCGCCGCGGTTCACTTGTTCGCCTTCGAAGACGTTCAGGTGACGCCACTTCGGAATCAGCTCTTCGTACGGATCGCTACCGTCGTTCGGGGTAATGACCAGACGGCGCTTGCCCTTGGTCTCTTTACCGAATGCGATGGTACCGCTGACTTCTGCAAGGATCGACGCCTCTTTCGGACGACGGGCTTCGAACAGGTCGGCAACACGCGGCAGACCACCGGTGATGTCACGAGTCTTCGAAGTTTCCTGCGGAATACGAGCGATAACATCACCGATCGCGATCTGCGCACCGTCAGCAACACCGACCAGGGCGTTGGCCGGCAGGAAGTACTGAGCAGGTACGTCAGTACCCGGCAACAGCAGATCCTTGCCATCCAGACCGACCATCTTCACAGCAGGACGGATGTCCTTGCCGGCAGCCGGACGGTCTTTGGCGTCAAGCACTTCAATGTTGGTCATACCGGTCAATTCGTCTGTCTGACGCTTGATCGTGATGCCTTCTTCCATGCCGACGTAGGTAACAGTACCTTTCATCTCGGTAACGATTGGGTGAGTGTGCGGATCCCACTTGGCCACGATCGAACCAGCGTCGACCTTGTCGCCTTCCTTCACCGAAATCACTGCACCGTATGGCAGCTTGTAACGCTCACGCTCGCGACCGAAGTCATCAGCGATGGCCAGTTCACCGGAGCGGGATACCGCAACCAGGTGACCGTCAACACGCTCAACGTGCTTCAGGTTGTGAAGACGGACAGTACCGCCATTCTTCACCTGAACGCTGTCGGCTGCCGAGGTCCGGCTTGCCGCACCACCAATGTGGAACGTACGCATTGTCAGCTGGGTACCCGGCTCACCGATCGACTGTGCAGCGATTACGCCGACAGCTTCACCGATGTTAACCAGGTGACCGCGAGCCAGGTCGCGACCGTAGCACTTGGCACAGATGCCGTAGCGCGTTTCACAGCTGATTGGCGAGCGAACGATCACTTCGTCGATGCTGTTCAGCTCGATGAACTCGACCCACTTCTCGTCTACCAGTGTGCCAGCAGGAACGATGACGTCTTCTGTGCCCGGCTTGAACACGTCACGGGCGATAACCCGACCCAGTACGCGCTCACCCAGCGGCTCTACAACGTCACCGCCTTCAATGTGCGGAGTCATCAGCAGACCGTGCTCGGTACCGCAATCCACCTCGGTAACGACCAGATCCTGAGCAACGTCTACCAGACGGCGAGTCAGATAACCGGAGTTAGCGGTTTTCAGTGCGGTATCCGCAAGACCCTTACGAGCACCGTGAGTGGAGATGAAGTACTGAAGTACGCTCAAACCTTCACGGAAGTTCGCAGTGATCGGCGTTTCGATGATGGAGCCGTCAGGCTTGGCCATCAGACCACGCATACCAGCCAACTGACGAATCTGGGCAGCAGAACCACGCGCACCGGAGTCAGCCATCATGTACATCGAGTTGAAGGATTCCTGGTCAACTTCGACGCCATGACGATCGATGACCTTCTCTTTCGAGAGGTTCGACATCATTGCCTTGGACACTTCGTCGTTGGCCTTGGACCAGAGGTCGATCACCTTGTTGTACTTCTCGCCCTGGGTTACCAGGCCGGAGGCGTACTGACTTTCGATCTCTTTAACTTCTTCGGTGGCCGCGTCGATGATGCGAGCTTTTTCATCCGGGATAACGAAGTCGTTAACGCCGATGGAAACACCCGAAATGGTCGAGTAGGCAAAACCGGTGTACATCAACTGGTCAGCGAAGATCACGGTCTCTTTCAAACCAACCACGCGGTAGCACTGGTTGATCAGCTTGGAGATCGCCTTCTTCTTCATAGGCTGGTTGACGACGTCGTAGGACAGGCCGGCCGGAACCACCTGGAACAGCAGCGCACGGCCGACAGTGGTGTCGACGATACGGGTGTTCTTGACGCTGCCACCGTCACGGTCGTTGACCGTTTCGTGGATACGAACCTTGACCTTGGCATGCAGAGCCGCTTCGCCGGCGCGGAATACGCGGTCGACTTCCTGCAGGTCCGCAAACACACGACCTTCGCCCTTGGCGTTGATCGCTTCACGAGTCATGTAATACAGACCCAGTACAACGTCCTGCGAAGGAACGATGATTGGCTCACCGTTGGCTGGCGACAGAATGTTGTTGGTCGACATCATCAGCGCACGCGCTTCGAGCTGAGCTTCCAGCGTCAAAGGTACGTGAACGGCCATCTGGTCGCCGTCGAAGTCGGCGTTGTACGCAGCACAGACCAGCGGGTGCAGCTGAATAGCCTTACCTTCGATCAGTACTGGTTCAAACGCCTGGATGCCCAGACGGTGAAGCGTTGGCGCGCGGTTCAGAAGCACCGGGTGTTCGCGAATTACTTCAGCAAGAACGTCCCAGACCTCTGGCAGCTCGCGCTCGACCATCTTCTTGGCAGCTTTGATGGTCGTGGCCAGGCCACGCATTTCCAGCTTGCCGAAAATGAACGGTTTGAACAGCTCGAGAGCCATTTTTTTCGGCAGACCGCACTGGTGCAGACGCAGGGTCGGACCTACGGTAATTACCGAACGGCCCGAGTAGTCAACGCGCTTACCGAGCAAGTTCTGACGGAAACGACCCTGCTTACCCTTGATCATGTCAGCCAAGGACTTCAGAGGACGCTTGTTGGAACCTGTGATCGCACGACCGCGACGACCGTTGTCGAGCAGCGCATCGACCGCTTCCTGCAGCATGCGCTTTTCGTTGCGCACGATGATGTCGGGAGCAGACAGATCCAGCAGACGCTTCAGACGGTTGTTACGGTTGATCACTCGACGATACAGATCGTTGAGGTCGGACGTCGCGAAACGGCCACCGTCAAGCGGAACCAGAGGACGCAGATCTGGCGGCAGAACCGGCAGAACGGTCAGCACCATCCACTCAGGGAGGTTGCCGGAACCCTGGAAGGCTTCCATCAATTTCAGACGCTTGGACAGCTTCTTGATTTTGGTTTCGGAATTGGTTTGCGGAATTTCTTCACGCAGACGGCCAATTTCGTGCTCCAGATCAATAGCGTGCAGCAGTTCGCGGACAGCCTCGGCACCCATGCGGGCGTCGAAGTCATCACCGAACTCTTCAAGGGCTTCGAAGTATTGCTCGTCGTTCAGCAGCTGACCTTTTTCAAGGGTAGTCATGCCTGGATCGATAACGACATAGCTCTCGAAGTAGAGAACGCGCTCGATATCACGCAGGGTCATGTCCATCAGCAAGCCGATACGGGACGGCAGCGATTTCAGGAACCAGATGTGCGCAACCGGCGAAGCCAGCTCGATGTGAGCCATGCGCTCGCGACGAACCTTGGCCAGTGCTACTTCAACACCGCATTTTTCGCAGATGACACCGCGGTGCTTCAGGCGCTTGTACTTACCGCACAGGCACTCGTAATCTTTTACCGGGCCAAAGATCTTGGCGCAGAACAGACCGTCACGCTCAGGCTTGAACGTACGGTAGTTAATGGTTTCCGGCTTTTTAACTTCACCGAACGACCAAGAGCGGATCATCTCAGGCGATGCAAGTCCGATACGGATTGCGTCGAACTCTTCGACTTGACCCTGGTTTTTCAGCAAATTCAGTAGGTCTTTCAAGGCTTTTCCTCCTGGCGGAGCAGGGAGCAGGCAATACCGCCCTGCCCCCGATTCGCGTCACGTGTTATTCGGTTTCCAGATCGATATCGATACCGAGCGAACGGATTTCTTTGATCAACACGTTGAAAGACTCGGGCATGCCCGGCTCCATACGGTGATCGCCGTCCACGATGTTTTTGTACATCTTGGTACGACCGTTCACATCGTCCGACTTCACTGTGAGCATTTCCTGCAGAGTGTACGCCGCGCCGTATGCTTCCAGCGCCCACACTTCCATCTCCCCGAAACGCTGACCACCGAACTGTGCCTTACCACCCAGCGGCTGCTGGGTAACCAGGCTGTACGAACCAGTGGAACGCGCGTGCATCTTGTCGTCCACCAAGTGGTTCAGCTTCAGCATGTACATGTAGCCAACCGTTACAGCACGTTCAAACTTGTTGCCGGTACGACCGTCGAACAGCTGCATCTGGCCGCTTTCCGGCATATCTGCCAGCTTGAGCATTGCCTTGATTTCGCTTTCCTTGGCACCGTCGAAAACCGGGGTAGCCATCGGTACGCCGTTACGCAGGTTCTTCGCGAGGTCCAGAATCTCGTTGTCGGTGAGGTCTTCCAGAGACTCCTGACGACCGCCGATTTCGTTATAGATCTCGTTGAGGAACTTACGCAGCTCAGCAACTTTACGCTGCTCTTCAAGCATGCGGTTGATCTTCTCGCCCAGACCTTTGGCCGCGAGGCCCAGGTGAGTTTCGAGAATCTGACCAACGTTCATACGCGAAGGTACGCCCAGCGGGTTGAGGACGATATCGACCGGCGTGCCATTGGCATCGTGCGGCATGTCTTCAACCGGCATGATCACGGAGACCACACCCTTGTTACCGTGACGACCGGCCATCTTGTCGCCCGGCTGGATGCGACGACGGATTGCCAGGTAGACCTTGACGATTTTCAGAACGCCTGGAGCCAGGTCATCGCCTTGCTGCAGTTTGCGTTTCTTGTCTTCGAACTTGTCATCCAGAAGACGGCGACGATCAACGATGTAGGCCTGAGCTTTCTCAAGCTGCTCATTCAGAGCATCTTCAGCCATGCGCAGTTTGAACCACTGACCATGCTCAAGACCATCAAGCACTTCGTTGGTGATTTCCTGACCTTTCTTGAGGCCAGCACCGCCTTCGGCTACACGACCCACCAGCGCAGAGCGCAGACGTTCGAAAGTAGCGCCTTCGACAATACGGAACTCTTCGTTCAGATCCTTACGGATCTCGTCGAGTTGCGACTTCTCGATGGACAGGGCACGCGCATCACGCTCGACGCCATCACGGGTGAAGACCTGAACGTCAATGACAGTACCCTTGGTGCCGGTCGGCACGCGCAGGGAAGTATCTTTAACGTCGCTGGCTTTCTCACCGAAAATCGCGCGCAACAGTTTTTCTTCCGGAGTCAGCTGGGTCTCGCCTTTCGGAGTGACCTTGCCCACCAGGATGTCGCCGGCGCCAACCTCGGCACCTACATAAACGATACCGGCTTCGTCCAGCTTGTTCAGAGCCGCTTCACCCACGTTCGGGATGTCGGCGGTGATCTCTTCAGGCCCAAGCTTGGTGTCACGAGCCACACAGGTCAGTTCCTGAATGTGGATCGTTGTGAAGCGATCTTCTTGAACTACACGCTCGGAGAGGCAGATGGAGTCTTCGAAGTTGAAACCGTTCCAGGCCATGAACGCGATGCGCATGTTCTGACCCAGAGCCAGCTCACCCATATCGGTGGACGGACCGTCGGCCATGATGTCGCTACGCTGAACACGGTCACCCTTGCTGACCAGCGGACGCTGGTTGATGCAGGTGTTCTGGTTCGAACGGGTGTATTTGGTCAGGTTGTAGATGTCTACACCTGCCTCACCTGTTTCTACTTCGTCATCGGCAACGCGAACAACGATACGGCTGGCGTCGACAGAGTCGATCACGCCGCCACGACGAGCCACGACGCAAACGCCGGAGTCGCGAGCAACGTTGCGCTCCATGCCAGTACCTACCAGCGGCTTGTCGGCACGCAGGGTCGGTACAGCCTGACGCTGCATGTTCGAACCCATCAATGCGCGGTTGGCGTCATCGTGCTCGAGGAACGGGATCAGCGATGCGGCTACCGACACAACCTGCTTGGGCGAAACGTCCATCAGGGTGACATCGGCTGGTGCCTTGACGGTGAATTCGTTCAAGTGACGCACAGCAACCAGCTCGTCGATCAGCTCTTGCTTGTCGTTCATTGCAGCCGAAGCCTGAGCAATGACGTGGTCCGCTTCTTCGATCGCCGAAAGGAAAACGATTTCTTCGGTTACCAGACCTTCCTTGACCACACGGTACGGGCTCTCAAGGAAGCCGTACTGGTTGGTGCGAGCATAAGCCGCCAAGGAGTTGATCAGACCGATGTTCGGACCTTCAGGCGTCTCGATCGGGCAAACACGGCCGTAGTGAGTCGGGTGAACGTCTCGAACTTCAAAGCCAGCACGCTCACGCGTCAGACCGCCAGGGCCGAGTGCAGAAACACGGCGCTTGTGAGTGATCTCGGACAGCGGGTTGTTCTGGTCCATGAACTGGGAAAGCTGGCTGGAACCGAAGAATTCCTTGACCGCCGCCGCAACAGGCTTGGCGTTGATCAGGTCCTGAGGCATCAGGCCTTCGCTTTCTGCCATGGACAGGCGCTCTTTGACAGCGCGCTCGACACGGACCAGACCTACACGGAACTGGTTCTCGGCCATCTCACCAACGCAACGAACGCGACGGTTACCGAGGTGGTCGATGTCATCGACGATGCCTTTGCCGTTACGGATATCAACGAGGGTCTTGAGGACCGCTACGATGTCTTCCTTGCACAGCACGCCCGAGCCTTCGATTTCGGTACGACCGATACGACGGTTGAACTTCATCCGGCCTACAGCAGACAGGTCGTAACGCTCAGGACTGAAGAACAGGTTGTTGAACAGTGTTTCAGCGGCATCCTTGGTTGGCGGCTCGCCAGGACGCATCATGCGATAGATCTCGACCAGCGCTTCCAGTTGGTTGCTGGTGGAGTCGATCTTCAGCGTGTCAGAGACGAACGGACCGCAGTCGATGTCGTTGGTGTACAACGTTTCGATGCGAACGACCTGAGCCTTGGCGATCTTGGCCAGGATTTCAGTGTTCAGCTCGGTGTTGCACTCGGCAATGATCTCACCGGTTGCCGGATGCACGATGACCTTGGCAGTAGTACGACCCAGGACGTAGTCCAGAGGTACTTCCAGCTCTTTGATCCCGGCTTTTTCCAGCTGGTTGATGTGACGAGCGGTAATACGGCGACCCTGCTCGACAATGACCTTGCCCTTGTCGTCCAGAATATCCAGAACGGCAATTTCACCACGCAGGCGCTGAGGCACCAGTTCCAGGCTCAGGTTTTCGCCGCGCACATGGAATACGTTGGTGGTGTAGAAAGCATCGAGCACTTGCTCGGTGGTATAACCCAGAGCGCGCAGAAGTACGGATGCAGGCAGCTTGCGACGACGGTCGATACGGACGAATACGCAGTCTTTCGGATCGAACTCGAAGTCCAGCCACGAACCGCGGTAAGGAATGATACGAGCGGAGTAAAGCAGCTTACCGGAGCTGTGCGTCTTGCCACGGTCGTGGTCGAAGAATACGCCAGGCGAGCGGTGAAGCTGAGACACGATAACGCGCTCGGTGCCATTGATTACGAAGGTACCGTTTTCAGTCATCAGGGGGATTTCACCCATGTAGACTTCTTGCTCTTTGATGTCCTTGATCGCTTTGTTCGACGATTCTTTGTCGAAAATGATCAGACGGACCTTGACCCGCAGAGGTACTGCGTAAGTCACACCGCGCAGCACGCATTCCTTGACATCAAATGCCGGTTCGCCCAAGCGATAACCTACATACTCCAGCGCAGCATTGCCGGAGTAGCTGATGATCGGGAAAACGGATTTGAAGGCTGCATGCAGACCGACGTCGCGGAACTGATCTTTGGTCGCTCCCGCCTGCAGGAATTCGCGATACGAATCCAGCTGGATGGCCAAGAGATACGGCACATCCATTACGTCCGGCAACTTGCTAAAGTCCTTGCGGATACGTTTTTTCTCAGTATATGAGTAAGCCATCAGCGTTCCCCAGCTTGGTCACCTGCTTGTTTGGCTCCCTCCCGACGGAAGCAGCCAGAAAATCTTGCAAACCCCTTGGTTTGCGCCACCGCCATCGGTGGATACCGCACATTACAGACGTTGACAGCGCCAATCGTCTATAACGGAAAAAGGCCGGTGGCAAAAGCCACCAGCCATCAGCCTTTCGCTAATCGCGTGGGCTGGACACTCAAAGTCGGTGCTTATTTCAGCTCGACTTTAGCGCCTGCTTCTTCCAGAGTAGCTTTGGCTTTGTCAGCTGCGTCTTTGGCAACAGCTTCCAGAACCATTGCTGGCGCGCCGTCAACGACTGCCTTGGCTTCTTTCAGGCCCAGACCGGTCAGTTCACGTACTGCCTTGATCACGTTAACTTTCTTCTCGCCAGCTTCCAGCAGCATGACGTTGAATTCAGTTTGTTCTTCAACAACAGCAGCAGCAACAGCTGGACCAGCCGAACCGGCAGCAGCGGTAACGCCGAACTTCTCTTCGAACGCCTTGATCAGCTCTACAACCTGCAGAACGGACATTTCAGCTACGGCGTTAAGGATATCGTCTTGAGAGATGGACATGACTCAATTTCCTGAATTGGGGGACGGCCTACGCGACCATCAAAATAAACAAAAATACGCGAAAAGATCTGACTCAGCCTTAGGCTGCAGCTGCTTCTTTTTGGTCGCGAACAGCCGCCAGAGTACGAGCCAACTTGCTGGTAGCGCCTTGAATCACGCTCATCAGCTGAGAAATTGCTTCGTCACGGGTCGGCAGGCTTGCCAGTACATCGATCTGATTAGCTGCGAGGAACTTGCCCTCGAACGCAGCTGCCTTGATCTCGAACTTGTCCTGACCTTTAGCGAATTCCTTGAACAGACGGGCAGCAGCGCCAGGATGTTCATTGGAGAACGCGATCAAGGTCGGGCCAGTGAACACGTCGTTGAGGACACTGAATTCAGTGTCAGCAACAGCGCGCTTGAGCAGGGTGTTACGTACAACACGTACGTAAACGCCAGCTTCACGAGCCTCTTTACGGAGTCCGGTCATTGCGCCAACCGTCACGCCACGGGCATCAGCCACGACAGCGGACAGACCAGCTTTGGCAGCCTCGTTGACTTCAGCGACGATGGCCTTCTTGTCTTCGAGTTTAATTGCCACGGGTTTAACTCCTGCTTGTTACCGTTTCATCCGACCGAAGCCAGATGTCGTTTTGGTGTCTGATTCGGTAAGGAACCGGGAGCACCATCTGCGTAGGCTTGTGGTTTAAGACTTGCGTCGCCTACGGTCTTGGATAGCCCCCGCCAGGCAGGGACCCCAATCTTTCAAACGGTACGGCATCAATCACCGTACCATTTTGTCTTACGCTTCCAACGAACCCTGGTCGATGACCAGGCCTGGGCCCATAGTGGTGCTCAGGGTGATGCGCTTGACGTAAATACCTTTCGAAGAAGCAGGCTTGATACGCTTCAGATCAGCGATCAGGGCTTCAACGTTTTCCTTCAGCTTGACAGCGTCAAAACCGACCTTGCCAACGGAAGTGTGGATGATGCCGTTTTTGTCGGTACGATAACGAACCTGACCAGCCTTGGCGTTCTTGACGGCGTTAGCAACGTCAGGAGTAACAGTGCCGACTTTCGGGTTTGGCATCAGACCGCGAGGACCGAGAACCTGACCCAGCTGACCCACAACGCGCATTGCGTCAGGGGAAGCGATAACGACGTCATAGTTCAGATCGCCAGCTTTCATTTCAGCGGCCAGATCGTCCATACCAACGCGGTCAGCACCGGCAGCCAGAGCAGCTTCAGCAGCAGGACCCTGGGTGAAAACTGCAACGCGTACAGTCTTACCGGTACCGTGTGGCAGAACAGTAGCGCTACGTACAACCTGGTCGGATTTACGAGGATCGACACCCAGGTTAACAGCAACGTCTACAGACTCGCTGAACTTGACAGTCGACAGCTCGGTCAGCAGAGCAGCAGCGTCTACGAAGTTGTAGGATTTACCAGCTTCGATCTTGCTGGCGATTGCCTTTTGACGCTTGGTCAGCTTAGCCATTACACACCCTCCACGTTAAGGCCCATGCTACGAGCGGAACCGGCGATGGTACGCACGGCCGCTTCCATGTCAGCTGCAGTCAGATCCGCATTTTTTGCTTTAGCGATATCTTCCAGCTGAGCACGAGTCACGGTGCCAACTTTAACGGTGTTCGGGCGAGCCGAGCCGCTGGTCAAGCCTGCAGCTTTCTTCAGCAGAACCGATGCAGGGGTACTTTTTGTTTCGAAAGTGAAGCTACGGTCGCTGTATACAGTGATGATCACTGGAGTCGGCAAGCCTGGTTCAATACCCTGAGTACGGGCGTTGAACGCTTTGCAGAATTCCATGATGTTCACACCGTGCTGACCCAGAGCAGGACCAACTGGCGGGCTTGGGTTAGCCTGAGCGGCTTTCACTTGCAGCTTGATGTATGCGGTTATCTTCTTGGCCATGAGGCACTCCAATTACGGGTTCAAGCGCCAATAAAGGCTCCCCGGTTACTTACGCGTATATCCCAGTGACGAAAAAACCCCACAGCCTTGGGCTGCGGGGTATGGGATTCCAGCTCAGTTATGCCTTTTCGACCTGACTGAACTCTAGCTCTACCGGGGTAGAGCGTCCGAAAATGAGCACCGCCACTTGAATCCGGCTCTTTTCGTAGTTAACTTCTTCAACCGTGCCATTGAAATCGGCGAACGGACCGTCGGTGACACGAACAACCTCACCCGGCTCGAACAGCGTTTTTGGCTTCGGCTTGTCGCTACCGTCAGCGACACGACGCAGAATTGCTTCTGCTTCTTTGTCAGTGATCGGAGCAGGCTTATCTGCGGTACCGCCGATGAAGCCCATGACACGCGGGGTGTCCTTGACCAAGTGCCAAGTACCCTCATTCATGTCCATCTGAACAAGCACATAACCTGGGAAGAACTTGCGTTCGCTTTTGCGTTTCTGGCCATTACGCATTTCAACCACTTCTTCAGTGGGAACCAGAATTTCGCCGAAGCCATCTTCCATGCCTGCCAGCTTCACACGCTCGATCAACGAGCGCATGACATGCTTCTCGTAACCCGAGTAAGCATGCACTACGTACCAACGCTTAGCCACGGGACACCCTTAGCCAACTATCAAGGAAACAAGCCAGCCGAGCAGGGAATCAAGCCCCCACAACAGCAACGCCATAACCAGCACAACTGCCACAACGATCAACGTGGTTTGAGTGGTTTCTTGGCGAGTAGGCCATACGACTTTACGAATCTCAGCGCGAGCTTCTTTCGCCAAAACGAAGAAGGCTTTACCCTTACCGGTCTGCAGCGCAACAAATGCAGCTGCAGCAGCAATCACAAGGAGAGCAAGAACGCGGTACAGGATCGGCTCAGCAGAATAATACTGATTACCGACAACACCCACGACAACCAAAACGACTACCAGGAGCCACTTCAGCATATCAAAGCGAGAGTCTGATGCTTCAGCCTTGGGATTCATCTACGGAGATCCTGTGAAAAGAAAGCCAGATTACATCTAGGAAATCTGGCAGGTCAGGAGGGAATCGAACCCCCAACCTACGGTTTTGGAGACCGTCGCTCTGCCAATTGAGCTACTGACCTAAAAGCAAAATCAGGCCGACCATTATGCGGACCTGACGAGAGTTTTTCAACACCTTATTCAGGGAGCGCCTTACAGGTGACGCACTCCGAACAAGCTTCAAGCGGATCACGCACAGCGCAACCACCTAAAACAAAGGCAGATATTTTCATATCTGCCTTTAGCAATGGAGCTCTTGAGCGGATTTGAACCGCTGACCTCACCCTTACCAAGGGTGTGCTCTACCAACTGAGCTACAAGAGCAAAACACAATGCATGAACCACAAACCTGGAGCGGGTAGCGGGAATCGAACCCGCATCATCAGCTTGGAAGGCTGAGGTTCTACCACTAAACTATACCCGCGCAATTTGCAGATCGCGCTAAATCTGGTGGAGGGGGAAGGATTCGAACCTTCGAAGTCGTAGACGTCAGATTTACAGTCTGATCCCTTTGGCCGCTCGGGAACCCCTCCTAAGCGAGGCAGCATTCTCAACTCATGCTGCCCTTCTGTCAACCTTTTTCTCAGTAAAAACCTGAGGTTACATGCGTTGACTACTACCACCCCGTTCGCGAGACTTTCACCTCGCTGCGAAGCGGGCGCCATTCTATGTAAACTACTCAGCAGTTGCAATGCCCTCGCACGACATTATTTGATTTTTTAATTGTGGGAAATCCTGACTCAATTGATTGATCACACCTGCCTCCACAAGACGTCGGCTTTCCGGGGCAATCCTTAACCAGTAGGCCGTCGCCCCATTCGTTTGCAGCGACTGAAATTGAGACTGGATATCCAGACTGTTCAAGCGCTGCTCCACCAGGCGAGCATCCTCTTGCCTCGCAAAGCCACCGACATACAGGCACTTCGTGTCGGCATCATGCGACATGCGCCCCGCATCCGACTCACTAAGCAGGCGAATATCCTGCTGAGGAGCGCGATGCAACGACAATGGCATGACCTCTTTAGCCCTGAGCGGAGCCTCCTGCTGATGCCAGAGGTAATAAAAGGCATTAAGCATCAACAGCAGAAGAAATAACCAACGCATAGAGACCTCAACGCAAAGGGCAGGCCAGAGCCAGACCCACGAAGACCAGATCAGGAACAATACGAGCCCCCGGCAGTACATCCGCAACCAGCGCAGCATCCCCGCCAGTCACAAAAATAGCAAAATCGTTGCCCCAGTACCCCTGCGCTATCTCAATCTGAGTCAATGCAAACCCACGAAGCATCAACGAGCAGCCGCGCTCTACGGCCTCTGCAGTTGCACGCCCTGGAACAAGACGGGCAAGGGCTTTTTCAGCCTCTGTGTCGTCATATCTGATGCGACGGGTATGAGTACGCAACTGATTGCGCATCAAGGGCATTCCAGGACAGATAAAGCCACCGAGATGCGCACCACCGGCGTCTACAAAATCAGACGTCACAGCAGTTCCCAGATCAATCACCAGGCACGCGCTTCTGGCGAGATGGTAAGCACCTACGAAAGCCAGCCAGCGGTCCAGCCCCAGACGCGCGAAGTCGTCATAGCCATTTATCACGCCAGCAAGCTCTTGAGCAGGTTCCGCGCAGACAGCCGCAACGGAAAAGGTGTCAGCCAGCAAAGAGACAAGCCTCGCCGTTTCTTCGGCACTACGCACACTCACCAGACGGCAGTCAGTGAATGATGTGTCAGGCAGATTACTCAAGTGCATCAGCAAGGCAGCATCGGAGTCCACAACGCCGCCGCTAATCACTGCCGCATCGTTCTTCGCAGTTATCCGCCACTTGATGAAGCTGTTGCCACAGTCGAGCTCAAGAATCATCTCGCAACCTCAGGCTGAGCTCGCCACCACTAAAGCTCTTCTCTACCCCATTCACTTCCAAACGCAACGCTCCAAGCGAGTCGACCCCCAACACTACCCCTTCAACTGCCTCAGCGCCTGAAAGCAATCTGACAGCAGCTCCCTGCCACAAATGTCCGCGCTCCCACTCATCCTGAAAAGCCACGAAGCCTTCTTTGCGATGAACTGCCAGAAGAGACTCAAGCTGACTGCTTATAAGGGCTGCAATCCGATTCCGATCAGCAAGGCTGCCCGTTTCGAGTCGAATCGACGTCCATAGCTGATCCACTTCGCTCGATGACCGCATGTTCACGTTCACCCCTATTCCGATGATCACATGACAAACGTCTGCCGGATCCCCAACAAGCTCGAGCAAAATGCCAGCAATCTTCTGTCTTCCGACCAGCACATCATTAGGCCATTTCAGGCCCGCGCCTTGAACCCCAATGTCGCGCAGTACGTTCATCACAGCCAATCCGACCAAAAGGCTGAGACCTTCCAGCTGACGCATTCCACCATCAATGCGCAGGACCAGACTGTAATAAAGGTTCTCGGCAAATGGACTTACCCACTTTCGACCCCGCCTCCCCCTTCCCGAGGTTTGCTGCTCGGCCACCACCAGTAAAGGCATGGGAGCCCCGCGAGCAATCAGACGCGTGGCCTCTGCATTGGTTGAGTCGATAGTGTCGTAAGTGCGTACAGACCAGCTGGCGGGGAATCCGCACTGAGCTATGCCAGCGGGGCTTAAAAGCGAAATAGGCGTTGCCAGTCGATAACCCCGTCCGCGCACTTTATGCACCTCTATGCCCAGGTCAGCTTCAAGCTGCTGAAGCTGCTTCCAGACCGCACTGCGGCTTATGCCGAGGGCATTGCCTAATACCTGTCCAGAATGAAATGCACCATCGGCAAGAAGCTTTAACAAGGTCAGCATTTGGAGTCGCCCGGCAATGAGGCACGCATAATAGCCACGCAGAGGCATGCTGCATAGAAA
The DNA here is from genome assembly GCF_032587795.1 of Pseudomonas syringae group sp. 247E2. Taxonomy (NCBI): domain Bacteria; kingdom Pseudomonadati; phylum Pseudomonadota; class Gammaproteobacteria; order Pseudomonadales; family Pseudomonadaceae; genus Pseudomonas; species Pseudomonas syringae group sp. 247E2. The sequence goes on along the minus strand of NZ_JAWHPK010000001.1, from coordinate 130 downwards.
CGAAAACGTATTTTCATGGCAGTTTTTGTGCAGCAGAAAAACAAAAACCCTCAACGCGTAAGCGATGAGGGTTTCTGGAATTTAATCTTGACGATGACCTACTCTCACATGGGGAAACCCCACACTACCA